>OZ257133.1:345000-1545000 GCA_965279135.1 Croceimicrobium sp. | reverse complement strand
CGGGAATTACAATCCATAAGATGATGTAAATAAAGATTCCTGGTCCGGCAAATAGTAGGATTAAAAACAAAACTCGAATCCAAATGGAATCAATATTCAGATAAGCGGCTAATCCAGAGGCTACACCTCCGATAATTCGATTATCAACATCGCGATGCATTTTCTTTTTATAAAATGGATCGAACTCATAAGATGAATTGCTGGTTTCTTCCTCCTGAAGGTAATCTTCCGGTTTACCCATTATGGAGATTACTTCTTCTACGTCCTGAAGGTTTACTACTTCCTTACTTGGTCCGGTGCGCTCCCGAAAAAGCTCGGCAAGTCGAATTTCAACATCATTTAGGATTTCATCACCTCCATTGGTTTTATGGAACTGTTTACGCAGGGCAGTCAGATAGCTTTCCAGCTTTTTAAAGGCATCTTCGTCAATGTGGAAGATCATGCCCCCGAGATTAATATTGAGTGTCTTTTTCATGATGTTTTAATTTTCGTTGGTTTCGTCAATACTTTGGTTAACAGCTTCCTGGAGTTTATCCCAGCTCAGTTTTAATTCTTTTAATGCGGATTTACCTAATTCTGTAAGTGCATAATATTTACGTGGGGGACCGGAAGTTGATTCTTCCCATCGGTAAGCAAGCAAGCCTCCGTTTTTAAGGCGTGTTAGTAATGGATAAAGTGTTCCCTCCACTACAATTAATTCCGCTTTTTTCAGTTCTTCAATAATCTCATTTGCATAAGCATCACGCCCTCTAAGCATATTTAGGATGCAGAGTTCTAAAACCCCCTTACGCATTTGGGCTTTGGTGTTTTCCAAATTCATAAAGCATCGGTTTTATAGATTATAGATCCACTTAGAATAAGTAGGGTAACGTCGCGATCATCACGGTCATTTACAATGATGATTAAATGAGGGCTAACTCTACTGTCCTTCTTTTTAAAAATGAGTAGTTGACTGTTCTCCTCTTGCCATTCCTTGGGCACTTCAGCCAGTTCGTAGTCTTCATCAAAGAGTTCTTCAATGATTTTTTTCTCAGATCGCAGTGCGGCATCATATTCCTCGAAATAGATGAATCGTACACGTCGGAATGTACCCTCAATGTGTTGCTCCACTTCATCGGTGTCAATGTCAATTTCGAGATCATCAAATAGACCGGCGTTTAAATTGAAGCCAATGCTAAACTTTTCTCCGGGATGACGTTCATATATGCGATCTACCGGATCAGATTCTTGAGCTTGAGCTATGGTAGCACAGAGCGGCAAGAGCATCGTTAGAAATAGTTTTTTCATGTTCTTATGTTTTGTTTAGCAAAGATATGTCTATAATTAGGTACTATGCAAAACAAAGTACTATAAATATTTTTAAGTAACAGAATATCAATGAATTAAAATTTTATGATACTCCTGAGAAATCTGTGGTGTCCGGTTGGATGTCGATAAATGGGGGAGAAGAGTAGATGAAATTCTTAAGAGACGGCCCAGTCTATTTGGTCGGAGATCCCTTCAAGAAGATAGTCGTATTGAAAGCTTAAAGAGTGTGAATCACATACCGATTGGCAAAAGCTTACTGTATTTAATAAAAAGCTTTTCTCAAGCAGCAATCCTCCTTTAGTAGCGCTGAGTTGTGGATCTAAATGGAATTTACGGATTGAGAGGTAGTTGAAATCTTCGGCTTGTTGGAGCCAGGTGCGAAATCGGTTTTCCCTGGCTCGACGAATACTAGGGTGATATAGTTTCGTACTGCTCCAAAAGTGGGCTTTGCTGGGATCCAGTGCAGTCCATTCATCTTTACCGGGATTATGAACCAATTGCCATAATTCTTTATTCAATGCCAGTATTAAGGTAAATGGTTCATATTCACTCCAGTCTATGGCTTGGAAATCCTCTAAATTCGGATTACTAAGTAGCTGAAGAATAACCTTTCCACGGCTGTGCTTATAGGGAAGTTTTCTCAGATAGGGCACACTTCCCCCGTTTAAGAGACAGGCAGACCAGCCATTCCTGTGCACTCCCATCCAAGTGCCACCTGCTTTGAGGTCTTTAGGATAGGAATGGTCCTGAGCATTAACCAGCCCTGAAGAACTTTTTCGGCCTGGTAGTTCATCACGATTATGGCTTAGTACATATCCTTCATGCAATGGAACATAACTAAGACTGCACATGGCTATTGGTTTCAGTTCTATTCCAGGGACGAATAATCAGTCTTATTTTCCGGTCATAACTGAAGTAATTCACCAACCAATTAAAGAACACTACCACTCGATTACGGAAACCTACCAAGCTTATGAGGTGCACGGCCATCCATACTGCCCAACCGGGGAATCCTTTTAGCATAAACTTATTGTAGAGTTCGGCTACGGCTTTATTTCGACCTACTGTGGCCATTGTGCCCTTGTCCTTATAGGAGAACTTGCGCCAACTACTTTGCTCCCTTTTACTATTGAAATTTCGGGCCAGATTTAATCCTTGTTGAATAGCAACTTGAGCGAGCATTGGATGCCCTTTGGGCGTAGCCTCGTTTTGCATTCCGGCAACATCACCAATGGAGTAGATGTGACTGTGCTTGCCAACAAGATTAATCTCATTCACCAGGTAGCGACCTCGTTCAAAGTCCTCGCCTTCTTTAAGGCCCGGTATAATATTGCCCTTCACTCCGGCGGCCCAAATAAGCGTTGAGGCCGGAATTTCCTTTTTATTAGTTCTTACAGTATTACCATCATAGTCTTTTACTGCGGTATCCAACCAAACCTGCACTCCCAATGACTCTAAATATTTTAGGGCATTCGAAGAAGAAAAATCCTGCATTGGAGGTAGCACTTTATTTGCCATTTCGATTAGATGGATAGACATCCTTCTGAAGTCGAGGTCGGGATAATCATTGGGCAATACATGAGTTTTCAACTCCGCCAGGGCTCCGGCAAGTTCAGTTCCGGTTGGACCAGCTCCCACTATCGCAAAATTCATAAGTCGCTCCCTTTCTTTTAAATCCTGAGTTAAAGAAGCGGCTTCGAAATTTTGTAGAATTAAGCTTCTCAAATTCAAAGCCTCCGGAACCGTCTTCATCGGCATGCTTAGCGATTCCACCTTATCCATTCCAAAATAGTTGGTACCACTGCCAGTTGCAATAACCAGATGATCATATTTAAGGCTGCCAATATTGCAATGCAAGACTTTAGCCTCGGCGTCAATCTTTTGTGCTTCCGCTAAACGGAAGTAGAAATTCGGCAATTTGCGGAAGATGTTGCGAATAGGATAAGCAATAGAGTCGGGCTCTAGACCTGCGGTGGCTACCTGATAAAGCAAGGGCTGAAACGTATGGTAGTTGTGCTTATCAATCATTACCACTTGAAACCTCCGGTGATTTAGCTTTTTAGCCAAATTGAGGCCTCCAAAACCACAACCAATAATGACGATGCGTTCAAGATTGTGATCGGGAATATTTAGGTCGGACATAGTTGGATGATAACTTAAATAGAAACAGGCTTTTAAAGAATTGGTTCGTGCTCTGATACTTTGAACTAGCGCTCAAAGCGCACTTTCATTCCTGCTTGATTAAAAAGCATCAGGTTTTCTGAGGGCTGAAACTCGACTTTGATTCCGGCACGTTTAAACTCGAATTTGTGCTCGCCGGAGGAATTTAATGGAAAGGCCCCTTGACCTGTAGCTTGAGCCTTTAATGCGCCATTTTCAATAAAGACCTTGATATCCAGAGGGAAATTGCTGGACTTGTAGGTGCCAATATACTGTTCCAGTACTGCCTCTTCCAGGCTAATGGTTTCAAAAGTCGGTAACTTATAATCTTCGCGCTCGAAGTAAATAGATAGAAGGTCAACAAGTAAGTCGTTTAGGGGATACTGCGTACCATTGAGGCATACGGCAATCGCGACTTCTTCTTTAGGGAAATAGGAAGCATGGGATAGAAATCCATCTATTCCACCATTATGTCCATAAGCTCTCTTTTCAAAATACGGGAAAGGCATGATACCCAATCCATAAGCCTTCTCATCTAGCATAACATTTACGCTTTCCTCATTTATCCAAACCCCCTGATGGATGCCTCGCATAAACTCACATAACTGTCTGGGAGCAGAGGCGATAGCTCCGGCACCTGAAGGTAGACTGGGGTGAGTCCTATCAGCCGTTTGCCATTCACCAGTCCAGTAGTAGCTGTCTTGTTCAAGATCACTACGCTTTTCGTTTTCAAAGAAGTAGGTAGGTTTGATTTTGGTTTTAGATTGGATTTTTTCTTCCAATATTTCCGCAATGGGCTTATCATAAACATCCTCAAGGATATAAGAGAGCAGCACATAGTTTGTATTGGAATAGTTGAAATCCGAATCGGGGCTAAAATCCGGATCAAGCGTTGCGAAGCGTTCAATCATCGATTTTCGATCCTGTTCTTTGTACATGATCTGTGCATAGCTTGCATCATTTGTGAAATTGTGAATCCCGCTGCGATGATTTAGCATCATTTTGATACTGATCTCATCTGCATTGGGAATTTCAGGAAACCACTGGCTTAGCTTATCCTCCAGGTTGAGTAGGCCCCCTTCCTTGGCCATCAGAATCATTACCGCAGTATAAGTCTTTGAAATTGAGCCAATCCGGTATAGGCCTTTTTCACTATCTACTTCCTGGTCCCCTAAATTTCCTGAAGCAAAGAGCTCCCCTTTAACATAAATCGCATAGGCGCCTCTTAGCTGTTCGTTTTGGGTAAGTACTTGATTTAAAGAATCAAGCATTAACAATCGATTATCCTTTTGTTGTGCAAATAGACTAGTAGAGGTCAGGAGTAATAAAAGGAAGAGACTTTTTAGGGGTTTTTGCATGATTTTGATGTTTTCAACGAAGTTACATTATAGCACATTTTCTCATCCTCAGATTTACGATAAATGCCTCAATAAATGAAAATGCCATTCAGCCACAAAACTCGAAATCTTAACCTTAGTTTAAATTGAAAGAACAATAGAATTTACCTCAGTCAGTAAATTTGACAATCACAAACACCAACTGGATGCGGATTGACCTTCTGTTTTTAGTTTTTTTGGGATTTGCCGGCCTGCTCTGGATACTTGCACTTCTGGCCTATTTTTTCCCTGCTAAAAACCCTGGCAGCTTTTATGGATATAAGTCGGATCGGTCGAGACGTAATAGAAAGAATTGGGTCTTCGCTCAGACATTATTACCCTCTATTTTTTTCAAGGTTGGAGCATATTTAATTATTGGAGCTTTGATTTGGGCTTTCTTTGAATTAGAAGGAATGGGATTGGGCTTAATAATTATGGGGGTGATTCTGCTTCTTGGTTTTTCCGGTGAGATATTTCGTAGCGAAGCGAAATTGAAGCGCTTTTCAAGGGAACGCAACTAATTGATTTAAGAATTTATACCAGCTAATCCTTCTCAATATTAGGAAGGAAAGCTATGGAGCTTTTGTTTTGATCCGTTTTGGATTTCCTACTTTCGTGGCATTACCCACTTTTAGTCATGCGAAAGATCATTTGGCTTTTCGGCATTGTATCTGGTCTGATTACCGGAGCGGCTTTTTTTGTGAATGTCGGTCAATCATCTCTAAACTCTTCATCATTTGAAACCCTTAGGTATGCTCTAATAATACTAGTGTTTGGCTTAGCGGCATTTTTTGCAGTGCGCTATATCCAACAGAAACTTTTGTTAGGAGAGATGAATTTCTCCCGCGCCTTCTTAATCGGATTCTTCATAATCATTATCGCTTCTGTGGTGCATTGTCTTATGTGGGAAATCTATTTCATCAATCACGGTCATGATTATGTAGAAAACTATTTAATAGAGATTAAAGAGCGTTTAGAGAATAGTTCATTGGGCCAATTGGAAATTGAAAACCGATATTCGAATCAGAAGGAGATTATGGAGTCTTATGAGAAGTATTTTATAGTTCGTTTTGGTTTATCCTTCGTTGAAGTTTTCCTTATTGGATTAATCATAGCTTTGGTAAATGGTATTTACCATTCGGTTCAAGCGGTTAAAAGGGAAAAAGGAAATCTATAATTCATGTATTCGCTAAAGACGGCTGGTCTGGTTTTAATAGCACTAAATGTGCTGCTCACCTGGTATGCCTTTCAGAATAGGTCTCGATTTGAGCAGGGTTTACTTAGAATTGGAGATTTACGTAATGGTCAATTTTACAGACTGTTCAGCTCTGGCTTCTTACATGTTGATTGGACTCATCTATTCTTCAACATGTTCAGCCTCTACATTTTCGCAGGACAGATAGAGGAACGACTCGGAGACGGCCTATTCATATTAGTTTATATAGTGAGTCTTGTCGGCGGAAACCTATTGGCTTGGTTCTTTCACCGAAGTAATCCGGATTATCGCGCTGTAGGTGCCTCTGGTGCGGTAAGTGGGATTATTTTCAGCTATATTGTCTTGTTTCCGCAGGCAGAATTAAGTCTAATATTTCTACCCTTCTTTTTTCCCGCCTGGATCTATGGACTCTTGTTTATCCTTTATTCCATTTACGGAATGGGCCGTCAGAATGATAATATTGGTCATGAGGCACATTTAGGTGGAGCGCTTTCGGGTTTGTTTATCACCATGGCTATTGAGCCCTATGCAGCGCAGCAACATCCAATGACTATTATCTATCTGGTTGTTCCCTCTGTGGTGTTTCTCGTCATCCTTTTCTTCCGACCTCGTCTGCTTGCCTGGAATTTTGGAGATGGTAGTCAAAACAGGACTATCGACGATCAATATCAAGAGGAACAGTTTAAGAAAGAGAAGGAACTAAATCGTATTCTGGAGAAGGTAAAGCATTCAGGAGCAGACTCTCTCAGTAAGGAAGAGAGACAATTTTTAGAGGAGAATTATTAATACTGATAATGTTAATTTAGCCGACTAAATCAGAGAAATGGCCAACAATCTATTAGCTGGAAAGAAGGGAATAATTTTCGGCGCCCTCAATGAGGATTCAATCGCTTGGAAAATCGCTGAAAAAGCGCATGAGCAAGGTGCAAGTTTTGTGCTTACCAATGCTCCGGTAGCTATGCGTATGGGAGAGATAAACAATCTAGCCGCTAAGACTAATTCGGAGGTAATACCTGCAGATGCAACCAATATGGATGACCTCAACAACCTTTTCGAGAAGGCCGAGGAAGCATTGGGAGGTAAGCTTGATTTCATCTTGCATAGCATAGGAATGAGCATTAATGTGCGCAAGGGAAAACACTATACAGATTTGAATTACGGATGGTTGGAAAAAGGCTGGGACGTAAGTGCTGTTTCATTCCACCGAGTAATGCAAGTTGCCTGGCAACGCGAAGCAATGAATGACTGGGGTAGCATTTTAGCGCTTACCTATATAGCGGCCCAAAGAACCTTCCCCGATTACAACGACATGGCGGATAATAAGGCCTATTTGGAAAGTATAGCACGTAGTTTCGGTTATCACTGGGGTGTTCGCAATAAGGTGCGCGTAAACACCATTTCACAATCTCCAACTCCTACTACTGCAGGCAGCGGTGTTAAAGGTTTCGGCGGCTTTATCAACTATGCGGAGAAAATGAGTCCACTTGGCAATGCCTCTGCGGAGGATTGTGCTGACTACGCCATCACCATGTTTAGCGATCTTACTCGCAAGGTTACCATGCAGAATCTTTTCCACGACGGAGGATTTAGCAATACCGGCGTTAGCGATGCCATAATTGAACGCTTTGAAGATTAAAAATCATTTAAGAAGCCAATCATAAGGAGACCGCCTATTGGGCGGTTTTTTTGTTTGGAGGGTAGAACATAGATATAAGAGCTTAGATCTGAGACTTGAGACTTGTGTACGTACATCTTTCTACTTTCTACTAACTACTAACTACTAACTACTAACTACCATCTACCAATTACCAACTACTAGCTCCCCACTGTTAAAAACATGTGGAAAAAGCCTGCAATTCCGCAATGCCATTGGCTTTACAGCCCATACAATTTGGGTATCTTTGAAGATTAGCACATTTAGCGTAACTGCAAGAATATGAGTGAAGTACAAAAAGATTACGGTGCCAGTAGCATTCAGGTTCTCGAGGGTCTGGAAGCGGTACGTAAACGACCTTCGATGTATATCGGAGATGTTGGAGTTAAGGGTTTACACCATTTAGTTTATGAGGTAGTAGATAACTCCATAGATGAGGCCTTAGCAGGCTATTGCGATACCATAGAGGTAACGATTAATGTAGACAATTCAATTACGGTAAAGGATAACGGAAGGGGTATTCCAACCGACATCCATGAAAAGGAGGGTCGTTCTGCGGTTGAGGTGGTTATGACCGTACTCCATGCCGGAGGAAAGTTCGATAAAGACTCCTATAAAGTATCCGGTGGTTTGCACGGGGTAGGGGTAAGCTGTGTGAATGCCCTCTCTGATCACCTAAGGGTAGATGTACATAGACAAGGCAAAAAATACCATCAGGAATACCAACGCGGGGTTCCGGATTATCCTTTAAAGGAAGATGGTACCACTGATTACCGTGGAACTATTGTGAGCTTTAAGCCCGATGCCAGTATCTTTCAGGTTACCGAGTATCAATATGAAATTCTGGCTTCCCGATTACGGGAGTTAGCCTTTTTGAATAAAGGAATTAGCATAGAGCTAAGCGATCTTCGCGCTACTGACGAGGATGGAAAGCCAATTTCCGAGCGCTTTTATTCGGAAGGTGGATTGAGTGAATTTGTGGAGTTCATCGACATGAACCGCGAGAAATTGATGCCTACTGTGATTAGCATGGAAGGTGAAAGAAATGATATTCCGGTTGAAGTAGCCATGCACTACAATACTTCTTATGGGGAGAATATCCATTCCTATGTAAATAACATCAATACCCACGAAGGCGGTACACACTTAGCAGGTTTTAGACGTTCGCTAACCCGTACTTTGAAGCGTTACGCAGATGGCAGTGGAATGCTTGCCAAGGAAAAGGTTGAAGTAAGTGGAGATGATTTCCGAGAAGGTCTAACTGCAGTAATCTCCGTAAAGGTTATGGAGCCTCAGTTTGAAGGGCAAACCAAGACTAAGCTTGGAAACTCCGAGGTTTCTGGTGCGGTGGATCAGTTGGTTGGCGAGATGCTTTCGAACTATCTCGAAGAGAATCCGAACGAGGCCCGCATGATCGTACAAAAGGTTATTCTTGCGGCCAAGGCCAGAGTAGCGGCGAAGAAAGCTCGTGAAATGGTGCAGCGCAAGACCGTGATGAGCGGAACCAGCCTACCAGGAAAGCTTTCTGACTGTTCTGAAACTGACCCTGAAATTTGCGAGATCTTCCTGGTGGAGGGTGATTCCGCAGGGGGAACTGCCAAACAAGGTAGAGACCGAAACTTTCAGGCGATTTTACCTCTGCGCGGAAAGATTCTCAATGTTGAAAAAGCCATGCAGCATAAGGTTTTTGAAAACGAAGAGATCAAAAACATTTTCACCGCTCTTGGCGTGAGTGTTGGTACTGAGGAGGATTCTAAAGCGCTTAATATCAGTAAGTTACGTTATCACAAGATCATAATTATGTGTGATGCCGATGTGGATGGAAGCCATATTGCTACTTTGATCCTTACTTTCTTCTTCCGTTATATGAAGGAGCTAATTGAGAATGGTCATATCTATATAGCTGCTCCTCCCTTGTATTTAGTTAAGAAAGGTAAGAAAGAGGAATATGCCTGGGATAATGATCAACGCGACCTACTTATTTCCAAGCTTTCTGGAGAAAGCAAGACTTCGGTAGGGGTGCAGCGATACAAAGGTTTAGGTGAGATGAATGCAGAGCAATTGTGGGAAACTACCATGGATCCTGATAAGCGCACAATGCGTCAAGTTACAATTGATAGTGCTGCAGAAGCCGATCGAATCTTCTCAATGTTAATGGGAGACGACGTTCCGCCACGAAGAGAGTTTATCGAGAAAAACGCGAAATACGCGAACATCGACGCTTAATATTTAGCCCCGATTTATCGGGGCTTTTTTATTTCCTGGCTGAAGGATGCCGCACGCCTTAGCCAGTTGTTGAGGATTTCCCGACCTCCTTCGGTCATAATGCTTTCAGGATGAAACTGAACTCCAGCTAATGCCGACTGATAGGACTCAAACGCCATTAAAACTCCATTTCCACGAAGAGCGGCTGTTTTGAAATGTTGGCTAAATCCATTCATTGGTTTGATCGCCCAACTGTGATAGAGCCCAACAGAAAAACTATCCTCAAGGCCTTCTAATAGCCAGGATTCTTTTTCGCGATGAACTACTCTACTGATGCCATGAGCTACTTCCTTTTGATTATAAATCTCAGAACCAAAGTGTTGCGCAATGGCCTGCGCACCTAAACAAATACCTAATATTGGAATTCGATCGGAGAACTGCTCGATCACTTCCATACAAAGTCCTGCATTCTTAGGTAAACCTGGTCCTGGAGAAAGAACTACACCATCATATTGAGTGATTGAATTCAGGTCAATTTCACGATTGCGCTGCACGTTCACCTCACAACCTAAGGCGCTCAAATAGTGCTCCAGATTGTAGGTGAAAGAATCGTAATTATCGATCAGTAAAAGCTTCATAAATTCACGGCAAATTGAGCAAAAAATGAAAGAAATCGTATACACGGATAAAGCGCCGGAGCCAATTGGGCCCTATTCTCAAGCCACGATATTTGGCAATCAGGTATTTACCTCAGGACAGATTGCAATAAATCCTGCAACAGGAGAATTGGTTTTAGATGATATTGAGTCGGAGACAGAGATGGTAATGGAAAATCTGAAAGCGGTAATAGAAGCTTCTGGCTGCCAAATGAAGGACATCCTTAAATGCAGCATCTTTATCAGTGATATGAATCAGTTTCAAAGGATTAATTCAGTTTATGCTCGATATTTTGATGAATCTGTAGCTCCGGCTCGGGAGACGGTGCAGGTGGCAGTTTTACCTAAGAATGTGAACATCGAGGTTTCAGCCATTGCAATCCGACCGGCTTAAAAGACTTTTTAAGGATAGTCAAGCTTCTTTTCTACTAAATTTGTGCCTTCCAAATTCTAAAATCAATAAATCATATATCAATGGAATTTGATTTAATCGTTCTAGGTAGCGGCCCCGGAGGTTACGTTACTGCAATTCGTGCCTCTCAGCTTGGATTAAAAACCGCTATTGTTGAGCGCGAAAGCCTGGGTGGAGTATGCCTTAATTGGGGTTGTATTCCTACTAAAGCTCTATTAAAAAGTGCCAATGTTTTTGAATACATCAATCACGCTGAAGATTACGGTCTGAAGGTCGATACTGCTGATAAAGACTTTTCTGCGGTAGTAAAGCGCAGTCGCAACGTTGCGGAGGGCATGAGTAATGGAGTGCAGTTCCTTATGAAGAAGAACAAGATCGAAGTGATCATGGGCGAGGGAAAGGTAATTCCAGGGAAGAAAATAGAGGTTAAAGGTACAGATGGAAGCACTAAAACTGTAAGCGCTAAGAACATCATTATTGCTACCGGTGCAAAAAGTCGGGAGTTACCTAGCCTGCCTCAAGATGGTAAGAAGATCATTGGTTACCGTCAGGCCATGGTATTACCAGAGCAACCCAAGAAAATGGTTGTAGTTGGATCCGGAGCTATCGGGGTAGAGTTTGCTTATTTCTATAATGCGATGGGTACCGAGGTTACGGTAGTAGAATACCTTCCAACCATTGTTCCCGTTGAAGATGAGGAAGTATCAAAACAATTAGAGCGAAGCTTTAAGAAATCAGGTATAAAAGTTATGACCAGCGCCGAAGTTACTGGTGTGGATACCAGTGGAGATGGTTGTGTTGTAACTGTAAAAAACAAGAAGGGCGAGAGTAAAATTGACTGCGATGTAGTGCTTTCTGCTGTAGGTGTTCAGGCAAATATTGAGAACATCGGCCTGGAAGAAGTCGGAATTAGTACTGATAAGGGTAAAATTGTGGTAGATGATTTTTATGCCACCAATGTAGAAGGTTATTATGCAATCGGAGATTGCGTTCCTGGTCAGGCATTGGCTCACGTGGCTTCCGCGGAAGGAATAATCTGCGTGGAGAAAATTGCTGGTCATCATCCTCAGCCTTTGGATTATGGTAATATTCCAGGTTGTACATATTGCTCACCAGAGGTAGCATCGGTTGGTATGACCGAAAAAGCTGCAAAAGAAGCGGGATACGATATCAAAGTGGGTAAATTTCCCTTTAGTGCTAGTGGAAAAGCTAAAGCGGCCGGCCATAGCGATGGTTTCGTAAAGGTCATTTTCGATGCTAAGTACGGTGAGTTCTTAGGATGTCATATGATTGGTGCCAATGTAACCGAGATGATAGCCGAGGCTGTAGTAGCTCGTAAATTAGAGACAACCGGAATGGAAATTGTTAAATCGGTGCACCCACATCCAACGATGAGCGAAGCGGTTATGGAAGCTGCCGCCGCCGCATACGATGAGGTAATTCACCTCTAACGAGAAGTGATAAATAATCTGATCCCGTCCTGGTTTTACCTCGACGGGATTTTTTGTGCGCAAGAATTGACAATTATTGTGGCAATTATTCTTAAAATTCCGCTAAGGCCATGTTAAAAAAGGGGCTTTAACATTTTCTCTGAATATTTTTTTAAAAATTAGCTTCACTAACCGTTACCACTACCACTGCTACTCGAGCTCTGAAATTTGTGTTATGGCGAGTTTGAGCTTGAGAGAAGGAGTACAGGAGCATTTACTTTTATCAAAGCCTTATCTGCAAAGGGCGGTGAATGAAACTGATTCCAAATCTTGTTTTTCTTATTCCTCCGGGTATTCTATTAAGTATGCCTATAATAGTCATGAAACATATTGGCTTAATGGTAAAAGAATCCATTTAGCACCCGGGGAAAGTTTGTTTCTAAATTTAAGTTTTAATCATTCATTTCGAGAGGAATCATCGGCCTTGTCTCGTGGGCTATGTCTGCATTATCAGGAAGAGGAGCTGGAAGATCTCTTCACCGTTCTCAAAAAACAACATGCTCTGGATTACTCCTTAAATGCATTGAGGAAAATTCCCGAATTACGTTTTGAAAGACATAGTCATCTAAATGAGAAGCTTAAAATGATTTGCAATGATTTAGAAGATGATTTAAAACGTATTGATCAAAATGGTTTTGATACTATTCTGGAGGAGATGTTAATGGAAATTGACTGGGAGCTCCTGGGCTATAATCAAAGGCTAAGGGAGTTTAACCCAGCGACCCGACAAGCTCTGGTTAAGAAGGTTGTTCGGGCGCGAAGATTCATGCGTAGAAATTTACACCTTCCGCTTCGATTAGAGGATATAGCAAGGGAAGCAGGTATGTCGCCTTTTCATTTCCAACGCCAATATAAGAAGGCAACAGGTTGTAGTCCAGCGCGAAGTTTAACGGAATGGCGCATTGAAAAAGCTAAGGATCTACTATTAGATGATAAGCTTTCAGTGCTGGAGATTAGTACTATGCTTTCCTACAATGATTTACCAACATTTTCAAAGGCATTTAAACGTGAAACCGGAGCTAGTCCTTTGAATTGGAAGTCGAATAAAAGAGAGGAAAAATAAATTGGATAGGGTGCCAACGATAGCTTTAAATCCTACGTAAGCTAAGTAGATGTTTCAAGAGTATTTGTTCGCACTTAACCAATTTTGAAATGTTTTAAACCTAAATCAAGCATTGCTTTGATTTATTGGTTATCCAGAAAGCCCGCTTTGCAGAGTGGGCTTTCAAATTTTAGCCCATCCCTTGGCTATTACCGTTTGGAGAGCGTAAATTCAAGCCCTAATTCTTCTTTTTCTAAGCATGCCCGGAAGTACTTTCGGAAAATTACTGAAAATCAGCACCTTTGGGGAATCTCATGGACCCGCCATTGGAGGGATCATTGATGGTTTTCCCGCAGGAGTTCATTTAAATCTTGATCAAGTTCAAAAACAGCTGGATCGCCGTAGGCCTGGACAAAGTCGTATTTCAACCCAGAGGAAAGAAAGCGATACGATTCAGGTCCTTTCAGGAGTATTTGAATCTAGATCTACGGGCGCTCCCATTGCGTTTATTATTCCAAATGATGATGCCCGATCAAAGGACTACAGCCATTTAAAGGATAACTTCCGGCCATCGCATGCCGATCGCGTTTACCAGGAAAAGTATGGACATCGTGATTTCCGGGGAGGAGGGCGCTCCTCTGCCAGAGAAACAGCAAGTCGTGTTGCGGCTGGAGCCATCGCCGCACAAATAATTGCTAATGTTCAGGTAACGGCTTACGTAAGCTCGGTAGGTAGGGTTGATATGGACCCTAAGTTATCAATTGATCCAGCTCAAATTGATCAACATATAACTCGCTGTCCCGATCCAGAAAGTGCGGACTTGATGGAGAAAGAAATTCTTCGGGCGCGTAAGGAAGGAGATTCCCTAGGAGGAATTATTACTTGTCGTATAACCGGCGTGGAGGCTGGTTTAGGTGAGCCCGTTTTTGATAAGCTGCATGCCGACCTAGGCAAAGCGATGCTCAGTATTAATGCGGTTAAAGGCTTTGAGATTGGCAGTGGATTTGAATCTGCAAGAATGCGTGGTTCTGAGCATAATGATACCTATGATCAGGAAGGGAATAGAATAAGTAATCATGCCGGGGGAATCGAAGGAGGCATAAGCACCGGCGAAGAGATTTACTTCCGGGTAGCTTTTAAACCCGTTGCTACTATAATGCGGGATCAACAGGGAGTAAATGCAGCGGGCGAAACCGTTGCAATTAAAGGCAAGGGAAGACATGATCCTTGCGTTGTGCCCCGCGCAGTTCCAATAGTTGAGGCCATGGCGAATTTAGTCCTGGCGGATCACTACCTTTTAAACAGAAGTTCTAAAATTTAAATATGAAGTTAGCCCTACACTGGAAAATCCTCATCAGTCTGGCCTTAGGTGTGGTTTGGGCCATATTGAGCAGTATCCTGGGATTCAGTGAGTTCACATTAAAATATATCGATCCATTTGGGGTAATCTTCATCAATCTTTTAAAACTGATTGCAGTACCGTTGGTGCTGTTTAGTATCATTTCTGGAGTAACCGGTTTAGGCGACCCATCCAGTTTAGGCCGTTTGGGAATCCGAACTCTGATTTTCTATTTCCTAACCACTCTTACAGCAGTTAGTCTTGGTTTGGTCTTGGTTAATTCAGTGAGTCCGGGAAAATTAGTCGAGGAAAGTACCCGAATAGATAACCGCATTAGCTACGAGCTTTGGGCCGGAGAATACGGTGTACCAATTAAAGATGACATGCGAATCCTTAGCGATCCTCAATATGCTGATCGTATCGCTGTAGTTGCAGAAGCAGAGGCCAATAAGGTGGTGGATCCTGAGATCCTGGCTAAGATGGAAATGGCGGAAGTAGCTAAGGAAGCTGGCCCCTTGCAGCCCCTGGTGGATATTATTCCGTCTAATATTTTCATTTCTCTGGGCGATAATGGTTTAATGCTGCAGGTGATCTTCTTTGCCCTCTTTTTTGGTATTAGTCTCCTTTTTATTCCTAAGGATAAGAGTGAGCCGGTTGTAAAATTTGTGAATGGAATAATGGAGGTGTTTTTAAAGATGGTAGATATCATCATGCAGGCAGCCCCTTTCTTCGTATTTGCACTTTTAGCTGGAACTATAAGTAAAATGGCCGGAGATGATGTCTCTAAGGTTATTGACATTTTCAAAGGACTTGGATGGTATTCCGTTACTGTAGTGCTGGGATTGTTCTTTATGGTCGCTGTATTCTACCCCTTACTCCTGAAACTTCTGGTGAGAATTATTCCTTATCAGGGATTTTTCAAAGCAATGAGTCCGGCTCAAACTTTAGCATTTTCTACCTCTTCTTCAGCGGCTACTTTACCGGTAACGATGGAATGCGTTGAGGATAACCTGGGTGTTGACAAGAAGATTACCAGTTTTGTCCTTCCCATTGGGGCAACGGTGAATATGGATGGCACCAGTCTCTATCAAGCTGTAGCAGTGGTATTCTTAGCCCAATTCCATCTTATTGACCTTAGTATTGCTCAACAGTTAACGATTGTCTTAACCGCAACCCTGGCTTCAATTGGCTCGGCGGCAGTTCCTAGTGCGGGTTTAGTGATGCTAATTATTGTTCTTCAGTCGGTAGGTTTAAATCCTGCCTGGATCGCCATTATTTTGCCGGTCGATCGACCCTTGGATATGTGCAGAACGGTAGTGAATGTTACCGGAGATGCTACCGTAAGTTCGGTTATTGCATTTCGTGAGAAGCTACTCAATTACCCCAGGAATTACAATACAGACGATACTTTCGAACCTGACGTTAACGACTAACAGATACCCCCAATGAAAAGAATTTTTCGCTTTCTCTTTTTCCTTGTCGTACTCCTTTTAGCCAGTGCTTTTATACTACCTATAGTCTTTAAAGACTCAATAGTGGAGCGCATTAAACAAGAAGCTAATGCCAACTTAAATGCTAAACTGGATTTTGAGGATGTTGATGTCTCCCTAATATCAACCTTCCCATATTTCGGATTCAGCATGGAAGGCATGCGAATAACCGGAATTGAGGAGTTTGAAGGACAGGAGCTGGTTTCCGTAGAAGATTTTGGTCTTTCGATAGACTTAATGTCGGTAATAAGTGGTGATCGATATAGCGTAGAGAAGATCAATGTTCAGGGAGTAAACCTGCATATTTTAATCTTAGAAGATGGAAGTGCCAACTTTGATATTGCAAAGGTTGACAGTAGCGCTGAGGAATCTGTTGAATCCACTGAAACCGGTTCGGCCTTCAGTGTAGCATTAAAAGGGTGGAAGTTTAGCGATGTTAATCTTAGATATGAAGATCGCCAGGGAAACATCGATTTCAAAATGCAAGGCCTGGAGCATAGCGGATCGGGTGATCTAAGTGAGAATATTGTAGATCTGCAGACTCAAACTGAGGCACAATCTATGGACTTCGTGATGGATGGCGTAAAGTATTTGAACAGAGTGCATTTGCTTTCTGATTTCGATATGGAGCTCAATCAGGAGAAATTCAGTTTCACCTTTGGGGAAAACTCTGTAGCTCTTAATGGACTGCAACTCAATTTTGAAGGTATGCTCGCCATGCCGGATGAACGGATCAGCATGGATTTAAGGTTCTCCAGTCCGGATAACAGCTTTAAAAGTTTAATATCCTTAATACCAGCAATTTATTATCAAGAGTTTGATCAACTGGAAACCAGGGGTGAGTTCAGGCTTAATGGTTTGGTTCAGGGTATCTACATCAATGATATATACCCCAGCTTCAATCTGAACCTGATGGTTCGTGAAGGATTCTTCAAATATCCGGATCTACCCTCAACGGTTGAAGATGTAAATGTGGATTTGGAAGTGGTAAATAAGAGCAGAAACCTTGGCAATATGCTGGTAAATCTTAGCCGAATGGACGCTAAAATAGCCGGTAGCGAGATTCATTCAACTTTTAGACTTCAAGATCCATTAAATGATCCCGAATTTGACTTTATGGCTAGGGCCCAAGCTAAACTTGAAGATATTTTGGCAGTGGTTCCTATGAATGGATATGATTTAAAAGGGGCAATTGATATGGACCTGGCGACTTCCGGCCGTATGTCCATGATTGATAATGAGCAATATGAAGATTTGAAGGCTTCAGGATATATAAAAGCTGCTGGGTTGGTATTTGGGGGAGATAGCCTTGGAATGGACGTAGAGGTTTTTCAATCCGAATTAAGTATGAGTCCGCAATCTGCCAAGCTTGGACCAACAGTAATCAAGTACGAGGGTCAGACGATGGAAATGGAAGGATCTCTAGACAATATAATCGCCTATGTTTTGCGTGGTGATCTATTAAAAGGAGAATTCGATTTCTACAGCCCTAGATTAGATTTGTTGGCACTAGCGGGTGAGGAGAGTGAAGCAGGTTCAGAAGAAACAGATGCTGCTACCGATAGTAGCAGTGAATCTGTAGTGCGACTGCCGCAAAACATTGATTTTAAGTTGTTAGCCAAAGTAGATTCTCTATTGTATGATCAAATTGAGATTGCAAATCTTGGTGGAGCAATCACCTTAAACAATGGAAGTGCAAACCTCGAGAATGTAAAAATGGATCTCTTGGGAGGCAGCCTAACTATTAATGGAGCCTATAATTCAACTCCTCCTCAACCCATAGCTGATTTCGACTTTATGATACGCAACTTCTCCTTTAAAGAGAGTTACGAATCGCTGGATTTTGTAAAACAGATGGCACCCGTAATGCAAAATATGGAGGGCAGCTACAATATGGGATTGGATATGACTACTGAATTGGGCAATGATATGAGTCCTGACCTTAATTCGGTAAATGCTTCGGGAGTATTAAACACACGCACCGTTCAGGTAGGAGGTAAGGTATTCAGTCAATTAGCCACATTCCTTAATAATCCAGACTACCAAAACATTGGGGTATCCGATGTGGATTTAGAGTTTACTATTGAAAACGGCTTGATTGAAGTAAAACCATTTGACTTCAAACTTGCCGGCCAAAAGGCGGAGTTAGGAGGAAATATGAGTCTAGCGCAGGATTTGGATTTTAACCTTACCACCGATCTGCCCCTGTCCAGTTTAAAAGCTGATAAGTATTTAAGTCAGTTTAGAAGTTTAAGCTCCGGAGCAATTCCGATGACCGTTGCAATCGGTGGCACTGCTACTGATCCTGAAGTGCGTCCATCGCTAGGAGATTTAAAGCAGCAGCTCACTGCGGATATTAAGGAGAAGATAAATCAAGTAGTTGATGACGCTAAAACAAAGGTTAAGGAAGATGTAAATGCTAAACTTGATCAAATGGTTAAAGCGGCTGAAGCACAAGGTGATAAGCTAATTGCTGAGGCAAGGGCCAATGGTGATCGTATTAAAGGGGAAGCCAAAAAACAAGCGGATCGACTACGGAAGGAAGGTGAAGATGCTGCCCAAAAAATTCTTGATGAAGCCGGATCTAATCCCTTAAAGAAAGCTGCCGCCAAACCTTTGGCAGACAGAACCCGCAAAGAGGCTAATGAAAAGGCTCAGAAACTGGAAGATGAAGCTGCCAAACAAGCGGATGATCTAGTTAAAGCGGCCGAGAAGCAAAAACAAAAACTTGTGGAGGATGCCAGAGCTAAAGCTCAAGTTTAGAGTTATCCTGCTATGCCTGGCGATTAGCCCAATCTGGTTAACTGCTCAGTCTCCGGAATTGGGGGAATGCGATCAGGAAGTAGAAGAACTAGTGAGTAACCAATTGCCTAAGGCTCAGCGCGCCTGGAATCAAAAGAATTATAGGGAGGTAGAGCGTTATCTTGAAAAGGCATTGCGTTTTAATGCGGAATATGCGCATGGCCTTTATCTCCTTGGTGAGTTGAAAGTTCGACAGGGTGAGATTCGTAAGGCCCAGTTTCTTTGGTCTAAGCTGATGGAAGTATGTCCAAACTATAAGGCTGAAATTGCCTACTTCCTTGGAGTAATGTACATGGAGCAAAACAAATTGGACAAAGCGATTCCATTAATAGAGCGGTTTCTCGCTAATCCGGAAAGAGATTTCGGTTATGATAAAGAAGCCAAAGCGGCACTTGAGGAAGCAAAAAAGAAGCAGAAGCTTTTTGGCAATGCAGTGGCCTTTGATCCAAAACCGGTTCAAAGATTAAGTACAGAAGCGGATGAATATTTAGCCACGATTTCTCCTGATCAGCAGACCTTATATTTTACCCGGAGAGCGCGTAAGAGGGATCGAAAATCTGGCCCGGCGGCCATAACCAGAATGGTGGAGGAATTTTGCGTTTCACAAAGAAAGGAGACTGGCGATTTTGAGCAAGGTGCTCCCCTACCTAGCCCCTTTAACAGTAGTTATAATGAGGGTGGTCCTAGTATTACTGCCGATAATACGGAACTGTATTTTACCGTATGCGAGGATATCGATGGGTATAAAAACTGTGATATCTACTACTCAGAAATTGATGCCTATGGATACTGGTCTACACCTAGATCTGTTGGAGATCACATTAATAGAAACGACAGTTGGGAATCTCAGGTTTCCGTAACTGCCAGTGGAGAATGGCTCTATTTTACATCTGATCGAAAAGGTGGGATTGGTGGTTTGGATATTTATCGATGCAAACGCAAGGAGGATGGTGATTGGTCTGCCCCTCGAATGCTGGATGGACGCATTAATACCCGCTACGATGAAAAATCGCCCTTTATCCATAGCGATTCTCAGACCCTATACTTCACTAGTAATGGTCATCCCGGACTGGGAGGATTTGACATTTTCTTTTCAAGAATGGTAGATACTTCCTGGCAGGCACCAAGTAACATTGGATATCCGATTAATGGGGAGAAAGATGATCTAGGCCTATTTGTAAGCCTGGATGGAAAGACCGGATATTTTAGTAGCAATACGCTCCGCGCAAATACAGGTTGGGATTTGTATCAGTTTGAAATGCCTGAAGACGCTCGTCCGGAAGAAGTTTTCCTGGTACAAGGAACCCTTGAAGCATCTGAAGGCGAGGATTTTAGAGATGCCAAGGTTAAAATTAAGAATCTAAGTACCAAAGAGTTTTCCGAAATTAAGGTAGATCAGCAGACCGGAGCATTTGCCAAGGTGATTACCAAAAGCGAAGCGGCGGATTACATTGTAAAAGTGGAGAAGAAGGGAGCAGCCTTTAGCTCGCGATATCTATCCTCGAAAGAAATGGAATTGAAGCCCACCGTTCAGGCCGATTTGCAACTGTCTTCCATGGAGATTGGCAAAGAGTACACTCTCAATGATATTCAGTTTGCTTCAAATTCCTGGGATTTGAACACAGCTGCCAGGAGCATAATAGAGGAGTTTGCCCTTTTTATGGAAGAAAATGACCGTTTAAAAGCCGATATTCAGGGGCATACTGACAATGTAGGTGATGATCAGAGTAATTTGAATCTTTCTCGCAATCGGGCTAAAGCGGTATATCAATATGCAATTAGCATCGGTATTCCGGCAAATCGACTGGAGTGGCATGGATACGGCGAGAAAAAGCCTATAGCCGACAATAACGATGAGGAGGGTAGAGCTAAAAACCGACGGACTGTTTTCGTAATAACGGCGCGCTAAGTTTCTCGGGATCTTTTTCCTTTTTCAATCTATTAAATGTGGCTTTTGCCAATTCAATATTATTGAATTCGTACTGTCTACTTTTCAGACAAACTCCAAGAAAGTAATAATTAATTAGCACCACATATCTAGAGCCATTGCGAGCAAAAAGGCAAATGCTCTTCTTGGGTTTCTTGTGACGATCTAATATTTTAAAGCCTCTGGGGCGACGTTCTTTTAGCATGGAGAGGGACATAAAAAAAGCCGCTACAAAAGAGCGGCTTTGATATTATCCAGAAGTAAAGGCTACATTCTTCTTTCTTTAATTCGTGCGGCCTTACCAGTACGTTCACGTTGATAAAAGATACGTGCACGACGTACTTTACCACGCTTGTTCACTTCGATTTTATCAATTGCAGGTAGGTTAACCGGGAAGATACGCTCTACACCGATACTACCGCTCATTTTGCGAATAGTAAAGGTTTCGGTACTTCCGCTCCCGCGACGTTGTAGTACTACACCACGGAAGAACTGGATACGCTCCTTGTTTCCTTCCTTAATTTTATAGTAAACAGTGATTGTATCACCTGCGGCGAATTCAGGAAATTCATTCTTGCTGGTAAACTCTTCCTGAACGTACTTGATCAAATGATCCATTTCAAAAAATGTTTTTTGTTTAGGACAGACAACATTCACAATTTTTGCCAGAGGTTAACTATCTCATTCCCAATTTGGGGCTGCAATATTACGATAAATCAATCATCTAACAAAAGATCATCACCTAAAAGGTCGGGTCTTTTTTCTCTAGTGATTTCCAGAGCCTTAGCTTCCCGCCAGGCTTCGATTTCAGGAAAATTCCCACTAGTGAGAATATCGGGAACCTTCCAGCCATTTATCTCGGCAGGACGCGTATATACCGGAGGCGCAAGGAGGTCGTCTTGAAAAGAATCAGACAATGCGGAAGACTCGTCATTTAAGACCCCGGGTAATAAGCGGATAATGGCATCGCTCACAACAGCGGCAGCAAGCTCTCCGCCACTTAAAACATAACTGCCAATCGAGATCTCTTTAGTAATCAAGTGATCGCGGATTCTTTGATCTACTCCCTTATAATGACCACAGAGCAGGATTAGATTTTCCTTAAGGCTTAACTGATTCGCAGTTTTTTGATCGAATAGATCACCATCCGGGGTCATATAGATCAGTTCGTCATATTTACGTTCAGATTGTAAGTCGTTAATGAGCTTGAGGATGGGTTCTACCATCATCACCATTCCCGCACCTCCACCGAATTGATAATCGTCAATTTGACTGTGCTTACCCAAGCCATAATCTTTGAGATTATGCAAATGCACTTCAACCAAACCTTTGTTTTGGGCTCTCTTCAATATGGAATGGGCAAATGCACTTTCCATAAGTGAAGGTTGTGCACTTATTATATCAATTCGCATAAAGCAAAATAAGGGCTATTTGTCAGAATCTTCGTCCTCTGATTTTTTAGAATCAAAGTCCAGGGCTACGGAGTTAATACAGTAACGCATTCCGGTTTCGGTGGGACCGTCATTAAAAACATGACCAAGATGTCCGCCGCAATTGGCACAAAGGACTTCAGTTCTCACCATACCGAAACTGCGATCTTCTCTTTCAATAATCGCTTCATTATCCGAAACATTATCGAAGCTTGGCCATCCGCAGTGCGATTCAAACTTGGAATCACTACTAAACAGAACAGCATCACAAGCCGCACAGCGATAGTCTCCTTTTTCGAAATGTAGATTGTACTTTCCAGTGAATGGACGTTCAGTTCCCGCCTCACGGAGGATATAGTATTCATCGGGGCTGAGCTGCTGTTTCCACTCCGCATCGGTTTTCTGTATTTTCGCTTTCATCGCTTGATCATCTTTAGAACGGCTTTCCTGTCCGGCACAAGCCACTGACAAGAAAATTAAACATAGGGACGCAAATAGAGTTCTCATAAATTCTTTTTACTAAATACGAGGAGTGGGGTGCATTAGTTCTTAAAGAAATCATAAATCGCATCCAGCACTTTCTGATCACGGAGAACTTTGCGATGTCCCAGGCCTTCCGTTTCCAAATAGCGAGAGCCTCTCCATTTCTGATGCATGATACGAGCATTTTCAACCGGGACATCCTGATCATAAACATCGTGGATGATTAGGCCTTCTGGTCGGTATAATTGACACAGATAGTCAGATGAAGCTTCTTCCGCCTTAAGATTGAAACGATTTTCAATGTAACGGATTATTCCCTTGGCTACTTTATCGTCGAGTTCAATCTTCTCGCAGAAATCTCCAACTACATTGGGAATGTTTGCCGGTGAGCCAATAATCACCATTTTCTCAAACCACTGATTTCGACCCAGCACATTAAATAGCGCCATTCCACCCAGGCTATGTCCAATAGCAAGGTCAATTTGTCCAAAACGAAGGGCGGTTTCTTCTACGGCATCAACAAAATTGAGCATGTGGGTGGAGGCACCTAGCAGTTCGCCATGTTCCGGTGCTTCAATGGAGAAGATGTGATATCCATGGGCGTGTAGATGTTCAGCAATCTTGTGAAACTGACTGGCCCTGCCACTCCAGCCATGAATCATAAGCACTTTTGGCCCATCTGCTTTTAATTCAAAAACTAAAAATTCACTCGCATTCCTGGTGAGTAGTTCATGGCGTTTTGCCTTAAGTCGCATGGACTTTTCGCGTTCAGGTATAGGAAACTTTAGTGGCTTGAAAAAAAGGCTCAGGGCAAACTTTGTAGCCCACCTAACGCTTATTGCGTTCAGGAACCGGGCAGTTTGCCTAATGATTTTTGGGATTTTAAAACTGGGAACCGCTTCGGGATTCAAATGAAAAAATTTGAAGGCGCAATTTGCAAAACAAGCAACTAGCAAGCAAACCTTTCCTTAAGCTCATGCGATTAATTCTAATAAGGGAGAGGATTTAGGTTAAATTCGAATAGCTCCCTGCCTTAATCCTTTATTCTTAAATGGAATAGACGTACTTTCGATGAATTATCACCAGGAGGAACAAGTGAGAGTTAAAAGTACTCTGCATCATGTAGGTTGGATACCGGTTATTCTAATGCTTCTTGCCTTTGGCAATTCCTATGGCCAAACGGAAAAGCTTAGCTATGAGGACTCTTTGAAACAGGTCTTCAGCAGTACATTGGATCAAAATCTGGTAGATAGTGCCTTTCAGGCAAATAGCCTTTTAATTCGCTACTACCGCGAAGAAGGTAATGACTATGAATATGTTCGACAGCATATAAATCGTGCTGAGATATTAAGAACTATTGGTGGTCAGGAAGAAGCGCTAAAAACCTTGCAGACGGTTGAAGAGCTCAATCAAACTCTGGAATTATCAACGGTCAGGTCGGCATTCTTCAATCGAAAAGCAGCAGTGCTTTTTGAATTAAAACGTCATGAGGATGCCCTGGCCGCAGTTAGGGAATCTCAAAGAATTGATTCCATCAAAGGATTTCGTTGGCGCCTTTTTTCCAACATCAATATTGTAGGGGCCATTTATCGCGATATCGGTGAATATGAGAAATCCCGAAGGGTATTAAAAGGAGCATACGATTTGGCGGCCGAGGCGCAAGACAGTGCGGAATGGGCTTCTGCGGCTTACAATCTCACCCTTCTCTCCTCAAGACTAAAAGATTTTCCTAATGCCGTAAAGTTTGGCCGAAAGCATATTGAGGTACAGCTTTTTAGAAAGAATAATATTGTTTATGGAGATATCCTGTATATGATATCGCAGGCCTATGAACAACTGGGGAACTACGATTCTGCTTTCTTTTTCATTGATTCTGCCTACGGCACACGGATGCGACATATGCAGACGATTATCGACGATAATGCGAATAAGTACAAAATAGTAGATGAGCTGGAAAGGGAGCGGATAGAAACACGGATGCTTAAAGATCAAGAAGATCGCAGCCGCTTACAAAGGTTTATCCTCATTCTAGCCGTAATGGTGGCCTTATTGCTCATCTATTTTGCTAATCGTCAAAGCAAACACTACAAAAGAATTTCAGAGCAGGAGAAAGCCTACAACCTGGAATTGGAAAAGAGCCTGGCTTTTAAAAACAAGCTGATTAGTATTGTGGCTCATGATATCCGTAATCCAATGGCTTCGCTACAAGGTTTGATCCATGTATATAACGAGGGCTTGGTAGAAGAGAAGGATCTAAGGCAAATGATGGGAGGATTAGAGGCCACCGTTGCAAACGTCGATTTGCTTTTAGAAAACCTTCTAAACTGGGTAAGAACACAAAGCCAGGATTTAAAGCCATTCCTCGAGGATCTGGAAGTTAAACAGCTTGTTCATAATGCGATAGCTGAGGCTGAAGCTCAACTAAAAGCTAAACGGATTAAAGTCGAGCAATCAGGCATCGAGGAGGGGCACTCGGTGAGAGTGGATAGCAATTTCATGGCTTTTATCCTTCGTAATGTTTTAAGTAATGCCATCAAGTTCTCACCGCAGGAGAGCAGTATTGAGATAAGCTATTCTCAAGTCGACTCTTTTAACCTGTTGGAGATCAGAGACTATGGGAAAGGAATTAATGCGGATATGCTGGAAAAGCTCAACAATCACAAGTTGGTAAACAGCACTAAAGGCATGGGTAAGGAGAAAGGAACCGGATTAGGGGTTAGTCTTAGTCGCGACTTTCTGCAGCGACTTAATGGTAAAATGGAGATTGAGAGCAGCTTAGGAGAAGGCACTTTGGTAAAGCTTTACCTTCCTATACTTGAACTTCGAGACTCAAATACATCCACTGATTAAGACCTTATACTTTCAATTTTTGGCAATTCCTTTATTCTAATGAACCATGCCATTACTCCTCTGTTTATTGGTCGTATCCGGAAAAGGGAGTAATGAAGATGGAGAGATACTAAAACGCTTAGCAGAAACTCAATTCAAACGAACCGCCAGATGCAGCACCACATACTCCTGAATATTTTTGCCATTTTCGGAGTGAGTACGGCAGTAATCATCATTTGTCGACTCCTAAAAATTCGCTACTTAATCGGTTACCTCATTACCGGTATTCTCTTGAGTCCCAACACGACCTCTTATTTTGCCGATATGGAGGAAGTGGAGATCTATGCAGAGATAGGAATCATATTACTCCTGTTCACCGTAGGATTGGAGTTTTCATTTAGCAATCTAAAGCGGATTAAAAATTACGTTCTGGGAGGAGGAGCCGCACAGGTGTTCTTTACCATCTTCCTTACCGCCGGACTAATCTGGCTGATAATGAGACCTTCTTTTCAGGAAAGTCTTTTCTGGGGTTTCATTTATGCCTTAAGTAGTACCGCTATTGTGGTAAAGGTCTTACAGGATGAGAATAAGATTAACACCCCGCACGGGAAGTTCATTTTGGCCGTATTGCTCTTTCAAGACATCATGATCGTGCCCTTAATGCTACTAACACCGATAATTGCGGGCCAAGGGGAGGGAAGCCCGATGATGGCTATTCTTTACCTTATTCTAAAGCTAGCAGCCATGGGCGGAATTGCTTTTCTCCTTGCGCGCTATTTAATTCCCTGGTTTCTAAAAACGGTAATGAAGATTCAAAGTCAGGAGGTATTCTTAATCGCTCTGGTTTTCCTGGTTACTGGGATTGCCTTGCTTACAGAGGAAATGGGGCTTTCCCTGGCCTTGGGTGCCTTTATCGCAGGATTAATTATTGCGGAGACGGACTACCGTCAGATGGCTATTTCCTGCTTTTTACCCTTCCGATATGTATTTATGAGCTTCTTCTTCATATCCATGGGAATGCTCCTTGATTTCAGAATATTCTTAACTGATTGGAACTGGATAATCTTTTGGTTCTGCTTTGCTTTATTAGTGAAAGCTACCGCGGGTATATTAGCCGTGAAGCTGATGCGATTAGAGTGGAAAACTGCCCTGGCCGTAGGTTTCTCAATCGCTCAAATAGGAGAGTTCTCCTTTGTCCTGGCTCAGAGCGGATTGAAATACGAATTGATTAGTGAATTGAATTATCAAATATTCTTGGCAGTATCTATTCTGTTGATGTCTGTAACGCCTATTATAGTGAGCAATGCCGAAAAGATTCAACCCGGATTAGCAAGAGTATTTTTAAGAAAAGCCTAATGGAAAAGAAAATTAAACTTTACGGAACCGCTTGGTGTCCTAAATCCGCTCATTTGCGTAATTACCTGCAATCTCAATGGATTGAATTTGAAGATCTAAATGTTGAAACCCAGGAAGAAGCAGAGCAGGAGGTGAGAGGCTTCTATGATGGTGAGCTCAAATTCCCGACCCTTAGTGTAGATGGCAAGCACATTAAAAACCCAAGCATTCAGGACTTAGATAAGTTTTTGAAAGAGAATGGGGTAGAAGACTGAGAGTTAAAAAATGCCGTTCAACCGGGATTACCTGCTTATCATTTTACAATTGCTTTTAGGCTATCAATTTGACTACCTGTAATAGTCTTTTCTGCCTATGCCTATGGTCCAAAACAGTTTAGCTTTTTCTAATTCTTCCTTTAAATATTCCTCATTTGGGAGCTTATCTCCGCTGGACTTTAGATGCTTAATGGACTCCAGCACATCCTCTTCGCAAGAATCACGATAAATCCCCACAGAGCTTTCCAAAAATGCATAGCTGTAGGGTTCCTCGGAACGGTCTATTTCACCTTTATTCTTCGCAGTTAAGATTTCAAGCAATGTGCTACTCTCTAACTTGAAGGGATTGATATCATAGATGTCTAGCTCAACCTTTTCCGGAAAGGGTCCATAGATGAACTCAATAAATTCTATACTGTCCTCTTCATCTAAATCAATCCTCACTTCCAAGTCATCATAGAAGAGCTGATTTTCGAACTGCTCATCCGGTTTACCCAATTTCTGGATGAGTTCTTCTTTTGAGGTCTCAAATCTGATGAGTTCCCCATTTTCAAACATGATTCCCTCCAGTGGAATTAAGCTAACTTTTTCCATTTATGATCCATTACGCTTCCTAACTAAGATAATTTAATAGATCAAAAACTAATGGAATAGAGAATTGCAACTCTTATGAATGCCTTTTCAATTTTTAAGAATCTCTTCCTCGCAGCCGAAACTTATATTGAACCTTACATTGAAAAATTAAGGGGTCTCTGCGATAGAAGCTATTTGGGTCGTGAAAGTACATATCGGGTTCAAAATTTTCTCGGTACCAATTTGGTTTCCAAGCTGGATTAAAGTAAACCCCACTGATCATCACTCTAACTGATTTACTTTCCAGTCCAACTGCAATTTCGAAGTTGTCAAATCCAATAAAACCTCCGTAAACCATATTCAAATTATGTCCAGGCTTTAGCTTGTTGGTGCTGTACTGGTATCCTGCATTTACACTTGCCACCCATGGTAGATTAGATTGATCTGAAACATCATTAAATGGTAGGGCTTGTCCATCCGGCACCCCTATTAGAACATTCATGCTATAGCCTTTGAATGAACCGGATAAACTAAAATAACTATAGGCAAAATGATACGGCTGAGTACGTCCTGAGGCATCAAAATACTGTGCTTCGAAGGCACGCTCATATACGTTAATGGGTATGCTGACTCCAATAGCCCAATCTCTTTCCTCCTGGGCTTCTTGGCCCAAGGCTATAGTACTATTTAGGAGAAGGACAGAAAAGAATATGTAAACCTTAATCATAGATTGGAATTTGATCGGTGCTTAAAGATAAGGTGCACGCATAGGTCTACCCGCCCCTTGATTCGGTTTTTCGATTAGCGGCTGATTTTTTTCTGGGAGTGGGGGGATGGATTGTTGAATTAACTCGGGAAGGTTACGGTTATGATCAACTGAAAATAGGTGTCTCAATCGATTTTAGAATATGAATGGACGAATTAGCAGATCGATTACGATTGTAAATAAAAAAAGCCTCACATTAATTGTGAGGCTTTTTTCGTGGTGCCACCAGGTATTTGACCCGCCTTGTAACACGCTGTATTTTAAGCATTTGCAAGGATGCATTTTTTACCTGCACCTCGATCTGCACCTTCTCATTTTTTGAAAAGAACGCTGCAATTTAAGGCATTTATGCTCAACCTCTCTCGTGATAACTTGAGTGTACTATTGAATTGGTACATGATTTTTTCTCAAATAGTATTTTTTGCGGGGTTCTTTCCCAGCCTCTTATAAAAAATATGATTTTGATCTGTATAAGTTCACCTTCCTAAGCTTGACTTCTCCGTGGCTTAAGCGGAAACTTAGTGAATCATATTCAGAGGAAAGGTTTGCTAGAAAAAGGCAGTTAATCCTGACGTAGCAGGACCTGCTAATTTTAATAAAGCAGCATTTGTCGAAAATCCGAGTTTAATGTTTATTCCAGATAATTCCTCCATGCTTTTTAGGCGACAATAAGTGCCGATATTATTTGCTGTTTTTAGGTTTTATGTGAATAGTAAAGAAGTATGCAGGAAGAATGTCAGAGGTTTTAGGACCAAGCTTCTATTTGCTTGGATGTATCAAGGCCATTTGCGACAAGTTGAAGGAAATGTACCTCTGCTTCAATTTTCTAACATGGCTTTCTGTGGAGGCGCTGTCGGTGGCCTTTCCTTTCCTGTAGAAACTTGCCTTAATATTCAGATCTTTCAAGGGTTCCATCCAGTTGGGAAATGTATACTGGCTGCCTTAGTCCAACAAAATGCCTTCAAGCTGAGCGAAGCGAGCGATGTATTCCTGTAAGAAGAGGGTTTGATTTTCCTTATTCAAAATGATTGAATATTGCCCCCCTTCTAGGATTCGACGATAAAATTAGTATCCTTTATTTTCCAATGGTTTACAAGGATATAATATCTTAGTTCATAAATTTTCTAAAACCAATCAAAAGACCATGAAAAATACGCTTCTTATGCTTTTAGCTATCACATTATTTTCATTTCAATTAGAAGGCCAGAAATTACCGGCAGAAATGAATGAATGTGAATTTTTTGATTATCTCAACGATCTTGAGTCTAACAATTATCAAAATTATCAATATAATTCATTAAAAAAAGATCAAGTTAGAAGAACCAGTTTGCTTTTAAAATTGGAGAGTTATTTTATAGTTTTCCGCAGTTTTGAGATTGCTCCCATGTATTTAGAGTCGAATCCAAAACATGATAAAAGAGCCTGCGGTAAACTAGTAAGTGAATTTAATGAAGCTATTCAGGGCGGGTTAAAAACCCAAGGTGCTAGGATTAAAGTCCAGGAAAACTTGAGATTTAATATAGCGTATCTTTTAATTGACTTAACGGAATTAAATAACAAAAATAATCAACTTGTTGAACAGTACATTTCTGAATTTGTACAGCCATATACATTAAATACTCTTCACGATACTTTATCTAGGGGCTATTTTGAGAACGACTCTCAGTTTGAGACAAATCAGCTAAATGCAATTCCTCAATTAATCAAAGAACAAAATCTTGAGCATTTAGAGAAAAGATTACAGCATTTGGATGCTAAACGATATATTTTTTATAAGGATCAAAATAGTGAGGGTAAATTCGCAAATGGCTTTGAATTTTACCACAGTAATGATGTGTTTTTACTTGTTCCTTCAATGAATCAGGACAGAGAAATGACAGGAGGTTTTAAATTCACACTAATTACAGATGGGTTAAGATTAAGGTGGATTAATCTTTTCAAGTGGAATAAGGATTATTCAGATGGGTATTTAACCTATCAAACAATTTCATTCATTGGAAAGGGCTTTACCCCTTACATTAAATACAGAAATAATTTCAACTTAGCGGATACATTACATAATTATGATAGACCATTCTCCTCTTATTTTTGTGTTCAGGGAGCAAAACATAGAATTTGGAGAAGTGGATTATTAAGACACAGAGGTGAATTTCAAATTGGCGCTATTGGTATATCATCAGGCAGGAAAATACAGGCTCAGCTACACGAAGATGTGATAACAGAATCACAATTTGTTTATGGGTGGGATAAGCAGATCGCAGACGGGGGTCGTCTGGTTTGGCAATCTAATCACAAGGTCGATTTGTTACTTTTGTCAAATACCAATAGATACTCAACTATTTTTAAGCCTAGATCTTATCTTGTAGAGAAACCTAAAAGATATAGTGGCCTTAATTTGATAGGGGAAGCTGAAATAAATGTTGGTACAATAATGACCTACGCTGCAGTGGGCTTAAGGTATTCCACGCTCGACTTTCTTAATCAATCTGGGAATAACATGATTCAGGCAAAAAAACCAGGTAGTAGGAAAGAATTTGGTTGGAAGTTTGACTTGGGTTTTAATTACAGACACGTAATTCATAATTCCCTATTAGAAGGAATGGGTTTATTAAATCCATTTCCTGAGGACCCATATGACAAAATAAACCCCGATTTCTACGTTCTAAATTCCGACGAAGTTGAAAGGAATGTATTCACTTTAGACTTTGGTGTGAATGTAAGATATCGTAGAACCACTTTCTTTTTCCGTCAATACTTTTATACACTTGAATACCAATCCCCTCTTCAGAATATTAACTTTCAGGATGAAAGATTTTCATCTTTAGTTGTTCCCGAAGATTTGGAGTTTTATACCACCGAAGTTATTGTAGAGCAGCAATCCTTTTTAGACAGGGCTTTTTACGGTTATGGAACTTTGGGTTTTAGCTGGTTTATTGATTGAAATTAAAGAATGAGCAGCTGATTCATTAGTAATTGATGGTTTTAATATAAGTGAAACAAAGAGCGTTATCCATGCTTCAATTTGGGTTTGTTCTGCGCATACTTTGGACATATTCACTATATAAAACGCCCAAAACGTCGCGTATATCGGTAAACTTCCTCAAAAATTAAGGCTTCAGCACCTGTACATTTTTTGAAAAGATCGCTGCAGCTTAATGCATTTTGGAGGCAAAACACTCCAGTCTGAACTTAGGGGAGGTTACAGTTACACTCTACTTTTTCTGAACTCTATTGGTTGCACAAATTAAGACTTCTGATTAGCGAATAAAAGTAAATAGAAATGGTTAATTGTGATATTTATAATGTACATATTTGATACATGTTTCATATTCACGTCACAATAATATTAAATTTTATTGTAGTTTAGAATATAAAACCAAACTGCAACATGAAAAAATTAGGAACAACTTTACTTGCTTTAATTACTTTTTTCAATGTCATTAAGGCTCAAAGTTATGAAGCATCTTTACTTGTGAAAGATGATCTAATTTATATCGTAAAACTGGAGTACAAAAACAACTTCTATAAAGTAGACATAACGAACGATGGACAATCGCTAGCCTCAGAGACAGTCACATTATTGAAAAGAGACTTCTTTAGATCATTCATTCTGACAAGTTCAGCTCCCCTTAACCTCACGACTGAACAGGAAGCAAAACTAGAAGGAAGAATTGATGTATTGTTCGTAGAATTACTAGCAGGTCTTTATAATTCTGAGACCCAGGCTCAAAAAATCGCTGAAATACGACTAAATAAGGATCTTAATTATTACAAGACAAATAATAAATATGGCATAGTTCCTAGATATAAACGTTCAGATATATCCGCTACCATTAGTAATGGTTTCAAGGCTAAACGGGCCCAGGTAGTGTTCTCCGATGGTTTCATACAATCCATAATTATTGAAGGGGAAATTGCGAGTCAACCGATCGTTTTTTCAAGCAGATTCAGTATCGGGATTACAAGTAGAAGTGCGGTTGAAAAATTAAAGTACATGCGTCTATACAATGAACATGACCGGGATGATAACCGATTTATTCTTGTTGGAGAAGCTATTAGTTATCTGAGGGAGCTAGGCTTGAATACAAAGGATTATAGTCCAAAGGACCAGAAAATTGTTCTTTTTCCCAATGCAAGTAGACCTACGGAGTTGTTCAAGGTTGAGTCATCAAAGCTCTTTGCGGTAGAAATATTCACCGACTTTGTTGGCATTAGTCAGAGCAATCCAAATGGGTTGGTCCAGACTGAAGTAAACAAACGTATAAATCTATTTGCTCATAGGAGGGATTATTTTGGTAGTGGTTTTGGACTTTTCACCTATCTAAAACCCTCAGTACAAATTTCTAAGATAGAGGAGAATAATCGAACTCTTCCATTGAGTAAGTTCGGACTGAACGATAGCGTAAATATCTTTTATGTGAGCCCTTTAGAAATTTATCGTTTTAGTCAATTTAATATCAAAATTGATTTGAACTTTTATGACTTTGAGACACCATATTTGGACTTTGGTTGGGATTTAAAGGGGGGATTTGCTTTTACCGAGGTTCGAGATACAATAATCGTTCAGGGTGAGCAGCCAACCCCGTTTGCAGCGCAGGTAAATTCATATATGGTTGGTCAGAAGGTTTGGGCAATTTTCCGTCCTGAGACAAAGTGGAGTCTAGCTGTTAACTGGGAACTTTTAAGATTTGAGAGTCTTAATAGCAAAGTACCTCTGTTTTCCGAGGAGAACTCTCAACTGATGGATCCGTTTAATTTGCTTAGTTCGTATGAAATTCTATTCAAATGGAAAACCGGTATAGAAAATAATTTGTTTGTTAGATATCGTTTAATAACCGAGATGCTGAATCCGGCTAACAATTTTTCGCAGTTTCAATTTGGATATTCAGTTTTTTTACAGCCATCGAGGAGGTGAATTTAGAATGTCTCATAGAAACCAAATTTAGCTTGGGGTTTGCCCATGTAACTAACTTTGGATTAAGAATTTGGTGAGTAATTCTTAAAATCAAGATTGTACAAATTTCCAATCTAGTCCAGAATTGTAATTTAATCTAAATCTCTAAAATTTAGTGAATTAAATTACGCTAATTACTTAAATTGCTACAGTATAACTCCACTTCAATTTAGTTAAAATGATATCTTTCGTCCAATTGAAATTTTTGACTACAACATTATTAGCAACGGGTACAGTTTCTGCTCAAGAATTGGATTGGCGAATAGAAAATTTTACCATGGTGGTGACTATTTTTTTCATCATACTTACGGTAATTACAATCATATTCACCTTGTTTAGCTTCCTAGGCGTTCAAGCAAACAGAGAATATAAAAAAGATGCAAAGGAAATTGAAGACAGTAAGGTCCGTGTTTACAGAATAAAGGATGAAATTGACGAAATTAAATCTGATATAGTTAAAATTCATAGAGCGTTTTTAGATGCAACTTCTGAAAAAAGCTATGTAATAGAAGACGTTACAAATAAGTCGCAAATTGCATATAAAACGATTAAGGAGCTACTAAAACTTTCACAAGAAGCGGGTAGTGAGTCAGATTTAGAAGAAAATCTGGAAATTTCAAACTTCGCACAAATGCTAAAAGAATTAGCGGATGAAGCTATTCAAGATAGTGGGTTTCCAGCTATTAAAGTTGCAGTGCGTAGTTACTTGAGTGTGGAGCCAAATGCTCATAAATACAGGTTGATTTATGCTAATGCTCTTTATGAGCTTGGCGAAGTTTCATTAGCAGTTACTCAATATTTAGAAATACCCGAAGAAGCGTCAGACTACAAAGAAGCTCTTCTTGGTTTAAAAAAAGCATACACCAAATTAGGTGCTGTTGAGGAAATAAAGAAAATAGAGGCTAAAATTAAGCTACATTAAATGGTGGATTAGGTCAATAATAGGAACAATGATCTATTGCACACGTCAACCTAGTAATAACTCTAACTGGGTAGATTGTATTCTGGCCAAACATAACTAGGAATTCCGTCCCAATTAATAGGATCTTTTTTAATAAAACTTTTCACATCATCAACAGCAATGGAACGTTCAGCTTGAAACTGACCCTTAAATAAACTATTGTGCTCTTCTTGGAGTTCTGAAGCGAAGTTGTTAAAATAGTGATTAAGTTTTTCTAGATTTTCGCAGTGATATTCTATAATGAAAGTATTGTCAACTGCTGCTTTTTCCGATGGATTCAAATTTCGCCTGACATTAAAATCTATAAACTTTCCTGCATTTACCACGTCTTCAATGTGATTTTTCATAAAAGAAATCCATTCCTTCTCGATTTCTTTATCAACTGTGATTTTGACTGAATATATAATGTTATGCATTATCCACCTTTGTTAAGAAAACTCTGCCGAAAAGATGCAACCAACTTAAATCATTGTCGTCTTTTCTTTCCAGTACTTGAAGAAAATGAGAAACATTTTTTAATTTCTCGAAAACCTCTTCACTGGGAACATAGTAGAACCACCCATTCATAATGAGTTCATTTTCAAGTGTTTTTATCATAGTAACGTGAGATATGCCATTAATATTTGGGAAACCAGATATTTTGTACTGGTAAATTAATTGATTCATTGGAAGAGTAAGGGCCAAAATGCTGTTCCATTTTTTCGGCTTTGATAAATCTTCCTTCATGGGTGTTCCTTTAATTTCATGCCATTCTCGCATACCTCTGAGAAGAATTTTTTCTTTATCTACCATGCTTATTTCGACAGTGCCTCCATGGGAATTAGCAAAAACATCTTCATTACCACCTATTATTTCCTTGGGGAAATAATCACCTGGGAACATTAGCTCACATGAATACTTCCAGTTGCCATTTAATTCACCAGGACTTATACGTTGATTATCAGTCATCTATAATTTAGAACAATAAAATTTACAAAATTTCGTTCGAATATACAATTTTTGACACCTTCTTTTAAAAATTGGAAAATTATTCTTGGTAATGGTATTTATTTTTATAGTTTATCAACCTCATAAAATATGATATAACTATTGCATAATATTAGCCCAATAAACGCTTATAAAGATAAGATTTGGGCAAACTAATTGTATCAACGTTTCACGTATAACGCGTGTTTTTAATAACACTCTTTTGAACAATACCTTAAGTTAAATTAATGTTAAAACTCTATGATTGAGCGATTTAACGGTATTTTACCTAAAGATGCATACTATCATAGGAATATTATCCTTTTTACTTGACATTTTCATTTCGTTCAGCTAGTGTAACCTCCCTTGCAAGAGATGTGCGCAATCAAAAAATGCTCATCCATGCAGATGATTGCTTTTTAGTGGCTTCACTCTTCACAGTGTTTTACGGGCGGGTTTAACCCAATTTGATTATGATAAAAGATTTTCAGCATCAGAAAGTAAGCCCGTGAACCGAACAAAACAAAAGGTCAAATAGTGAACTTGTCCTGAATGAAATACAGCTCACATTTAAAAGGCCGCATATTGGTAATCCTCCAAAAGTAGGTGGATCAATTGAAGCCTACGAAAACCTCAAAACCGTGTTTCCTGCAAATCAATTGGATAACAAAGAATTCTTCCACGTTATTTTACTCAACGTAGCCAATAGAGTCTTAGGCGTTTTAAAGATCAGTGAAGGTGGCCTTACCTCAACAGTCGCGGATATTAGAGAAATATTTCAGATCGCTTTAAAATGTAATGCGATTTCTATCATAGTTTCTCATAATCATCCTTCGGGCGATCTTGCCCCATCCGTATCAGATAAAAATCTTACAAACAAAATTTCCGATGCGGACAAGCTTTTGGAAATAAAGCTTTTGGATCACATAATTCTCACCTCTGAAGGCTTCTTCTCTTTTGCAGATGAAGGGCTTCTTTATTAAGCCAAGTATTGGTGATTGATTTGAAGTGGATAAAAAACCATGGCTAAATACTAATTCTAGTTTGCTTGGTATTAATGAGAATAGCCATTACCTCATCCCATCTAAGAGCTAGGTACATCAATCTCGAACCGTTTCTTAGATAGGAGTAGGAGGGTTTTAGAACATGGCAATGATTAAGGGGGTGCAAATTGTTGTATCTATGTTGTACCCACAAAAAAAGCCGAGAAAAATCTCGGCTTTTTTTCGTGGTGCCACCAGGAATCGAACCGGGGACACAAGGATTTTCAGTCCTTTGCTCTACCAACTGAGCTATGGCACCTTAAGGAGGAAATCTCTTTCCCTTTAGCGGGGCGCAAATTTAAAACTTTTTACATTCGTGCAAAACATTTTTAGGGGCATTGGAAAATAATTTGAACCCAGAGCAATTACATGTTATCGTTGATGCTGGAAACACTCGTGTGAAAGTAGCTCAATACCAGAGTCGAAGCTGCAGACATTTAGAGGTGTTTGAAGATCAGCAAGAGCTGGAAAATTTTTTAGTAAGCCTGGATTCTAAGGCTCCTTGCATGCTATCCAACACTGGAACTTGGAAATTAGAAGCTTTTCGTAAGCATTTTGATTTCTGCCTCAATCTTAACCCGAGTACCAATCTACCCTATGAAATTGTATACGGGACTCCAGGGACTTTGGGAAACGACCGAAGGGCCTTAGCAGCGGCTGCCTTTTATGAGTTTTCCGAAGAAAATGTTTTGGTCTTGGATTTAGGAACTTGCCTAACAGCAGATTTTATAGATCGGGAGGGTAAGTACCATGGCGGGGCTATAAGTCCCGGTCTAAATATGCGCTTTAAAGCTTTAAACCATTTTACCGCTGCTTTGCCCAAATTAGACTGGTCTGGAATACACTGGCCGGATTTAGTTGGAAATAGCACCGATAACAGCATTTTAAGTGGGGTAATTAGAGGCTATTTTGCTGAAATTTCTAGCTGGATTACACAATATCAAGAAACATTTGGCGATATCCGAACAGTTATTACAGGAGGAGACGCTCCACTGTTGCTACGCTGGATGAAAAGTGACATATTTGCACCTCCAAATTTTTTGCTGAACGGCCTTGATTACATCCTTGAGTACCACCTCAATCAGAAATAGAATTGCCGCACTAGTGCTGGTGTTTGCCACTGGAGTTTCTCTAATGGCTCAAACAAATTCGGTATCCCCTTATTCTCGATTTGGCTTTGGCGATCTTTACCACGGCCTCAATGGTAGATTTATGGGAATCGGCGGTGCCTCTTTAGCCAGTCCAGATGGAAGAAATATCAATTTCGATAATCCTGCATCTTATCACAATTTAGCTCTAACCACTTTTGATGTTGGCTTCGAGCTCAGTCAAATAACTCAAGAGCAATCCGTTCCTCCCGTAAACCTCGAAAACTCCCGGTCAGGGATGCGTAATCTTTCGGTAGGAGTGCCAATAAAAGATTGGTGGGGTTCGGCCTTCTCATTGCAGCCATATAGCTTTAAAGGATATCAGATCAACAGCAACCGCGTTCTGGATAGCGATACCAGCGTAGCAATTACGGATCAGTTTTTAGGCGAGGGTGGACTGAATACGGTGATTTGGGGTAACTCTTTTGTGGTTGCGGAAGGTTTAAGTCTGGGTTTTAATATTAACTATGTATTTGGTTCATTAAGGGAGAGTACTATTGTCAATTTTGAGAATTTCACCTTCTTGGATACTCGTAGCGATCGTGAAAGTCAGATTAATGGTTGGTTCTTTAACTACGGTGCCCAATATCAATACAAACTCCCTAATGACTATTTCTTAAACGCCGGGCTCTTTTTTCAGAATTCAATAGACCTAAACTCCAGCGATCTCAGTTTCGATTATACCATAGATGGAAACTTTGCGCGGGATACGCTTATTGGAGGAAGTAGTTCTGAAGGAACTTATACTTTGCCTTCTGAGTTGGGCTTTGGTCTGTCTTACGGTAAGATGTCAGATAACAAACAGAAGGCCGTTTGGGCAGTGAATCTGGACTATCATGCTTATAATGGATCTGAGTTTGAGGCAAGCATTGGTGGCGCACCCCTTTTAGATGGTTATCGCTTTGAGATAGGGAGTTTCATTAATCCAAACCTTCTTTCGACTTCCGGTAAGCGCAAAGGATATTTTGGAGATTGGGAATACCGCCTGGGTGGCTTTTATGAAAAGACCCCTCTCAATCTTTCCGGACAAGACATTTTTGATTATGGCATCACTTTTGGATTTGGAGTACCGATCAACAAACCCAATAGTGGCAACCCCCTCGATCAGAAATTTAACAAAGCCAATATTGGCGTCGTGCTAGGGCAAAGGGGAACTTTAGCAAACAATTTGATACGTGAACAGTATATAAGCTTTTACCTCTCCGTCACGTTTAATGATAAGTGGTTCATAGATTATAAATACCGATAAAAACAACCGAAAATGAAAGCAACTCTTTACACCCTCGTGTTCGTATTAGGATTGGGTGGATTGCTCAAAGCCCAGGATTACGGACAAGACAGTGCGAAATGCCGTGAGAACCTGTATATCTATTATGAGCTAGCCAAGAAAAAGCAATATTTAGAGGCTTATGATTCCTGGCAAATTGTATACGATATGTGTCCTGGTTCCAGTAAGAACAATTTCATTTATGGAACTCCCATTGTTAAAGCCAAAATCAAAGCGGCTAAGGAAGCTGGCGATGCGGAAACTGAAACTAAGTTTAAAAATCTTCTCATGGAGCTTTATGACAAGCGAAATGAGATCTACCCAGGTAAGGAAGGGTATGTGGCTTCCCGCAAGGCGATTGATTTTTTCACCTATTTCAAAGGAGAAGATCAGAAGGCTTATGATCTATTTACCGAAGCGTTAAAGATTGGAGGACAGAAGCAATCTGCTGCTTTCTACGATCGCTACTTCAATGTCGCGGCCCGTCTCTTCAAGGCTAAAACTTTTGGTGTAGAAGATGTTTTTGAGGCCTACAACCTTGTATTGGAAGGAATCGAATTCAATAATAACTCCCTAAACGTTATCATCGCTGAGCTTGAGGTTAAGAGAGATTCTAACGGAACAGCCCTTACCGACAAAGAGCAAAAAGAATACGATAAAGCGAAGCGTGAATTAGATCGCTATACTAAAGTAGCTTCGAATGTGGTAAAAATCTTAGCACCAATTCTTACTTGTGAACGTCTGGTAATTCTATACAATGAAGAGACATTTGAAGCTAATAAGAATGATACTCTTTGGTTAGTGCGTGCGGCTAAGATTCTTCAAAAAGAACGCCGTAATGAGGAGACCGGAGAGATGGAGGATTGTACCGATAATCCGATCTTCTTCAATGTTTCCGATGCATTATACCGTATGAAACCATCTGCTCCTTCTGCACGAGCAATGTTTATCCTTGCTTATCGTGATGGACAATATGATGCGGCTACCAACTATGTAAAAGAGGCAATTGGATTCGAAGTGGATCCAGTGAAACGCGCCAAAGATTATATGAAGCTGGCTCAGGTTTATCTTAAGCGTGGCAGCCTTTCCGGGGCCAAGACCGCAGCAATGAATGCGGCTCGTTCAGATAAAGGAAGTGGTGATCCCTATGTTTTAATTGCTCAGATTTACGCTGCCGCCGCAGGAAGTTGTGGTAATAATGTTTTTGAAAAGAATGCAGTTTATTGGGCTGCTGTAGACAAATTGAATTATGCCAAGTCGGTGGATCCAGCAGTTGCCAATAAGGCCAACCGCCTAATCGCTAGCTATAAGAAGAATTACCCAGATAAAGGAGTAAGCTTCCAGTTAGGTCATGTTGAAGGTGAAAAGTACACCATCGGATGTTGGATCAATGAAACCATTACGGTCTCCTATTAATGAGGAGAATTCCAAATAGATTTCAAGGCATCGCCACTTTTGTGGCGGTGCTTTTTTTGTTTTCCGCCTGTGAGAATAAGGTAAAGGAAGTCCAAAAGCTAGCTCGTGATGAGCGTATTCCGATGGAAGTGCAGAAGGACTTTGTACTGCAGTATTCTGATAGTACGATCAATAGGATGGAGTTGACCGCTCCTTTGGCGGAGAGTTACCCTCAGTTGGATATACCTCAGAGGGAATTTCGTGAAGGGATTTTTGTTCGCTTCCTGGATGCCACTGGAAGAGAGAATAGTACTCTTCGTGCAGATTATGCGCTCCAACTGATTGATAAGGACCTTTGGGAAGCAAGAGGAGATGTTGTTGTGGTAAATGAGAAAGGCGAACAACTGAACACTGAAAAGCTATTTTGGAACGCGCGAAAGGAAATCATCTACAGCGATGAATTTGTGAAATTAACTACCCCCACCCAGATCATTATGGGCGAGGGCTTTCAGGCAGATCAGAATTTTTCCGAATACGAGATCAATAGTGTTTCGGGAATCATTAATATTGAAGACGATGCTTCTTAGACTATTAAAATTTGTAGAGTACGTATGGGTAGGTATGGGATTCTTATGTGCCTACCAGCTAATTATGTACTGGAATGTAGAGGGTAACATGCGCTATATCTTCGCGGGAGGATTAGTGGTTTCTATCTTCATGTTCTTCTTTCGTCGCTTTACCCGCAGGCGCTATGAGCAAATTCAAAAGGAGAAGGAGGCTAATAAACAGTAGGTGGAGTTAGCCGTAATCATAGTTTGCAGCATTCTTGCTTCTGCCTATTTTTCGGGAATTGAGATAGCCTTTATCTCATCTAACCGTTTTCACATTGAGCTAGAGCAGCAAAAAGGCAGTTTCGTTTATCGCCTTATTGGGTTTCTGGTAGACCATCCTTCCCGCTTTATAGCGGCCATGTTGGTAGGTAACAACATTGCTCTGGTTATTTACGGATTGTTTATGCCTCAGGTGCTCAATCCTTATTTACCAATAGAGAACCAATATGTATTGATCCTGGTGCAAACCATCCTCAGTACGATTGTGATTCTCATTTTCGCAGAGTTTCTTCCTAAAGCGATTTTTAGTTCCAATGCAAATCGCCTATTGGAGTTCTTCGCGATCCCCAGTGGCTTCTTCTACTTCCTTTTCTATATCGTGGTTTGGATCATGATCGGCATAAGTAACTTCGTGATGAAGTACATTTTAGGAACGGAAGAGGAGGAAGGTCAGAAGGCATTTAATAAAGTCGATTTAGAGAACTATATCAGCGAAAGAACTGAAGCTAGTGATGATCAGGATGAAGTAGATCACGAGATTCAGATTTTTCGAAATGCACTTGATTTTAGCGAACGCAAGGCCCGTGAATTCATGGTTCCTAGAACGGAAATTGTCGCTATGGATGTGGAGGAAGACATCAGCACTTTAAGTCGGGAGTTTATCGAAAGTCGACTTTCTAAAATATTGATATTCAAGGAGTCGGTGGACAATATTATTGGCTATGTTCACTCCTTTGAGTTATTCAAGAAACCTGAAAATATTCGCTCCATTTTAAGACCAGTTAGCTTCCTTCCAGAAAGTATGCCCGCTCATGAAACCCTAAACTTGCTCATGCGTGAGCGCCGCAGTATTGCCGTGGTTTTAGATGAGTTTGGTGGTACCTCCGGACTGGTAACCCTGGAGGATGTAGTGGAAGAGATTTTTGGTGAGATTGCCGACGAGCATGATTTCGAGGAGCTATTGGAGCAAAAGATTGGCAAGGGTGAGTATCTATTCTCGGCCCGTCAGGAGATTGATTACCTCAATGAAAAGTACGATTTAAACCTTCCCGAGGAAGAGGCATATAATTCTTTGGGCGGATTAATAATCAATCATCTGGAATCTATACCTGAAAAAGGTGAAGAGTTACGTATTCCTGGTTTTCACCTCAGTATGGAGGAGGTTAGTAATAGCAAGATTGAAGTTGTAAGACTACGCATTCGAGAAGACGAATAAGCATCAGCAGCTAAGTTCTTATTCCAGTTTTACCTTGATGTATATCGAATGGCTCTATAAAATGGGGCTAGCTTAGTACGGTGAGATTTTCAAAAGGCCTGAATGCCTTATCTTTAACCAAACACCATTCTATGAGGAAGATTTATGCGGCATTCTTACTTTTTACAAGTTTTGGACTTTTAGGCCAAAGTCTATCCAGTGCAGAGATAAAAGACATTTTACAAGGGAATTATGATCCTTCTCAGTATGCGTCTACTCAGGCGATAGATGCGACTGATCAGATATCATGTGAGCTTCTAAACCTAGTTTCTACAGACACCCTATTTCTCAATCTGCAGATTTTGAGTTCCTACGGTACCCGCCATACCTGGTCAGATACGATGAGTCAGAATATCGGGATCGGGGCCGCACGCCGTTGGATTCATTCCCAGTTTGAATCTTATGGTAGACAGAATGAGAACCGATTTAAAGCGGGTTATTTCACTTTCGATGTGCGCAATAATACCTGCGGAGATCTATTTGGAACCAAAAACGTTTTGGGCATTCTTCCCGGCGCAGATACTACTGATGCATCAGTAATCTTACTAATGGCCCATATGGATTCACGCTGCGAAGGTAGATGCGATTCCAACTGCCTTGCTCCGGGTGCAGATGACAATGGATCAGGAACAGTCCTGGTAATGGAACTCGCTAGAATACTGAGTCGCTATACTTTCGATCATACCTTGGTCTTCATGCTTACCAATGGTGAGGAACAAGGTTTACTAGGCGCAAGGGCCTTTTCAGATTATTGCGCCAATAATGGTATTGAGGTAAAAGCAGTACTAAATAATGATATTGTGGGAGGGACCATATGTGGTCAGACGGCTTCTCCACCCGGATGTTCACCGGCTGGTGATATTGACTCTATGAGGGTTCGAATGTACGGAAACCCTTTGTCAGACCGCAATCCCTTTCAGGGTTACGCACGTAGCATAAAGATAAACTTCGATGAAAAGGTCCGTCCAAACATGATTGTAAAGCCTACCATTGAATTGGTGAACCAGGAGGATCGTTCTGGAAGAGGGGGCGATCATATTGCCTTTCGAGAGAATGACTTTCTGAATGTCAGATTCACTTCCGCTCATGAACATGGCAATGGTAATCCTATGGGGACCCCTAATTATCAGGATCACCAGCATACGGGTTTAGATAAAATCGGAGTGGACCTTGATAATAATGGCACCATCGACAGTTTCTTTGTTGATTTCAATTATCTCGGTCGTAATGCGATTATTAATGGCAGTTCGGCGGCAATGATAGCAGCAGCTCCCTCTAATCCAGAGTTCATTTTGCACAATGAAGCCACGGGTTTAAGAGTGGAGATTACCGATCCAAATCTCGCTTTTGAATACCGTGTGGGGGTTAAGGGTTCTTTAGGTGGAGAGTATGATTCGCTGTATCGCTTTCAGGGTAGGAATTTTAGCATCCCCGGAATTCAGGCGAACCAATTGTATTTAGTTGGAGTGGCGGCATTAGATAGTAATGGCTTGATGAGTCCTTTTGGTCAGGATGAACGGGCCACAGCACAGATTTCTGTTCCAGCAGGTACAAGCGATAACCTTCCCTATAGTTACAATTGCATGCAGGTTTCTTTGCAAGAAGCACCACGGTTTGAAAGAAAGAGCCTGGAAGTTATGCCTCCAAGACCAAATCCTAGTCAGGGAAGGACGGAGTTGGTCTTTTGGTTAAGGGATAATATCTGGAAAGGACCTGCTACATTGAGGGTATTGGATTTTCAAGGGAAGGAGGTCTATTCTGAAAACTTGCAATTGGAATTAGGGGCAATTAGCGTAGACTATCGCCATGAGGTTAAGGCTGGAATGTATTTCTATTTCTTGGAACAGGAGGGGAGAAGGTCGGAGGTTGAGAGGCTCCTGGTCAATTAGGTTCTTTCTTTAATGTAAAGAAGCAAAGGGAGTATTTCTTCAACGCAAAGAAGCAAAGGGCGCAAAGTGACGCGGAGTGTTGTTGGTTTCTTCAACGCAAAGGGGCGGAGGACGCAAAGTAACTCGGAGTGTTTTTTTCTTCAACGCAAAGATTCGGAGGAAGCAAAGTAACGCGGAGTGTTGTTGTTTTCATCAACGCAAAGAAGCGAAGGACACAAAGCAACACGGAGAATCTTATTTTCTTTATAGGAATTGGCTAGCCCAAAACGAAATCCCCTTTGCGCACCTCTGCGCTCTCTGCGTCTTTGCGTTGAAGTAAAGGCGTTGAAGTAATAAGCTACTACCCCTGAAACCGATCCACAGCAGCCCGGACACTACCATGCTCTTTCAATAAAGCTTCGGCCGCTTCTGCAGATAAGCCCGTCTCCTCCATCACCATTCTAGTACCACGATCCACCAGCTTATTGTTATTGAGCTGCATATCAACCATCTTGTTTCCTTTCACTCTACCTAGTTTCACCATTACCGAGGTAGAGATCATGTTCAGGATTAGTTTCTGTGCTGTTCCAGCCTTCATACGGGTAGAACCAGTGATAAACTCTGGACCTACCACCACCTCGATAGGGAAATCCGCATGATCTGCTAGTGGTGTATTTTCATTACAAACAATACAAACGGTACTTATTCCACGACTTCTTGCTTCTTCAAGTCCGCCTACAACGTAGGGTGTGGTGCCGCTAGCCGCAATGCCAAGTATAACATCTTTGGGGCTTGGTTGATAGTTTTCGAGATCTTTAAAAGCACCGGAATAATCGTCTTCAGCAAATTCGACTGCCGTGCGGATTGCAGAATCTCCGCCAGCAATAAGTCCTATAACCCAGTTTGGGTCGGCTCCAAAGGTTGGAGGCAATTCAGAAGCATCCACCACTCCTAGTCGGCCACTAGTGCCAGCACCTAGGTAGAAAAGTCGACCGCCAAGCATCATTTTTTCCGCAATTTGGTCTACGGCTTTTTCAATTCCTGGAATGACTCTGGAGATTGCGATAGGAACTGATTTATCCTCTTGATTCATACCTTCAAGCATATCACGAGTCGACATTTTATCGATGTTTTCGTGGCGGCTATCTAATTCTGTGGTCTTTAGACTCAAGGTATTTAATAATTTGAGGGCCTGATCTCCTTATACCTGCGCAATTTACAATGGTTTTTGAGCTTCTTCTAAATTTCTACACAAATTTGAAGGTAGAGATAACACCGAGTTTTTAATCCGGAATCTAGACAGGATTGGATTTTTATAAATATTAAAAGAATCCACTTGGTGCATTAATGGCCTACTCATACAATTGGGGTTAATGCTAAGCAGGAAGTTTAATGCTTTTTCAATCCCAAGGAGAAACCTATGTCTTACAAGTTATTCCAGCGGTGAACGGCTGATTAATACCCAGAAGTTTTCCGCTATTAACTAGCTCTTTTCAAGCAGGGCCATGAAAAAACCATCGCTCCATTCCGAGGGATTAATTCGCTCTTGCTTAAGTAGACTAAACTCTGGATGCGTACTCAGAAAATGATCAACTTGATCCTCATTTTCAGATCGCAGAATGCTGCAGGTCGCATAAACCATTTTACCACCACTTTTCAGCATTTTGGAATAATCTTCCAGAATGTCGGATTGAATCTTTCGCACTCGATCCAAGTGCTCCGGACGAAGTTTCCACTTGGTATCAGGATTGCGTTTAATTACACCGGTCCCAGAGCAAGGAACATCTAGAAGGAGTCGATCGGCAGAATTATGCAGACGCTTAATAGTTTTTGCGTTTTCAATGGGCCTCGTTTCGATATTATGAACCCCGTTTCTCCGAGCCCTTTTCTGAAGCTCTTTGAGTTTCCAGGCCTCGACATCCATGGCAATTATTTGACCTTTGTTTTCGGTCAAAGCTGCCAAATGAAGCGCTTTTCCACCGGCACCGGCACAAGCATCAATTATACGCATGCCCGCTTCTACCTCTAGATAGGGGGCAATCATTTGCGATCCTCCATCCTGAACCTCAAAAAATCCGGATTTAAAGCTTGGTAGTCGAAAAGTGTTTTTCCGCTTTTCTAATACGATCCCAACTGCATTCTGCTTCATTGCTTTGGCAGCGCAATCTTCTTCTGCTAATTGACGAATCAGGCTTTCTCGGTTTGTTTTAAGGGTATTGGTTCTCAAAAATACTTCTGCAGGAATATTGGAAGCTTTGGCTATGCTTTTCCAGGAATCTCCTAATTCCTTTTCTGCTAAATCCGCTAGCCAATCAGGCCAACTTTCTTTAATAGCGGTTTGGTCATTAAGATCGCTATAGCGAGAGGCAACATCGATTCCACGAACCGCATCAAACTGAGGCCAGTCGGGTAAATCATGACCTTGCCATTGCCACCAAATTCCAAATAGTCGATAAAGCTCCTTCCGCTTTAAGCTGCTCTCTTTGCCATAGAGCTCCCACAGTAATCGCCACCAACGTACTATTTCGTAAGTGCTTTCGGCAATGAAGCCGCGATCACGCGCTCCCCATTTGGGATTTCGCTTTAAGATTCGCTCAATAACCTTGTCGGCATAATAGCCTTTACCAAAGGATGTTTCCAGCGCCTCAATTACTGCGGCAACTAAGTTTTTGTGTAGTCGAGGACTCAGAATTCCGGGTATTGCTCAGGATTAAACTCATTCATTATAGCATAAACCGCTTCAAATACATCTTCCGCACTTGGCTTGCTAAAATAGTCCCCATCACTGCCATAAGCTGGGCGATGAGCCTTAGCACTTAGCGCTTGCGGTTTCGAGTCCAGGTGTTGATATGCTCCTTGAATGTCTACAATTTGCTGTAAAATGTAAGCCGAGGCACCGCCAGGAACATCTTCATCTACAACAAGAAGACGATTGGTTTTTGCTACGCTCTCTTTTATGGAATGATTGATATCGAAGGGCAGAAGTGATTGAGGATCGATAACCTCTACTTCAATTCCAAAATCAGCTAATTGCTCCGCGGCTTCCATCACAATTCTTAGTGTGGAACCATAGGAAACAATGGTAAGGTCTTTACCTTCACGAATCGTTTCAGGAATACCAAGGGGCGTGCGAATATCTCCAAGATTAGCAGGCATTCTTTCCTTTAGTCGATAGCCATTTAGGCATTCAACAATTAGTGCAGGATCATCTCCAGCAAGAATGGTATTGTAAAAACCTGCTGCCTGAGTCATATTACGAGGTACTAAAACATGCACCCCGCGCACGGCATTGATAATTGCTCCCATCGGTGATCCCGAATGCCAAATTCCTTCCAAACGATGTCCACGGGTACGAACAATTACCGGTGCTTTTTGGCGACCCTTACTGCGATATTGCACCGTAGCCAGGTCATCACTCATCACCTGAAGAGCGTAGAGTAGGTAGTCCAGATATTGGATTTCGGCAATTGGTCTAAGCCCTCGCATGGCCATGCCAATTCCCTGACCCAGTATAGTAGCTTCGCGAATTCCGGTATCATACACCCGTCCTTCACCATGCTTTTCTTGCAAACCTTCTAAACCTTGGTTTACATCGCCAATTTTCCCACTATCCTCGCCAAATATCACAACCTCAGGGTGTTCTGAGAGTATACGATCAAAGTTGTCGCGAAGGATAATACGGGCATCTACATTTTTACTTTCATCATTGTATTCCGGAGCTTTCGCTTCGATTTTTAACGGAGATAGCTCAGACTCGCTGTATAAGAAGGATCCATAGCGATCATGATTATTGGCCTGAGCTTCTGCCAACCAGGTTTTAATGCGACCCTTCAGGTCAGCATCTCCGGTAGAAAGAAAGCGTAAGGTTTTGCGAAGAGCAGCAATGGCATCGCGGCGAAGTGGTTCGGAGAGTGCAGCTAAGTCCTGATCAATGGCCTTGATAGCTTCTGGATTACTGCTCGCATCTTTTGCTTCGTTAATGAAACTTCTTGCTGCGGCAATTTCCTCCTTTATGGGATCTATATAGTTCTTCCAGGCAGCTTTCTTCGCATCACGGGCGGCCTTCTTTGCTTCGTTTTCAGCTTCTTTAAGACGCTCTTCAGTAGCAAAGCCCATGTTTACGATCCATTCGCCCATCTTTTTAATGCAGTCGAATTCCCGCTCCCAGTTTAATCTTTGCTCATTCTTGTATCGCTCATGTGAACCAGAAGTAGAGTGTCCTTGAGGCTGCGTAACCTCCGTTACATGTACCATTACCGGAACATGCTTTTTACGAGCAATTTTTTCCGCTTTTTCGTAGGTTTCAATTAAAGCAGGATAGTCCCATGCTTTAACTCTTAAAATCTCATAACCCAGTTCATCGCCTTCTCTTTGAAAGCCCTTGAGGATTTCAGATATATTCTCCTTGGTAGTTTGGTACTTGCTGTGCACGGAAATGCCGTAATCATCATCCCAAATGGAAATTACCATTGGTATTTGCAACACTCCGGCTGCATTTACCGCTTCAAAGAAAGGGCCTTCGGATGTTGAAGCATTTCCTATTGTTCCCCAGGCAATTTCATCTCCATTATTAGAGAATTGCTTAAAACTTTTTAAGTCCTTATTGTTCCTATAATGCTTGCTAGCCTCTGCTAATCCCACTAAACGAGGCATCTGGCCAGCAGTTGGGGAAATATCTGCAGAGCTGTTCTTCTGATTACTTAGGTCCTTCCATAGACCATTTTCATCCAAACTTTGAGTAGCAAAATGTCCATTCATTTGCCTTCCGGCAGATGCGGGTTCATTCTCGTGGTTGGTATCTGCATAAAGACTGGCAAAGAACTCCTGAGTGCTCAGGGCACCGATAGCCATCATAAAAGTCTGATCTCGGTAATATCCCGAACGAAAGTCTCCCGGTTTGAAAACCTTAGCCCAAGCAATTTGTGGCAGCTCCTTACCATCACCGAAAATTCCAAACTTGGCTTTACCTGTAAGCACCTCTCGTCTGCCGATTAAACTGGCTTCACGGCTCTCCACCGCTAAACGATAATCATTGAGAATTTGAGCTTTGAAGGTTTCTTCCGGAGAAAGTTGGGGATTGCTTTGCACGCTGGATTCACTCATGCTATATAGGCTTTTTAAGAGGCTGCAAATGTAAGGAAAAAGGAGCATTTTCAATGGGGTAGAGGCTAAGCGTCAAGCCTCGCTAAAACTGCTAAATCAGCTTTCCTGATCTTCTGAAATTTGATCCTGATTTTGTTCTTCCATTCTTTTCCGCTGTCGATTATACCAGAAGGAAGTGAGAAGAAGAAGCGCCCCAATAACTACTAGCACTATGGTTTTAGAAATAGTATCCAATTCCCTGAGATCATAGAGGAGTACTTTAAAAATCAGTACCGAAAAGAGTACCATAGCGGTTATACGAAGATGCTTTTTCAAATGCTTAATCCCCAGGAGAATAAGGAAGAAGGCATAGGCCCCTACCAATAAGCTGAATGTTAGTCTGTATTTACCATCCATTCCCGCTAAATCTAACCAAAGGAAAAACTCTGAGCTAATTAAGCTTAAGAACATGATGTGCATGAAGATTTCGAAGCTTCTTCTGCCGTAGGATTCCATAAAGTCTCTATGTGTGCTCCGATAGCCCATTACTAACAGACCAACAACCAATGCGAAAATGGGATAACGCAGTAGCATGGGAAGGGGGCCGGTAATGAATGGCTCAGCTTGCTTTGCATTGATGTAAATGTCAGCCAGAGAATAAAGATTCATTAAACCTATGGGGATAAATAATATGCAGGCCATCCAGGTAAGTACAATAATGGCTATTCCGGCTTGCCGCCTCTTTAATTTCTTGAGGTTGAAGTACTGCATTATGGATATAAAGATTATAGACCAAACAGTTTCCCATAACCAGGAAAGTGGTCTATATACTTGGTCATATTCTGTGCTGGTGTATCTTCCTTCATCGTTAATCAAGGCGGTCTTTAACCTGGCAATGTCTATAAATTCCAATACCTCAAGGCGAATTGCGAAATAGGTGTGGATTAAGCAAAGGACCAAAATCAATTTGCCTAGGACATTTCTAAGATCAAAGAAAGGAGCATCCTTGTCTACCTTCTTCTTTTCAAGGAGGTAGACGATAAAGTAGCCACAAGTAAGAAAGAATAAAGAAAAGAGAAAGGCAGTGTTGAGAATGGGGATTCTATCCAGATTGGCTTGGGTGTATCCATATAATTCTGACCAATGTATCCATGCGAAGTGAAAAGCAATAAAGGAAATTGGAAAAGCGAATGCTTCAAAGAAATCCATCTTTCTGCTTCGTGATAACCAAAAAAGTACTGCTGCCTCTGTGATCCAGGCCAACACCATCCAATAATCGCTTAACTGAACTGCTATGGTGATACTTAGGAAGATGATTGCCAAGCCGAGGAAAACCTGGTAGAGCTTTGGGTCGTGATCTTTGGTACGTTTTATTAATAGGGCGGCCGAAGCATTGAAGAATGCATTGCAGATGGAGAATAAACCCTGAAAATCGGTGGTGGAGATTTGCGAATCCAGTATTTCATATCCAAACCAGTAGAAGATGAAACTATTGCTAAATAAAACAATAAGGTCAGAGGGTTTAAAGTCTTCTTTTCTAATGAGTTTATAGGCGAGGAAGGCAACTAGAAAAGTGAGGTAAAAGAGAATGAGGAATACTAAAGCAGCCGAAGCATGAAGGACTTTATAATCAAAGAGGTACCAGCTACCGTAAATAAACCAGCTAATGATAAATGCGCTAGAGAAAAGTACCTTCCAGTATCTTTTAAAGGCGATAAATAGTACGCCCAGATTTAATAGAGCCACGTAGCTTAAAAGGACCTCAAAGCTTCCTTGTTCCTGGCTTACGAGATAGGGGATGGCATAAGCACCTACTAAACCTAAAATGGCGATAAACTCCTTATTGTATTTAAGAGCTGCGAAAACGGTTCCAATTGTAATGAGTAGCATTACAATAAAGCAGGCAAGCTCAGAATACAGATCATAGAAACTTAGAGCAGCATAGGAAATGAAATAGAGAATAGCCATGCCGCCTCCCAGCAACACTGCACTAAAATTGAGGTATTTGGATTTAAGCTTAAGCGCAATTCCTGTTAAGGTAAGTCCAGTTAGATAGCCCAATACAATGCGCATTACCGGGCTAATCAGGTTATGGTCAATTGCATATTTGGCGCCGATAACGACTCCGACGATGGTTAAGAGAATGCCAATCTTATTGATTAGGTTTTCTCCAATAAATTTTTCTAAATCTCTGCGCCAGACCGGTAGACTATGAGATTGCCAGGGCGCTGAATTATCCTTTTCCGTATTTGAGGTGGAAAAGAACTGTTCGGCTGTTTTCCAACTAGCCTTCTCCACCTTGGTTTTTAAAGGGCTATCTTCAGAAAGGGTTGCTTCTAAATTCTGAGGCTGAGCTTCCTTCTCCTGTACCTGGGAATCGTCCTTTAAGCTTCTTAAAACCTGATCTAAAGCCTTAATTTCCTGTGAAAAGCTCTCATGCTGTTTTAAGAGCAGGTCTAGTTTAGTCTCTAATTCTTTAATCCTTTCTTCGCGACTCTTCATCAATGGGTAATGAATTGGTTCAAGCTAATCATTTTTCCTTGCTTAATGGAACTTGAGGAAGATCATTCATCTCCCGAAAGGGATTGCTGAAAGCAGGATTGCTGATAAACACTGAGTCGTTTAAGGTATTGAGGAACGCAAGAATAGCATCCTTTTCTAAGCTATCAAGTCGGGCTCCTCCCTTATGGGCATGTTGCATTTTAGAATCTATATTATAGGCTTTCTGCACTCCATCACTATAAAAATCCAATACTTCTTCAAGACTTTCAAAGCGACCATCATGCATATAGGGTGCGGTAAATCCTAAATTTCTAAGTGAAGGGATTTTAAACCAGCCACGTCGATCAATGCCTCGATAGAATTCCTGACCAGGGTCAAAATAATCTTCCGCCTTCTGGGCATTTTCGAGCCCGTTATTACTGAAATCTCCTGTTGTGCCAAGAGCATGAGCATCTGTGGGATGACATTGCAGACAGTCTCCCTTATCCTGCAAATTGACAAGGGTATAACCTAAATATTCTTTTGCTGTAAAGTAATCCTCACCCCTTAAAACTCTATCGTATTTGGAATCTTGGGAGAACAAGACAGATTGAAAATCGGCCAGAGCCTGAGCGATTAAATTGCTATCAATCTTTTTACCTGGATAGGCCTCTTCAAAAAGCTTAGCATAGAACCCACTAGAATTGATGCGGGATTCAGCTTCATTCCAATCCAGCGCCATCTCCAGATGATTGCGGACTGGAAAAAAAGCTTGCTCTTGCAGTGTTTCAGCTCTACCATCCCAGAAAAAGCTTTGATACCAAATCAGATTAAAAAGTGGGGGAGTATTTCGCTCAAGAGGTTCCCCTTGAATTCCAAGGCTAAACCGCATATCCCCATCTGCAAATGCAGATTCTAAATGATGACAGGAAGCGCAGGAAAAACTGCTGTCCCTACTAAGGATTGGATCGTAGAATAAGAAACGACCTAGTTCTACTTCGGAAATAGTCGGTGCGGTAAAGTTTTTAGGTAAGGGAGGAAAAAACTTTAAAGGGGGTATCCTCCAACGTTGGCCTTGGCTTTTATCAATACGAAATGCCAATACCATTAGGAGTACTGTGCTTAAAACCAATACCTTCCGCATGATTAGGGCTCCAGAAAGATTCGAAACTCCTCCTTCTTAAGATTACTGTTGACTCTTAAAATATAGACCCCCGAATCATGTCCCTGGATATCTATTTCAAATTTTGTGGGAGCTGCTCCCCATTCCTGAACCATTTTACCGCTAAGGTCCATGAGCTGAATTGATTCAATGTATTGTAGGCTTCCTGTTTTAATTGCATTGAGGTATAGCTTTCCCTTAGTTGGATTTGGGGTTACACTAATAAAGCGATCTTGTTCCACTTCGTTAATGGTATGAATACCTGTGATATGCGCATTAAAATTATCAATCATCCAGCCTTCCTGTTGACTATCAATGCTGTCACTGATCATTGTAAATCGGATATCTAGGAAGGAATCCGTGGCCGCCCCAGAGAACCAAAGCCAACTCATATCTATGCAGAGCCAAATGTTACTAAGAGTGTCAGTGCCGGTAAAACCGACCTGACCGTTCGAGAGCGTTTTCACATTAGTACTATCGTAACCAAAGATGTTATAGACATAATTGTTGTTAAACATGTTTTGCCATGCGGAGGTGTCAGTGTAGCGAAACTCTATGATTCCGCCGTCAACGCTATCTTCAAAATCTAGACTTTGCACCCACTGCACAGCTAGAATCCCAAAAGGAAAGTCCATAGGTACCTTAAAATGCATACTGGCAGTTGTATTGCTAGGGTAGGAATTCAACGTGTCGGTGATCAGGGCTTTAGGAAAGGTTGGAGCGAAGCTAAATCTTGTTTTAGAAGGTTGACCGATATGCCATATTCCCGTGCTATCCAGTTCGTAGAAAACCGAATTGTAATAGGAAGTATCAGCGCCATCAAAGTACTGCGAATAGGATTGAGCCTCCAGGCCCAGGTTAATCAATAAAAAGGAAAAGGCTAGGTATAATTGTTTCATAGTGCAGAATTTGCACTAAGATAGAGAAAGTTTATGGCTGCATTGAACTCTTCAATACATCTTATTCTTGCTACTTTGATTCGATTCAGCTTTTGCCTTTATTTCTGCCAACCAAATATCATGAAGCTTCTCAAGTTTATTCGGCTGAAAAGTCTTTTCAAAGAAGGTGAGCCAGCCGTATTGACTTTCGTCGGTGATTAACCTACAACCATTTTCGAGAGGGATGATGAGCCAGGCATGATAACCTTTAATACTGCTTTTTTCAGATTCCCAGCTTAATCGATATGGTGCATCAAACTCTTTGATGGTGGATCTGAAGTTTAAGCCCATAGTCTTCCAGGTGAAGATGCTGGTGTCTTGTAGAGCACCTGATGTTGAATTAAGGATTCTCACATTTTCCGCTCCTTCATACCAGTTTGGCCAGTCTTCAGCCTCTAATAGAATTTGCCATATTACTTCTGCAGGTGCCTCAATGAAGATTTCGTTGTGCACAAAGAATTTCCGTTGATCTTCTTGGTAGGGTGGGGGCCAATTAATTGAATAGTCTTGTTGAGCCCAGGACAGGTGACTCAGGAAGAGCAAGCCTAACATCATTGCATTTTTCATAATCAAATTTTACAGCAATGATAGACTTCAAGCTCAGCTTGAAACGATAACAAATGTTATCAAATAGGACTATGCTTTGATGAGATGCTTTTTAGAGAAATACGGATTTCCGTAAGTGTTGATTTCCTCTTCATTTAAGGTATGAATTCGGAATAGATGGCAAATCGGACAATAAGCGGCTAATGCTGTAAGCATTATTAGACCAGAGAAAATACTTACGGCCAAACCGGTTGGATCCAGAGAAGCCCCGTTAAAATACCAGAGTCCAATTACTAGCAAAAGGAAGGAAAACCAGAAACGAAGACGGCGATCGATACGCCCAATATTGCGGCTACTTTTCATAGTGGGATGATTTAGAGCCCCCTCCAAATCTTCAACTAAATTAATGTAGCAATGCGGAATTAAAAACCAATTCGAGGCTTTTGTTGGCGAATGAAGGATATCCGGTGACGAAAGAATTTCATCAACAACTAATTGTTGATTTTCTGAAGCTTAGATTGGAGGAACTCGATTTCTAAGCTATTGGTGCATAGTTCTATAGCTCTTAATAGGCTTTCCTTTGCTTCTATAAATCTGTTTTGTTTCAGAAGTATTTCAGCTTTGGTTGCTTCGTATAAATAGCGGCGCCCTTCCAGCTTAGCAGGTCTAATAGTTCTTAGCTTTAATTCTGCTTCATTTACTTGTTCCATCGCTAAATGAATATTTACCTGCGATAAAAGAATGGAGTCAGAAGCTTGAATTTTATACCAGTTGGAGTAGTGATCCATAATACGGTCCCAATTGGTTTCTTTGAAGCTTTTAGCCAAGCAGTGTTCAAAGGCGATTAGCGCTTCAAAATGATAAGTTGAGCGATCCGGATAGTCTCCCAAAGCTCGGATAAGTGCATCCCTTCCTAAATCAATTAATGGTTTATACCATTTAGTTCGATCCTGATTTTTAAGATCAACGATTTCATTGTTGTTAACCTTGGTGTCGAGTCGAGCAGAATTGAAGCAAAGCAAGGCGAAGAGGGCATAGAGGCTTCCATCTCTTAGCGAGTTTTTACTCAGTAACAGTTTGCACAATCTAAGGGCTTCGCCACAAAGGTCTTTGTTTATCAGTAGTTCCGGTTTATTGGAATGAAAACCTTCGTTGAAAATGAGATAGATGATTTGCATTACCCCCCTAAGACGAAAGTTAATTTCGGAAGGATCAGGGTATTCTAACTTTAATTCTTCTTCCTTGATTTTCCTTCTTGCGCGGCTGAGGCGCTTTTTAACGGTTTCCTCTTTCTGAAGAAGCGCAGAAGCAATTTCCTTACCTGAAAACCCCGAAATCGATTTTAAGGCAAAGCAAATTTGTTCATCCCTCGAGAAGATAGGATTACAGGCCAGGAACAACATCCGTAGTTGAGAGTCCTGAATTTCGTGCTCCAGGAAAATTTCCTCAACTTCTATAGCAACCGAGCCATGCAGAGAAGATATCTCTCTTTTTTCTCTGGCTTGGACCTGCCTGAAAATATCCAGGACTCTATTTTTTGCGGCTTGAGTTAGCCAGGCTTCTGGATTTTCCGGCTGTTGATTTCTCCACTGGAGAGATGCCTTCATAAAAGTATCCTGAATAGCATCCTCGATGGTTTCCAGATGGGCCGGACCAAAGACTTTTACCAAAATGGCGACCATCTTTCCGTAATGATGACGGAAAAGATGGTCTACCATTGGATTTGTTTTACTGGTCAAACTTTACAACTTCTCGGATTTCGACAGATCCTCCAAGATCATAATCAGGATAGTCCTGAGACACCACAATAGCGGCATCGTAATCGGCGACTTCTATAGTATAGTATCCACCGACCAGTTCTTTACTCTCCACGAATGGGCCATCAGTAACAATACGATCCGGACCAGATACTCTCTTTCCCCCTGCATGTAAGGCCTCTCCACCTCGAAGGATACCTTGCTGTTCCATTTTTTTACCCCAGCTGAACCATTGATTCATTCGACCTTGTAATTCTTCCGGTGAAAGTCCTAACTCTTCGTAGGTAGGGCCTAGAAATAATAACATGAATTCTTTCATTTTCTTAAGGATTGATGATGGTTAAATTAATGAATTTGGATTGAGCCTAAGGCTTAATTAGGTGAATGAAGCCCTACTCGATTTCCTTCTGTATCTAAAAACATTGCGATGAATCCGCTCTCTCCAATTGAGGTTTTGGGAACCAAAATTTGACCTCCGGCATTTTCAACTCTTGCGAGACAAGGGGAGAGATCATTACCCGTATTAAGATATATGGTACTACCTTCTGCAGAAGGGGTAAAGCCTTCACCACTAGCGATAGATCCACCGACTCCATCGCCAGACCATTCTGATGGAAAAACAGCCATAGTCATATTCAATTCTTTCATTTCCTGTATTTCCATTTTGGCATCCAGGATATGCTCATAAAATGCTTGAGCGCGTTTTAAATCTGTGGCTGGAATTTCGAACCAATTGAGTGCATTTTTCATTGTAATAATAGTATTGGATTAAACATTTCCCTTAAGACGAAACTGAAACTTGAAAAGGGGACATTTTTTTGAATAATGGCCTGAAAATTGCTTCAAAGCCTTACAGCATCAGCTAATCGCGACCATTAAGCTTAACCTAACCGTTCTTTGTTTAACTAAAATTGTAATCTATGCAGCGTAAACTTCTTTTGTTCGGTTTTATGGTAGCCTTGCTCTCCTCTTGTGCAGTAGTACGACCAGGTGAGGTTGGGGTGAAAAGTACTCTAGGAAAGCTTTCTTCAAAAGTTTATCAACCTGGGGTAGTGGGACTTAACCCATTTGTGTCCAGAGTTATCCGTGTACCCACACGTACGGTTAATCTTGAGGTCAGATTAAATCTTCCTTCTAAGGAGGGATTAAATGTGAATTCTGAAATTTCAATTTTATATCACATTAATTCAACTAAAGCTCCTGAGCTTATAGCAACCGTTGGGGAGGATTATGAAGATGTGATGATCTTAAGCGTATTTAGATCAGCCGCTGCGGATGTCTGCTCTAAATTTTTAGCCAAGGATATGCACAGTGGTCAGAGGGCGATTATTGAAGATGAGATTCGTGCCCATATGGATAGCTTACTGGATGGCAGGGGTTTTATCATCGAATCCGTATTACTAAAGAGTATCAACCTTCCGGCTGGATTGTATGATGCGATCGAAAGTAAATTAGAAGCAGAACAGATCGCTCAGAGAATGGAGTTCGAATTACAGAGAGAAACCCTGGAAGCAAAGCGCAAAAAGATTGAAGCGACAGGTGTAAGGGATGCGCAGCAGATTTTAGCAGAGGGATTAAGTAAGGAAATTATTCAGTGGAGAAGCTTGGAAGTACTTGAGAAGCTTTCCTCATCGCCTAATGCGAAATTGATTATAACGGATGGCAACGCTCCGGTTCTGATCAATGATGATACAGAATAGTCTAATAAAAAAGACCGGCTTAGTGCCGGTCTTTTTCTTATGAATCAATCAGAATATCTTATTGTTTCAACAGCCTTTCTCTAATGATTTGGCCTTTGCTCATCTCAATTTCCAGAATATAGTTTCCACTATTTAAATCAGATAAGTTGATTGAAGATTGGCCATTTAATTCGGGAACAGCCACTAATACTCCTGAAGTACTAAAAATCTTAACCGCTAAAATTTCTTCCTCAGTTTCAAAGTTTACTCTATCCTGAACTACAGTAGGATAAATGTCAATCTTGGTCTGCTCTAACTCCTCCAGCGAAATTAAGGCAGCTCCAGTATTACCTACTACAATTGAGCTTGCACTGGTTTCGAAGGCAGAGCTTTTAATAACCAACTCTAAACTGGATTTCAATTCAACTAGCAACCAACCGTAGAAGAAGTTACCATTGTTTCCGTTCACTCGGAGTCCAATAAAAAACTCATTGTTACCGGCGATGTCTTTATTAACTGCAGAGGCGAGACGAGCCGCACCGGCAGACCAGTTTTTATTAGCATCTACCAGTTTACCAATAAACAGAGACTCTGTATAGGCAGTGCCTCCGCCTGCTTGAGCTGCAAAGGCAACATCAGTACCGCTGGCACTGATTACATAATCACCCATACCGGTGCCGGACGAGGTAAAAGTAATGTCATCATTCATATCACCATCCAGGTCAAAGGATAGCGTGCCACCAAATGTTAAGCTTAGATCGGGAGAGAAGTCATTATAAACTACTACCGCCTTTAAGGAGCCGAAGCTCAGGGCTAAAACGCCCAGGGAAAGAATAATCTTTTTCATTTTATTAGGAATAAGGGATTTCAAGCTGGTGAAATTAACCTATTCCGAATCCAAATAGTTTAGGGCTCCTAAAAATTATTAACGAAGAACCCCTAAAGAGTCATAATCAAAAACTTGAATTTAACAACTTGTTTTACAGTGTATTATAAATAATAGTAATCAATTACTTATATTTGATTATTAAAATGTAATGCATTACTTATATGGGTGATTTCATTCAGAACCAGGCTCTTCTAGGGCTTCCCGCTCGAATTAAAAAGCTCAGCGACTATTTTCAACACGAGCAACGAAGGATTTATAAGAATAGAGGGAGGGATTTACAATTCAATTGGCATTTAATTCTACTATTGCTTCAAGAGAAGGGTGAGCTCGGAGTAATGAAGATTGCGGAAGAGTTGGGACTATCGCATCCAGCCGCAGTAAACACCTTAAAGCGAATGCATGATGCCGGCTATTTAGAAAGCAGGAGAGAAGATTCTGATAAGCGAAAGCAGTACTATGATTTAAGCGCTAAGGCACAAAGCTCTATGCCAGGATTAGAGAAGGATTGGGAGATATTAAGAGATTCACTTAAAAACTCCGGAGCGCATTTTTTAAACATTGTGCTGCTGGAATATGAGGCTAACTTGAGAAAAAAGTCCTGGTATGAGCACTACCAGGACATTTCGAAATCTCATTAATAGCTAGCTTCACTGCGATTCTTAAGAACCCAATAGAGACCTTTTAGGTTTGATCGCGGCTTTTTCAATAGGGCCTGAATCCATAGATGCTCGATAAAGGCCAAGATTCCAAGAATTAACACAGGATAGTAGAGAAGAGGCCAGAATCCCCAGTTGAATAGGGAAAAAATTAGAAAACCTTGTAGGTACCCGCCAATTTTCCAGGAATATAGATGAAAGCTAGGAAGTCGACCATATCTAAACAAGGGTATTAGATAGCAAAGAATGAAAAGTCCAAGAAAAATATAGAGCACGCCAAAGTGCCCTGAGAGCTCTTCCATTTTGAAATGGAAAATGGCAATGAACGCTAGTAAATAGGTGCCCAGGTCAGCAGCTGAATCAAGCCGGGCGCCTAATTCCGTACTCATATTAAATCGTCTAGCGATAAATCCATCTAGAATATCAGTTATAAGATTTATACTAATTAGAAGAGCGAAAACTGCTTCTTTATCGCTATAAATACAATAAAGAATAAATGGAAAGGCCAAGATTCTGTAAGCTGAAAGTGCATTAGGAATATTCATGATAGTATTTTTAAAAGTTTGATTTTAAGCCACTTTTCCAAAGGAGGTAAGAGAGGCTGTAGTGAAAGCTGAAGGCGATAAACAGTAGAATTAGTGCTAATTCCCATGTGCCACCAATTATCCAGATGTAAAAAAGCAGGGTACCCACTACTGAATCAGTCTTGTCGGCTATTTTTTGAAGCTTAGGGAAGCTTATGGATTGCCCACCAGATGGAATTCCCACGCGCCTTTTAATAAAGGAATTAGGTAGTTCGCTAAGGAGGTAGACTAATCCAAGATTAAAGCCCATGGTCAAACCGTACTGTAGATTCAGATCCAGATATGAAACAATCAGAAGTGAAAAGAACGCCGTGCCTAAGGGAAGAACTATGAACGCTCTAGTTCCTTTGTTTTTGCCGAACATAGATGTTGACAAAGGTCTGTTTAATCCACCCCAATAGTTTTTACGTACGATCCACATGTGAAGAAGGTTTGCAAGACTAAGGGGGAGGATATAGATTAAAATGTGTTCTGTTAGGCTCATTTTAGTTCTTGTATTTTCTGATCCAGATGATCAATTAATTCAAATGAGACCTTAAACACTCGCTCCGTAAATGGATAGTTTACCAGGGTACTACCGCTTAAGTAGAAGTTTAAACGATTAACAACGAACATTTTAGCTGATAAAAGCATATCCTCTAAGTAATCCCGTTTAGAGAATGAGCTACTGTTAAAGCCACGGATTAAATCGAAGTGATAATCTAGCAATAGGTCGATATGACTACTCTTCGCACCTGGAGCTAAGCTGAAGGCCATAAATTCAAAAGCATCTCGCTGCGGAACCCCCTCCATTGCAAGCTCCCAATCGTAAATGATGGCCTTTTCATTCTCATCAATAGCAATATTCCGTGGATTGAAATCATTGTGAATCAAGGTACTGGTACCATTAAACTTTATTCCCTTTCGACTAATTTCTAACAAGTAAGATTGCATTTTGGCGAAATGGGCGTCTAGACCGAGATGATCGTAATCATTGCGGTTTACTTTAATGAAGCGTTGGTATAGTTCCTTTGCTTGACTAAGCATTTGCGGTTTCTGTAAGGGAATGTCCTTGGGCAGGGCATTAGCGAATCTCTCATGCACTTTGTTAATTGCTTTAAGAACATTTAACTGTCTTTCCGGCGTCCACTCTGCAGTTTGATTTTCAGAGTTAAAAAGTCGCAATTGGTCTTGATTTAATCTTTCCATAATCAACAGATACACTTCTCGTTTGGGGATTTGAATAATACCGTGCAGTTTGGGAATGCATTCCATTTGTGCATTATGCAAGGCTTTGTAGACTGCGAGCTCTCTCAAATGACTGTCCTGGTATTCAAGTTTTTGAAGGTTTCGTTCAAGGTCGTCTGCCAAATCGGAGTTGATGTTGGATGCCATATAATGAAGCCCCTTATTTAGTTCTTCCCCGAGAGCTTTGCTCTTCATAAGGCTTTTTAAGATTTTGCCATTGTTAAGCTTAAGGTCCAGTGGATATAGACCAATCATTTTCTTACTTACTTTTTGACTTAGCTCCGTGAGGATTCCGTTGTCATCCCCGAATTCATCATCCCAGACTACCTCTTTAACTTCATTGTCCCAGTCTAGATGTTGATTTAAGAAATCCGCGTTGAGATCGGCCTTCACCAACCAGTCTACCGGTTTGTTTCGTCCCAGCCTTTGATGCGCCCTAACAAATTGTCCGCTCACAATAGCTGCATGGGTTGATAGCTCCAGCGATAGTGCGAATCCGGCTATTAATTGAGCGAGGCGAAAGGCACCACCAGATCCTTTGCAGTTCATTAAGGCCAGATTTTGAGCTGGAATCGGAAGATGTGTACCTCCACCTACGGTTCCAATTACAAGGTTCGGTAAGCTTAAACTCACATATAATCCTTCCTCGCAGGGTTCCATTTGAAGAATGGCCACTGATGATTCATGAATACAGGCTAAATCCTGACCGGTAGCTGCAAATATTCCGGCAATGGTGTTTGCGACATTGATGTTATAGCCAATCATGCCATCCAAACGGCTAATAGCCATGGATTGGTTGAAAGCTCTAAACATATCATCAGCGGTAGTTCTTAGGGTTTTTTTAAGAGCTTGATGGGTGATTATGGCCTCGGAAACAACGTTTATGCCCCTTCCATTTTGCAAAGAGTAATAAGAGACCTTTTTATCAGAAGCACCATTTCCATCAATCGCGTAGTTTTCAATTTCAATTCCTGTGGCTTCCTGAAAGTTTCGATCAATAAAAAGACAGGCCTGCCATGTACAGGCAGTTGTCATGTTTTGACCCGCCGCATCGCTGGTGGTAAAAATGAATTTTAGATGGCAAATCTTCCCAAGTACAACTGACTTTACTTCTTGGAGATCAGCGTGATTAGAATGTTCGCTGCAGATTTTCCGTAGTTGATTAAAGTTCTGTTTAATCCATTTTTCAAAACAGAGCGCTTCTTGCATATTTGAAAAGCGAAACATTGGTGCCCGCAGCATTTTTTGATGAACGATATGAGCTTTAAATCCACCGGATTCACTGAGGGCTTTAGCTCCGCGATTCATGCTAGCAACAAGAGCGCCTTCAGTTGTTCCTATCGCGGTGTGAACCCACTCTTTTTTTCCTTTTTCCTCAAATAGTAAAGGACCTACTAAGCCTAATGGAATCTCTGTGCTACCAATGAAATTCTCAATATTGTTTTGAATTTGCTCTGGCTTTAATCCTTCTGAGTCATAATTGAGGTTTATGCCCTTAAGTAGTTGATCCAGATAAGCTCGTCTTAATGCAAGAGATTGAGGGTCAGATTTTCCGCGTCCAGGAATTTGGGGGTAAGACTTTAAATTTTTCATGTTTTTATTTTGATTTTTGATGATTGTAGAGGTTTACCTTGTAATAGGCGATCAGGAGGCACTTATAGCCAAGGATTAAAATGTTTTTTAGCAGTGAAAGTGTTCCCATGATTTCCTCTTTTTCGTTTCACAGTGCTAAAGTCTTGTGAAAGCATCAGGAGGTCATTTCACTTTTTGAAGAGCCTGGAAGAGATTATTCATTTTTCGAATATGACCACACTGGTAAAGGCTTTCCGGGCGATTTTTATTTGAGACTTTCAGGAAATATTGTATTCTCAGCGTGCCAATGCTTAATTTCCCCATCCAAAATCCTGTTTATGCCCTACTTCCCTCAAAGAGCCTTTTTTAAAGCGATCGAGGCAGAGTTACCTGAAAAGAGCAGCTTAATCCAATGGACCGCAGATCATCTAGATGTGAGTTATGCTAGTGCACAGAGAAGAGTGAGCGGAGATAAGGAGCTTAGTGCAGGTGAACTGATTCAGTTAACAATGCTGGTACCAATCGCAGCACAAAGGGTTTTAGAGGCCTATCCTTTACGGGATTCTTCATTGATAACTGATAATTCCTTTAGCAGTAAAGAGGATTTCCTGCAGTACCTGCGTAACATCAAGAGCCTTTTCCAGAAGGCCTTTGACAGTGGGGATGCTTTTCTACAGTATGTAGCTTATGATTTCCCGATTTTTCTTTTTCTGCCTAATTCCCTCATGTTAGAGTATAAGTTTGCCTTTTGGTCCAATAGGTTACGGGACGGCCTGGAGCCATTACCGCCTGAAGCCTATATCATTGCTCGTGATATCTACAGCATTTATCAAAAGATGAACTCTGAGGAACTTTGGAATCCTGGTGCGCTAAGAATCCAAATCCGGCAATTAGATTTAAACTTGGAATCGGGATTATTAAATCAAGGGCAATATGCAGGTCTAAGAAGCTTTTTGCAGCGTATTCAAAAAGAACAATATGCCTGGGCCAGGGCGGAGAAGAAACAGGGAGGAGGCGCATATCGTTTATACAGTCATGAAGATATTACCATTACAAATGGTGCTCTTCTAAGTTTTGGAAGTACTCAGCAGATGATGGGTGCCTATGCACATGTAAAGTTTTTTAGTAGTCAATCACAGGCACATATCAAAGGCTATCAGGAGGATTGGAGCACTCATTTACGGCTGGCCCGTCAAGTTACTCATGGTGCTCCGGGATTAATAAAGGAATGGGAAGAAGCCTCATATATTGAATAAAAAAGATCGCTGCCATCTGTTAAACAGAATAGCAACGATCTAAATCGAGGGGGTCAATCGATTATCTGCTTACACTTCCTTTGGGGAAATTCATATCTGTTTGATTATTAAGGCTGTGCAGACTATGCACTGCGGCATTTGCGGGAGCCATTCCAAATAGAGGCTTGAATGCAAAGGGGGCAGGGCTATTATCCGGCTCAGGCTCAATGGAAATAACAATGGGACTGGATGAAAGATCTACCGGGAATGTTAACCCATTGGGTGCATTCATTATAAAATCTTCACCTGGAAATGGAGGGCCTGGATTATCTGTTCCACTAAAAGGCGCACCTTGATCCGCTCCACTTACTGAGCTAAAACGACCGGTGGAAACGGGTACTCCATCAATCACTGCCCAACCTTCGTAAACCCATTCTGCGGGTAAACTTGGCAAGTTTAACGTAGCAGAGGGGCCAGTAGGGTCAAGAAACCACACGCCGCTGCGTTCATCTGTAGTGTCGTTCGTTGTTGGTGTAGCAAGAATATAGTCTCCGGAAGCGGTATTAAAATCTGCACCTAAAGCAGCCGGGTGGCTAACATTGACCATGGCCGAATTTCCATTAAACATTCCTCCCAGGACTTTAATTTTACTAGGCGCTGGGTCCATGTCTGGATAAGGCTCAATTGTAAGCACAAAATCTGTAGCTGCTGAAAGATCACTCTGGGCTACCTCGAAGGAAGTCTGAGAGAGACTACCATCTGAGCCAACCGTAAAAAGCCCGGTGCTTACCGGATTGCCGTCCACAATAATCCAACCTTCATAGCGCTCATCGGCAGTAACGGGCTCTAATTGAGTGATAGCCAATTGTAGGTTTCCATTACCATTATTATTGGCGTTGTTGTTGTCATCGTTGTCTTCACTGCAAGCGGCCATCAAAAGTCCTAATGCGGCGAAATAGAAAATCTTTGCTTTTTTCATGATATAGGTATTATTCTAATTGATGATTCAAAGATCATCGGCCGATATCACGAAAATCTCACGGAATGTTCAAGCTTTTATGCCGCTAGATTCAATTTGAAGGAAAAGCTAGTATAGCTTTGAGGTACACTCTTGATTTCGATATTGGATTGATGAAGATCAAGGATGCGTTTCACTATGGCTAATCCTAAGCCGGTTCCCCTGTCACCATAATCCTTTGACTCCACTTTATAGTAGCGATCGAAGATGTGTGGGATATTCTCCTGAGGAATTCCCTTGCCCGTGTTTTGTATATCCACACGTATACCATCATCTTCAGCCATAGCCGAAACTTTAATGGAACCCTCATCGGGGGTATATTTGATAGCATTCTCCAGCAAATTCTGCAATACCCTGCCTATCATTGAAATATCAGCCATCACCATTGGCAGGTTTTGATCCAGATTTGTTTCAATATCAATCTGTTTATCCTTTGCCATTAGTTCATAACTGCGAGCCGAATCTGAGATGAGCTCATGTAAGAAGAAAGACTCTTTTTTCATTTGCACCTGCTTGGCTTCCAATCTGGATAATTCGAATAAGTCGGCCACAAGCTTTTTAAGCTTATCACTACTGCTAAGAATAATCTCGAAATACTTTCGCCTTTCTTCAGCAGTCAACTGTTTATCCTTAATCATCATGGTTTCGATATAACCATGGATAACGGACAATGGGCTTCTTAAATCATGTGAAACATTGGCGATCAGGTCCCGGCGCAAGCGGTCAACCTCTTTTAATTCGTCCATATTGCGCAAAATGGTATCTGCCATATGGTTAAAGGTGCGGGATAAATCGGCTAGCTCTCCATTTCCTTTTACCGGAATTCGAGCCTGGTAGTCTCCTTCTTCAAACTTCTTTACCTCTTTTTGGATGCGCAACAGATTTCGGGTAAGAAGAGAAATAAGGGTAAGGCCAATGCCAAAAGCCGCTATCAGAGTGATTATGAAAGCCCCCGTTCCCACTCTTAAGAAATAACTACTTGCTAGAGCTTCGGTGATACTGGCATACTGAGCACTAGCCAGGACCATATATACATAACCCATCAGGACGCCTTCTTCCATTACCGCGGTGGCTGAAAAAACCGCCTTTTCACCAGGATTTCTTGGATCATCACCTAAAACATAATGCTCCCCTCCACAATCTAGAAACTCTTGCACAGGACTTAGATCCACGTTCTTAAGTCGTACTTCCTTGTCTAGTACCACATGGGAAAGGATGTTGCCTTCAGGACTAAGCAGGTAAACCTCAAGGGTAGGGTTCACGGCCATCATTGAATGCATAATTTTCCCCAAGGCTTCTTCATTCACTTCACCATCCACAAAAGGAGAAACTTCCAGGAGCATATGCTCCGCAACATGAGCATTAAGTCTTTGCGATGTTTCCTGGTAGTATTGCCTTGCTGAATAAGCTGTTATGAAGATGTAGGCCATTCCCAAGAGCACTAAAACACTTAAGAAAGCCAGAGACAATCGCCAGTAAAGGCCACTTTTATAATTGATTTTTGCCATTACAATTCATCATTAAATCGATAACCGACTCCCCAGGTAGTTAGGATATACTGAGGCTTTGATAGGTCGGGTTCAATTTTCGCCCGCAGCCGGTTAATATGAGAGTTCACGGTATGTTCATATCCATTAAACTCATATCCCCAAACCTGACTTAAGAGCTGATCGCGATCAAAGCTTCGACCAGGATTTTGCGCGAAGAGAACCAGAAGGTCGAATTCCTTTGGGGTTAGGGTGATTCGTTTGCCTTCCAGGCTCACTTTGCGCATCTCCGTATCAATCTCAAGATTGCCAAGTTTGAATTGGGATATTTTTTCCTCTAGTTGTTTGTTTTGATCCTGTCTGCGTAGAATTGCTTTTACCCGAGCGATAAACTCTCTTACTCCGAAGGGTTTAGTGAGGTAATCATCGGCCCCGGACTCGAGACCTAAAACTTTGTCAAACTCCTCAGATTTGGCGGTCAGCATGAGTATAGGGGTATATACTTCTAATGCCCTTAGTTTTTGACAGATGGCTAATCCATCCATTTCGGGTAACATCAAATCGAGGACAATCAGATCGAAGGATTGGTTAAGAGCTTTTTCATAACCCGATTTTCCGTTCATTTCTTTATGAACTTCGCAATCAAGGTCTAACAGGTGGATTCCAATCAGGTCAATGATATTTGGATCATCCTCAATTACCAGGACTTTTTTCATGGCTACAATTGTAGGGGCAAGGCTAGGAAATAAGTATCACAGAAAAATCACAATATCTGCTTAATCGACTTGCAATGTTTTTTGAGTTTGACGGATTTCTTTAAATCTCCTTACAGATGAATCCCAATTTAACTTGCTCCTTTAAAAGAAGATTGGGCACTTATTCTATATCAGTAATTGAAGAGGAATGGGGAAAACGATCCAAGATTAGTGCTTTGGATTCACCATGCATTAATTCTTTCCTACCAAACGGAAATAATCTTCCAGGACAATCTCTGCATCTAATCGGTCTGCCCGATTGGCGTAAAGAGCTTTGAGACTGTCTTGTCCGCAATAGAGTAATACCTCTTTTTTCTCTAAAAGTGAAGTATAGACTTTAGCAGCGAATTGATATTGTTCTTCTCCATTAAGTAGCGAAAGACTCTGAATTAAAGGATAAGCTTCAAAATGGACTTGCAGTGAATCACAATACTCCAAGGTGGAACCCTTTTCAAGCACAATAAAGGCCTGTTCTCCACCAGGGTAATGAGCGATTGCGAAATTGATACCTAAGGAGTCCCTTTCGGGAATGCGCCTTTTAAGGCGGTAAATCTCCATGGGACGTTTACTACGGCGATCAATGTGATAATAAAATGAGCGCACATTGTTAAAATAGATTCGACTATCGCTGGTGGTTTCGAAGTCAATGTCTTGATAATCTACCGGTTGAGGTTCGGGTGCAAAGAGAAAAGCCAAACTTAAGCTGAGTATGATAAATGCCAATAAGGCCTTTACTAAGGGGTTAAGCGCTTCAAACTTTTTTAAAATCTTTGACATATTCTCTAAACAAGGCTCACCTTTAAAGGTTTTTGACACCGAATGGCGCGTAAAGCAATTTTAATCGGTTCCGGAATCGCCGGCTTAGCCAGTGCGGCCCGCTTGGCGGCTGCAGGTTATGAGGTAGAAGTTTTTGAAGCTTCTCAAGGACCGGGAGGTAAACTAACGGTAATTGGAGATGAGCACTATCGGTTTGATGCCGGTCCCTCGCTTTTTACCTTGCCACATCTTGTAAATCAGGTAATTCAGGATTGTGGGAAGGACCCTTCAGACTATTTTGACTTTTACAAGAAGGATATAGCTTGTATCTATTATTGGGAAGATGGCACCAGAATTGAAGCCCATGCCGATTCAGAAAAATTCGCCCAAGAAGTAGAGCAAAAGCTAAAGGTTTCAGGAAAGCAAGTATTAGCATACTTAAGAAAATCAGCCTATATCTACCGATATACAGAAAAGGTCTTTTTGCAGAAGAGTTTACATCGACTGAAGTCTTACCTGAATAAGGATACCCTCGCATCTATAATTAGAATGCCGAACCTGTCCTTAAATGGCACCTTACATAGTTTGAATCAACGGAAGTTGGACCATCCTAAATTGGTGCAGCTATTTGATCGTTTTGCCACCTACAACGGAAGTGACCCCTATCAAACTCCGGGCGTAATGAGTAGTATCCCTCATTTAGAACACAATGTAGGTACCTTTTATCCCAAAGGAGGAATGCATTCTATCCCCAAGGCCTTATATGAATTGGGTAAGGATTTAGGCGTTCAATATCGCTTTGAAGCCCGTGTTGATCGGATTGAAGCTGAAGGATCCCTGGCCAAGGCAATTTGGTCTGGCGATAAACGCTATGAAGCTGATATTATCATTAGCAATATGGATGTAGTGCCTACTTACCGTAAACTGATGCCTGACCAAGAAGCACCGGAAAAGACCTTGAAACAGGAACGCAGCTCCTCTGCACTTATATTCTACTGGGGAGTAAAAAGGGAATTTCCGGAATTGGATTTACACAATATCTTTTTCAGTGATGATTACGAGACTGAGTTCAAGAAGATATTTAGAGAAAATACCATTGGTGATGATCCCACTATCTACCTCAATATATCATCCAAAGAAGGGGAGGGAGATGCTCCCGCTGGTTGTGAGAACTGGTTTATCCTCATTAATGCTCCCGGAAATACCGGCCAGGATTGGGATCACTTAATTCCCAGGGTCCGTAAACAAGTGCTTTCTAAATTGAGTAGAATACTGAAAACGGATATAGAACCCTTAATTGAATTTGAGGATTATCTAGATCCGCGGAGGATTGAAGAACGTACCTCTTCTTTTCAAGGATCCTTATACGGGGCCGGGAGCAATGATACATTTTCGGCCTTTTTAAGACATCCAAATTTTAGCCGTAAGATTAGAAACCTCTATTTCTGCGGGGGAAGCGTGCATCCCGGGGGAGGAATTCCTCTATGTTTAATGGGTGCCGAGATTACCGCTAATTTGATTAAAGAAGACCATGCTTGATCCCATCCGTCTAGCCGCTCGTAAATGGGGCCTTTGGATTTTAGGCGTTATTCATTTTTTTGGAATCTGGGTAATTTCCTTTGCGGATTTGGACTTTTTTGCCGGCTTTACACCCCTAAATCTTTTTCTTAGTGCGGTGCTTATACTTCTTGCTGCGGGGGCCGATCAATACCCTCGTTTGGGCTGGTTTCTCCTGATCAGCTTTAGTATTGGATATGGGGTAGAAGTTCTTGGCACGCAAACCGGATTTCCCTTTGGCAACTATGCCTATTTGCACAATCTCGGTCTCAAGGTGATTGAGGTGCCGCTTATTATTGGTGTCAATTGGTTTGTATTAGCCTACAGCTCTGCTTTATGGGCCCGCAGATGGGTAAATAGCGGATTTCTGCGAATGAGTATTGCATCCGCCTTAATGGTTGGATTGGATCTATTTATTGAACCTCTATCTGCCACCTTAGGTTTTTGGGCCTGGGAAAACAATGATATTCCTCTAGAGAACTATTTAGCCTGGTTTGTAGTTTCCTTTATAATTCAATTCATTTTTGTGAAACTTAGAATTGAAGATGACACAGCGCTGGGGCGTTGGTATTTAGTAATGATTGCCTTGTTTTTTATAATGCTCAACCTATTCCTATGACCTGGTATTGGATTGCCCTGATTGTTCTAGCTACTTTTTGGTTCATGGAGTTTGTCGCCTGGTTTGCGCATAAATATGTGATGCATGGTTTTTTATGGTTTTTACATGAGGATCATCATGTAAAAGAACCTGGCTTCTTTGAGAAAAACGATTCCTTCTTTCTCATTTTCGCAATCCCAAGCTGGCTCTGTATCATGCTGGGTCTTATGGCAGGATCATGGATTGTACCGAGTATCGGTGCCGGCATTGCAGTTTATGGAGTAGCCTATTTTTTTGTCCACGAGGTGTTTATTCACCGTCGGTTGAAATGGTTTCGAAATAGCAATAGCCTCTACCTAGCGGCTGTTCTTCGCGCACATAAAATGCATCACAAGCATTTGGGAAAACACGAAGGGGAGAGCTTTGGGATGCTCATTATACATCCAAAGTATATCAAAGCTGAGCTGGAAGCACGGAAGAAGAAAAAACTCAGATTAGCAGCAAGTTCATAGACTTACTCTAAAAAAGGCTGGATTCCCAAGCATTCAGCTTACAACTACCGAAAAGGGCTCGGCTTCTATTTGTACGCTCACATGCTCTTTCATTGAAGTAGATAAAGAAAGACCCTTAAAATCAGCTTTAACCGGGTAACGTTTGTGATTGCGATCCACCAGAACGACGGTTTTCATACTTTTTATTGGGAAGGTCAGAAAATGACGTACGCCATAGATTAAAGTTCCGCCTGACTTCAAAACATCATCCACCAAGACAATATTCGCGTTTTCAAGTTCGAGGGCAGGACTAATGCTATACTCAGACTGTAATGGATTCTCCTTGTTAAAATGCAATTGACAGATATCAACTTGAATATCCGCAATTTCCTTTAAATGCATTAATATTTTTTGCGCTAGTAGATAGCCGCGATCGGCAATACCGGCCAGGATAACACTGCTCTCTGCGTGGAATTCTTCATAGATCTGCCAGGAGATTCTTTCAATCTTATCTGAAACCTGCTTATGATTTAGTACTTCCGTGCTAGCAGCCATGTTTTTCATTTTGCACAAAGATACATCAAGCGATTAGCTCTATAAAAAACTCACGGCCTGCCCGGGGCTTAATAGAGTTATAACAAGGTTCCAATTTGGCAATCTCGAAATGCTTACCGAATAGCTCTAGATATTCCTTTTTGGAGCCCCCAAATGGAGGTCCTGCCTCACTTAATGGGAAATTGAAAAGCACTCCGAATAGAATCCCGCCCTTTTTAAGTAGCTTTTTCATATGCTGTGCATAGGCGATTCGCAATCCAGGGTCCAAAGCACAGAAAAAGGTTTGTTCTACTATCAGATCGTATTCCTGGTGGTGCTCAAAGAAATCTCCTTGTATCCATTGCACTTGATTCGTCTTCGGAAAACGACTTTTCGCCTCCTCGATAGCATTCATGCTATAGTCAAGTACGCTAACACTTTGGAATCCTTCTTTAATGAGCCATTCTGCCTCCCAGGCTCTTCCTGCTCCGGGAATCAAAATTCTTGAATTTCGATCCTGATTCTTTAGGTATCCTGTAAGAGCGGGAGAGGGGCCACCCATATCCCAGGGGGTGTGTTTTTCCACATAGCGATTGTCCCAATAACGGTCATCAAGCATAATACAAAATTAAAAAGGCAGCTCACGAATATATCGGAGCTGCCCGGATAAATCGGATCCTAAAAATTAATTTAACTGCATGGGAACTTCCATCAGTAGCATTCTGCCATCTTCAACAGTTTCAATCTCAACTTCGTTTAAATCCCAAAGTCCAAATCCATCACGATGTTCTAATTCCTGACCGTTAATTTTAAACTTGCCATCAACCACCATCGCAAAAAGTCCATTGCTTTTTGGAGAACGCAGCTTGTGATTGACCTTTTGTCCAGTTTTAAATTTTCCGAGATCAAACCAGGCATCCTGGTGAATCCAAACTCCTTCATCTTCAGGATTTGGAGAAAGGATCTGCATAAACTGATTATCCATTTTTTCCGCTTGCAAAGTGATTTGATCGTAGCGTGGTTCTACATTTCTCTTTTTAGGGAATACCCAAATCTGAAAGAACTTCACCGCCTTATTCTTATTTGCGTTGTACTCGCTATGGTAAATACCAGTACCAGCGCTCATTACCTGCACATCTCCACTTTTAATCACCTCTTTAGTACCCATTGAGTCTTTATGCTCAAGGTCTCCTTCTAGAGGTATGGTGATAATCTCCATGTTTTCGTGGGGATGGGTTCCGAATCCGGCGCCTGCCGCTACGTGGTCATCATTCAACACACGTAATACGCCAAAGTGCATGCGATCAGGATTGTAATAGTTAGCAAAGCTGAAAGTATGATTAGTATCGAGCCAGCCATGATTTGCATGGCCACGGCTATCTGCTTTTATTAGAATTGAATTATTCATGGTATTGATTTTTGGGTTGGGTAAATGATTAAAACCAACATTGGGGTTTTGTGCTTCCAAATCCGTTGCATTTTCTGGTTGATAGGCATCTCCCTTTAGTTTAATCATGGACAAGGAGGCTAAACCTAAAATGCTGGATTTTAAAAATTTACTGCGTTTCATAATTATTCAATGTTACAACATCGAAATTAATCTAAATTTTCATTCCTTGCAAATAAGTCATTAATCCCTGATAAGTTTTCCTTATGAAGTTTAAGCTGGTTTTTCTGTTGCTCCTTTGCCAGTTAATCCTTAGCGGTCAATCTCTCCAGATCATAGAAAAAGTCTGTCCCGTTTCAGAAAACTCCTTTCGCGGTCTATCAGCCCTAAGCGAAAATGAGGTATGGTTATCCAGTAATCAGGGTCAAGTATGGTTTTATAGCGCAGAAAAAGGCTGGGAGGATAGGAGCCCCAGGAATTATGAGAGTACCCAATGGAGAGATATTGAAGCTTTTAATGACAGTACCGCAATCATCCTAAGTGCCGGTTCTCCTGCTTTGGTATTGCGTACGGACGATGGAGGTAAGCAATGGACGGAAACTTATCGCGATGAGGACCCGGACATCTTTTTTGATGCGATGGATTTTTGGGATGAATCTCGGGGAGTGGCGTTTGCCGATGCTCAGGGAGATTATCTAAGTATGATTGAAACTCTGGATGGAGGTAGGAGCTGGTCCCTTAAAGATAGTTCCAACTCTTTGCTGGTGTGGCCGAATCAAGGAGGTTTTGCAGCTTCAGGCACTTGCCTGCATACTTACAAAGACAGTTCCTGGTTTATCGTGCTAGGAGGAAAGCAAGCCATTATGGTTTACGATGATCCGGGAAAACTGCTTGGGCATACCTTGCCATTGGATTCTGGTGCGGCCAGTAAGGGGGCATTTAGTATAGATTTTAAGAATCGAGATACAATCATTGTGGTGGGAGGGGACTACCGTGCAGATTCTTTAACAAAGAATAGCGTAACGGTTAGTTATAATGGAGGTTTTGATTGGATAAAACCGGATTTCCCATCAGAATTGAATGAACGGTATTGGTCTTGTGTTCAATGGCAGAGAAACCGAATTATCCTTTGCTCCCGCTTTGGCACTGCCATAAGTCTTGATAATGGTAAGAACTGGGAAGTGCTAAAGCAAGGTTTTTATAGCACGGATGGAATCTGGTTCAGCGGACCACAAGGCCGCTTAGGACGATTGAGTATACCCTAAATAGAAAAGCGAGCCTCAAGCCCGCTTTCCACCAAGTACTATCTACTATCTACCAAATACTATCTACTAGATACTTTTTACTTTCTACTATACAGAAGGTAAAACAGTACTCCTAACCTCACCAAAGCCAATTCGTTGAGCACCATTATCACAATAGGCCCGCATAATCACTGTATCACCATCCAGGAGGAATTTACGTTCACTACCATCGCTAAGCTTAAGTGGTTTTTCACCGCGCCAGCTTAATTCCAGCATGGAACCGTAATTGTTCGGCTCAGGACCGGAAATCGTGCCGCTCGCCATCATATCTCCTGCATTGATATTACAGCCGTTTACAGTATGATGAACTAATTGCTGCACCATAGTCCAATAGAGGTACTTGTGATTACTCTCACTTACCAGGTTTTCTTCACCACCTTCGGGCTGAATAAATACTTCCAGCTTAATATCATAAGCGGTATTAGATGCACACTGCAAATAGGGAAGTACCTCAGGATTGTCCTGTTTTGGACGCTCGGTGCGGTAAGGTTCTAAGGCATCAAAAGTGACTACCCATGGAGAAATAGAAGAGCCAAAGTTTTTCCCAAGGAAAGGTCCTAATGGAACATATTCCCATTTCTGAAGATCCCGGGCACTCCAATCATTAAAAATCACCATTCCAAAAAGGTAATCTTCGGCCTCATCTGCAGTAATGCGTTCTCCCAAGTGTTTTCCATCAGTGGTTATAAAAGCCATTTCCAATTCGAAATCCATCAACTTGGATGCCCCAAATACCGGCTTTTCGGCGCCATTTGGTAACATTTGACCCATAGGGCGGTGAACGTTTTCTCCTGAAACAACAATCGATGAACTTCTGCCATGATAGCCTACCGGCAGATGTAACCAATTAGGCATCAGGGCATTCTCTTTTCCACGGAACATTATCCCCACATTGGTGGCATGTTCTCGACTGGAATAGAAATCCGTGTAATCCTGAATAAAGACTGGCATAAGCATTTGAAGCTCCTCAACTGGAAATAGCACTACTTCCTTGTGCTCTTCATTTTCTTGCAGATCCTTGTTTTGAAGATCAAAAACTTCCGCAATTCGATTTCTTACCTGTCTAACAGTGGGTTTTCCCAAGGTGATAAAATCGTTGATAGTGTCTTGTAGAAATACATCTTCCGGAAGACTGATCCCCTCAAAATAACCTAGTTGGTGCAGTGCCGCCAAATCGATCGCCAAATCGCCAATGCGCGTGCCGATTGAAATGTGATCATCATTGGCCATAAATACACCAAAAGGAATGTTCTGTATAGGAAAGTCGCTATTCGTTGGAATTTCAATCCATGACTTACGCGACGGGTCGTTTGCTGTGAGCATATTTGGTTTAATTTTGAGCAATATTACTAAGATTAGTTCCGCCGAAAAAATCGACTATAAAAACAAAAGGCATGTACAGAGATTCCCTGATTTTTGACCTGATAGAACAGGAGAGAGAGCGCCAAATTGAAGGCATTGAATTGATTGCTTCTGAAAACTTTGCCAGTGAGCAGGTAATGGAAGCGATGGGGTCTGTGTTGACCAACAAGTATGCAGAAGGTTTTCCGGGCAAACGCTATTACGGAGGATGTGAGATAGTTGATGAGGTAGAAACTATAGCGATAGAAAGAGCAAAGGAATTATTCGGTGCTGAATACGCTAATGTTCAGCCGCACTCCGGATCTCAAGCCAATGCTGCGGTATATCTGGCTTGCTTGAAACCTGGAGATAAGATTATGGGTTTCGACCTCTCCCACGGAGGGCACTTAACTCATGGCTCACCAGTAAACTTTAGTGGTAAAACCTTTAACACTTGTTTTTACGGAGTTGAGAAAGAAACTGGTCGGTTGAATTATGACAATATTGCCGAAATCGCCCAGCGGGAACAACCTAAATTGATTATTTGTGGCTTTAGTGCTTACAGTCGAGATCTGGATTATGCCCGTTTCCGTGAAATTGCTGATAGTATTGGAGCTCTTTTGTTGGCTGATATATCTCACCCCGCAGGACTGATTGCGAAGGGTTTATTAAATGATCCATTACCGCATTGTCATATCGTAACCTCAACCACTCATAAAACCTTGAGGGGTCCAAGGGGAGGTATTATTCTTATGGGCAAGGATTTCGAAAACCCATGGGGCTTAACAACACCAAAAGGGAAAGTAAAGATGATGAGCCAATTGCTGAATGCGGCAGTTTTCCCCGGTACGCAAGGTGGCCCATTGGAGCATGTAATCGCCTCAAAGGCAGTTGCTTTTGGTGAAGCTTTGAAGGATGAGTTTATGCACTATACGCTGCAGGTACAAAGGAATGCCCGAGCCTTGGCCCAAGCCCTGGTAGATCGCGATTATCATATAATTTCTGGTGGAACGGATAATCACAGCATGTTGATTGACCTCCGCAATAAAAATATCACCGGTAAAGAAGCTGAGAATGCTCTGGTGAAAGCCGATATCACGGTTAATAAGAATATGGTGCCTTTTGACGATAAATCACCATTTGTAACTAGTGGAATACGTTTAGGTACTCCTGCTATTACCACCCGCGGTCTTAAAGAGGCCGACATGGAAAAAGTAGCTGATCTTATCGATCGCGTTATCCGTGATTTTGAAAACGAAGAAACCTTGGAGGCAGTTGCCCAGGATGTTAATGATATGATGACTGCTTATCCACTGTTTAAGTGGTAGTTAGGATTAGCCTGCCAAAATAAAGATGGTAGGCCTTTTCTCTAAATCCGGAACGTTTCTTTTCCACCAGGAAATGGGTTGAGTGCGGATGTATTCCTCTAGAGTACTGATTTCGCGGGCCACACAAAGCCTGGTATCAGGATGACAAGTCTGAATGAGTTCCTTAAGCAACTTTTCGTTACGGTAGGGAGTCTCCATGAATATTTGGCTCTGTCCGGTCTTTCGGCTGATGCTTTCTAGATTTTTAATGGCCTTTTTTCGCTCCGTACCATCGATAGGTAAATAACCGCTAAATGCGAAGTTCTGGCCATTCATCCCGCTTGCCATCATTGCCATGAAAATTGAGGACGGACCTACTAAGGGCACCACCCGAATTCCTTCGTTATGGGCCAGAGTAATGATTTCTGCACCGGGATCAGCAATGCCTGGCGCTCCTGCTTCAGAAATGAGGCCGATGTGATCACCATTTCGAGCCGCCTCTAAATAGGTTGGATACTCGCTGGGATCCGAAAACTTGTTGGTGGTATAAATGATAAGATCCTGTTGATTTTTGGAGGGTAGAACCTTTTTAATGAAAGCTCGGGCTGACTTTTCATTCTCGACAATATAATGGTCGCAAAGGTCTATCACCTTTTTAACTGCAAGAGGGAGGACTTCCAGGGGTTCAATTTCTCCCATCAGGGAAGGAATCAGATAGAGTTTTCCCGGTAGAGTTTCAGATTCTTCCATCCTTTATTTTTTCGGCAATAGTTGTGGTTGCGGTGTCGAGAAGTCGGTATACTTGTTCAAAGCCTTCATCACCTCCATAATAGGGGTCAGGAACATCTTGATTGGAGCCAGGACTAAGTTCGTTTAAGATGAGATCGACCTTTGCCTTATCCTCTTCATTTCGGGCCATTCGCATCACATTCATGAGGTTCGAGTGATCCATCACATAAATCTTGTCAAATGAATCAAAATCAGTAGTTTGAAACTGACGTCCCACCAGTTTACTCAAGTTAATTCCATGCTTGCGGGCAGTCATTATGGAACGAATATCCGGGGCTTCACCAATATGATAGGCTGCAGTTCCCGCTGAGTCTACTTCTACCTCTTTATGATCCACTTTTGATCGTAGGATACCTTCTGCCAGAGGAGACCGGCAGATGTTACCCAGGCATACCATTAATACTCTTTTCACAGCCTGTTTTAAGTTTTGCTAAAGGTATAGGAGACACTGGCAAATACAAAAAAAATTAAGCTTTTGGTACCGATACTTTGAAAGTGGTGCCTTTACCAATAATACTGTTTACTCTTATTTCACCTCCAAGGCTTTCAATCTGACTCCTAACCAAGTATAAGCCAATTCCAGTGCTATCCGGATGATTGTGGGCGCTATGCTTGTATTTAAAAATAGCGTCGCCGTCTTTCTCCGTATCAAAGCCGATTCCATTATCGGAGATATAGAGGTTTTTAACTTGCTCTTTTTCCTCAACCCAAACCTTTACCCAGGGATCCTTTTCCGGATCATGATATCGGAGAGCATTACTTATTAAATTAAATAGTACACTTTCTAAATAGGCGGGGTAAAATCGAATGCTAAAGTCGGGCGGGACATCAAAGTGCAGCTCTGCATTTATCTCCATAGTTGGACGCGAAAGGATTTGCCTTACCCGCAAGCAGTACTCCATAACCGATAATTCTTCGGTGGGGAGCTCTGCAGCTGATTCAACTTCTAATAAGCTAGAGAGCTCATCCAGGGCCTTCATTAGTCCCTTTGAACTGGATTCCAAATACTGGTAGAGTTCATCACGTAAAATAGGGTCGGAGGTAATGTTCAACTCCCTGCTCAATTGCTGAATATTGGAGCCGTGGGAACGGAAGTTATGCGAGATGATGTGGGCAAAACTGCGCAGGCGTTCATTTTGCTCAGAAATTAGATTTAGGTTTTCTCTGAAATTTATTTCTTCCAATTTCCTTTCGGTAACATCGGTTTCAATAGAAATATAATTGGTTAGTTGACCATTCTCATCAATTACCGGAGTAATGATACTTTCAACCCAATATTCCGAACCATCTTTACGATAATTGATGTTATCGAAGCGCAGGGGTTTTCCTGAGCTGATATCCTCTTTAAGTATTCCTTCATCAAACCTCTTTGATTTGGGGCCGTGTACTAGGCTATCCATAAGCTTTCCTTTAACCTCAGATAGCTTATAGCCACTCATGCGTTGATAGCTCTCATTAATCCATTCTACATTCTTGTTTGCATCAACAATGAGAACACCATTCGAAGTTCGGTTAGCTACCAGGGAGAGTTTTCTCAATTCAGCTTCTTGTTGATGCTCCTTTTCTACATCCCTAATATTCAAGAATGCTTTTAATTGCCCGTCTCTGGACTGAATACTACCGTTTACTTCCAGCCATATCCAACGTCCTTCCTTGTGTCTAAGTCTGAAAACCAATCGAACGCTGCGACCAGGGTTACGCCAGGCTTCCTGATAAGTCTTGATCGCCTTCTTGGCATCCTCAGGATGAATGAGGGGTAAGTTGGCCTTGCCAATGATTTCTGATGGGTGATAACCAAGAATTTGCTCTGCGTTAGGAGAGATGTAATCGAATTGACCATTCCAATTTAAAGTCGCAAAGATGTCGGAAGCCTTTTCCACATATTGCCTAAAACGAGATTCGGCCTCAACAAGGGCTCTATTGCTTTCCTCGATTGGGCCTAGATCTAGAAAATGGAACCAAGCTGCCTCTTCATCGGCCGCAAAGGCGGAAACGACCACTTTAGTGCTGCCCAGATCTTTTCTAAGTAATTCAGTTTGATAAGGCTTAATGGCTTTATTCGCCTTTAATTGCTCAAGAACTTCCTCGTTCTGTTTTTGATGTTTTGCAGGAATGAGCTGCTTAATACGCATTCCCTTAAATTCTTCGTCATGGTAGCCCAGCATATTTAATAGAGCCTGGTTGCACTCCTGCCACTGTCGGCTTCTTAAGTCCAGGCGGGCAACGCCTATTAATGAGCCAGCAAACAGTTGACTGAACTTGTCTTTTTCCGTTTTAAGTTCAACTTCCCTTTGCATTTGGATACTGAAATCATGCATAGCGCCGACTAATCTCAGTACTTCACCCTCCGGACTTCGCTCGATGTAGCCGCGATCTTTGATATGGGCATAGGTTCCATCCTTTTTTAAGAATCTATAATGGGCCTCCCAATACTTACTTTTCGACTCGATGGCCTTTTCTAGTGAAGCTTCAACGGCCTGGTGATCATCGGAGTGCACTTTTTCATACCAAAGATCAATTGTGGCCAGATCATCACTCTTCCAGCCAAATGCACTAAGGAGGTTCTCACCCCAACTGATCTGGCTATTTCTATAGTCCCAGTCCCAAATCACATCCTGAGTAGCCTTACTGGCCCATTTAAACCGCTGATTACTTCTCACCAGTTCTTCCTGGACTTTCTGTTGCTGATCAATGTCCTGAACAACCGTAACAAAGCCATTAATTCCTGGGGTATCCAGATAGTTAGTAATTATTGCTGTAATCCAGCGGTATTTACCATCCGCTTGCTTTAGGCGATACTTCAAATCGGCGCTAAGACCCTTACTGCCTTGAATACCTTCAATTGCGCCTAGCTTCATGGCTAAATCATCCGGATGGCAATAATCCAGGCTGTTAGTTCCAATTAGCACTTCGGATTTATAGCCCAGAATTTCCTGGACATTCCCACTACATTGCTTTATGAGTCCCTTTCTATCGCTAATAATGTAAGCCCCAAGATTGTGCGCTAATAAGTGCCTACTCTTGCTTTCGCTTAGATTGAGTTTAAACTCCATTTCCTGAAATTCAGGTAGAGACTTAAACTCCAGGACCAGAAACTTTTGATCTCTATCTATGATCCATCGTCTTTGCAAATGGGTGGCTTCTAAAGGCGTGTTTTCCCCAAATAGAAGTTTGCCAAATCCAAAATCAGTGTCCGCTGGTTCGTATAAATTCTCAATCTGCTTTTCTGAATTAATGAAACCGAAATCTTCAAGCAAGACTAGACCCAGGGGTGGGATGGATTCAAAATTCAACGAATTGATGGCCGTGTGGTTGGCATAAACTAATGGACCGTTTTCACTGAAAATGAGCATGGCCATAATGGAGTTTTCCAAGGCGGCTATTAAAGGAGAGGGTGCAAAGGAGGCCTGAAAACTTAGGCACTCTATAAAAGCACTGTTCTCAAGGTCAGAGGCCCCTAATACTTTTCTATCAAAGTTTGTAGGGAACACCCTCTTGATTTTTCCGTTCAGGCTTTTAGGCACTTGAATCTCAAGGTCATGCTTAAGCCAAACCATATCTCCTTCCTTTAGCTTTTCAGCAATTTCGGTGATTTTGCTTTGGCTTACTTCCTGATATTCAGGCGCATTTGAGATATTAAAACCAAGAGTAAAATTCAATGCTTATTTCCTATAGGTCCGAATTTAGATTTTCAAGTAGCTCCTCCGTGTCTAAGGGTTTTTTTAAAAAGCAACTCACACATTTATAGCCATTTGCCTTATCCCGATCTTCGTTGCTTATGGAAGAGGTTAGGATGGCCACTTTAATTTCCGATTCCTCAATCTTATGCTGACCTTCATTTAAGAATTCCCATCCATCCAGGATGGGCATATTAAGGTCGAGCAGGATTAGGTCTGGTTTGGTCTCCCCATTTAAGTTTAGAAGATGATCGAGGGCCGCCTGTCCATTGCTAAAGGCCTGAAATTCTTCCCCCAGTTTCTCCCGCTTCATTTTCTTCTCGATTAATACCCGCGCAATGGGGTCATCATCGATGATCCAGTATTGTTTGAGTTTCATGACCTAAAATTCCCTTCTAATTTAAGGAATCCGGTAGATAAGCGCTAAAAAAAAGCCCCGTATCACATACGGGGCTTTTCCTATTTAAGTGTCAGTTTTTTTCGAAGATCATCAACGTAGGTCCGGAATCGTTTATCCGTTTCTGAAAGGTTGTTGACCGTCCGACATGCATGCAGCACGGTGGCGTGATCTTTATTTCCGCACTGCGCTCCAATACTAGCCAATGAATTTTTCGTCAACTGCTTAGAGAAGTACATGGCTAGTTGTCGAGCTTGCACGATTTCGCGTTTACGAGTCTTTGATTTCAAAAGCTCAATAGGCATATCGAAATAATCGCAAACCACTTTTTGTATATAATCAATGCTGATCTCTCTGGTCGTGTTCTTAACGAACTTATCGATCATTTGCTTCGCGAGATCAACCGTAATGCGCTTTTTGTTTAAGGATGATTGCGCTAACAGGCTTATAAGGGCACCTTCTAATTCCCGAACATTGGAGTTAATGCTGTAGGCCAGATACTCGATTACATCCGCTGGCATTTCTACGCCGTCATTATAAAGCTTCTGATTTAAAATCGCGATTCTTGTTTCCAGGTCGGGAACTTGTAAATCAGCACTCAAGCCCCATTTGAAACGAGAGAGTAGGCGTTGCTCCATACCCTGAAGGTCAACCGGAGCGCGGTCTGAAGTTAATATTACCTGCTTACTATTTTGGTGTAGGTGATTAAAAATCTCAAAGAAGGCATCTTGGGTCTTTTCCTTACCCGCGAAAGAATGCACATCATCAACGACCAATACGTCGATCATTTGATAAAAATGCAAAAAGTCGTTTTTGTTGTTGGTTCGAATAGCCTCTACAAATTGCTGCTGAAATTTTTCAGCACTCACGTAGAGAACAGTTTTTTCGGGGTAACGATCCTTAATTTCAATACCGATTGCATGAGCAAGGTGCGTTTTCCCAAGTCCATTGCCTCCATATAAAAGCAGTGGGTTAAAAGAGGTGCCCCCAGGTTTTTTAGCAACGGCATAGCCTGCAGAGCGAGCCAAGCGATTGCAATCACCTTCAACAAAATTGTCAAAAGTATAATTAGGGTTGAGTTGGGATTCCACATGCACCTTTCGCAGACCAGGAATGATAAACGGATTTTTAACCCCGTTTTCACCAATTTCCATAGGCATATTCACCTTAGGATTTTTGATTGATCCGCGATTACTGGAAGGAATTTTTACGGTGTAAGGTTTTGTGTTGCCATAGGTGTTTTCCATCACGATGCTGTAAACCAACTTCGCATCATCTCCAAGTTCACGAGTAATAGCACTCTTGAGCAATTTGATGTAGTTTTCTTCTAACCACTCATAGAAGAATTTACTAGGTACCTGAATGCTTAAGACATTGTCTTTCAGCTTTAATGGCTTGATCGGCAAAAACCAGGTTTTGTAACTCTGTGCCGAGATATTGTCCTTGATATAAGACAGACAATTATCCCAAACCGTCTTTGCAGTCAGCTCCATAATTAATTGAAAAGTTTGCTTTGTGTTTAGTTAAAACGAGGCATTTTTCGGGGATGAATTTCCGCCTTCAGATGCCCTCCTTCTTCCCGACAAATGTGTGCAGAAAAAAGTGATAAAAAAAATCAAATCGGTATTGCTATTAAGCTTTTTTTGACCGAGATTAAGACAGCGTTAATCGCTCTGTATCCCGCATTCTACCGTAGAATTAGCTTAATTATCAGTCTAGTAGAGATTATGTTTGTTAACTCAATGTCAACAAGAGTCCGATACGCCGAAACCGATCGAATGGGCGTTGTTTATTATGGAAATTATCCTCAATATTTCGAGATAGGAAGGGTAGAAGCCCTGAGGTCCTTGGGTTTGAGTTATAAAAAAATGGAGGAGCTCGGAACCATTCTTCCGGTTCTTAAACTTGAAATTAAGTATATCGCTCCTGCAAAATATGATGATCTTTTAGAGGTTCGAACTGAAATTCGAGAACTCCCAAAAACTCGTATCACTTTTTACCACGAAATAAGGAACGAAGCAGGCGAACTTTTGACCTTGGGAACGGTACAATTGGTCTTTTTTGATAGAGCCCGAAATAAGCCTACTGTAGCCCCGGATTATTTCCTGGAAATGATTCAGCCTTATTTCGAATCTTAGAAGGATATAAAACAAAAAAGCCACTCAAGTTAGAGTGGCTTTGACATGTTTTCTTAAGAACCTTAATTGTTGACGGTTGTCAAGACACTATTGATGTATTCGTATTTGAAAGTGTCTTCATTAAGGACCCAAATAACGGTAAGGAAACTTGGGATATAATCAAATCCAGGTTCGTAGGCCAAGGTGCTCCCGCTTCCTGGCTTCATGAAGAAATGCTGAATTGGGGTAGTTCGGGTACCAATAATATCTCCTACAGAAAAAGCTTGTCCGAATGGAGAGTAATCTGTGAAAGGAAAACCCCAGGCTGATTCGGGATTAAAGTTGCGTGCCATTATTTGGCGATGCACATAGAAATCGTCTCTTGTTGTAAGGGTGCGGGTAGAATCAAAGTTTTGTAGTTCGAAAGCCCAACGAGATGCATTTCCAACAGTGCGAACTATTCCGTCTGAAGGATTTACTTTTAAATCGATACTGGAATTATCATATTCTCTGGCTCTAACATTGGCCAACATATAGGTTTCTATTCTAAACCCTTGATTTACTGTGTCTCTGAAAAACTTCACCTTCGAATCGACAATCCAGGCGGTATCATTTGAAGTAATTGCATGATTTACAGCGGCGATAGGTCTGCGCTTATTGGCGTTATCAATTGCTCCGATAAGGCCATCAAAAGAGAAGGTCTCATCATTCACATAATGAGCCGGTGCCATTTGTAAGGGCTGGTTAAGCGCTAAACTGTCGGAAATTCTCGAATACAAAGGATTATTAGCATCATTAACCACATTCAACATATTGATCTGGCCTGCAAAAGCATCTTCTGCTATTAAACTGGGAATGTCAGTAGCATAGCCTACCATTGGTAGATAGGAATTGATAAGCAATGCATTTTTGGTCTCTGGCAAGGCAAGACCATCAGTTGGATAACCTGATGGAGCTGGTGCAGGATCATCCTTACACGCAACTATAGTAGATAAACCCAGGGCCAAAAGCAGTATTCGTTTCATAGCTATCAATTTCGAGGCAAATTTAAATTTTTAGCGATGCCAATTTACAAGAGTATAATGGCATAGCGATAGATTCCCTCAAATTATTGTCTATTAGTTTATCGTTGGAAATGAGGATCAGGTTGGGTTAGGGACTCCAATCCAGCACGATAGGTAGATGATCGCTGAAGCCTTTCGTTAAAAAGCTTCCCTTGAAAGCTCTGAAGGGCTTAAAGCCGGGATATTGACTTTCAGGTTCCAAGAGGAAGTCAGGACTATGTACTTGTACCTTCAACAAATGGGATTCATGTTGAGCATCTACGATAAATTGATCCAGGTAAGTCCATTCTCCTTGGTAGCGATGACTTCCATAATTTCCGGGGAGGAATTCCATGGGACTGATCAAGGAAAGGCCATTAGGTCCTGTTTTACAGAGTAAGCTAAGGCTACTATCATTTGGTTCATCATTAAAGTCTCCCATTATTATTAAAGGATCATTGCTTTGAGACCAAAGCGAGTCAATGAAGTTCCGCAGGAGTTGTGAGGCACAAATTCTCTTGAAAGCAGAAGCTTCTTTTCCACCATAACGACTGGGCCAGTGGCAAATGACGAAGCGATAAAACTGATTGTTGCGATCATCAAATTCCGCATAAAGCATGTCTCTACTTTGATATTGAGGGTCGCTTGCACATCGATATGAAATGGGTAAAGAGTTTTGAAGCTTTAGTCTTGACTTGTCATAAAGAAGGGCAACATCAATACCACGACGATCCGGAGAATCATAATGTACAAATTGATAGTTCCATTTCCTTAAAGCGGTTCTATCGAATAGGTCTTCTAATACTTGCTTGCATTCGATTTCGGCTAGTCCAATGATTATAGGAGGAGTGAAGTTAGTATCTGATAAACTGATGATAACCTTGGACAATCGCTTCAAGCGAAGCAGGTATTTATAGGACTCCCATTTCTTAGAACCTTGAGGACTAAATTCCTGATCGGGGTTTAAACTGTCTTGATCGGGATGGAACAGGTTCTCCACATTGTAAAAAGCCATTCGGTAGGATTGCCCATATGTACAGGAGAAACTGAATAGAAGGAATAGGATAAAAGCTATCCTAAAGATGGGTTGAGACGGTAAATTTTTTGCGATGAAGAAACGATTTGAAGACGAGAAGGATGACCATAGAAGCCAATAGACTCTTGTTCACCAAGCATTAGAAAGCCCCCTGGATTTAAGTGTCGAAGGAGACGTCCGATAATTTGATCCTGTTTTTCAGATTTGAAGTAAATCAAGAGGTTACGGCATATTACCAGGTCAAACTTTGAAGACAGTTCATCCGAAGTAATATTGAAACTCTCCCAGCTTACGGAATTAAAAAGCCATTCATGGAAAAAGCAAAGCGAAGAAGTGCTTTGATAGTACTCATCTAAATCCAAAATGCCCCCTGAACGTTGATAGTTCATTTTAGCTTCTTTGAGTCGCGATTTTGAAATACAAGGCTGCTGTGATTTTGTTAGGGCGGAAGGAGAGAGGTCGGTAGCTAGGATCTCCGCCTTTTCCAATAAACCCTCTTCCTTGAGCAGTATGCAAAGGGAGCTAAGCTCCTCTCCAGTACTACTACCTGCTAATAGAATCCTGATTTTCGACTTACGTCTTAGAAATGGACCTATGCTTTCCCTGATCTCTAAAAAACCCAATGGCTCCCGAAACAATTCGGTTACTTGTACCGTGAAACTGTCCAGAAACCGCTGATAGTATTGGGGATTCCTTAGCATCAGCATTTGTAGGGTTCTAAGATCATCTATTCTCCATTGCCTCAGAACTTTTTGTAAACGCCTTTCTAAAGATCGAGCATTGTAGGCATGCAAATCCAATTGGAATTGATCCCGGACAAAATCCTTGAAATCGTGAAAACTTTTTTCATCAATAACCAGGTCTGACTGTAATTTGCTCTGCATACCTTGCGAAGGTAAAGGATATGCTTGATGCAAAAAGCAGCAATTCGATTTAAGTGTTTAATAAGCATTTGCCTTCTGGTAAACCAGTTTGGATTCGCCCAACTGGTTTTAGTGGAAGACTCCTGGTCTAATGCCGGAAAGTGGTGGAAAGCAGAGACCTATAATCAAAATGATCTATGGTATTGGGGAATTGGTTTAGCAGGAGCAGGGCTTGTTTTTAGTTTTGATAGTGAGTTACAAAAAGAGTTGAGCTTTACTAATCCCAACCAAAGTGAGGAACTCAGCCCATTTATGGAGCCTTTTGGTAATGTGTATTATACGGGATCAATGGCATTAATGATTTATGCCAGCGGAGCCATTTTTAATAGCGAGGAGGCAAGAATGCTTGGATCTACCTCTCTTCAAAGTATCGCGACAGCCAGTGTAGGTGCTGTATTCTTAAAAATGGTCTTTCATCGACAAAGACCAGAAGAACAGCTGGCATTGGACGCTTACCGATTTGGAGGACCATCATTTAGTACCGATAATCTTTCATTTCCCTCTGCCCATACCGCAATCGCTTTTTCTCTGGCCTCTTCGATTTCTACTCTATATGAAAACAAACTCTACATCGCGATACCCTTATATAGCTTAGCGGGATTAACAGCCTGGCAACGTATATATGCTCAAAAGCATTGGCCATCTGACGTGCTGGTAGGAGGACTGCTAGGATACTTTGTAGGCAAAAAAATTGCTCAATGGCAAAAAGACAAACAAGGTCGAATCAGCATTAAACCCGGAATAGGTCAGGATGGAAGTACTCTATTGGGAATTGGCCTTAAACTTGACCCTATCTCAAGCGGATCACGAACACCTCTTTCGAAAAGCCTTCTAAACTGAGTATGTAATTTCCGGCGCTGAGGCCTTCCATATTGATCACCAGGCTACCGCTAAGAAGTATATTTTCATCCAATACACCTTCAAACACGGCCGTACCATCTGTTTGGTAAAGGAAGTAGGGAGTATTTAAATAACGATAGGGTTTGGCAAAATCAAGCTTGAGACTATCCCCTAATCGTAAACTGGAATTAAGCTTAACAGCTTCGTTAGACCCCCATTCTTGTTTTATGCTAAAAATGTCGGTCGAAATGCTATAGAGCTTGGCTTCACGCCCTGGGTTCTTTTCTTCAGCGAAATAGAGTTTCCCTGCTTGCAGATCAACGGCTTCCTTCTGACTAAAAAAACCAAGGCTAAAAGGAAAAGCCTGAAGCTCTGTGGTGTTCCTCCAATCCTCGATATACCAAAGCTTGTTATAGCCCAATAGGAAAAGGTCGTGCTTATTGGGCCCTATAGAAGCTCCGCTAACCCAATTGAAGTGTTTAAGTCCCAGTCCAGTTCGAAATTCCTTGATCAATTTCGCTTCCTGTGTCCCAGCTTTTGCGCTTAGTCCATAGACCTTAACCAAACCATCAAATGGTTTAGTCCTATTCTTAGTAAACAGAAATAGAGAATCACGTTCGTAAATCATCGCTTCCAGATCATAGTAGAAAGCACTGTCGTTTTTTGGAGGAAATGACTCTTGTTCTGGATAGGTGTAATTAATTCGTCCCTTTAATGACCATTCCTTTGCTGTGAGCAAGTTAGAAACATCAACAATCAGGATTTCTAAATCCTTACGCTGATTGCCATTGTTTCCAAAGTCGCCGATGTACAAAAGACCGTCGTGATAGCTTAATGACTCCCAATCTCGATTAGGCAAGCCAAGCAGTCGAGGCCGAAGCAACAAATTCCCCAGAGTATCGCAAACAAAGAGTTCCGCTTCATTCCCACTATCATTGATCATCACTATAGCATTATCATCGATAAAGGCCATGCCACTACATTCGGATAAGCCAGAAGGAAGCGAGGCTATTTCGCGGGGTTTCAGGCTTTGACCCTGAGCGCTTGATAGGAGCAGCGCAAAAAGACTGATGTATAGAGCTCTAAGCAAGATTTTCCGGATTGAAGAGTAAACATCCATCACCATAACTCAAGAATCGAAAATCATGCGACAAGGCATATTGATATACCTCTCGCCATTTATCGCCAATTAAACTTGCTATAAGTAGCATCAAGGTGCTTTTGGGTTGATGAAAATTGGTGATGAGTGCTGAGATAAGTCGGTGTTTATAGCCAGGTGCGATGATGATTTGGGTTTTATAAGGAAGCCAATCAACTTCCTGCTCATCCAGCAGTTTCTCCAGGTTTTCAATACTCTCAATTGGACTTAAAGCCCATTCGGTATTCTCAAAAGCCAACCATTGCGGTACGATGGGCTCCTTGATATTCCATTGACCATGTTTATACATGCATCCCATCCAGTACATACTTTCTAGCGCACGCAGGGAAGTAGTGCCAATGGGGATTATGGGACGGCCTTCTTTTAATGCAAGTTTCAATTTGCTAAGGAAATGCCGATCTAAAAAGGACTCCTCAGCATGCATTTCATGTTCGGCAACGCTGGTACTGACCGGCTTAAAAGTTCCGGCGCCAACGTGAAGAGTTAGGAAATTAAGTTGCATTCCCCTTTTACGGATATCCTCAAAAATGGCCTCGTTAAAATGCAGCCCAGCGGTTGGTGCAGCTACAGATCCGGATTTCTTAGCGTAGGTCGTTTGGTAGGTCGTTTTGTCTCGCTCCTCGGCCTTTCGCTTGATATAAGGTGGGAGAGGGGTTTTACCTGCTAAATCAAGGATTTCACTAAAACTTAAATCCTCGTTCCAGGAAAGTTTGATTTCAAAATGAGCATCTTTTCGTCCCAGCTTTTCGGCACGAAGCTGAATCCCATCCAATTCCATCAATAGATCATGATCCTTCCATTTACGAGCACCGCCAACCAGACATTGATATTTAATGCTGCCCTTAGTCTGCATTGCTTGTTCCAGGCTGCCTTTTTCCAAAGGCTCAAGACAGAAAACTTCGATTATAGTGTTTTCGTTTTTAGGAAAGAGTAGTCTAGCCTGAACAACCTTTGTTTCATTAAAAATCAGCCAGGCATTTTCCGGCAATTCATCGGCGATACTGTGGTACCTGTTTTCGTTTATCACTCCTTTGTTATAGACTAACAATTTGGATTCCCCTCTGGGTAAAGGGTAGGAAGCAATACGATCCTCTGGTAACTCGTAGTTGTAGGCTTCGATATCGATTTCGCGATGATCCATGCAATTTTTTCGGCAAAAATAGGAATCCCGAGTCCTCTCTCTTTTTAATTTCTAATATTGTGTGGTGAAGCGTGTGGTACTCAGTGTTAGCAATGATTTAGCTACTGATCAAAGGGTTCAACGCAGTATATCTGTACTGCAGGATGAATCGTTTGAAGTCACCTTTTTAGGTCGAAAGCTTCCTCATAGTCAGAAATTTGATCCTGATTATAGTACTCGTCGTTTTCGACTTTGGTTTAATAAGGGTTTTCTATTCTACGCAAACCTGAATCTTCGATTGTTCTTTTACCTTCTGTTCCGCAGGCCCTTTGATTTGTATTGGGCCAATGATTTGGATACCCTCTTACCAAATTATCTGGTATCGAGGTTCTATGGTAAACCACTTATTTACGATAGCCATGAATACTTTTGTGGAGTACCGGAAATCCAGGATCGTCCTGTGGTTAAGGCGGTTTGGCGTTTCATTGAATCCAGAATCTTTCCCAATCTACTCTACACAATCACCGTAAATGATAGCATTGCCGGGCTCTATGGACAGGATTACGGCAATCGTCCCAGGGTCTTGCGAAATGTGGGGAACTCCTATTTCCCAGAAATCTTAAAGAGCAGAAAAGAATTAGATCTGCCAGAACGTGTCTATATGGTAATCGCTCAAGGAGCAGGAATCAATGTGGATAGGGGTATGGAGGAGTTTATTGAAGCGCTTAAGTTGGCTCCAAAGGATATTCATCTGCTGATCGTAGGTAAAGGAGATGTGCTGCCAATTTTAAGGGAAAAGGCCAGGGACGAGGATTTAAAGTCGCGTATTCACTTCCGGGAACCGGTTCCTTATCAAGAGCTTATGCATTATACGGCGGCGGCAGATTTAGGGATTTCCCTGGATAAGGATAGCAATTTAAATTACCGATACAGCCTACCCAATAAGGTATTCGACTTTATTAAGTGCGGTACCCCAATCTTAAGCAGCACAGTTCCAGAAGTTAGGTCACTTGTTGAATCTAATGATCTAGGCTTATCTGTAGCAGTTAATCCAGAATCTATTTTGGCGGGTTTATTGGAAATGAAAGCTAAAGGCAAAGCCCCTTTTAGGGAAAACCTGCAACAAGCTCAAAGGAAGTATGCCTGGAGCGAAGAACGCAAAGTTTTAGAGCAACTACTAGCCTCTATCTATAAGCAATAACTGCTGTAGTCGATAAAGATCGAATCGCCATAAACTGGGGCCACTTGAATCAAGATTTCGCTTTAGTCCCTTTTCCATCAAATTGAGAAAGGCTAGTACGAGACCAGTTAAGCCTGCGCCCTTTAAAAACTTCAAGACTCTTAGGAGCTTAAAGTGTTTCTGTAACAAGGGTCTGTTTGTATAAATCCAGAATAAGGATCGCATCGCCTCTGCACTCTTTGCCAGGAAAACCAAATTTCGATCTTCGGCCTTATGTAATTGGGGATTTTCGATGTGAATGATGTTTACTCCTGCTTTCTCGAGTGAAAAGCCAAATAGGTTATCCTCATATCCATAAGTTAGGAGCTCTTCCTCAAATCGAACCTTTTCGAAAACCTTTCGATCAATTAAAAAGCAATTCGTCTGAAAATGGCCGTAAGGATTAGCCTGTCTTTCTTTTAAGCTCTTTACTTCACGATTCTTGGCAAAGGTCCAGCGCAATTCACAACCGGGAAGAGGTTCGGGCATTATACTTCTACCGCCAACCACAACACTTTTAGCTTTTCGTACTTGATAGTAATCGTTTACAAAGTTTGGGTTGTCGACCGGATTATCTCCGTCAATCATCAAAATAAAAGCCCCCAGGCATTTAGAGGCCAGTCGGTTACGAGCAGTGGATCGGCCTAGATTGATGGGATTTAGATGAAGAGATACCTCTGGGATATCTCCAAAGTCGTTATCTAGTTCCTTTTGCCAGGTATCGCCCGAACCATCATCAAAAATTAAAAGCTCAAAATTGATATTCATTAAGCGAGCCTGCCTCACCAATTCATGAACCACCTTAAGTGGCGAGAATTGGTAAACCAATATAGCAATGCTCAGTTCCACTAGAGGCTATTTTGCACGGTGTTGAAAACCTTGCCGTGCTCGCATTTTAGAGTTTCATGAGGGAATTTGAGAATGAGCGAATAATCGTGAGTGGCCATTAATATCGCTCTTCCACTGTTGGAGATTTGCTCTAGCAAAATCATGATCTCTTCAGAAGTTGAAGGATCAAGATTACCAGTTGGTTCATCGGCCAAAATCAGTTGAGGATCGTTCAGTAGGGCACGGGCAATAGCTACGCGTTGTTGCTCTCCACCTGATAATTGGTGTGGCATTTGCTCCTCCTTATTTTCCATCCCCACTTTACTCAATACCTCACTAATCTTGTTGCTGATTTCCTTTTTGGAGTTCCAGCCAGTCGCCTGAAGTACAAACTTCAAATTCTGAGCAACGGTACGATCAGTTAATAATTGAAAATCCTGGAAAACGATTCCTAATCTTCTTCGAAGGGTAGGGATGTCTTTTTCCGCAAGTTTTTCTAGTTGCATGCCGCAAACCAGTCCGGTACCATTCTTTAAGGGTAAATCTCCATAGAGGGTTTTAAGCAGGCTTGATTTACCGCTGCCAGTGGCTCCGATTAAGAATTGAAAATCACCTTGCTTAATGTGCAGGTCCACATCATCTAAGATCTTTTTAGATCCTTGATGAATGTGAGCATTGGTTAATCTTAGTATAGGATCTCCTTTCATGACAGAAATCAAAAATAGTATATGCCCTTGGTGCGGCGCTTGGATAGCTCAATAATAATTAACAGATCACGTTTAAAACTTATTGCGAACCTAAAATCCTTGCCCCTGGAATACCCGTACTTTAGATCACGATAAAAACATGAGCTAATATGCGCATTATCAGGGTTTTAGTCAGCCTTTCGGTATTCTTGCTAACAGGTTTGAATCAAGGGCAGGCTCAAGTAAATCAACATCTTAGAGGGGGCGAGGATCAGTATGAACAAGCTTTAGAATTGCTGGAGAAACAGCAATATGGAAATGCGCAGCTCATTTTCGATAGAATTGCGGAAAACCCGGTTAACGATGATGAGAAGCGCATGAATGCCCGCTATTTTGCAGCTTATTGCGCAATCGAACTCTATCACGGGGATATAGAAGAAAGGGTACTGGAGTTTGCTCAGATACATGAAACCAGTCCTCTTCAAAATCGCTTATGGTTGCGATATGCCAACAATCTGTTTAGCCTTAAGCGCTATCGCCAGGCCCGCAAGTATTACGAAAAAGTGGATCCCTACTCACTGAATGCAGTTCAGAAAAGTGAATTCCAGTTCAAATGGGCATATGCTCTCATGCAGGACCAGGAAGCAAATGAAGCTCGGGATCTATTCCTCAAGCTAAAGGATGGAAAGAGCGCTTATGCTAATTCTGCTCGTTATTACTATGCACATTTGCTCTATGTAGATAGCAGTTTTGCAGAGGCCTTACAAAACTTCCTTCCCCTTCAGGAGGATCCAAACTTTGGCCCACTAGTACCCTATTATCTGGCTCATATCTATTATGCTTTGGAGAACTACGATAAGTTGGTAGAGGTAGGGGAAGAGCTGATTGCTACGGCCAGTTCTGGTAGGGCTCCTGAAATAGCTAAGCTATTGTCTGATGCATTTTATAAGCGACGCGATTTCACGAACACCCTTAAATACCTGGAGCTTTATCAGCAAAAGGGAGGTAATATGAGACTTAAGGATCACTACCAGGCGGGTTATAGTTATTATAAAGAAGCTCGTTATGCAGAGTCCATCAGATCTTTAAACAAGATTACTGCTGGTCCGGATGAGTTGCGCCAAAATGCATATTACCATTTAGGAGATGCCTATCTGAAAGTGGGAGAAAAAAACCAATCCATGGTTGCTTTTAAGGCTGCTAGCGATATTAATTTTAATGCCAAGGTAACTGAAGACGCTCTGTACAATTACACTAAACTCAGTTATGAATTGGCCAGTCCTTTTCGCGATGCCATTCAAGTTTTAAAGGACTATTTAAAGCGCTATCCTTCTAGCCCATACCGCTCAGAGCTCAACGGTTATCTAGCTAATATCTACATCACTACGAAGGATTATGACCGTGCTATGAATGCGATAAAAGAAGCTGGATTGAATAGTCCGGAAATGCGCGCGATCTATCAGCAAATTGCCTTTTACCGAGCTTCAGAAATGTTTAACTCATTAAAGTTTGCGGCCGCTTTAAAGAAATACGAGGAAAGCCGCTCTTACCCAGAGGATAAGGAGCTTTCTAATCTGGCCCTCTATTGGATTGCAGAATGTCAATATCGCCTAAGAGATTTTGAAAAGGCGAAAGCCACTTTCGAAGATTTTCGAAAAGGAAAGGGTGCCGCCGCACAGAATGTATTTAATCGCTCTTACTATCACAGCGCTTATTGTTCCTACAAACTCTTAGACTTCAAAGCTGCGGCTGATGATTTCCGAGTCTTTGTGCGTAATGCCTTCAGCAAGGATCCAAGAAAAGCAGACGCTTACTTAAGATTAGGAGATGCATACCTCTTAACCGGTGGTTATTTGTTAGCTAGTAATTTCTACCAGCAGGCGATTCAAGCAAATAGTGTGGAATCCGACTACGCATATTTTCAAAGAGCTGTTTGCCTGGGCCTTGATGGAAAATCTCAATTAAAGGTTCAGGAATTGAAAACTTTATTGGGTCGTTTTTCGAGATCTGTTTATGCGGAAAAGGCCAAGTTTGAATTGGGCTTGAGCTATTTACAGATGGATGACTATACCAATAGTCTTCAGGTGTTTCAGGAGTTTGAAGAAGAGTATCCCAATAGCGATCGCCTGGTGGAAGTTCGCTTAAAACAAGGATTGATTTACAGCAATAGGGATCAAAATCAGAAGGCCATTAGCACTTTTAAGGAGGTAGTAAGTAAATATCCTAAAACGCAAGAGGCATACGAGGCAATTCGTTTGGCAGAAATAGTTTATAAGCGAGAGAGGAACATTACGGAATACCTGGACTGGGTGGCTACTATTGAGTTTATGGATATCAAGGAGACTGCTCTGGACTCTACTGCTTATAGTGCCGCATTTGATATATACACAGAAGGAAATTATGAAGATGCCTATCAGTCCTTAAACAGTTACCTCAATCGTTTCCCTAATGGGGTCTTTTTGGAACAGGCTCAATTCTTTGCGGCTGATGCAGCGGTACGTACTGAAAAACCTGTAGTAGCCTATAAGCTTTATGAAGCTTTGGAGCATAGCAATACCCGAGAGTTTAAACAAAGCGCTTTACCCTATTTGGCGGATCGTGATTTTAGGGATAGCAGTTATGCACTGGCGCGAGAGCGCTATGGTCGCTTCCTTAAGCTTGCTGAAAGTAAAGATCAGGTATTAAAAGCTAGATTAGGTCTATTGCGTAGCTCAGAGCGACTTGGAGATGAAGAGGCCATCTTGCAATACAGCGAAACGATCCTAACTACCGATCAATTGGCTAAGAATCTACAAACTGAAGCCAAGCTGCTCAGAGCACGGGTTTTCTTCAACCGTGAGGATTTTGCGAATAGCTTTAAGCTTTATGTGGATGTCAAAGATGCCTCAGCAGGAGATCAAAAAGCTGATGCTTATTATCACCTGGCACTAATCAGAAACAAGCAAGAGCAATTTGACACCAGTAATGCCATAATTAATCAAATGATTGAGGATTTGCCTTCCTATCGGGAATGGAAGTTAAAGGCATTGGTACTCATGGCAACAAACTTTTGGAAGCTTGATGACATTTTCCAAGCAAATTATATCATTGATTTCATCATTGATAATGAAACTGATGCGACTCTGGTAGAGGAAGCAAAGAACTTAAGGAGGGATATTCAAGAAGCAGAAGCTCGCGCTTTGGAGGAAAAGGAAGCACTTCTACGAGAGCAGAATGATTCATTAGAGTTTGATGGAGGAGGGGATTTAAAACTCCTCGATATTCCCATCGATGAGGAAGAGCTATTGGAAGAACCAGAAATAATTGAGAAGTAAAATGCGCACCTTGAGAATATCTATACTGCTGCTAGTTGGAATAAGTGCAATGGCGCAACCCGATAACCTGGGCTCCCTAGAACTAAAGGTGACGGATCGCTATAAGGCACAAGTAAAGGACGCTCGGAAAATCCTGGATCAACCCCAATATCAGGATAGCATTAATCAGAAGATTGATGTGAACTACCGCATTACGAGCTTGCCCCTTGACGTGCGAATGCAACCTGAGGTATTAAGCCCGGCTAGGATTGTATCTACGGAAGTGCCAGAATTGTACAGAGCCTACATAAGAGCTGCATACGGGGCTTACAATACAGCTCTTGCGGAAGTTTTTTACAATAGCAAGCGCAGTTCTAAGGAGAGTTACGGTTTCGACTTTCGGCACCTTTCTACCCAGACGGGCGTGTCGGACATCTTGTATGAAGATAACGGCTTCTCACGCAACCATTTAGGGGGCTATTACAATCGCTATTTTAGAAAATACACCTGGTCGGTAGCCGCGGATGTTGATCTAAATAAATACAGCTATTACGGTAGGCCTCAATTTGGTTTTTTAGCCAGCGATGATACTTTAAATCTTGGCGAAGCCCCTTATAACTGGTACCGAAGTTTTGGGATAGAAACCTCATTAAAGGAGGCGAAGGACAAAGAGCTAGGTTGGTTAAAGCAAATGGATTTGAAGTACCGTTATTTTGGAGATAACTACCGCTCACGAGAGAATGACTTTCAAATAAACTCCAACTGGAATTTGGAACCTGGAGATCAAAACGTGCTGCTTGATCTAAATCTAGCTTATTTCAATACCCAATACGATAGTTTGTATTCCGGAGCCGATAGCTCTCAGCTTTTCGATCAATCCTTTATTCAGTTTCAAGCTAAACCCTATTTAAGGGTAGAGCGAGATGAGTACACCTTTGATTTTGGGGTAAACCTCTATTTCGTAGGATCGGAGGATAGTCGTCCGGAAGTAGATAATGGTGGAGTGTTTTTCTTTCCAGAATTAGTCCTTCGCTATCGAGCCGTGCCGGAAGTTTTGAGTGTAGTAGGAGGGATAACCGGTTTTCTGGAACGCAACAATTATTGGGAGCTTACCCAATTGAGTCCTTTCATCACTCCTGGTCAGAATTCTTCACCCAGCAGAAACATTAAAGCTTTCGCAGCGATGGAGGGCCTATTGAGCAGTAATACCTCTTTTTACGTAGAAGGGGGCTATGCCAATTTGCGCTCAGATGCTTTTCTTTTTCGGGATCCCTTGTTTTACCAGGACCCCATGACCTATGGCTTATCGGTGCGGTATCAAGACATGAACGAATTTTATGCAAAGGGGAGTTTGAGTTACAACTGGGAAGAGAAGTTTTTCCTAACTGCCTCAGCGATAGCCAGGGAATTTGCCTTAAATTCTCAGGAACTAGCCTGGTACAGACCTTATTTTGAAGCGGGAATTGAAAGTAGTTATACTTACCGCAAGAAGATCGGTTTAGCTTTGGATTTGGATTATGTAGGCGCTCGTCATGCCTTTCATCAAATTGACAATCCCAATTTGGCAGCAATGCTGGAGCCCTATGTGGACCTAGGTTTAAAGATTGATTATTACTACAACTCTCGCATCGGAGCCTTCGTGAATCTCAGCAATTTGCTCAATAACAACTATGATATCTTTTTAGGATATCAAGCGCAGGGTATAAACGCCTTATTTGGGTTTACCTATCGTTTATAAAATCATGCGAATCAAATAAAGCGTTGTAGTTTAGCGCCCCATGAACGAAAGTCCTAATCGCTTTAGTCGAAAGCTCCATGTACGATGGAGTGATCTTGACCCCAATACTCACGTTCGCCATTCTGTTTACTACGATTTTGCCGCCCAGTTACGTACGGAGCTTTTTATCGAAAGAGGCATTACCGTTCAGGATATGGCAAAAGCAGGCTTTGGTCCGGTGCTGTTTGAGGAAAAAGCTACTTTTCGTAGAGAGCTTCATTTTGGAGATGATTTAATCATGACCGCTGCTTTAAAGTCAGTGAGAGAGGATTATGGTCGGTTTTCATTTGTTCATGAAATCTGGCGCGGTGAAACACTTTGCGCCACCGTTGAGGTCTCAGGAGCCTTCATAGACTTAAAGCTCCGAAAATTAACTCTGCCCCCTCAAGCATTTATTGATAAGCTTAGTAACTTACCCCGCCACCCAGATTTTTTGTGGCTCCCATTGGATTAGATTTTTTTAGCTCATGAATTTATTAGAAGGTAAAGTAGCCCTTATTACCGGGGCCTCCAAAGGAATCGGAAAAGGCATTGCCGAAGTTTTTGCAAAGAATGGCTGCCAGGTAGCATTCACCTATTTGTCATCTGCCTCCCAGGCGGAGGAAGTGGAAAAGGAATTATCTGCTCATGGAGCCAAAGCGAAGGCTTATCGATCTGATGCTTCTGATTTCCAGGCAGCTGAAGACCTGGTGGCTGAGGTCCTAAAGGATTTTGGAACTATTGATATTCTTATAAATAATGCCGGTATCACTAAGGATACCCTTCTGATGAGAATGTCAGAGGAGGATTTTGATCGCGTAGTTCAAATTAACCTGAAATCCATTTTCAATTTAACCAAAGCAGTGCAGCGCACCATGCTTAAAGCAAGGGCCGGATCGATTATCAACATGAGTTCTGTGGTTGGGATAAAGGGAAATGCCGGCCAGGCAAATTATGCGGCTTCAAAAGCAGGTATTATTGGATTCACAAAATCCGTTGCTCTCGAATTAGGATCAAGAAATATCCGTTGTAACTCAATCGCTCCTGGTTTTATAGAAACCGAAATGACAGAGAAACTAGACGAGAAGACTGTGCAAGGTTGGAGGGATGCAATTCCTCTAAAACGTGGAGGTAGCCCGGAAGATGTTGCTAACGCTTGTTTGTTTTTAGCCTCAGACCTTTCGGCCTATGTAACCGGACAGACCTTGCAGGTTGATGGTGGGATGTTGACCTAAGGTCCGCATCTATCATGGAAATTGTTTTTCTTCATTCTCCATACTGGCTCCTTCCCGGGGCAATACTAATAGGATTAGTCTGTTTTCTGCTTTATCGTAATAGTAAAGTATACAACAGCCGGCAACGATTGATCCTGGCTACGCTGCGCTTTTTAAGCCTCTTCTTTATACTCTTCTTCTTGTTAGGTCCTTCGCTCTTAAGCAGGGAGAATTTCAGGATCAAACCTCGCCTCTTGTGGATTGAGGACCAATCGGCCTCTATGCAAATGCATGGAGATAGCGCTGCCTTAGACTCGGCTTTACAGTCTTTACAGTTGGCTAAATCCGGACTAGATGATAAGTACGAGCAGTTTTGGTTTGGATTTGCGGGTGAACTATCTGAGGATTCAGTTTTAGATCAAGACTTCACAAACATTTATGAAGCGCTTCGAGGAGTGAATGATCGCTTTTATGGGGAACCTGTTGGTGGTGTGGTACTCTTAAGTGATGGTATCTACAATCGTGGTAGAAATCCCATCCAGTGGCTTGAAGCTATTTCTGGAGTTCCGGTTTACACACTGGTTCACGGAAATACGCAAAGACAGAGAGATCTCCGCATAAGCGGTTTGCGTTATAATGAGACCTTGAGTCTCGGTAGAAAGCTAAGTATTGAAATTGATCTTGAGGCGCAAAATGCTGAAGCACAAAGCTTTGCATTGGTTCTAAGGAATGAAAGGTCTCAAGTTATTCAATCACGGACTTATAATGTTGATCGGGAAGAATGGTTTCAAAGTCTCATTTTAGAAGTTCAGCCCGAGAAAGAAGGTTTTCATAATTACAGTCTGAGCATTGAACAAAAAGAAGAGGATGCGAATCCGCAAAATGATAATCGCTTTATTGGTTTAGAAGTAATCAAGGAGGCCTATCAGATTCTCGTTTATAGTGAGGAAACTCATCCTGATGTTGCAGCCCTTAGAAGAGCCTTGGGAACTGAAAGGAATTGGGAACTGGTGTATGAACGGAGTCGATCAGAGCTTGACTTAGCTAATACTCAGGTTTTAATCGCATTTAGTTGGGATAATGATCTGCTTAGGGAATTGAAGGAAAAAAATATCCCCGTCTTATTCATGGCTCACGCTAATTCTGATTTGGCAGCATTGAATTTTCTGGAGGGGATGGAGCGCGAACCGGAGTTGCAGTTTGCTCTGCCAAATGCCAATTTCGGCCTATTTGCAATGCCACAGGGATTTGAATCAGAAATGCTAAGCTGGCCGCCGGTACAAGGAATCTATGGCAATGCACAATTACCGGACTGGGCGGAGTCTCTATTCTATAAGCGAATAGGAAGGGTAGACCTTAATGAACCTCTGGCCTTTTGTGGGGAACTTGACGGTCAAAGAATTGCGGTTTTTTCCGGCCGTGGGATTTGGAAATGGCGTATTTACAATTACCGTAACAATAAAAATACTGAGGTCTTTGATGGCCTTTTTACAGGTCTCGTTGATTACTTACAATCGCAAGAGCGCAGTGAAGATTTAATTATCGAATTTGAGAGGGAAATTTTCGAGAATCGCTCTAGTCAGGTTATTGCAAAACTTTATGATGCAACCGGTAAATTGCAAAATCGGCCCGAGCTCAACTTAAGTCTCCAGAGCAGTAAAGGTGAGCAGTATGACTATAGTTTCTCAAAAGAATCGAATTTCTATCAACTTGCTTTAGGAGGGCTGGATGCTGGCGTCTATGCTTATTCTGCTCAAGCTGATTTGGGAGCTAAGCAGTTTGAAGCAAAGGGCAGTATTTGGATAAAGCAAAATGTATTGGAAGCCAGGGACCTTCAGGCACGACGAGGCTTCATGGAGCAATTAGCAGTGCAAAGTGATGGAAAGTTTTTTGAACTGAAAGATTGGCCACAACTGATTAGAACTTTGAAGCAAACTGAGCCCATCGGTCAAATCGATCAACGTAATATAAAGCGAGAATTATTGAGCAAATGGTGGCTCTTCTTCGTAGCTTTGATCAGCCTGAGCGTAGAATGGTTTTTACGCAAATACTGGGGACAGTACTAATCAATTAATAATATTATGAATCAAAGAACTACCTATCTAATTGTGGTGGCATTCGTAGCATTGCTCGTTGTCGTCTTAGCTTGGAATTCCATTACCTATACCATTGAAGCTGGTGAAAAAGCAATCATTTTCCGCAAATTCCAGGGCGGATTGGACAAGGAAAAAGTATATGGTCAGGGTTTCCATATCAAATGGCCATGGGATGACATCTATATTTATGATGTTCGTAAGAAAGAGGATATCAGTACCATGAATGTTTTAGATCAAAATGGTCTAACTATTACCATGGAACTTTCCTATCGCTTTTTACCAAAGAGTGATCGAATCGGCTACTTGCATGATGAAATTGGTGAGAACTACCACGAAAAGATCATCAAACCCTATATCCGATCGGCTACCCGGGAAGTAATTGGTAAGTACAGTTCAGAAGAACTTTATTCCACCAAACGGGAAGCTATTCAGCAAGAAATATTTTCCAGAACCTCAGAATCGCTGAGTAATAACTATCTGATTTTAGATGCGGTACTCATCCGTGAAGTAAAACTGCCTGATAATCTAAAAGACGCAATTGAGCGGAAGTTAGAGCAGGAGCAAGCTTCATTAGAGTATGAGTTTAAACTGCAGCAAGCTCGTAAGGAAGCTGAACGTCAGCGAATTGAGGCTGAAGGTAAAGCGAGAGCGAATAAGATTATTAGCAATTCCTTGACGGATAAGATTCTTCGTGAGAAGGGTATTGAGGCTACTTTGAAATTGGCAGAATCGCCGAATTCCAAAGTGATCGTAGTTGGTTCAGGAGAAGATGGCTTACCCATTATTTTAGGAAATCAATAATCCGTTCATGTCCAACGAAATAAGAAACCTACAACCCAACAGCGTTTGGGGTCATTTTGCTGATTTAAACTCTGTACCCCGCCCATCTAAGAAAGAAGAGAAGGTCCAGGCTTTTATGATTGACTTTGCCAAAAGCCAAGGACTGGATTGGAAACAGGATGAAGTAGGAAACATCCTCGTCATGAAACCGGCTAGTCCCGGAATGGAGGATCGCAGGAAGGTAGTGCTTCAAGCCCACCTGGATATGGTGTGCCAGAAGAATAAGGATACCGATTTCGATTTCGACACTCAGGGAATCAATATGTACATTGATGAAGGCTGGGTAAAAGCCAGAGGTACTACCCTCGGGGCGGATAATGGTATCGGAGTTGCCTCAATTATGGCGGTCCTGGCATCTACGGATATTGCTCATCCGGCTCTAGAGGCTCTTTTTACGGCAGATGAAGAGGCGGGAATGACTGGCGCTCATAATCTGAAAGGTGATTTTCTCAGTGGAGATATTCTAATGAATCTGGATACCGAGGATGATGATGAACTGAGCATAGGCTGCGCTGGAGGCATAGATACCGATGTAGATTGGACCTATGAAGAGGTAGCTTGCAATAGCAATGAAGTGGCCTTTAGTTTAAAGGTAAGTGGGCTTTTTGGTGGCCATAGTGGTATGGACATCATCTTTGGCCGTGCTAATGCCAATAAGCTTCTTAATCGAATGATTTATGATCCAACCGATCGTTTTGCCTGGAGTATATCAAGTTTTGAAGGAGGTGGACTAAGAAATGCTATTCCACGCGAAGCTGAAGCCGTGGTGGTAATCGAAGGATCAATGGCTAAAGAGGCTGAAGCCTATTGGCAAGACCTTGGTGCCGCTCTGGTAAAGGAATTTGCCACCACAGATCCAAAGATTATGATCAAGGTTGATCAAGTAGATCTTCCTGCGAATAAGATGTCAGAGACTGATTTTCAGCGATTCTCTGCCGCTCTTCAATGCACCCATGACGGTATACGTAGAATGAGTCCGGATGTAGAGGATTTGGTAGAAACCAGTAATAATGTGGCTCATGTTAGTCTGGCTGCTGGGAAAATGAATCTAAAAGCCCTGCAACGTTCGGATCGTGAAAGCGCCAAGTTTGATATGGCCGATGCCGTTGGCGCACCATGGCGGATTTTAGGTGCCGAAGTAAAACATAGTGGCTCTTATCCCGGTTGGAAGTTGGATCCGAATGCACCGATGCTAGGGATGATGAAAGATCTTTACATAGAGCTTTTTAAGGAAGAACCAAGAGTACTTGCTTGTCATGCCGGTCTGGAATGTGGCCTGTTGGGACAGCATTATCCCAACCTGGAAATGATTTCTTTTGGACCGACCATTAAGAATCCGCATAGCCCGGATGAAAAAGTCAATATAGCCTCAGTTGATAAGTTTTGGGGTTATTTTTTAGAAGCCTTAAAAAGGGTTCCTAAAAAGTAAAAATGGAAGTATTTTCGCGGTACCTCTCAAAAAAACGCGAAAATTGACAAAACCGAATGTTGATATCGTGGAATGCCCTCGTGATGCGATGCAAGGGCTCCATGATTTTATTCCTACAGATAAAAAAATAGCCTACCTCCAGGATCTTTTGGAGGTAGGTTTTCATAGCCTTGACTTCGGAAGTTTTGTTTCCCCAAAGGTTATTCCCCAGTTACGAGATACCAAGGAGGTGTTGGCGGGATTGGATTTAAGCCGTACCAATACCAAATTGTTGGCCATTGTAGCTAATCTTCGTGGTGCGATGGATGCGGCAAATCTGGAACCAATTGACTATTTAGGTTATCCATTTTCTGTTTCGGAGATATTCCAAAAAAGGAATACGAATAAAAGTATAGCAGAAAGCAGAGAACTGGTGAAAGATCTCATAGAGCTTTGCAGTGCTAAGGAAAAGGAATTAGTAGTATATGTATCCATGGGCTTTGGTAATCCCTACCGGGAGCCATGGTCTGTAGAGGTGGTAGAAGACTTTTGCGGAGCCTTAGCGGACATGGGGGTGCGCATACTCTCTTTATCGGATACCATTGGTACTTCCAACCCCGAAAGCATCCAACATCTTTTTGGCAGTCTGATCCCTGCTTTCCCTCAAGTCGAATTTGGGGCACATTTACATACGCATAGCCACAATTGGCGAGAAAAAGTGGAAACAGCCTTTGAGCAGGGATGTCGTCGTTTCGATGGAGCGATTAAGGGTTATGGTGGTTGTCCGATGGCCGATGATGATTTGATCGGAAACATGCCTACCGAGAAGCTTTTGAGCTATTTCAATGAGAAAAAAGTAGCCCATGGAGTAGATATGTTGGCTTTTGAATCCGCTTATAACCGGGCTTTACAGACTTTTCCGGCTTAGCAATATTTCATAGCGGAGACCTCGTTCGATCTTGAGTTATTAACTTTTTCCTGTTAATAAAGTCCCTTCGTAATCAACACTTTGAGTCTTGAAGTGCTACTTTATCCCTGTAAGTGTTAGATTATCACTTTTTAGCTATTTAGGCTGTATCCCTTTACTGTATTGGTTTGTGGAATGATAAATAACTTGTTTTTATCTAATCACTTCTTTAGATTTGAGGAAAACTCCGACCAATGAGAGAATGGCTACAGTTAGCTTTAGAGATCAAAGAATATGTGGATAAGGAAGGTCGAACCCTCGCAGTAAGTCAGGGAAAGATGCTTCGTGATGATATGTCCAAGTTTGAATATCTCATGGACAAACAAACTGCCTAAGTAATTATCTTCGCCTCAAAAGAGGTGTTTCAGAAAATCCGTCATACGGACAATCCTCCTACAAAGCCCATCATGATTTGGGATGGGGACTGTTCCTTTTGTAAATATTGGGTGAGCTATTGGGCTGACATGAGCGGGGATTCCATCCAATATACTCCCTATCAGGAAGCTAGTAAAGATTTTCCGGATATCGACCCAGAACTATTTCGTCAAGCAGTTCGCTTTATAGAGCCCGATGGCAAAGTCTATAATGGACCAGATGCTGCATTTCGTAGCTTACATATTTTAAATCGATGGAAGTTTTTACACCGATCCTATCAGCGAAATGTACTCTTCCGAAATGCCATGGATTCCTTGTATCAATGGATAGCTAATAATCGTGGATTTTGCTTTCGCATCAGCAAGTTCTTGTTTGGCTCAGATCCTCATAGCCTTAAACCTTTTTGGGCGATCTATCTTTTTATTATTCTCTATTTCATTTTCGTTTAAACGAGCTGCGAAAAACAAGATATATTGGCCCCTATGAAAGAAGCGGAATGTATTCCCTATCGAGAAACCGGATACTTCAGTAAACTAATCCTGGACTATCTGGATCACCAACCATTTTTCAAGGATCTAATTAGTGACTTCCCGGATATACAGGCCTTTAAAGAGCGAATGGATTGCAGGGAGGTATTTCCGACAATCATTCGTCAAGATCTCCACCAGTCCATTCACAAACAATATAAGAATGCCAGCATTGAACCCGGGGAGCAAGTTCTTCAAAACCTGGAAAGGCTTAAAGCTTCCAACTGCTATACGGTTACAACCGGTCATCAGCTTAACATTCTAACCGGCCCGCTCTATTTTCTATATAAAATTGTAAGTACCATTAACCTAAGCCGTCGGCTTAAGGAGCATTATCCGGAAAGTGAATTCGTGCCGGTTTATTGGATGGCCAGTGAAGACCATGATTTTGAGGAGATTTCTTTTATCAACCTTTTCGGAGGGAAGCTGCGTTGGCAAAACGATCTGAAAGGTGCAGTTGGAGAGATGCCCACATTTGGTATGGGGAAGGTGCTCGACGAACTCGAAGAGCATCTAGGTTCAGGAAACCAGGCTTCAGAAATCTTAGAGGTATTCAGAGCAGCCTATCATGATCATGATAATCTTAGTCAAGCCAGTCGATACATTGTACATCATTTGTTTGGTGAAGAAGGATTGGTAGTCCTCGATGCCAATCAACCAGAATTGAAGCGCCATATGATTGATCATTTTTCCAATGATCTATTTTCGAATGAAATCCAGCAAAAGGTTGAACAGCAAAGTGAGCTTTTAAGCGAGGAGTACTTTGCTCAGGTGCATCCCCGAGAGATTAACCTGTTCTATTTAAAAGCAGGATTGCGGGAGCGTATTGAGAAGCAGGGAGAAATATGGCAAGTACTCAATTCGGATATTCGATTTACAGAGATAGAGTTAAAAAGTGAACTAAAGGCGCATCCCGAAAGATTTAGTCCAAATGTGGTTTTGCGACCTCTCTACCAGGAGGTAATTCTGCCAAATCTGGCCTACATTGGTGGAGGCGGCGAATTAGCTTACTGGTTGCAATTAAAGGCAATGTTCGATCAGCAAGAAGTGCCTTTTCCATTGCTCATCTTGCGTAACTCCGTTTTGCTCTGTCCAACCAAATGGCGTAATCGCTTGGCTGATTTGGATTTTGAAGCGAAGCATCTTTTCCAGGACCTGGAGAGTCTAAAGCGTAATTACCTTAAGGAACGCTTTCCGGAAGACGCAGAATTAAGTCGCTTTGATGCGCAGTTGGAAGAGCTATTTAATGATTTGGAGAAGATTGCTGATCTCACCGATCGGAGCATGCTCGGGGCTGTAAATGCACAAAGACAAAAGCAGTTGAATGGAATCGCTAACCTTCGTAAAAAGCTTATCCGGGCCGAGAAGCGGAGAAGCAAGGAGACGATGGAAAAGCTAGAGCGTGCCTATTATGCTCTATTTCCCGGCGGAAGCCTGCAAGAGCGACATGATAACATAAGTCCCTATTTTGCAGACTATGGCAGCGACTTGATTCAGGGCCTTCTTGAGCATTTGGATCCCCTGGATTTTCGCTTTACGCTCATCCGACTTTAAACTTTATCTTCGAGGCACCAAACCAATTATATGAGAAAAATCAGCCTCCTTGCACTGATTTGTCTTTGCATCAATCAGGCCTGCACTGATAATCAGGATTCCAATATTAACGCTGAAAAAGAGCAATTAGAAATGACCGATTTTCAATGGCAGACCGAGCAGTTTGCTGATCTCAGAATTTTGCGATATCAAATTCCAGGATGGGAGAAACTAAGTCTCCAGCAAAAGAAACTGGCTTATTATTTAACTCAAGCCGGGATGGAAGGGCGCGATATTCTTTGGGACCAGCTTTATCGCCACAATTTGGAGATTCGTAAGGCCTTGGAAACCATCTTGAAAAACGTAAACGATGAATCAGGTGAAGAGTGGGACGCATTCTCAGTCTACGCCAAGAGGGTTTTCTTTAGCAATGGGATACATCACCATTATAGTCACGCGAAATTTGAGGCCAACTTTGCACCAGACTATTTGAAATTACTTCTAGAGAAAAGTGGGGCAAAGCTTAGTGATCCTGCTTTTGAAGTGATTTTTAATAATGAGGATAGCAAGGGTGTGAGCAAGGATACCGATCGCGATTTACTTCTTTCCTCAGCAGTAAATTTTTATGACCCCGATATTACGGCCAAAGAGGCATCAGAGTACTATGCGGCTCAGGCTGCCAAAGGAGATTCGTTAAGACCCATTAGCTACGGTTTGAACTCTAAATTGATAAAGAGGAATGGGATATTAAGCGAAGAAAAGTGGCATTCCGAAGGAATGTACGGTGCCGCAATCGAGAAGATTATTTACTGGTTAAATCTCGCTAAAGGAGTTGCAGAGAATGAGCAACAAGCTAAAGCATTGGGATTACTTATTGAATACTACAAGACTGGAGATCTGAAAACCTGGGATGACTATAACATCGCCTGGGTGCGGGATACAGCCAGTACAGTAGATTATATCAATTCCTTTATTGAGGTATACCACGATCCACTAGGATATAAAGCTACCTATGAAACTGTGGTGCAGGTGAAGGACTTGGATGCAAGTGAGAAGATGGCTGTAATCTCCGAAAACATCCAATACTTTGAGGATGAAAGCCCCATAATGGATATTCATAAAAAGGATGAAGTTGTAGGTGTTTCTTATCGGATGATTAATGTAGTAGGAGAAGCTGGAGCAACTACTCCCGCTACACCGATTGGGGTGAACCTACCCAATGCTCAATGGATTAGGGAACAGCATGGATCCAAATCCATCAGCTTGACTAATATCGAAGGTGCATATGAAAACGCCAAGGGTGAAGGCTTTCTGGAAGAGTTTGCCTTTAGCACAGAGGAATTAGAACGTTCCAAGAAGTATTCTGCACAAAGTTCCAAGATGCATACTGCTTTACATGAAGTGGTAGGTCATGCCTCAGGAAAACTAGAGCCAGGGGTACAGCAACCCAATATCACTTTGGAGAATTATTCCAATACTCTTGAGGAAGCCAGGGCTGATTTAGTAGCCCTCTATTTCATTATGGATCAAAAGATTCTTGATTTAGGCTTGGCTGAAAGTCTCGAAGTAGGGAAGGCGGAATATGATAATTATATCCGAAATGGTTTAATGCTTCAATTGCGTCGTTTAAAACCGGGCGAAGTAATCGAAGAAGACCATATGCGGAACAGGCAGTTGGTGGCGGCCTGGGCCCTGGAAATGGGAGCAGAAAACAATGTGATTGAGCGTAAAGTACTAGAGGGTAAGACCTATTTCGTTATTAACGACTATGACTCTTTGCGACAAATATTTGGTGCTCAGTTGAGAGAGATTCAAAGGATTAAATCTCAGGGAGATTATAAGGCAGGGCGCGATTTAGTGGAAAATTACGGAGTTCAGGTAGATGCGGACTTGCATGCCGAAGTATTGGATCGCACCCAAAAACTCAATATTGCACCTTATCAGGGCTTTATTCAACCCCTCATGAAACCAGTGATGCAGGGAGATAGTATAATCGATATAGAGCTAGAGTATCCAATGGACTTCCTCGATCAGATGCTGATGTACGGAGAAAAGTATTCTAATCTTTAAAGAAACGGCTTGCCCGCCTTTTGTTTTTAGGACTTGCATAATCAATACCCTATGAAAAGAATTATTCCCGCCTTAATCGGATTAGCAGTTTTATTGAGTTCTTGCGGAGGACAGAAACCAGTAACGATAAATACCATGCGACCGGCCGATCTTCAAATAGATCAAGGGATTCAAACGATTTTATTAATCGATCGCACCAAGCCTTCTAAAAAGAATAATTGGTTAAATATTGGGGAAGGTATCCTTACCGGAGAAATGCCGGCACAGGACAAAGCTGCTGCGCAAGAGGCTTTAAATGGTCTTAAAAACGCTCTTCAAGCATCTCCTCGCTATCAAGTCCTAATTGCCTCGGAACGACTGGAGGGAAACAGCCTCACGGCAGCTTTTCCGGATCCCTTGGCTGAACATCTTCAATTCAACATGCTTAATCGCTATAAGGCTGATGCGCTTTTGGTATTGGAAGTTATGGATAGTGATTTCATCATAACCGAAGGTAAACGCAAGGTAAAGCGAACCGTAGGGCAGGGAGAAAATCGTCGTGAAATTGAAGTGGATGAATGGTACGCGGAAGGAGTAGCAAACATTAAACTGGGATTACGTTTTTATAATCCTCGCAATAAGGAGCTGATTGACCAGGAAATGATTTCTGAAACAAATACTTGGCAAGCAGCGGCGGATAGTAAGGCCGGGGCATTGGCGGCGTTGATTACGCGAACCGATGCAGTACGTCAGCTTTGTGGTCAGATTGGTCATGATTATGCCTATAAAATTGCTCCCATGCCCATAACCTTAAGGCGTGTGTTCTATACTAAATCCAAAGAATCCATGGAATTGGAGCAAGGGGGAAGAATGGCTGAAGTAGGTCAGTGGCGAGAGGCAATTGATATTTGGGAAGCCGGAATTCCTAAGGCCGCAGAATTAAAGGATAAAGGAAGAATGGCCTACAATATTGCTGTGGCATATGAAGTTTTGGGTGATCTTAATCAGGCCAAAGCCTGGGCTCAAAACGCTTATGCCCAGTATGGTAATAAAACGGCTCGAACTTATGCTGGCCAGTTGCAATCCCGAATGAACGATGAGCAGGCCCTTCAAAATCAACTACAATAGCTAGATGGACTTTAGTGTTATCCTTACCACTGAGGGCTTAATTGCCTTCCTAACCCTCAGTTTATTAGAGATTGTTTTAGGAATAGATAATATCATCTTCATCTCTATTCTAACCAATAAACTACCTCAGGAAAATCAGCGTAGAGCAAGGTTCGCAGGAATTTCACTCGCCTTGATTTTAAGGATAGCCATGTTATTTGGTATTACCTGGATCATTCAACTGACCGAACCACTTTTCAGTCTTTTTGAGATGGATTTTACGGGTCGGGATTTGGTGCTTATTGCCGGTGGTTTGTTCCTTCTTGCCAAATCTACATCTGAGATTCATCACAAAATGGAGGGCCCGGAGAGGGCGGAGGAGGAGGACTCCGGTAAGGTTAAGAGAGGTTTTGTAAGCATCATTATTCAGATTGCACTCTTGGATATCGTATTCTCTTTTGATTCAATTCTAACAGCTATCGGAATGACTGAGGAGTTGGGAATTATGATTATGGCGGTGATAGTGTCTTTGATTGTGATGCTTATCTTTGCCGGACGTATCGCGGCTTTCATAGCCAAACATCCAACTCTACAGGTGCTTGCTTTAAGCTTTTTAATCTTAATTGGAGTAATGCTAATTGCCGAGGGATTCCATCAACATATTAGTAAAGGATACATCTATTTCGCGGTTGCCTTTTCCCTTATCGTGGAAATTATCAATATGCGAATGCGTCGAACAGTTCAAACTTAAAAGTTATCTTAAATAGGGATATCCTATGAATTCGGGCCAAGCCTATAGAGTACTTTTGGCGTCTAACCTATAAATATCCCTATGAAAAGAATCGTACTCACTCTGGCTTTAGCCATGAGCTTGACTTTCGCGACTGCCCAGCGCGATTTGTCAATTAACCTAACATCACCCGCTGCCGGAGCAACTCTGGGCCCTGGTATCGGTTTTAACTTTGATGTTACCATTACAAACCTGGGAAGTCAACCCGTAACAACCAGTGACACTCTGCTTTACTTTCCTTTGTTAAATGGAAACCTTTTACAGGTAATTCAGAATGGAGATACCATTCCTTTGGTTTTTCCATTGACCGGACTGACCATGAATAATGGCGATAGTCAAAATCGCTCTATCAATTTTGCTGGATTAAGCATTGATAACGGCACGGCCACGAATATTGATTTTTGCGGTGGAGTAGTAGCGGTTGGACCAAACTGGAGTGGATTTGGAGAAACAGATACCACAAACAATGTGAGTTGCGCTAATGTGGCTTTCGATCCTAACGGTGGAGGTACTATTGGCTTAAATGAGAATGTTCTGTTCAGTGAAATTTCTCTGCCTTTAATTGATGGATCTTACTCCGATGGCTCTACCTATTTCCTTCGAGTTTACAACCTTCAGGCGGAAGAGGTTACTTTGAGTTTTGTTGATCTTACCGGGCGCACCGTGAGCTACCGACGCTACAATGCCAATGGTAGTGAGCTAAGCCAGGATATTGAACTCACTGATATGCCTAATGGTATTTTGTTGGCCGTGCTAAGTGTGGATGGGCAGCAGATTAATGCCAAGAAGATTTTTGTGAAATAGCAGATTTATTTCAATAAAAAAAGGCAGCCTCAATGGGCTGCCTTTTGTTTTTATAGTGGATTGATTTACTCTACCACAATGGAAATAGTGGCAGACATTTGCTGTCCATAGGAACGATGAAATCCATCTGCGAACTGCATCGTTAACTGATAATTCCCTGGATTTAAATCAAGGCTGTCGCTTACTTGACCACCGCCGTAGTGAATGTTAACACTATCGGCCGGAACTGTTCCTCCCATTTCAATAAAGGAATTGTTAATGATAATATGGTGATGACCCATACCCGCATTGACATTTCCGGCAGGCTCTACCTCCATTCCTTCAATGCCAAACTCAACATAAACAGGGCTGCTAACCGTATCTCCGTCATTTAAATTGGCAAAATAAACTCGTGCTCCTTCTGGTACCGCTGGTGGCTGATTGGTGTTTACTTCTTCCTGAGCGGGTTCTTCTGCTGCTGCAGGGCTGCTCTCTTGAGAGTTAGTATTGGGACTTTGACATGAAGCAAGTATTGCCAAGGCGACGATTGGGAAAAGGATTTTTTTCATAGTAGTGTTTGTTGCATTTGTTTTTTAGGACCGAGGTCCAAACCATTCTCCAATATTACTTTTTATAGAGATAAAATGTTTCGTTGTGAAAAAATTGATATGCAAGATACTTTAAATCAAGAAATTAAAATATAACAATGTCTATTTACAGTTATTAAAAATTACTTGTTAATATGTTTATTTCTTCTGAAAATAAAGCTTTTAGGCTCTAACTATTTTTGGAGAGTTATGAATAAAGTCTATCCGGTTTTTTATTTGTGTCTTATTCTTAGCGTCTCTAAGGCACAACAGTATACTTTACTGAACGATGAGTCGCATTATGAAGCTCCGCTTTGGAAAGAATCTCTGCATTACATTGTTGATAAGAACAAAGATACATTAACTCTATCCGTAGGATCCAGGGTTGACGACTATTTATTGCAGCAGGATCATTACAAAGCAGATGGATATTGGCAGGGCGTCGATCGATTTGTTTGGGAAGGAGAGGATCAGCTCAGAGTGTATCACTATGATGGTGCCGAGGATTTGGTGCTATTCGAGAATGGACAGATCCAGGAGTGGATGAGCAAAAAGCCGACAGCAGCACCACGGAGCATTGCGTACCATTATACCGGAGGCTTGCTTAAAAGAGTTAGTACTCAGACCGGGAATGATCTTAATGAAGAGGTTTATCTATATCGAGTAGGCGATTCCGCATTGCAAAAAGTAAAGTATTTCTCCAATGGAGATTTGGAAAGCGAAGTTCGATTTACCTATTGCTCTAATGGGAAGCTACAGAAAGAGGAGCTATGGTCTGATGGTGAAATCCAAAAGATAGCAACTCATAGTTATGAGAATCAGATTCTACAGAGGTCTTCGGTTCTGAACATACAGAATGCACATAATCAGTTAGAGAGTGTTTGTCAGTACCAGTTTTTAGACGATGGGACTTCTCAAACTTCGATACAGTATTACAGCCTTACTGAAACTAAAGTTGAGAAAGAAAGCCTTTGTACTTTTGATTCGAAGGGAAGATTAATTTCCAAAGAGTTAAGGTACTGGGATCATGAAGAAATTCTTAAGGAAGTATTCCTATTTAGCTTCCCTGAGCGGGAGACAGAGGATTTCGAGGTTCTCAACCTTAATGCGGATTCCCGCTAAACTGCTCTATTTTCTTCATCGTTTTTACTGGCTATTCGTTCTCCTGGAAACCTGGTATATAGTAGTGAACTATAGAGCCATGCAGTTAGGACGCTTAGTGCTTAAAGGCACCAAAGTACAGGTTGATGATTTGAGTTTTTGGGCGAATCAGTTGAGTTTTCAATGGATTTGGTTTTTGTGCTTTACCCTGTTCTTAAGTCTATTATTATTGATTAGAAGCATTGCTTTTAAGAAGCAATTAATACTGCTTTGGTTATTAAATGGGTTTAGAATTTTCTTTTGGATAGGCTGGTACACGAGCACGCCACTCTTTTTTAATAAGGTAGTAATTGGACTTAATGTGCTGATTATCTATATCTTATTAAGATCGGAATTACGCTCTGCTATCTAATTGTTAATTCTTAGCAGCTAAGGTTTTGCGTTTATTCTTCTTGTATCTTGCGACCGCTTCTGAAAGGGAGTTTTTAATTATTACTTTTTTATATGAATATTTTTGTTGCAAGTCTGGACTATGGTGTTCAGGAGGATGAGCTTCGCGGAGCATTTGAAGCATTCGGTGAGGTATCATCAGTTAAAATCATTACAGATCGCGAAACCGGAAGATCTAAAGGTTTCGGTTTTGTTGAAATGCCTTCGGACGATGAAGGAAATCAGGCAATTGAAGCCCTGAACGGTTCGAGCTTGCGTGGTCGCGATTTGGCAGTTAAGGTTGCTCGCCCACAAGAGCAGCGTGGCGGCGGTGGCGGTGGCTATCGCGGTGGCGGCGGTCGTCGTGATCGTTATTAATAAGACTACGATTTTATTAAATCCCGGTTCGGCTTAGCCTTATCGGGATTTTTTTTTTGCCCCTATTTTTCTCCTTCCTCAGGAATGAATTCCTTCTGAGTGTGCTCGAATTGCTTTACGCTCTGATTCTTCTTAATCCGCATAATAGCTAGAACCATGAAAAAAGCGGCTTTAGGGATTTCGAATAGAATACCGATGTTTTGCCAACGGTAATAGGAGCGAGGAACACAAATAAGTAGCGTGAATACATAAAGGCCCAGGTACCAATACCAAAGCTTATGATCGGCTCCAAGGATTAAGGCAAGCCCTGCCAATAAGGCCAGTAGGACTGCGAACAGGAGCTTGGGTACCAATCCCATCTGCAGCATCTTATCGAAGAAGCCAATATTTCCTTTAAACAGCGCTTTAATTCCCGGGAAAAAGAATACCCGAAATGCATGAAACTGACCGGCAATCCAACGTTTTCTTTGATTGCTGAAGTTTTTACCCTTAGAGACCTTTTCATCATATACTGGGATATGCGGAATAAAGTCAATTGTTTTCCGATGTTCTAACAAATAGAATTCAAAAAGCTTATCCTCTACCGCCGAGTCTTTATTGATGTTTTCTAAAGTCTCCTTAAGTAAAGATGCCTCGAAGAGCATACCGCTGCCAATCAAGGCACTGGAAATACCAAGATTCCGATGTCCTTCGCGAAAGATATTGTTCGAAATACCTTCGGTGATACCATCTAAAATAGCGAGTTTGGTGTTGTTGTTTTTGGCTGTCCTGTGTAATTGGTAAACCGGAATATCAGAGCGAATAATGGCATTAGTTTCTATCAAGCCATCTGCATCCATGCGGTTATCTGCATCCAGAATTAAAAAGTATTCTGGCCATTGATCTCCTTCTTGCGATTGGAGCTGAGCTAGTAAATTCTTTGATTTCGTTGAGTGCTCAAAGTTCATCACTACAACTTCAGCTCCCATTTCCCTCAGTTTAGCAACAGTTTCTTCTTGCATCTGATCAGAACCTACCACTACATTAAACAGCTCCTGGGGATAGTCTAAATCCAAAGCCTGCCTGGCAGTCTGTAATATGATAACATCTTCCTTATAAGAAGGGATCAGGATAGTAATACGGTGTTTACGCTGATCCTGTCGCCTGATTTTTCGGGGAATATGAGCGGCCAAAGCAAATACTAAACTGTATAAAACCTGTAGGCCTATTAAAACCAAAAACACAAGTTCGAAATAGTATAGAAACTCTTTCATGGGCTGCTAAATGGGTACTAAACAAACCTAAGTTTTATCAAGCACTTTTTTAGGGAGCAAGAATAGTTTAATTAACAAGGATATTAAAGTCCTTTTCTCGCTCTTAGACCCCTGATTTGGCCGAAACTACTGCATTATGCAGCGGTCTGTTTTCAGGCGAGCAAGAACTTTCCATATGGGCAACAAGCATTTCCCGGGCCCTGGTCAATTCTTCAATTTGCTTATCAATCCCATCAATTTTCCTTTGAATCATGGCATTGCGATCTTCAATATCAAAATCTCCACGATCGAGCATTTGAAGGACTTCTTTGCATTCGTTCAGACTTAGGCCAAGCTTTTTAAGCATCAATACGCTTTGCACCCTTTTGATGTTTTCTTCCGGATATTCCTTGTAATTGTTGTAAGGATGAGGGCGGCTTACGTCCTTTAGTAAACCCATGTTTTCATAAAGACGAATAGTATCCCGAGATACACCTGTTTCCCTTGCGATTTGACCAATTTTCATTTTTCTGAAAAATTTTTAGAAAATCCTTTGACCATTGACCTAAGTCAACGGTTTAGTTTTGTCAAAGAAAGTAAAAACCCAAATAAATATGAAAATGAAAAACCCTAAAATCATGAAGAATCTGGCCTTGATCGTACTCTTAAGCGGAATAAGCTTTCAGGGCTTTTCCCAAAAGATAAATGGTGCTAAATCACAGGTAAGCTTTACTGTTTCTAATATGGGCTTTGGTAGTGTAGAGGGCACCATTAAAGGGATGAAGGGTGTGTTTTCTGTGGATCCCAATAACCTAAAAGCTTCCAAAGTTGATGTGTGCATCGATCCTTCAACAATTAATACGGAGAATGCTAAACGGGATGCGCATCTTAAAACTGAAGACTTCTTTCACGTCGAAAAATTTCCGACCATCTGTATTAAAGCCACGAGCATTGCGAAAGATGGTGCTGGCTATATTCTAAAAGGCAGCCTTACCATGCATGGCGTAACGAAGTCGATTAGCATTCCTTTAAAAATCGAAAACAAAAACGTGAGCGGTTCTTTTACGGTCAATCGCTTAGACCACGGAGTAGGGCCTGATGGAGGTTTTATGGTGGGAAAGGAAATCGAAATAAGCATAACCGCCGTACTTAACTAATTATAAATCAAACAATCATCAATCAAAATGAAAATCGCGTATTGGATCGTTAAGATCATCTTTAGCCTCATGGTAATAAGCGCAGCATTTGCCTATGTTTTCACACATGCGGAAGTAGCGGCAAACTTCACTGCCCTGGGCTTTCCGGTTTTTCTAATCTACCCCATGGCCGTAACTAAAACCCTAGGTGTAATTGGCATCTGGCAAAACAAGAGCCGCATGTTAAAGGAGTGGGCTTATGCTGGATTAACCTTCAATTTTCTCTTGGCTTTTGGCGCGCATATCAATGTTAATGATGGGGAATGGTTTGGTCCTATCATTGCTCTGGTACTGCTTATTGCTACTTATCAATTAGAGAAGCGTAAGGCTTAAGAAATAATAAAACCATCCAGAAGGCCTTTGAGCTTTTTGGATGGTTTTTTTGTAAAGAATCGCAAGTAGAGTAGACCTACCTATTTATCTTTCAGTATTATGCGATTAATCTCGCTTAGCTATAGCTACAATTCTTTTCGAACAAAGAGTCCCGTATTATTGGAGTAAACGTAAGGTAGTTCTCCGCCACCGATCATGTTTTGATCTAAGGCAAAGCCGCATTGGAAGCGCCCTTTGAAGTCTAAACCTAAACGAATCTGTTGGTAACTGAATAGGTGCTGATTAAATCTATGGTTGATTGTGCTTCCAAATATGAGCTGACTAAATAGATTTAATCTGTCATTTATCCTGGGTGTAAAGAATACTAGTCCAAACATTTCAAATTGTGCTCTTTCCTTTATAATCCAGGTTGGGAATAGGTTCATAAAGAAATTGCCGGATTCATTAGCGTAAATGTAGGAGACGGCTAGAATGGGAGCGAAGTCTCCTTCATTGTAAAAACCACCTGAAGACAATCCCCAACTTTCATTAAGGTTATAAGTCAGCTGAGAGCTGATAAAAGAACTATTAAGCGCCTGATCTTCATAGTCCACTGCAAAACGGCCCATACTAAAGAGATTCCACTTTGCATTTTGGTCTAAATCCTTGAAAAAGAAAAACTCATGTTGAACCTGTTCATGTCCTACCACTACTTCTACAGGTATTTGTGCAAAGGCATTCAGAGAAATTAAAATCAAGCCGTAAATAAATCGGTACTTCATATTAATGGATTTTTTACTGTTTTTTTTTAATAGAATATTTGATAAGGTTAGAGGGATAAGGCAGATAGCAAACCAGTAGAAAGGCAGCTGCAGAGATATTACAGATAGGATTCCATAGACTATCGTCGTTAAGAAGCTACTTAGTCCCATTAGGGCTTGGCTTATACCAAATATTTCACCACGATCATCACTTTGGGTAAATCTGCTTATAAGTCCATCCATCAGTCCTGGAAGTAGGCCGATGGTTAGGCAATCTATAGTGACCACTACATAAAGGACTATTGGTGATCCACCAATAAGAGCGTAACTTATATGAGTAAGAATACCAGCCAATGAAGCCCAGATTAGAAAGCGGGTGTGGTTAATTCGATGGACTATATAGGTGTAAAAAACATAGCTTGTAATAAGGAATACGATTCCGAAATAGGTGAAGAAATAGGAGATTGATTTAGGGTTTAATTGTAATTCTCCAAGGCTTATATAGGTAATTAAATAGTTGTAATAGCCTAGACTAAAAGTCAAACAGATTTGGAGAAAAACAGTATTCATTAAACCAGGGCGATCTTTGTTCAGACTCGCAATCATCCTTATATGCCGAACAGGATTAACTGATTTTTGGACAATTTGAGTGAAGTGGATCTTTTTATCCTTCTTTATGGACAAGGTTTCCTTGAATAAAGCGCTCAGTATGATGTTTAGAAATGAGATTGAAATACCGGTGTAAATTAAGACTGGTACTATCTCATTTTCTTCTATGTCTAAACCGAGTAAAACGGTAGAGGCAATTAGCGGTCCTAGAATAAACCCTAATGAGACTATAGTACCTTCCAAGCCCATGTTTCGAAGAAGGTCCTTATTTGAGGATAGGTCGGTTATCACCGACCTTACTGTGGAGTAAACGCCATTTGTAAGACCATCCGCCCCTCGATTACTAAAGTAGGCGTAAACATTTCTTGGGATTAAGAGAAGGTTTGCGATAAAGGTTCCTATAGAGGTAATGATGAAAATAGGTTTTCGGCCTAGTACATCTGAGAGGCTACCAAGGAAGGGGGCTGTGAAAAGCTGGAGACCAATGAAAATGGCAGTTCCGGCAGCAAGTAGAACTTCGGGATGATCGTAATCTTTTACAAACTGCGGCCATATCGGCCACATAATGGATCCAGCAATAACATCTATTAGGACAATGGAGTATACAAGTAAAAGCCTTTTGTTCCGCATCATAATGAGGACAAATGTGGCTTGGATTCACACTCTGATTATTACCAGTTTAGGAGATTGTCTTACCATTTTGGGATTTGATCCGAAAGTCTGAAGGAGAAATATCAGTATGCCTTTTAAAAAAGCGAGAGAAGTGAGCCACTTCATCATAGCCCAATGCATAGGCAATTTCTGTCGTGGACAAGTTTGAAAAAGACAGGAATGTTTTGGACTCATTTAGGATGACTTCGTGAATCATACTTAAGGGAGATTTTCCGGTCACTTCTCTGGTGATTTTACTCAACTGCCGAATGGAAATGGCTAGTTTGTCTGCATAGAAGCTTACGGTTTTATGATTTATGTATTCCTGATTTACAAGGGATTCAAACCTGGAGACTATGTCAAGAGCATAGTTTCCTAAGTCTTCTTCCTGACTTTGATAGCTTGAAGATTTCAGCAATAAGATACGTGTGAAGGATTTTAGAATTTCAAAAGACACTGGCGTGTTCCTCTTAAACTCCTCAGTCATATCTTTTACAATTTGAAAGAGCGCTTTACTCTGAGCTTTTGATAGGTATAGAAGGCTATTCTTGTTTCGTTTAAAGAATGGGAAGTCATCCTTCAGATTCAAGGATCTGTAAAAATCCTTATCCAAATAGATGAGATAGCCTCTTGCTTTAGGGTCATCTCCAAGTAACTGATAGGTTTGAAGCTGAGAAGGTGCAACAAAAGAAATGTATGGCTCTCCTCGAGGATGATACACCTTCTCATCAATAGAGAATCTGAAGTTGTACTGCTTCTCAATTAAATTAATCTCAAAAAAATCGTTTCGGTAGAGTTCCATCTTTTCGGCAACTTCCTCCGAAATATCATTAACGTCGAGAATGAAAAGCCCTAAATCCGAGCGATCTTCGGTGAGATTTAGAGCAGATATGAAAGCGTTTTGTGTTAGGTGCTTGTGAACGGACATCCCTAAACTAACGAAATGCTCCTAGCTAAGTTTAGAAGAATTCGAATTGAGGCTGCAGTGAATCACGTGCAATATTCTATTCAAGCGATTCTTCTGAAATGAAGTTACTTCCCAATGCAAAATGTAACTTCAATTGACTATCAGGTAGTTACATGTTGGTAGATACAAATTAGCAACAAAAACTACTGATTTATAGCTAAATAAGGGATAAACAAGGGAAAAGCGGAATGTGTGGGCATAAAAAAACCGCTCCATAAAAGAAGCGGTTTTCAGGGAGAAATTCAACCTTAAGCAACAATGGCTGAACCGATATAAGAACTGTTAGCAACGTCTCTGCCATCTTCAGAGATGAAGCCAATGAATGCGTGAATAGTATCTCCAGAGAAGTCCGCAGGGACTGTCAGAGAATCGGAAGTTACACTTCTGGACGCTCCTTCGGTTTCAAATACTGACAACCCTTTGGTAGGATTATAAACCACTAAGAGCGCCTTATCTGTGCCTTGTGCTCTTCCTGTTCCTGAGTTGTTGTCCCAGGAGAAGTCTACTGATCCGGCACCTGGTGAAGTCACTGCTGGATTTAATGCTCCAGTGAGGTTCCCACGGCTTATCAGTGCGTTGGCATAGTCAACGCTAAAGTTTGGAGAGGTTCCGGTAATAGCATTGTTCAGGTTGTACGACATGGCACTATTGAACTGTGTCATTTTGGTGGCGTACAGTTTGAAACCAACTCGTAGAAATTCTGTCATGGTTTGCTGAAACTTCAACACGGTTGAGAATTTGGAACGTTGGTTGACCTGGCCTTCTGTTTTGGGGTTTGCAACATTTGCAGGCTTGATCCGCATGTAGTCAATGCCTTTCCATGTGCCTCCCACGACATTCCCGACCTTGCCGGAAAAGCCGCCTAATACACCTTGTGATATTTTTCCCATTGCTTCTAATTTTTGGGGTTAAACATGAATACTTGGACTTGGCACGGACTTGATACGGCTTTGTCCTTTCATCATTAAAATACAGCAATAAACATGAATGGTTGCGGGATAAGGTGTGATTGCTTTTGTATGCTTCCGTTTGCTCTCAGCATCCATCATTAAACAATTCCAAAAGAGAAAAGAAAAAGGAAAAAAAGAAAAGAGAAAGCCTCTTTGACATTCAGGTGGTGGTAAAATGCAAGGCTTGCTGAGGAACGAAGCAACTTGTCTTGGCCTTTCATTTTAATCATGCGTTGGCATGTGGGAGCCTGAATATATTTGCTGCATCTTTTTATTTGTTTTCCAATCAGGCTGATCAGAAAGGACAAAAAAAGCCACCCTAAAAGGGCAGCTCTGAAAGACTAAGCTCTAACCAAAAGAGCCGAATGGTGTAATCAACTACACCACAGCGAACAATACCCATGAAGAAGGGGCTGCCCGAAGTGCGAATGCCCGCCAGAAGCCACCGGCCAAAGAAACGGACTCTGAATAATAACTTAAACATGGTGCCTCATCACAGGAATAGTGTGATTGCGGCAAGGGCAGTGAAGAAAAAATACTACCCGTAGGTGTGGAGATTTTTTTGAATCTGGCGAAGCAAACCCTTGCAAGCACTCACGTCCACACGCCTGTAACTTTGTACTATGTTGGTGTTTTTATTTTTTCAATTAAGTCGTCTATTTCGAGGACAGTGTAATCATTCAGTTTATTCCTATGGAAGAACCGTTGAATAGGCAGGATCATTCGGGAACTGTAGTAGTCCATTCCCATATCGTCAAATTGATTTCGTTGAGCAATCATTGATTTCCAGTGATTCAAAATGATGAGGTTGGCTTCCTGTGAAGATTGAATGTTGAAGGGTAGACAAAGTTTCTTGTCAAATTCGACAAGTACCAGATTCGATTTAAGCACATAATCATCTGATGTGAATTTGATCGTTACTGTTAGCTTATGGTCTTTCTTTTTCCTGTCTATCCAGTGAGATCCAATGTACTGAACTTGCGTATCATCCAATAGCATTGCCTCCTTGCCACAAAGGGAGTCAAGAAGAGGTTTTATGATGTTATCAATGTCAGGAGCCTTGTGGTATTCATATCGATATTGTTGGTGAACAAGCCATTGAATTTCAACTTGTACATCACCACTTAGCAGGAATTGATATTTACTGCATACGCTTTTAACTGCCTTTCTGAGTTTGCCTTTTTGCTTGGAATTGGCTCCTTGAGATACTGGTTCTAACTCCAGGTCGAATTGTATTTCACCAAACGGGGATGGTATTTCACCCCTTTCTACTTTTTGTAAATCTTCTTCCATTGAATCCATGATCTAAGTTAACGCTATATACGGATAGGTGCGAAACGCAGGTAAACCAAAGGCGTAGCTACTGCAATGCGAGCCGTCTGCGAGCGGAGCAAGGGTGGTGGCTGCAAAAGCCCGAAGGATGAGGGCGGCAGACAGCTACCGTTTACGGCAGGGCTGGCGTGATTTTTTGCATCAGGGTTGGGAAAAGCAAGTGTAGCGATTGAATGGAATGGAACGCTGAAGAACGGGTTGTTTGTCGGATTGTAGTTTCATCAATTGCATGTAGCCTTGGGTAACTTTTCAAATCGACCCATGGCGGCTTTTCATGCACTATTTCAAAGGTGTAAAGAATTGTAGTGATGAAGTGTGGAGTGTAATGAATGAGCTTCTCTTGCGTGGGGTGCTGAAAGTGGCTGAATTGAAGCATGAAATGAAGCGACTGTAGGCACTGGATTCGTTGCAAAAAGCATGACAGCCCGATCAGCCCGCAGCGACCCGCAGGCGAGCAAAACAATAAGCAGCGACGGCCCCCCAATTATTGATTCAGTGAGTACAGCGAACGCCTTATTGGGGTTTGGGGGGATGAAATAGCTGCGAGTGAGGAGGAAGAAAAGTGTGTGAAGCAAAACAAGTGAACGACAGGTGGCGAGCACCCATTGGAGCATAAGACACCTGGAAAGTGAACGCTATATGCAAGGGCGACCGTAGGGAGTTTATTGAACCCTTGCAGATATGTTTTTGCGGAACAAAACGGAACGACTGACAAACACCGCTTTACCTGCGTTGGGGATGTGCGTTGGGAAGAGTAAGTGTAGCTCGGTATGGAATGCAGCTTTGCGGAGTGGAATAACGGGCTACTCTTACTGTGTTGTGCTGAAAGCTCGTTAATGCTATGAGGTACGAATGCATTAATGGGCTGTAGGCACATGGCTGGGTGTACTGGGTGTAAACAAAAAAAGCGGCAACCGATTGGAAGCCGCTTTTATAACATGTACATCATTTTAAGACCAGATTACGAGTTTGTTTTCACTTTCTAAATGTCCAATGAATCCACCCATACTGTATCTCCTACCTGAAAGTACCTCTTGTACTCTATGGTATCTGGTGCAGTCGAAAATGATCAAACTCCCTTTTGCACCAGCGATCTCAAACTCTTCTACGCCCTCCACAACCTTCATGTCATAGGAGTAATTGTCCTTGCTGTTGAAGTACGCTTCGTCTTCAGGTCTCCAATTCTTGTTGTAAAGGAGGGTATTGCCTCCTTCACAGCTGCTTAGCTTGATTACAAACGCCCATTGTTTGTCCACTTTTTCGATTGGATTCCAGCCCTGGCCTTCACGGCTACCAAGGTCATTGTGCAACTTCAGTGAGTTCAAGAACTCTCTAATGATTGCCGGGCAGTACACTGCGTCTCTATTTGTATCCCTGGCTACTTCCACAATAGTGTTCGGAGCTGCCGATTTGAGCCAAGTAAGCAGCTTGAACTTTGCAGCATTGAAGGTGTATGACGCAAGTAAAGGGTGATTCTTGGCTCCTTCAAAGTATAAGTCCGGTTCTGACTGTCTGTTGTGCTGAGATTCCAGAATTTTCTTTGCCTTTCCAGACAAATACGACTCATCCACCTGGTGCTTTTCAAGTTCTTCTACAAGAACATCGCATTCGAAGGGAGTGAGAAAGTCTTCTATCTCACATCCGATCATGTCTCCACGAAGAACATTTGAGGTGAAGGCCAGTGCTTTCTCTCCGTAAGCAACTACTTCGAACAGCTTGCTGTTTTGTTCTTGCGTAACACTCTTAGCTATCTTGGCCGTCTCAGACCCGCTAAGAGACTTTAAAACATTTGGTACATTTCTCATGATTCAAGTATTTAAATGAAACTTGATTATCATTATTCAGAGAATGTGCCAACGGTGTTTTTTTGAGTTAAAAATTACTTTTAAGTAACTGATTTTAAGGATATTGTGTGAAAAAATTGATGTAAGCGCAAATTGCTTACGTAATAAAATTTGCTAGTTACATTCTTACAATTCCCATGTATTTCTTTCAATTGTAAGACACCTTTGTAAGAATGTAATATGACAAGCGGAACAATATTTTACAATTCCCCCTTCCAATTTCGAATAAGGCCGAAGTCATTGATTTGTTCAATTAGATGTGGCCATCGTTGCTGACCTATAGGAGTTGATAAAAGCTGTTTTATTTCCGAAGAGTAGTGTGTATTGAATAGTTGAGAAATATACCCTCTATCAAAACCTAAGTATTTTGCCAGGGTTGTGGAGGTAACTTTTTTATTTAGTCCGACTTTTTTAATCTCTTTTTTAATAGCGTTTTCTATTTCGTCTAGCTTAGGTTTCACCTTTTCCAAACGATCTTGGCCAATTACTGGTTGAGAATCAACTTTCCTATTTAATTCATCATATTCTAGGTGATGTAACTCAATAATTTGCGTGTCATTTAAATAGGCATTTATAGCTGATCGGTTTATTGTGCTGATTAATTGTCGGACATTGCCTTCAAATTTAAGTTCAACTAATTTCCTCTTTACCCCTTCACTTAAGGAAAAGTCCATTCCGTAGTTTGGGTCCCTTGATAGTTCCCAAAGAAGCTTTTCAGCGATGGAAATAATATCCTCCTGCCGATCTCTCAAAGGTGGAACTTCAATCTTAATCGAGTTGGCAATTCTAAAAAAGAAATCTTTCTTAATACTCCCTAGCTCTACTTCCTTTTCCAATTCTGAGTTGGTCGCCACAATTAATCGAAAATCGCTTTCTATTTCTTCTTTACCTCCAACTCTAAAAAAACTCTTGTATTCAATGGCTCTTAATAATTTATCTTGAACTTCTAATGAAAGTGCTTGGATTTCATCCAAGAAAAGTGTCCCACCATCCGCTTGCTTTAAAAAACCATTGTGTAAAGCATGTGCGCCAGTAAATGCCCCTTTCTCATGACCCAATAGCTCACTTTCAGCCCTTTCTTTTTCAATACTACTACAGTTCACAACTATTAGCTGTTTTTTGCTTCTGTTGCTATGGTAATGAATGGCACGAGCAACACTTTCTTTACCTGTACCTGTTTCACCATATATCCAAACATTATCATTTAATCTGGATAACTTATTAATTTTGAGATATAGTAATCTCATTGCAGTGGAATCACCGACTATGTCGTGGGCTGTAAAATACTCTGGTTTCTTAACTTTTTGTATTAACTCAGGTTTTATAAAGGAGGAATATTTCGTAATTATTTTATGTTCTCTTAATTCTTTTTGTGACTCTTTTAATTTGTTCTGAAGTCTTTGGTGATTTTGTATTATCCCGAAATAATTACTGAAAAGTGATGGAAGTATTCTGTCGCTGAGAAATATGTTTTTATCGAATACACTGTCTTGATTACCTCTTATATCATCATTGAGTTTTTGAACTTCTGGTATGCTCTCATAATTCGTCAATCCAATAACCAAAGAATCGCTCCAGTTTTCTTTAATTTTTTTATAAAGTGCTGCTGTGGGAGCATAATTTCCACTACCGGATAAATCGAAATCTAAAGTTATCAGACCTTCAAAATCGACATTTTTACCTAAAAGTTTTACTACGGATCTATCAGAATCAAAGGCAATAATTGATTTAGGAATGTTCGTCTTTAAAGCTAATTCGGATATTAGGACAAGGTCATCAATATCATCATCTATAATAATGAGATCTACAGTGAAGCCGTCTAACGTTTCAATATAATCATCAATTGACAGGACTCGGATATTACGATTCTCGGTGTATCTGGGGTTGGCCGAAAAGGAATCCTCTAGCTCTTCCTTTTTTTCGTCTATATAAGTTTCATAGTCAACGATTTCAGGAAAGTCTTGATCCATTCTGCTTTTAAGAATGAAAGTGATTTGTTCCTTATTTTCCTGCTGTAGATCCTTCATTACTAGTTGATCGGCAGGTGCATAGATATTTGAAATGCATATGGTCTAGAAAGGTTCTTAGCTGTAAGATACCTGCCCTGTTCAATCTCACTAGCTCCAACTTCTTCTAAAACCCTATTCGCAAAAATTAGAAAAATCCCTGTTCCCATTTTTTTATAAGGAAAAGGCTTTAGACCAACAGTATTTAAAAACCTACTTTGCATCCGAGAACCGGTGTTGTATATGTCCATACGGCATTGTTTTTTAATTGAGCTATCCATTAAGCGGATAATAATCTTTTGTTCTTTCGAAAGTTTAGTCTTGTAATTTGAGATTGCATTTTCAATAAAACCATTTAGTAGGTATCTTAAAATGGAGTTGGCTATCTTCAATTCAATACCATCAGCTAGAGTTGTTTCAACCTTAAGGAAGTCAATTTCCTTCACTCTTTGAATATCTTCAATTAATTGTCTTATCTCATAAAGGTTGGGGTATTCAATAATTTCATTCTCACTTTTTAATGTGTTGTAGGCTTTAAGAAAGTTGTCGTAATCAGAGATGATTTTTCCTGTAGACGACTCAATTTTATCTAACTCCTCATCAACATCTTTGATCTGGCTGTTTCTTCTTAGTAATGAAATTGGTTGAACTACTTTTTTGCGTAGGTCATTTTTGAGTTGATGGACAGACATCAAGGTGAACTCTTCAAGGGATTTCTTTTTGCTGAGCTCATCCATCTTTTGGTAGGCAGATTTAAGCTTGTCTGTTTTATCAGAAAGTGGATTGACAGCATCGATTGCCCAAATCCTATGCTGAGCCATCCATTTTAATGCTGGTTCAATCTTTGAATTCTCATAATCAGTATGCCAATAAGTAGAAAACGAGCTTTGGATTTGTTGAATGTACCTTTTCTTGTCAACATATTGAGTGTTTAATAGGAATTGTGAATCTTCAAATAGAGTGTAAATTGATTCGATTTCTATGTTAATCAAATCAATTAGTTCTTTCGTGAACCCTTTTTTCTTTTCATCAGTCACACTAGATATGTGGGAGAGGATGGAGGTGAACCCAAAAGGTTTTAAAGGCACACCAGATACTTCTTGAAAATTGAATTCACTGTATTGGTCAGCATCTATTTTCCATGGTTCTAGAGTAACAGCAAAATTTACTTTGTTTTCGGATAGTAATTGGAATTCTTTCTCTTGACCGAATTTGACAGTTTCTATTCTATGTCCAATGGGTTTCTTGAGTTGGGTGTCAACGAACCAGCGTACAGTGCTGCCTTCTGGGTAGCAAGCGTAGATATGTTCCCCATTCTTCCCATTTCCAATTATAGATATGGGTATACGGTCGATTAATGTTCGCCAAATGATGTAGCTCTGATAGAATTCATCTCTGTCACTCTCTCTTCCTAAAAGTGAGTTTAACCTGTATCTAAGGTCTGAAATACTTGTTATGAAAAAGTTTATCGCTTCGTCTTGCAAAGGCGTTTCTAATACTTTTTTGATTGCTATTTCGTCACTGCCAGTGGAGAAAAATTTCACACCAACATCAGTTTTGACATGAAGCTTTTCCATCGCAGTCAAAAGCGGTGAATAATGTATCAATGGGCCAACAGCAAATACTCTAATTTCCATTGGGAATTTTCATTTTCCGATTCATAACAGGCCTGTCTTTCAGTTCTGGGATTCGATGAATGTCAATTTTCTTGTGAAGCAATTGCAGATAAAAGACATCTTCCTCGGTTTCCGGGTTGAATGCCTTATATTTTTTCAAACCTGCCTGGAATTGCCTTTGCGATAAGCTTTCCTGTGCGAACTCATAAAAAGGGCCAGAAAATCTATCATTGTCGCTCATTCCAGCGCCATCTACTAGAACTACTTTGTCTCTTTTTCTGATGCTTTCTGGCAGGTTCGGTATATATTTATAAACCTCCCGCAAGACTATTTTTTCCGAGATACTATTGTCATAGAAGCCAATCTTTTGATCGGCCAATGTATTTCTTGCGAAGTCAACAATTTTTGGGTCTAAGAAAGGAACTCTTGTCTCTAAGGTATGCTTCATCGAACACCTGTCTACTCGCTGGAGTTGGGTTCTATGTAAATCTTTCAAAAATTCGCCCGCAGTTTCCGGAATGTTCTTACTTAACCTCATTTCAGGATAACCCCAAAAAAGCTCATCTGCTCCTTCTCCACACAAAGCAACTCTTATCCCATCATTGTGAATCTGCTCAGCGAGCAAATAGGAGAATACGGCATTTCGGACAATTGTAGGTTCGAAGGTTTCAACAGTTTGAACAACTATTTCAATTATTTCCAGAACTCTTTCTGAATCAAAAGGTACAATTTGCAGGTCCAACTCGGTTTTCTCCGCATATTCCATTGCATATCGGAAGTCTTTACCAGAACTGTTACCGACAAAATATGCTTTGGTGTCTGGACGATATTTCCTGGCAAAGTGTAGAATTAGTGTGCTGTCGATCCCCCCACCAAACATGACTGCTAAAGGCATGCTCGGATCTGGGAGACGAGCCTTTACAGCTTCTTCAATTAAATCATGTAATACAGAAGCGTTTTCTTTTATGCTGGATGTTTGAGGTTGTTTGATATTACGATTGAGTTCTTTCACCGCTCCCTGTCTCATCAAACTATTAGGGGGCAATGAAATAACTTCTTCTTTTGTAGTAACCTTTAAAAGAGGTGTAATTTCAGAACAGAACATAATGCCTTCTGCACAATGAACATAGTAAAGTGGTTTTATGCCCAGTGGATCTCGACCACAAAGAGATTCTTTGGTTAGTGTATTATATGCCACAAAAGCAAACATTCCATTTATTTGTGAAAAAAATGCTTCACCAAAAAAAGCTAAACCATTCGCTAGTACCTCTGTATCTCCCTCCGTTTTAAAAGTTATTCCCTCAGAAACCATTTGATCTCTAAGCTGCTTGTAATTATATATTTCTCCGTTGAAAACCAATAGCCATTGCTTATCGAATGACCATTGTGGCTGTTCTGCATTTTTCCAGTCTAATATGCGAAGACGTCTGGTACCAAAACTATTTCTGGGGTCAATATTGATCGGGGAATCACTGAAGTCGCCTCTGTGGTGAACTCCAGCAAGCAATTCCTTTAATGTGTTTTCGGCATCCTCCCGATTTACTATAGCTGCTATTCCACACATGTAAAGAATTGTTCTGATTCTTTAGTAAACCACGCCTTTTTGTTATTCCCGCTTTTTGTAGCATAGCAGAATATTGTAGGTAAATCGGGCAGTAGGTATTGATTTCTTGGACGTTCATTCGCAATCAAAATTGAGTGAGGGAAGTCCTTTTCAATTGGTGCTTTTTCTCTGAGTCGAATTGTCAGGTATCTAGCAGATCTTTCTCTCGCTTTTTCCTGTGTTCCAGTTGCTAAGGCTGCCTCCAATAATTTGTCACTATTTTTGGTATATACCTCTCTGATTTCATTGTCAAGCATGAAGTTTGACTCAAAATTGCTGCCAGTTCCATTGAAAATAGTGGAAAGGAAAACACTTCTAATATTATAGGTATTAGCAATATTTTGAATGTCGCTGAGGTAATTTGCAACATGCAATTGGTCAATATAGTTGGCTCGACCATGTGTGTCACCAAGAAGTAAAGTCAACTTACATGGTGCTCCAAACTCGTAACTGAGCTGTGCTAGTATCAGATTAAGGAAGGAAATTGCTTTATGATCGACTGAGTCTGATTTTTGTTTTTTTGATGAAACTCCCCAAAACGAAACGAAATGGACATATCCATTATTTCTGAAGGATAATTCAGCTGTATCAACAATTCTATTGGGTTCTTCTATTGGTACGCGCAAGAATTTCGATTTGCTAAGACCTAGATTTTCTCCGATTTTCTTATTCACTCTGTTTATCTTTTAATGACCGATTTTGCCAGGGAAGTAAGTAATACTGAAATAGAGAAATTACTTGGTTCAAAAACAGCGCCATGATCGCAATCATTACTACCCCTGCTAGAACAAGAGGAGTGTTGAAAAGACCCATTGCTTCAATAATTAAATGCCCTAAGCCTGCATCAGATGCAATGAATTCTCCTAGGAAGGCACCTAAGATGGCAAAACCTACATTTAACTTGAGTCCCGTAAAAACCCAAATCATTGAAGATGGAATAACAAGTTTATGGAAGATTTGCCACCTACTTGCGCCAAGTGATTTCAAATATTGAATGTATGCCGGATTTGTTTCACTAGCTCCTTGAAATGCCTGGACTGTTGCTATAACAAAAGTTGATAAAATGACCAGAACGACTTTAGACCACACCCCAATACCTAAAAAGTTGATTATTATTGGAGCCAGAGCGATAATTGGTATCGAGCCAGCTACTAGTATATAAGGCTTTATTATTTGAGCTATTTTTTCATTATACCAAAATATAAGCCCCATAAAACATCCAAGAGCATTGCCTATAATAAAACCAATAACCACTTCGTAAAGAGTTACGCCAGTGTCCCACCAGATAGTACCGTCCAGCGTTTTCTTGTACAGGTAAGAGGCAACCGAGCTTGGTGAGCCGAAAAAGAATACTCCTCGTTCAACAGTATGTGCTGCTAATTCCCATATTACCAGGAAGGTAACCAGGGGCAAAAAGGAAACCCACTTTAATCTCTTAGTTACTTTCATCTGAACCTTTATATGCCCTTAGTACTTGTTGGAATAGGGTAGCGAACTCTGAACTTTCTCTGGCTTTAGAAGAAGAAGAATATTTCCTACCAATTGCCGCATCAACTGATTTTTTGATATTGGAAGGTTTTTCTTTGAGAATCAGTATTCTATCTGCTATTGAAATTGCTGTTTCAATATCATGAGTTACGATTATGGCTGTCTTTTTCTGTGTGATCAGAAACTTAAGTAATTTCTCTTCTAGTTTAAGTCTCAGCAAGTAATCAAGACCAGAAGTTGGTTCATCAAAAAGATATAATTCTCGACTGATGCTCAGAGTCCTTACAAATGAAGCCCTACGTTTCATACCTCCTGAGACTTGATTGGGATAAAGTTTCAAACTGTCAGATAAACCAAAGTCATTCAGAAGCTGCTTGGCGTGCTCCTTGTTTATTTGTACTTTATCTGGACCTATTTGTTGTGAAAGCAAAACGTTATCATAGATATTCCGCCAAGGAAGGAGTAGGTCATCCTGAAACATATAAGAACAGTGCTTGGAGGATGATAGGATGCTTTGAGATTTCAGCTGTACGTCTCCTTCTGATGGAGGGAAAATACCGCTTAGGATATTTAGAAGACTGGTTTTCCCGCAACCTGAGGGGCCTAAAAGAGCAATGATTTCACCCTCAATAATCGAAAAAGTGAGATTTTCGATTACTGGTATTGTCCCATAAGACAAGCCCAAGTCAATGACCTTTATGAATTCTTTTGGTGTAGTCTCCAATACACTACTTGTAGGAGATGGCCTTTTCCGCAAAACTTGCATCAATCATCGTGGCTGGATCAGGTGCGGCTTTCAACTTTGACACTTCTACGCAAACTTCAATGGCTTTATCCCACCCGTCTGGATTAGGAGCTATATTGGTTGGCAGTGTGCCTGACGAGATCATTCGGTTAACTGCCCTTTCAATAACTTCCTTACTTAAATCAGGAAATGCTTTTTGTCCGACAGAAACTGCAGTTTCATTGTCATTGTGAGCGGTATTCATTGCCTTATTTAGTGCGTTAACTACTTTTTGCACAATTTCTGGATGCTCTTCAATATATTTTTGTGTTGTAGTCAATCCTGTAAATGCGAAAGTTCCCCATTCCTCAGGGTAGGAATAAACAACCTTGGCATTAGCATTTAATTCGGCATTTGAAGCTGCCGGTTCCAAGACCATTGCAATGCTCGCTTCCTTATTTTGAAGTTGGGCGAGAACAGCAGTGTAGTTTACTTCGACCATGTTTACATCTTTGCCTACTTCTAAATTGCCTTTTTGAAATGTTCTTAAAGCGAGAGCGTGCGCTGTGTTAGGAAATTTAAAGCAAGCAACACTTTGACCTCTAAAATCTTCAGGGCTCGCAATTGTTTGCAATGAGCTGTCCAAGGTAACTGCCCAAAATGCAACCTTTTGAACAATATCGCCAATGATTCTGCCTTGTACACCTCCTTGCTCTGCCTGTATAGCAATCATTGTAGGGTCTGCAATACCAAACTGAGCATTGCCACTTGTAACAGCGGCCCATGTTAAATCATCTCCACCTCCATTAGTTATTTTTATTTTTAATCCTTCCTCTTCAAAATATCCTTCTTCTTGAGCTATATACAGGGGGAGATAAATCAGAGCCTGGCCCCATTGGCATATTGTTACTTCAGTTAAGTCATTCTCGTTTGTAGGCTCGCGTTTCTGATTGGAGCAGGAGACACATACCAATAGAATGAGGGAGGCTCCTAACACTTTAATGAGAATTGATTTCATATGAATCTTCGTTTAATTTATCAAGGTACAAGAATTTCAAATTCCTTGCCAAACGACCTTAATGTTTGTTAAGTGTTTGATATTCAGGTGTTTGATTCTTTTTGACTTAAATATGTCTTTGAATGTAAGTAAGAATGTAAGCTTACATTTACTTACAGATTTGGTTATAGTTGTACCGATTGTTTTGTTCACTTTCATTCCCCTAATTGGGCTTTGATAATGTCCTTCCTGATATTATACCAGAAGCCTTTTTTATAGTTGACTCCCTGTTTTTTCATCCTGTTAGCACAGTAATTCGATTCTACTTCGGACATTTCGATCCCTTTATCTATCAGGTAATCTCGATACTTGTAAACGGCTGAAATCAGCTTGTGCTCTTTGGATATAGCAAAGCGTAGAAATGATTCAAATATCAGCAATCTTTCAAGCTCTTCCGTCAATTCCATCAACTCAAGTCCTTCTGCTTCGTGTGGCTTTTTTACTTCTCGAATTTGTCCTTCCTCATCATATCCTATGACTTCCGGTAGAGCGGCCTTTGAACTGCGCCTTTTTTTCTTCCCTTCCAGGGTCCATTCTCTGTCTATGTAGCTGAGTCCATGTTCCAGCCAAAGGCCTGCATTGTCCAGTACAATTCCGTTTTCTTTTCCGGGGGCAGGTCGCATACATCGGCCTACCTGTTGCAGGTACAGTACAAGTGATTTGGTCGGTCTGGCTAACTGTACGGCTTCACAGTCGGGTACATCAAAACCTTCGGAAACGATATCTACATTGCTTAGTATGAGGTATTCACCATCTCTGAATTTTTGAAGAATTTCTTTGCGCTCTTTTTTGGGTGTGGTGGCATCCAGGTGTGCTGCTGGAATCCCAGCATTGGTATAGCGTTCAATGATTTCTTTACTGTGTTCAATATCAACCGCAAAGACAATGGTCTTTTTACCTGGGATGTACTTCTGATAGCTTTCCACCAGGTTAGCCATCAAGGTATTGTCAAGCATCACATTGCGTAGCATCTGGATGTCATAATCACGCATTTTCTGTTTGACTTTTGACAAGTCAGGGATTCCGCATACCAGATGTTTGATCGGAGCCAGATAACCTTTTTCAAAGAAATAACTTAGACTTCCCAATGGGATCAAAATGTCGAACAAATCGTCAAAGCCTTCGCCATTGATACGTACTGGAGTAGCGGTCACTCCCAGGAAACGAGCATTGGGGTAAATATCCCACAGCTTCTTGTAGGTGTTGGCCTTGGCATGGTGACACTCATCAATAATCACGATGTCGGCTGGTGGTTTTGCCCTTCTGGATAGTGTTTGAATGGTGGCCACCTGTACGTCCAGATCAGGCGTGGTTTTGAGGTTGGCTGAAATAATACCTGCATTTACTTGAAAGGTGGCCAGTCTGTCGGCTATTTGTTCCACCAGCTCAGTGCGATGCACTACGATCAGCACCTTTTTACTTTTAGCATGGGCTTTTCTTACGATCTCGGAGAATACTGTGGTCTTACCTGTGCCGGTAGGCATTTGAAAGAGTACATTCATGAGGTTCAGCTTGTCAGGATTCCATGCTTCAAAGATTTTTTTGATGCCTTCACGCTGATATGGTCTTAGCTGAACTTTGGACATTTGCCAGAATTATTTAGTAATCACATTGGGTTTAGGTCGCTTTAATGACGGGTGTCTAAGTGGAGTAAGTTGCCCTTGATATTGTTTGGCGTTCACTTTTAAGGAAAAGAAATCTAGTTCAAGATCAATATGTGCATCTTCCGAACTTGTGAGGAAGAATTTTCTGGTTCCGTGATTGAGCACTTCACTTATGTTCTTCTCACTATTTCTGTAAGCTCCAAACTCATCTTTTAGATGGGCTACATACTCTTCTGAAATGGTCTCATCAAAAAACACTTGTGATTGACAGTTGATAAACTGAAGTCCATTTAGTTGGTGCACTTCTTCAACAGATTCAGTCCCGAAACAATTTTCACAATCATCACCAAAACTGTAGATCTTTGGGTCGAAGAAGCATATCATAAGCCTTGGATGTATAGGATAGAATATTTGAAGACCTTTAGCTGCCAAGTCAGTTGCTCCTATATAAGTATCTGCTTTTTCCATCAATTGATTATAGAGAATTACTGGAGCATCTGATGTAATAAATGGAAGTGGGGATAGGTTGACCAAGAATTTGCAATCAAGGAAATTTAGGAGATACTCGTGCTCAATGGCTTGTGTTAGAGACAGTAAAACTGGATTTTCATGAACTAGGTTATGCCCTTTGATTTGCTCTGCTAGCTCAGGGTCAAATTCTTTAAGAAATGCTTTCATGCTATTATTGAGTCCTTCTACCAATCTTTCTCCTGATATAGGAACTCTGAAAGCTTGACACAAAACAAACTGCCTTAAAACCTTGAAGCCGTTGGTTTCAGATAGCGGAGGATATAGCAACTTTTCTTCAGTCCAGTAATGAAAGAGTCGGGCAATGGTGTCTTCCATTTTAGCCAGGGCATTCTCAATTTCGTCATCTTCTCCGTATAGAAAATTCTCATAGCCTTGCGACTTGAGAGGAGCTTCACTAATGAACTTATCGTTCTTCAGGTTATACAGTCCAATGAGTTTGCCTTCATCATTCACAGAAAACCTTTTCAAATAGAACCTTGGAACAAAGTGATGTCTTTTCCTTTTAGCCATAATTGGTTTGTCCAATCAATATGATGCTAAACGAGAAACAGAGACTTATTTTGCCATATTCGAAAATGTTGATTATCCCGAAATGAGTGGCGACTTGAGTCATAATTTTGGTGTATTTAATTGTAATGCTGGCTTCAAAAAGGGGTATAGATACCCAATATTTTCAACAAGAAATATTGAATTCAAATAACAAATTCTAAATTACTTCCCAATACAAAACTTCCCAAAGATATTCCCCAGGATATCCTTATCCACGTCTACTTCGCCAATGATACTGCCTAGTTCGCTGAGGGCGGCGCGGATATCGATCGAAAGGAAATCGCCGCTGATTCCTGATTCTAAGCCTTCACGCACCACGCCAATCTGCTCTAGACTGCTTTGTAAGGCATCGAGATGGCGAACGTTGGTTACAATGCTTTGATTAGCGGCCAGGTCGCCCCATCGATAAAAGGAGCTAATCTGCTCTTGTAATTCTTGCAGGCCTTGCTGGTTTTTAGCGCTTAGGAATAAGGGATTGTAGCTATCCAGAGTGCTTTGCTCAGCAGAATCTAGCTGCGGTAAAAGCTCTTCCTTGTTGATGATGAAAATGAATTTCCGTTCGCCAGCTTTGTCTTTTATGGATTCGTATTCCTCTGCTAAGTCTCGCCAGGCCTGGGGTCCCTGCAGTCGGTCGGCTGAGAAGAGGAAGAGCACCAAATCACTTTGCTCCACCTTTTCGAAGGTGCGCTGGATACCAATTGATTCTACCTGATCATCGGTTTCCCGTATTCCGGCAGTATCGATAAATCGGTAGCTGATCCCATCAATATGTATCTCATCTTCAATGGCATCACGGGTGGTACCGGCTATTTCTGTAACAATAGCTTTCTCTTCTTTTAGAAGGGCATTTAATAGGGTAGACTTGCCGGCATTAGGAGCCCCAACTATAGCTACCGGCACCCCATTTTTAATGGCATTCCCGGTGTCATAAGAGGAAATCAGACTTTTTAAAACCTCTTCAATTCGATCTAAAAGCTCTACAAACTTGCTTCGATCGGCGAATTCTACATCTTCTTCAGCAAAGTCAAGTTCCAGTTCAATGAGGGAAACGAAGTCAATTAATTCGCCGCGAAGCTCTTTGATTTCTTTAGAAATACCTCCGCGTAGATGTTGTAGGGCTACTTTGTGGGATGCGGTGTTTTCAGATGCGATAAGATCTGCTACCGCTTCGGCCTGAGATAGATCCATTTTCCCATTAATAAAAGCCCTGAGGGTATACTCACCAGGATCGGCCATACGGATACCGTTCTGTGCCATCAGTCTTAAAACCCGTTCCTGAATATAAGTGCTGCCGTGGCAAGAAATCTCAATTACGTCTTCGCCCGTGTAGGAGTGGGGTCCTCGGAACAAGGTCAACATCACCTCATCAACCAATTCTTCACCATCCATTAAAGAACCAAACACGGCTTGATACCCGCCCGCCTTATCAATTCTATGTCGGTCCGAGAAAGGTTTAAAGACCTTTTCCATCACCGAAAAACTCTCCGAACCACTAAGACGGATTACGGCAATTGCTCCCATTCCAGGGGCAGTGCTTAGGGCACAGATGGTATCTTCCATTCGCATGCGGCAAAGGTATCTATTGACATCCATTACGGAAGGGGATGAAAGCACCAGACTATGTTACATCGATAAAATAAGACTCTGGACTTGTAAAAGATCGAAGTCTTTTTAAAGAAGGAACACAAGTAGTTGATTTTAAGACTTTTCAACTTAAAAAGAACAAGTGTATTTTGTACACAAATTGGTTCAATCCCGCTCCGAATCGGGATTTATGCCGTAATTTAGCCTAGCAAATTACCTAAACCATGAACAAGATTCTTGTTGCCAATCGCGGGGAAATTGCTTTGCGGATTATGAAGTCCGCCCGCGAAATGGGCATTAAAACCGTAGCAGTTTATTCTGATGTTGATCGCGATTCTCCGCACGTAAAATATGCCGACGAGGCAGTTCACCTAGGACCACCACCTTCAGCTCAATCCTACCTTTTAGGGGATAAAATTATCGCCGTCTGTAAGGAATTGGGTGTCGATGGTATTCATCCGGGATATGGCTTCCTGAGTGAGAACGGTGAGTTTGCACAGGCCGTTGAGGATGCTGGTATCAGTTTTATTGGCCCCAAAGCGCACTCTATGAAAGTGATGGGGGATAAGCTCGCCGCCAAAGAAGCCGCCCGAAAGTTTGATATTCCTTTGGTACCTGGTACTGAAGGTGCGATTGAAGATCAAGAAGAGGCTATTCGTATTTCCAAGGAAATTGGTTTTCCAGTTTTAATCAAAGCTTCTGCCGGTGGAGGTGGAAAGGGGATGCGTATTGTAGAGAAGGAAGAGGAACTAGCAGAACAGATTGAGAGTGCCATTTCTGAGGCCAAGAGTGCCTTTGGCAATGGAGCGGTTTTCATTGAGAAGTACGTGAGCTCACCCCGACATATTGAAGTGCAAGTGCTTTGCGATTCTCATGGAAACATGGTTCACTTATTTGAGAGAGAATGTTCTGTGCAGCGTCGTCACCAAAAAGTAATTGAAGAAGCCCCTTCAGCAATCTTAAGTCCGGAATTGCGTGACCAAATGGGTCGCAAAGCGGTCGACGTGGCGCGTTCTTGTGATTATCTGGGGGCAGGAACGGTGGAGTTCATCATGGATGAGGATCACAATTTCTACTTCATGGAAATGAATACCCGCTTGCAGGTAGAGCACCCGGTTACCGAGATGATTACCGGTGTGGATTTGGTAAAAGAGCAAATTCGCGTTGCCCGTGGAGAAGAGATTAGTTTTAAGCAGGAAGACCTGAAAATTCACGGCCACTCCATTGAGGTAAGGGTATATGCAGAAAATGCCCGTGAAAACTTTATGCCCGATATCGGTAACTTAAGAGTCTACAAGCGGCCGCATGGAGTTGGAGTAAGGGTGGATGATGGTTTTGAGGAAGGAATGGATATTCCCATCTATTATGATCCAATGATCTCTAAACTGGTAACCTATGGTAAGGATAGAGAAGAAGCTCGAGTGCGGATGATACGGGCTATTGAGGACTATAAAATTGTTGGCCTGCATACTACCATGGAATTTGCCCGTTTTGTAATGGAACACGAGGCTTTCGTTTCTGGTGATTTCGATACCCATTTTGTAAACAAGCATTTTAAGCCAGAATACCTGGATGCAGCCGACCGTAATGATGAGGATGTTGCCAGCACGATTGTTGCTAAATTAGTGGCAGATGCCAATAAGAAAGCCGAAGTGCTCTCTAACGGGGCGGCATCGCAAAGCAATTGGAAGATTAAACGCACATGATATCAAGGCTTAAGGCCACTTTATTTACATTAATACTTTTATCGGGTTGGGCTAATGCACAGCCCGATAAAAGTCCTGTTTCCAAGGATACCATTATCCAGTATTCTCCTATAAATAATGGTGCTCTGCTCGATGCTATTATCGTGGATGGAGATACCATTCCTATTCTGGTCCTCGACGAAGTCTTATTGGTTGATAAACCTACTTTCACGTCAACAGAGGCCCGCAGACGCTATTATATCTTAAAGCGTAAGGTGATGAAGGTTTATCCTTATGCGGTAATCGCCGGAAATAAGCTAGATAGCCTTAATCTCTTGCTAGAGGGCAAAAACCGTTGGCAGCGCAAACGCTTGATCAAAAAGTTTCAGAAATACATTCGAGAGGATTTCGAAGAGGAGATTGTGAAGCTCACCCACAGTGAGGGGCAGATTCTATCCAAATTAGTTTCTAGGGAAACGGGCATCACTACTTTCGAGTTGATTTCCGAGTACCGTAGTAGTTGGAATGCCTTCTGGTGGAATACTATTGCTTATTTCAATCATATCGACCTCAAAACCCCTTATTTACCGGAAGAGGATGAGGAGGATAAATTGATTGAAGGAATCCTCCAAAGGGCTTTTGCCCAAGGTTATTTAATCGAAAGGGTACCGATTACTAGTCTGGAGAATTAGTCAATCGGAATTAAGCCCGAGCCTATGGCCATGCCTAATGACAGGCCGATTAGAATCCCGTAAAGAAGGGTGCTGATCACGGTTATCATTAAAGCCTCCAGACTTGCTCTTAACCAGGACTTTTCAAAAATGTCTTTGTAGTACCATGCATAGTAAGCCACGATCAGAATAAAGGATACGTAAGTGGCAATTTCTTCTATTTCAAATACATAGCCTAATAAGATCGGTAGAGTGAACAGATTCACCATGGAAGTGTAATAGGTGTTAAAGACTATATTTTCCGCATAGTTGAGTCCTCTTTTTCTATTGAGAAGCCAGCTGAAAAAGCTGATGAAGGGGATATACATCCAAATCAGAATATTGAAATAATCCTGAAAGATTTCAAGCACTTTAGCTGCTGCCTTTTGGCCCTGTATTCTCTTCTGTTCTTCTAAACTTGGTTCCACTGCGTTTGAACCCAGCATAAACCCTTCTTCGAACTCCTTACCAAAATCGGAAGTACTAAACAGAATCAGCAATAGGGCGGTGCTTAGTACTAGCAGCCTGAAAGGAGAGAAATACTTTAGTCTCCCCTCCAGTAAATAGTGTTTGGTAATTTTCCCTGGATTACTAACCAATGCCCACAGGGTAAACAGAATTCCATACTGCAAATTGAACATTTCGAGTATGCTGCTTCCCACATTACGCAGATCGAAGCGGCGAACTTCTCGTTCCTGACTTACGGTGAACTTTGGATTTTGAAGCATTTTGATGTCTAATTATTAGTTTATCCTATAGAAAAAGATTGGCTAATTCTGGTTTAATTCTCTTAGGTTTCATGGTTTGGGCATCTAGCATTACCCAGTGGCTGTTGCATATACAGATCAATTCACCCTCACGCATGATTTCTACTTTGCGCAGGCTGATTAAGCCTTCCATCTTTTCAACCCAGGTTCGCAGGATTAAGCTATCTCCTTTATATGCAGGCCTTAGATATTCAATTTCGTGTTTGCGTGCCACCCAAAATACTCCTGAGTCTTTTCCTGCCTTGCTAAACCAATGCTCTGCAGCTACGTCCTGTACCCATTGTAAATAGACCACATTGTTTACATGCTCTAAATCATCTAGGTGTTTTCCCTTTACCTCAAGTTCTAATTCGAAGACATTCATCAGTGGCTAGTATTCCAAATATCACGCACGGCAACCCATCTGCCGTGTTGCTCTTGAAACATCACCATATAATATCCGGAATTCAATTCTTCGTCATTCTTATCCATTTCAATCCATTTGCCAGTCTCCACGAGAATGTCATCAGCACCATTGAAAACATCTATAGTTTCATATCTGAAATAGAAACTGCGGCTGCTATCCGCGACTACCTTTTTTCGAAAATGATTGAGGATCTGTTGTTTTCCGAAAAGCTGTTCACGGCCTTCACCATAGCTCACCGCATTCTCAGCATAAAACCGATCGATAAAAGCAGCATCACGGTTTCGATAAGCCAGAGCCAGACTGTCTTCCATGGCAATTACATATTCCCTCATCGATTCAGGGTTGATCTTTTTCTTGCGGATGGGGAGGGCGTTCTTTTCTTCGCTATTGTTACATGAAAGCAATAATCCAAAGATTAAAGCCAGGCTGATTGAAGTTCTCATAATGGTGTTTTCCGAATCCTCTTTACAAATATTGCTAAATATGCGGTTTCTGCAATGTTTTATGAATCTGGACAAGTGTGTACCTTTGTCTTCTATTTCCCCGAGATATGAAGATTGTAATTGCCGGGGCAGGAGCGGTTGGAACGCACCTGGCTACCTGGCTTTCCAGTGAGTCTCACGACATTACCATTATAGATCATGACCCCGATTGTTTGCAATCGGTAGATCAAAATATTGACGCCATCGGCATTTCAGGTGAGGTTACCGACTTTTCCATTTTGCAAAATGCAGGAGTTGAAGAGGCCGACCTTTTTATTTCTGTGACCTCGGTAGAGGAAGCCAATATCCTTAGTGCGATCTATGCCAAGCGCTTGGGAGCAAAGAAAACTATTGCTCGAATTAGCCAGATGCAATACCTGAACAATGATCATATTCTGAATATTAGAGATTTAGGTATTGATGAATTGATCTCACCCGAATCGCTAGCTGCGCGCGAGGTGCGTCATTTGATTAATACTAATGCCGCCTCAGAATCTGTGGAGTTTGAGAATGGTAAGATCAATCTACTTGGCCTGGATATCGAAGAAGATGCGGCTATAGTTGGCAAAACCATGGCCGAGATTGCACAGATGAGCTCTGCCCGCGATTATATCGTGGTGGCTATTCGTAGAGATCAAAAGACCATTATCCCTAAAGGAGATACCGTAGTTCACGCCAAGGACCATCTTTTCGTAATTACCCATGCTACCGGTATGGAGCAGGTATTGGAGGTTACCGGGAGGAGGAAGATTCACATCAACGATATTATGATTATCGGCGGAAGCCGCACCGGAACACACCTTGCTCGTAAGTTGAGTCGGAATTTCCACGTGAAGTTAGTCGAGGAAAATGCGGAGAGAGCAGAGGAGATCGCTCGTGATTATCCGGAGGTGATGGTCCTCAATTTTGATGGTACCGACGTGGATAAACTCGAAGAGGAGGGTTTACGCAATACTGATGTATTGGTGGCAGTTACCGGAAACTCCGAGACAAATGTGTTAACCTGTTTGGTAGCGAAAGACAGAGGAGTCAAGAAAACCATTGCTATGGTTGAGAATATTGAGTACCTCTCTTTAACTCAAAGCATTGGTATTGATAGTCTGATTAATAAGAAATTAGCCGCGGCAAATTTTATTTATCGCTACATCCGGAGCGGAGATTTTGTTACCCTTTCTACCATTCACGGGATTGATTCTGAGGTGATGGAGTTCAATGTGAGTACCCAGTGTATGGTTACCGAAAAATCTATACGAGACATCAATTTGCCAAAAGGCGCTCTGGTGGGTGGTGTAATCCGAAATAATGAAGGACTTATCCCTACCGGTGATTTCAAGATTGAGCCCGGAGATAAGGTGGTCGTATTCGCTCGTACCGAATGTGCTAAAAAGGTAGGGCGTTACTTTAGATAACTATGCACCTTTTTAATCCCAGAATGATCGCCGCCCTAATCGGCACCCTTTTATGCATTACGGCAGGGATGATGCTGCTTACCGTTGGGGTTGCACTCTATTATGGGGAAGATTGGCAAAGCCTGCTCTTGTCGTGCGGGATAACTCTGGCCACGGGTGCTCTGCTGTATTCGGCGAATATTAATAACCCCAACAAAGAGGTACGAAAGCGTGATGGATTCCTGATCGTGGCTTTAGGATGGATTTCTATGTCCATGCTAGGTAGTCTCCCTTATGCTTTAAGCGGCTCTATTGACAATATTGTTGACGCCATTTTCGAGACCGTAAGCGGATTTACTACTACGGGAGCAACCATTTTGACTGATATCGAGGGTCAAGATCGATCCATTTTGTTTTGGCGAAGTATGACCCACTGGATTGGTGGTATGGGGATTATTGTACTTACTGTGGCTATTCTTCCCCTCTTAGGTGTGGGAGGGATGCAGCTTTTTATAGCTGAATCGCCAGGAGTTACCCCGGATAAACTACATCCTCGGATTACTGGTACAGCTAAACGCCTTTGGTTTATCTATTTTGCCCTGACCATTGCAGAGGCCATCGCGCTAAGCATTGCTGGCATGGGATGGTTTGACGCTATAAACCATGCAATGGCTACCATGGCAACGGGTGGCTTTTCTACCCGTAATGCAAGTATAGCCGCCTTCGATTCGGAAGCCATCCACTATATCATTATGATTTTCATGTTTTTCGCAGGGATCAATTTCACCTTGCTCTTTATGGGTTTTACCGGGAAGGTCAAAACACTGTGGAGGAATGAAGAATTCAGGGTGTATACCTGGAACATATTGATATTTAGCGCTGTAGTGGCATTGGTATTAATCATTTTTCAAGATTACGCCATCGAAGAGGGCATTCGCGGTGCCTTTTTTACGGTGATTTCAATAATGACCTCCACCGGTTTTATAACCGAGAATTACCTCCTTTGGCCTAACTTTTTGATTTTCCTAATCTTCGTGCTTTTCTTTTCGGGCGGGTCAACCGGAAGCACAGCGGGAGGGATCAAGATCATGCGTCATATTATCCTGATTAAGAACTCCTTCCTGGAGCTGAAGCGTCAGATTCATCCCAATGCGATAATACCGGTACGCTTTAATGATAAGGCAGTACCCCAAGGCATTACAAATACGGTAGCCGCCTTTATTCTGATCTGGTTAATCGTCCTCTTCATAGGTTCCTTTGTGATGTCTATGTTCGGATTGGATTTTATGTCGGCGGTAGGATCCGTTACAGCAACTCTTGGCAACATCGGACCCGGTCTAGGCTCGGTAGGGCCAGTGGATAATTTCGCTCATATTCCGGCTGGAGGTAAACTATTCCTCAGTTTCTTGATGCTTCTTGGTCGTCTGGAGCTATTCACGGTGCTAATCTTGTTTATGCCATACTTCTGGCAACGGAGATAACTTAAACCACTTTAAGGAAAAGCCAGAGGTCTATGGTCAGCAGATATAAGCCATTAACACCCATTCCTAAGGCTAATCCCTTTAAGGCGTTTTGAGTTTTTTTGGTGCTCGATTTTAGCCCAATCCATAATAGTACTAGTGCAACAACAAGATAGAGTACATCCAGCTGAAGATTAGCGCTTAAGACTTTTGAAAGATGTTGGGCAAGAAAGCTTGGATTGGTGTTAAAGCTATGATAGCGATGCTCTTGGACCCAATACCATATTCCTCCATTGATAAAGGCCCAAACCGCAAACATACTGGCCGAGTAGCTCCAAACAGACTTCCCCCAAAATCCAAATGCGACGGCCAGAATTGCGTTTAAGAAAACCAAAGCCAGAAACAGATTCAGGTGCAATTCAACGATCTGGCTCATGATTTTCCCTAATTCACTAGACCGATTAAAGCATCAAAGAAATCAAGGTTCTCGCGTTTTTTCTTCAGTACAATCATGGGGATTTTGCGATTGAGTCTAACCATCTCTTTCGCAAAGGATCCCATTAAAACGGCAGCCGAGGCAGTGCGCCCTTTAGAGGAAATCACAATTAAGTCGCTGCCAAAATGCTCTGCCTGAAACAGGGCATGGGCAGGGGCTTCCCCACGATTTTCTAGCTGATCGCAAATCCAGGTAGCCGGAAGTTTCAATTCTTTCTTGTAGCTAATCCATTCCTTTTTGGCGTTCAGATTTAAGTCTTCTCGAAGTTCGCGTTCTGCATTGGCTGATTTCAAATAGCCTTTCGCTGCGTTGTAAAAGTTCATACAGCGAACTCCGGAATTGCAATGTTCTGCCAGTTCCTTCGCGAAATGCACAGCGGATTTACCGGTCTCACTAAAGTCTAAAGGCAGGAAAATCTCATTAATATCTCGATTCGAATGCTCAGGCACGAGCAATACGGAGCAGGGGCCTTGTTCTGCCAAGCGAGCTCCCAATAACTGATGATCTCTGTCCGAAGCTCTTCGACCCATAATTAAGAGGTCAATATCCTTGATATGACATTGTCTCAAAATGTTTTCGAAAGGGTCTCCTTCTACTAAAACCGTTTGGGGCCTTAGTCGATCTTTCTCTTTAAATGCATAACCGTAAAGCTCTTCCAGGTATTTTTCTAATTGTTCTTCCTTTGGAGGAAGTACATCTTTATATTTCTCCCTTAACTCTTCGGGTAGGTTTAAATCGGAGCTTACATGCATGAGATAGAGCTGTTCTACCCTAAGATAGGATAGAAGGTAAGCGCTGTATTTCAGGATAGTATCATCCTGAAGCTCACCCTCGAGAGCGATCATCACTCTACTAAATGGAGCTCTCTTTTTCATGATTATAGAATTCCTCGGATCAAGAATAGTGCGGCAAAGGCGATGATCGCGTACAATTCAGGGAATACCGCGAGTATCAGGGTACGACCGAATACATCGTTACCACTGCCAATAGCATCTATACCGCTGGCACAAACTCTACCTTGGTATATTCCGGAAAACAGGCCGGCCAGACCTAAAGCAATACCACCACCAAGTATTCCTGCGCCTTGTAAAAGGGTTATTTCTGGTCCGATAAATTCCTGAAGAATAAAGAAACCAGCAAAGCCATAAAGTCCCTGGGTTCCAGGTAGTGCGCTTAATACGATGAATGATCCAAAGGCGTCAGGTCTTTTCTTTACTGCTCCTACGGTAGCCATGGCGCCTGCTGCGGTTCCCATAATACTGCCCGTGCCTGCCAGGGCGATAAGTATACCGAAACCGACAAAAGCCAGAATTAAAGCGAGATTTACTGTTTCCATGAGATATTAGTTTAAAGGGTTAGACTTTTTAAAAGCTTTGAAGGCTTTACCTCCGCCTTCGAATTGAGCATTATTATAGAATTCAACGAAAGTGAGGCGCAGGGGATGGATGAATGATCCCAAAGCGGCCAATACGAAATTTAAGCTGTGTCCAAAGAGTAAAAAGGCCGAAACCCCAATCCAGGACCACCAATTTTCTGAAACCATATCCATTCCGATACGATTCACAACCAAGCCGAGCACCGCAGAGGTTACGCCCAAAGCAAACAATCGTACATAAGAGAGTACATCTCCCAATAGGCCGGTGAAAATGAAAAATAGTGGAAGTACACTGCTTCCCATGCGCACCAGAATGCTCTGACTCAAATCGTGAAAAAGCATTATTAACAGCATCCCTGCGACTAAAGTGCCACTTAAGATATTTTGATGTAATTCATTTAAATTCAAGCTATCAGACATGAACAGCAATACGGCGGAAACGACGATCATTAACTTACCCCAAAGCGAGAGTGATTCCTTAAAACCATTGTAATACCACTCCTTAGCGATAGCGAGAAGAATGCCCACTAATATTTGAAACACACCTATGAGAAGCGCCACATTAAAGGCATTGAAAAAGAAACTGCTATCATCGGGAATGATGACCAATCTTCCTAAAGCGGCTAACCAACCAGTTTCCGATTCAATAGTCAGAGGAATGCCGAAAAGACTCCCGCTTTTAATCAGACCCATAATTGTGGTGCTGATACCTAGAATCCCCACCAGCGCTGCAAGTCCTCTTTGTTTCTTTAAAAAAGTAAACCAACCAATCAACACGGCCAGAGTCATTAAGGCCCCATAACCCGCGTCACCTAGACAATAGGCGAAGAGGATAGGGTAGAACACCGCGATCATTGGGGTTAAGTCGAATTCGTAATAATGCGGAAGCTGAAAGATTTTGGTAATAGGTTCAAAAAGCTTGCTATAGCTGCTATTCCTTAATTCTACCGGTACATTATCTTCTTTTCCGGTTCCATGATGCGATAAGCAATCGGAAGTTCTTTGCAATCCCTTTTAAACTGCTCTAGATTCGATTTCGCCAGCCAGGCCCGTAGGTGCACCAAAGGGCTTTCATTAATATTCTTCCAAAGCTTACTTCCTTCTTGAAACTCCCATTTTTCCGCAATCTGATTGGCCTCATTTTCCAATTCAGATTCCTGGGCCTTAAAACTATGGATCAAGCTTAGCAGGCGACTTTCTTCCTCATCGATCTCCTCTTTTCGTCCCTTAAGCTCATCAGGTATAATAGGAGGAAGAGATTCCTCATCTAAATTGCTGTTTTCCAGCACTTCTTTAGAATTTATCATACAGAAGTAAGTCAGGTCGTCATCCTCTGCAATCAGGAATGCCTCGTCCTTAACTTGCTGGTACTCCTTACGGTCTCCGCGGTATAAACCAATATGCAACCCTTTCTTTTCCAGGTCTTTCCATTGCTCAGGATCATAGCCCTTCCAATGTTGCCAGAACTTTAGGGAACGCTCATATTCATCTTTAGAATGTTGCCAATGCGCCCATTGGTCCTGCAGGTTTTTGAGTTTTGGAAGTAGTGGGGACTCGATACTTTGAGTTTCAATAGAAGCTTGATCCTCCTGCTTATTGAGCCAGATTTTTACCTCTAGCCATTCCTTCCATTCGGGATCATTGTTAATGCTTGTTTCCAGACCAAGTTCTTCCAGGTGAAGCAGACCAATACTTTGCAAATGGTCTGTCATTCTTTGCCGCTCGTCTTGCCTGATGAGCAAATCCATTTTTTGCATGGGACTCTTCATGAGGCTTCTGTTTTGCGGTTCTTGGCAATTTTCTTCGCGGCCGTGGCAATGTTTTCCTTGTCTTCCAGGAAGCGTTTCACTTTACGTATACCTTCCTCAAACTCCGGAATCTGGACTTTTTCGTAAAGATTGACCTTTTGGGTGGTCTTTTTTCGAGCATTCTCCAGGTCAACTAATTCTCGTTCCAGAAAGTCGACTTTGAGCTTTAATTCGATCAAATTCTGAAGTGCCTCTAAGGCGGCAGGCATCCAGGCGGGTTCGTATAATGGGTTGAGTTGAAGATCCGTAAAGTGGATCGCCTTTAAGCGAATCACCTTAGAACCAGCAATATTCACCCTTTCGGTCTCTATGCTTTCCACCCTTAAGAGGGAGGGGAGATCATTCCAGATGTATTCAAATCCTTCCAATCGTTGATGCTCTGCTTTATAGCGAGATTTCAATTCCTTTAATTCGGGCTTTTGTTTAGCGATCACTTGCCTCAAGGCTGTTTCCTTGCGCATTAGTACAGGCAGTGCCTTCCGACGCACCAAAAGCTGCTTTCGGAATTCTTGTATAGTACTCTTGTTATAGGAAATCGCGCGACTCATCTCAATTGCTTGGCCAGTATTTATCGATAAAATTTTGGCGTATGCCAACCTCAAAGGTTTCAAAATAGCGACTCATCAGGTGCCAGCCGCGATCTAACATTTCTTCTGTGCCGATATTCAGTTGCACATCAAGTAACTCTCGGGTATAAGCTTCGGCAAATTGTAAACTGCGTTTGTCGTATTCGTTCAGATCAAAACCGTTTTCCTTTTTACTACGGGCTTCGGCCGCATCGGCATAGAGCCGCACCAGAGCATTCATCACCTGAGGATGATCTTCCCGGGTTTTTGTGCCAATCACATTTTGCTTTAAGCGAGATAAGCTTCGGAAAGGATCGATAATGGTTAAACCAGTTTCCGGATCTTTTTTAAGATAGAGCTGTCCTTCGGTGATATATCCCGTATTGTCAGGAATAGCATGGGTGATATCCCCATCATTTAAAGTAGTTACGGCAATAATGGTAATGGAGCCGCCTTCTTTAAACTGTACCGCCTTTTCATAGATTCTTGCCAAATCGGAATACAAGGAGCCTGGCATAGCGTCTTTGGATGGGATTTGATCCATCTTATTACTCACAATGGCCAGAGCATCAGCATATAGGGTCATATCTGTGAGAAGCACCAATACCTTTTCCTGTTTCTCATAGGCGAAGTATTCCGCGGTGGTGCAAACCAGATCGGGAATCAACAAACGCTCGAGAGGCGCATCCTCAGAAGTATTGATATAGCTTACAATTTTGTCCCCGGCACCGCTGGCATCAAACTTCTGTTTAAACATGAGGAAATCATCGTGGGAAATCCCCATTCCTCCCAGAACAATGCGGTCGGAATCTGCTCTGAGTGCTACTTCCGCTAAAATTCGATTATACGGTTGATCCGGATCAGCAAAGAATGGAATCTTTTGGCCGGTAACCAGAGTATTATTCAAATCGATCCCCGCAATTCCGGTAGCTAATAACTCGGAGGGTAACTGTCTTCTTACGGGATTAACGGTTTGACCCTTCACATCCCTTTCCTCGCCATTTAAATCACCCTTAGCATCGATGGGTGCTCCAAAGGCATTGAAATAGCGACCAGCCAGAAGGGGAGTCAAGCTGAGCTTAAGCGCATTTCCTGAAAAGACCACCTTGGCATTGGTGCCTAAACCTTCGGTTCCAGAGAATACCTGTAGGGTTACGTCCTTTCCCTGAACTCGGATAACCTGAGCACTGCGTCCATCTACCCAGGCTAATTCATCGTATTGCACTCCGCTAGCCTCTAAAGTGCAGGTGGCTTTGGTTAAAGCCTTAATTCGGGTATACACCGGTTGAAATGCACTTGCAATCATACTGCTGGGTTTAAGGTCTCGGTACTAAATACGGTATCTAACTCCTGATCAAACTTTTGGAAATCCTCCGATTGGAATTCACTGTAGTTCATCTGTTTAAAGAGGTTTATCAAGCGTTTGTAAAAGGTGCTTACCTCTCCGAATTCTTCAAATTCCTGCTCCCGATCACAGATGTCTAATACTCTATTGAGCATATAGGCCTGACGCTCCATGGAGGAGTTCATATCTGTATCGTCAAAAGAATCCTGCTGAATAAAGGCGAAGTCAATCAATTCGCTCTTCCAAAAATCCCGATGGTAATCGAGAGGAACCGAATCATCACCTAAAATGGAAATCTGATCCCGGGCTTCGATTCCCTTGGAAAGCAGATTTTTGGCTTTTAAAACTTTTTCAGTCCAGCCAGCTTCAATTTTAGCTTCGGTAAATTCCTGAAATTCTTCATAATCCAAGTAGCGGCTGTAGGAGAGGAGCGGATCAATGGCCGGATAGCGTTTTGCATCAGCGCGTTTTTGGGAAAGCGCGTAAAAGCAGCGTGCTACTTTGGAAGTAGACTCCGTTACCGGCTCTTTAAAGTTCCCACCTGCCGGGGAAACAGTACCTAGAAAGGTTACTGAGCCCTGGCGTCCATCTGCCATATTAACTCTTCCGGCCCGACCGTAAAAGTTTGCGATTACCGCCGGTAGTTCAACCGGAAATGCATCGGTACCGGGCAGTTCCTCCATCCGATTACTCATCTCCCTCAGGGCTTGGGCCCATCGTGAGGTACTATCCGCCAGTAGGAGCACTTTATAACCCATACTTCGGTAATACTCAGCCATGGTCATACCCACGTATACCGAGGCTTCCCGTGCAGCTACCGGCATGTTAGAGGTGTTACATACGATGGTGGTTTTATCCTTCAGCTTGCGACCGGTAGCCAGATCTTCCAGTTCTGGGAAACTGTGAAAGATTTCAACCACCTCATTAGCGCGCTCTCCACAAGCTACCAGAATCACCACTTCAGCTCGGTTGTTCTTGGCAATGGCTTGTTGTAAAACGGTTTTTCCCGTGCCGAAGGCTCCTGGGATATAGGCGGTTCCTCCTTCTGCAATGGGATTAAGGCTATCAATAACTCTTAAGCCGGTTTGAAAAATCTCCGAAGGACGGTCCTTTTGCACATAAGATCGAATTGGCCATTTCACTGGCCATTTCTGTACCATGGTGATCTCATGCAGTTTGCCACTTTCATCTTTGAGTTTGGCGATAGTGGCTTCGAGATTATAATTACCAGCTTCCGAAATCTCCACTAATTCATAGCTCCCCTGCATTTTAAAGGGAACCATGATTTTGTGTTTAATGGCGTTTTCCGGTACTTCACCTATCACATCTCCAGCACTCAGCTTAGCACCGATACTGGCTAAAGGTGTGAAGGCATACTCTTGTTGCAGATCCAAAGCGGCACTGCTCTGACCGGCTTTAATAAAGTTTCCGGGCATGGCTTCCAGATCATTTTGCAAGCCATCAAAATTCTTACTCAAAAGACCGGGACCTAAGCTAACTTCAAGTAAGTCCCCACTGAAACTTACAGAATCACCAGCTTGCAAGCCGCTACCAGCCTCAAAAAGCTGAGCAAAGGCAATATTCCCTTGAATCTTAATCACCTCAGCCATAAGGCTTTTGCCGTCTTTTTCTACAAAGCAAATCTCATTCTGAACCACACTATCATTTACCTCAATTTGAATGAGGTTACTCAGAATGCCAATGATCTTCCCTTTAGTCATCTTTTTCAATATTGCTTAGCGCTTCGTCAACCAGAGTCTGTAAGCGCGCCTGTTTTCGATTATCTTGAAGTTGTTCTCTTCGATACAAGAGGAACAGTTTTGCACAGTAATTCAATAAGGCTCGTAAATCATAGTAATGAGCCTGGGCCAATTCATCCGCTTTGTCCCATAAAACCTGATGCACAGCCCTGGTTATCTCTATCGGTTCCTTGGTATCCAATGCTTTCAGAAGACCGGAGAGAAAGGGCATTTCCAAATTGAGGTTTTCATTTAACTGTACTGGGTTTCGTTGCAGGTTTTGACGCAAGCCTTTCTCAAGCCATTTTGGTTCTGAATCCAGAAAGGTGTAGCGGGATTGATGATATGTGGCCATGATAGACCTCAATTCCTTTTCAAAAAGGAAGTACTCCCGAATAAAACCTTCTTCACAGTCTTCAATAGCCTCAAAGAAGAGTTTATGCACCTCTGTTTCGATGCGGTTTGCAGACCAATGCGGTAATAAATCCTGGTTTTCCTGATACCATTCCCTTAAGAAGAAAGGCAGTTGATCCGAGCTAACCCTTAGAGATTTAAGATTTTCCTGACTTAAACTATAAGGCTTTCGAAGGGGGCGATGTAATAAGTGATCGAATTCAAATTGCCAGTATTCGATTAGATTGTAAACATCATTTCTTCGAAAAAACCAGGCTAGTGATTCCTGATCCTTTTCACTCAAGTTTCTTAGTATGAGTTGAATAGCCTCGTCTAACTCTTCTTCATTAGGACGTTTGTCCAAAGAGAGGGCAGGCATGGAGCTGAGTATGTAGTAATACTCAGTCATTTTTTAAAATGAGATGACGTAATTCCTGATCAAAGTAAGTTTCCAGCAGTTTTTCAAAGCTCTCTGCTCCGAAATGAAATTCTAAACCCTGATCACCTTCACGGATAAGCAGTTGATGATTATCGCCTAAATCGAATCTCCAGTCGGGAAGCTTTTTGCGTATGGAGTCCAACCACTGTTCTGACCATTGTTTAGGCCAGGAAACTTGGTGAGTATCCGAATTAAATGAGGAGAGAAGCCCTAGAACCATTTCACTCACGAAAGCTTCAGTTTGCAGCGAATCATTCAAGGGGCGCTTTACAATTTCTTCTTTAAGAAAGCTTTCCAAGTCTTCCTGTAGGCGACCCTTCAATTGCAAAGCTTCTTGCTCGAGCTCTTGAATTTTGCGTTTTCGAAAGAGATCAGCTTCACGCTCTGCGTTTTTCCGCATGCTTTCTGCCTCAAGCTGAGCTTCTCTTAGGAGGATTTCTCGCTCCTGTGCAGCCTGGGCTTTAAGCTCGTTTATTTCCGCCTCAGCGTCGGTAATAAGTTTTTGGTAAAGGTCTTGACTTAGTTTCTCGAGATTCTCGAATGCTGGATTCATTATTTGAGAATTAGTAGTGGTATTGGACTTTCGTAGATCATCTTTCTAGATAGACTTTCATGGAAGAGGCCTTCCACAAAGTGATAGTCATGCGGCATAATCGCGATAAGGGAGGCCTTATGGTCTTTGGCATACTTGATCAAACCTGCACCAATCTCCTCTTCAAAGTGATGGCTAAAACGGTGAGGAAACTCCTGTAAGCGGTATTTTAATTGCTTCCTATGGAATTTTTCCTTGCGACTCATTTCTGATTCCTTACGGTTAATGGTCAACACTTCAATTTCGGTTTTTAAGTGATCTGCTATGTGAAGCAGGGGGAGTAGGCGATGATCCCCGCAGTCGAGGTCGGTAAAATCTGCGGCAAGGATGATTTTGTCAATACTATCAATACTAGCCCCTTCGGGTAGCACAATAACCGGTACCATAGCATCTCTTACAACGGATTCAGTACGGCTGCCCCAAAGACGATCGATGCCTTTTGCTCCGCTTGTCATCATAACAATCAGGTCGCAATCGATCTTGTCTGATTCTTCAATGATAAGCTCTTTAGCGATCCTAAATTCCCAACGACGCTCATATTTAAGATCCTTCAAATCGGGGCAAAGTGATTCAAAACGATCAAAAGCTCCTTCAATGGCTACTTTATCGGCCGCCAGAGACTTGCGTTTTCTTTGTGCAGCGTGTAGCAGAACCAATTTGTTTTTTCCTCGCTTTAGAATCGGGATTATTCCCGCAAGACTTTTGGCGCTTTGATCGGAAAGATCGGTGGGGAAAAGTATTTGACGGTTTTTCATAGCTAAGGCATTCATAAATGAACTCTACGATATTAGGGCGGTTTTCGCAGGCGAGGTATGATAAATATCAGGCTCTGAAAAAATCCTTAGAGATACTATTTTCGTAGCATGCAGAATAAGACTTGGTCTTATTGGGAAAGGGCGGATTATCCGCAGACCCAAGACTTAATTGTGGTTGGTGGGGGTTTTACCGGCCTATCCGTCGCTTACCATGCGAAGCAAAAGAATCCAGATTGGCGGGTTCTGCTGCTTGAGCGTCATCCAATAGCTGAAGGTGCGAGCACCAAGAATGCTGGTTTTGCATGTTATGGCACCCTGGGAGAAATTCTGAGTGACATTGAAATGATGGGAGAATCTGCTGCATTTTCCTTAGTCCAATCTCGACTATCCGGATTAGCCTATCTGCGAGAGCTTTTAGGTGATCAAGACTTAGAGTTAGAGGCTTATGGTGGCACGGAACTGTTTTTTGAATCTGAAGAAGAAAAGTGGATCAGGGCCCAGCATATTATGGAGAGTGTAAATAGTTCTTTAGGTCTTGATTATGATCTATTTAAGATTAATGATCATCATCATAACTTTAAGGGTTTAATCGCTTCAGTTTACAGTGCCAGGGAAGCACAAATCAATCCTTTAAAGGCTGTTTTGAAATTGGAAAGAATGGCCCTGGAATCCGGTATTAAGATTCTGAAAGGAGTAGAGGTGCGCTCTTATCTGAAATCAGGTGATTGGACCCTGGAATCCAATGCAGGGCAATGGCCAGCGCAGCGGGTAGTTTTCTGTACCAATGCTTTTGGGATACCGGGAAGGGAGGCAGACATTATTCCCGCTCGCAATCAGGTTTTGATAACCAAGCCCTTTAAGCATAATATTCCTTTGGGGAATTACCATGTAAAAGAGGGATACATCTATTTCCGTACGGTTGGAGATCGCTTGCTAATTGGAGGAGCGAGGCATTTGGATAATGAGAGGGAAACCACTGCTGAATTAGGGTTTAACTCATTCCTTTTAGATCGTTTAGGCCAATTCCTGAATGAGGAGCTCCAATTGCAAGGAAAATGGGAGCTTGAAGAGCAATGGTCAGGGATTATTGCAACCGGTCATAGCAAGGAGCCCATTGTTGAAGAATTGGCAGATGGATTGTGGTATTGTGGACGTTTTGGAGGAATGGGAGTCGCCCTGAGTACCCTTACTGGTAAGAATATGGCTGAAGGATTAGAGTGATACCAATCCGTTTTTTACGGCATAGAGCACCAATCCCACTCTCGACTTCACTTCAAGTTTTTCAAAGAGCTTAGCGCGATATCCATCGATGGTTTTTTCGCTGAGGCACATTCGATCCGCTATTTCCTTATAGGTGAGCTCTGAGCAAGCTAAATCGAGGAATTTAGATTCCTGATCACTAAGCTTCGGAAAATCTCCTTCCTGAGGATCTTTTAGGGCATTGACCAGCTTGCCGGTCATGGCATCGGTATAGTGATAACCATTTTCATAGACGGAGAGAATCGCTTGTTCCAATACATCGGGTTCTACATCTTTATTGAGGTAGCCGTTCACTCCGGATTTTAATAGGCGAATAAGGGAGGATTCATCGTCTTTCATGGTGAGCATGAGAATCCCGATTTTAGGGAAAGCCTTTTTTAAGTACTTAGTGGTTTGTTGACCATCCAGGCGTGGCATTTCCAGATCGAGGACCACTAGATCGACTTTCAATCCTGCTTCCAGTTGATCGATAAATTCCTGGCCGTTAGAGGCTTCACTAACGATTTCAAATTGGGGATTGATTTCCTTAATCAGGGTTATTAAACCTTTACGAAACAGGCTGTGATCGTCGACTACAGCGATTTTAACATGGGGAGAATTGTTCATTTTAGCGAGTACTAATAGTTATGGTTGTGCCTTGATTGAGCTGACTGTGGATATTATAGCTTGCCCCTATGAGTTTGCAACGTTCACGGATGTTTAGGAGCCCGTTGCCATTAAGGTATCTATCGTGATCACGAAGCTTTTCATCGGGGATGCCCACGCCATTATCAGTAAAGATTAGTTCGGTACCAATACCTTGTTGATTAAGACTTACATCAAAGCGGGTGGCATGGGCGTGTTTCAAAGCATTATTGAGGATTTCCTGAAAAATTCGATACAGGAATACCCTTTCCTCTGGTTTTAGTTCTGGTTCATGAATATCGGTTTTGTAGTCCACTTCAATGGAACCGGTGCGCTTTACCCGCTCTAAATCTGAAGCGATACGAGAAGCTAATCCCTGTTTAGCAAGATTTTCCGCCGCCAGGGAAGAGGATAAGACCTTTATATCATTGATCAGCTTGCTTAAGAGCTCTTTACTTTCCTTAACTCTAAGTAGGTCAGCCTCTTTTAAATCTTTAGAAAGCAGGTTTAGATTGATTTTAAGGAGGGATGCGATTTGGCCAAAATTGTCATGCAAATCGCGAGAAATATTGTCGAGGGTTTGTTCTTGAATCTCCTTTTCTGTTTCCAGAATGTTCTGCTTAAACTCCTGCCTTTCGAGGAGAATTTTAAGCTGGGAGCGACGGTATAAGATCACCACCAGAATTATAAAAGCGATTAGAACAAAGGCAACTATAGTTCCTAAAAGTAGAATGAAGCTTGGATTCTCAGCGAAGTTCATCAGAGCTTTCTGTTTTTCGTAGCTCAAGATAAATACTTAACAAATAGCAAGAGTAGAGGAGGTAATTGAGCGCTTTGAGGACTTTAAAAATCCAAGGTGGTCGTTCTATTCCATTAGCAAGGCTAACTTCTAGAAGACCTAAGATTAAGAATGAGCCGGCCCAAAACATTAGGTTTCCCACTGCAAACCAAAATTCACCAATCTCCAAAAGATTGCGTTCACTAGGGTTTTGCACCAATTGGTAAAAGATGTAAAGGGAGCATAGAATAAGAAAGGTACTGAGCAAGATGATGTTTAAAGAGGGGAAAGCGTCCCAGCCCTTTTCGAAGGAAAGAATAAAGTTGAAAACAAGGCAGATAGCGCCAATTATTAAAGTCAGCCTTTTCACCCAAGGCGCCAAAAAGAGTTCACGAAAGATGAGGCTGTAAAAGATGATCTGTAAGGGAACGATCAGGTGGTAAACTGGAAAAGAAGAACCATTTAGGATAATTAGAATTCGGCTGGTCGCTTCTGTGATGGTAACTAAAGAAAGTAAAATGACTAGTATCTGAAAGGCCCGGCTAAGTTTCTGGTAGCTCAGTATTCCAAAAAGGCTGGAACTAAAAATGAGCGCGAAATAAATAAGGTATCCCGGACTAATGATTGCCGCCATCAATCCAGGATACCAGGGGGGGAAGGAAGTACTAATCATTCCTGTCATTCAGTTTAGAGGTGCGATGAAAGATCGCCGCAAACGTCAGGACAGGGGTCGCAATATTCATAGGAGTTATCAATTATCAATTCATCATTACTATTTACTCCTGTGAGAACAATGGTCACCTGCTTACCTTGGGTGGGATCTTCAGTCATGCCGAAGATCATAAATACCTTTTCAATTTCCTCGTTTGGATTGTTGATTATTGATGCAATGTCAGTTGCATCTACCATTAAGCCTTTAAGCTTTCTATTTCCAGCGGTAGGGATATGAATGTTTGAGTCGTTTTGATAGTTTAAGATTAGAGTTTTCGCGTCGTTCCAGTTGATTTGTTGTGACATAACGGTGGGTATTTGATTCGATAAGTAAATGTATAGGCTCACCATCAGAATTAAGAGGGAGGATCGGGATATACAGGGATAAGCCCCACTAGTAGGGGGATTTTCCCCTGTCAATTACAGGGCAATTCCTCTTGAAGGATCAAAGGGGCTTTGAAACCTTTGTGATATGGATTTAAATACAATGCATATCGAAGATTTTCAGGCGATTATGGTGAAAGAGGTTAGTAATGTGAGATTGATGCTTCTGAATGCACCGAGTGGAAGAGAGATGCATATTAAGGCGATTGGCTTTAGTAGATCAACCGGTTGGGATGATGCTCTATTAGAATTGAGAGATAGGGATCTACCCCCGATAGATGGGATTTACGATTTTGATTTTTTTACTCGTGCTCGTAAGGCAGTCGAAGATGGCAACTGGGAAAAACTTCATGCCTCCTATGTATGGCAAACCCTGCCACAAAACATTCGCGGAATTCGCATTCATGCCGGGGACAACAGTATTTTAAAAATGATTTGAGCTCTACAGATTCTTACCGGAACGCGATACAAATATGGATGAAAGCCATCTCCGACAGGAGGTGGCTTTTTTAAGCCCAAAAACCCGACTCGAAAGCCGGGTTATACTTCATTGAAGCATGTGGGACAGAGATTAATGACTTAATAAAGACCAAGGTTTTGCGCTTGCAAACCTTGACCTTTTTGTTTCGTTTTGGATCCCTGTCTGGCGACAGGCAGGAAAGATATCAGCTAGCCCCCAAAGACGTCCTAGTGCTTCACCAGCAACTTTTCACGATATACCTCATCTTTAGACTGAGCCTCAATTACATACATTCCCTCACTCAATCCCGAAATATCAATCGATAAGGAAGAATTTTGATAAATGTTTGCTCTAAATACTTCCGTACCCTTGAGATCGTAGATAGCCATAGTTTCTAAATCGGCCTTATCAAAATCGATCTGTATAAAGCTTTGGGCAGGATTAGGGTAAAAGCTAAATGCCGGTCTTTGCTCTAATTCCTGCAAGGAAATTGAATTGGCATCTTCCACTTTGAAATTGTCAATGTTTATGGACCCTCCCAGAGCACTCTTATAATCGAATTTCACCAGGATATTATCTGCATTGGACAGCGATACGAAAATGGAATCTTTTCGCCAGTCATTTGTTGATGGAGTCATGAAACCGGCAGTGATATTAAGTGGATTCACAATCGGATTATTCGCAGTAGCCAAATCCGTTCCTCCAGCTTTGAAAACCGAGTTATAGCTTAATCCGCAATCAGTAGATATTAATACCTCCAGGGTATCGGCAAAAACGGTATCCATAACCGTGTAGGGAGGGGTGAACTTATGGTAGTTGTAGGCGATGTCATAGGATATCATCACCTGATTAAGCCCGTTGGTGTTTAAGGCAGGGGAGATAAAGGATTCAACATTTTCCTGGGTGGGGAAAACATGAATGGTATTGAAGGCGCCGATAGATTGTTGCCCTTGCAGAGCCACCGTTTCATCATAATACCATTGGAAGATACTGGGATCCTCACCAGAAGTCCAGAGGGCATTATCATCCTCGAAATCATCCGTAAAAGGCAATGTGGCAGAAGATCCATCCAGTACGATTAGTTTGGAAGCAGAGTTGTTAAAGCTGATGGAATCTACCATAGCGTTAACCTTTAATACCTTGGCTTCGAAATCAATACGACCATTAGTCCCTGAGAAACTTGGTAGGGTGATTTGCTTAGACTCAAAGGGCATTATGCTTCCGCTCCAATTGTAAATGGAAGTGCCGGAATTTGTTCCGTACTCAATCTCTAAACTATTTACGGTGCTGCTTCCAACATTCCGAACCATTATGGCTGGAATAAAATTGGTTGAGCAGTATCTGTTGTTATTGGCGATCCTATACACCTCTACATCAATTGAATCTTTAGTTGAGTTGTTAAAGAAATCCAAGGCCTCATTAATGTAATTGATTCCAGGCATAGTATGGCCCGTATTGGCCAGAATCCGATCCTGAAAAATTCCATTATTGTCTTTAAGGATGCTGGCAACGCGTTCTGAATTAGAAACATAGAAGAAATCGTTCTCGCCCATGGTAGAAAAGATAGGAATCTGGTTAGCATTCCCGTAGTTGTAAAGAATCCCTGCAAAAGGAAGGTTTAAGGCGTCTAATTTTCCTTGTACGGCCGGTGTGTTTAATAATAGGCCTTTGAACAGTTGGGGGTTATCAAGTCCGAAGGCTAAAGCACTTCTTCCACCCAAGGAAAAGCCCTGAAGGATTATATCTGTTGAATCAATGTTGTATTGCTGTTTGCCAAAGTTGATACACTCTAAAATGATGTTTTCATCACCAGCCGGAGCGTGAAAATCCTTAGCAGGATCAGAACCACCATCAGGAAAGATGAAAATGGTATTGGGTAAATGGGTAGACCAGCTTAAAGCGTTGATTAAAGCATTACGATAGTTGGTGCTGTTATCTCCTAAGCCATGTAATCCGATCAGTAATTGATACTGTTGGGTGCTATCGTAACTGTTGGGGACATAGCAGGATAGGGTTCGACTTTGGTTATTGAAGTTGATATTTACATTGAAGCTTCCCGTTTGTTGTGCACTTAGGAAACTAAAACTCAAGCTTAGAAGGATGGAGGCAAGGATATTCTTAGATTTCATATTTGTGGTTTTAGCATTTACAGCTCAAATATGGAATGATCCTCTTATATAAATCCGGGCGTTTTGTGCTTGGCTCTTTATCTCCAATAATTGGCCAATTTCACTTTATAATTAAAAATCGACTTGAGGCTATTTGAAAGGAAAACTTACAGTAACCCTGGTTCCTGAAGACCTTTCAGCCTCGAACAGATCTTCAATTTCAAGACGGGTGGGAATCGAAACCTGAGCCTCTAAAATGGCCATGCGATTTTTGATGTTTGGCAATGCTTTAGATTGATAGTGCAGGGCCTTTTTTTCCTTGATACGTTGGGCTTCGGCTCTACCCACGCCGTTATCCTCTACCACGCAGCTAATGCGATCCTGATTCAAAGTGAATGAAATTGAAATTTGACCACCGGCCATTTTCCGATTGACAATCCCATGTAAAAGAGCATTCTCCACTATAGGCTGGATGATCATTCCTGGGATTAAATAGACCCCTTCCTGCAGATCACTATCCAAGTCAATTTGAAAGCTAAAGCTGTTATCGAAGCGGATAGCTTCCAGTTCCAGATACAGTGAAATCATTTGCACCTCTTCTTCGAGGGAAATGAACACATTATCAGAGTTTTCGAGCACCAGCCGGAGCAGGCGGGCAAATTTTGCGAGGTATTCATAAGCTTCCTCTTGTTGCTGGTTCAGCACAAAATTCTGAGTGGTATTAATACAGTTGAAAATGAAATGGGGATTCATCTGTGCTTTTAGAGCCTGTAACTTAAGCTCGGCGATTTTTGTGTGTAAATCGCTTTCCTTCAATTTCTGTTTTTGCCGTTTTCGGTTAAACAGAACCCAGAGTAGAAGCAAGGCAAGAAGGATACTTAGGCTTAGGGCGATTACAATAATCTTAAAGCTTTGGGCGCTCCTTTCTGCCTTTAATTTTTCGGTTTCTAATTCCGCTATGGCAATTTTATCCTGAGCGGATTGAAACTGTCCTTCCATTTCAGCTACTTTCTCTGCTCGATTTACGCTGTCTAGTTCAGACTTTAAGTCTTGCCAGGCATCAAGCATTTCATAGGCCTCTTTATATGATTCTTGACTATAAAGGGCTTTAGCTAGTGACTCGCGACCTTCTAAAATCAATATCTGATGCTCACGTTCCTCAGCCAGAGCCAGGCCTCTTTTTAAATAATTAGTGCCCAACTCAGTTTGATTAACCGCATTATAGTATCTGCCAATTCCTTGTAATACCATTGCAGGCACTTCCTTTCTTTGAGATTCATTGAGAAAGATGTTTTCCGATCGTAGATAGTGATAGCCGGCACTGTCTGTATTCTCAAGTTTCATATACACTTCGGCAATATTGTAGTGCTGAAAAGCGATCCAATGGGGAATTGAAATACGTTCCCGGATACTCAAGGATTGCTGGTAATAGTAAAGCGCAGAGTCTGCAAGGTTCATTTCGGAATAACTCACCCCAATGTTGTTCAAGACCATGTCAATATTTAGGCTATCCCTAAGTTCTTCGAAAATTGAAAGCGACCTCCGCATGTATCCAATGGCGTCCCGATATCTTTCAAATTGGAGATTTAGAATTCCCAGCCGGTTCAATGTTTGGGCGGTACCTGAGGTGTCCTGGATTTTTTGCTGAATGGTAAATGCCTCCTGGCCAATTCGAATTCCGTCTTCATAGCGACCGGTAAATACCAAAGCCCAGGATTTCATGGATAGGGTACGGGCGATATTAAATTGTTGATTTTCTGAGCGATAAGCCTCGATATCGGCGTCTAAGAGACTGATGGCAGAGTCTGTTTTCCTTCCGATTAATTGATTGATTTCGATCAATCGAGCATTAAGAATCGAATCGTTTTGGCGGTCGCCGGATTGCCCCTTCGCAGGAAATCCAAATAAACTGATCAGAATTAGGAAGATGAGGAGATAAACCGATCTATTCATTCATTAAAAGAAAAAAATCAAATGCATTTAAAAGATCTCACTTTACCAATGAACCTCTATTTGCAATGATTGGCTGGTTTCAATTTGTGTTTAAGTAAGCGATAAGGTCTTCATAAAGTCATCCTTACGGCTTTTTGAAATACTTAGTTCTTCATCGTTCTCCATCACCACATATCCACCGGCTGACTTATTTATCTGCTTGATATACTTAACATTGATCAAGGTGGAGTTATGTATCCTGTAAAAGCCATAACCTTCTAAAATTCCTTCGAAATGTTTTAGGTTTTTAGTGGTCGTAAACATTGATCCGTCTTTCATATAGAAGTCGGTATAACTCCCCGATGCTTTTAAATAGTAGACGTCAACCACCTTTACAAATTCGTAGCCACTCGGTATAGGAATGGTGATTTTATGTGATTCCTTGTCAGTACTTAACAAGTTGCCAAACATCTGCTTAACTCTCTGATCCTGGCGATTCCCTGCTGGACTTTCTTCAACTTTTTTTAGAAGAGCTTTTAGATCTGAGATGGCCGCAGGTTTTATGATGTAATCCAGAGCTGAGAACTTAATGGCTTTTAGCGCAAATTCTTCATGGGCTGTAACAAAAGCAACTTGAAAGTCAATTGCTTCAAACTTCTCCAGGAGTTGGAAACCGCTTTCATCACCCATTTCGATATCCAAAAAAACCAACTGGGGATTAGAGGTAAGAATCCCCTGATAGGCCTCATCAATTGTGGAGGCTGTACCTACAATTTCAACATTGGAGAAAAAGGTATTTAGGGCTTTACTTAAGGTCTGTAGGGCTTTGGGCTCATCATCTACCAAAAAAACATTGATCATAAAGCAAGAGGAATAATCAAGTTAGAAAGGTCGGGATTTTTAATACCCGGGGCAAATTGCCAAAACCTTAGTAGAACAAATGATTTATTCGATTTTCCAAGGGACTGTGCTTGGAAAATAAGTAGGAGTCCCGAAAAGGCGAGGGGCTTAATCCTTTTGTCAATTCTTTCCGTTTAAGGTTGCTCGTACAGATATCTTTCACAGTTATCCCGACTCATTCTATCGTACCAATCACTAAGGTGATCCTGGGCTAAACCATAAAGCACGCTTTCCCGCGCTTCGCGCTCTGTCATGTAGAAGTCTGTTCCAAATAACACCCGATCTCCAAGGGGTTTTTCCTTTTGATCTTTAGTATCCAACCATTCGGCAATCTCCTTTTTCACCTTTTCATTACCCAATGCACCTAAGGTGTAGGAAATATCGGTATACATGTTAGGATGGCGTTTCATAAGGTCCTTAACCAAACTGGCCCAATTGTAATGGTCAGTTTTAATAATCTCCAGTTCTTCAATGATGCTTTCTCTTTTTTTCCTCTTCATTCTGCGAATCTCCTCTTCTTTCATCTGCTGCAGCAACATCTGATCATCTCCACCCATATGCGCCAAACAAATCTTTAACTTGGGATACTTCAGCATAACGGGCACATAGTTTTGCGGGTGTCCAAAGAGGTCGCATGCTTTGTCATTATCGCCTATATCACTGTTTTTAACCCATCCCATGGCATAGTAGCGATCAATCCTGTCGTGAATTTCCTTTTTCACCTGATCAAATTCGTCAGAAGTTCCAGCTTCTGGACCTAACATTTCCGCCTTTTTCGGAATCAAGCTTTCGATTCGCGCACCAATGTATTGCGATCCCACCCTGGTGCAATGTGTCATGATTGGGATGCCATTCTTTTCTGCATAAGCATACAACTGATCCAATCGCGGGTCGAAAGGGAAGAAGCCAAGGGCAGGATACATCTTAATCCCCGCAAAGAAGGGATAAACTTGCTTGCTGTCTTTACTACGTAGCCCATTCTCAAAAAACTTCTTAATCCAATTCACCATCATCTGGCCGGATCGGGCCCGAGGATCTACACAAACGAAGGGGAAAAAATGATCGGGATAATATTTCTTAATACGTTTAAGCTCCCTTAGTTGAGTATTGAAATTTTTAGGGGGTTGGCCAGTGTCGTCCATATGATCCATATTGAGACTTAGGCCTATCATTCGGCTCTCGGTGTCAAATTTCTGACCTACCTCAAGCGCATCTCTAAAAATGTCAATCTGCTCTCTACTGGTTCCTACTTCAAGAAAGGAGATATACTTGCTGATTTTGCTACGTTCCTCACCCTTCTTGGATTTACCAAATTTGGCCAGCCAATCAATGAGGCTCCTGGTTCTTTTATAATCAATGATCTTTTTTACCGGACCAGGGAAGCGCCTTAGGAAGTTGATATTGAGAGAACGTAAGAACTTATCTGGGGCACATTCAGTGGTGAATACATGAATGTGAATATTGGTTAAAGGTACTTTAGGCATTTCCGGAAGTTTTTCTGTTTAAGGCGGTTTCAGGCTTCTTACCTGCGCGACGAATGTTGATGAGCTTCACTAGAATTTCAAACCAAAACGGTGCTCCAAAACTCAGCATGAAGCCGGATATGGTTATACCCAGTAGGTAATAGAATATCGATAGAATCCTTGACCCGCATCCCTCATCCGAGGTAAAATAATTGTGGTCCAGGACATAGTTCTCTAAAGTGTATTCATCAGTTATGGTTTCCAGTTCCTTTGTGCTTTCAAGCCAGCTGAGTGGGGCTGACTTATCTGACCATCCAATAGGGATTTCTTGATCGTCCAAATACTGCAGAACTACTCTGCCTTCCTCAATTCTGGCTTTATCTTCTTCTGAGGCAAATCTTTGAATCAATTGGTAGGTCTGGGACTCATCGGGCTTCAAGCTGTCCTGCTTCAATGCGGTAAGGAGTGCGTTATGATCCTCTGCTTCAAATACGCCCTGACTTTCTAAATCCATAGCCTGCGTTACCAAGCTTTCTCTTAAAGCATCGTCTTTACTTAGGGTTTTAATAAGGTGCAGACTGTCTACATTGAGACCTATCGCTACAAGAAATCCGAAAATGAGGAACTTATTTTTTTGTTTGGTTTTGTACCAGCCTGATACTCTATCCATATAGGAATCATACCAATCTTCTAAGAGTCCCTTGAGGTTCACGTAGTCTTTACCGGCCTTTTGACAGTAGGATTCCAACAATTCCTTTAAAGGACTGTCCTTCATCTCATGCACACCAAATCTGAAGCGCTCTAATGGATCTGCTGGCGGTGGAAGTGCTTCTGAGGCTTCGAACTTCAGGAGCTTATTTTTTTCCGCTTTTCGACTAATAATCAAGTCTTGTGGAGATTGCTCGCTTATGATGTCAATGAACGCTTCAGAGAAAATGCTGCTACTTAAATACTGTGGGGGCCGATTGTTTTGGCCATTTTTCATTCCTCCAATTAAGGGATGATTAAAGATTAATTGCCCGTATTGCGCATTTAGAGGATCATCCAACATTTGAACGATAGCCTGTTTTAAAACAGTACCTCTTTCCTTTTTGTAATGATTACGCCATTCGACGAGGATAGATACCAGGATGCTCAGAAGGGCATAAATGAAACCCAGGGCAATGAGAGTGCCCAGGAGGGAGGATTGAGTGAGTTCCATGAAGTTAGGTTGGTTAGATTATTTTTCTGGGGGTTTGGATCGGTAATTTAGTAAGATTTACAGGATTAATGAGTCGCCTTAGCGTATTAAATAATTCATGTGAAGCATTATAGAGGGCCCTGAAGAATTAAAAATGTTTCCATTTCTGCAATGGAGCAATTGGGCTTCCTTAAGTGCTGACATTGATGTCTATCAAAAGAAAAGCGAGCCCAAGGGCCCGCTTTGTTTTCCACTATCCGAAGTATGGAATATCATAGTATGTTAAATACATGATTTGATCATCTCCACCACCTCTAAAGGTCATGAACAATCGATCAATTGGCACTTTACCTTTTGCAAATACATTTTGCGGAACTGGGAATCCCAAAGCAGAAGGCCCTGTGGCGCTATAGGCATTGTTAAAGGCACTGATACTTTTTGGTTTGGTCCAGGCCTTGGCATCTTCTGAATAAGTGCACCAGAGAGAATTATCATTCGCACTTTTATAAAGTACATATAACCTATTCGCATTAACAACCGCACAAGGTCCATCGCCGGTTCGGGCACCAACCAATTCATTGAGATCGGTAATCACAGAATCCCAAACTCCATTAAATCGGGCGTATCTGATCGCTTGATTATCGGTGCTCTGAAAGAAAAGGTAGAGATGATCATTAAACACCGCGAGATAAGGATAAGTGTTACTGTACTGCTGAATTTGATCACTTAAGCGCTTAGTAGGCGTCCATGTTCCTCCTTCGCAGGTAGCGATGTAAAGGGCCTGGTCATTTCCGTTTTTATCCCATCCTCGGAATACCATATACAGTACATCTCTATAACTGGCTAATGCAGGCGAGTTGGCACTGTTTGCCCCGATGGTTGAGCCTAAGGATTCAAGAGGCGCCCAGTCTTTACCATCATAAAAGGAGTAATAAATGGCTTCATCTTGACCATCGTCTCCGTCGACTCTTCCTCGAAATACTATATAGAGTTTATCGTCATGAACAGCCAGAGTTGGTGCCGTTTTACTATGCATCCCGGTCAAAGCTTGATGAGACAACCAGGTTACTCCATTATCTTCCGACTTGGTATAATAGATAAGATCATCATTGTAAACTCCGCGATAGGCAATATAGAGGGCTCCTTTATAAGCGGTGATACTGGGGCGGGCATTACTATTGGCTCCTGCCAGTGTATCCATATTCGCATTAACAGCCCAGGCACCGATTCCCATTTGCTTGCGGGTGAAATAGCAAAAACCGTCCCCATCCTTTCGCATAATACAAGGAAGGTGTAAAGGTCTTTTACAATAATCGCTATTGCTATTTGGCGTGTCGAAAACGCCTGCTTTAGCACTACAGGGGTCATCCGGAGTGTACTCATCTAGTGCCGAAAACACATGGCAGGTCTCATGAGAAAATGTATAGGCAGCATCACTCTCGTTGCTGGTATATTTCATCAAAGCCCAAGAGTAAGTATGATCCGCATATCCTCGAGTACCGGAATAGTTATCTATTGTGTACTTCGTACTGAAAAACACATATCCCCAATCTGCACCCATAATTTTAGATATGTCATCTGCGTATTGGTCTGCACCATTAAAGGACCCTGGATACTTTAAGGCGATCATTGCCGGTCTTATTATCTGGGTTGCATAGGAATATTGAGATTTCTGTGGTGTATTCTCCGCGTCAATTTTAACGTACCTCGCAAAAACATGAAAATGGGCTTCATTCTCAATCAGTTGGTTCGCAATAAGGATAATGCCGTTGTAAGCAGCTAAATAAGCCGAATATTGCTCATCAATAGAGAACTGTTGTTTCTTATGGGTACTGTCTACCACTACGAAGGCAACATTAATCTGACCAGTCATATACTTCCAGATCTTGGCTTTTTGCCCAAGGCCCTCTGTAGATGCAAGCTCTTCCAGATTACGTTCCTTTTTTGATAAGGCTTGTTCTTGCAATTCCTCCTCGCTATAAACCGGAGGGGGAGGGGGACCCTTTTCCTCATATTCCTGCCACATTCTGGAGACCATGGCATGATCATCCTTATGCGCTTCGGTTTCGGGCGCAAATCTTGGCGTTTCTGTGTGAAAGCTTTCCGAATAGTTTAAATCCTGAAGATCAAGATTTTTAGGTAGCCGTACCACCGCTAATCCTGATTCGAAGGACACCAGGATCTTTACATGTTTCGATTTCATTTCGGAGATCGCATGCTCAACTTCCGAAAATCTTAAGAGATGAGTTTTACTCATAATCTAAAAATTAAAGGTTATAAATGATATATGCGTGGGTGGATTGCCTTACCTAATAATTTCATCTGCGAGCAACAAATACCGGATTGCTCGCTGAAAAAGAGGAGTTGGAAAAGCGCTTGGAATTTCGGGGAATTAGTGGACTAAAAGAAGAGGGGAAACCGAAATAGGGGATTATCCCCTTAGGGATCAGGGATAATTCTCTTTTTACTATAAAAAGCTGAAGATGTTATTTACGAAAGCACTGATCAAAGGGCTAAGTATAAAAATCCCGGTACTTGCAATTCGAGTTCCTGAATGCTCAAGCTTGAACAATTTATTTAAAAACTGTTCCCTTTCACCGTCTATATTTTCGAAACTTATTTCTTCCAAAACGCGCCTTCCCTGAACCTTAAGGACCATCCTGGTTGGAAAATAAATAAGAAAAAGAAATACACTGAATGAAAACCCGTAGAGGACAATGAACTGTTCAGGTAAAAGGAAATTTTCAATGTACACATGTTCATGAAGTACTTCAAGTACGGCTTCTCGATTAAACACGGCAGTGATCACCCCACCCGCTACAGATACGGATAGAACCGTAAGAAAAACCATTAAACAATGATCAATAAGCTTGAATTTCTTGATTAAGTCTTCCAGGTTTGAGTCATGATCATTGCTAGGTTTTAAACTCTTGGTTTGGGTCGACATTACCTGCGCTACCTGCATTAAGCTGATCATTCCCATTAAAGCGAGTAAGGTGGCAATACTGGATACAAGGGTAACTGAAATGCTGGTCCAGGTGGGACTCTTAAAGAATATTCCGAAATGATCCATTACCAGCCAAAAGTTTTGGATTTTATTTCCCGCGCCTTTAAAGAGATAGAGCCAATAGCCACCTGAAAAAACAAATGCTGAAACAAAAAATAGGAGCGCGAGAATTACCCTGATCCATAAAGAGCTACTGGGTAACTTGAATATTGTTGTCAGCCTGTTTAATTCCCTCTTTACTAAAGGACTAGCGGCAAATGAGAATCCGGAAAGAAATACAATTAAGACCATCCAGGTAAGAATCTTGGTTCTATCGTGGAAATGGTAGATGGATTTCTTCTTTAAAGCTTCAATCTTAGTATTGTGGTCATCATCAGCAAGGGGTTTTTCACTACTTGTTTTAAGCTCGGTGCCAGGGAAAGTTTCTGTTGGACTATCAAATTTGTATTGATTGACAAGGATTATAATGCAAGTGAAAGCTCCAGCAAGGAATAATAAGATGATTTTAAATGCATCAGGCATCTTTCTTGGTTGTTTTTTGATCCGGATTGAAAGGTAGCATTATAAGCTAAGGATAACCTGGAAAATGAGCTCAATGTAATTTGACCTTATAGCCTTCCGATAGGAAGGAAATATACAATTAGGCTTTAAAACTAAAAGACCGAATGCCAGTTGATCCAGGCAAGTGACTTCAATTTTCGGAAGTGCATTTAATGGAACCAGCTGCGGGAGCATGAACTGCTTAGCCTATTGCGTCGAATCAAGACTAAAGAATTAGACCCTCTTTTCATCTCTATTTATCGCCATAACTATTCTACCTAGTAGGATTTCCGACTGAAATTTCTGCGACTATAATTTGATTCCTCAGTAAGTCTAAAGGCTATAATGCTGGTTTAGAGATTCTTGCTGGCAAAGGAAAGGTCGGTATCTAGTATTCCGCTGACGCACAAGGTGTTGAGATCAATTGGTCCTCTTATGTTTTTTCACAATCCTGATAAGCGCTTCAAAAATGGATTGTGCAAAACTTGTTTGAAAACCAAAATTCCTGCGATTCGATCCGGATCAATTATTTCTGAATTTCACAATAGGGTCAGATTAGATCAATTCCAAATAGATTTTTCATGGAGATATTACAGATAATAAAGCGCGACTATACCACGGTCGATTTTGATTTTCAGAAGATTGCGAACGCGATTTTTAAGGCCATGCAGGCAGTCGATCACGGAAGTGAAAATGATGCTCAAAATGTTGCTTTTGAGGTCTTGCAAGAGCTTAAAAAGCGAAAAGAATTGGACAGCCATTACATTCCTACGGTTGAAGAGGTGCAGGATGTTGTGGAAAACAAATTGATGGAAAGTGAATTCCTCGATGTTGCCAAAGCTTATATCCTTTATCGAAATAAGAGAGCGGAAACCCGCAAGTCAGATATCTTCGAAAAGCGAATTAATCTAAAACCTTACGAATACCCGCAACTCTACGAATACGTTTCCGCTATTCGCCATTCCTATTGGATCCATACGGAGTTCAGCTTCACCAGCGACATTCAGGATTTTAAAGCGAGGCTGAATGAAACGGAAAAAAACGCGATAAAAAACACCATGCTGGCCATTTCTCAGATTGAGGTGGCCGTAAAGTCTTTTTGGGGAGATATCTATCATCGCCTACCAAAACCAGAGATCGGTTCAGTAGGGGCCACCTTTGCCGAAAGTGAAGTTCGCCACCACGATGCTTATTCACACCTCCTGGAAATTCTTGGCCTGAATGCTGAATTTGCCGAGTTGAAGAAGAAGCCAGTGATCATGAAGCGGGTACACTATTTAGAGACGGCCCTCAAAAATGCTAAAAGTGAGGATCAGCAGGAATATGCGGAATCGGTATTGCTATTCTCTCTATTTATCGAGCACGTATCTCTATTCTCCCAGTTCCTAATCATTATGGCCTTCAATAAGCATCGCAATATGCTTAAAGGTATCTCCAATGTGGTAGAAGCTACTTCTAAAGAGGAGCAGATTCACGGTGACTTTGGAATTGACATTATCAACATCATCAAAAGCGAGCGCCCACAATGGTTTAATGATGATTACCGCAGAAACATCCAGGAACTCTGCGAGCAGGCATTTGAATCTGAAGCCAAAATTGTAGACTGGATTTTTGAGAATGGAGAATTGGATTTCTTACCCAAAGCGGTGGTGAACGAATTCATTAAAAATCGATTCAACAATTCATTGGAAAGCATTGGTATCGATAAAATCTTTGATATCAACCAGGAATTATTAGCAGAAACAGAGTGGTTCGACGATGAAATTATTGGCACCAAGCACGGTGACTTTTTCGTGAAACGATCGGTGAACTACAGTAAAAGAACTCAAAGTATAACTAGCGAAGACCTATTCTGATTATGACATTGAAAACGCAAACCGAAAAAAAGAGCAGCACCAACGCCCTGGTTGACGCTCGTAAAGAAGCAATCCAGAATTTCAGCACTGATAAAGCTTCCAAGGGTTTTGAATGGCTGAATGAAAACAGTCGCAAATTCCTAGCGGCCGGATACCTCACCGAAGGCACTTCACCAGAAGAGCGTATCATGGAGATTGGCCAAAGAGCAGAGGAAATTCTGCAAATGCCCGGCTATGCCAAAAAGTTTTACAACTATATGTCAGAAGGATTTTTCTCTCTGGCGTCGCCGGTTTGGTCAAACTTCGGAAAGGAGAGGGGCTTACCAATCAGTTGCTTCGGTTCGCATATCGATGATGATATGGGTAACATCCTTTACACCCAATCTGAAGTAGGGATGATGTCTAAATTAGGCGGGGGTACCTCTGGCTATTTTGGGAAATTACGTCATCGCGGAGCTGACATTAAGAATAATGGACAAGCTTCAGGAGCCGTGCACATCATGCAATTGTTTGAATCCATTGTAGATGTGGTAAGTCAGGGCTCAGTGCGCCGTGGTCGTTTTTCACCTTATTTACCTATTGATCATCCGGATATCAAAGAATTTTTGGAAATCGGTAAGGAGGGGAATCCTATCCAACAATTGACTCATGGCGTGACCGTAAGCAATGATTGGATGCAGGAAATGGTAGATGGTGATGTGGAAAAGCGTACCATCTGGGCGCGGGTTCTCCAAAGTCGGGGTGAAATGGGCTATCCTTACATCTTCTTTACCGACAATGCGAATAACCAGACGGTAGATGTTTATAAAGATCAAAAACATCAGATCCATGCCAGTAATCTCTGTACGGAGATCATGTTGCCTTCCAATGATAACTGGTCCTTCGTATGTGTGCTCTCCAGTATTAATCTATTGCACTATGATAAATGGAAGGATACCGATGCGGTAGAAACCATGGTCTACTTCCTGGATGCAATCATTACCGAGTTTATCGAAAAATTAGAAGACTATCGCGATTCTGATAATCGGGAAGATCGACAAACTTTCCTCTTTATGGAGAGGGCCTACAATTTCTCTAAAGCCAATCGCGCTCTAGGTTTAGGAGCTTTGGGATGGCATTCCCTATTGCAATCTAAGAGACTGGCTTTTGATAGTCAGGAAGCTTTTGATTTAAATAGCGAGATCTTTAAAGAAATCAAGGATCGTTCTTACAAAGCTTCGGCGGAATTAGCTGATAAATTCGGAGAGCCAGAGGTACTTAAGGGTTACAATAGACGCAATACCACACTAAACGCAATTGCACCTACCACTTCTTCCGCATTTATCCTTGGTCAGGTTTCACAAGGCATTGAGCCCATTTGGTCGAACTGCTATGTAAAGGATATCGCCAAGATCAAGACGACCATTAAGAATCCATTCCTGACTGAACTCCTAGAAGAAAAGGGCCAGAACACCGCAGAAGTGTGGAAGAGCATTCGCGATTACGATGGTTCAGTACAACACCTTGATTTCTTAACTGAGGAAGAGAAAGCGGTCTTTAAGACCTATTCCGAGATTGATCAGTTAGACATCATTTACCAAGCGGCCAACCGTCAAAACCACATTGATCAGGGTCAGTCCCTCAATATCATTGTGCATCCGGATATGCCAACTAAAGAGATCAACAAAATCCACGTAACTGCCTGGCAATTAGGCCTAAAGTCGCTCTACTACCAGCACAGCATGAATGCCGCTCAAAAGTTCAAGCAGAAGAAGGACTGTGCTAGTTGTGAGGCTTAGGTAGTCTGGGCTTGCATTTTGTTTTTTAAAAGGGTTCCTTCATAGCATTTAGAAGGATTGACTGCTGTGTTTTCGGTACTACTCCATTAGTACTGAAAGTTCTACCTTGATAGGGTGTCAAGGCTGTGTTTGCTATAATTGAGTATTAACCATGAGAGATCCTGATTCCGCAGGAGGTTGTTTGCTGTGTCCTTTAATCGTCCTGTTTGTTGGGGGCGGTATTTTGGTCGGAGTCTGGTTTCTTCCCACTTGGATCGGCTGGGATTATCCAGTACTGAATGTGATAGCCTTCTTTATTGGGCTTTTTCTAGCACGCTACGTATCCTTTTTGCTCTGTAATCGAATCACTAGACTTGATGTTGAGCAGTGGAGTAGAGGTGGGAGGTATTTTCGTGGGGAAAGGTTTGATAGATAGGATTGCGATCCTGGCTCGATTACCTAAAGGATTTATTTAAGAAGAACAAATTGAAAAAGGGATTCTTTTCGTAGATTAAAATTCCTACTTTATCCTATTATCTTTCACCACCCCCTAATAATGAAAAATCCAAAATGGACTCGGGATGAGATTCTTCTAGCCTTAGACCTATATTTTAAACTGGAGCCAGGACAAATTCATGCGAGAAATCCAGCGATTATAGAGTTATCCCAAATACTCAACCTGTTGCCAATTCATGATCAATTAAAAGACAAGACTAATTTTAGGAACCCTAATGGTGTATCCCTCAAACTAAGCAACTTCCTTGCGATTGATCCGGATTATTCTGGCAAAGGAATGACCGCGTACAGCGCACTTGATAAAAAGCTCTTTGATGAATATGTCGAAAAACGAAGCGAATTAAAACACATATCTAATCAGATTAAAGAGGCTGTAGGCGACCATGAAATAAGGTCTAAACTTAGTGGAATGGAGATTGAGTCAGAATCATTGGCGGTAAAGGAAGGAGCCGTTATGTACAAATTACATAAGTACTTTGAACGGAATCAAGCTATTGTCAGACGAAAAAAGAAACACTTTAAGGATAAGAATGGAAGACTGTTCTGTGAAATTTGTGGCTTTGATTTTGAATTGCAATATGGTCTAGTAGGAAAGGATTTTATTGAATGCCATCATAAAACACCCTTAAGTGAATTAAATAAGGAGTCCAATACTAGTCTTGAAGATCTAGTTTTAGTTTGTGCAAATTGTCATAGGATGGTTCATAGGGGGCTTATAGTACCAACCTAAGTATAGAATTCACTTTGATTCTCCTTTCCTTTTTGAATTAAATTTATTGAATGGGTACTTTGAAAGCTTATACTAAAAACTAAACCTATTTGTATCGGTAATTGTAAAACTAAATACTCTTAGCTTAGTACTTACTAATGAAAATTCGATAATAGTTACTGCTTAACACGGAGTTGAGTTATGTCGCTTTGGCTAAAGCCGTGTTTCTCTTTTAAAAAGGTGGAGTGGGGGAAAGCGGCATAATATCAATTGGAGTTAGAGTAGCCAAGGCTTTTATTAAACAAGATAGTCGATTACACACGCTTTGATGTCCAATGAATTAAATAAAATATCTGAAAGCGGTCAATTAGCTTTAGATTTTCAAAACCACCTGGCACCCTATTTTCAATGGCCTTTGCAGGATGTTTTCCCATTAAATCTTGAGGATGCAAATCGAAAAGTGGGAGATGTATTAATTGGAGACCTAAAAATTGCCAAGGAGTTTGTATTACTTACAGGATATACTTCCCTTTCACACTTGATTGACACCTTCGGAAAAAACAATTACGATAATATTAACCCTATCCGAATAGTGCTGGGATTCGACCCCAATTTTAGAGGCAGAAAGCGATACCACACAAAACCGCTTGATAAGGAAATAAAAGAATACTGGTTAAAAAAAGGATTTTCAATTTTGCAGGGTGGGAGTGTGATTAACCTAATTGAAAAAATTAAATCAGGTAAAGTTCAGGTAAGATTTTACAACAAGCTACACGCTAAAATCTACGTGAGTCATAAAATGGCCATGCTAGGTTCTTCCAACTTTAGTGACAACGGATTGTTCAAACAAACCGAGGCGAACTATCGAGTAATTGCGGAAAATCAAGAAAGCGTTCATCAGGATATAAAGTTGATTGCCGATAATTACTTTAAAAAAGCCACACCTTACCATGAATTAATCGACCTTTTGGAAAATCTGATTCAACCCCTAGGTTGGAAAGAAGCATTGGCAAGAGCAATAGCCGAGGTAATAGAGGGTGGCTGGTTGTCTGATTTTGAAACACTTAGTAGTAAGCTTAAAAATGCAAAGTTGTGGCCCACACAAAAAAGAGGACTAGCACAAGCCATTTCTATTTTACAAGAAAATGCTAATGTATTGATTGCTGACCCTACTGGAGCGGGAAAGACCAAGATGTGTTCTACCATAATTCTTGCGCTTAAGAATTGGCTTTGGGAGAATGGAAGAAGAGAAAATGATAACTCTGTTATTGTGTGTCCCAGGCTAGTAATCGATAAATGGAAAAAAGAGTTTAAAGGTTTAGCTACAGTTTCTAACAATCAAATCTCAAACGGTATACTTAGTAACGGTAAGTTTAAGTCGTTAAAAGATGCTGAAGAGGATCTTAATCTGGCGAATATTCTAGCTGTGGATGAAGCACACAATTACCTCAATATTAAGTCCAAGAGGAGTGTAGCGATCAGAAAGAACAATGCAGATTTCAAGGTTTTGATAACCGCAACTCCAATCAATAAAAAGGTAGATGATCTTTTAAAAATAGTGGAGCTGCTTGATGTAGACAATTTAGATGATGAGAGCTTTAAATCATTTCGAAACCTTAAGGCAAGGCCACATTTGCAGAAGGAAGAAGATATCAATAACCTTAAGCAATTCATTAGCAGATTCACCGTAAGAAGGACAAAAAGAGAAATCAACAAACAAATTGATCAGGAACCTCATTTATATGAAAACGCACTTGGCGATACGTGTAAGTTCCCGAAGCAAATTCCTGTTCCTTATAAAACCAACGAAACTAAAGCAGATCAAGAGATTGCTTATAAAATTGGTGAGTTATGCAACCAGTTAAAGGGAATTAGCTATCTCAAGCAGATCAACAAATCCAAATACTTCATTTCAGAGGATGAGAAGCAAGATTATGTAAATAAACGGTTTTTAGCTGCTAAGCACCTTTCTATTTACATGATTCGATACCGCTTGCGCTCGTCTAAAATGGCATTAATCGAGCATATATTAGGCGGAGAAGTTGCAACTGAACTAGGGAAATTTAAATATACAAAGAAGCAATCTAATAAGATTAAAATCAATATACTTGAAACGTTGATTGCTAAGAATTTAAAGCCTCAAATCAGCCGAGATTACAGAGATTGTGATTTTCCGAGTTGGTACACAAACCTCAATGATTATATACAAGCATGTAAGGAAGAGAAATCTCTTTACATGCAAATTGCCACACTTGCAAAAAAACTGTCAAACGAAAGAGAAAAGGGAAAAGCAAAACTATTGGTTGAGCAACTCAATAATCACCGTAAAGTTATTGCCTTTGACAGTTGTTTGATCACACTGAACTATTTGAAGCAATTGATACAAGATTCTTCTCCAAAGACTAAAGTTTTGTTAGCTACTGGAGAAACTGAGAAAGAATCCGAAGAAGTCTTAGAGAAGTTTCATTTGCTATCAGACAATGAAGAGAGTATTATCGCACTTTGTTCAGATAAAATGTCAGAAGGAGTAGATCTTCAGAAAGCTTCGTCAGTTACTCTTTTAGACTTGCCAAGTGTCATTCGCATCGTAGAACAACGATTTGGCAGAGTGGATAGAATGGATACACCTTTCTCGAAAATTGAGATGTACTGGCCTGACGACTCCGAAGAATTTTCTTTGAATGGGGACAAGAAGCTAATGGAATTGAACGATTTAGTTGACACAACCATAGGGTCGAATTTCAAAATACCTGATCAACTTAAGTTCAAACACTTTAGCAAATCAGACTCACTTCAAGAGATGATAAAGGAATTTGAAGCTTACGAACAAGCAGATGATTCTTGGGAAGGGATTTCAGATAGCTTTCGATCAATAATTAACCTCAAGGAAGGAAATGATGCATTGTTGTCCAATGAAGAATACAATGAGTTACGAAATGTAAAAGTTACTCTAAAGACAGGAGTTAGTTTTGTTGATAGCTCTGAAGAATGGTGTTTTATTGCGTTAAGAGGTGATAAACAACACTCTCCAAAGTGGTACTTTATAGTGCCAAAACAAAGAGTAACTATTCATACCGACTTTCCTATCATCTGTGAATTACTCAAGAAGTATCTCCGAAACAAAAAGCAGGAGAGTATTGAGTGGAATGACCATTACTTAATTAAGTACATACAATTATTAAAAGACAATGAGCTAGAATTACTCTCACCTAAGAAAAAAAGAGCAATTCAGGTTGCTGAACAGGTCTTATTATATCGACATAATCAGCGAAACATCCCGAATGAAGAGAAACAAATCATTTCTAAGCTTTTGCAATTATTTGATAGAAAGAAGAGTTTTATTGACTTTGATGCATTTTCAAGAACATGGATTGAATTTTTACAGCCGTACTTAGATGATAAAAGAGATCGGAATAAAGACAGAAGAAAGGTCTTCAACCTGAATAACTTAAACGTTCCTTATGAAATAAAAAGGATCGAATTTGATGTTGAGACACTGACTAAGATATATGAAGAAACCCCAGTTTATGATGAAATTGATTTCAAAATAGCATCCTGTATTGTTGGGGTTCCAAATCAGTCATTTAAATCAGAAAAAGCTTCCTAAAAAGGGAGCTAAGAAACGCTAAACTCAAACACTTGACAAGCATAGTTGGGTAACGCAATGAACAATTTCCCATTAAATCAGACGAATATGATTTGCTGAGAATCGACTAGAAACTCTCATGCTGTACATTTTATCTTGTGACAAAAAAATGATAGATCAAATTTTAGAATAGAGTGCGTAAAGTTAGCAGAGCAAAATTACGGTCAATTGGATTATTGCAGCAAGTAAGGGTCGCTCTAGAATATGGACATCAGATAAATGAAGGTCCTTTTTTATGAATATTGCTAAATGTTATTAACTCATAATTTATTGCGTTATGTTACTTTGCTTTGGTTAAATTGGTGTTTCCCCATCGAGTGAAAGGAGTAGGGTAGTAAACCAATTTAAAACAGGGTGAGGTAGTGCCAGTTTCCGTTCTACCATCGCTGGCTATTAGATCCAGACCTAAAAAAGAGAAAAAATTATTCCCCCCCCTTTTTAACCAATGCTGTTGGGTACTTAACAAAAGTCTCTTTAAACTAAGATATTTCATCTTTCAATTTCTTATTAGCACCCTTCAATAAGCTCATTCTGAAGCTTCATGATCTTTAGGAGATCATTCATTGCATCAAGGTTTTCAAGTTGAGTGAAAACAATTTGTTCCAATTGTTCTTTTGTATATCTCAGACGACCCATTTGTCCGTTTTTGCGATGATTATTTCCGATTATCAGATCAAATGTAATGATAGTCGGACAAAATTCAAAATGAAAGTTCCGATTTTCTGAAAAAAGTATCCGAATAAGTAAATTTGTGTTCTCAAATTCAGATCAAAATGACCGAATTAGGACTATACCTTTCAAGGAAATCAGTGAATCGCTCAGACGTAGCCAGGAAGACAGGAATTAGCAAAACAAGATTGAGTGAACTTGCGAATAATCCAAGTACCAAACTAAGGGTTGATGAATTGTATTTGATCGCACTTGCAATAGATGTAGACCCTTGTGAGATACTAAATGAAATATGTAAGAATCTTAAACTTGAAATGGAAAGCTGATATTTAATGAAGAATGGGAAAAAAATAAATGGTCATAACCTTCCAGAACATCAGTTTATACATGGAGATGCGAAGAAGGTCTTAGACAAACTTGATAAACTAAAGTTTCGACTTATTATCACATCACCACCTTACAATGTGAATAAGGAGTATGAGACCAAGAAGTCAATTGAAATATACCTTAAACAGCAAGAAGCAATAATTGAACAGCTAATCTCCTTTCTTGAAGAAGATGGAAGTATTTGTTGGCAAGTTGGGAATTACATTGATCCGAAGACTAAGGAAGTCTTTCCATTAGATATATTCTATTACGATATCTTCAAGAATCATGGATTGATATTGAAGAACAGAATCATATGGAAATTCGGCCATGGATATCATGCTAAAACCAAATTCTCTGGACGATACGAAACAATCTTGTGGTTTACGAAATCAAACAAGTATGTGTTCAATTTGGATGATGTAAGAGTTCCCGCAAAGTATCCCGGAAAGAAGCATTACAAGGGTCCTAACAAAGGAAAAATTTCAGGAAACCCAAATGGCAAAAACCCATCGGACGTTTGGACTGTCCTAAAAGAAGATTGGGACAGAGAGGTTTGGGAAATTCCAAATGTAAAGGCCAATCATAGAGAGAAAACAGGCCATCCATGCCAGTTTCCTGTTGAACTTGTTGAACGGTGTGTGTTAGCGCTTACCAACAAGAATGATTGGGTTCTTGATCCTTTTTCCGGGGTAGGTACAAGTGTGATTGCGTCCATCAAGAATGGAAGAAATGCAATTGGGATAGAGAAATACAAAAAGTATATCAAAATTGGAGAGGAGCGAATCCAGGATCTTCAAAATGACAAGTTAAAATATAGAGAATTGGGTACACCAATTTTTACTCCAGATCCTGAGAAAATGGCGGTTGCCCAAAAACCCGATTTCTTCAATTATTAAATTAAAAAAATGGCCAGAACCGGAACACAAACAACTAGCTTTACATGTGTAAGCTTTGATCAAGGTAACCACCAAATGGTTTTCTTTCTTGCTAAGGCTTCAGTGCTTTGGGAAAGTGTTGATATCAACAGGAGATCAGAGGATAAGGACGAGGGTTACCAACGGACATTATCCCCCTCAAGAGTTAGGGATATAGCGAAATACATTGATGGTAAAAAACCAATTCCGATTTCCATTTTGTTGAGCTTTGACAACGCGCAACTTTCAGCAAACAAGAAAAAGGTTACAATTCCTAAATCAAAGGCAGGCTGGGTTATTGACGGGCAGCATCGACTGGCAGGAGCGCATGAAGCTAAATCTGATTTAGTTCTTCCCGTAATAGCTTTTCTAAATCTTGATGTCGAAGGACAAATAGAACAGTTTGTAACAATTAATACTAAGGCATTAGGTGTACCTAAATCTCTGTATCTAGATCTTCTGCCACACCTAAAAGACAAAAAGCCGTCAGAAATTGCCGCTGAGAAAGCGAGAGATATTGCGGAAATGCTGAAAAAGGATGAAACTTCTCCTTTTTATGGAAGAATTGTTGTTACAAGTTCGCCAAAGACGGGAGAAATATCCCTTACACAGTTCGTAAGAAAGTTTACTCCTTTGATTCTGGAGAATAGGATACTTGAACCTTATACTCTTCTTGAGCAGAGAGTAATAATGGCTAATTATTTCTTAGCATTAAGAAATGTCTTTCCGACCCTTTATGGTAGAAAGGATTCGGTTTTCTTTAAAACTCTTGGATTTGGTGCCTTATTAAACGCGTTACCGACATTCTTTTCAATCTGTCTAAAAGAACATCAAGCATTCAGGGTAGCTGATGCAACGAAAGTTTTTCAAGAAATAAATCACTTTGATTTTAGCTCATGGAGTAAGGGGACAGGTAGTGCCGCAGAGAAAGAGGCAGGTGAAGATTTAATTGTTGAGCTTAGAAAAGCATTGGTTGAAGATTCTTCAGAAGGTCATCTAAGGTTGTTCTAAATCATCATTGCGATGTAATATGAGTTTTGAACTTAAGGTCAAACGCATTGATGCTAAAGCTTGGCAAGTTATAAAGGAATCATGGGTAGCTCATGTGCCAAGCATAAATCCTGTTGGAAGTCCACCATCCAATCAAATAAGTGAAATTCCGGACGTAGCCAGTAATGCTGTATCAGTTCCTAAGACTGGCGAAAGCAAGTTCAGTATTGAGGAGATGCTTGGTTCAAGAGAGGCAGTTTTGCATGAAGGGATATTTCTCTTACACAAAGCCATAAGCGTCTCAGGTGCAACTCAATTTCACTCAGACAATGGTTTTTCCACATGGTCCTTGTCAAGTGGATACCATACTGCATTCTTTGCCGTCAAATCTATTTTATGTTTTCTCGGGGTTTCGTTGCCTCGCATTAACAATGTAGATTATGTGCTTGATGTATGGCCTAAACCTGAAGAAATCTCCAAGAATCAGTTAAAAAAAGGAATTGTCCCCGAAAGGAAGATCAAGATAATAAGAATGGGGTCGTTGCCTCATTATCGTGTTTGGAAAATATTTCAAAGAGTCCTCTTTGTTTCAGATATTGACTTGTGGGACCAAGAAATTGTTTCTTTTTTCAAGAAAATTGATGAGAATGATTTTGCCTTGCAGAGAAACAACATTCATTATCACAATAATCATTGGAAACACAATGGTGATTTGGCAACACCATCAATAATTACAGATTTCGGTAAACGAAACGATGTTATTACATATATGCAGACAATGGATGTAGAGGATCCAGACTTCTCGATAATTTTGGGGTTCATTCTAATAAAGTATTCTTACAGACTATTTTCTGATATGGTGTCTTTAACCGGTGTATTGCAACCTGAATTGGATGCCATGAATAATGTAATCGCAAGTGCTTATCACAACACTTACAGGGATCTTTTCTGAAAGCGCGCTGGCCAGAAGAAAATGCGGGTCAGCGAGGGCCGTGAATGGACAAATGCTTAGTAATACGTTAAAGGCGTTTACGTTTTCTGCGCGTAGCGGAGAATTACTTTAATAGCTATTACATGCATTTGGACAGAGCGGGCTGAAGCTTTTTTCTTCTTGATTTTTTGGTTCGTTTTGCATCCCTGTCTGCCGACAGGCAGGAAGGCAAAATGAACTTAACCCCAAAACATTGGAATCTCACTGCCACAGCATAAAGGAAAGTAAAGTGCGTTATAATTCTTTTAATATTCTTTTCATTGAGATTCGTCGTAACATGATGTTCTTGAGCAGCAGCAAATGGTTAGTTTCTCTGAGTCGCTAAAATATCTTAACCTTATCAATAATCCTTAGAGTATTAACCTCATAATTAATATTATGTCAAATAAAACTCTCAAAAGAAAAGGAAACCCTCTCAGATCTCCTTCTCTATTTATACTATTCCATTAAGCCCTTGGCTTTGTCGTACATTCTTAGAGCACGGTACACTTGCATTAAGGCATTGCGTACTTGCTCGTCATCCTTATTCTTCTCATAGGCCTTTTCCAAAAATGGTAAAGCCACGGTGAATACTTCTTTCTGTTGCGCTTCCAGAGCATTGTACTTCTTGGTAGCATTTAATGGCAACTCATTCATCTTATCACCAATAGCGTTGGCGCTGTCGATGTAAATGATACTAGACATGTACAAGGCATCGGTATAATCCGGATCAATCTCTAAGGTCTTTTTGTAGGCTTCTAAAGCTGAACCGGTGCGATTCATCTCGGTTTGCAGGATCACGCCTTTGTTATAATACATTACCGCATTCTGTGGATCTGTTGCAATGGCTTTATCGAGGTTAGCGAGCGCTTTGTCGTATTCTTTATTGTCGAAGAATAATTGCAGCTCTGCTTTCAGGATATCCACATTGTCTGGGAATTTGGCTCTACCCTCGGCTAAATATTTTTTGTAGCTGGCTGTATCGCCCTGGTCTAGGGTTAGATAGATCAATGTGGTATAAAGATTTGGACGAATATCTCCGTCAGCCATTGGATTAACTACCGCTCCTTGCTTTACGGCATTCTCCATCTGTTTGGGATTGGAGAAATCCATGGTATCACCAGTTGCCGCATCTACTGCGTAGTAACGGGTACCGTGATAGTTCATCTCAACTAGCTTGGCATAAATGGGAATGGCTTTGTCGTACGACTTGTTCTGCTGAGCCATTAAAGCGGCATTATAATACATGCTGGTGTCGGTCATTTTCGCAACATCCAGTTTGAGCTCATAAGATTTTAAGAAATCCGCATAAGCGCTCATGTATTCTCCTTTAGTGCTGGCTTCGATTCCACGACGGGCGATATCGTTGGCCAGTAATTGCATTTGGCGGTTAGCTTCGTCGCTGTAACGCCCCTTCCCTGTTTTCCCTTCGAATTCAATAAGTTGGGTAAATCCTTCTACCGCCTTATCTAAGGCATCGGCATCTAAAGCTTTAACCGCTGGGTCTGGGCTGTTATGCACCCGGTAATTGATCAATCCTTTGTAGTAGTAGAATTTGGCTAAGTCTTTTTCGCGAACTTCACTAAGAGCTTTTCCACTGATAATGGTTTGAGCTTCATCAATGTATCCCTTTGCTCCTGGCACATCATTATTTCGGTCGATGGCGATTACCGCAGAAGAGATTACTGGTTTTTCCTGAGCCTGGGCCGCAAACCCGAGGAATAAGGCTCCTAATAGAATTAGTCTTTTCATCTTGAATTTGGCTTTGTGCAAAACTAGTATTTATACATTTTCGTGCGCACTAACTGCTAATTTAATGCCAAGTATATCTTTGCGCTCTGAATTAAAACAATACCTATGAAGTGGGATATCCAAACTGTAGACTTTAAAGCAAGTGATGAGTTGCTTCAATATACCGAAGAAAAGGTATCTGGTCTGCTTAAATACTACGATCAGATTGTAGGCGCTGAAGTATACTTGAAGCTGATTCAAGACGACGCTAAATTGAACAAGAAAGCCGAGGTTAAGCTTAATATTCCTGGCAATGACCTCTTTGCTGAGAGCCATGAAGCGAGCTTTGAAAAGGCCATCAATGAGTCTTCAGAAAAACTCAAAGGACAGATTCGTAAATTGAAAACCAAATTCGGTAAACACTAAAGAATCTCCCCTCACCTTTCATGCGTATTCTCTTTGCCGCCAAGGACGGATTCCGATACAATCGCACCCATATCCTGGCAGAAGGATTGAGAGAATTAGGACATGATGTACAATTTTATAAGATCCCGGAGCGCCGCTCGAAATATGGAGCGGAACTTCGGGATCTTAGTTTAAAGAACGATTTTGTTTACGTTCCTCCCTTCCGGCATCGCGATTTAAGCTTTGTAAAGTCTTATTCTAAGGTTCCGGTTGTATTTGATCCTCTGATTTCTCGCTATCTCACTAAGGTGGTGGACTATGGTCATTATTGGAAAGCGCCTCAGAAATGGTGGATTGACTACCGTGATTTTCGCAATTGCGATCTCCTGCTGGCCGATACACAGGCACATCTGGACTATTTCAAAAAGACCCTCCTCCTCCCCGGTCGTTTGAAAACCGCGGTGGTACCGGTTGGTGTGCATAGTGAGGAATTCCAGGCTCAATATCCTCAAAGCTCGGGACCCCTGAAAGTAGGTTTTTATGGCACTTTCGTTCCCTTACAGGGTGTAAGCACCATTATCGCTGCCCTGGCCCTGTTAAAGGATGAGCCCGATTTAAACTTTAGGCTTTTAGGAACTGGACACCAATATGAATCGGCTCGGCAGCAAGCCCAAAAAGCAGGTCTAAGTCTCGATCTATTTAAAGGTTGGATTGCTTATGAAAACCTGGCTCAAGAGGTGCAGGCCTTTGATTTGGGATTGGGAGTATTTGGTCAATCGAAGAAAACTGATCTGGTAATTCCTAATAAGCTTTATCACTATGCAGCTGCAGGTAAAGCCATTATTAGTAAGGAGAACAACACTGTATCTGAGGTATTTAGTCCAGATACCGAGATTTCTTTGGTTGAGGCTAATGCTCAATTACTGGCGGAACGCATCCTCCATTTCCGGGATCACAGAAATGAGTTGATCGCCATTGGCAAGGCGGCTCGCGCTAAAATTGAAGCGCATTATAACCATCGGGCCATAGCCCAAAAACTGATTAACGCTCTAGAATCGCTTTGATATTAGGCTTGAAGTATTGATCGCTTTTAAGCACCTTCCCATCCTCACGATAGATAGGTTCTCCATTTCGGTCCAATTTGGACATATTACTGCGCTGAATTTCTTCAAACACTTCCTCGATCTTGTCTTGTAAGCCGTGACTTAAAATGGTACCGCAAAGAATGTAGAGCATATCTCCCAGAGCATCCGCAATCTCGGTAAGATCCCCGTTTTGAGCCGCTTCCAGGTATTCTTCGTTCTCCTCCCGCATCAGTTTATAGCGTAGGAATTTGGTTTTTTCGTCAATATCGGCAGTAGCCTGATAACGATTCTCAATTTTAAAGGCATTGTGGAACTGCTCTACGGCTTCAATTTGCTTTTTCATGGTTTACTTTGCACTAGATTTATTGCTATGGAGAATATTGGTACCGGACATTGGATTTTTGCCGGAGTATTTATGGTTGTTTTTGTAGCCTATTTGATCTGGAGCTACCGCAAGGATTTGCAATTGCACAAACAGCACTACAAAGGCAGTCTTTATGTTTTAGTAGGTATCGTGATTATCCTTTTTCTCTTCTACATATTTAAACGCTTCTTATAAGTCACACCTTTCGGTAGATGGTTTTCAGGTTCGTGAATGAACGGATGCCCTCCGGTCCCAACTCCCGGCCACAACCGGACTGCTTTACTCCACCAAAGGGTAAACGAGGATCACTTTTCACCAATTCATTGATAAACACCGCTCCTTCTTCGAAGAGGGAAGCCTGATTTAGTAAAAACTCCCAGTCTTCTCCTATTAAGGATACACCCAAACCATATTTACTGGCATTGCTAATTGCGATGGCTTCTTCCCAATGATCGTAAGCGCAGATGGAGGCGATCGGTGCAAATACCTCTTCCTGGAAAACAGGCATTTCTGGATTCACTTCTCGTAGTATTGTTGGTTGGATAAACAGCCCTTCCCCGGCTTTGCCTGCTTCGTTTGCTTGGCTTGCTTCGCTTGCTTCGCTAGGTCCGTATTGGCTAATAGCCCCTTGCCGAATGCTTTCTTCTAACTGGCTTAGCGCCTTTTCTTTCAGGTCCATTCTGGCTAATGGCCCTAATTGGGTATTCTCATCCAAAGGGTTACCGAGGATGATGGATCGAAACTCTTTTTCCAGAGCGGAGGAGAATTCATCAACCATTGCCCTTGGAACCAGGAATCTTTTGGCGGCAATACAACTCTGACCAGCATTCATTAAACGCGCTGCCCTAGCCAGTTTAGCTGCCTTTTGCACATCAGCACTTTCGTGCAAAATGAAGGCATTGCTCCCTCCTAGTTCTAGTACCACAGGTTTCAAAGCATTACCTGCCTCGGAAGCAACTGCCTTGCCTGCAATCTCACTACCGGTAAGACTTAGCCCTTTTATCCTGGGATCAGCAATTAAGTCTGCAATCCGCTCATTATTTAAGCGGATGTTTCGATACAAACCTTGTCTGAAGCCAGCGCTCGCAAAGAGATCCTCTATATCCTCCGCACATATCTGACAGTTCGGAGCGTGCTTTAATAAAACACTATTTCCAGCCAGTATCGCGGGGATTGCGAAACGAAAGACCTGCCAATAAGGGAAATTCCATGGCATAATACCTAACACTACTCCCAGAGGCTCGTAGCGTCGGATTGCTATATCGGGATTTAAGTCAAGCTCTACATCTCTTAAAAAGCATTCGGCCTGCTCATAATAGTAGTCACAGAGCCAGGCACACTTTTCAATCTCCGCTCTCGCTTCCACAATAGGCTTGCCCATTTCCAAGCTAATATTGCGAGCCATTTTATCTCGCTTTTGTCTCAGTAGGTCGGATAGATTGGGGAGAGTATTGAGTCGCTCCTGGAATGGATAGACGTTTGGTGCTGTCAGCTCCCCTGCCCTTTCTAGCTTAGATTCTAGTAGTTCAGGAGCATCTTCCTCGAATCGCGCAAGGATTTCCTGGTTAAAAGGATTTATACTTTCAAAGCGCACCATTCACAAATACCAGTTCACGGCTTCCGCTAAATCTGAAGTTCGCCAATTGATTAATATTCAAACCTAAATCACTTTCCACTTTACCGCCTTGCTCCTCTTCAATCCCTTTGAGGGCCGAAAGATCCCCGATATCTACTACTTGATACAGACGATCTAACTCATCCGACTCCTTATTTGGGATTTCAACCATCATCAGAGCGATATCCATTGTACAAGTTCGGTACTCTACCTCCCTCAAAATCAAATCCCGCAATGCTTTTTGATTGTGCGGAATCTCCTCGTAAACCTTGATGGACAAAGCTTTCCAGGAATCGTTAGCTATTAACCTTAAAGCTTCTACTAATCCCTCTAAAATCAGAGAGCGAGACTTTTCTCTAGAAAGATCTCCGGGATAATGCCCCGCCTCGAAGAGGATGTTAGGAATTCCTTGCGCCATTAGGTTGTCTCCCAATGCCTTAGGATAAAACTCATCCGTGTATCGTCCGAAATGTCCAGTCAACATCGACTCCAAATGAGTGTACATGCCAGATATCAATTGCATTGATGTTTCTCGAGCTTTGCTAATCTCACGCTCCTCATTGGGCGAAGGCGCCAAAAAACTTAAGGTAGCGCATTGCATCGCTTCCCCTACCGAAAAGATATTGCGTTGATCGTGCATATTGAAAGCCCAATCTGGATTGAAGCTTTCCAATAGACCGTAAAAGGCTTGCATCTCTTTACTACTCCGAGCTACAGCGTCGCGGTTAAGGTCGATTCCCAAGGCATTTCGTCTTTGAAAAAGCTCAGCTCCATCAGGATTGAGCATTGGAACTATGGCGAGACTAAGGGTAGATTTCAAAGCATCCAGTTCTGGATCATCAGTCAATCGTTGTATGAGATCACCAATCGCTAAAGTAGCTGTGGGTTCATTGCCGTGCATTTGGGTCCAAATCAATAATCGTTTTTTCCCTGAACCCCAGTATATTGCGCTCAAAGGACGACCCTCTTCGCTTTTCCCAATTTCTTCTGTTTTGAAATCCGGGTGAGTCTCTACAAAGTTGAATAGAGGTTTGAGATTATGTTGACGAAGCCAACGTGTATTTTGTATCAAAGCAGGTTTGGAGGTGGTTTGCATAATTGGTCTTTATATCCCTGTTTCGAAATTAATGCATTAAGAAATAGTGAATGCGAATAAAGCAGGGATTTTTACCCCTACATTGGCCCTCACTAAAAAGATCTTGAATGAAAAGAATAGCATTAAGTATAGCTTTACTAAGCTGTTGTTTAAGTCTTGTTGCACAGTCAAATAAGGTGCAATCTGGTCCCGTTTTAGGATATGCTGAAATGCGCGAAGCCTTAATTTGGGTACAACTAAGGGAAAGCTCCTCGGCAAAGATTAAATATTGGGCAAAAGACAATCCGGAAACGAATTATTGGAGCAATGTGGTTTCCAGTTCTGATAACACTGGCAATACCCTAAAATTCCGCCTTAGTAAGCTGGAACCAGGAACCGAATATCAATATGAACTTTGGGTTGCTGATGAAAAACAGAGCTTTGATTTCCCGCTCCTATTTGATACCGAACCGCTTTGGGATTACAGAACCGATCCTCCTCCTTTCAAGATCGCCATGGGAAGTTGTATGTATATAAATGAAGAGAAGTATGACCGTCCCGGTAAAGGATACGGGGGTGATTATCAGATATTGGAAAGCATTCGCAGCAAGTCTCCAGATGCTATGCTGTGGCTAGGAGACAATATCTACTTACGAGAAGCGGATTATCACAGCCGAAGCGGATACATTGCCAGGTATACCCATACTCGCAAACTTCCGGAACTTCAGGCTTTAATGGCTTCTTGCAATAACTACGCAATTTGGGATGATCATGATTTTGGTCCCAATGACGCCAGTAGCTCCTGGGTACATCGCGATATGGCCCTGGAAATGTTTAAGCTTTTCTGGCCCAACCCTAGCTTTGGATACCGCGATTTGCCCTGCACCTTTAGCGCTTTCAATTACCGTGACTGTGATTTTATAATGATGGATAATCGTTTCTATCGTACTGAGCAGAGCGAAACGCATCCTGAGCATATCTTCGGTAAGGAACAGACCGATCGTATGATTGATCTGCTCAAGCAAAGCCGTGCGCCTTTCAAATTTGTGCTAACGGGCGGGCAATTCCTCAATTCGGCCCAGGTATATGAGAATCACAGCAATTATGAGGAAGAGCGTGCTTATATCTTGAAAAGAATTGAAGAAGAAAACCTTAAAAATGTAATCTTCATAAGCGGTGATCGCCATCATAGTGAAATAAGCAGCATCGAACTAGCCAATGGCAAAGCGGTTTATGACATTACAGTTTCACCATTAACCAGTGGTGCCGCAAGAAATGTAAAGGAGACTAATGATCACCGAGTAGAGGGATCGCTAATTCAAGAACGAAACTTTGCTTTAATGACCATCAGCGGAAAGCGCAAAGAAAGAGTGCTTGACCTTCGATATTTTAATTCTCAAGGTGAAGAGATCCTCAATTGGAGTATAAAGGAGTAGTATTACAATTGTATTACCAATGCTTATTGTTGACCTAAAATACTTTTTATCAGTTAGTTAATATAATTTACCTTAACTAAATTAGAGTAACTTTAAAAACAAGACGATATACATTTTAAAAGGTTTTGTTACATTTGTAATAGAACTTTTTTTTATGAATGAAATCGCCGATCGGATCAGGGAACTCATAGATGAGCTTGCCCTGACTAATAAAAGCTTTGCTGAAAGCATAAGTGTTGCCCCTGCTATAATTAGCCATGTTCTTAGCGGGAGGAATAATCCTTCCCTCCACTTAATTCAGCAAATTACAAATGTATATACAAATGTTAATATCGACTATTTGTTAAATGGTAAAGGCTCTTTGTTTGAAACTATACCTCTGGAAACCAATGATAGGGAGTCCATACCAGTTGAACAATCCAGTTCTGACCTACCGCCAGGGGCAAGACTTGTATCTCCCCCAAGTGGTGCACCTATGCCTTCTAAGCCAATTGACATTGAGGAGGAAACCCATATACAGGAAGAGATTCCAGCTAAAACCAGCTCTAAGGTTCAAGAAAACAGTGAATTAACAAATGTATATACAAATGTTAATAAGAAGATTGATAGGATAGTCGTCTTTTATAAAGACCGAAGCTTTAGAGAATATCTACCAGAGGATTGATTTTGCACTTTGCTTATTAACTTTGCGATCTTGAATAGAGAAAGATGAAGAAGCATTTCACCTACTTAGTTTTTTTAGCTGTCCTTGCTATCGGGAGTCGTTTTTGGGCACCGATGCCCAATTTCACTGCTGTAATTGCGGTTGCCTTTTCAGGCGGTATGCTCTTCGGTAAGCGTCCGAGCTCAGTCCTCTTCCCTATTCTTATTGTTTTCTTTAGTGATCTAATCATTAATAATACCCTATATGCTCAGGGAAGCTTTACCTGGTTCACCCAAGGTGCAGTATGGCTTTACGTAGCTTATGCCTTAGTGGCCGGATTAGGTATTAGAGGAAAGCAAAAGCCCCAATTTGTAAATTATGCAATTGGAGGTTTGGTAGGATCTCTGCTCTTCTACCTAATAACCAATTTCGGAGTTTGGGCTACTGGAACCATGTATCCAAAAGACTTTAGTGGTATAATCGCTTCCTATACTGCAGGTCTTCCCTTCCTGCTTAATCAAGTACTAGGAACTTTGGTGTACAGTAGTATTATCTATGCTGTATTCCTCGCTTTAGAGCCGAAACTTAAATTGGCTAAGCAGAAAGCTTAAAACTCTCCTGCAATAATCAGTTTTCAGGGTTTTCAGGAATTGTAAATCCGAATCATCTGTTGTAGTTTCCAGAGAAACGGTCCCCATTCCCGGGCATCGGGACTGAATGACATGCCTTCATAAATGGTAAGCATCCCCTCACATAAAGCGGGTTCGGTATACATACCAACGGCATAACCATATTTTTCCAGTCCAGGACAGATTTTAATGGCGTATTGCCATGCAAGCAAACTCATTGGGTCTGCAGCTATGAAAGGAATCCCCTTTTCTGCACAGCGCAGCATCGCTCCACATAAGGCAATAGTCTCTAATCCACCATAGAAACAGAGATTGGTAAAAGGATCATGACTTATAGGGTGCCGCTTCGCTCCTTTTTGGATTTCATTTACAATTTCCGCCCCCAAGCGCTCCGGAAACTGCTGTTCCCAATATTTAGCATTGCTTATGCTTAAGGCCCAAGCCAAGGCGTAGATACTGTAAATCTGGCCGTCTCCCAAGCTGTGTAGAATCACTAAGTCACGGTCTTGATAATGGGCCCGGTCGATCAGCTTTCTTCCATTGTAAAAGGCCGCGGATAGTTCGGTGTCCGTCATTGCGGGATACAGGCTGAAAGATTCCGTTCCTCGCTTGACTTTACTATTAATCAGTCTATTACTGTGATTGAGCCAATAACTCAAATTGGATTCGAACTGAAAATCCACTCCTAAATCCACGAAATAGTGTTGTACCTGGATGCCCGGATTCAAAGGCTCAAACTGATTAGGCTTTTGGATAGCCTCTAATAGAAAATCTCCGGTTCGAAAACGCTCCGAGCTAAACTCTTTTCGTATGCCATGGTCTCCAGCAAAACTGAGGATATCTACTTCTAATAACTGTGGCTTCGCTCCTTCCTGAAAGCTACTAAGCCATCCAAAAAAATCTAAATAGTCTTTTGGTATAAACTGTAGTTCAGCGCGGGCTGAAGCGAGGAAGGAATGCTTATGTTCTTGAGGATGAAGTGCTTTAAGGTCAAATACTTTATTACTTAAAGACGACATCAGTTGGTTTTACTCCAATACGGATGCTCACCTTGCGATTGCCAACCGGATCAAAAACCTCCAGGAATCCATCATCCTCAATTTCCGAAGGAGTTTTAAGACCGTAAATTTCAAGGTTTACAGGGTCATAGGCTAAGCCGTAGAAACTACCGGTAACTATAGAGTTTTCATTAATTGCAGGTACCATCATTGATGTCATTGCAATATCACCGGTGGGTGCTCCTTTCAAATAGTAAAAATTACCAATGGTAGGATCGAAGGTTAGACTGTTGGGACGTAATTGATTATCAAGAAAATAACGCACTGTGTCTGGGGTAAACGCGGTATTGGAATCAATAGCCATCTTGATACTATCCAAGTTGAACTTCCATAATGACCCTACTCCACTGCTAAAAGGATTAGCCGGATCAAATTTACCGCTACATAGTACCCACAAGTTGTTTAATGGATCAATGGCCATGCTATTTGGTGCGTGACCTACATTGATGTTTCTCACGAAAGTATCGGCCTCTACTCGCACAATACTGATTGTACTATCAGCCGTAATAGGATCGCCGCTATTGGTGATAAAGGCAAGGTCATTCCAAACCTTGATGGCGGTAGGATTAGTTATGTTGTCAATTTCAATTTCCGCACGAATCCGACCATTTTTCGAGTTGATCGCATATACTCCACCTAATCCCGGAGAAGTGACGTAGTAAAGGAAATCATTAACCTTAGCGGCCTCGCGAATGGTCATTAGGTCTTTGATCTGGCGCTGAATCACATAATCATCAGCATCGATATAGACCAGTTTGTCAGAACCGGCTACGACCAGTACCAATTGATTCAGCTCTTCATCAAAAAGAATGTCACTCAATTGAGATCCCATTGGGTTGATATTCGCTTTGCGGAAAATATTGTTCTCCACAGTTTGTGCGCTCATATCATAGGCAGCCAGACTACTGATTCCATTGGGAGAAGTACCCTCGATTCCAATAATGGCAGTGGGAGGCGTAACCACTTGTCCACCTCCGTTATTGTCGTCATCGTCATTACAGGCGCTTAATAAAGCGAGACCCATAAGTGCAAATACGATCTTTTTCATGCGTTCTTCATTAATAAGAGGTTAAAAATACAGGAATGACTTGATATTACAAGTCCTAGTTAGCCTGAATAAGTTCTCGAGCATTAGCCAGCGCCGCCTCACTAATTTGATCACCACCTAACAATCGAGCAATTTCGTTTAATCTTGCCTCTTCGTTTAGCTCAATGATTTCGCTTCGGCTCGAGTTTTCCCCCCGTTGTTTCTGCACCAGATAGTGCTGTTTGCCACCTGCAGCGATTTGGGCTAAATGAGTTATCGAAACCACTTGCATGTATTGTCCCATCCCCTGCAAAATGGAGCCAATCTTAAAAGCGGTCTCCCCACTTACACCGGTATCGATCTCATCAAAAATGATGGTCGGCAGACTTTTCGATTGCGCAAGGATGGATTTTAAAGCCAACATCACCCGTGACAATTCCCCTCCGGAAGCTACCTTTTGAAGACTATTCAAGCTTTGGCCTCGATTGGCTGAGAATAGAAACTCAATTCGATCGGTCCCCATCATCTCAAAACTCTCATTCGATTGAAAGCGAATTTCAAACTGAGCATCCGGAATGTTTAGGTCTATTAGAATAGCTAAGACTTCGGATTCAAGACTGGCCTTTAATGCCCTTCTCTGCTCACTTAAGGTTTGAGCTTCTTTCTTAAGTTGATCTTCTAAGCTTTGGACTTTCTTTTTGGCTTCTCCTAGCTGAATATCACGATCGGCAGCCGCACTCATCCGACTGGACAGGGCTTCCCTCCTTGCGATCAAGTCTTCAATATTCTCGCTTTGATGTTTTCTTTGGAGATGGATCAATTGACTTAAACGCTGATCCAGGCGTTCTTTTTCCTGAGGATCAAACTGGCTGTCTGCTCCATAAGCCTCAATTTCCTGCTTGAGGTCATTAAACTCGATTATCAAGCTTTCTGCTCGTGATGCAAAGTCTTCGAGGGCCTTATCATAATTGGAAATAGAATTGAGTTCTTGTCTCAAGTTGGATAGCAATTCGGCAATGCCATATGGACTGGCATCCGACATTTCCTGAACTCTACTCAAAGCCGACTCTATCTTTCCAGAATGCTCTAATAAATCTAAGCGTTCTTCAATTTCTTTCCCTTCCCCAGGGATTAATTGGGCATCCACTAGCTCCTGATGCAGGAATTCCAAATAGTCCAGGTCCCCTCCTTCCTCTCGCATAGCAGTTTCCAGAGCCGTAATCTCCTTTAAGGCCTTTTTCCATTCCTTAAAGCTTTCCTGATAATTAGCTAGCTCTTTTTCGTGCTTGCCGAAACTATCGATAAGACCTAATTGGAAATTAGGATCATTAAGTAAAAGGGTATCGTGTTGACTGTGAATATCGATAAGATGTTGTCCTAAGGATTGCAATGCATCTAATCGCACTGGGCTGTCATTCACAAAAGCCCGCGATTTCCCACTGGGAAGAATTTCCCTGCGAATAATTGTTTCTGGATCAAAGTCTAGATCCAACTCTTCAAAGAGCTTTAAAAAGGCCGATTCGTCGATATTAAATTGCCCTTCAATGATGCATTTACGCTCCGGGTCTTTAAGTGCTTTTAAATCGGCTCTTTGTCCTAAAAGATGGTTTAACGCGCCTAGCATGATGGATTTCCCAGCGCCTGTCTCTCCGGTAATTGTGGTAAATCCCTCCTTCCATTCAAGGTCGAGCTGCTCGATTAAGGCAAAATTCTCTATTCGAAGGTGACTCAGCACTTATTGAATCTTTTGGTATTCAGACGCATTATTGGGATCCAATTCCAACAGAACCTCCTTCAAGTCTCCGGTAGGAATTTGAGCACCTTCGCTAAAGATCTTTACTATTTCTGCTTGCTTCGCATCAAACCAAAGTTGTAACAAAAAGCTATTCCTCCTTTGGTCATTTACCTGCTTCAGGCTTTTTAGGCCCTCTTTAATATTCATTTTGGCAGTTCTCACCTGAGCGGGCTTACTCATAAGATCTAAACCCTGCCGATGGTAGGTGTACAAACAGGTACGGTAATTATTAAAAGTTGGACTTACCAGGTTGTCGATCAGCCAATAACGGTTCTTATTACTGCCGCCAAAACTATCCCAGCCTCCATAATTACCAGCCTGGGCATTACCAACGATGTTTTGTGCTTCATTGTAATACTCTGTTCCACTCATTGGAGCATAGCTATCATGATCTAATCCAATAATGATGTAGGCATAATAAGCTAGTACACTAGTTAGATTCGAAATGAAAGTGTTGGGAGCAAAATCTAATCGATCAAATTCTAAGTATTCAAAAGTGAAATCATTGTCACGGTGCACCAGAATTGGTGAAGCATAATCGGAGTTATGAATAGGCCGGCTGTAAAATACCTGCAAGTGACCGCTATAGCTATTATTATTACGAGCAGTTATGGTGATTACAAACTGGCATTCAATCCTTTCTTCTAAGGCATAGTTTTCATCGGTCCATTTTCGGGTGTTTAGAAACTCCCGCACCGCCGTCTCCAGTGTGAGAAACACCTGTTTATTCGTTGCTTGAATATTTGGTGTTAATACCTGAACACGAGCGTTCAACTCCTGTGAGTACAGGGATTGGCTAGCTAATATGATGCTTAATAAGCCGATCCAAAATCTCATAGGCCAATTCTTTCTTAGGTTTTAATTCTAAATGTTCTTTCTCTCCCTTCCTGCTAAGCATCAATACCTCATTGGTATCGTGCCCAAAGCCTCGTTCGACACTATCGGCTTGGTTCAAAACGATCCAATCACAGTTCTTGGTATTGAGCTTTTTTATCGCATTTGCTTCGGCATTCTCCGTCTCCAAAGCAAATCCAACCAAGAGTTGCTGTTCGTTCTTTAAGGCTCCCAAGCTCTTAAGGATGTCAGGATTCTCGATTAGATCTAATTGCATAGCCCCTCCGCTCTTCTTTATCTTTTGATCAGCGGGATTCTTAGGCCTGTAATCACTTACGGCAGCGCTCAAAATGGTCCAGTCAGCCTGAGGGAAAACCCTTGTACAAGCTTCAAACATCTCTTGTGTGCTTTCAACCCGCTCAATTTGGATAGCAGAGTTTTTAGTGTCCAAAGCACTTGGACCAAGCACCAAATGCACCTTTGCGCCATATTTGGCAGCAGCTTCCGCTAAGGCCATTCCCATCTTACCGGAAGAGCGATTACCAATAAACCGCACTGGATCAATAGCCTCATAAGTAGGCCCGGCATTTATTAAGAGCTGCTTCCCTTTTAGCGGAGCGGTATTCTCTAAGTGCTTAACAATGGATTCAACTATAGTCTCTGGTTCGGCCATGCGGCCTTTGCCCTCCAATCCTGAAGCGAGTTCTCCACTTTCCGCGGGAATAAGGGTATGTCCGAAAGCTTCTAGTTGGGAAATATTACTCTGAGTAGCAGGGTGTTTATACATATCCAGATCCATCGCGGGTGCAAAATAGACCGGACATTTAGCAGATAAATAAACCGCTAACAAGAAATTATCCGATTGACCTTGAGCAATTTTGGCCATGGAATTAGCGGTTAAAGGAGCAAGGATCATTAGATCGGCCCAAAGCGCAAGCTCCACATGATTATTCCATTTGCCATCATCCGCCTCCTTATCAAAGTACTCCCAATAAACGGGGTTCTTGCTTAAGGTAGAAAGGCTTAAGGGTGTGACAAAGTCCCTGGCAGAAGGGCTTAAAACCACGCGTACCTCGGCCCCTGCTTTAATAAGCAAGCGAACGAGGTACGTAGTTTTATAAGCGGCAATACCACCGGTTACCCCCAGTAGTATTTTCTTCCCGCTCAGCATAACTTAATCTTCGTTTTGCTCCTCACTAGGACGACGGAAGTAAACATCGTCTTTGCTCCATTCTGTTGCAGCAATATGATGAGGCTTAGCTAGCCCTTCGTAAAAACGAGAAACTTCGATTTGCTCTTTGTTCTCAAAAATCTCCTCTAAAGACTCGTTATGGGTAGCGAACTCATTGAGTTTTTCGTGCAATTCCACTTTTAAATCTTCAGCAATCTGATCAGCACGCTTGGATAAAATGGAAACGGCTTCATAAATATTCCCGGTAGGACGATCAATGTCGTTGTGATCGCGGGTAACGGTGTTTTTTGGGGCGTCTACTCTTTTAAAGTCCATTAAAAGAAAATTTAGGATTTAAGATCGTTAATAAGGCCTTCGATATTTTCAAAGACCCGGCTTAATGTTTGGTTATAATCGCTTTCAGGAAAATACTCCTTGAATTCTAAATAGGCAGTTCTACTCTCTATGTAGCGCTGTAATTGCTTTTCCCGCACGCTCTTCTCCGCAAAACGGTAAGCTGCGATGCATTTGTGAAACATAGCTTCCTCACGATAATCAGTATCCGGAAAATCATCCATCACATTATCGAAACTCACTACAGCTGATTGATAATATTCTTGATTGAAATATTGTTGTGCCCGCTCAAAAGCTTTGCGCTCCAATTTAGCCCGCAATTCTTCAATAAGCTCATTAGTACTCATGAGCATGTCGCTATTGGGGTACAGATTTGCGAAAAGCTGCAAATCATTCATAGCCTTATAAGTATAGTCCTGATCTAAGCTATACTCAGGTGATTCCAAATAATGACAGTAACCTACCATGTAGTAAGCCATCTCAGTCTTGGGGTGATTCGGAAAGGTTTTAGCAAAATTCTTGAAGTGATAAGCGGCGAGGATAAAGTCCTTAATCTCGAAACTACACATGGCATAATAGTAGTATACATCGGCAGCCCGCTCAGATCCACGATACAGGATCAAAAGTTCATCAAAAAGCGGATAGGCTTTTTCAAACTCTCCCTCCTCGTAGTATTCAACCGCCTTCTCATACTTATAGTCCACATTAGGACTTTTGAGCACTTTTTGGTATTCGTTACATGAAGCGAATACGAAAAGCAGGATGAATGCGGAAAAATGTAAAAGACTTCTCTTCATAAATCAGCTTGCAAAAATAAGTAATCCGATTGAATAACGCGGTCGATTCGGATTAGTGTATTGGGGAGGAAACCTTTTGCTTTTGCAATACTTGATGTCGATCTAGAATGTTGATTATCAAGGATTCCGGGTTCTCAATTTCCAAGGAGCTAGTCTCTTGTTCTTTATAAGCCCAATCCTGAAGCCTTTGAACGGTACGAGAATTTAGATCATAAGCAACCGGAATGCCCAAGTCCTTCAAGGCCTCTGCATTACAGAATTGCTCATATTGGCCTTTGATAGGGATCACGAAAAGCTTCTTGCCTAGATACAATGCCTCAGCCGGAGCCTCAAAACCGGCAGAACAGAGCAAGCCTTCACAATTAGCCAATTCTCGCACAAAGTCTTTTCCATTGATTGGCCTGAATTCTAAATTGTAATGCTGGTAGGATTCTCTGCATTCCTTGCTAAAGATTATCCAATTTTTATTGCTGAGCTTTTGCAGGTGTTCCTTTAGCTGCTCCTCCCCATAGGCCGGTAAATAGACTAGAAAACTCCCTTGATTAGAAGTCTTTAAATCTTTTATTTCTGAACGTAGGACTGGTTTATGAATAAAACTATCGTAGTTCTTAAAATGAAAACCTTCGGCTTGCGTGGCAGGCGCATAATTCTTAAAAATCCATTCCGCTACAAGGTCCCTGCGTTTTGGTCGTGGTGATTTAGCGCTAAGAAATGAAGCTTGATGACTTAGAGCCACTACCTTAATGCCTTGTTGGCGCGATGCGTAAGCGCTTACCGGTTCGAAATCGTTAAGGATAAGATCGAAACTTGATAAATCGAGACTTCGGACTTCTTTCCTGAATTTAAGAAGCTTAGACTTTCTAAGGGTTTTCCAATAACTCAGTCCTCCCTTCTTGTTATAGTAGAAACTTACGCCTTCAAAATGATAATCAAGCGAAAAGGGTAAGTCCAATTGCCTATTAAATCCGCTACTTAGAATTTGTAGATCGCAAAACTTCCTTAAATGAGGGACCAGCTCAACGGCCCTTGAAGCATGACCATTCCCGGTACCTTGAAAGGCATAGAGTACTTTCGGTTTATGAGGCCAGTTCCCGCTCATTAAAGGTTACTTTCTGAATAATTCTATTGAGGTCGAGATCATTGAGATCATCCTCTTCCGATTCTAAGGTTAGTGGAGGCTTCTCATCATAGCGATACAAATTCCAAACCCCTTCTTTGTATTCCAGGGCGCTTAGATTCTCAATCCAATCTCCCGAGTTTAGATAGGTGCATGATCCTTTGGAATTACGCACTTCTCTTTGTTGCGGTTGGTGTATATGGCCGCATATTACGTACTTGTAATGTTGCTCAATGGCCAATTCAGCCGCCGTATCCTCAAAACTTTGAATGTACGTTACAGCCTTTTTAACGGAGTTCTTGATCTTCTTGGAAAGACTGTAGCGCTCCTTACCCATCTTTTCCAGACCCCAATTGACCAAACTGTTGATCATAATTAGTAGATCATATCCCCATCCTCCCAGTTTGGCCAGCCATTTCGCGCTCTGAATGGAGGCATCAAAAATGTCTCCGTGGAAAATCCAGGCCTTTCCTTCCGGTAAATCCAGGATCAATTTATCGGCGAGGGTAATGTTACCCAAACTGAAATCACTAAATCTACGCAGGGCTTCATCATGATTGCCAGTGAGGTAATAAACTTTTGTCCCTTTTGATGCCATGGACATGATTTGCTTAAGTACCTTTAGATGAGATTTAGGGAAGTAACGTTTTCGAAACTGCCAGATGTCAATAATATCTCCGTTAAGCACTAAGGTTTCTGGCTTTATGGATTTTAAGTATCGATAAAGCTCTTTTGCTCGGCATCCGTAAGTTCCCAGATGAACATCGGATAAAACCACTAGTGGTAGTTCGCGTTTAACCATAACCTAACTATTTGTTTAGCAAAGCTTCATTGTGTATGTGAAGCCTGATTTAATTAGAGGTTAATTCGGTGATTCTTTTCACTTTAAACTGTTGATAAGCATAAAACAACCAAGCCATGGAACTTATAGAACTAGAAGATCATTTCACTGATATTGGCGGTCAGTTTTTAAGTAGTGCATTCACCATGCAGCAAGCCTTGCCTAATATCAGAGCCTACCTCTTTGATTGGGATGGCGTTTTTAATGATGGGCAAAAGACCAGCACCGGGGGCAGTTCATTTAGCGAAGTCGATTCGGCTGCCCTAAGAATGCTCCGCTATGCCCATTTCCTAAGGTATCAGATCATCCCCCATTTAGGAGTAATAACGGGAGCGGAAAATCCGGATGCGGTGAAATTCATGGAATCACACCTGGCAGATGCGGTTTATCAAAAATCCATTCGTAAGGATGCCGCCTTAGATCATTTCCTGGAAAAGTTTCAGTTAAATGGAGATCAAATCTGTTATATGTACGATGATGTACTGGATTTAGCTGTGGCACGTCGAGTAGGTCTGCGTTTTTGCGTTGGCCGATTGGCTAATCCGCTCTTTATGGGTTTGGTAGCCGGCTCAAATTTGGCAGATTATATTACCGCAAGCCAGGGAAATGAACATGCTGTGCGTGAGGTCTCGGAGCTATTGATGGGCCTGATGGGTAATTATACCGCGGTCGTCGAAGAATTTATTTCCGGCCAAAGCAATTATCAGCAATTCAAGGCTGCGCTTAGTCAAACTCAGATGTTGAAATTTGAATATCAAGAAGGAAATTTCAAGTCCTTCTAAACTGAATTGCTTTTTCTATGTTTGAACTCCAAAATTCAAACAACAATGAGAAAAGCAATATTTGCGCTACTTACATTAGGTCTGTTTCAGGTTTCCGCACAGGATTTACCTGCTCCCAGTCCATTTTCTAAATTAGAACAAAGAGTAGGTCTAACCGATTTTACGGTTGAATACAGTCGTCCTGGAGTTAAGGGACGTGAGATTTACGGTGAACTGGTTCCTTTTGATAAGATCTGGCGTACTGGAGCTAACAAAGCAACAGCCCTGAGTTTTAATACTTCCGCAATGATTGGCGGTAAAGAGGTACCCGCCGGTAAGTACAGTATTTTCACTATTCCCGGTGAGGAGACCTGGATTTTCATCCTAAATAAGAACACCGAGCTTTACGGAACAAATGAATATGAAGAAGCCAAAGATGTAGTGCGTCTTGAGGTTAATTCAATGAAAAGCTCAATGACCGAGACTTTCACAGTAGATATTCAAGATATCAATGATGGTAAGGCAAATCTGGTTATTCGTTGGGCTGATAGAGCGATTCAGGTTCCTATTATGGTTGATGTTCAGCAAAAAGCCATGAGTAATATCAAAGATGCATTGGCAAACAGCAAAGAAGAAGATCTATGGCGCGTAAACCGTAATGCCGCTACTTACTATTCGCGCAATGATATCGATCAAAAAAGAGCCCTGGAGCTCATCAAGACTTCTATTGAGCTAAAGAAGGATTCTTGGTACAGCCACTACGTTCATGGAGAAATCCTGGACCGTATGGGTGATAGCAAAGGAGCAGTGGCTGCTGCGGAGATGGCTATGGAAGTAGGTATGACCGCTGCTGACAATGCCGGTACCGAATTCGGCTACAGCGATATGATTAAGGAGGCCATGAAAGAATGGTCTGATAAATAAATTTCAGCTCACCGCTTGCAACTAAGCTGAAAGCCCTGAATTACTTAGGAAAGTCCTTGGTAGTTCAGGGTTCTTTAATTCTTGAGTTTTGAAAACTGAAAAGCACTTTTATACTATTGTCGGCAGTGAATCCTTGCCGATAGCAATCGATATTCAAGTACCAGAAAACCAAAGTCAGGCCCTGCCTGTGGTAGTTTACGCACATGGTATCAATGGCTTTAAAGACTGGGGCGGGATGAACCTCATTGCCCAGGCCTTTGCCGAAGCTGGTTTTGCTTTTGTGAAGTTTAACTTTTCGCATAATGGCACTTCTCCTTCCCGACTTACAGACTTTGTTGATCTGGAATCCTATAGCAAGGATAGCTACCTAAAAAGGCAATTTGATCTTAAATGCATAATGGATTTTCTGGAATCACCACATCCGGAAATAAATCTTGACCTTAATAGGATATCCTTAATTGGGCATAGTCGCGGAGGTGTAGATGCCATTCTCTTTACAAAAGCGGATGCGAGAATTAAGAAGCTTATTACCTGGGCTAGTGTCGACCATGCTCGTACACCCTGGAATAAGCTTAGCTCTGGCGAGATGAGTCAATGGAAGGCTAAGGGTCAGTTTACCCGAAAGAATAGTCGAACCAATCAAGACCTTCCAATTTCATACAGCCTCTTTGAGGAATATCAGGAACATAAGGCGACGCTGGATGTGGAGCAGGCCGCCAGAGCAATTCAAGTTCCCTGGCTCATTGTACATGGTGATGAAGACGAAGCGGTATTTGTGAAGGCAGCTTATGAGCTTAAATCATGGCAACCTGAGGCATCAGTGCTGGTTATGCCAAATACTGGACACACCTTTGATCGCTCCCATCCCTGGGATAAGCCTGATTTACCAGAAGCAAGTATTAAAAAAGTAAATCGTTCGATCGAATTCCTGAAGGAAGATCAATAAGCTGCAGCCTCAGTTTTTGTAAACCCTCCTTCAGAATACCATCCGTACTGGCACTCACATTTAGGGGCTCAAAATAGGGTTCTAATTCAGCCGGGTTCATAATAGCCACTTCCGGAGGCACAAAGCCAATGCCCTTAAAGCCATGGTGATCAAGATAGATGAAGGATCTTTCCCCTTCTTCCCTGCCCTTTCCTAGCCAAAGATGAGCACCTCGGTTTTCTTTCAAACCGTTAATGAGCTTTGTCGCCGCTTCATTATGCCCATTGTTCGCGCCATTGCTTTGAACCGGAAACCCGCATAATTCGGGATCCAAGCCTAATTCATCCACCTGTTGCGCCAACCAACTACGGGCTTTTTCAAGACTGTGAAACTTTGCAATAAAGGCTTGTTGACCACCTATTCTGTTAATTCCCAGACACCAATCACTATTTTGATTTTGATAAGCAAAAACACCAAACCTCAATTTGGGATTCTTCTGCGCTTTATTAAAGGGTGGCCAATATCTTCTGATCTCATGATCCTCGAGTAATCCGGCAATAAGAATATTACCACATAGTTTATAGTGAATGTGCGCGATTTCGCGTTTAAAGGCCATGCTTTTTGCACTGCTCTTATCAGCGCCGAAATGACTAGCTACTCTAGATTTTAGCCTACTCGCTTTACCTATATAAAGTATCTCACCTTTAGCATTATAAAAGTAATAGACTCCCGGAGCCATTGGTAAATCATGATATTCTTGGGCAGGAAGGTTGGCCGGCAGGTTTAGTTCACCCTTGTTAAGCTTGATCATGTTTTGCCAAACCCCAGCAATGTCTTTTGCCAGCAGATCATGTAAAATCTTGGTGGTCACCTCGGTATCGGCCCAAGCACGATGCGCCTGGTCATTTTTATATCCGAAATGCCTGCACAGTGATGCCAAACTATAAGATCGCAATCCGGGCATAATGCGCCTTGCATAGCGAACAGTACAAAGTCTCCTGGGATTGTAGTTGATTCCCAGTTCCCTAAAGGCTTCCTGTACGAATCCTAAATCGAAACTTACATTATGCGCCACAAAAACGTGATCCCCTAAAAGCTCCCTAATCTCTTCTGCTTTTTCGGCAAATGTTGGAGCTTCACTAACCATATTATCATCTATCCCAGTAAGCTTTTGGATGGAATAAGGGATTGACTGCCTGGGGTTTAATAGCGTACTATAGCGCTTTGAAACCTCTAGCCCATCCGTAATGTAAATGGCAATTTCGGTAATCCCATTACCCCTGGCATAGGATCCGGTAGTTTCAATGTCAACAACTGCAAACAATGCTTACTTGAGGATGTATTAAAGAATAGCTAAACAAATATAAAATGCCTGAATTACCCGAAGTCGAGATCATGCGTCGCTATTTTGAAAACGCAGCACTGAACAAAAAGATCACAGCGCTAGAGTTTCATGATCCTCTGCGAAGAATCTTCAAGACAAGTCCTGAAGACCTGGAAAGACAGCTGATAGGCGCTACATTCATCGAAACAACAAGAATTGGGAAGTATCTTTTTGCTCGCACCGATAAGGACTTCTGGCTACACCTCCATTTCGGTATGACTGGAAATTTAGAGGTCTTTCGCTCGGATGAGCTCCCCAAATACACCCGATTCGTTTTGCATTTTGAAGATGGCGATAAACTAGCTTACCGCGATTTAAGAAAGTTTGGAGTGGTCGAAATTGTAAATGATCTCGAAAGCTTTAAATCCACCAATACTTTAGGTGATGATTTATTAGTTGTTGATGAACAGTCATTTATAAAAGGTTTATCGGGTCGAAAAATCGCAATTAAAACTGCCCTGCTGGATCAAAAACACTTTGCGGGAATTGGGAATTGGATCGCGGATGAGATTCTTTTTAACTGCGGTATACATCCTCAATCGCCCTGCGCAAAGCTCGAGGACTCTGACTTCATTGCCCTTTTAGAAGATGCTCAGAAGGTGGTTAAAGAGGCTATTGAAAAGGATACTCATTACGGTGATTTCCCCGCACACTTCTTTGTCAACTATCGTAAAGAGAAAGCTTTACATCCAGATTTCCCAAATTCTCCCGTGGAAAGAATGGTGGTGGGAGGAAGAGGAACTTTTATAGTTCCCGCCAAACAAAAGCTTTAATGGAAGAACTATTTTACACTTGCCCCTATTGCTTTACAGAGGTTAGCATACTGGCCGACTTATCAGTGGATATTCAAGAGTACATTGAAGATTGTGAGCGCTGTTGCAACCCCATTGAGTTTACCTTAGTAGCCAACAATCAGCAGCTTGTCAATTTTGAGGCCCGACCGATTGAGCAATAAGTGCCTAGAGGGAGATTAAACCTTCTATGCCTTCCGCTTGAATATAGCGATCGATTACCTTTTCAGGACTTAGCATCATTTCTTTGGCGGTGATGCTTACAAAATTCCCCTTACTCGAGTTGCGAATACTCACTTGCGCTTCTTCACTGTTAAAGAGGTTCTCTACCTGAGCAATTTTACTATTGTCGGCAGGCACTATAAATTTAAACATATACACTGTGGGCCAATCAAATCCTATTTTCAATTGCTCCAGTAATTTCATGTATTTCTCCTTTCTCTGATCCATGCGGCAAATTTCAAAATTCTTTACATTCGATCCTACCAAAAAAAGCAGCATGAAGAGCATTCAAACCTGGTTTGATGAATACGCCGTGAGTCACCAGAATTCAACCAACAAATTGATCCATTATATCTGTGTGCCGGCAATCTTTTTTAGCATCATAGCCCTGCTTGGTAGCATCCCGCATGATTTCTTAAACAGTTGGGCTCCAGTAGAATATCAAGCCTATATTCATTTTGGCACCCTACTGATTCTCTTTGGCTTAGTTTTCTATCTACGACTATCCTTTCCGCTTTTTATTGGCATTGCATTGTTTTCTGCTCTATGTCTCTATTTGACCGCTCTCCTCGCACAAGCCTCAGTTCCATTATGGCAAAGCAGCCTGAGCATCTTTGTTTTGGCCTGGATTGGCCAGTTTATAGGACATAAAATTGAAGGTGCGAAGCCTTCATTTTTTCAGGACTTACAGTTTCTAATGATCGGTCCAGCCTGGATCCTGGGATTTATCTATAAAAAAATCGGCCTTAAGTACTAAGATGTCTGATATTCAAAGAATTGTTGTGACCGGCGCTCCGGGCACCGGAAAAAGTACGGTTCTCGACTTGCTGGAAAACAAAGGTTTTAAGGTCGTACCGGAGATGGCCCGACAACTTATTGCAGAGCAACAGGAACTGAAAAGCAATATGGTACCCTGGCTCGATCATCCAAGCTTTGGTAAGGAACTCTTTCAAAGGCAAGTAAGACAGTACGAGGATTTAGAAGCTTCAGATTCAATAGTGTTTTACGATCGAGGAATCCCTGATAATCTAGCCTATCTGAGGCGAGACGGCTATGCAAATCTGGATTTAGAAGCGAAGGCCCCTAACTTCCGCTACCATGATGATATCTTTCTCATGCCGCCCTGGTTGGAGATTTATGGCAATGATCAGGTAAGATGGGAGGATACAGAGCTTATGCTGGATATTGATCGTGCATTGCGGGAGATGTATACTGGATTAGGGTATAATATTATAGAGGTACCAAAAGTACAAGCACATCAACGCCTCCATTTCATATTGAGTCATCTAAAGCTTGATGGATAGGGACATACACGAAGTACTCAAGCAGCATTGGGGTTATGCAGAATTTCGTCCCCTACAGGAGAAAATCATTCGTTCTTTATTAAACGGTAGCGATACACTCGCTCTATTGCCTACGGGTGGTGGTAAATCCATTTGTTTTCAGGTACCAGCCTTAGCACGTGAGGGAAGTGCATTGGTAATCTCTCCTCTTATCGCGCTAATGACCGATCAGGTTGAGCAATTAAAGCAGGTTGGTATCAATGCTATTGCCCTCAACTCATCCCTAAGCATGGCCCAAAAGGAAATGGCACTGCATAATGCGGCTAATGGTTATTATAAATTCATCTATCTATCGCCCGAAAGCCTTCAATCTGAAAAACTTCTCCATCGCCTAAGCTTCGTGAAAGTCAATTTCCTGGTAGTTGATGAAGCGCATTGTATCAGTCAGTGGGGATATGACTTTCGTCCACCCTACCTGGAAATCTACAAGCTCAGAGAGCAATTTCCCGAAAGTCCAATAATGGCTTTAACCGCTACCGCTACCAGCAAGGTTGTGGAAGATATACAGGCCAGGCTTCAATTTAAAAGCGAAGCGGCAGTCTTTAAAAAGAGCTTTGCCAGGCCTGAGCTCGCTTATAATGTATTGAAGACCGAAAGCAAATGGCAACAGTGTCAAGATCTATTAAACAAGGTGCCCGGTACCGCTTTAATCTACCTCAGAAATAGAAAAGGCACTATGGAAGTTGCCAAATGGCTAAAAGAGATAGGCTATTCCGCGGATTTCTATCATGCCGGCCTGGGCATTGAAGAGCGACAACGAAAGCAGAAAGACTGGATTACTAATAAATGCCGGATCATGGTTTGCACCAATGCCTTTGGAATGGGTATTGACAAACCAGATGTTCGATTGGTTATTCATTTGGATTTGCCAGATTCTTTAGAGGCCTATTTCCAGGAAGCGGGCCGTGCAGCAAGAGATGGACGTAAATCATGGTCCTTTGTATTGGTAGGTCCTGCCGATGTAATACAACTGAGACAAAAGTTCCTCAGCAGTTTCCCAGAACGTAAAGATGTTTTCCGGGTTTACAGAGCATTGCTCAATTTCTTGCAGATTGGAATTGGAAGCGCTGAAGGCAGTAATTATGATTTCGATCTCCAATCCTTTTGTCATCAATATCGATTTGGCCCAAGCATGGCCCTTCAGGCATTAAGCATATTGAACAAGGAAGGCATATTAGAATTCAATCCGGAAGGACGTAGTTTCTCCATGCTAAGGATAAAGGCCGATCGACGCACCTTATACGACTATCAATTGCAAAACCCTGCAATGGATCAGGTGCTGAAAGTGCTATTGCGCTCTTATGGCGGATTGGATATAGATTTTGGTAAGATTAACGAGAATCTTCTAGCCCAAAGACTTAATACCAGCACTTACAAGATCAATTCTGCTCTAAGCCAAATGCACAGTCATGATCTTATTGAATACCTACCTGCTTCTAATGACGCTAATATTGCCCTCTTGCAGGACCGTCAACACTTCAAGGACCTGGATTTAAGCGAGACCTTTTTAGAAGATCGAAAGAAGGAATTAAGTCAACAGTTGGATGCAGTAATCAATTTCGTAGAAGTTACGGATGGTTGCAGGCTAAGGACCCTCCTGGCCTATTTTGGCGAACAGTTGGATGAGGACTGCGGTCAATGCGACCTTTGCAGGAAGCGTCGTAGTAAAAAGGAGGATTGTCATGGTAAAATGATAGAAACCTTAAAGAAAGGTTGGTTCACTTATTCTCAAATTCTTGGAAGCTGTACAGACAAAGAAAAAGCCGTTCTTGTTTTTCGAGAGTTAATGGCACAGGAAAAGCTGGAAAAGAAAAAAGATCGCTTTCGCTGGAAAGAGAAATCGTGAGGAGAAATCTTAGGATAGAATAAACTCGTCCTGATCTCTGTATTTGATAGACTTAAAACAAACTCTAAACTTAACTTTGACGGCGTTTAAGCTCAACTGACAGAGCATTCTAGATATTTAAAGATCAACTATGCGAGTAGTTTTTATGGGCACCCCTCCCTTTGCAGTAGCCATGTTGGATGCCATTCATACTTCTAAACATCAACTTGTAGGCGTTATTACCAGCCCTGATCGCCCTGCAGGTAGAGGTAGAAAGCTAAAAGCTTCAGCCGTAAAAGAAAGAGCTCAGCAATTGGGTCTTCCCGTTTTACAACCCGAAAAACTTCGTGATCCGGATTTTCTAGCTGATCTTAAAAAGCTAGAAGCAGATGTCTTTGTAGTGGTCGCCTTTAGGATGCTACCTGGTCTGGTTTGGCAAATGCCTAATAAAGGCACCTTTAACCTGCATGCATCGCTATTGCCTCAATACCGCGGTGCAGCCCCCATCAATTGGGCAATTGTGAATGGTGAGAAGGAAACGGGATTAAGTACCTTTTTTATTGATGATAAAATTGATACCGGAGCGATCATCTTGCAGTCTAAACTGGAAATCGGCGAAAATGAAGATGCCGGTTCTCTGCATGACCGGATGATGGAATCGGGAGCAGATCTTGTTCGGGAAACCTTAGATACTATTGCAGAAGGGAAAGCCGTGCCCCAGACTCAAGAACCGGATGGCGAACTAAAAGATGCTCCAAAAATATTCAAAGAGGATTTGAAATTAGAACCCGATAATAAAGCCGCGGACATCCATAACCTCATAAGAGGCATGTCGCCTTATCCTGGCGCTTGGGCGAATGCGAAGTTGCCTGGTTTTGAAGGTCAGATTAAGATTCTTGAATCACGCAGAAGTGAAAGGCCTTCCATCCATAAACCAGGTGCGCTCCATAGGGAGGGTAAAAAGCTGTTTTTAGCCACTGCTGATTATGATTTGGAGCTTTGTAGCCTTCAACCTCAAGGTAAAAAACGCCTGAAAGCCTTGGATTTCCTGAATGGACAGGAAATCGATCAAAACAGCCTACTTTTTTAATACCTTGAATATCAATTATTTATTCAGCGTGGTTATTAACAGACTTTTGTAATTTTTAACAATAGAGGGCTTTTTTAGCGGGATTTGTTGGTGGATAGCGGGTTTCGGTTATTTTTGTTGGTGTTCGAATCACAATGTCTAACCAAAATTTAAAGAAATGAACAAAGCTGATCTTATTGACGCTATGGCTGCTGAGGCCGGTATCTCTAAAGCTGCTGCAAAAAAAGCTCTTGATGCTTTCACTGATAAAGTAACTGATACTTTAGCTGGTGGTGGTCGCGTATCTTTAGTAGGTTTCGGTACTTTCTCTACTTCCAAGCGTTCAGCTCGTGAGGGACGTAACCCACAAACCGGTCAAACAATTCAAATCCCAGCCAAAACTGTTGCTAAGTTTAAAGCTGGTTCTGAGCTTAACTCTAAGCTCTAAGAAAAAATATTTTCTTTCTGAAAAGGCCTGTCTTTCTAGACGGGCCTTTTTTGTTGGGCGAAAGCGAAGCGAGTATTATCGAACTGGTCGGATACGATCTCTACTCTTTCGAAGTACTTATCTAAAAGGGATTTCATTTCCCGACCCAGGAATTGATTTATTTCAAAAGCCAATAAGCCTTTAGGTTTAAGGGCCTCCATTGCATACTTGATAATTGTCTTGTAAAACACTAGTGGATCACCATCAGGCACGAAAAGTGCCATATTAGGTTCATTGTTATATACCTCAGGGAGCATCCTACCCTTCTCCAGCTCTCGAACGTAGGGCGGATTGCTTATTACTAGGTCCAAATCCAGGGGCCAAGCTTGACTTGATAGAAGTATGTCGTCCTCTATGAAGTTTAAATCCAGATTTAGAGAGTCTGCATTTTCTGATGCAAGCTGGAGAGCGGGTCTACTCTTTTCAATTGCATAGACTTTCTCAAACTTTGACTTTAGCGCTAGTGCTATACAGCCGGAACCAGTAGCCAAATCAACGGCTCTACTCCTGCTAGTTAATCTCTCAAAGCTTTGCGTAATCAGCTCCTCAGTTTCAGGCCTTGGAATTAGAGCCCTTGGATCAGTTTTTAGTTTTAATCCTGCAAAAAGGGTATGCCCAATAACATACTGCACAGGAATACCAGAAATTAAGCTATCCAAGTCCTTTTGAAGCTTGGAGTTCTCCTCACTCGGAAAGGCTTTGGCCTGTAAGTAATCCAGCCGGTTGTACTTGTACTTATCATCTAGAAGCATATTAAATCGACTCTCATATTCAGGAACTTGCTCCTGCGAGACACGGCTTAGGAAAGCCTTCTTTATTGTTCTAATATCCATTCTAGTGATAAAGCAAAAAAAATCCCAAAGACCATGCTTTGGGATTCCAATATTATCGAATTTGTACAGCTATTTCTTAAGCTAATACCTCGGTCATTTTACTGCCAATATTAGCAGGAGAATCTACTACGTGGATTCCACATTCGCGCATAATGGCCTTTTTAGCTTGCGCCGTGTCTTCGCTACCACCTACTATCGCCCCTGCATGACCCATAGTACGACCTTTAGGAGCAGTTTCACCAGCAATGAAACCAACAACTGGCTTAGTTCCGTTTTCTTTGATCCAACGCGCTGCCTCAGCTTCCATTTGGCCACCAATTTCACCAATCATTACTATGCCATCCGTTTCTTCGTCATTCATCAACAATTCGATCGCCTCCTTCATGGATGTTCCAATGATAGGATCTCCACCAATGCCAATTGCAGTGGTTTGACCCATACCGGCTTTAGTGATCTGATCAACCGCTTCATAAGTCAAAGTACCTGATTTAGAAACGATACCAATACGACCTGGATTGAATATAAAGGCAGGCATGATACCCACTTTGGCTCCACCGGGAGTCATTACTCCTGGGCAGTTCGGTCCAATTAGGCGACTATCTTTATCTGATAGGTATTCCTTAACGGTAATCATATCCTTTACAGGAATACCTTCGGTAATGGCTACAATAACTTTAATACCCGCTTCGGCGGCCTCCATAATTGCGTCTGCTGCAAAAGCCGGAGGAACGAAAATGATAGAAACATCAGCACCAGTTTGCTTAACCGCGTCTTCAACGGTGTTAAAAACGGGACGCTCAAGATGAGATTGACCACCTTTACCTGGAGTAACACCACCTACTACATTAGTGCCTGCTTCAATCATTTGACCAGCGTGAAAGGTTCCTTCACTTCCGGTAAAACCCTGTACGATGACTTTCGAATCTTTATTTACAAGTACGCTCATTATTGCGAAATTGGATTTGCCATTAATTGGCTGCGAAAATAAAGCATAAAGCCTTTATCCCCTTCAATTTTGCGGATTAAATCCAATTGGCTGGACTTTGTATCAAGAGACTACGATTCACCTCTTAATCCTTTGATAATCAATTAGCTTGAATTGCATCGAAGGTCTTATCCGGCCAATCCCCATATTGCCGTATCACAGAGAAACGGGTGAATTGTTCCTCACGGTACCATTTCAAGCTCCGCGTTTTTCGTACCACATTTTGATGCTCCTTTTGGCGATAAGCGAAATCCCGCATCGCTCCTTCTCTTTCCCAAATACTGAAAGTGGCCTGCTCAATAAGGGGCCATTCACCAATCCCTTTTTGAAAAAGAAGCGATTTCTGTTTTTGGATTATTCTGGAAACAGCTGGAACCGCCAGCCAGAACGGGATAAGATGGGTCCATTTTATGCTGGCTCTGGTAATTACCGCCATAAGTGGGCTAGCCAGCTCCTCATTTTCAGCAAATGGTTCTAATCCGTTCCAGGTGCCTTTGGATTTGTAGGGACTGAGATCGAAATGCCACTCCCCGTTGGAGTGAAGGATCAACTCTTTATGCCAGGTGCTTTTTTCAAATGCCTGAATATCCGACTCTTGTTGCCAAACTTGAATAAAGGCATAAACCTTCCAATCTGGTTTAATGCTAAAGCCTTTGCCCGCACCAGACCCCATAAGTTTATAGAATTTGAGCCCCTCCTGATTTTGAAGTTGAGCATGCGCCTGCCTCATTTGCTTAAAGGCCCACCAGCGACTAGAGGTAGTGCCAAAGTGATAGAAAGATATCCTGGTTAAACTCATTTACTACTGGATTGATTCCCTGAGTCGCGTTCCCTTCGAACCTTAAAAATAACCGCCTGACCAATAAAGCTCAAGCCCGAATTAAGGAGAACTAAACTCAAAGTACCAATCCAGAACCAGGGTTCTGAGTTTTGCTTTCGACTTAATGCTTCACCAAACACACTCATACCCGCTCCAACCAGTATTAATCCAGCCACGCTGTATATGAGCCATTTGGTTTTTAAATTCATGCAGTTTGTCGGTATGCTTTCAATTCTCTAAGGCTTAAGACAATTTCCTCTTCATTTTGTTGAAAGGGTATATCATAGAGAAATGAAACTTTGCCCAACACCGGGTCTTTTATCTGTTTAGTTTGCAATCGGATGTCAAAACCGATCGCCTGAATGGCAGTGATATCAATACTTTCCACCTTATTCTGTAGCAGTTCTTCCAGAATGTGATAGTTTTTCATCAAAGCGCGATGCACTTTTTGGATTTCGGCTTTGTTAAATCGGTTCTTAAAGTTGTGATGTGCATTACGACAATTGTAGTCGCAAAATTTCTTATCAGTACGGCCTTTTAAAGGAGTATCGCAGGCTAAACAGTGTCTCATTTTAATTGCATTTGGTTCTCAATCAAAATAATTGCCTTCGCCAAAGTCGTGATATGCATATTTTGCATATCACAATAATAATTTCAGCATCCCATGCCCTTATTCTATACCCAGTAGCTTTTTGAAGTCTTCTATCCTTTCATTGGGCACCGTGACCGATAATTGATAATGGTAAATGAGCCATTCCTCATTTTCTTTTTTCAAAACTGCGGTAGAGCGGCAATCTCCCATCCAGGTATCCAGAACTTCATCAGCAATAGCGACTTCTTCATTTAGAAAATGCCAATTGCGCTCTTTGGCTTTAAAGGTCCAGGCCGACTCTCTTTCAAAAGCAAATTTAGCCCACTCTCTAAGCTCATCGCGCAGCCATCTTTCGCTTACATCGGTTCCGATATAAATTCCCTCCTCAGCCATACTGCCAAAGAATAGTTCAGCGTTCGCATTAGCCGCCGCCTCATGCCACTGGTCCAAGAAGGCATTTAAACCCTGAATCCGAGAATCCTGTCCAGACAAGGAGAACCCTGCAATCACAAGAAAAAGAAATACCGCATTTTTCATAAGATGGATTTGAGAGAAAATTACACATTAAGTTTTGCCTGCTTATTTTAGTCCGAAATATTTAATCCATGCAATTAAGAATACTAGTTCTTCTAATACTCGCCTTAGTTCAATCCAGTCTTTATGCTCAAGAAGATACTACGGCTGCAGAGGATGATTTTGATTTTTCTGATTATGAGCTTGCTGCACCGGCAGCAAAAGCCTTTTGTAACAACAAAGTGCTGGGACAGAGTCCCTCAACCTTAGTTGGATTGCTCTACAATTATCAAGTTCCGCATGAATTGATAATTGGACCCACCTCTAATTCCAACTATCATTCTCCAGATACGGTTCAGGTAGATCAGGCTCATCAGATTTCTTTAGTAAGTAATTTCCCAATAATTTCAAGGAATAACATCCTAATTAATCTTGGGGTTAATTATCAACGCCAGACTTATACCTTAAGCGATATCGATGACCACCCCTTTGCGAGCGAGTTAAATGAATCGGTATTCAATCGGGCTAATCTCACCCTTACTATTTTCAAACCCTTAAATGAGAAAAACTTCATTTTGGCTCAGTTACAATCTGAGCTAAATGGTAATTATGGTTTTTCTGATATTAATTTTAGTAAGCTAAGATTCCCAATTGCAGCTCTTTATGGATGGAAGCGAAGTGATCGCTTGATGTATGCCTTTGGGCTTTCTCGTACCTATTTGGGAGGAGCTCTAAATTACGTACCGATTGTATACTACTATCATACCTTTAAAAACCAGAAGTGGGGTATCGAGGCGCTTCTACCCGCCCGAGCGATGCTCAGATATCGTTTTAACAGCCTTAGCTATATGGGACTCGGTTTTAATGTTAATGGGGCCACCTTTAGCATGAATCAAGCAGAGATTCCCGCTATTCTCCCGGCTGTACCAACCTATTTTGATGGGCGTGATCTCGAATTGAGACGTTCCGAGATTAGAGCTGGATTACAATATTCAAGACAACTCAATGGATTCTTTTGGATGTCGGTGGAAGCAGGATATCGTATCAATTACAGTTACGAAGTCGATCAAGGTGGAGACTTCCTTAGATTCTTTGGAAGTGATGATCCCTACTTTATTGAAAATGATCTGGCCAATACACCTTACTTCACAATTGGCTTAAGCTATGTAAGTCCTTAAGGGAGTAATAAAAAACAAAAAAGCCGCCCCAATATTTGGAGCGGCTTTTTTGTTGCTACGTTTATTGCTTTTGTAAAGCAGAATTAACCTTTCTTCTTTTTTACTCTTCGGGTCCAAACGTCGGTTCGGCCAAATACTGCTGTACCTACAAAACCTCGAACTTCGATTTTGTTTTCTTCGGTAAGCTCAATTTTGCAATTGTAGGTGGTGCCATTTTTTGGATCATAAATGGTTCCATCCTTCCAAATGCCTTCTTCATCATCCCAACTAAAGTCTTTTAGAATTCTGTATCCCTTTAAAGGAGTACTTCTAAGTGATTCATCCGGATTATTAACATCCAGTTTTGGTGTCCCTTCTTCATTCATCGGCTCTTTTAGCCAAACTATTCGTCCGAAATATTTACTTCCAATCTTGTCAATCTTAACCAGGGCGGTTCCTTCGCTTGGTTGCCATACTCCTACCAATTTATCGCCTGTTTCCTGGGCCGTTGCCATTCCAATACTGAAAATGGCGATTAAGGTGCTGTAAATCAATTTTCTCATTGTAATCTTCTTAGTTTTTCTCCGTGTATTCAATTACTAAGCCAATTTCTGCTTTGGCATTCATCATATCTTCATGATCACTACTCAGGTTTAAATCTAAAACCCAGGTCATGCCTTGATCTTTAAGATAGGGTAACAAATCCGTTTCCTCAGCCATGTTTAAATATAGGATGCCTTGAGCGGGAATAGGATTTAAGGTGCCTAAAGTCATTAACTCCTCATTATCACTAACTACCTGAAGTAAAACACTCTCGGTGATAGATTGTTGCTTTTCTTCCATTCCAACTTTAGCCTTAGCCGCTTTGATACTCTTGATATCCTCTACTGCGCAACCGATACTCTCGGCAAGGCTCATTAAATCCCGGGAACCTTCTCCTTGCAGGCTATTAGGCCCTTCAAATAGCATATCCCCTGATACCAGGATATTGATGCTTTCTTCATCATTTGTGGCTGTACTTTGACAGGCCATAAACAGGGGCAAAACAGCCCAGATTAAATATTTCCGCATTACTGTGTTCTTTTGGCTTGCCGCTAATTTAGGGTCTGAGATTGAAAGCATGAAATTCCATCTGCATTTGAGCCCTACCGACTTGTTAACAATCCGATTTTTCTAAAAACCAGGGGGCTGCCATTTTTCTAGTCTATTTTTTAGCACCTTCGCTCCCTGTAGCTTATGAAATTTTCCGAATTCAACTTAAATGACGACCTGCTCGAGTCTCTTTCTTACATGAGCTTTGAGGAGGCTACACCTATTCAAGAGCAAGCCATTCCAGTAATTCTGGAGGGTAAAGATTTAATTGGTTGTGCCCAAACAGGCACAGGCAAAACGGCGGCCTTTGTACTTCCTGTTCTTCATAAGCTAATTAAGGGCAGGAAAAAAGGAGTTATTGATGGTTTAATCCTATGTCCTACCAGAGAACTAGCAATTCAGATTGAGCAGCAAATCATGGGATTGGCTTACTTTTCAGATCTTACCTCCTATGCCGTTTATGGCGGTGGTACTGGCCCGGAATGGGAAGCGGAAAGAAGAGCTCTGAGTGAAGGAACCGATATTATTATCGCCACCCCCGGAAGATTGCTAGCGCATATTCGAAATGAATACGTGAAACTCGATCAACTCCAATTTCTGATACTTGATGAGGCCGATCGAATGCTTGATATTGGTTTCTACGACGATATCAAACGAATTATAGAAGAATGTCCCAAGGAGCGCCAATCCTTGATGTTCTCTGCCACCATGGCTCCCAAAATCCGCAAGTTAGCCAAGGAGATATTGAATGATCCTTCAGAAGTAAACCTGGCCGTATCTAAGCCTGCTGAAGGTGTAGATCAGCAAGTTTTTATGGCTCATGAAGAGCAAAAAAATGCCCTGGCCCGACATCTCATTAATCAGCACCCCGATTTTAAGAGCATTATCATTTTTTGTTCTACCAAGAAAAAAATCCAACGTTTAGTAGGCTCCCTACAAAGGAAAGGGCTTAATGTTGAAGGGATTTCCAGTGACTACGAGCAAAGTGAAAGGGAAAAGATATTGCTTCAGTTTAAAGCCAGGAATACTCGAATTTTGGTTGCTACAGATGTATTAAGTCGAGGAATTGACATAAAGGATATAGACCTTGTTATCAACTATGATGTCCCCAATGATGCTGAGGATTATGTACATCGCGTAGGACGAACTGCAAGAGCGGCTGCTAAAGGAATGGCCATAACCTTCGTAAGTGCAGAGGAAATCTATAAATTCAAGCGCATAGAAAACTTTGTAGAGCGGGTTTACGAGAAACAAAATCCTCCTGAAAATTTGGGAGAAGCTCCGGTCTGGAAGGAGCCCCAACGCAGAGGTGGGCGCCCGGGCAACCGTAATTCTGGTCCACGTAATCAAAACAATAAGCGCCGATCCAATTACAAGGGCAAACCAAAAGGGCGTTCCAATAATTTCAAGAAAAGACCTAATCGGAATTCAGATCAAGGGTCATCATAGAATAGCTCAGATTCTTGAACAATAATCAATCAATGGGTTAATTCTTAAACTTAATTCCTGAATTGAAACCCAAAGTTCGCCTCATTATCCTATTGGGCATCATTGCTGCATTAGGTCCCCTTTCCATAGACCTCTATCTTTCAGGTTTCCCAGAGATCGCTAAAGATCTAGACACTCCTATTAATCATGTGAGCTTAAGCTTAACGGCTTATTTCATTGGAATTGCAATTGGGCAATTGATTAATGGCCCTCTACTCGATCGTTTTGGAAGAAAGAAACCGATACTATTTGGGTTTGCCTTGTATATGATCGCCGCGCTGGGCTGTGCCTTCGCACCAGATATCAATAGTCTAATTGCACTTCGATTTGTGATGGCCCTCGGTGGTTCTGTGGGGATGGTGGCTACAAGAGCGGTTATTCGAGATCATTTTGAGCATAACGAGATTGCACGTGCCTTATCAGCTATTATTCTGGTATTTGGTATTGCTCCGGTACTAGCGCCATCAATAGGTTCCTTTGTTTTAAACGTGCTTGGCTGGCGTTACAATTTTGTGCTTTTAGCCCTCTATGCTTTGTTAACTTCTATTCTGACCTACTATTTCCTAAAGGATAAGTATGTTCCCAAAGCAGATGTTTCCATAGCTCCTCGCGCTATATTTAGGGTTTATGGTTCTCTGTTTCTCAATCGACAGTTTCTGGTGTATGCTTTGGGAGGTTGCTTCGGCATGATGGCAATGTTCGCTTATATCGCTGGTTCACCCTTTGTAATTCGTGAAATTCTTGCCTTTGATGAAAATCAATATGCATGGATTTTCGGGCTGGTTGCATTGTGCTATATAGGTGCAAGTCAAGTGAATATGAGACTATTGAAAAGTAGCGGTATGTTAGAGCTGAGTAAAATCACCTCGGTCTTATTTGCTTTGTTAGGTCTGGGGCTTCTAGTTCAGTACATATTAGGAATTGAGCATGTCTACCTCTTTCTTATCAATTTGGGGCTCTTTCAAGCTATGCTAGGATTTATCAATCCTAACTTGCAAGGATTAGCAATGGAGCCATTTAAAAATCAAGCTGGCGCTGCAGCAGCTCTCTTGGGGGCTTTGAGGATGCTTTTCGGTACCATCGCCTCCGGCTATATTTCCATATTCCATGATGAATCCGCTTTACCGATGGTATCTTTGATGGTGTTTAGTGCGCTGGCTCTTACTGCTATACTCTGGAATCCAAATTGGACCAGGAGAAATGAAATCAGCTATGAATAACTTTAGTATAATCACGGTATTTCACGATCGGGAAAATGGTTACAAAGGCAATAGTGCCAGTGTTATCCTCCTCGATTCGGAGCCCAATGAAGCCTCTATGAGCGCTTGGGCTGAAGAGCTTAATCAACCTGCAACCAGCTTCTTATGGCCAGTAAAGGAAGGACATTATCAAGTGCGGTGGTTTGCCCCAGATGGTGAAATTGACCTTTGCGGTCATGGATCGCTTGCTGCAGCAGCTTTTTTAAAGCATTTCCGAGAAGAAGAAAAGGCTATTCTCCACTACCGAAATGGTCATGTGAAAGTAGGAAGCGATCAGGCCGGTTATTATCTATGGATTAATCCCATCGAAGTAATTGATCATGGCAATGCCCCAATTGGTTTGGAAGAGGCACTCGGAGTTACCATTCATGATTACTTCAGCACCTCCAACAAAGATTTGGTTGTGCTTCGATCAGAGGCAGAACTAAAGGCCATGAAGCCCAATTTTAAAGCCCTGGCTGAATTAGAGCCCTTTGGATATACCGTAACTGCAACAGGCGACGAAGTAGATTTTGTTTCCAGAACCCTTGTTCCTAAGGTACAGCAATTGGAAGACCATGCCACCGGATCATCCCATGCCATTCTCACTCCCTTTTGGAGCGAAAGGCTGATGAAGGATAAAATGGAGGCCCGCCAATTAAGTCCTAGAGGTGGAGTTTTTCAATGCGAAATGCATATGAATCAGGTTCTTTTACGTGGTAAAGCTAAAGTTTGGTTAGGAGGAACCTTTGAGGGGTAAAAAGTATGGATCTCGAATCAGGAGCATACCACAGAAATTTAGAGCGTGCCGAGGGTGATCCCGATGAATTACGATCCTTTATTAGAGAAGGTGAACATCAGGAACAAGATTTCAAGTATCGGATAGATAGCAATATTAAAATTGCCCGCACCCTTTCTGCTTTTGCGAATACTGATGGCGGCAGGCTTCTAATCGGAGTTAAGGACAATGGTAAAATCACCGGTATCGATCCTGAAGAAGAGTATTTCATGATCGAAGGCGCAGCTGAGGTCTACTGTTTACCGCCAGTAAAATTCAACTATGAGATTTATGAGGTAGATGAACGCTTAGTTCTATGCATTGACGTCCCTCCAAGTAAAGATCGTCCCCATCGGGTGAAAGAGAAAGATGGATCAAAACCCGCATACATCCGTCAGGACGATGAAAACTTTGTCGCCAATAAAGTGCTGGTGAGGTTTATGCGCGATAAGGATCCGAATACTGAAAGAAAGAACCTCGTAGCCTATGGTCCTGCTGAGCGAATGCTTTTTGACTACCTCAGTGAAAACGAGGATATCTCAGTAAGCAAGTTTTCGCGAATAGCGAAGATTCCACTTTTTAGAGCAGAAAAAATACTGGCTCTATTTCTTAAATGGGAAGTAGTTACTTTCAATGCGAATGACAAGGGGATTCGCTTTAGTCTATTGGAAGACTCTAGTGACTAAAGATGTCAATTTTGGCCAGCCCCTCCTCAAAATCACCGTACCAGTCAATATGAGGTGAGCTATTCCCACAGCCGCCAAATTCTGAAGGACAATAAGTGTTTTCATGGGTGTATCCGCAATTTGAACAACGTCCAACGCTTTCAAAGTGATCTAAATCTTTTCCGCATTGGAGACAATTCCAAAGTGGAGTAGATTCAGGAGTCCATTGACAATGAGGACATTCAACCTCTTGAGACATCATTCTTTAGTTTAGGGATACTTCCTACAAATAAGGTAAATAATCACAGTCTGGCAAGCCTTACCTCCTATCAAAAAAGCTAAATTTGCCGCCTCAAAAACTAAGCTATGCTGACGGTATCTAATGTTTCCTTACAATTTGGCAAAAGGGTGCTTTTCGATGAGGTTAACCTCAAATTCCTCGGAGATAACTGCTATGGTATGATTGGCGCTAATGGTGCCGGTAAATCTACATTCCTTAAGATCTTAAGTGGTGAGATTAGCCCTAACAGTGGACAGGTAAATCTGGAACCGGGTAAGCGTATGGCTGTGTTAAAGCAGGATCACGCGGTTTATAATGACAATCAGGTATTGGATACTGTTTTAATGGGATATCAGGAATTGTATGACCTGATGAAGGAAAAGGACGCCTTATATGCTAAACCTGATTTCTCTGAGGAAGACGGCATCAAGGCCTCTGAATTAGAAGAGAAGTTCGCCGAAATGGATGGCTGGAATGCGGAAAGCGATGCGGCCGCCTTGCTTAGTGGATTGGGAATTCCAGAATCCCATCACTATTCTCAGGTTAAAGATTTAGAGGGTTCGCAAAAGGTAAGAGTACTCTTAGCCCAGGCGCTATTTGGAAATCCAGATGTCCTTATTCTGGATGAGCCTACCAACGATTTGGACTTAAAAACCATTTCATGGTTAGAGGATTTCCTCCTGAATTTTAGAAATACCGTGATCGTTGTATCTCACGACCGTCACTTCCTGGATACAGTTTGCACCCATATTGCGGATATCGATTTCAAGAAAATCTCCCTGTACACAGGTAACTATAGCTTCTGGTATCAAAGCTCACAATTAGCAGCCCGACAAAGAGCTTCAGCCAACAAGAAGGCGGAAGAAAAGCGTAAAGAACTGCAGGAATTCATCCAGCGATTTAGTGCAAATGCCTCCAAGAGTAAGCAAGCGACCAGCCGTAAGAAGCTATTGGATAAAATCAATTTGGAGGCTATGCCTCAATCATCACGGCGTTATCCAGCTATAATCTTTGGCCAGGGACGTGAAGCGGGAGATCAAATCCTGGATGTTGAAAAGCTGTCTGCTTACGCTGAAGATGGTAGTCTACTATTCCAGAATGTTGATTTCAAAATGAATAGAGGGGATAAAATTGCCGTGATTAGTGATAACAGTCTGGCGATTACGGCTCTTTTCGACATTGTTAATGGGAATCGCAAAGCTGATACCGGAGAGTTTCGATTTGGGCAAACTATTACAACTGCTTATCTCCCTACCGAACATCAGCATTTCTTTGATACTGACGATAATCTGATTGACTGGTTACGAGAGTATTCGGAAAACAAGGACGAGGTTTATGTGAGAGGTTTTTTGGGTAAAATGTTGTTTACTGGCGAAGAGGTAATGAAATCAGCCCGAGTGCTTTCGGGAGGTGAAAAGATGCGCTGTCTGATGTCTCGAATGATGCTACAGGAAGCAAACTTCCTCACTTTTGATGAGCCTACCAATCACCTTGACCTGGAGTCGATCCAGGCTTTAAACAATGCTATGCAGGACTATAAGGGCAGTTTCCTCTTTACGTCTCATGACCATACCATTACCCAAACAGTAGCCAACCGGATTATCGAAATTTTCCCCAATGGGATAATGGATAAGATGATGGATTATGATGATTACATCGCCAGCGATAAGATTCAGGCTCAAAGAGAAGAAATGAAAGCCGGAGCGCAGGTTTAGCTCTGATCTTTATTTAATTCTTGGGTTCATCACTCTAAACCAAAGTGGTGGAATTGTACTCAAAAGCATCATTCCCGGGTAGCCAGTAGGAAGTTGGGGGCTTTGATCAAAGTGTTTCAAAATCTGATACTTACGATGTGGATGAGCGTGATGATCGCTATGCCTACTTAACTCAAAAAGTAATAGGCGCCCTACGACATGATCGCTATTCCAACTATGTTGAGGTTCTGTCTTTTCATAGCGATGATCACTCACCTTTTTTCTACTTAAACCATAATGCTCAATGTAGTTGACAGTTTCCAGGAGAAGCATCCCAAAAAAGGCGGCCCCTAGAAAGGCGAATAATGCATGGGTACCGAAAATAAAAGCAATGGTCAACACACCAATTAGTTGCACTAACTGCCAGATCAATAGATCATTGTGAATTGATAAGAAGGATTGCTTTCTCCCCTTAAGCATCTGAATTTGAATTTTCCAGGCGTGGATATAGGAGAAGATCATACTTCGAAACCAAAAAACATATAAGCTTTCATTAAAGCGTGCAGAAGCGGGATCTTCGGGAGTTGCAACATTTCGGTGATGTCCAAAATTATGCTCGGTATAAAAATGAGCATAGAGGCTAGTGGATAGCAAGATCTTGGCTAGTCTTTGTTCAAACTTGGTTCTACGGTGACCTAACTCATGCCCTACATTAATACCTATAACTCCACACATCAGTCCCATACCAGTAATCCTACCTATGGCTGTAGTGGTACCATATGCATTATTTTGGAAATCGATTAGGAAATAGACCAATACTGCCAGTTGAACGGGCACCATAAAATGAAGAAGCCGATCATACCATAAGTCTTCCTTGATTATTTCCTCGCTCTGTTTGTCGAGATTAATGGGGTTTGGTTTAAAGAGCAATTCTAAGGAGGGTACTAGAGCGAAGGCATAAAGAAGCGGTAAATAGGCCCAAATCCCCTCAAGCTGAAAGGATAAAAGCACAACGCCAGGAATAGAATAAGCCATCAAGTATTTAAGAAACCTCCATTTCATCCCCTAAAAATAAAACATGAATCCTACAAAATCCAGTGCCTCAAGCTCGAAGTGCATCTCTCCTACGTAATTGCATTAGGATTTCTTCGGCATTTCCCTTTATGCCAAATAGTTGGTTAACGGCCTCTTGCATAGCTAAATCTTCTAAAACACCTTGTCTGTAATGGACGTATTTCAGGACCTTGAAACCATCAAACCAAAGTAGAAATTGCTTATTAAAGCTTTGCGCATTGGTACGTTTTAACAAAGCCTGAAAAGACTGATCAATTTTGGAATGAACAGATAAAAAACCCCTCCACTCCTGGTTTATTAACAACTCAGATTGTCCTGATTTAATACTTCCGATAATTTTGTTTAACTCTTTAAATATAAGTGGATTATAAATTTCCTCAAAAGATTTATTTCCAGTTTTGATCTCCTGCATGGCCCTGCCGGTTCCAAATGGTACTCGGTTAGATACTCTAGCTTGAGGAAACACCTTTAGCCCATTTAAACTCACAAATTTTCCTTGGGGCATGAGCTTGTGCAGAAAGTAAAAGTCTTCTCCCGCCTTGCGTCGATTCATCCCACCGATTCGAGCGTAGCTGGAACAGCGCACTGCCATACTACTACCAATGGTATGCTGATTCCATGGAACTCCTGACTTCTCCAAGGCTTGAGCATAATACCTTAGCCAAATCTCATAATGAATGATGGCGCCTTTTTCATCTTCCTTTAAGCCATCTAATGGATGTTCGAAGTATAATGAGGCTCCATTAATCCCCTGCTCTTCCGCCTCAAGCAGCTTTTTTAAGTAGTTATTAGAAACCTTGCAATCCCCATCCAAACAAACGATCAATCCATCAAAGTCTATTTCTGAGAATGCTGCCAAAGCCAGGTCCATCCCTACTTTTCGGGCCAAGCCCACTCCTGCTTGCTTTTCCAGTAAATTTAAAATGGCTCTCGATACTAATCTTAATCCATTTTGTAGCCTTCTGGATTGTAGTTCTTCCGCTTGTTTAAGATGGTATTTCCTGACAGATTCAGAATCGGCTTCAGATTGGTTGATCAGCCACAATAAGGTAATCCGATCGGGATTCTTGAGATCGCATAATTCCAAGGATTGCAAGAGGTATTCAGGATCCTCCATATAGGCAGGAACTACAATGATAACCTTGCAATTTGTATCAACTTCCAATGGCTCTAGCTCATTAGCGAAATGATGCCGAGAAAAATATCGATTTATAAGAGCAGAGATGCTGGTAGAATCAGACATAAAAGCAAAATAGCAGCATTTAAAGGCATCTCACAAATTCGGTTGAGGGCTTATATTTGGATTTCCATAAAAAAGCCCCATTGAAGAGCAACGATCTAAAACTTAAAGCCGAATCGAGCCAAGCCTGGATTGAAGCGGTATTAAACGATTTCGACCACTTTTTAAAAGATCACGCTGACGCTGAACGAAAAGCCAGCGGTATGGCAATGAGCTTTGTAGCGAAGTATCCGGATCGAACGGAAATAATTCCGGAATTGATTCATACCGGAATCGAGGAACTGGAACACTTCCGACTGGTCTATAAAATCATGCAAGAACGAGGCTTGCAGCTAAATCATTCGATTGCCAAGGACGAGTATGTAGATAAGTTACTAAAAACGATGCACAGCGGTATTGAGCAGCGGTTTAGGGACAGGCTCATCATCGCCTCTATTGTTGAGAATCGAGGTTTTGAGCGCTTCAAAATGGTTAGTGATCATATTGAGGACCCAAAGCTGGCTGACTTTTATAAAATGATCTACCTCAGTGAGGCCAAACACGGTAACGTTTTCGTGGATATGGCCCTGAACTATTTCCCAGAATCAGAGGTTTTTTCTCGTTGGGAAGAATTAGCTCAACAAGAAGCAGAAATCCTAGACGGATTGCCAATTCGCCCCACTTTACATTAAACACCAAACATGCGTAAACTATTACTACCCCTCTTGAGCATTGTCTTTTTAAACCCCAGTATTGCTCAAGACAGCATTCCTAAAAAGTATCTCAACGATATTGAATTTCGATCCATCGGACCGGCAGGGATGAGTGGTCGAATTACTGCCATTCAAGTAGACCCGAGGGATGAGAACCGAATTCTTGCAGGTTCAGCTTCCGGCGGATTATGGGAGAGCACCAATGGAGGCACTTCATGGGATTGTATCTTTAATAATGAGGCGGTTAGTAGTGTAGGTGCACTTGCTTTAGATCCACAGAACCCGGATTTAATCTGGTTGGGAACAGGCGAAGGCAATCCTCGAAACTCGAATACTGGAGGGGCAGGCATCTATCGTTCTATAGATGGCGGGAAGTCCTGGAAACTGATGGGATTGGAAGAAAGCCGTCATATCCATAGAATCATAGTTCACCCATATAATCCGAATACGATTTATGTGGCTGCAATCGGTAATCCCTGGGCTGATTCAGAAACTCGAGGAGTTTATAAATCCATTGATGGCGGTAAAAGCTGGAAAAGAATTCTGTATCGCAATGAACGTACCGGTGCAGCGGAGATGGTAATGGACCCTCAAAATCCGGAGAAGCTTATCGTAAACATGTGGGAACACCGCAGAAACCCCTGGTTTTTTAAGTCCGGAGGCCCTGGAAGTGGTCTGTTTATAAGTTATGATGGTGGTGAAAACTGGAAAGAACTAAATGAAAAAAATGGCCTCCCGAAGGGTGAATTAGGTCGGATGGGAATTGCTATTGCCGCTTCGCAAACAGATCGTGTATACGCCCTTATTGAGAAAAAAGGCAAGAATGCACTGTATCGAAGTGATAACGGCGGGGAGAAATGGTCTATGATTTCACAAAATGAGAACATCGGTAATCGACCTTTCTACTATTCAGAGATTTATGTTGATCCTCAAAATGAGAACCGAGTATATAGTATCTGGTCTGTGATTAGTAGTTCAGAAGATGGTGGTAAGACCTGGAAGGTTATTGCGCCTTACAGCTATATTCATCCTGATCATCACGCCTTCTACATTCATCCTAAAAACCCCAGTTATATTATCAATGGTAATGATGGTGGGATGAACATCAGCCGGGATCGAGGTCGTAGCTGGCGTTTTGTAAATAATCTTCCCCTGGCGCAATTCTATCATATTAACTACGACATGGAATTCCCTTACAATGTATATGGTGGGATGCAGGACAATGGCTCCTGGAAAGGTCCTGCCTATGTTTTTAAGGCAGATGGTATTCGCAATGACTATTGGGAGGAGCTTTATTTTGGAGATGGCTTTGATGTAGTTCCTGATGCCCTTGACAATCGCTATGTGTATGCCATGAGTCAGGAAGGCTATTTGGGAAGAGTGGATGTTAAAACCGGATTTACCCGCATGATTCGTCCGGTTCATCCCGAAAACAAAGAACTCCGCTTTAATTGGAATGCTCCTATCGCTCAGGACCGCCACGATAAGACCATCATATACTTCGGGGCGCAGTATGTATTTCGTTCCAGGGATCAAGGAAGTAGCTGGGAAGTCATATCTCCGGACCTTACAAGTAATGACAGCACCAAACAGAATTACGGAGAGAGCGGTGGACTAACCTACGATGTTACTGGCGCGGAAAATTATACTACCCTCCTATGTATTGAAACCAGCAATAAGAGTGGAGAGTTATGGGTAAGCTCTGATGATGGGAAATTACACTTCACCAATGATGGGGGGAAAAACTGGAATAATCTCAGCGCCAATTTAAAAGGAATGCCCAAAGGTGCCTGGATTCCGCAAATCGTAAGCTCGAAGTATAAGGAGGGAGCGGCCTTTGTGGTGGCTAATGATTATCGACGTGGTGATGAGAGGCCTATGCTTTTTTACACCGAGAATTATGGCAAAAGCTTCAAAAACATTGCTACTAAATTACCGGCTTATGTAATTAGCGTAGCACAGGACATCAAGAATCCAAATTTGCTTTTTGCAGGCACCCAGAGAGGTCTTTTCTTCAGTTGGGATATGGGAGAGCATTGGCAAAAATGGAATAAAGACTTCCCTACTGTGCCGGTAAGTGACCTTAAGATTCACCCTCGAGAAGACGACCTCATAGTAGGCACTTTTGGTCGTTCGGCTTGGATTTTAGATGAACTGGAAGTATTGCGTGAGAGCATTGCATTGCTTAACAATGATAATAAGGATAAACTGGAGCTTATAAATGTAAGTAACCCTTACAAGCTAGCTTATAAAAGGGCTGATGGCTCTCGTTTCCCTGCGGATAATATCTTTAAAGGTGATAACCGCTCCAATGGCCTGGATATTTATTTAAACAACCTGTTCACCAAGGCCGACTCTATCAAACAGAAAAAGATTAAAGTTGAACTACTAAGTCAACAGCAGGATATAGTGCATCGTACACTTTATCTTGACCCCAAGGAGGGTTTAAATCGATATAGCATTAGCCTAAGCGCTAGTGGACTAGGCTTCCCAAGTCAGGATCGCAAACTTAGTGATACTACAGAACGAAGTGTCGCTTCTCTTCCCTGCGAGGAGTTTTTTGTTAGAGTGAGTTATGGAGGAATCAGCAAACAGAAAATATTTAGCCATCAGTTGGACCCACGCTTGATGGATAAAATTACCATCCAATCCATCGAGGATCAGTTTAACTGGCGAATGGATTTGGATGCTCGTTTAAAGGACATCAATGAAGCGGCAGATTGGATTAAGAGGGCTGAAATGCAAATGAAAATCGCCGGCGATCTGGCTAATTTGAAATTAGACCTCAAGGAGCAGAAATCGTTTCAAGATTCTCTGAAGGGGCTTAAGAAGGAAATCAAAAAGTTGGAAGAGCAACTTTATGGGAAAGAAGTGGACGGTTATTACGATCAACCCAACACACTTAGATCTCAGTATTATGCTATTCTCAGTTATGTAGGGCGAAACTGGGGAGAAGTTCCTAGTCAGGCCACTCTTCTAGAAAAGAAATATCGCAATTCGGAGAAGAAGTTTATTGAAGATTGGCAGCAGTTTCGGGATGGGGAATGGACTAAATTCAAATCTTTGTGCAATAGTTTTGACCTCAAACTGGATAACTGATGGCACAATACGATGCGATAATCATTGGCGCAGGGGCAGCAGGATTGGTAGCTGCCAAAGAATTGGAATCCTATAAACTAAAGACTCTTATTCTAGATGCTGACTCTCAAGTAGGAGGTCGTCTCAAGAGTGAACAGCATGAAGGTTACACCCTTGATCGCGGATTCCAGGTTTTACTTAGCGCCTATCCAATGGTGCAGAAGCATTTGGATTTAAACGCTCTAAAAGTAAAAGCATTTAAACCTGGTGCTTTTCTTTTTGATGGACAGAAGACCCTTAAGGTTCAGGATGTAAATCGTAACCCATCTGCTCTTATCCCAATGTTTTTCAGTGGTGTAGGCTCTTTAAGGGATAAATTAAAGATGGCCAAACTACGCAAGGAGGTCATGGCCTTAAAGGTGGAAGAGATTTTTGATCTAGAGGATAAAAGCACTTTAGACTATTTGAAGAAGTATGGCTTCTCTAACAAAATCATCCAGAGGTTTTTTAAACCATTTTTTGGCGGCATCTTTTTGGAGTTTGACTTAAATACATCGGCTCGTCAATTCTTATTCATATTTAAGATGTTTGCTGAGGGCGACGCTTTGCTTCCCGAGAAAGGGATAGCAGCAGTAGCCTTACAATTGAGATCTCAACTCAAACTGACGGATTTCAGGCTGAACACTAAAGTTAAGGAGGTTTCTAAAGGAACCGTTATCCTGGAAGATGGTGAAAGGCTCGATGCTCATCAAATCATAATTGCCACTGATCCTCAAAAGATTATCAGTCAATTAGAAGGCTCACTGGAGTGGAATCATACCACCCAGGTTTACTTCGAAGGACCGGCTTCGGTATTTAGCAAGAAAATGATCAGCCTCAGCTTTAAAAAGGATGCCCTCATTAATAATATCGCGTGCTTATCTGCTGTTCAACCGCATTATACAACTGGATCAAAGCATCTGTACTCGATTAGTTTAAGAAGAGATCCCGGTTTAAGCGAAAATCAGCTGATTGAGGCCATTAAAGAGGAATTAAAGCTACATCTTGGCGTAAAGGCTCAGGATTGGAAGTTCCTTAGAAGCTATAAGGTCCAAAAGGCCTTGCCTCGGGTAGACCAAGTAGTATATGAAAGAGCCTTTGAAGAAACCAAGGTTTTAGATGGCATTTATGTTGCCGGAGACTTCTTGTTAAATCCTTCTTTAAACGGGGCCATGTTGAGTGGAGAACTAGCCGCTAAGGCTCTCATTCTAAATCATCAAGCCTCATGAGAATCGTAGGTCCCCTCTCCCATCCTAAGTTTAAAGTGATGCTCTATTCACAGGAACACCATTGGTATGTAGAAATTGAGACCGGACCAATGAAGCAATGCTTTAAGGTTCCAAAGGCCAGGGCTGCGAGTCAAGCAGAAGTTCAGAAATGGTTGGATCAGGAATTTAGCAAAGAAGCTTATCGGATTTTTGAAGCTATGTATCGGAATTACAAAGCCTCAGCGGATAGAAATCTTCCAGAGCCTTGAAAAAACCACCTCGCTTAGGAGGTGGCCTTCAATAATTCTATGAATTCTTCACTAATACTGGCGCCTCGATCTCTGGCATACCATTTTTGTAATTCGATGGTGATCTCAGATTTTTCTTTGTTTGCCGCTCTTCCATCAATAAAAATCTGCTGTGCAGCTAAAGGACGTGGGCCCCAAGTGCCTATTTCCTCTCCTGCTTCATTGTAGCGAATTAGCTTTGGTATAGATCGACCTCCATTAGTAAGATGCTGATCCATCAGCTCAAGGTTTTCGTCCCTTAAACGGATTTCAAGATCTATAGCATCGCTATACTCCGCCATTTTTGCAATTACTGGAACGGAATGAGCGGCATCACCACACCATCCCTCGGTTAAGAGCACCCAATGCTCTTTTCGAGACAAATTGTCCAAGACCCTTTTAAGTTCATCGCTCAATTCAAAGCGTTTATCCCATTTATCCATACGGCCGGTATTCAGGTCTGTATAGCGTAAATAGTCTTCGCTATTATTGCCTCCGGTCGCCATACCTTCCTCACGCAATTGCGCAATCAGATCGCGGTATTCCTTGTAATTATATGTTTTGGTATTCACTATGGTATCTAACATGACAGTTCAATTTTCGGTTCGCAAGGTATAGTCGTCTTGCATCACTGAAAATGACTAATAGCAAAGAAAGCTTGATATTATTATCAAGAAAGCTTATAAAAAAAGCCCCCCAATGGGAGGCTAAACATTTTAACTGAATTGAGCGGAAACCGTCTCGCTCTTCGGCCCTTCACTGTAATCGTAAAAACCTTCACCAGATTTAGCACCGAGCTTACCGGCTCTAACCATATTAACTAGCAATGGACAAGGTGCGTATTTGGGATTCCCAAATCCTTCGTACAATACATTTAGGATAGAGAGGCAAACATCCAGGCCAATAAAATCAGCTAGTTTCAGTGGTCCCATTGGATGAGCCATTCCCAGCTTCATAATTGTATCAATTTCCTTAACACCTGCAACCCCCTCAAATAGGGTGATGATGGCCTCATTGATCATTGGCATCAAGATCCGATTGGATACAAAGCCTGGATAATCATTGCATTCGGTAGGAACCTTCCCTAGCTTTTCAGAAAGCTCCATTATTTGTTGAGTGGTTTCATCCGAAGTTGCATAACCTCGAATAACTTCTACGAGCTTCATTACCGGCACCGGATTCATGAAGTGCATGCCAATTACTTTGTCAGGGCGAGAGGTCACAGCTGCAATCTGAGTAAGGCTAATGGACGAAGTATTAGAAGCCAGGATGGCTTCCGGCTTAGAGAACTTATCCATATCACCGAAAATCTTCAGTTTCAAGTCAACGTTCTCGGTAGCTGCCTCTACTACAAGGTCAGCATCACCTAAAGCCGTAGCCATGTCGGTGGTAGCGCTCAAGTTCGAAAGAGTAGCCTCCTTCTTGGCCTCATCGATCGCACCTTTTTTAATCATGCGATCCAGGTTTTTAGTGATCGTTTGAATACCACGATCTAAGGCATCATCCGAAATGTCTACCAGGTTTACTTCAAAATCGTTCTGGGCGAATACATGGGCAATCCCATTGCCCATTGTTCCGGCGCCTATTACAGCTATTTTTTGCATTGTGTTGTTTTATTCATTTATGAGCTTCTGCAAAAATGCATCATTTTCGTTCACGAATTCCTCCCAAACAGGAGTTCCAGGCCCCGCAAAACCCGTATGGATTTTACGCACTGTATGATTCTTATCCAGATAGATCGCAGTAGGAAAACTCATAACGTGATTTAGCATCGGTAGCTTTTCCTCTGCATTACGGGTAGTACCGGCTAATAGCATCGGATAAGGAATCTCCAGATCTCGAACCATCTTGGCTACCCGTTTACTGGATTTTTTAAAATCATCAAAACGCTCAAAACTTAAACCAACGATTTCTAAACCCTGGTTTTGGTATTGCGCATAAACCTCGCTTAAGTATTTGCTCTCGTCATAACAATTTGGACACCAGCTACCGCTGATCTGAACGATTACTGCTTTGTCCTTAAATCGCTCATCACTAAGATCTAAAGTATCTCCATTTAACTGCGGAAAAGCGAAATCAAAGCCTTCATATCCATCTTTGATATAAGTGAGGGTATCCGGATCGGGTAAGCTAAAAGTGCTATCTCGATAGGCAATCCAGGTTTTATAACCACTTCTACCCGAATAATAGCGTCCTACCAAGGTATCATGAAGGTCAGCCTCAAAATAGAGTAAATGTGCGCCATCAAAGGCAGAGAGTCGCAATTTACCATTGGCTCCTGAACCTTCCAGGTAGCGATAATCTCCGGTAGAGGTCATCACCGTACCATACACCCCTTTTTCAATCTCCCAATCAAAATAAGCCAAACCCGCTTTTTCATTTTCCATACCCGGATTGAATACAATTTTCCAATATCCAGGGATCGGATACAAATGATGGGTGTTTTCGTAGCGCTCGGTTTCACCGGCAATTGCTGAAAAAGGTAAAAGATAATCCTCCGCATCCGGATTCACATAGAATCCATTAAGCTTCCCTTCAGAGTACTTCACTAATAGGTAGTTTGCAAATACGGGCATCTCCACCTTAAAGCTGTCAACACCGAGTTGAATCATTTTAGCTTCCACTACCTCCTCTGCATTGCGGATATTGAAGGTGTAGCTGGTATCGCTCAACTTGTCCAATTCAAAATTGAACTTCAATTCGGTACTATCATTCTGATTTATAGTTCCCTGCCAGGTTCCCAATTCAACTGGGCTAGAAGATATATCCTGACCTTGCTCTGCGGTATTGCAAGCTGCAAGAATCAAAAGGGAAAGAGCGGATAAGCTCTGTTTTAAATTCATAATCCTAATTCTTTAGTAATTGAGTCAATTCGACGTTCCAACTTCTCTTTCATTACAGTAAAGTTGGCCTTGTCATCTAATTGATCATTCACACTTACATAGAATTTGATTTTTGGTTCGGTACCACTGGGGCGAGCAGTAATCTTTGTTCCCTTATCTGTTACAAACTGAACTACATTACTTCCCGGTAAATCAATTGTTTGAACTTCTCCAGACTCCACGAAGCGATGTTCGGAGCTTGCATAGTCTAATACTTCAACAATTTTTTCTCCTGCTATGGTTGATGGAGTCTTGTTCCGAAAGTCCTGCATCATCTGGGCAATCTCCTCCTGGCCTTTCATGCCTTCGCGTTTCAAGGAAACTAGTTTTTCAAGATAGAATCCAAATTTGCTGTAAACATCAATTAGCATCTCATAGAAGCTAGATCCCTGCGACTTAGCGAATGCAGCGGTTTCTGCAAGCATCACGGCTGAAGCTACAGCATCTTTATCGCGTACAAAATCGCCGATCATATATCCGTAGCTTTCTTCGCCTCCACCAATAAATACTTCTTTACCTTCCCTTTTACGAATGATATCTGCAATCCATTTAAAACCGGTTAGGCATTCAGGACAAGGAATATTGTAGGCTTTGGCAATAGAGCTAATTAGATCTGTGGTAACAATGGTCTTCGCCACAAATTCTTTTCCGGTAAACTTGTTTCCTTCCTTCCAGCGTTCCAGCAGGTAATAGATTAACACTGAAGCAGCCTGATTCCCATTTAAAAGCTCCATCTTTCCCTCCAGGTTACGAACGGCTATACCCACACGATCTGCGTCGGGATCAGTACCAATAACCATGTCTGCACCTATCTCCTCTGCCTGTGCCAAAGCCATGTTTAAGGCTTCTGCCTCCTCAGGATTAGGGGATTGAACAGTTGGGAAATCTCCATCGGGTTTAGCTTGCTCATCCACGATGGAAACCTTCTTAAAACCGGCATTCTCAAGAGCCGGAGGTACTAAGGTGATACTAGTTCCATGAATACTGGTAAAAACCACTGAAAGGTCCTCTTTACCGCCATCACTTAAACTCAACTTCTTAACTTCAGCTAAATAGGCCTGGTCAACCGCATCACCGATCATTTCGATTAGCTCTGGACGGGCATTGTAGTTTACATCATTGGCAGAAACAGCCCGAACTTCATTTATTACCGCTTTATCATGGGGTGGTACTAACTGACCACCATCACTCCAATACACTTTGTAGCCATTATAGGCAGGAGGATTATGAGAAGCGGTTAAGACTATACCGCTTTGGCAATTAAGATGACGAATTGCAAAAGATAGTGCCGGAGTAGGTCTTAAATCCTCGTACAAGTAAACCCTTATTCCGTTCGCAGATAATACTTCAGCTACTTGACGCGCGAAGGGCTTAGAATTATGCCTGCTATCATGAGCGATAGCGACTCTAATCTCCTCATTTGGAAACTGTTGGTTTAGATAGTTGGCCAATCCTTGTGTTGCAGCACCCAGTGTGTACTTGTTAATACGATTGGTCCCAACTCCCATAATACCTCTTAAGCCTCCGGTTCCAAAATCGAGGTCTTGATAGAATGCATCTACGAGAGCGTCTCCTCCTTCGTCTAGCAAAGCCTGAGTAGCTTTACGTGTTTCTTCATCATAGGGAGCATTGAGCCAGCTTTGGGCTCTTTCTGCAGCTTTAGTCATTTGTATGTGTTAAGCGGGGATTAATCTACTTTTCGAATGTCGGCGGCACCACTAATATCCTTACTGATACTTGGATTACCACGGTAACGAACATCTGCCGCACCGGAAGCGCCTATGCTTAGTTTCTCTGTAACATGGGTGCTAATTTCTGAAGCTCCACTAAGGGATAAAGAGACTTCTCTGGCGCGTAATTCAAGCATCTCAATTTCAGAAGCTCCGCTAGCGCCAACTCTTACTTGATCGGCCATCCCATTTAGAACAATTTTAGAAGCTCCACTTAAACCCATCACAATGGATTCTGCCTCGATGTCCATTGACACTTCAGCAGCACCACTAGATTCAATGTTCATGCTAGAAGTTCGGATTATGCCCTTGGTGTCTACTTCCACGGCGCCGGAAAGATCCAATTTGTTGATTGTAGGTGTGGTGATGTAAAAATCCAACTCCTTTGCTTTACGGATGTTTTCACGACTACTGATGTAAAGGGTACCTTTTCTTACCTCAGTCTCAATAAGCTCATGAAGGTTTTCGTCGGCTACAAGTTTTAACTGATGAGTTTCACCTTGCCTTAAATGGATTTCAACCATTCCACTGGCACTAATGGAATTAAACTCTTCAATATTGCGATTCTGCTCTTCTACCTTGCCATTGCCAACTACTCCCATCATGCAGGAGCTTGCTAAACCTAGAATTAGGATAAAGGATACTAATTGTTTCATGCTTGGTTATTTACGGCTAATTTAAAGCTTCATTACATATACAGAAAGGGAATGCAGCGATTTAATCCAAGCTTAAAAGCCTTAATGCAATAGAGCCATCCACAGATCTGATAATATAGAGTCCTGCTTCAAATGCACCTAAATCAATTTCAGACTGCCTACCTTGATGGAAATGAGTTCCTACCTCCTTTCCCCGGGAATCAATAATCTGAAAAACACGTTTTTCAGCATTTGGACTTTTAAGATAAACCAGATTATTGGCTGGATTTGGAAAGATCTGATAGCCAGCGCTTAGGGTAGGATATTGCTTCAGGTTAAGAATTCCCTGATAGCTAGTGTCGGCTACCACCAAATCAATTTTATGCACTTCAACTTCACTAGAGGCCTGATTAATATCTATTGCGCCGGCCTTAAGAGCAAGCATAGATGCAGACTGGAAGTCAGTACTATCCCAAAATAGCCCCGCTTCGTTGCGAATTCGAACCGATCGCAAATCATCAAGGAGTTTCACATCAGGATTTAAGCTTAAGCTCTGATTATCAAAGTGGCTAGCGAACTCAATACGCCACTCTTCTTTCCAAAAATGAACTTTTAATGATTGACTTGTGGATGTATCCCAATCTGTAAATCGACCACTGAAAAGTAAATCCCCCTGATATCCCAGAGAAGGATTATTCAGATAGACCTCTGCCCTTGGTTGAGCAGCATCCTGCACGATCCGAATTAGAAATAGATCCGTGGAATCCGAGGCATTATTGCTAAGATCGGATTGAATAATCGCCGAATTACTCAAATCGTAAATACCAAGATTCAAATAGTTGTTTGCGGCAGGCACAGTATTCCGAAAATCAAAATCCAACCTTAAAATTGCGCCTTTACTATCGTTCCAAATGAGGGGATTTCTAGCTTTTAAAGTACTTGAAGTGTCATTTAAGCTATTTAGCACAAATGAATTATTAATCAGCACTTTATCTTGAATAAAGCCATCACCTATATTGAGACTGAGGTTTTGGAATTGATGATAAACTAGAGGTAGATGGGGATGCTCAAGGAAGTTCATGCCATCTCTAAAATGTGCTTCACTTGTGGTACAATGTGGTCCTGGAATCTCCAAAAATTTTGCCTTGAAACCATCCGGCTCAGCCCCATTGTGATAGATGTTCATAATATCTCCCTCCCGAAAATCATCAAATGAAGTGAGATAAGCCAGCTTCGGATCGAAGCCTTTCACATACTGCAATTGTGCAGGAGTATGCGGATAGATGTATTCGTAATGCGAATTGGGTTGATGCGTCTCATAATCCTGGTCCACCCTTCTCAAATAGGTTGCACCACAATTAGGGATCATCCCCTTAAATATCTCTGGAAAGAAAAACATTAAAGCACTAGCTGATCGTCCTCCCCCCGAAGTACCAGTAGTGTAGATTCGATTGGGATCAATATTTAACTGTTCCTCCAAGGCAAGTGCTCCAGCTAAAGCCACGCCAATTCGGGTGTTTACAGCTATACTGTTTCCTATACCATTTCCTGCAACCAATATCAATTTCTTTTCTTCTAAAACCGGAATCCAGGAATTGTAAATATTCCCATTGTTTCCCGCATGGATCGAAGTAATTAATCCATAAGCTTCCGTCCCATCATAACTGTTGGGAATAAAGAGATTGTAAGTGTAATTATTCAGGAAATCATTGATTACGAAGCTCTCACCAACATGTGATAGGTAGGTGGTATCCTGATTAAGGCTGTCCAGACTCACATTGTTAAGCAGACCCAATCCGTATTGACTTGGCTGAGCAGAGATTAAGGCAGATAAAAGAAGGCTTAAGTAAAGGAGTAAAGTTTTCATTGGCCCAATTTGCTGCAAATTAGGAAATGCTAAAGCTGATAAATGACTCTAACTAGTTTACGAATGAAAAACCCTCTCCCAAATGGATTGGAAGAGGGTTTTGTATACTTATGTTAGATCGAGCTCTAATTACCCAGATCAGCAAATTGATCTTCCACAAAATTGGTTAGCGCTTCACCATGAAGCAGATTCTGAGCCAGCAAAGCCAAATCTCTTCCCTTATTAATTAGGGCGTTTCGCTTCTTATCATCCTTTTCATCTAAAATGTTAGAGATAGTAGGATTGTTAGTATTCACCACGAGATTATACATGTCCGGGAGATCCCCCATTCCCATCATCCCGCCGCCGGTAGCTTGCATTTCCTTCATTCGGCGCATAAACTCGGGAACGGTAATGGTGAATGGTGATTCAGAGCTATCAAGGGCTTCAAGAACAACATTATAAGTTCCTTTATCCAGTTGCTCTTCGATCATTGGTTTTAGCTTCTCCTTTTGCTCCTCACTTAAGAGTGAGATCTGTTCCTCATCCTTTGCGATTAGCTTTTCAATGCTATCGCTATCTACCCGTGCAAACTTCACTTTATGGTCGCCTCCCTCAAGCTTTTGCATTAGATGACTCACAAGCGGTCCTTCCATCAACAATACATCATATCCCTTATTCTGGGCTTTTTTGATATAACTGTGTTGACCATCTTTATGAGCAGCATAAAGCACCACTAGATTGCCGTCTTTATCTTTCTGGCTCTCCTTAATCTTTTCGACATATTCATCAAAAGTGAAATATTGGCCTTCTACATTTTGGAATAGTGTGAATTTCTGGGCTTTCTCAAAAAACTTATCGTCACTTAATAGACCATATTCGATAATAACCTTAATGTCGTTCCATTTGCTTTCGAAATCAGCACGATCCTTTTTGAACAGACTACTTAGTTTATCAGCCACTTTTTTAGTGATATGGCCGCTGATTTTTTTCACCGCACCATCTGCCTGGAGATAAGAGCGAGACACATTAAGTGGAATATCCTTAGAATCAATTACCCCATGTAATAAGGTTAAGAAGTCGGGAACTATGCCTTCGAGGTTATCTGTAACATAAACCTGGTTTTGATACAATTGGATCTTGTTACGTTGCAAATCCATATTCGGCTTTATGCGCGGGAAGAATAGTATCCCATTTAAATCGAATGGATAGTCGACGTTTAGGTGAATGTGGAAAAGTGGCTCCTCAAAGCTGTAAGGATAAAGCTGACGGTAAAAAGAGGTATAGTCCTCATTTTCAAGGTCAGATGGGTTCTTAGTCCAGGCTGGGTCTGTAACGTTAACAATATCAGCGACCTTTTTCTTGGTCTCTTTTTTATCCTCTCCTTCCCCTTCAGTTTCAGTAATTTCCTTTTCTCCAAATTGGATTGGAATTGGCAGGAACCGACAGTACTTATTTAAAAGTTCTGAGATCTTTGATTCTTCTAGGAACTCAGTAGAATCATCGTTGATGTGCAATACGATATCGGTACCACGATCAGCGCGCTCATCGCTTTCCTTAAGCTCAAACTCCGGATTGCCTTCGCAAGACCAGTAAGCCCCAGCTGCATCCGATTTATGAGAGCGAGAGAATATCTCCACTTTTTTCGCAACCATGAAGGAAGAGTAAAAGCCCAAACCGAAATGACCGATAATCGCAGCCCCATCGGCCTTATCTTCATACTTCTGCACAAATTCCTCGGCACCGGAAAAAGCGAGTTGATTGATATACTTGTCAACCTCTTCCGGACTCATTCCAATTCCGCGGTCAGAAATTGTTAGGGTCTTATTCTCCTTGTCCAGCTTAACCTGAATAGTTAGATCACCCAGTTCAGCATCAGATTCCCCTATCCTGCTAAGGGTCTTCAGTTTTTGGGTAGCATCAACCGCATTGGATACTAGTTCTCTTAAGAAAATCTCATGATCACTGTACAAGAACTTCTTGATGATCGGGAAAATATTGTCTGCAGTAACGTTGATTTTTCCGGTACTCATAAATTTTAGTTTTTGGTCAAATATCGGTTGACAAAGCTTGTGCCTCAGCCTGAAAACTGACGAATCGTCGGAATGCAATTACAGGATGTCATTTTGTGAGCTAATGAGTAAAAAACTGACAGCTTTTTTGGTGAATGTTAGGCCCGATTAGCAAACCCTGACAAGCATCATAGTTTCAGCTTTTATGCGGTCGTAATCTTGATGAAAAATTGAAGCACCATGAAATATTGTAGCGCCGATGAGGCGGTAAAAGTGATTGAAAGCAATGATCGCGTTTACGTTCATTCGGTTTCTATGGCTCCACAAGCCTTAATTAAGGCAATGACCGCAAGACATGCAGAATTGCGGAATGTTGAAGTAACCCACTTACATATTGAAGGTGAAGCACCTTATGCTGACCCCATTTACTCTGATAGCTTCCATGTAAACTCGCTTTTTATTGGAGCTAATGTTCGCCATACCATTAAAGCTGGAAACGGATCTTATACTCCGGTTTTCCTTTCAGAAATACCCTACTTGTTTCGGCGAAAGACCTTGCCCATCAATGTGGCATTAATGCAGGTATCACCTCCCGATAAACACGGCTTTTGTTCCTTAGGCACTTCGGTAGATGCCAGTTTAGCGGCGGCTCAAGCGGCAGAGCATGTAATTGCACAAGTTAACCCCAGGGTTCCACGTACCCATGGAGATAGTTTAATCCATCTGTCCAAATTTGATGCATTGGTGGAGGTTGATGAAGATATCCCTTCCCACGAACCAGTTGAACCGACGGATACCGAAATGGAAATTGGAAGGCATGTGGCTTCATTGGTAGAAGACGGATCTTGTTTACAAATGGGTATTGGTGCAATTCCGAACGCAGCTTTAAGTCAAATGGGACATCTTAAGAATCTGGGAGTTCACACTGAGATGTTCTCAGATGGAATTCTCGATCTGGTAGAAAAGGGTGTTATCAACGGTTCAGAGAAAAAAACTCATCCGGGTAAGATCATTAGTGGCTTCGTAATGGGCTCTAAGAAGCTCTATAATTTTATAGATGACAACCCACAGGTCAACCTTTTGGATATTGGTTATGTGAATGATACTGCGGTGATTCGGAAAAATCCCAAGGCTATAAGCATAAACTCTGCTGTGGAGATCGATATTACCGGGCAAGTTTGTGCTGACAGTATTGGACCAAGGATGTATAGCGGCGTTGGCGGACAAATGGATTTTATCCGCGGTGCGATGCTCTCAAAAGGTGGAAAGCCTATTCTCGCTCTTCCCTCAACTACCCGTCGGGGAGATACTCGGATTGTGCCTTTTCTGAAAAATGGAGCGGGTGTAGTTACGACGCGATCCCACGTACAATACATCGTTACCGAATATGGCATTGCCAATCTTTATGGCAAAACATTGAAGCAGAGAGCGGAAGCTATGGCCGGAATAGCCCACCCAGATCATCGTGAAGCTATCCTAAAGCAGTATTTCGACGCTATCCATTAAGCAAAATTGTTTTTGCTTTATTTGTGTTCTGGTATAGGAATACAATCAATACTTTATGAAAAGAACGGTTATTGCCGGAGTGGGCCACTACGTGCCTGAAAACGTGGTTACAAACGATGATCTATCAAAGATCATGGAGACTTCGGATGAATGGATTCAGGAGCGAACCGGAATCAAGGAACGACGTTGGGCTATTGCCGGAAGTGAAGAGGATACTACCTCTGGAATGGGAACTAAAGCTGGCTTAAGAGCCATTGAGGATGCTGGTCTGGAACCCAGCGATATAGATTTTATCATTTTCGCTACCCTTTCTCCCGACTATTACTTTCCCGGTCCTGGAGTGCAGGTGCAACAGAACCTGGGAATTGACACAATTGGTGCCTTAGACGTTCGAAACCAGTGTAGCGGATTTGTTTATGGTCTTTCTGTTGCTGATCAGTTCATTAAAACTGGGATGTATAAGAACATACTGCTCATCGGCTCCGAATTACACAGTGGCGGATTGGATAAAACTACCAGAGGGCGCGGTGTATCAGTGATTTTCGGTGATGGCGCTGGTGCGGTAGTCCTTTCTGCCGGTGAGGATCAGAGTAAAGGTGTACTCACTACAAAACTGCATTCTGAAGGACAACACGCCAAGGAATTAGCGCTTTTAGGCCCGGCTACATCAAGATGGGTAGATCAGATTATGGATGAAAATGATCCGGAAGACTTAAGTTACTACCCCTACATGAATGGGAATTTCGTCTTTAAGCACGCCGTGACTCGTTTTCAGCAAGTGATATTAGAGGCATTGGAAGATGTATCCAAAAAGCCGGAAGACATCAATCTTTTAATACCACATCAGGCTAATTTGAGAATCTCTCAGTACATACAGGCCAAAATGGGACTCGCTCCTGAGAAGGTTTTTAATAACATTATGAAATACGGTAATACGACTGCCGCTTCAATTCCGATTGCCTTAAGCGAGGCCAAGCAGGCTGGAAGGTTAAAGGAGGGCGATCTCCTCTGCTTAGCTGCCTTTGGTAGCGGGTTTACCTGGGGAAGTGCCCTGATTCAGTTCTAAGCATCGAACTCTGGATAAAACATTTACCCTGATTTAGATTTCTCTAAGTCAGGGTTTTTATATTTTTAAAGGTGCGCTTTACTCTGCCTTCAATTATAGTGTTCTCGCTATTTATAGTTAGCTGTGGCTTGATTTCCAATAAGCCTAAGCCAAGCTTTGATCATTGGCAGGGTCATTACACACTTCGAGTCCGAAACACCGGGCATAGCGCAGATTACGAATTAAGAATAAAGGCCAATGGTCGTGCACTATTAGCCCATAGGAATTACCTTAAAAGTAGCTCCACTCGATTCTCAAAGACTAGAGCTACTTTTAATTCTCAAGGTTGGCTTAAACTAGACTTTGATTCCTTGTCCTTAGTTCTGGATTCTTCCTTTGCAAATCATGCTGCTTTAAGATCGAATACTACTCCATGGAGAAACCTGGCAAGGGATACCAACATTTTTGAGAGTAGCTGGAAACTTACGATCATGAAAAACTATCATGCTTTAACCAGTCACAGTCGAGAGATGTCTCTTTCTATTGGAAAGGATAGTATTTATGGAGGCTATTCTGGTTGCAATGGTTTTGGGGGAGCCGCAGATATTGATGGTAATGGAGATTTTAAGATCCGTAATATGAACTCCACCCTTCTCTATTGCGATCCTCCTCAAATGGATTCACAATACATCTCTCTTCTCTTCAAAGCTCGACATTATTCCATTCCTAAACCTGAAGAATTGATTCTTTCTGACTCCCTGGGAAACAGCATATTATACTTTAATCGCTACACTCTAATACCCTAGTTCTGACTTCTTTTTAAACCTTTAGTAAGGTGTATCGTCCAAGGGAAGTATGAACTTAAATCCTATTAAAATGAAGACGAAATCACTTATTGGTGTTCTCATTATTAGCCTTGGTTTCAGTGCTTGTGATAAGAATGAAGAGAATGAGGATTGGTCAATTGATGAGGCCGTGACTTACGCAACAGAACAGACAGACGCAGAAGCCGTTGATGCAGATTTGGAGGCTCTAGCTGAGGAAGCCGAAACTGGTGAATTGACTTCCTTTAAAAATGCCAGTTCATGTGCAACTCTGGTTAGAGATACAACTACAATTCCACCTCGAATTATTATCGATTTTGGACCAGCCAATTGCATCGGGCCTGACAGCAATTACCGACGCGGACAAATTATCATAAGCTATACCGGAATCAGGGGTCAAAGAGGCTATAATCGAAACCTTGTAACCCAGAATTACTTTTTTAACGATCGCGAGGTGATTTCCAATATCAATTTAACCCGCACCGGAACAAATGCTAATGGAAATCCACAATCTACCCGAAATGGGAATGGAGCGATAGTGAGCATCAATCAACAAGATACATTGTACTGGACGGTAAATCGCAGCCGTGAATTCACTCAGGGATCCAACACTTTAGTGCGGCTTGATGATGAATTCGAACTTAGAGGCACCAGTAACGTATGGACCAGCAATGGCAGAAATAGAAGCACTACTATTACCAGCCCTCTTCTGCGGAAAGCTAGATGCCGCTGGATTAGCAGTGGCACCATTCAAATAACTAACGGAAGAGGCCAAACTGCTACTCTCAACTATGGTAACGGAACTTGTGATCGATGGGCAACTTTGAACGTAAATGGCCGAACAAGGCAAATTCGATTAAGATGGTAAAAAAGGACTCCTTCGGGAGTCTTTTCTTTTTAGTTGATTTGGAAATTGATTTCTTTGGCATCTCCGACGAATCAAACCAATCACCATGAGCTTTTTTCAAAAAATTGGTTCCGCTTTACCTCAAATTGGGCTGGTAATTATAGCCGCAACACTGGTCTATTTTTACGGCATTTTCCTTCCCTTTTTTATCGCCTTAGCCCTTGCCTACGCTGCTGGTGATCGCATTGAGCGCTGGCAAAAATGGCTTAAGAATTGGGAGCTAAGTGTAAGTCTATACTTATTAGCCTGGGTGCTACTGCTGGTGCTTTTCTTTTCTTTAAGTACTAGCTTCATAGTTCGTGATGTTCAAAGATTTGGTCAGAGTTTCACGGTGCTCGTAGAACAAAACCAGGATAACCTGGATGCTGGAGCAAGTATGGTTAAGGACTGGATTGGAGAGATTTATGATCCAGCGAAACTGGAAAGGCTTATCGATGAGCAAATTGCCGGAATAGACAGCGCCACTGCCGGCAACAAAATAGATTGGGAAAGTCTTGGTGAACAGTTTAAGAAAATCCCGGAACTGTTTGGATCTGAAAAGCCGGAGGAAAAGAAGTTCCAAGCGCCCTCATTTAGCTTTTGGCAGCAATTGAGCTCTTTTATCATCTACTTCGTTTTAATCCTCTACAATTATCTCTATTTCCAAGGCTTAAGAAATAGATATCGGAGCCCAGTACTGCAAGGCACCTGGTCTCAATTTTGGAGAGACTTTGAGCAAAGCTTTTTGAAATACTTCAAACTGCGGAGTCGAATTATACTATGGCTTCTACCACTCTATTTAACTTGTTTCCTTCTACTTGATTTACCTGGAACATTTATCTACCTCCTGGGATTGTTCCTCCTACTCTACATTCCATATTTCCAGTACCTTTTATTAATCCCTATTGCCCTTTCCTCCCTTGTACTTAGCACTGAAATCGATCTATCCTATTGGTGGATTATGGCGATAATCATCGGTGTATTTGCTCTTTCATCGATCATAGAAGAGGCTTTGTTAATCCCCAGAATTATGGAGCGAAACATCGGTTTAAACCCGGTGATCATGGTGTTAGGCTTAAGCTTCTGGACCTACACTCTGGGAACGATCGGTATAATTATCGGCATTCCTCTTACTAGTTTGGCTATAATTTATATCAAACGATTCCTATTGCCACATTGGTTCCCCAGTAGCGAGAATAATGCTTAGCTTGCCAGAGATATTGAAAATGTATACAGATGATTAAAAAGATCCTTTTTAGCCTGACATTCAGCTTGTTGATTGTTTCATCGGCTTTCGCTCAAACTTCCATTGAAAGTACTTTTAATGAGTATCAGCTTACCTTAAAGGAGGGTAAATTCGATCAGTCTTTGGACTATATATATCCAAGCCTATTTGAATTAGTTCCTCGAGAGACCATGTTACAAATTGTAACTAGCATGTTCTCTAACCCTATGATGGATATTAAAATGGGGAAAATTGATATTCAGGAGATTACCGATCCAAAGATTATTGAAGAAAAGTATTATTCTATTATCTACTTCGATTCTGAAATGGAAATGAAGTTAAACCTACCGGATTCGATAGATCAAAACTTTGCCAATACTCAACTTAAAACCGATTTCGACCAATCCTTTGGCGAGGACAACGTATCCTTTAATGAAGAAACCGGTTATTTCTTTGTGAAGGCTGCTTCAAAGGCAGTTGCGGTTTCTGCTGATGGAAAAAGCGATTGGAAGTTCCTTAATATTATGGACAATCAAGAAGCTTTAATGCGGATGGTTCTTCCTGCAGAATTAGCTGATGAAGTCTTTAAGCAATAATACCGGAAGTTTTTAAGATACTAAAGCCGCTTTACAGCGGCTTTTTTTATTTCCACCATTCTTTCACCGGCCGATCAGTCTCCAAAGCAAAGCGCTCCCCGATCATTGGATGTACCATATCCACCTTTAAACGAAGGGCTTCATTCTTAAAGCGCTCAATAGGATCGGTCCATTCATGCATAGCCAAGGCAAATGCACCCCAATGTATGGGCATCAGTAAAGCGGCATTTAATTCTTGACCGGCGATTACGCTTTCCTCTGGCATCATGTGTATTTCGCTCCACATTTCATTGTACTGTCCACATTCCATCATAGCAAAATCGAAAGGACCATACTTTTCACCAATTTCCTTAAAATGAGAGCCATAACCACCATCACCACTGAAGTAGAGCTTCTGATTTGGGGTCTCTATGATCCAGGAAGCCCATAATGTCGTACTCTGATTGAATAAGCCTCGGCCAGAAAAATGTCGCGCTGGACAGGAAACTAATCGAACTCCATCCAATTCCGTTTCCTCCCACCAATCCATTTCGGTGATTTTCTCAGGCTCAATTTCCCAGCGCTTCAAATGCGAACCTACTCCTAATGCGGTGTACCAATGACCAACTTCATCTTTGATCTTCTTTATAGTAGGATAATCAAGATGATCATAGTGATCATGGGAAATAATTACCGCATCTATATTCTTTATTTCCTCGATTGGAATGGCCTTTTTATATGGATAGCGCTTACTACCAAAACTCAATGGTGCAGCGTAATCACCAAGCATTGGGTCGATTAATATTCGCTTGCCGGAGAATTCAAAGAGAAATGCCGAATGTCCATACCAAGTCACATAAGTGAGGCTGTCTACATCTTGTTTGTTGGCGCCAAAAAGGACCTCTAAAGAATCCTCAGGGCTAGTGTTTACAGAGTTTACCATTTCCTCCAGCATGGCCCATACATCTGACATAGAAGCGGTGCTAGTAGGAATGATGTTCACAAAAATTCCATCATCCCATTGTGTGGATGTGCTTATCCGTTCCAGATCTTCTCCACTTGGATCAGCACCAATTGCAGGAGCAAAATTCAAGAAGGCCGCAACCGCAATAACAAACACTAGTACAAAGGCCAGCAAAATCAGGAGGAGCCGGCGAAAAAACTTGAAAATGGTGCGCAATGATTAAAACTTATGCATTAAGAAAAGATAGGCAGGTGCGCTACTGGCATTAACTTGAATATTACTCCAACCATCATTAGCCTGGTTGTCCAATGTCATTCTAGCCACTGGAACGATCTCCATGCCAATAAGAAAGTCTGAATTAAGATGGTATTGAAGCCCTAGTACATAACCCAATCCAAGTGATCCCGTGGTTCTGTTATTGCTGATATTCAATCCTACTTCTGGCTCAAAACCATGTATAAATTCCAGTTTATCAGTAATTGATCGGCGCTTCTCATATCCCACTGCAAAGAACACATTCGCATTCGTCTGAACATCCTGAGCAGTATTAGTAATGACCAATTGTCCAACGCCCGCTTTAAAACGCCAGTAGTTCTTTTTGGGACTTTGAATTTTATAAAGGACTCCAATATTGTTTAATCCGGATGACCTTAATCCAAACTCATGAGTAGAATTTGCGCTTTGATCTTGAGCATTAAGTAATAATGGAGAGATAAACGAAAGAGCTAGTACAATAATGGTTTTTTTCATTTTGATTCAGATTATACTTTTTAAACCTTCTTTATAGGGTGTTGCCTGCATTTGGAAATGCGATTCGAATTTATCAGAATTAAATATATAATCGCGATCGTACTGGTAAAGCATTTCAGGCAACTCCTTCATTAGGGGGATAAATAAGCCCATCACTCTAAGAATAAACTTTCCAGCAATACGCATTTTAGGCTTGGCCCCTGTTAATGCTGCTAATTGCTCAACATACTCTTTACCGGTGAGAGGATCCTTGGCCGTTGGCAAGTGCCATTCCTCTCCCCAGGATTCATCTGAATTACCTAAGATAGCCGTAGCTCTCGCCGCATCTGGCGTGTAGGTGAAGGAATGCTTTTTATCCGCTTTCCCAAACCAATTAGCGGTTTTCCCCTCTTTTAAGGGTTTTAGAACACCTTCATTAAGAAAACTAACCGCTCCTGCATTTGGTCCGTAAAAGTCCGCTGAACGAGCAACCGTAGCCGTTATCTCGCTGGATTCATGCGCCTTCCATAACATTTCCAGTACAGCATGCCTTATTTTGCCCTTCTCGGTTTGGGGGTCTTTTCTTGCTTCTTCAGTGATGTTAGCGAGACATTCCGGGTGATACGCGTAAATATTATCAAAGAATACTAACCTAGCCTGATGTCTCTTACAAGCTGCAATCGTGTTCTTCATGATCACGGGCCATCTCTCCTGCCACACCTTTAAATTGTACTCTAATCCAACCGTGAGATATACTACTTTGCTTCCCTCCACTGCTTTTAAAGTAGCCTCAGCATCCATCAGATCAGCTGAGAAAAGCTCTTCATTTCCTAGAACGGCTTTGGGATTTCGAGCAACCAGTCGAACTTGATTGGTATATTCCGGGAGGACCCTGGCTAATTCCTGACCAATAATCCCACCAGCACCTAAAATGGTTTGCATGTTTTTTTGTTAAAGGTCTGCTTATTGCTTCAAGGAATCAAGTGAGAAAGCATGAACTGTGGAAAAAGGTCCTTGAATCGGGATCATTAGGCGATAGACCTAAAAATGGCCAAATCTGCATAGAATTGGGATTATAGGATCGCCGGATTAAATGGTTTATTATCTATCACTTTAAACTATTTCAATTGTAATCAAGATTAGGTCCTGATGCACATTACTAAAAGCCTGAATTTCATGTCCCAAGTGGGATTAATGTTTAAATTGTGCATATGAAGCGAATCCTACTATCCCTGTCAGCTATCATGCTTGGCACTACCCTCTTTGCTCAGGAAATTAAAACCGAAATCACACTTAAAGATCGAGATCGTGGTACCGAGTTCGTAGTGATAGAAATTACTGCAGACCAATTGATAGATTCCATATCTCCCATCCAAGTGGATGATATTGATAGGTACAGCACTACTCATTCCACTTCAATGTCAATTATAGCAGGAGTAAGCACTTATTCGGTTACTTATGGTTTCAATATCAGACCTACAAGAGTTGGAACTTATTCAATAAAGGCGCCGGCTGTTTATATAGATGGAAAGAGCTATTATGGTGAGGACATTCAGTTTGAGATTTACGATGTTGTTGAGAAATCCGAAATGTCAGAAACCGAATTGGCTTCTAATTTTTGGGATAAATACACCGGAACCGACTCCTACCGGATCACTTTTAATGGAAAGCACGGAATGATCGAGAAACGAAAAGGAAACACCTGGGAAGCGGTAAGGGTATTGAAGGAAAGAGAGTGTAAGAAGCTTTTAAAAAAATGGATAGATTAATAATATGAAACGGATCACCACTTTATTTTTCATTCTTAGTATCCTGACTTCATGCACTTTGAAGAAGAATATACCAGTTAACAACCTGCCTTTTGTGCCTACCGTAACAGATTTTGCCAGTCATTATAATCTGGAATTAGGGAGCTATGAGCAATGGGAAAAGAACAGAATGTATCGTTTTTGGGATGACACTTTCATGTTCGACTATCAATATGATTATGAGGATTCTCCCAGCCCGGCACTGGATCTCTATTACACCTATATGCTGGAGCTTGAAGCTAGTCTAAAGGAAGCTCAAAGCACTATGAATCAAAATATTAAGATTTATACTAAGGAGTTTGATAATGATCGCTTTGAAACTTTTCCCAAACAGGATTTAGAGCTGGATTGCGATGAGTACTACTGCTCCGAATTTGCATTAAAAGGTTATAATCCATCTGGAACTCTCCTTGTAGCTCTAAAAGGCAATTATGTAATTACCATTTTTATTGCTGCATCGGAATATAAGTATCCTAATATGCTGGAAGGATTCTTTAATGATTATATCCGGAAAACCGGCAAATCGCAAAATCAACAGGAGGGATTTAAAAGTATTTAGGTTTTACTCCTCTAAATTGAAGTTGGTGAAGCATACTCTGATTCTTCTAAGTTTTTAATGCTTACATCCTGCGGGCTTATTGAGTTGAACCCGAATCTTGAGGAATTGCCATTTGTTCCTCACGCGCAGGATATCGTTGACTTCTATCAACTTGAGATCGAAATTCACAAAGACCTAGAACAAACCTATGTGCTCCGTCCCGGTATGGGAGTTTTCCTATTAGAATATGCTTACAACAATGAAACGGTTCCATCAGAACTATCCTTAGAATACAGCTACCTAATTGAAGTTCATCAGGTAACTTCTGAAGCAGTGAATGTATTTGAGGAAAACATTGATCTACTAGAGGAGACCTTTGGTAGTGATACTACTAATTCTCGTTTGATTAATGGATTGAATATTCCAGCCAATGCATATTATGGTCGTGAATATTTTTCAGCTGATGGGCTAAGCCTTGGAAGCTATCTTGTGGTTCGCATAGATCATGCAGTTTTCACATTTAGAATCAATTACACAGAAGAGGAACTGCCCCGTTTTTTCGACCACTTTATCCTACCCTATTTGGAAAAGGCCATTGAAGCCAAAGAATTAAAGAGACCGGAATAAAGCTTTTTGTATTATTGTACTTAGTACCATAAGTCCAAACTATGCAAATCCTCGACTATTCCATTATAGCCCTTTATTTTCTGGTCATATTCGGAATAGCGGCCTGGGTAACCCGATCGAATAGAGGAAAAGAAGCAAACTCATCCAATTATTTTCTCGGTGGCAGGAACCTGGGTTGGTTCGCAATCGGCGCTAGTTTATTCGCTTCAAATATTGGCAGTGAACATTTGATAGGCCTTTCCGGAGCAGGCGCCCGTGGAGCTTTTCCTGAGGCCCAGTTTGAGATTCTGGCTGCACTTATTTTACTGTTACTGGGTTGGGTCTTCGTCCCATTCTATCTGCGATCCGGAGTGTTTACTATGCCAGAATTTTTGGAGGAACGGTATAATAGAGGCGCAAGGACTTACCTCTCCCTAATCTCCATTATTTCCTATGTGCTCACTAAAATTTCCTTTACAATATTCGCTGGAGCCTTAGTATTTGAAGTCTTACTGGGTATTCCATTTTGGATAGGAGCTATTATTACCGTATTGGCAACCGGGATTTATACAGTTCTGGGTGGGCTTAAGGCAGTGATCTATACCGATATGATCCAAAGCCTGATCTTTATTTTAGGAGGAATTGCTGCCACCTATTTTGGTCTGAAAGCAATAGGCGGTTGGGATCAGGTGGTTGTGGCCATAGAAGCAAACGCACCACAGGCAGATACTTTTATGAGTTTATGGCGTAATGAGGAATATCCATGGACGGGAGTATTGCTAGGTGCCCCAATTTTAGGTGTGTGGTATTGGTGTACAGATCAGTTTATTGTACAAAGGGTCCTTTCTGCCAAGGATATCCAGACCGCTCGTCGAGGAACCATTTTTGGTGGATTTCTAAAACTGCTACCTCTATTCATTTTCGTTTTTCCGGGGATTATCGCCTATGCATTATCGGTTACAGAGTTCCCTGGGTTGTTTACTGTAGAAAATCCGCTTACCGGCGAAATAAGAACTACTACCGATGCCGCACTGCCAGCATTAATCTTAAAAGTGATGCCAACCGGAATCAAGGGTTTAATTGTTGCAGGATTCTTGGCCGCTTTAATGAGTTCCTTATCCAGTGTATTCAATAGTACCTCCACCCTGTTTACCATCGATTTCTATCAAAAATGGAAACCGAAGGCTACAGAAAAGGAATTAGTTAATATCGGGCGTTTGGCCACCTTAGCATTAGTGATAATTGGTCTTGCATGGATCCCATTTATGCGCGCACTAACAGAAGGTGGAGGGATTTACAAGTATTTACAAAGCGTTCAGGCTTACATCTCTCCGCCTATCGCTGCCGCTTTTCTATTAGGGATATTCTATAAACGAATTAATGGCAAAGGCGCACTAGCGGCGCTCTGGACCGGATTCGTGCTGGGAATTGGGCGATTAGTTCTAGAGTTCCTAAGCCAGGGAGGTCGTTTCGAATTAGACACCTTAGGACCTCTTAAAGTGCTTGTTGAAATGAACTTTCTGCACTATGCGATCTTCCTCTTTGTTACTAGTATCGCCATAATGATCCTGGTTAGTTTGGCGACACCAGTCAAATCAGTGCCATTATTTGATAAGATTGAATCGAATAAAGAAAAAGCCCCTCTTCCGAAGGGCCGTTTAGAATTGTATTGGACTATAGCCCTGATTGTTCTGGTAATTGGGCTATGGCTTTATTTCTACTAGATTACAACAAGCCCTGCTTATTCATTTCAGCTTCAAGGGCATCGCGCAAGGCTTTGCTAATTGGCCAAAGCGGTTGACGCATATAAGGCTCCATGATATCCTGTAAATCAAGGGTAACCTTCACCCCTCCAGGATTACCTTCCGCGAAGAGCATATTGGTAATCTCATACAATCGGTAATGTAAGGGTCTAGCGGCTGTAACATTGCCAAGTAAGGCTTGATTGACCATTTCGGTGAAAACACTCGGAAAGGCCTGACCACTCACTGAAATAACTCCATCACCACCAAGAGCGATCATAGGAAGGGCAAGATTATCATCACCACTAATCACCAGAAAACCTTCCGGACGATTGTTAATAATCTTCATTACCTGATCCAAGTCTCCACTGGCCTCCTTTACAGCAATGACATTTTCAAAATCATGTGCTAAGCGAAGGGTAGTCTCAGCGGACATATTACTGCTGGTTCTTCCGGGTACGTTATAGAGAATAATCGGTAGAGGGCTGTTCTCGCTAAGTGTCTTGTAATGTTGATAGATACCTTCCTGTGTAGGCTTATTGTAATACGGAGAAACACTTAGGAGGGCGTCAACCCCGTCCAGGTTACGCTCCTGCATTTCATTAACCAAAGCGGCAGTATTGTTGCCCCCTATGCCATATACAATGGGGACTCCTTTATGATTGGCCTGTTTAACAGCCTGTAACACCTGATCCTTTTCAACCGAGCTTAAGCTAGGGTTTTCACCCGTGGTACCCATTACCACCAGATAGTCTACTCCCCCTTCCGTGCAATGATTAACCAATCGGTCCAGAGCAGTGAAATCAATGCTTAAGTCCTTCTTAAATGGAGTTACCAGCGCAACGCCTGTGCCTTTAAAATTCATGCATTTATAAATTTGAGCAAAGCTAAAACTTCTTCGCGGCAGCTCTGCGAAAATCCGCCATTTTCACAGTTGATAACCATATCGGCCCAAGCTGATTTAGGACTGTGAAAAGCCAGTTTAAAAGCTGCCTCTGTTTTTAAAGCCACCATCTGATGAATAGGTTCTTCACTCTGACTAAAGTCTATAAACAGTTGAAATCCCTGCTCACTGAAGTGTTTAAAATCTTCCCCTTTAGGCATTGACCACCAGTTCTTGTCATCTTTACAAAGGGTAGGTTTGTCCCACTTTGGATCAAGGTTCTTACGCCTGACCGGTTGATAGGCCAGGACTTTCACTTCCTTGCCTTCTGATTCTAAAAGGTCGAGCCATGGCCTTAAATTAGACTCAGACTTAGGGCCTAACTCATAGTATATCCCAACCTTCCTCACCTGATCCCAACCAGGGTAATCAGAATTAGTAGATAAATTGAGTTTGGCTAACTGCCTCTTGCGATACCATTCTACAAAGCTCATTCGCCAATCATTTGTGCAAATTCTTGCTCATCAATTATTTTTACACCAAGGTCTTCCGCTTTTTTCCTCTTGGATGGCCCCATTCCTTCACCAGCCACAATCAAACTGGTCTTACCAGAAACCGACCCCGTATTCTTACCACCGTGGAGTTCAATTAAATCCTTGAGTTCCTTGCGGCTAAAGCGTTCAAAATTGCCGCTTATCACAATACTTAAACCTTCTAGAGCTTGCGATGCCGCTTCCTTTTGCTCAACTTCAAACTGCAATCCGGCCGCTTTCAGGCGTTCTACTAGTGTTCGATGTTCTTCTCGAGAAAAATAGGATACAACCGATTCCGCAATTCGATCACCAATTTCATCAATGGCGATCAACTCCTCTAGATTTGCTTTCATAAGTGTATCGATAGTCCCAAAATGACGAGCTAATTTCTTCGCAACGGTCTCCCCTACATATCGAATCCCAAGAGCGAATAGGAGGCGTTCAAAAGGAATGCTTTTACTGTTGGCAATCCCTTCTACTATATTTTGCGCCGACTTCTCTGCCATTCTCTCCAAAGGCAAAATATCCTCGGCCTTGAGATCGTAGAGGTCGGCATAGTCCTTAATCAATCCCTCTTGTACAAATTGCTCCACTGTTTCGGAACCCATTCCTTCTATATCCATTGCCTTACGGCTGATAAAATGCTGAATGCGACCACTTACCTGCGGAGGGCAACTTTCCTCGTTAGGACAATAGTGTAAAGCTTCTCCTTCTTCCCTTTCCAATTTGGTATTGCATTCGGGACAGTATTCGATATAATTAAACGGAAGGCTTTCGACCGATCGGCGACTCAAATTGACCCCAATTACCTTGGGAATAATCTCTCCACCCTTTTCAACATAAACACTATCACCTACTCGCAAATCCAATTTGGCAATTTGATCAGCATTATGAAGACTGGCCCTTTTAACTGTTGTTCCCGCTAATTGAACCGGTCTTAGGTTAGCTACGGGAGTAATTGCACCGGTACGCCCTACCTGGTAACTCACACTCTCTAAAACGGTCTCTTGCTGTTCAGCCTTAAACTTATAAGCAATGGCCCAACGTGGGCTTTTAGCTGTAGCGCCTAATTCTTCTTGTTGTTGATAAGAATTGACTTTTACGACAACCCCGTCTATTTCGAAGGGTAAATCATGTCTGGCTGAATCCCAAAAGTTTATAAACTCAAAAATCTCATCAAGATTTCGAACTTTTCGGATGTATGACTTTTCCGGACTCGGAACCTTAAAACCCCAACTACCAGCGGCTTTCACAGCGTCAAAATGGTTACTAAACTCCTGATTCTCCTGCATCACATAATAAAGGAAGCAATCCAGAGGTCGCTTTGCTACCAGGCTTGAGTCTTGCATTTTAAGGCTTCCGGAAGCAGAATTACGCGGATTAGCAAAAGGTTCTAACCCTTCCGCCAATCGGCTGCTATTTAAAGCAGCGAATCCCTCTAAAGTCATGAACACCTCGCCTCTAATCTCAAACTCTTGCGGATAATCATCTCCTCGCAAGCGCAAGGGAATCGTGGCGATGGTCTTAATATTATTGGTGATCTCATCCCCTTGACTACCATCTCCTCGGGTTAAAGCCTGATAAAGCTTACCGTCTCTATAGCTTATACTAACAGCTGCTCCATCATACTTCAACTCACATACAAACTCCAAATCATCATCAGGCAGGGCTTTCTTAACCCGGTTTAAATAATCCTCCAATTCCTCTCGGCTGTAAGTATTGCTCAAAGAAAGCATTGGGTATTTATGCTTTTTGGTAGGAAAGTCTTTAGTAATGCCCCCACCTACCCTTTGACTGGGTGAATTCGGATCAAAAAACTGTGGAAATTCCTTTTCTAACTTTTGCAGCTGCTCAAGACGCTGATCAAATTCAAGATCACTGATTTCAGGTGCATCCTTGATGTAATAGAGAAAATTATGATGATCGAGATCCTTGCGGAGGTCTTCAATCTTTAGACGGGCTTCATCTGGACTCATGCTCCAAATTTAAGGGCTTGCCAAAACGATCCCTATCAGACTAATTGGAAATTATCAACGAAGCTTTAGGATGCTATAATCCTCTTCATAATTGCAGGCTCTAATATGATCTTCTTCCCTTTTACCGCTGCGTTCATCGCCAAAAGCCCTACGTTTAATGCGCTTTTCGCCATCGTAGTAAGCCTGACTCCGATACCAATAATGATTGATTCTTAAAGGGGTATGAATAATTTGTGGGTCTTTAAATTGATATTGACTGCCGTCAGCGTGAATCAATTGGGCTTTCCCTTTGCTAAATGGAATATGAGGACCTTCTAGAAAACCCAGGCTGTTGGCCAAATACAGGATGGGTTTTACCATTTTATGTTCCCCTAAACTTACATGTGCACGCATTGTAAGCTGTTCCAACATGCTTTTCTCCGGATTCAGATTCTTGAGATTTGATGTACCAAACATCATCCAGTTGATCAAAACCGCTCCAATCTTTAAACTCTTAAACCTGGCTAATACCCTGGTAATGGGCTCGCCCTCTGGCGCAAACAGGAATTCATCAATATCAATTATCGCAACCCAGGACTCATCCCCTTCTTGCTCGCTAATAGTGTTTAATAGGTAGTTAAGCTCAGCGGCTTGAATTCTAGCGTTCATCCCCTTTGAACGAGTCTTTTGCAGTCTCACCTGACCTGAGTCCAAATAGGGCTTTAAAACCAGCTCACCCTGATCAGAACTGAAATTGTCGGCCAGATAGATACGCTCCACCCCTTGCCGTAAATGGAAATCTACCCATTCCTTTAAAAAAAGACTCTCATTCTTGAAAACAGCCGCGATAAACAAAGGGGCTTCTTTTACCGCTTTCGCTTGATGCAGAAGCGCCCAAATACGCTTTAAGTGGTAATGTAGCTTAAGCCACACTATTGATCTTTAAGTAGTTTACGATACTTAATTCGAGTAGGCTCCAGATCTCCCAAGCGTTTACGTTTATTCTCCTCATAATCACTAAAGCCTCCTTCGTAGTAGTAAACGTTACTATCTCCTTCAAAGGCTAGAATATGGGTACAAATACGATCAAGGAACCAACGGTCGTGGGAGATGATTACCGCGCAACCAGCGAAGTTTTCAAGACCCTCCTCCAACGCTCTTAATGTATTGACATCTAAATCATTAGTTGGCTCGTCTAAAAGTAACACATTACCTCCTTCTTTAAGCGCCATGGCTAAGTGCAATCGGTTCCTTTCACCTCCTGAGAGGCTTCCGATTTTCTTGCTTTGATCAGAGCCTCCGAAGTTGAAACGACTTAAATACGCTCGAGCATTGATCTTACGATCTCCAACCATAATTTCTTCGTCTCCTTGAGAAATAGCCTCATATATGCTCTTATCTGGAAGAAGGTCTTTATGGCTTTGATCTACGTAGGATATCTTAACCGTATCTCCCACCGAAAAACTACCGGCATCAGCCTCTTGTTGATCCATAATCATGCGGAAGATGGTCGTTTTACCTGCGCCATTTGGTCCGATTATACCTACAATACCGGCTGGAGGTAAATCAAAATTGAGATCGTCATAGAGTAGTTTGTCACCAAAAGCTTTGCGAACGCCCTTGGCTTCAATCACATTGCTTCCTAAACGAGGTCCATTTGGAATAAAGATTTCCAGTTTTTCCTCGCGCTCTTTTTGCTCCTGATTTAAAAGGTTTTGATAATTACTTAACCTCGCCTTACCCTTTGCTTGTCGGCCTTTTGGACTCATTCGAACCCATTCCAGTTCTCGTTCCAGGGTTTTCCGGCGTTTGCTGGCTTGCTTCTCTTCCTGCTCCAGTCTTTTAGATTTTTGATCTAGCCAGGAGCTGTAATTACCCTTCCAGGGAATACCTTCTCCTCTGTCCAGTTCGAGAATCCAACCAGCGACATTGTCTAAGAAGTACCGGTCGTGAGTTACTGCTATTACTGTGCCTTTGTATTGCTGCAAGTGTTGCTCTAACCAAAGCACAGACTCAGCATCCAGGTGGTTGGTAGGTTCGTCTAATAATAAAACATCGGGCTGCTGAATTAACAAACGACATAGTGCCACTCTCCGTCTTTCACCCCCGGAAAGCACTGAAATCGGCGTATCTGGCTCAGGGCATCGCAGGGCATCCATAGCCCGGTTTAACATTGTATCAAGCTCCCAGGCATTACTGGCGTCTATTTTATCCTGTAATTCTGCCTGGCGAGCCATCAACTTCTCCATCTTATCTGGATTTTCATAGACTTCCGGAAGTCCAAAGTCGTCATTGATCTTATTGTACTCTTCAAGAATAGCCACGGTTTCCGCCGCTCCTTCCTTAACAATCTCAACCACCGTTTTAGATTCATCAAGCTCAGGCTCCTGCTCCAGATATCCGACCGTATATCCGGAAGAAAAGACCACATCTCCTTGATAATTCTTTTCTACCCCTGCTATGATCTTGAGCAATGTGGACTTACCAGAACCGTTTAATCCGAGGATTCCGATCTTGGCACCATAGAAAAAACTGAGGTAAATGTTTTTTAAAACTGTTTTATTGGTTTGAGCGTAGGTTTTAGTTACCCCACTCATGGAAAAAATTACTTTCTTATCGTCAGACATAAAGCTACTTTCGTGAACCTGATTAGATTATTGATGCGAAAGAACAAAGATACACGCTGGAACCTATTGATTTTATGCCTGATTGGTCAGTTTATAGTAATCCATGCCTCTGCACAGGATAAAATGCAGAACCTCAATGGCTGGGTCTTAGATGGGAATTCTAAAGAAACCGTTCCCGGCGTGCACGTAATCAATAAAAGAACCCTCAAAGGAACCTTAACCGATGCGAATGGCTACTTCGAGATTGATTTGAGTTTAGGGGATAGCATAATCTTCTCCAATATTGCTTACAAATACTTCTATTTCATCTACGAGAATGATTCTACTCAAATATCAGATGTGATTGTTGCGATGGAAGAGCAAAACTATTTGCTCGATGAAGTGAGTGTCTTTAGTTATGAGCTTACTACCAACAAGCCTCGAGAGATCATTTTACAGAAGCCCAGCATTCCCAGCAATGATCAAATTGAAGACCCCAAGATTATCGAGGCAGGTTTAGGCAATCCTGCAGAATATCTATATAATCTCTTTGGTTCAAAACCGCGGCAATTACGCAAGCTGGCTCAGCTAAGGGCCGAAGATGCCTACCGACAGAAGCTGGAAGAATCAAATAATCGCAATGCAGTCATTCAGCTAACCGGCTTAAATCGAAATGAATTAGAGGCCTTCATGTTCTATTGTAAATACGTACCGATTAACATGAATCGTCTGAACGATTATGAGTTTCTACTGGCCGTGCAGGCTTGCTTTAGGCGATATATGCAAGAGCGGGAGTTGGAGGGTTTTTTAGAGCAATTTGACTAAGCAAAAGTCAAGAATATCTTTTATGAATTAGGGCTTTATAGATTCCAACCCTGTACAGAGTTTGTCGCTCTATACAATATGGGAAGACGCAAAGGCAATTGTCCTGCTCCGTATTTCGATCTTCTTTTAAAGCCAATGAAATCATGAGCTTCAAACGATATATACTTATCCTTGGTGTTGCATCCATTCTTGGTGGATGCGCCTCAGGTATGAATGAGGCCACAACAAAAATCAAGGTATATAGCACCCTGCCAAGCAAAGTGGTCTTTGAAGAGGACACTATCGCTACCCTTAGGGATATGGCAAAGATTGAGGTTGCTCGCAGTAGTGAGCCCATAGAGCTTACCATTAAATCCGACAGTTCCATCAAAAAACTGACTTTGGAGCCCCATCTTTCCTTCTTCTATTGGGGTAACCTGATCAGCAATCTTGGTATAGGGATGCTGATTGATGGAAACAGTAACAAACGCTTCAGCTATCCAAAAAGAGTTTATTTGAATTCTTCCGACTCTAAAAATGAATTCTTCAATTATAGTCAGAAGGATAGATCAGGCCAATGGCAAATTCACCTTTCCTTACCCTATATCAATTCCTTCAGTTTAAGTCCGCAAATCGACAGTCGTAGATTAAACACAGGCTTTTTGGGTTTAAGCTTAGGATTGGACTACTACTATCAAAATCATCGTTTTATAAACGCCTCAATCACCACGGTTACAGATTTTTTTATGCCTTTACCCGTTCCTGTTACTGTAGAAGGCGAATATGAGCAAATGAGTTCGGATTATTTAAGTCTTAGTCATAATCATCGCTTCGAGCGTTTATCCTTCGGTTATGGATTGGCATTGAGCTGGAATTCATGGAGCCAAAGCTATTTGGGTGCTACCGACCCTATTGCGCCTATATCTTTACCGGTCAGCACCCAAAACTTTGCTCTTGGGCTTCATTTTCCGTTATACTTTGAGGTATTACCACACTTTCAAATCGGAATTATTTACCGGCCTACACTTTATCGACCAATGATGTTAGAAAGGTTCCAATATGAACACCTAATCAGCCTTGATTTGGCCTGGAAAATAAAATTGAATAAATGAATTGCTTTAAAATCTTCCTTGGACTATTGATTTGGATCTTTTCCGGTCAAGCCCTGAGTGCTCAGGAACCTAAGAATAAAGCTGTAATGGATAGTTGTGGCTGTGAAGGCCCCACCTTTCTTAAGCCTTATAATTCAGACCTATCCTTTAGGAATAGTGATCGGTATAAAGAGAAGAATGAAGAAAGCTTTACAACCTGGTCTAATGATACTATGCGTCAACAGGTTAAATCCATTCGTTTTATCCATTTTGACTCTATTCCGCAACGATTTCAGGTTTTCACCAATGTCGAGCAAATTATTATCAGTGATTCGCGCATTAATGGATTTGATTCCGTAGAAATTCAGGGCTTAGATCAATTTCCAAAACTAAGATCGCTGGTAGTTCAAGGCTCAAGCATTTACATTAATCCTAAGGCAAAATGGCTTCAGAACATAGAGCGTTTACATACCGAGAAAAGTAAAATTCAAGGAATCCAAAGCTTTAGTTCCATGCCCATGCTTCGGGAAGTATATATGGCCTACTCCGGCTTTGGGGAGTTCCCAAAAGATGTTGGGAGTTTAAAATATCTTAAAAATCTTACGCTTGGCGCTTACCATTTTGGAAAAATTGATCTCAAAGAAATAGATATTCGTCAACTACCTTGCCTTGAAGAGCTTACCCTGCAAACCTGGTACGACAGCCTTAATGGAATACCTAGGGGATTGGAGTCTCGAAAGCTTAAGGTTTTAAAGGTGCATCATCAAAAATTGACCATAGAAGAAAAAGAGATCCTCAAGAAGTTTAAACCCGTAGAGGATTAAACCCGATGGATTAGGAAGGATATTCTATTTTTAATTTCCTATTCCAAAATGGTCTACAAATGGATGGCTCTGGATATTTAGTCTTGCTCATCATTTTATCCTTCGTTCTATGGGTTTGGGCAATCATGGACATCACCGCCTCACGCTTTAAGAATATTCGATACAGCGGAATTTGGTTGCTAATTGTAATCTTCTTTCCTGTTGGTGGATCGATTCTTTACCTCTTCTTACGCTCTAATCTTAAACGTCAAGGGCAGCGTAGGTTTCAACCCAATTTTCGGAAGCGTGAATAATCTCCTTCTTTTACATGGCGCCTTAGGAAGTGCTGAACAGCTTAGAGGCCTAAAGCAAGACCTAGGCTCTAAATACGAGGTCTATTCGCTGAATTTTTCCGGTCATGGAGGTAGACAAAACGAAAAGCCCTTTTCTATCAATGCATTTACAGGGGACGTTCTGGAATTCATGGATTCCATGAAATTGAATCGTACGGACATTTTCGGTTATAGCATGGGAGGCTATGTAGCTTTAAACCTGGCTTTAATGCACCCAGAGCGAGTAGGGAAAATTGTTACCTACGGAACTAAGTTTGATTGGACGCCTGATTCCGCGGCCAATGAGGTGAAAATGCTTGATCCAGAAAAGATTGAATCTAAAGTCCCTCAATTCGCCGATTACTTGAAGAAGATTCACGCGCCTTTAAATTGGAAAGCAGTATTAAGCAACACGGCTGAGATGATGATTGGCTTGGGTAACAATCCCAATCTAAACCCTGAAAGCCTTCGGGCCATAAAAAATCCCGTGCTAATAGGACTAGGAGAAAAGGATAATATGGTCAGCCGCGGAGAATCTCAAAAAGCTCATGAAAGCTTAGCCAATGGGAAACTAAGACTGCTTGAAGGTTTTGTACATCCCATTGAGAAGAATGATTTAAAGGTGTTAGCCGGATGTATAGATGAATTCTTAAGGACCTGACAGTAAGAATTTTGAGAGACCGAAAAATAAATCTCCATAAAATGGAAAACCTTTAAGCTTTAAAACATGATATCCTCAAAGCTAATTGGTTGGTTATCCTTTATCCTTGCGCTACTGCTTTGCTGCTTCTGGGCTTTTTGGGGTATCATTGAGAATTTTCATGAAGGGTGGTATCATCAATCGATAGGGCAAAACCTGAAACTAATGCTGGTTCAGTATCTAGCTCCGCTCATCATTAGCTTAATGCTGAGCCTGTTATCCATTTGGAAAAACCGGCTGGGTAGTATACTCTTTGTGAGCATTGGAATTGCTTTGGCTTTTTTCATGAATAATCCTATCGCCTTCGTTCCATTCCTGATATTGGGTGCATTAATCTGGTTCAGTGATTTTTCTCCACGAAAATGGAAGTACCACATGCTATACATACTTCCTATTTGCTGCTTGGTCGCTTTTGGAACAGAACCTATAATGCGGGTAAGTTCAAGGTTGCAAGGGCTAAACGAAAATGCGCTTAAAGTTGAACAGAATGGAGTTTCCATAATCTGGGCACCACAGGGTCCTGGCTGGCCGATAGATGGGCTAAATTGGTATGAGGCCGATAGCATATGTCGACATCTCACTGAAGACGGACTTTCACTTTCTACAGTACCGCAAAACATTTGGCGTCTACCCAGTTTAGATGAAGCAGTGAAATCCATGCTTCGTCATGGGGAAAACGCGTATGGCAGTCTCAACGATGATGGAATGCCAGTTTATTCAATTAAACCCGACAAAGAACCACCATTATGGCATCCCTATTCCAAAGTTATTTACTGGTGGACCGCCACAGAGACTGAGGGAAATCGGGCTCTCATAATAGTGTATGACGGTAAAAGCTGGGAAAGAAAGAAGGATTTTGGTCCAAATTACCTGGGGTTTCGCGCGGTTAAAGATTTTCAAGCTGATTCTTCTAAGCACCAGACTAACTAAATGCCCCTAATTTGACTTCCAATATGGTAAAAGCAGAAGCCTTAATAATCACATCAGAATCAGGAGATTTAGCCGCAAAGGTTTTCAAAGCTACTGCGCCTGATGCCTTGCTGGTCATCGCTTCTGCTACCGGAGTAAAACAAAACTATTATGCTGATTTCGCGAAGCATCTTTCCACAAGCGGAATCTCGGTCATAACCTTTGACTATTATGGAATTGGCGAATCCTTGGATCGACCCATTAAGGAATTAACAAATAGCGCTCGAGATTGGGGAGCTAAGGATCTCGAGGCGGTTTTACAATTTGTTATAGATGAATATCCTGATTTAAAGAAGATCTTACTAGGACACAGTATTGGCGGGCAATTAATTGGATTGGCCCCATCCGCAAAGCATTTTGATAAATTCATTTTGGTAGCGGCGCAATCCGGCTATTGGAAGCATTGGAAGGGTAGCCCTAAAATGCGGATGTGGTTTAATTGGTCGATACTGATTCCCGGTCTGGTAAGAGTTTTCGCCTATCTGCCCTCCAAGCGGGTTACAGGAATGGAAAACTTGCCAAAAAATGTTGCCATGCAATGGCGAAACTGGTCCCAAAAGCCCAACTATCTATTGGATGAAATCCCCATTTCTGAAACCGTCTATCCTGAATTAAATCAAGCGGCTACTGCAATTAGCATTGATGATGATTACTTTGCACCCAAACCTGCAGTGGATTGGCTAACAAGTCAGTACAGCGCTGCTCAAATTAAAACCATCCATCTGGTACCGGCCAGTTTTGGTTTGCCGAAAATTGGGCATTTCGGAGTGTTTAAGTCAAGGTTTAAGGATACTATTTGGCCAGTTTTATATGGTGAGATAGAATCATAAAATCAATTGTACGATGCGTAAAATACTTATTCTGCTAGCCTTTTGTTCTCTCTTTCAGGTTGCTCATTCTCAAGAATATCGACTGAAAGCCGCTGATCGCTATCTCACCACCGGATTTAAGGCCTTCTTTTCAGTTGATAATGAGCTGGCTTATTGTATGGCTCCTATCCTGGAAGAAAGGCTATTTGAAGAACTTAAAGACTCCATCAGCTTTTTAAACCCTTTTGACAGTTTAGGGAAATACCTGCAAATCGAAACATCAGAGGATAAACAACTGAGAGTCTTTAGCTGGGATCGACGAAGCGGAGGGACCTGGCATGATATGGCTTCCTATGCCCAATTTAAAGCTGAGGATGGTGGTGTTTTGGTAAAAAAGCTTTATTCAGGAGATGAAGGCGGTACTGGAGAACCTACCGATGTATTAATCTATGAGATTCACCAGCTTAAGCTCAACAAGCAAGTTCATTATCTCTTATTAGCCTGGGGAACTCACGGAGGCGGGCAACATCATGCCCTAGCCAGGGTTTATCGCATTGAAAACAAGAACTTCCAGCTCTGCGAAAATTTCTTTGAAGGTGAAAAGTACCTCTATGTAGGAGCCAATCGCGGTAGTAAGCTTGAATTAAAATATCAAGCCGAATCGGGTATCCTTTCCCATTTTCAATATGAGTTTGATGATGAGATAGGCTTTTATAAGGGGGATGGGGTACTAAAAGAATGGACTTTAGGAGAGCAAGGATTTCAGAGTAAACCGATTTCAACTAAGGCTGGACCCTTCTCCAATTAAGTGATCCGCTATCCTTTACATCCGCTTTGTATCTAAGGTGATCTTCTGCATTCAATTGTAAGTAATCCAGACTTTTAGCTTTAAACACTAGCAAAGCGAAATTGTCTTCAGCGCTGGATTTCTCTAGATTTTCAATATAATCAGCACCAGGTGCAAGAATTGACTCATAATCCATCCTTCGATCCATTGGGATATCCTTTAAAACGGAGGTACTTAGCTCATTTTGATGTTCGATCTTCACTGTGCCTAGCCAACGCATCTGCAACTGCTGCTTAGGTTCATAAAAATGCAGAGCAGCCCGATTATCCTCATTTAATTCCTGAACCTTATTGCTGCGATGATCGGTGTAAAAGGTAAAGGTCCAATTCAGGGGATTAAAAGCTCTTAATACTAAAGTCCTTTGCTGGGGGCCATTCTTTGACACCGTCGCCAGAGTAGGATAACGGAAAGGATGATCTTTCACAACAAAAGCCTCATTAACAAAGTCTATCACTCTCTCTTGATGGTTCATGCAAAAGGTTCAGGCTGATTAATTTAGTATGCGCTTCAAAACGCTGGAAAGACTTAATCCCTGTACGACTATGGAAAAGACCACCACGATATAGGCTAAGGTTAAAAATAGTTCGCGATGCATACCTTCATCTAAACTCAAGGCCAGCGCTATCGATATTCCCCCTCGAATGCCACCCCAGGTAAGCAACAGGGCGGTTTTCGGCACAAACTCCAAACGTTTCTTATAGAATTCAACTGGTCCTAAAACCGCGATATAGCGGGCGATCAGAGATATAGGGATTACGGCCAGACCTAGCAGAAGGTAGAATGAATTGATTTCTACCACCAATAATTCCAAACCGATTAAAACAAACAAAAGCGCATTGAGAAATACATCCAATAACTCCCAAAACTTATCAATGTAGGTCTGAGTTTCCTGCGACCAGGCAATTTCAGGAGAACGATTGCCAATGAGCAATCCGGCTACTACTACCGCTAAAGGTCCACTAAAATGAAGTGCCGAAGCCAGACTATATAGGCCCATAACAACGGCCAAGGTGATCATTACCTCCGTTTCATAGTGGTTAATGGTGCGCATTAAAAGAAAAGCCAAATAGCCTCCTGCGAATCCTAAAACAATCCCTCCTCCTACTTCTTCCAAAAAGAGCAGTCCTACCTGTGCCATATTAAACTGATCCATCCCTGTTCGGGCTACAGACAATAATACCAGAAAGACTACCACACCTACACCATCATTAAACAGAGATTCTCCAACGATTTTTACTTCCAATTTCTTTGGCGCTCCGGCTTGTTTCAAAATACTTAGAACGGCAATGGGATCGGTGGGTGCAAGCAAGGATCCAAATAGAAGGCAGTAAATAAAATCTACCGGGTAGTCAATTAGAATTAGTAAATAATACAGCATCGCCCCAATAAGGCTTGCAGAAATCACTACCCCTACAGTTGCTAATAGAAGAATGGGTCCCCTATGGGTCTTTAAACCATCCAATTTGGTGTGTAATGCTCCCGCAAAAAGCAAAAAGCTCAACATTACGTCCAGTAAAAGTGTTTTAAAATCCAGTTGCTCAATAACAGCAGTGGCATCGGCAATAAGGGGCGGGTAAACACTACCGATTAAAATGATAATCAGAGTGAAGACCATCGCCAAAATCATTAAGCCGATAGTGAAAGGGAGTTTTAGGTAACGCGTGTTTAAAAAGGCGAAAAGTGCTGCTAAAGAGGTAAGTACGGCTAGAATTCCGAAAAAATCCATGCGGGTGTTTTTAGATTTCGAATATCAATCAAAAAAAACTAATAGCCATAGTGAACAATAATGGGCTACTTGCATTTATGATAGTATTACTATTATTTTTGCGATTGTAATTATGAATCATGCGACATTTACTTGGTAGCTTAAAGATTCAAATTCCGGATCAGTTGTATGTTAAGGATCCGGAAAGCTCGGAATTAGGGCAACGAATCGTTAAGAACAGCATAGAATTAATCGATCAACTGGGCTTTGAAAGCTTCACGTTTAAAAAACTGGGGAATGCAATCGGATCCCCGGAAAGCACCATCTATCGCTATTTCGAAAACAAGCATAAACTCCTTTTATATCTCATTTCCTGGTATTGGGCCTGGCTAGAGTATAAGGTTGCCTTTGCAACAGCAAATGTTGACGCCTGTGAGGAGCAATTAAAAAACAGTATTCGGGTTATTTGCGAAACGGTAACCCAAGACCAGAACTTCTCCCACATTAATGAAGAAACCTTACAGCGCATTGTAATTTCTGAGTCATCAAAGACCTTTTTAACCAAGGAGATTGATCAGGAGAATAAGAATGGTTATTTCAAAAACTATAAAAATCTTATTGAGCGATTGGTGCAGATTATTTGCGGCATTAACTCCGACTTCGGACATCCGCGCACCTTGGCCTCTACCCTTTTGGAATCGAATCACTTGCAAAAATTTTTCGGAGAGCACATGCCTTCAATCACAGATATCAAGGCCAAAGACGAAAGCCTCATTCAATTTATGGAAACCATGACCCTAAGCACATTAAGAAATGGCACTAAAAGATCCTAAACTACCCTTAAAGCGTTTCTGGCAATTACTAGATACCGAGCGCAAGGATATTGGGAATATCTACATATACGCACTATTTAACGGCCTGCTTTCCTTATCAATTCCATTGGGAATTCAGGCTATTATTAACCTCATTCAGAGCGGCTCTACCTCTACCTCCTGGGTAGTCTTGGTAGTGGTGGTGTTAATTGGTCTGGCCCTGGCGGGAGTCTTTCAAATATTCCAGTTGAGCGTTGCGGAACGCATCCAACAACGACTATTTGTAAATGCTTCAATCGAGTTTGCCTACCGCATACCACGTTTAAAGCTAAGCGCTCTTAAAAATTACTATCCACCGGAGCTTATTAACCGCTTTTTTGACGTGCTTACGGTACAGAAGGGTCTCTATAAGCTCTTGTTCGACTTCTCGGTGGCAAGCTTGCAGATAATCTTTGGATTAATCCTGCTCTCTCTGTACCACCCTTTCTTCATTGCGTTTGGCTTCTTCCTCATTTTCGTGTTAATGATATTCTTCCGCCTTACTTCTAAGCGAGGTTTGGAAACTAGCCTACAGGAAAGCCAGAATAAATATGAGGTGGTATCCTGGTTAGAAGAATTAGGTAGAAACCTGTCTACTTTTAAAATGGCGGGGAGAACTACGCTCCCTATGGATCAGGCTGATAAACTGAGTTCCAGCTACCTCAGATCACGGCGGGCGCACTTTAGCGTATTACTTCGTCAATACAGTTCACTGATTTTCTTTAAAGTACTGATTGCCGGTGGCTTACTTCTTCTAGGTGGTCTCTTGGTTTTTGATGCTCAGATGAACATTGGTCAGTTTGTAGCAGCAGAAATTGTAATTGTACAGATCATTTCCTCGGTTGAAAAGTTGGTTTACAGCATCGAGACTATTTATGATGTGCTTACCGGTCTGGAAAAACTAGGTGCGGTAACGGACCTTGAGCTGGAGAATCAGGATGAATCTCAACAAATTGCTTTAAAAAATGGAGATAAGCTTCAGGTTAAGCTCAAGAATCTCAATTTAAATTCACCTCAATGGGGACATCGGATCTTAAGCGATATCAACCTGGAGATCTCTCATGGTCAGAAGATTGGGATTACAGGTTCGATGGCATCAGGGAAATCATCGCTATTACAGCTGATTGCCGGCCTTTTTGACACATATGAAGGCAGCCTTCTCTACAACGATACCCCTTACAGTAAGGTGCAATTGGAAACCTTAAGGAGTTTAATCGGCGACAACCTTCGTCAGGAGGAGATTTTTGAAGCTACTATTCTGGATAACATTAGTTTACGTCGTGAGTCTGTGGATCAAAAGCAGGTGATGGAACTTATGGAGCTGGTGGGTTTGAAAGATTTTGTGGAAGATTTACCGAATGGCATTTTCACCCCCTTACCTACGGGTGGATTAGGTCTGGCATCCAGCATTTGTAACCGAATCTTAATGGCGAGAAGCCTCGCTGGAACCCACAGTTTATTGTTATTAGAGGATAATTGGTTTGATGTAGATGAGACCACCCGGGCCAAGTGGCTAGATTACCTGTGTTTTGATTGCGGACAATCGGTAATTATGGCCACTTGCAATCGGGAATCATTGAAACGAATGGACCGAATTATTGTCCTGGAAGAAGGAAGAATTGTAAAACAAGGGACCTACCAAGAACTAGAAAATGATTTACCATGCTAAACATCTCGCCTAAAAACTCCGTGGCGAATAAGATTGATCGCCGAAATTACAGCAGTATGCGCGTCTTTCTTGATGAAGCCCGCATGCGTAAAAGCCGCAAGAGGCTTTATATAATAAGCTTTTCCTTCATTGTCGGAGCCTTATTCCTACCCTGGACCCAGAACGTAATGTCCAAGGGATATGTAACCTCCTTGCAACCCGAAAAGCGGCCACAGACCTTGCAATCCGTGATTGGTGGTAGAATTGAAACCTGGTATGCTCAGGAAGGAGATTTTGTTCGCAAGGGTGATACCCTACTCTATATCTCGGAAATTAAAAATGACTATTTCGATCCAAGACTATTGGAACGAACCGAAGGTCAGATCGTATCAAAGAACTCTTCAAGGGACAATTATCAGGAAAAGGCCAATTCCCTGCAGGACCAGATTGTGTTCCTCAAACAGAATCGAGAGTTAAAATTGAAACAAGCCTTTAACAAGATCCGCATTAGCAGATTAGATGTAATCGCCGATTCCATTGACCTGGTAGCTGCTTTTACTGCCGAAGAAATTGCCCAGGCACAGCTAACCCGTATGGACAGTCTCTTTGGATATGGCCTTTACTCGAGAACAGATCAGGAAACCAGAAGACAAAAACTGCAGGAAGCTACTGCAAAGCGAGTAGCTCAGGAAAGCAAACTTTTGGCCTCAAGAAACAAACTTCTTAATGCACGGGTAGAGTTGAATGCGGTTGGTGCAGATATGGATGGCAAAATCAGTAAGGCAGAAAGTGAGCGCTTTGCTACACTCTCCTCTATGTATTCTACGGATGCCGAGGTGTTTAAGCTGGAAAACATGTACAGTAACTATGAGGTACGGACCAGCAATTACTATATCACCGCTCCACAAGACGGCTTTGTTACCCGCGCCGTAAAAACCGGTATCGGTGAAACTGTTAAGGAAGGCGAAGAGATTGTAACGATAATGCCGGCGGATTATGACTTGGCAATAGAAATGTACGTGCGTCCTTTGGACTATCCTCTTATGCATGTGGGCGAAGAAGTGCGCATTCAATTTGATGGATGGCCAGCGATATTCTTTAGTGGATGGCCAGGCGTTTCTACCGGAACCTTTGGTGGTAGAATTGTAGCTATCGACAATTTCACCTCTTCTAATGGAAATTACCGCTTATTAGTGGCTCCTGATCCGGTTCAGGATCCATGGCCTAATGGAATTCGACCTGGAGCTGGTGCTCGCACCTTCGCCCTGTTGAATGATGTTCCTGTATGGTACGAATTATGGCGACAAATAAATGGTTTCCCGGCCGATTTCTACCTCCCGGAAGAGAGTGCTGGAATGGATAAATCTAAAGATGCCTCGTCCGGTGATAAGAAATAGATTCCTCATACTTCTAATAGGGACCCTGCTGACCATATCGGCTAAAGCACAAACCTCAGATACTGTTGTGCTTCCGGTAGACACTTTCATCAAGATTGTGGAGCAGCATCACCCTATGGCCATTCAGGCGCGTCTAATTAGAAATCGAGCCGAAGCTGAACGCCTGAAAGCGAGCGGAAACTTTGATCCTAAGCTATTTAGTGATGTTGATCAAAAGCGATTTAGCGGATCAAACTACTATACCCTTCAGAATTCAGGATTAGAAGTGCCAGGTTGGTTTGGGTTAAAGGCGAAAGCGGGCTACGAGCTTAACGATGGCGTTTTCCTTAATAATCAAAGTACCGTACCCGGCAGTGGATTATGGTATGGTGATATAAGCTGGACCCTGGGTCAGGGCTTATTTATGGATGAGCGCCGGGCTTCCATTAAGCAGGCTCGTTTATTGGAGGAAGCCGCCGATTTTGATATCGACCTGGCCCTCAACAAGTTGTTTTTGGAAGCTTTGGAAAGCTACTGGAACTGGTACGCTGCTTACAAGGAACTAATCATATATGAAGAGGCTCTCGTACAAGCCGAGAATCGTTTTCAATTTATTAGACAAACAGCCCTAATTGGAGATCTTCCTTTAATTGATACCCTGGAAGCAGCGATTCAAGTGCAAGATCGAAGGATCAGTTTGCAAAGTGCTCAGGCTAACTACGTTTTCCAAGGAAACATCCTCAACACCTATTTATGGTTAGATGGTACAGTTCCTTTAATCCTGGGAACCGCTGTTCGCCCTGAGTATCAATTTGAACCGGTGATTGAGTTCTTACCCGATAACTGGTTTGAGCGCCACCCCGCATTGAATTCCTACGATTTAAAGATTCAAAGGCTAGATATAGAGCGCAGATTAAACCAGGAACTATTAAAGCCTGAATTCACGGTAAACTATAAGTTCTTAAATGCGCCCACTCAGAATGATTTCTTTGCGGAGTATTCTCCGGATAACTATACCTGGGGGCTTCAAGCAAGCTTTCCGATCTTTTTACGGAAAGGTCGTGGTGAAGTACAAAAAACTAAACTGAAGATTCAGGAAAATGAGTTGGAGCTGGACTTAAAGCGTTTAGAAATTCAAAACAAGGTACAGGCCTATCAAGTAGAGCTGAATTTAACTAGTAGTCAGTTACAGATTGTTAACCGCATGGTAAACAATTACTTTCGACTTCTAGAAGCAGAGAATATTAAGTTCGGTAATGGCGAGAGCTCCTTATTCCTAATCAACTCTCGTGAACTCAAATACATTGATAGTCGGCTAAAGCAGGTTAAAACCGAAGCCAAGCTTCAGATCGTTGAAGCTAAGCTACAGGCAGAAGCTGGGGTTCTATTTGATTAGGACTCCCAACGCACCTTTTCGTCAATAGAACTGATACGACGTCCCTGAGGGTTGTCATTCACTGGCTTTCCGATGTAAAAGAGACCAAGGCTCCGGTGTTTTTCATCAAGCCCCATAAAGGTTCGCAATTCATCACTGAAAGCAACCTTCCCGGTACTCCAATAGGCACCTAAGCCCAGTTCATGACATTTGAGCCACATGTTTTGCACGGCCATAGCAACGGCGCTGATCTCTTCAATTTCTGGTATCTTAGGATTTGTTCCTCCCAACATGGCTATGCCAATAACATGAGAGGCTAATAAGGGCCTTCCTGACAAACGATCGTAACGCATCTGGTTAAAGTCCTCCGCATTAGGGTCAGGCTGATTATAATCAGCTAAAAAACTACCAAGCCTTTTCTTAGCTTCTCCTTTATATACTACAAAGCGCCAGGGCTCAGTATAACCGTGAGTTGGAGCCCAATTGGCCTGTTCTAAGATTTCTTGAATGATAGAGTCATCAATTATTTCTTCCGTGTACTGATCGGGCTTAATGGTGCGTCGCTCAGCGATGATGGAACTCAGGTCTTTTGCTTTTTCGCTCATTTCAGATAATCCGTTATGGTTTTTAAGGCCTCCGCCTTGGTTTTTTGTTTTTGGGGAACTTTTAAAATCCCTCGTTCATAAAAATCTCTGCGCTCAAATAGATGTTTGGCAATAAACTCCTTCAAGTCTTTATCGTCCAAATGAGCGATAAGAGGACGTTCCCTCCTATCCTCTTTCAGTACTTCGTATAAATCGCCAATAGATTTTTCGATGTATATGCTTAGTGATTTGGAGTTAATCAGACTCATATTGTCATAGTAACAAGGGGTTCCGCCTCCCAGGGATAGCACAAAATTTGGCTGTTCCAGAGCCTCTTCCAATAAATCCCTTTCTAGTTGCCTGAAAAATAACTCTCCTCGGTTAAGAATAATCTCAGAAACAGATTCACCTTGTTTCTCAGCAATTCTAGCATCCAAATCAATAAAAGGAAGCTGAAGAGTAAGAGACAATTCTTTTGCCAAGGTGCTCTTTCCGGCTCCCATATAACCTAGCAATGAGATTTTCATCGGGCTAAATTACTGCCTATAAAGTGAATAGATTTGCTGATCTGGATTAATGTAAAAGATGAAATAGATTTTTCCTTATTCGTCTTGGTCAAAAGGATTGTTTCACACTATATTTGCAGCCCCAAAACAAAAGGGGTATTCATGACTCAGTAGCTCAGTTGGTAGAGCATCTCCCTTTTAAGGAGAGGGTCCAGGGTTCGAGCCCCTGCTGAGTCACCAAAAGCTCCGTTCTTCGGAGCTTTTTTGGTTTAGATGGATAAGGTTTTAACTTAGAATCTTAGGACAAATCTAAATCAAACCTAGCCCAGGTGGTGGAATTGGTAGACACGCCATCTTGAGGGGGTGGTGGCCTAATGGCCGTGCAGGTTCAAATCCTGTTCTGGGCACATTTCAATTGTAAAAACCCTTGTTAGTCTTATAATTAGCAAGGGTTTTTGTTTTCTTCCCAATTTCACAATGCTATTATCCTGCATCTAGATTGCCGCTCCAGAGTTTTTTCTGAAATTAATGGCCCATTCTATTTCTCGAAAGGCTTCACACAGAGAAATGGAGAAAATTGAAGAAAAAATTTGCTCTCTTAATGAATAAACCTGAACTGCAAGGGCTTAGCATACGAATCGCAGAGCCAAGCGATAAAGACCAGGTAGTCGATTTTAGTTATCGACTAAATAAGACCGAACATAACGAACTAAAAAGAGCGGAAAAGATTGAGAAGGCGATTTCCAATCAGGAATGCTTTGTCATCAACATAAATGAAATGGCGGTCGGATTTGCCTTATTTGATTATCGATTTTTCGACCAGGGTTGGATCGAATTGATTGTCATTGACAAAGAACAAAGAGCTAAGGGTATTGGCGCTCAGGTGATAGAGTTAATCTGCTTACAATCGCGTACTGACAAGGTTTTTACTTCTACAAATCGTTCCAATATCCCGATGCAGAAAGCACTTTCAAAGGCTGGATTCACTTATGCCGGAGAACTTTCAGGCTTAGACGAAGGAGATCCAGAGCTGTTTTATTATAAAAATCGAAGGGAATAATTGAGGACAAAGCTTTGGCGTCAAATCGATAATGGATTAAAGGATGCTTCGCATTACTAATATGAGACTAAAAGCATTTCTGGTTTTATTATTCTTCAACCTTATATACATAGGTAGCACCCTGGCTACAATTGATTACTTACTGGTTAACCACTATACAAAACAGCTGTATTGGGCTGGGACAGATCATCCCGCAGGTTTAATTGGCTGGGAAGGAGTTGGAGAGAATTATCACGCTGAGGAAAGTGCTTACCTGGAATTGGGATACACTTATACTGACAATCCATTTTTGATTGAACAGGCTATCATCCTGGCAATAATTACCCTTCTACTGTCCTACTGGTTGTTTAGGAAAAAGCGAAGGGCTAATTTAAATCCGCCTCGATCCCCATGATATCAGTGAGGCGAATTAAGTTAAGCCATCTGCTTAATTTGCACTATAAGCCTTGAAATTGTGATCTTATGAGTGAAAAAGAAAAAGAAACTGAGGAAGGATTAATGCGCAGAGCCTATTCCTTAGGATTGAAATTAAAAAACTCTGGATTAGAGGAGGAGATTATCTATGCCAGACTGGAGAAACAGGGGATCCCGGAAGAACTAGCCATGCAGGTAGCCAGGGATGTAATGATTGAAAGACAGAAATCAGAAGCTGAAGATGAGAAGTCACATTACGACATGACCTGGATTAAAATTGGCCTGGGGCTTTTATTAGCGCTAATCTCGGCCATCGTTCTTCCCGGTATGATTGTAATTCCCATTGGATTAATAATTGGTGGACTTGTTTACGCGATTGCCACTAAGGATTAGTGGTCTTAAAATCTGCCGAATCATAAAGGATTAAAACCATAAATGAAACTAGGAGAAATATATCAAGCGAGCTGGCATGCTACAGCCCTTAAAATTATTGGCTTTGATGATCTTGAAGTCTTTTATGACGCCTATTGGGAGCACGATGGCTCTTGGACTATTGCCTCCAACTTAGATAAGAAATGCTCCTTTTATCGCGCCCCAAGAAACCTCTTCAACGATAAAGCGGAGCTGGTTGATTTTAAGGGATTTAGTGAAGAGGAACAGAACATACTTCGTCCAGATTTGACAATTAGAACGGCAAGAATTAAAAACGCTTCCTGGACCGACAGTAGTTTTAGTCTACCAGAGATTGACTTCCAAATGGATTTAATTAAAACTGAGAAAATCTGGCTCTACCCCTATGGGCCTAAGGGTGGGACCAAAAGAGGGAAAATAGTCAGCGCTGAAAATGGTGAATGCTTCGGAACGACAGAACTAATAAGCAAAGCACAGGATATCCAGTTAAATGTAAACTCCAATCCTAGTATGGGAATCGGAATATATCGTATGGGAATAGAGAGGCAAATTCCATCCTACTATATAGGCGAGTACATTGATTTTGCCGGCATAATGAAATCAGAGAATTAAAAATTCCTTTTAGCGCCCAAAACTTGAATAGCAATTACAACTGAAATGAACCGATTAGCCCTGTATTTAATATTAAGCACCATGCTTATTAGTTGCGGTAGGGACCAATCTGCCTACATTATAAACCAGACCGGCAAAGAAATCACCTTAAAACTCGAACTTAAAGATGTTACTAAGGATCCTACGAAATACTTAATTGCAGATGCCCTGAATGGCAAGGATGCGGCAAACCATCAAGTGGACGGCATTGATAATTACTTCTCCGGCTATGATAGTCTGAATCAAGTGTTAACCTTGAGAATGGGCATTGACGAAAAAATGAAACTAGGGACTCTTAGATTAGATAGGAGTCGAGACAGCATCCAGGATTGGGAATTCCATTCTTTTAGGGCTTTTGCTGATGGCCTTGAGATTCAGGCGAGAGGAGAGGAAATCATGAATTATATTAAAAAGAAACCTAGCTTTTTCAGTCAAAATAGCCATTACCTAATACTGAAATGAAGGCCGTCCTTAAAAGACCCACTAACCTCCCCTCAGGACTAATAACAGAATTTGCATGAACTATCAAACCTATCAACCACATCCGGATTTAAGTGCCCTGGTTAAGTTCTACTGGACTTTAGAAGTCCCTTATGATCCAAAAAATCAAAAGCAAAAGATTATCCCTGATGGTTGTGTGGAAATGACCTTCAATTTTAAGGATAAGATAAAGCGTTACCTTTCTGAAGATGATTACATCGTTCATCCGAACGCAATGATAATGGGGCAAAGAACCAAGTCCTATTTCATTGAACCTCTTGGTGATGTAGACTCCTTTGCTATTTGCTTCTATCCGTACGGCTTTGCCAACTTTGTGAGTACCCCTCTTGCAGAACTTGTGGATGTGGAGGCCCCTTTAGCAGATCTCTTTGGTGAAAAATCTGCTACTGACCTTGAACAGAAAATTATCAAGGCAAAGAATACTCAAGAACGAATTGAAATAATTGAGGAGTTTCTTTTGGCTCGGTTAAATCAAGACAGTACTATCGAAAACCTGGTTAAGACAACTGTGGATGCTCTTCTTGCCACAAATGGCAGCAGTTCCATCAATCAATTACTAAAAGACAAGCTATCCCAAAGGAGGAAACTCGAAAGGGATTTTAGAAAACAGATCGGGATTAGCCCTAAGCAGCTCGGAAAAGTGTTGCGCTTGCACACGGCTTTAAAAATGCTCTTAAATGAAAATGAAAGCCTAACCAGCATCGCTTATGAGAACGAGTATTTCGATCAAGCCCATTTCATAAAGGATTTCAAAGAGTTTATCGGTACCACCCCAAAGGACTTTCTAGGAAATGAACATCTAGCTCTTTCAAAGCTCTTCTATCAATAGCAATCTGTTGTCGCATTTTTACAATTTCAAGAAAACTGCCTTTCTTAAAATTGCTGTGTAATTCCATCGATTTGAATAATGAGAAAAATGCTCATCAGCGCGATTATTGCGTTCACCCTCGGTTCTATGGGTTTTATCCATACGGATAATACCAGTCAGCAAAACGATAATCACACAACAAGTATGAAAAGCTACATTTCCCTTTTTGAGATACCCGCAACGGACATTAAAAGAGCAATTAGCTTTTATGAGGGCATTTTAAATATCAATATTGAACATATGGCGATGTCGGGGATGGAAATGGGTATTTTTCCATACGAAGATCAGCTTGTTCATGCTGTAATTATGAAAGATGATAAGCTCAAACCCTCTGCCGATGGGATAACAATCTATCTGGATGGCGGGGATAACCTTCAAACTATCTTAGATAAAGTTGAAACCAATGGAGGGAAAATCATCCTTCCTAAAACAGCACATGCAGATGACAGTGGCTTTTTCGCTTTATTTCTAGATTCAGAGGGTAATCAACTTGGCTTGAACTCACCTAATTAGATTTCTATACCAATTCTTCTATTTCCTAGTGGTTACGGTATTCATAGGGACCGTTTCTGTTATCAGAACTCAATTTTGATTGTATAGTTGATCTAAACTAGCACTTAGCACTTTTGGAGAAAAGGGCTTAGCTTGTACTCCAAATTGTTTTAAATGAGAACGGTCTTCCTAGTGCTGATTCTTTGCCTAGGGCAAATTGCCTTTGCTCAAGTACCAAAGGACTATCACAATAAAGAAATAAAAGAAGCCCAACGGGCAACAGCCATAAGGGTTTTAAGAGCTCTGCAAAATGGGAATATCAAACTGGCTAAAATCGAGTTTAATGATTCCATTCAAGATTTAGATGATAATCTTCTAGCTGCTGCCAATGAAATTCGAAAAGTTAGGTTCGAAACTGAGATTTCGATCGTAATTGTATACGAGGAAGGTTTTAACGTCTACCTCTGTCGATATTACAATGATAGCGGTTCGCTATATCAAATGAAGCTGTATCTGCAAGAAGGAAAACCAGATTCGAAGATTGAAAGACTGAAGACTAAAGATTCTGAAACGCTTAGAAGGGAAAGAGAAATTAGGATGAATACAGATGACTCCCAAATCCCTCCTCCTCCACCTCCTCCGCCGCCTCCGCGTTGAAAACAATGGATCATGATTGCAGGTTAACAAGTCAATACCAATACAAACGTCATTAAAGATGAAAGACAAAACCCTCCTGTTGATCTGGATTTTCGCATTATCCTTTCTCACTCTAAGTGTGAAAGCTTCTGATAAGGATAGCACAAAAAGTCAATACTCCTTTGGGATCACGAGTGGATATGCTCAAAACGGTACTCTATCCGGAAATGCATATTTCGGTCTAAGCTTCCCCTACCGAGATCAAAGTTTTGATTTAAACTTTGGATACCAATATTTTGAGTCCTTAACAGAATATGGTGGAGTACAAGACTTAGTGTTTCACTCTCATGGCCTATTTAGTGAAGGCAATTTCTATGTTAGCCCTAACCTTTATTTAGGATTAAGACTAGCCCTAGACTTCAATTTAGTTGAGCAGACCTCTCGAAATCGCTTCGCTCCACTTATTGAAATTGACTCTCCGGAGCTTTTTACTGGGTTTTCACTTTTCACACAACTTGGCTATAGAATTCCGGTTACTGAACATCTTGGCATTAAGCTCGAAGGTCAGATTGGCCTGCATAACTATTGGATATCCGAAGGGTGGATTATTATTCCTTCCTCAGATTCTCAGGTGAGGAATGCCAGATTCGGCACTTATAGAAGATTTGGATTCCTTTATAACCTGAATCTAGGCCTTCACTACAGATTGTAGCTCGAAGAAGGCTTAGAGCGCTTTTAGAATTCCGAAAGTTCAATAATCAGACCCTCCACTTATTATAAGCCTATCACCTCGGTACTCTAAGAGGTAGAACTCTGCTATGAGGATTGATGCTTAGATACTCAGTCACCTAATGTAACACCTAAGGCGTTGAACCTTCTTCAAGAAGAAACTAAAGGAGGCCTGTAAAAGACAAAGGAATTCTAACTTTTTCTACAATTAGGCATTTTTGATAAAAACCTTGTTCAGGACGATCTTAGGCCAAAAAAAGTTGAAAAACCTGTTACTAACAGGTATAAAAAATTTATTGTTATATAACAAATAACATAGTATTTGTATTATTAATACTATTTATCAATGTTTTACATATTAATATAAAACTAATAATCCACCAGTAAAAAAAATATTTACAAACTTGTTAATAAGTGCTTAAAAACTACATTTGGAGAGCCCCCAATCAAATGAAAAATGCGAAAAGCACATTATCTCTTTTTCTTTACATTCATTCTTAGTGTAGGATACGCCCAAAGTGACAGCCTCCTCATTCGCCAGAATCAATATCAGATTGATCTCTTTAAGAATCGGGTAAACTACCTTAATAATCAACTCAGTCTGCAAGGTCGAGATTTCAAATCTCTACAAAATCAGGTTGCCGCGATGAAGGCGAATGCAGATAGCCTAAGCCTCAATCTAGACGCTGCCATTCTGGGTCTTGAGGAGGATATGGAGAGCTTTCAAGAGGTGCAGGCACAAACCGAACGTGCGCTTAACCTGGCATTAGACGATTTCAGAAACAAATTCGAGGAGCAAAATCGAAATGCGGCTAAAATGCAGGCGACCCTTGAAGCCAAGGTTAATCAGGAAATTATGATCGCTGCCGCAATCGGGTTGATCCTTATTGCCCTATTCATCCTTTTTAACCGCATATCATTTAAAAGAGGTACCCGTCAAAATTTAGCTAGTTGGAATCAGTTCCAGGATTACTTTCTAAACAACCAGTCCCGATGAAAAAGCAAAATACCCTTAGAAGAACAAATCAGGCGACCAAAAGAGAAAAGACTCAGCCAATGCCTAAGGCAAGAGTAAATGGTGGTCAACCCAGGATGCAGGCAGAATCTCCTCAAAAAGGAAAATTAGATACGATCACTTTCATTTATGGCTTTGGAGCCGCAGTTGTTTTGGTTGGTGCCATGTTTAAATTCCTGGGATGGCCCTTCGCAAACGAGCTGTTTATCATAGGTCTAAGTATCGAGGCGGTAGTATTCCTTATATCTGCATTTGAGCGCAAGGAGGAAGAAATAGAGTACAAATGGGAAAACGTATTTCCTCAATTACAATCCGAAGGAGAAACCCCAAACATGAATGGTTCCTATGCCAATGCCATGGACACCTTCGCTCAAACCTTAGGGGAAATGACCAACAACATTCAACATCTCTCGGATAGCTTACAGGAAATACGCCACAGTATGCGTGAATCTGCCGCCAGTTCTCAGGAAATGCGTAATCAAATGGGAGAATTTAATGATCTCATGGAGCACTACAATGAGAACCTAAAGACCATCAATAGTCACTACGACGAGGTAATGCGCCAATAAGCAGCGATCATGCCAAATACCATCAAAATATCAAAGTCTAAAAACCTGATATTTAAGAAGCTTAGCTTCCTTTATCTGGTGTTTATTCTCTTCCTCTTCCTCTCTAGTCCGGGGCAGTTCGTAGAGCATTATGACAATCTGCTACCGGCTCAGGAAGAATTGAATAGTAGCTTAAAATCTCAGCTAGTAGCTTTTGATGCTGAAACCGATAAACAGAAGGACTTAAAGAAACTGAGCCTTGAAACCTTGAAAGAGCTCGAGGACATTGACGAGGTTTATCTAAACTACAGTGAATCGAATCGGGTATCAGGAGAAAAACTAAAGGAAAGTCATTTTGCGAATAAGGAAATTCTGGAGGGAAGTGCCGGTCAGATGCTGCCTGGCCTGCTCGAAAGCTTTGTTTCAGAATTTAGAGCGCTAAGTGGTCGCGATCTAAGCGTTGATCTCCTTAAGCCGCGCGATTTCTCTAACCAGAGTCATAGTTCACTGGAATTCTTTTTCAAGGATACACCAAATGGCGTCCTGCGCTCTGTTCTACATCATTTACAGACCGTAATCCTAATTAACAGCCTGCAGAGTCTTGAAGGTAAAGAGGTGAGTCTCAATAATCCCGAAGTGCTTCCAATTGGACAATTGGATCTAATTCAAAACTTTAAGAAGCGCCTCGCTCCTGGCGAGAAGCTACTCTTTAAAGTAAAACTGGCCTCTGATGATGACGAATTAAATGTTTGGATTAATGGGGAAGTCCTGGATTATAGTCATCGCGACTCGGTATACACCTATTATGAGTTCTTACCTAATGAGACTGGTATCTACAATGTAGATCTACTTTATCAAGACCAGCACTATTACCACAATTTTGAAGTAAACAAACCGGGATTTCGCTTTGAGCAAGATCGTTCCACATTTGTGGCTCAAGTAGGTGAAAAACAGCGTATCACGCTTAATCCAAGCTATTTACCCTACGAGGATGTACGGTTCCGGTCTGAACATGCAGAATTGAAGTATCAGAACGGAGAGCTAGCGATCACCCCTTTCCATCCAGGTGCCTTTAATATCTACATGTTGCACGAAAATGAAATTTTGGACTCCATCAAACTATTTGCTAAAGACGTGAGTGTTGTAGATGTAGCCCTAATGGACATTGGTGGTAAGGAAAATCCGGCCGATAAGGCAATCCGCCTGGAAGCCTTAAACCCCTTTTGGCAAGTGGTCAATTTCAGATTGAAAATCACTTATCCCAATGGAAAACAAGAGATTCTTCGCAATGCCACTCGCTTCTTAAGACCCATAATCAAGGAAAAGATCGTAGACGCACCCACAGGCAGCTTAATGGCATTTGAAGGGATTAAGGTGATCGGTAAGAATGGAGAAACCTATCGTGATGGTCGAACAGTAATTACACGTAAGTAATGGCAAAGTACATCCGCATAAAGAAATCGAAGAACCTGCGCTACAAGTTGATCAGCATTTTGTACCTGCTCTTCATCTCACTTTCCATTATTCAAATCCCGATTGATTGGCTGCGAATTAGCCCTTTGATGCGCGAGAATTTCGAAGCCGTTGCCGCGGCAAACATGAAATCGAAGAGTATTGAAGAAGCTAAGACCAGAATCACCGAAGTAGACGCCAGTTTTAGCCAACTAGTAGGAATCGACCCAACTAATGGCAAACTTCAACAGCCCGAAAACTACGCCTTAAGCGATAACTTCTTCATCAACGCTAATGAAGGAAAGGTAATCTTTGATCAATTAGTGGTAATTAAGGATAGCATATTGGCTCTCCCCTTAAACAACAATCTCAGAGTAAAATTTGAGGAACTGTTTGCAAAGGACCTCGAAAATGGACTAAGGCAAGATCGCGCTCAAGCCTGGCTTCAGTGGAAATTCCAGCATGTTCCGGCAACTGTAGCGCGATTAACACTCTCTGATCTTACCCTAAAGCTAAATTTACTTTTAGGTGAATTTGAATTGGTAGAAGGCGATGATTCCGAGAACCCAAATTTCATTCTTGCTTATAATATCGACCGTCTGCATATCGGTGATACAGCCTTCTTTGTTTATGAAGGTGATATCAGACCCAAACTGGATTTAAGCGTCGGTGATGCAGATGCTCAGGAATACGTTTGGGAGAATGATACGCTGGTTTTCATGGCCTTGGATACCGGATTATATCAGCTCCGATTCTTTCTAGGCAACGATGAAAAGAGTTACCGCTTCAAGGTATTGCCCGGGAACTTCCGTACGGTAGAAAATCGTCAGAATTTGGCTAATTACTCTGGACTAGCCTTAAAGCTTCCCCTGGAGGCATGGCAGGAGGAACTGGACTTCACCTGTAGTTGTATGCTTGGCGCAAAACCTAAAGCGCAAGATGGTTTCCTTAATATGCTTCCTCGTCGCTCCGGTTGGTGTATGATTGAAGGCTTCGTTAAGGAGATTGGTGCCTTGGCTTTTAAAGACTCCATTTACATTCATCCGCTCCCTGCTCCCTTGCTTTATACCAGCGGAATATCAGATAATCAACTCTCTAGAAGCCGCTTGCGCCGCTTAGCTAAAATCGATCTCAAAGTGCTTTTCCCCGATCAGCCGCAAGGCATGGATTTTAAGATTGAAGACATCAAAACCACGCTTCATTTCAAAGAAACTTCTGAAAGCAAAACCTTTCATAAAGAGCTTCGCTTCTCTGAGGCCGAGATTGAAAACTTACAGTATATCGAAATCCAGGAAGTAACGGTTCGCAGCCTGGATGGGATAAATACAATCGGCGACCGACTCATTTTAAACGTTATAGGTGATGAGGTATAATTACAGAATCGGGATTAGTATCCTATCGTTACTTCTGGTTTCGTTCTTTGTAAAAGCACAGGACACATTGCGCTTTTCCAAAACAACCTTCATAACGGAATCTAAGAGCCTTGAAGCTTATGCTGGAGGCGTCATTGAGCTTGGTCCGGGTGTATTACTTCTGGTAGAAGGATCACTTTGCCTGGAAGGTGAAAAAAACAATCCTGTCCAAATCATAAACCAGGACGACACTCGACCAGGAGTGGGTATTCAGGTGCAAGGACAAACCGAAGGTGCAAATGTGAAGATTAGACACGTGAACTTCCAGGGACTAATTCAACCCCTTCGCTTTGATCCTTTCTGGCAAAGAAATGAGGTGATCCTAAGTGACCTAAAGATCGAAGGTTCAACTAGCGGTGAGCCTGTAATCTATTTAGGTGATCCCTACATTGATCTAAGAAAAGGTGCAGCGATTGATTTGAAGCTCAAAGATGTGGAGTTAATAAACAATCGTGCAGGGCTAGTTATCGAAGCCTATGGTACTCCGAATGTGGATTACGACATTGATGACATTCTTTTTAGAGACAATTATTTTGATGGTCCGGAACAGGCGGTGCTACACTTGGAATTGTTTCCAGAGGCCGAGGAGACTGAAGCGATTGGGAATTTGGTATTTGATCGCAATCGTTTTGAGTACGACCCCCTCTACCTTTCCCTGAGCAGCAATTTCGATCAGGAGCTGGAGATTAAATCTGTAGCAACTGAGGCACCATTTGTTCCGGTATTAGATCAAACCAAAGACTCTCGTCTTGGTCGTGTCAATATCAAGAAAATCAGAGCCTTAGAAGGCAAGGAAATGACCGACTACACGGTACTTTCGCATACTCCGGGGAGGCTTGTATTAAAAGTTAAGAACATCGGCCGTAAAAACCTTATGTTCAAGTTATTAGACAGGAAAAACACTAAGCTTGATTTCGACTTTGAACCTCATAGAGATTCTATCTATATGGACTATGAAGGAGGACCTGCGAAATTCCTTGTATTGGCTGATGGCTACCGGGTGGTACTACCTAAGGTAGATAGCAGCAACTATGTTGTACCTGAGGAGGAAATCATCTATGCCGAAGAAACTCCTGAGGAAGTAGAAGACAGCATTGAAGTTCCCGGTCCAAGTGGCATTGAAAAGTTCGCGGATAAAACCAATGAGCTATTTAGCCGTAATACGGTAAGTTTAAAATCATGGGAAATTGGAGCCTGGGGTGGCGGTGCAGTATACGGAGCCGGAGATATTAAGCCCAAGTTCAGCATTATCGACAATTTCGCCTATATCCCATCTACGGTCGATATTAGTATGGGGTTATATGCACAGTATAACTTCAATTCGAGGTTCTCTGTCAAAGCATCGTATTACAACAGCACAATCTCGATGCATGATCTATCAGCTGCCGGCTTCTTTTCGGGGACCGCTGCGCCTACTGCATTTAATGATGAATATGAGTTAGTTGAATTGGATCATCAATCCATGGATGTTCGATTCCTAACCAATATGAATATCGTTGAACTCGAAGGACTATGGCACCTAAGACCTTATCGAGTTCCTGATCACCGTAGATCAACGCTGGTGCCCTCGGTGGGAGTTTCAGTCGGCGCCTTACACTACACCCCTTTCCGTACTCCCTACTCGGCTAAACAAGATGGTGAGAACTATTTCAGTTATGTTTCACGGGTTCGACCCACCCGCGTTAACCTTCGCGATCTTGGTACAGAAGGACAGAACTTTTTACCTGGTCAAGAACCCTACAGCACCATGGCCTATTCTGCGGGTTTAAGTTTCTCCATGACCTGGTTGTTCCGAGACTTCGCATTGAAAGGAGAAATCCGCAGTGTATACACTACCACCGATTATTTGGATGACTTCGGGCCTGGTCTATGGTACGGTGGCGACAGAGATGCTGTTGTAGAGAATCATCAACTTGGTGAAGGTGCAGATGGATTAGCCAGTGATATGCTAGGACGGATAGACTTGCCACGCACAAATACGTTCCGATCAACTGACGGTCTTAATGATTGGTACTTCCAGGGACACCTGGGCTTTTCAATATTCCTCGATAAACCTGATAAATAGATAAAGATTTCACTTCCCCTCTATTCATGGACTAAGCTTATACAATTCCATGAAATAAAGCCCTGACTCCCCTGTCGGGGCTTTGTTTTTCAGCTATTTAGGTAAGCAGATAGTGAATTTAGAGCCTTCTCCCTCCTCGCTCTCCACCTTTATTTTACCTTGATGAAGGTCGACCACGCCTTTTACAATACTAAGACCAATACCAATGGAGCTTTCTCCTTTTGTACCACTGCGTCGGATATCCTTATTGATACCATCAAACAATCGCTTCCTTATGTCTTCAGGCATACCAATTCCGGCGTCTTCCACTGATATACAAAAGCTTTCTGGCTCCTCCCAGGCTCTTAAGTCGATTGACTTTCCATTTGGAGAAAACTTAATAGCATTAGAAACCAGATTCTCGATTGCACGAAACATCTTATGCTCGTTCAAATTGATCAACAAGCTTTCATCAGCATCGAAGCTTAGCTTTAGATTTTTAGATTCCAATCGAATCTTAAACGCTTCGGCAACTCTTTCTAGCAGGGGTAATATGGCAATTTTCTCCTTGCTGATCTTCTGGCCTTCCACCTTGTTTCGTGTAGCGGCATTTAGTTCAGAGAGAATATCATAGGCATGTTGAATGGAATCCTGAGCCATCAGTAAAAGATCTCGCGCTTCCCCTTCCGGAAGGTCCATCGCTATGAGCTTTAAGATACCATCAACCTGAGAAACAGGATTTCGTAAATCATGCGCAATCATTGCGATCGATTGATCCTTCATTTCCAGCAGCTCCTGCATCTCATGCATACGATGGCGGTACTTCACGTACTGACTCACATCATATACATGTCCCGAAATCTTATTGGGACGGCCATCCGGACCCTTTTGAAGCACCGATTCATTTCGTACGTATACCGCCTTTCCTTCCACACCGATAATTCTATATTCCAAGGAAATGGGATCGCCAGTTTGGATGCTCTTAGCATAAACCTCCCTCACCCGACCGCGGTCTTCGGGGTGTATAACCTCCCAAAGTCGCTCGAATGAATAAGAAGCAGTATTCTTAAGATCAGTCAGTTCATAGAAGTCTGGAGCGATCCAAACCCTAAGTTCATCAATGTCTACTTCATAATGAAATGACTTACCTTTACTAATAGCCGTCGTCAAATCCTTCCCTTTTGATACTGCAAATATTAAAAATTATTAAGACTTAAATTATAAAAGCTTTATTAACATTGAGTTACACATTACTTTTTTAGCCTATTTTTGTCAAAGAACTTTAGAATATGCTTTTCCTAAACACAATTGATTGGCAAAAGGAGTTGCAAGACAGCCCCGAGAAACTGCAAAGGTCATTATCCATTAAATCAAGCTTACAGCAGATTGCCGAGGCAATGGATATTGAGGACCTATTGGAACGGGGCCGTGAAATTCTCTTCAATTTCTACATGGAAGAAGAGGAATATACCTTCTCTGCATCAAGCATCAGTCGGGTTTTTGACTATCGCCAAAACCTGGATCAAAATGAACCAGAATTAGGAAAATCAGAAACTGGTCGGAATTATCTGGATTTGTTGTTTACGATTGATAAGCTTTGGCAGTATACTCAGGCTCCGGTATCCGAATTGGTAAAAGCGGGCAAGTATCAGTTAACTAAAGTGAATGGTGCAGCCAGCTATGCCAATTTCAGGGAGAATACCGAGAAAATGCCGGAACTCTTTGCTGAGACTAAGGCTCTGGTGGATTCCTACCTCAATGTAGAAGTCTTGGTTAGCTTGATTGATATTACCATTGCCCGTAAGGAAGAAATCGATTCTCAGATTCTAAATCGTGCCATTGAAGAATTGCGCGCTTTTGCGGGTCGCGGGCTCAAATTTGGATTTTGGACGCAGGATTCCAATGTGCATATTCCAATCTTGGATGAATTAGATGTTGATTCATACGTCTTGCCGCATTAGATTTGCGCAAACAAGTTGTATGAAGATCATCCGCTTTCTAGGCCTCCTACTACCCCTCTTTTTATTAAGCTCTTGTTTTAGTCATCACTATAATATTGGTGAAGGCGTTCGTGTGGAGAAAACCACGGTGATTACCGAAAAAAATCATTTTTTAATGATGGGCGTAATTCCCGTAAAACGATGTAAAGTAGATCAAATGGTGGGCGACACCGCTAACTATCATGTCTACACGCGATCTACCCCAACAGACATGATCGTATCAACGCTTACCGTTGGCCTTTACACCCCGACAACTACTACGGTAACTCTACCGGCTGAAAAGTATGTCGGTAATACCAACCGACGTATTCGCCGTCGGGATTAGTCTTGCTTAAATTCTGAATAGAGTATCCTACCCTCGTGTTCCAATTGGGATAAGTGTTTGTGGCTATCATTAGGATCCAATGGTGTCCAATAATCAGGATACTTGAAGGTCAATTCCTGACCGGTCAGCACATTCTTCAGACTATCCAGGTTTAATCCTTGTTCAAGGCCGCGATTGATATAAAAATGACGACCATCTTCCAGGATGAATGATATATCGTGATCTCCTGATTCAAGAATCTGCTCAACCACGCCTTTATGCACCAAGGCCTCTGATTCTTCAATGATCGGTACCGGTCGAAACACAAAAATCAGAATCAGTACCACAATCGTAAAAATCAGATAGGTTAAGCCTTTCCGCTTCATATACTTAGATTTTAATCTCTTAACAGATATTTATCCGAATAGTATTAAAAAACCCGTCCAAGTGTATTAGGACGGGCTCAATTTATTTTAAAGGAGCTTGGAACTTAGAAACTAGAACCTGGTTTGATCCTCATCCTTATACTTTCTACTAGTTACTAGCTACTAACTACTAGTTCACCAACTCCTGCACCTTAGAAGCCGCTTCTGCCAATGCAATCGCAGAGTGTACTTCTAAGCCTGAGTTATCAATCATTTCCTTCGCTAACTCCGCATTGGTTCCTTGCAAGCGCACAATGATTGGAATGTTGATGTCTTCAATATTCTTGTAGGCATCGATAATACCTTGCGCAACGCGATCGCAGCGTACAATACCGCCGAAAATATTAACCAAAATGGCTTTAACATTATCGTCCTGCAGGATGATACGGAAGGCCTTCTCTACGCGCGCCGCATCAGCAGTACCACCTACATCCAAGAAGTTTGCAGGATTTCCGCCTGCCATTTTAATGATATCCATAGTGGCCATTGCTAAACCGGCACCGTTAACCATACACCCAACGTTTCCATCGAGATTAACGAAGTTTAAGCCGGCTTCACCTGCCTCCACATCAATTGGATCCTCCTCACGCTTATCGCGTAATTCTGCATAATCCTTATGGCGGAAAAGTCCATTGTCATCTAAGGTAACTTTCGCGTCAACCGCTAAGATTTTGTCATCTGATGTTTTAAGAACCGGATTGATTTCAAACAAGTTAGCATCAATACCATCGTAAGCTTTGTATAAACTGGTAACAAACTTCACCATCTCCTTAAAAGCGGTACTGCTAAGGCCGAGGTTGAAAGCAATTTTACGTGCCTGAAAACCTTGCAAGCCTACCTTGGGATCAATTTCCTCGGTAAAGATTAATTCTGGAGTTTTATCAGCTACTTCTTCAATATCCATCCCCCCTTCGGTAGAATACATGATCATATTGCGACCTGTATTACGATTTAGAAGCACAGACATGTAGATTTCAGAGGTTTCGCTTTCTCCCGGATAGTAAACATCCTCAGCGATTAATACCTGATTCACCAATTTACCCTCCGCAGATGTTTGGGGAGTAACCAGCATCATTCCTAGAATCTCATCAGAAATACGACGAACATCATCCAGAGATTTGGCCAGCTTCACACCGCCGCCTTTTCCACGACCACCGGCATGAATTTGCGCTTTAACTACCCACCATGAGGTGCCAGTTTCTTCGCTAAGCTTCTGAGCCGCCGCTACCGCTTCATCCGGGCTGGAGGCAACAATACCACCCTGAACGCGAACTCCATATGAGGCCAAAATATCTTTTCCTTGATACTCGTGTAAATTCATGAATTTGCTTTTTTGCTAATGGCGGCAAAAATACAGTCCAAATTCAAGGCGGGAAAATTTTGAATGCCTTTTATCTACCTTTGCCGCCATTTACTAATTCTCCTTCATTCCAAGATGAATCTACGCTTAGCCCTAATTCTCTGCACCTCATTATCGACGGGGCTTTTGGCACAGAAAAAATCCCTTGAGCCACTTAAAACTTCGGCCGAGATAATAGTTGATGGAAATCTTACGGATTCTATTTGGGCCTACGCTCCGGAAGCTACTGATTTTGTGATGTTATCACCGGGAAATGGCGAGGCCATCCCTGAGAGTTTTGATACCCGTGTGAAGGTGTTTTACACAGATGAAGCGATCTGTTTTGGCATCATCTTAAACGACCCTCATCCCGACTCTATACTTACTCAGGTGACCCAGAGGGATGATGCCAATCAAAACCATGATTGGCTAGCGGTTGCCATAAATCCATTTAATGACGGTCAAAACGACTTTACCTTCTTTGTTACTGCAGCGGGAACCCAGGCAGATAGCCGTACCACTGCGAATGGTGAGGATTACAGCATTAATTCGATCTGGTATTCCGCGGTTAAAATCACCGAAAATGGATGGCAGTGCGAAATAAAGATTCCCTATATCTCATTGCGTTTCCCTAATGAGCTGCAAAACGATTGGGGATTCAATGTTCTACGCAGTATTAGACGCTCCAGAGAAGACTATTCCTGGAACTTCATAGACCGAGGCTCTGGATACAGCTGGGAGTATCAAGCGGGATTGCTTTCGAACATTAAGGAGATCGACCCTCCTATTCGCTTGTCCTTAATGCCCTACGCCTCAACTTATGTGGATAATTACCAGGGCGAAACTTCCCTTGATTTTAATGCCGGTATGGATTTCAAATACGGTATTAATGAGAGCTTCACCCTTGACGCTACATTGATACCAGACTTTGGACAAGTAGCTTTTGATAATCAGCTTTTAAATCTGAGTCCATTTGAAATCCAATTTGACGAAAACCGTCAGTTTTTCAATGAGGGAACAGAGCTGTTTAATCTTGGAGACCTCTTCTATTCACGTCGAATTGGAGGTGCGCCGCAAAACATTACCAATCAGGATTTAAGTACTAGCTCGGAAGATATTACCGTAAGGACGGAATTCACGCGTTTGTTAAATGCCACGAAGATTTCAGGTAGAACCAAGGGCAATCTCGGGATTGGTTTCCTCAATGCTATTACTGATAATAATTACAGCACTCGCGATTCTGCCGGTATTGAAACCAGAGACTTGTTAGAACCTCTTACCAACTACAATATTTTAGTCCTGGATCAGCGTTTTAATCGAAATTCCAGTGTAAGCTTTATCAATACCAATACTCTTAGGGATGGACAGTTTGCGGATGCTAATGTCGCTGGGCTTTTGGCAAGCATCTTTAATAAAAGCGGTCAATATCGCTTAGATCTGCAATTAAAACGCAGTGATCGTTTTTTAGAGGACAATAGCGTAGAAAGTGGAGAGCAATATTTTCTTCGTTTTGGAGATGTAGACGGCAATTGGCGCTGGGCTACCCGCCAGGATGTTATTGCTGATGATTTTGAAGCGAACGACTTAGGCTTCTTAGCCCGGAACAACCAAATTCGGAATTACAGTGAAGTAGAATATGCAACCTTTAAACCATCGGGGCCATTTAACCGTACCTCCGTAACCCTCTTCTCGGTATATTCTATGCTCTATGAAAATCAGAGCTTTGAAGAGTTTTACCTCGGCTTAAATAGCTTCTTCTTATTAAGAGACTTCACAGGAACCGGGATACGCTTACGGTATCGACCGAATGACGCTTTCGACTACTTCGAGCCTCGACTTACTGGTGCGCAATTCAATCGTCGCTCCCAATACGCCGTAATCTACTTCCTATCAACGGATTACCGCAAGCCTTTTGCACTTGATTTGGATTTGGTTTATAATCGCACCCCAGAGTGGGACAATAACAATTTCAACATCAATGTAGAACCCCGCATTCGTCTGGGAGATCATTTTTTCATGATTCCTCAAGTAACCTTCGATTTAAAATTTGATGAAAGAGGATTTGCCACTCGTCAAGATGATGGAACTCCGATTTTTGGTCGAAGAGATGTTAGAGATGTTACCGTTTTGATTGATGGACGATATGCCTTTAATCCTCAATCCTCACTCGGTTTAAGAATTCGTCAGGTTTGGAATCGGATTAACTATGCCAACTATTATGATTTATTGCCTAACGGCGATCTCAGCTTAAGGGATAGAGAGGAAAACTACGATACATATTTCAATACTCTCAATCTCGATCTGCGCTTTTCCTGGTGGTTTGCGCCGGCCAGTGAAATAGTCATACTATATCGCGTGGCACTTTCAAACAATGGCAGAGGAGAACTCATCGAGGATAATTACCTTCAAAACCTCAATAATGCCTTTGATTCACCGGTGCAAAATAACTTATCCATTCGCCTGGCTTACTTTCTTGATTATGATCGCACCAAAAGGCAATTAAAAGGCAAAAGACACTAAAGCGGAAAAATGATTAGGGCGGAGAACATTCACAAGTCATACGGTGATCTTGAAGTACTTAAGGGGCTGGATCTTACCATAGATAAGGCAGAGGTTGTTTCCATAATGGGAGCTAGCGGAGCCGGTAAAACTACCCTTTTACAAATACTGGGTACCCTGGAAGCTGCAGATCAGGGTAGAATCTATTTTAATAATGAAGAGGTAACCGCATTTAGCAGAAGTCGTTTAAACCAGTTCCGCAATGAAGAATTAGGCTTCATTTTTCAGTTCCATCATCTGCTACCGGAATTTACAGCACAAGAGAATGTAGCCATTCCTGGTCTTATTGGTAGAGCCACCAAGAGCCGCAGCATGGCAAGAGCCGCTGAATTATTGGATTTCATGGGATTATCGGATCGGCTTCACCACAAACCTTCTGCACTATCAGGTGGCGAACAGCAGAGAGTAGCGATCGCTCGAGCCCTAATGAATAATCCAGGATTAGTACTTGCAGATGAGCCTACCGGTAATTTAGATAGTCAAAATGCCAGCGAAATACATAAGCTTTTCAACCAGATTCGGGAAGAGTTTGGAAGCAGCTTTATAATAATAACTCACAACCGAGATCTAGCCGAAAAGGCCGATCGCTTAATAGAAATGCGCGACGGAAAACTTTTGGTATAATTGTTAGATGATGATTAAGGACAAGATAAAAGGACTAATCGATAAAGAAGTAGAAGCCATCCGTAACATTCCAATTGACGGAGTAATTGAAAACGCTTTAGATCTGATTTATCAGCAAGTGCACCTTAAAAAAGGGAAAGTCGTTGTTTCCGGAATGGGTAAAGCCGGTCAGATTGGTGTTAACATTGCCACTACTTTAAGCTCCACCGGAACACCAGCTATATTTCTTCATCCCAGTGAATCTCAGCATGGAGATCTGGGAATGGTTCAGGAAAATGACATTATGTTCTTGATTTCCAATTCGGGTAAAACCCGGGAGGTTGTGGAATTGGAATTTCTGGTAAAAAGATTACATCCGGATATAAAGATCATAGGCTTAACAGGCCATCCAGATGGAGCTCTATCTGAGTTTTCGGATGTACTGCTCTACACAGGGAATCCAGAAGAAATTTGCCCATTAGGCCTTACTCCTACTACCTCCACTACAGTTATGACCGTGGTAGGCGATCTCTTGGTCACGCTCTTAATGGAAAAGATTGGTTTCACTAAAGAAGAATACGCCAAGCGTCATCATTCTGGTTACCTTGGACGAAAAGCACGTACCGAATGAAGTTCACCCTAATAGCAGGCCCTTGCGCCATTGAGGATCGCGATCTTTCCTTTGCCATTGCAAGGGAGGTAAAATCGATTTGTGAGGATTTGGATATCCATTACATTTTTAAAGGATCTTATCGTAAAGCCAATCGTTCCCGCTTAGACTCTTTCACTGGTATAGGTGATAAAGAGGCATTGGAGATACTTAAAGAAATTGGTCAGGAGCTAAATGTTGAGACCATTACGGACATTCATGAAAGCCAGGAGGCCGCAAGAGCTGCTGAATACGTCGACCATTTGCAAATTCCCGCCTTTCTCTGTCGACAAACCGAATTGCTGATCGCTGCAGGTAATACCGGAAAAGGTGTAAACGTTAAAAAAGGACAATTCCTTTCTCCGGAAGCAATGAAATGGCCGATTGAAAAAGTTAAGAGCACAGGAAACAACAATGTTTGGGCTTGCGAGCGTGGAGTTAGTTTTGGCTATTCTGATTTAATTGTGGATGCGACCAGCATCGCAAGAATGAAAGACTTAGGTGTACCGGTAATTATGGACTGTACACATTCGGTACAGAAACCCAACCGTAATGAAGGTGTAACGGGCGGAGACCCACGTTTGATAGAAACCATTGCCCTTTCGGCCATAGCAACCGGAGCAGATGGTTTTTTCATAGAAACCCATCCAGCACCGCACAATGCTCAATCCGATCCATACACTATGCTAGAGCTTAAACAGCTTAGGCCTATTTTGGAAAAATGTATGAAAATTAGAGAAGCCCTATTATGAGCGATCACTGGGATAATCTAAGAGCAAATCTGCACTATTTACAGCGCAATATTTCTCCAACTCACAGGCTATACGCCACCATTGAGCGCTTTTCACGAGGAGCTAGTTTAGAAGTTTTTGATCTGTTCCGAATTGCCGAAGAAACAGGTTATCCCCCTGAAATCCTTTTTAAAAAGCGAATAGATCAAGCCCCTCGAAAGGTCAAGATGTTGGTGATGGATTGTGATGGGGTGCTAACCAAAGGTGAAATGATAGTTAGCACCGACGGTGAGCACACCAAGATTTTCAATGTGAAAGATGGCATGGGCATTAAATTGGCTCAAAAGGCCGGAATAATTACTGCAATCATCTCTCATGGACATTCTACCGGCGTGGTAGAAGCCAGGGCTCAGCAACTCAACATAAGCCATGTTTACGTCGGAAAAACCCCTAAGATTGAGATTCTGAGTAAATGGCTTGAGGAAGAGAATCTCATTCCCGATGAGGTGGCCTACATTGGCGATGATGTAAATGATATCCCTGTTTTAGAAGCAGTTGGCGCTGCCTTTGCTCCATCTGATGCCGTTGATGAAGTAATCCTGCACCCAGATGTTCAAGTGCTTAATAAAAAGGGAGGCGAAGGATGTGTACGGCAATTAGTAGAACAGTACCTGCGCTTAGCTTAGTCTGAATTTCGCAACTGGGCTAAAAGGCCCGCTCCGAGAATCAAGCTCCCTCCTATCACACTAAGTCCGGTCGGTATTTCTTTAAATAGAAAATAAGCCGCGACAATTCCATAAACAGGCTCTAGAGCAGCCACTAGAGAAGCAGTGCGAGCCTTTACCTTAACTAAGGCAGCCACAAACAAACTATGAGAAAGGGCGGTAAATACAATCCCTAAAATGAGCAGCAATCCGATCTCTCCGGAATTCCATTCCCAGCTTATCATCAGGCTAAAAGGGATCAAGAATAAAGCGGCAAAGGCATCTTGATAAAATGCCAGTTCAATGGGTCCTGTCTTCTGAACCCATCTCCGATTGAGAATGGCCAGCAAGGCAAAACTAAAACCCGAGGAAAGACCCCAAAGCACTCCTATTAGATCGGGAGAATCCGACTCAAAGGGAACGATTAAGGTAGTTCCAAGTAAACTCAGGAATACCAGAATAAAATCCATCTTTCCTGGTTTCCCCTGTCCTCCTAACCATTCCAATATCAAGGTGAAAAAAGGAAAACTAGCGAAGCTTAACAAGGCTAGAGCTATACTCGTATTCTGGATTGCCTCAAAAAAAGCCAACCAATGGAAAGCCAGCACAAATCCCAAAATAGCCGTTCTGAAATAAAACCGCCCTTCCTGCAATTTAAACTCCTTCTTCATTAGGAGAATAATTAAGAGGCTTAAAGCAGCAAAAACAGTTCGCCCTTGCACGATATGAATCGGCGCCATATCTAGCCAGCGACCAAAAAGACCAGCTAAGCCGAAGAGGGCTACTGCCAGATGTAAGTAGAAATATTCCCTCCTTGTAGTGAGGGGCATCAGACTTTGGTTTTAACCGATTTCCAATTCTTTATTTGCCATCTGGCAATAGCCGTCGCAACTTCATTATCCTGCGCATCAAACAGATTGATATTACAGTCCACAAAAACCTTATCCAAATGTTCTAATGGTTCAAGAACCTTATCCTGCAGCCAGTCTTCATCGATTTCGAATCGGGCAATGGTGTCTGACTTAGCCTGATAATGATACTCCAAATCTAACTTCTGGAGGATGATGCGATATTTTTTAGGATCTAATATTCCAATAAGCAAAAGTCCTGAACTAATCTCTGCGATGGTTGCCATAGCGCAGGCATGAATCCCCTTTAAATGATTAAGATTAGATTTTCGATAAGGTGCTTTAATCCTTAGGGAATAAGGGGAAATAGAGTCTACTTTGAAGCGATGTGATCGATTAAATGGAACAAATCGACCTAAGGCATTTTCTAAAAGAAAGCGATGAAAATTACTTTGCTGTGCTTTGGCAAAGAGTTTCCCTAAATCCATAAATATCATTTAAGACGAATATACAATTTGAATTAAGGGAATCATGTCTATTTTAGGGCCTAATATGCCACTGCTCGCAAGACTTGTTTCAATCTTTGTTGGTGATGAACCATTACCAAGCGACCCCTCTATAGAAGTACAAATAATTGGCTTTTCAGCAGCTCTATTAGTCTTTGTAATCTTACCGCTCCGGTACTTAATTAAATGGCGAACAACCTATTATCCAAGAAAAGTAAAAGCGGCTTTAAAGCCCTATTTACACGAGATTCCATTTTATAAAAACCTAAGCATTGAGGATAAAAAACGCTTTGAAAAAAGAGTTCAAGTCTTTCTGAATACAAAGACCATTATCTCAAGATCTAAAGGATTACGAATTAACGCCAGAAAAAAGGCTTTAATTGCCGGCACCGCTGTAGAATTGACTTTTGGATTTAAGCGCTTCGATTTTGACCATTTCTCTAAGATTTTACTCTATCGAAATGATTACTATTCAACGATCTCCAAGCAATACCATCGTGGCGAAGTAAACATTCGAGGGTTCATAGTGCTATCCTGGGCCTCCTTTGAGAAGGGTCATGCTGATCGCAACGATGGTATCAACTTGGGTATACACGAGATGGCCCACGCTTTGAAACTTGAAAATCGTATCGTGAATCACAATTATCAATTCATTGATGCTGATGTATATAAGGCCTTTCATCGCGAATTCGAATCCTTTAGCGGCGGTTTCGGATCTGGCCAAGGCTTTTTACGGGACTATGCAAAAACCAATATTCACGAATTCTTTGCCGTTTGCTGCGAAAATTTCTTTGAGAGACCTAAGGAGTTTAAGTCTAAAGCACCAGATATTTACACGCTTATATCCATAATACTAAGGCAAGATTTAGCGAAACTATGAACATAGAAGATTTAAGGGAAGCGCTCAATTCCAGTCCAGATAATCATCATCTGCGCTTATTACTTGCATCAGCCTTGCAGCAAGAAGGGCGGAATGAAGAGGCTGAGAAGGAGTATCTACTAGCATTGAAGCAGAAAGAGAATATTAAGTCCAGGCTTGCCCTGGGTGAGATATGGCTTGCTCAGGAAAATACCTCGGCAGCCGTTGTTTTTCTTGAAGAAGCAATTCAAGTCTATCCCAAAAATCCCGCGCTAATTCTTCTACTTGCCAAGGCATTGGTTCGGGAAAACAATTTAGACGAAGCCCGAAGTCTATATGAACAGGCCTTTCACATAGATCCCAATGTAAATGATGAGGAGCTAGATAGCCTTTTCAAAATTTCAAGTACCGATCTGGAAGAGGACCAGATAGATGAATTGTTTATGGAAAGGCCCGAAACAAGGTTTAGCGATGTTGGAGGCATGAAGGATGTAAAAAAGGAAATCAGTTTAAAAATCATTAAGCCCCTTCAGCATCCGGAGCTCTATAAGGCTTATGGCAAGAAAACCGGTGGTGGGATACTAATGTATGGACCTCCGGGTTGTGGGAAAACTCTTATCGCCAGAGCCACAGCAGGAGAAATTAACGCCCGCTTTATTAGTATCGGAATCAATGATATCCTGGACATGTGGATAGGTAATAGCGAAAAGAACCTACATCAGTTCTTCGAACTAGCCAGAGCCAATACACCGTGTGTGATTTTTATTGATGAGATTGATGCTCTGGGAGCCAACCGCAGTCGGGTAAGAAGCTCTGGCAGCCAATCAGTAATAAACCAATTTCTGGCCGAACTAGATGGTGTAGATAGTTCCAATGATGGTGTTCTGGTGCTTGGAGCAACCAATATGCCCTGGAACCTTGATCCGGCCTTCCGTAGACCCGGTCGCTTTGATCGAATCCTTTTTGTTCCTCCACCAGATGAACAGGCCAGAGAGGAAATCCTTAAAAATCATTTAAGAGGAAAGCCCATTGGTAAAATCGACTACCACAAAATTGCGCAGAAAACCAAGGAATACTCTGGAGCAGACCTGTTTGCAATTATCGACCAGGCCATTGAAAACAAGTTGGAAGCTTCATTCGAGTCAGGAGAGATTGAAAATATTCAAACTAAGGATCTGCTCAAGGGATTAAAATCCATTAAAACGAGCACCAAAGAATGGTTTGCTCAAGCTAAAAATTTCGCCTTGTTCTCCAACCAGGCTGGAACCTATGACCCTATCCTTGACTATCTGAATTTGAAGAAATAATGGAACATCAAAATCTTCAGCGTATCCATCTGCTCATAGATCAAAATCGTTTTGATCTCGCAGAAAAAGAACTACTTGCAGTCCTTTCCAGAGACCCTTATAATCATGAGGCTTTATGCCTAAATGCCTATTTAGCAGTTAAATCCAATTCGCAAAAGGCATTGGTGAAAATTGAGCAACTACTCAGTGAGTATCCGGATAGTAGTTATGGGTACTATCTGATGGCGATGTACGAATTGGATAAGGTAGGCTCCAAGGCAGCACATCAAAGCATCCGTAAGGCAATTTCAATTGATCCAAATGGTGCCGAGCTTTGGACCTTAAAAGCGCTAATTGAACATGAAGATGATAAGTTCAAAGAGGGTCTCATAAGTGTCGAGAGGGCTTTAGAGATTGATCCTGAGTATGCTAAGGCTTTAAACACCCGCTCTCTCCTGCTTAGACGTCTCGGAAGAAAACAAGAGGCTATGGCCACTGCTGCGGAGGCTTTAAGAATAAATCCTACCGATTCAATGAGCCACTACAATCAAGGCATGCGGCAGCTTGAGAACAGTGATCACCAAAAAGCCATGGAATCGTTTAGTGAGTCATTGCGAATCAATCCTCTCGATAACGAATTAGCCCGTGAAGGATTAATACTAGCTATAAAAGCATCAAACGGTTTCTTTAGGGCTTTCCTACGCTTTCAGTTTTGGATGGCAAATCAGAGTAGTAAAAATCAATGGTACGTAATAGTTGGTTTTTACCTCCTCTTCCGCCTTTTTAGATACGTTGCTGTAAGCTCTCCGGAATACAGAGTTTTCCTGGTACCTTTATTAATCTTAATGGGATTATTTGCAATCCTAACCTGGATTATGTCACCAGTCACGGATACTTTTCTGCTTTTACATCCCTTTGGTCGTAACCTTTTAAATACGCGTGAAAGAATTAGCGCTATTCTATGCAGTTCCTTTTTACTAATCGCCATTCCCCTGGTAAGTATCGGCCTGCTTAATGAGCGTGATTTTCTCCTTTACTCAGGGCTAATTCTTGTAGCCATGTCAATGACTTCCGGAATCATGTTCAACGAAAGAAGTGGAAACACTTTACTCTATGCCAGTATCGCAATGCTCACGCTTGGTTTGATTGGAATAATATTTCAATACTTAAGAACAAGCGATGGGCTTACTCCCTTCACGGCATTTTTCTTTCTATTGTTTGTGGGCTTTCAGTTCTTTGCCAATTATAGAATACAGAAATCTTAATTCGCATTCTCCCCGTGTTGGCTCGCATCTAGGCCGCGCATTTCCTGGTCTATGCTGACCCTTAACGGGATCATACGATCGACCAAGTAATAAAGTCCGAATGAAGCGCTTAAAGTGAATAGCGCAGTTATTGCCAGCGCTAATAGATGATAGAAAAAAGTCTCTGTTTCCCCACTGGTTAAGCCTACTTCCCTAGCGAAAACGGCGGTTAGCAACATCCCTACTACACCACCAATACCATGACTTGGAAATACATCCAGGGTATCATCTAACTCTCGTGAGTTTTTAAAGCGGATGGCGAAGTTACTGGCCAAAGAAGCTAAAAAGCCAATGAGTATAGCTTCAGATAGTGAAACGAATCCTGCAGCTGGGGTAATGGCAACCAGACCAACGATAGCCCCAATGCAGGCACCTAAGGCAGACATTTTACGGTTTTGAAAACGGTCGTAAAAAATCCAGGTAATCATTCCTGAGGCTGAGGCTAGGTTGGTATTAGCAAAGGCCGCTACTGCATCTGCATTCGCACCAAAGGAAGAACCCGCGTTAAAACCGAACCACCCAAACCAGAGTAATCCGGTTCCTAGTATGATGAACGGAATATTTGCAGGCTCATGGCTTCGTTTCTGCCTTTTGCCCAAATAAAGTGCACCGGCTAAGGCAGCAAATCCCGCCGACATATGCACTACTGTGCCACCGGCAAAATCAAGTACCCCCCAATTACGGAATAAACCATCTGGATGCCAGGTCATGTGGGCAAGCGGCGCATAGATTATCAAAGTGAAAAAGACGATAAACAGGATGTACGCTCTAAAACGAATGCGCTCTGCAAAGCTACCCGTGATTAATGCGGGAGTAATTATTGCAAACTTTAACTGAAATAGGGCAAATAGTAGAAAGGGAATATTGGAGGCAAATTCAGGATTAGGTGCAAGTCCGACTCCTTTAAAATTGAAGTAAGTAAAAGGATTGCCAATAATACCATACCATGACTCTCCAAAGCATAAACTAAAACCTATCACCACCCATAAAACGCTTACAACACCTAGAGCAACGAAACTTTGCAACATGGTGGAGATCACATTCTTACGGTTAACCATACCGCCATAGAAAAAGGCTAGTCCTGGTGTCATAAGCAAAACAAAAGCAGATGCCACTAACATCCAGGCGGTATCTCCTTTATCTATTTCCTCAGCTCCAGTAAAATCATAGGAAACATTAAAAATAAAGGAGATGACAACCAACAAACTAAGAACTACAAAATTTAGTTTCTTTCCCATTTACCCTATTTTATTAGGGGTTAAATTTAACAAAATACACTTTTAAGCAATTATACCCCCATCTAAAATAGGGGTACTTAGCGAAAAATGTATTTAAACACTTATAAACGGGTTTTTGTGCTTGAGTCTCAAGCCTTGAAAAATTTGTTCATTTTAAAGCAGATTCATCCCAAATTAAAAAAGCGACCTAGCTGATTAATCGGTGATAGAGCTAGTATCTTTGGCGAATGCTGAAGAGACTCTACTTTCTTCTCCTAATAGTATTAACTGGAGAACTAGGCTGGGCACAAAACAACCGTTTTGTTATACAATTGGAGGAAGACAGCCTCGACGTTCAATGGGTTTACACCGAGTCTCTAAATGACCCTAAGGAAGAAATAGTGATTCATATCCCGATAATGGCCTATATCGATAAGGGATCATTTCTAAACAATCAATTGCGTGAGTTTCAAGACCCAGACCTCCATTTTGCCCGGAAACGCGAATTAGCCTATTTCAATCTTAAATCAGCAAATCTCAATGGAGAGGAGCTCGAATTAGATATCAAGAGTGAAAACCTTGTCATCAAAACCCGGATGTCAAGGAAGATCGATTTGGTATTTAATTTCAAAATGAAACTCCCAGACCAGAAATTTACTGGTAATGGCAAATCCAAGTGGGATTTAAGAATTATCGATCTGTTACCTCGGGTTACGGATAGCCTGAAAACCCTCAGCTATTATTACGATACTCCTAATCGAATGGAAGATTTTGATATCCAGATTAGTTCGATTGAAGAATGGGACATTAAATCAAACCTAACTCTAGTAAAGTCTTCAGACAATAGCTACCATTTTCAGGGCCGTTCAAGATCAGTTCAATTCTTCTGCCGACCTCAATGGTTTGAATACGAGCTTGGACCAAATGCTAAGCTCTATTTAGAAGAAGAGGACCCTAACTTCTATGCTAATTTCAGATTGGCATTGGAAGAAACAGGATCATTTTTTAAAAATGAGTTGAATGACTCTTTAAGTAAGGGATTGAGCTTCATCTTTTTAGATAAAAAGAAAGGTGAATATCAATCTGCAGACTTACTTAGCTTAGAAAGACCCAAAGACTGGTTGGACTTGCGCTACGATATGGTGCAAGCTCAAGCAGAGGCTTTTTTCCGCTATCGAGAGATTGATTCTTGGCGTAGTCCCTGGCTGGCTCGTGGTATTCCCTATTTCTATAAATACCATTTCATTGAGAGGAATTATCCTCAAAAGCGTTGGATACCCTTTCAAAGCCCAATTCTGAACGGACTATTTGGTTTTGATGAGTTTGATTATGGTTATCAGAACCGTTTTCTTTTCCTTTTCCTACAGCGGCAAGGATTGGATCAGGCCCTAAATAGTCCGGTGGATTCTTTATCCCGACTTAATTACGAAGCTATTTCGCAGGCTAAAACCTTCCTCCTCCTGAGTCACCTTCGGGCTTATGTTGGAGAAAAGAATTTTAAACGATCCATGGCACGTTACCTGGAGTCATCGGATAGCATCGAAGCACTAAACTCCTTTAAATCAGCATTTAACTATTATAGCAATCAACCTCTGAATTGGTTTTTCGGACCCGCTTTAAAAACAGCAGAGATCTATGATTATCAAATCGAAGATTATGAGCATTGTCCCACTGTAAGCACGGCCACTATTCAAAACACAGGCGATACCGATATGCCTTATTCTATCACCGGCTATAAAGATGGAGAAGCTGTCTTGAGTCAATGGTATTCGGGTCATGAAGGAGAACGAACCGTTCAACTCTATCATGAGGAATATGACAAGGTGGTTGTTAACGCGCATTTAAATCATGCGGAGTATCGCCAAAAGAACAATACCTACTATAATCGATGGCTCTTGCCTCGAATGGAACCACTTAGCTTTCAGCTCTATAATAGCTTTGAAGCCGCCGAAGCAACTCAAATCTTTTATGTTCCCAGTCTGTACTACAATGCCTATGATCGATTCCTTTTAGGCATCAATCTATCTAACCGCTCCATATTGGTACAAAAGCCTTTTGAGTATACCATTGTTCCGGAGTACAGCACTGGTACCGGAAAGATCACCGGTACCGCCTCAGCTGCTTACACCTGGATTACTCCTAAAAATGCATTCTTCCGACAAATTCGCTTCGGGGTTTACGGACGTTATAATCACTATGATCGGGATCTGGCTTTCTTCAGATTTTCACCATCCGTGAATTTCAGAATCCGTAAAAAATATCCTCGTAGTCCTTATATCCAAAGTTTAAGGCTAAGAAGTGTGGTTTTAAACCGGGAATTAGACGCAAATGCAGTGGTTGATCAAGGTGCTATTAATACCGCGAGCTACACCGTGTTTAATGCCAATTATCGTTTGGAATACACTTCCCTTTTAAGACCCACAATTTTCAGATTTCATTTTGAGGCTGCTGATCAGTTCACCAAGCTCTTTGCTGAATATGATCAACGCTGGATGCTCCCTAATAAGAAATGGCTGATTTTAAGGGCCTTCGCGGGAGGTTTCCTTTATAATGAACTTTATGACCAGGGCTTTCGAGACAATTATTACAGCTTAGGTTTAAGCGGTACTCCGGATTACCTATTCGATTACTATTTCATCGGTCGATCGGATGAAAGTGGAATCTGGGCTAATCAATTCTTTACTACCGATGGAGGGTTTAGAACCGAAACTGATGCTTTTGCCGATCGCTTTCTATTGAGTACAAACCTAAGTGTTCCAATTTATGGTCCATTAGGGGTTTTTGGAGATGTGGGGATCAGCGAAGAGCAAACCTATTGGGACTATGGCATTAGGCTTGCTCTGCTCACAGATTTTCTTGAATTCTATTTCCCCTTGCAAAACCAGGATCGAAACTTCACAACTGAGCATTACTACCTCTCAAATGTGCGCTTCGTATTGGATTTAAAACTTGGGAATATCATTAACCGTGTCCGTCGCGGTTTCTATTGATCTTATTCTGCGAAAAAGCCGAATTTAAGAGCTAGCATCACATTGGGACTGTTTAACTGACTGGCCGATAGGACGCTATTATTTATACCTGTAAATATCATATAGCCAGCATTGAGCGAAACCTTCATAAAGGAAACTACATTCAACTCGGCTCCAATAGTGGGGTTAAGCATAAAAAAGCCATCGGAGATATTAGCATCTTGACCGCTATTATCAACACTTGAGAATCCTAATCCTCCTCCCCCTAAGGGCAGGGAAAAGTTTAGATGTACGAGTTTAGTGGGTTTGTGAATATATCCTAACCACAATCCTCCCATACCGATCTCGGCATAATAATCATCCAGCGGATTATTACCTTGATTCAGATCAAAAACATGATCAGTACTGAGTCCCATTCCAAAACCACCGATGAAGAACCTTCCATCAAAGATGGCGCCTCCCCCTCCTCCACTGTAGAAGGCAAAATCTCCATTAAGCGTGGCAAAATTCATCATTGGCCCACCAAAACCACCCACTCTAAAACCTGAGCCGAATAAGGTTTCTGTTTGAGCCGAAAGCCCAGTAGTCATGAAAATGGCAAAAAGGAAAAGAATAACTTTTTTCATTGTATTGATTTTGGCGACGGGATAACCAAATTTAATACCAAAGTGATTCAACTTATTAAATGACCAGATTTTGCTATGAATTGTAACATTGGCTTAATGCCTTGAGCAAATAGGAATACCGATTTTTGTAAAAACTACCCCCTAATGCGCCGCATCTTTTTCTTGCTGCTCAGCAGTCTCCTTTTTGTGCAGGTCTATGCGCAAAATGTCAATTATTACAATTCTATAAATACAACTTCAACAGGAAGTACCCTGGAGACCGCGCTTGCCAATTTGATCACCACTACCCATACCACTAACATTAGTTACAGCACGGCTTTCCAATTACTGAAAGATGCAAATGAAGATGCTAATAACACCAACAATGTTATTCTGCTTTATAGCGGTGTTAGTGATCCAAAAATTAATACCTACGGTGGTGGTGGAACCGGTACCATTAGCTCCGGATGGACCAGAGAACACATTTTTCCTAAATCGCTCGCTAACCCCAATCTCGGGACTACCGGACCAGGCGCGGACGCTCACAATTTAGCTCCGTGTACTAATAGTATAAATGGCGCTAGGGGAAATAAGAAGTATGAATCTGGCTCAGGGTCCTATGGCAGTGTGAGCAGCACTGGTTGGTATCCTGGAGATGACTGGCGCGGGGATGTGGCTCGAGCCGTGTTTTATATGGATCTGCGTTATGGCTCTCAATGCGATATTAATGACGTTTCTACCTTAAGTCTCTTACTTCAATGGAATGCAGCGGACCCTGTTTCTGCCTTGGAGGATCAACGAAATGACGAGATTTATCAAGTTCAGGGGAACCGTAATCCCTTTATTGATAATCCTGTTTTTGCCACCAGAATTTGGGGTGGACCTAGTGCTCAGGATCGATTTAGTGGAGCCATTTCTGATCCTCTGAGTTTCAGTCTAAGTTCGAATACAAACTCGGTTAGCTTCACTGCCACTGCGAACTCCAATGGTGATGATGTAGTTCTCGCTTTCACCTCCGCCAATGGAAGTTTTGGTATACCTACTGGCAGCTATTCAGCAGGTAATGCAATTACCGGAGGAGGTACTGTCCTCTATGTAGGTCCAGCAGCCAATATTCCAGATCACATCAACCTTCCCTCCTCCACGGTTTACAAATACAAGCTTTGGTCCGTTGACGGGAGTAATGATTACAGCAATGGAATTGAAGAGTCCATAAGTACTACCGGCGGAGCAGTGCTTGCTCTTTATAAAAACAGTTTTGAATCTGGTCCAGACGATAACTGGAACTTCACCGAAAACCCTACAACCTACAATACAAGCGGAGATATATGGGCAATTCAAAGTAGCAACGGAGGTATTTCTAGTGGTAGCGATGGCTCCAACTTCTGGGCAATTCGCGATCTAAACAACTCGAATGGTGGAGGAAACTTTTTTCACATACTTGAATTTCAAACTATTGATATTAGCAATAGCGTTGACGTTGAACTAAGTTTTGACTACTACGCTGAAGGTTTTGAGAGTTCTGATGAATTAGAATATGAATTACTCTATGATGGTGTAAGTCAGGGGACCGTTTTGGTATTTCAGGGTGGAACTGGCGGGCTGTCCAGTAATGGTTGGACCAGTGTAAGTGTTTCAATCCCAGATAATGTAAACTCTCTCCAATTTAGGCTTCGTGCTAAACAAGATGGAGGCAATGATTTTGGGGGTTTTGACAATGTAGTTCTGGAATCCGCCGTTCCCGCTCCAGGGCTCAACGTTAGTGCATATAGTCCAACTGCAGCTGAGGTCCAACTAACAGCTAATGCCAGTGGAGACTCCATCCTTTTGGTTTATGGCACGGGTTCGAATTTGGTTTTCAGTGGAGCGAGTGGACTTTACACGGTCGGACAAAGCTTTCAAGGTATTGCTACAGTAGCCTACTTCGGACCCGCGGCGACTCTAAGCCCAATAACCCGATTAACAGAGGGTGGCGACTATAGCTTCGCAGCATACAGCTTTACAGGTCAGTCCTACAGTTCTCCAAGCACCCAAAATCTCAGTTTGCCAGATGCTGAAGGTGTGGGCTCAGGGCAATTGTACTTTCAAGGTTTTGAATCTAATGCTAATGATTCCTGGACTATTAATAGTGGCTCCGGGCAGATAAGCAGTAACACTGGATCGGCAGATTTCCCGCCAAATGAAAGAATTCTTAATGGTACCAATTCCTGGCAGGTAAACAATGGTACCCAAACCTTGATTCTTGATGGGGTGAGTACCTCTGCTGCCGATAGTCTGACTTTGAGTTTAAGTCTTAGTTCAACCGCTCTGACCTCAGGCAATGGTGCGGATGGCGCTGATTATGTTGAGGTGTATCTGGATATTAATAATGCAGGATTCTCCGCTACGCCAGACATCACCCTTAATGGAAACAATAATGCGAAATGGGGTTTCGGCTCCTATAGTACAGGCAGTGGCACAAATACATCTGCAGGTGTCATCAGCACCTCCAATGGTCAAAACCTTAACATTAGCCCTGCTGGTGGTGGGTATCGAGAAGCAGATGCCTATCATCAGGTAGTCATTGGTTTGAAAAATGTAAGCAACCTGGCTTTAAAGATTGAAGTGAGAAACAATTCCGGAAATGAAATCTGGAATATTGATGATATAAGTCTTCAGAATACGTCTAATGCATTAGTCTGGAATGGTAGTGATTGGAAGAATAATGAAGAACCGGATCAAAACAGTAATGATCGTAAATTGATTATCTACCCTGGCGAAGACGCCGAAATATATGGTGATGCGGAGGTGAATAGCCTAGATCTTAGAGCTAACTCCAATCTTATTATCACCGGAAGCGGCAGCCTGAGTATCAATAGTATTGATGATGCCAGCGGAGAGCTACTGCTTGAAGCAGATAACTTAGGATCGGCTTCCTATATAGGTCCGGCGATCGAATTAAGTAAGGAATACTACATCTCGCGCTCAGGCTGGCATGCTATAGCATTTCCCTTTAGTGATGTCTCATTCGAAGATATTCAGTTTAGTAATGGAGGGTTCATCAATTACGCGGCCAGCGCAGGTATATCTTCCTGTAATACCTGCAATATGTTCTATTATGATGCAGATCAAACCAATGCTAACAATATCGGCAGCAATGGAACCAGTGCTTTCGGAACCTGGATTGCAGTGCACGATGCAACGGCTACAATCTCATCCAACCACGGATATTACCTCTTTCTTGGTCCTCCCTATTTTGGCAATATCCCCATGGTAATAACTGTTAAAGGAACGACTAGAAGTAGAACCCAGACCTTGAGTACGCAGGATGGCAATGGTGGATGGAACCTTTTACCTAATCCCTTCCCTACCGCTTTGGAATGGTCATCCAAATCAGATCTGGCCAGTGATGGGTTTGATTTATCCTACTGGGTATTTGATGGCAGCAATTTTGCCGCTTACAATGGCGGTGTTGGAGTAAATGGCGCCGATGGTTACATCCCTTCTGGTCAGGCTTTCTTCGTGCATTCTGCTACCCCACTCACCGGGAGCTCCATGAACACCAGAAACTTTGGCTTACTTCAAGGAATGCGCGCCAGGAACAACAGAATTCGACATAAAAGTCAAATACAAGATATAGTGCGCCTAAGAAGTGCCCTGGACAGCACTTTTGAATCCGAAATCGCCCTTGCTTTTCAGGAGGGTGCACAAAGCGAATTTTCGAGCAAAGAAGACGCCCTGTTGGCAGGGGAAATAAACAATCGGTCCTTCTATTTTGAAAGTGCTGATGGAAAGAGCTTAATGATCCGTAAGGACCCTCCTTTTCAGGGCTTAAAGGTATTTCCTTTGGGTATAGGAGATGATCTATGGCAAAATGGTCAAATTGAGCTGAGTGATGCGCCTTTAAATTGGAATTACTATTTAAAAGATGCTCGTGGAGAATTGACCACTCTTGTAGAAGGTGAGTCAACAAGCTGGAATAGCATGCAGAGACCCATTGAATTAATTCTTTCTAGCAGAACCCTAACGAAGGAGAGCTTAAATGATCTTTATTGGACGAATCTTAATGGAGAGATTTATCTGTATGCTATTAATCCCTGGGATAAAATAGAGGTCTTCAATCAGGATGGTAGACTGCTATTGGAATCGGAAGAATTTCAAATACCCTTTTTGGTTCCCTTAGCAGATCAACAAGGTCTCTTCATCATGAAGGTTTACGGACCGAAAGGAACCCAAACTTTAAAGCTTATTAAGTAAGCAGCTCTTCTTACGATAAGAAAGCCTCTGGCAGATCAAAAGGTCTTTGAACTTTGGATCCTAAGCGCCTAGAAGAAGCCTTAGAGAAGAGCGATCTACAATTAAAGCAAAGGACTTGTCTTTCGGGTTGAAGAGCACAATTCCTCTTTTAAACATATCTAATCCATAAAAAAGCCGACTCAATTGAGTCGGCTCTTTCTATTGTATGGATTGCCCTAATTAGGCATCCTTCTTCTGGTCGTAAAGCTTCTTTACTCCTAATGCGGCTCCCGCGGCAGCTAAAATGGCTAAGCCTGGTAAGGGTGCCGGGTTATTTGAGTTAGGAGGTTGAGGTTGAGCATTCATATCCAAGCTGAAAGCCAGGAACAAAACCAAGATTACTTTAAATACTTTCATTTTTTCTTGCTTTAGATTCATTATTTCTTAATCATCACCTTTACATTGTACTCCTGGAGATCGCGGTCTCTTAATCGAACCATATAAACTCCTGTAGTCATCATTCCCGTAGATAGATGATGCATTACATTCTGAGCATCCAGGTCAGCCTGTACGATCAGTTGTCCGCGCATATCCCGAATCTCGATTTCAGTAAAACCTAGGTTGCTTTCATCACTTACAACCAAATCGGATTTAGCATTCTGAAACACAAAGAATCTTTCGATTGCGGACTCCTGAAGACTTACACTGTTTTGCGCTCCAAGAAGTAGGTACAGTCTATTATGGATAATTCCGGTTTGACTAACTGCGAATTGATAGTCTCCCTGACTCAGATCTGTCTGAACCCCGGCAGTGCTATCGATTAGAATGATTGTATTATTCGCATCCCAATTATTCAGGGAATCCAATGAGATGGTATAAACTCCCTGATACCAGGCATCAACACCTAATGGGATAAACTTAGCCGTTCCAGGAACCACATAGGGAACACCTTGAATAGACAATTCCATCGAGTCCTGCATTGAGTAGAAAGAATGGTATTGACTCCCTTTATAGATCGGAGCATCAAACATGCGATCAAATCCATTAGTGGCGCGATCATCAAGCATCACCAGGATTTGATTTGCAGCAGAATCGGTACTTAGATTGAACCAAGCTCGCTCTCTCGTTTCTGTCTTAAAGAATCCGGCATTGGTATTACCTGAAGACTGACGCATATCATTCTGGAAGACGAAGTTGATGCTTCCTGCTCCAGAATAAGAAGGATCTACCTGAACGAAGAACCCTTGCATAGCGCGGGTACTACTAGAAGGACTATTCCTTTGGGAATTGGGTGCGCTTGTTGCACCTGAGGCATTCCAACTCACGAATTGCGCATCACCCGTGCTGGGAGATGTTGCATCCCAATAGTAAGCAGTCGGTAGGATGTCGGAATGGTCGGCTGCAAAAGCAGCGAAATCTAATGAACCAGGATAAGGGTTACCTAAAAGAACATAATCGCTAGCGGTTAAACCCGTTACGTTCAAGGAAACATCTCCGTTGTTAATGCTTCCTTCAAAGGTCTTAGAATCTGAGAAGTTCACATTGGAGTTTAAAGTAGGTGTAACCGCATAACCTTGCCCGGCATTCATTACCCCGCTAGCATAGGCGGAGTATTGCTGATTATCAGCGTCAAACTCATAAAAGTCATTGCTATTCGAACCGCTAAATGCATCTTCTATATCCTCATCGCTTACCGGAGAAGACCACATGCTGAAACGAGCTTGATTGTAAGGTGTGAATTCACGTGTAACAGAATAAGTACCGGTACCTGAGTTTCCGTCAGTGGATTTTGTCTGTAACAAAGTGGCGGCACTCTCAATCACCATGCTGTTGTTGTTGGTGACATCCCCGTTAACAGTGAGCACATTTCCTGCGGCAATTGTAAGAGTAGCAGTACTTTCAATGGTAAGATTGTCTATCGCTCCATTAGAAGAAATTGAAACCGATTGACCGGTTTTTACTGTTGCATCAAGACCACCTGTGTTGGCGTTGGGAACATCAGTAGCATTCCAGGCTCCAGCATCATAAGTTAGTGCGGTTAGAGTATCAGCACCGGGGGTTCCACCCGTTCCGAAGGATGCCCTCCAACTAGCAGCAAGGCTATTATCAGAAGCCGGATCAATCAAGGTTAAACTTGGCCCTCCTCCATCTGCAGCAGTTGGCCAGGGAGCACCGTCATCATAAGTTACCGCATCAATGGTGATGTTTGAACCGCTAGGATCGTAAACGATGGTAATCGGATCGGTACTGTTTGTAAGGAAGTTTGAGCTATTAGTATTTGCAACTGCGGAGTTTAGAACGTTCAAGGTGTTGGTATCCGGAGTAAAGCTACTTCCCGAGTTGAAGGTTCCATCTCCACCACTTCCAAGGGCGATAGTGTAATATGCTCCATCATTGAAAGTGAATTCACCAAAGTCGAAGGTGTTCGCATCATAAGTAAGCCTCCAACTTCCATTCATGCTGACATTGGAGCCTGAATTGTTGTAAATCTCTACCCATTCATCATCAGAACCGGAGTTTGAGCTATTGTACATGATCTCAGTGATCACAATGTCCCCTGCTGAAGGTAAATTGGCCGGAGTTGCACTACCGCCACTTACCTGACTGGAGAAGTTGTCATCATCATTGTTTCCTGTAACCTCCTCGTATGCAAAAGCATACACATAATAAGTAGTATTGGTAGTTAAGCCGGTTACCGTAATGCTACCATCAGCATCTGTAGTTTGGTTAGCAACACAGTAAGCATTATCATTTGCGCCTGCATCAGTTGCAAATGTTCCACTGGTATAAACCAGATTGGCGGTGTAGTCAACACCATCCTCTCCGCTCGCACTTAGATCAATCCCATTTGAACCGTCCGATACGAAGACTAATACTCCATCCCAATCGGTTCCAAAAGTACCGCTAGGCTTAGTCCAGGTTATATCAAAGCTGGTAGCTGCAAGGCCACTAATGCTTACCGAGCTAGGATTAGGAGTTGCTCCCGCAGCGGGACGTAAGCCTTGAATCCAGGTAGAATTTGCTCCACCATTAGGGCTTCCCGGAGTACCACTTGTCGAGGTTGCAGTAGTCCAATTGTTATCATCATGTAGGGAGGCAGTGGTACTTGAAGAACCGGTGTAGTAAGTAACCTGACCGCTTCCTGGGCCGCTGATCGTGCTGGTTCCATGCGTAACCGCCATATCATGGATAATAGAGTTGTTATCATCGCGGATCGCTGCAAGATCATCACCATCGCTATTTCCAAATGACCCCCAACTACCGGTGAAATAGGTCGCATTGTTAGAGGCTATGGTTACTTCATTATCACTGAAATCTGAATCTGGCGTAATGGTACCGTCCACATCTGCACCATTATAAATCGCGATTACAGTTCCAGCATTAAGATTTGACCAGTCAGAGCTATTGGAGAATTCTACGAATTCAGTGTAGCTGCCATCGTCATTATCTCCGATATCCCATCCACGTAGGTCGGTTCCATTTTCGGTTACAACGATTTCAATCCATTCTTTCGATCCACCTGAACCCTGAGACATCTCATTAACGAAAACCGCCAATCCGGAGCTTGGGGTGGCATCATCTTCAACCCCTGAATTCCAGTTAGAACCTTTACGAGCAAAGACTTTGAAGAAGTATTGTGTGCTATTAGTTAAACCAGTAATAGTAGTAGAAGTCCCGGTACCATTATAAACCACCTTACCGGCTGTAGGGAAGTTTGGATTAGTACCATCAGTAAAATCCTGGGAATTGGCACTATAGGTTCCGGTCGGTGTACCCGAAATGGTTGCAGTGTGCGCGACTACGATTACTTCAGTAAAACAAGCGGGATTAGTCCAACTTACAGTTACTTCTCCGGTACCTGCTCCTGCAGAAAGTCCGGTAACCTCAGCTGGGGTTATATCTTGAATAGTCTGTGAACCAGATGCAGTTGCTGTGCCGCTTGCATTGGTGCTCCCATTAAAGCTTAGGTCTGAATTCTCCAGGGCTGAGATATTGATCGTATTGCCATCAACTGCTTCACATGGAAAATCAACGGTAACGAAGAAGTATCCCGTAGAGCCGTTGGTTAGTATTTGGTTGTATCCGCTAAAGCTCTGAGCGCCGGCAGTTGCTGGGGATGCGATATTGTCAAGCTCGCTATCTGCACCTGCATCAAATGAATTATCAGTAGAATACCAAAGCTTAAGATTCTCAACATCGGAAGCGGCATAAGTACCAGCTGTAGTTACATCCACACCATTGAAATCTGCATTGGCATCAGAAATGCTTAGCTGGAAAGACGCTAGTAAATGGTTGGTTACGTTTTGATTAACATTTGCGGCACTCACTTGTGTGCCATTGTCTGCTAAAACTGCGCGAGGAGTAGCTGCCACAATGGTTTGGGCTCCTGCTGCATTTACATTATTAGTAAGGTTTCCTGCTGCAAAACTGAAGGTTGGCGTTTGAGCGGTAAGGGTATTTCCTGCTGTTGCCGAGGCACTTACATCTGCTACCACCCAGAAATATCCAGTAGTTGCATCACTAATACTCTGCGTTAAACCACTAAATGAAAGTGCCTGACTAACACCATTTCCATTACCAGCGATATCACTTCCTAATTGAGTAGCTGATCCAAAAGAGTTGGAACTTGCATAGAAGAGCTGGAAATTATCGATATCATCAGCATCAAAGGTTCCATTGATTGTAATATTAAGAGTGTTAAGCTCCACATCATTGTCAGAGATCGCTGTAGAAAATGCACTTAGAATATGATCTAGTGCACCCTGCGACATATTCGCTGCCCCGGGTTGGCTATTATCGGCAGCAGTGATACTTGGCACAGCATAAGTTTCAAGGGATATATCATCAATTCTCCAGTAAGAGAAGCGGTTTCCATTAGAGAAGAACAGCCATCTAAGGGCAAAAAATGCATTACCTACACCATCGGCAGCGTCTAGTACTACATTTTCTGAACCCGTTTCATCCGCACTTACGGTTTTGGTATAAACATCATTCCAATTGTTTCCATCTGTAGTGGATTGAACCTTGATCACATAATCATTTCCAGAACCTCCTTCGAAGTAATCCAGATTTTGATTCCAGCTTAATTCTAATTGAGTTTCACCGGTAGTATTGATATATGGTGAAAGGATCGCGCTGGTACCTGGATTATCGTTACTAAAGTTCAACTCAGCTTCATTTGCGGATCCTCCAGCATTAGAAGTGGCTTCTACTGTGAAATCAGTAAAGGTCCATCCGGTCGGTACTCCAGCTGCGGCAAATGCTTCGGAGAATGGTAAGCTAGCATTGTCATCATCATCATCAATGGTGAGGTCAAAAGTGCTGTTTGATCCTACGGTGGCATTATTTCCACCCGCCGCGTTTTGAATAGTGAAAGTGAGAGTTTCTTCACCTTCATTAGTTGCATCATCGGTAATGGTTAAAGTCACCGTCTGATTGGCGCTGCTTCCCGCGGGAAAAGTTACTTGAGTGGTTGCATAAGTATTTACATCAGCGGCGGAGCCTGAGGTAAGCGCAACATCGCAAGTAGTTGCATTACTTCCATCCTCGTTCGTAATGCTCAGAATTAAATCATAAGTGCCTGCAGTTTCAAAAACTGTTGCAGAACTGGTAGAGAAATCAATTTCAGTATCTGTTGAAGCAGAAGCGGTGGTGAATGAAGAAGCATCGATAGGAATAATATTCTCTCCATTGCTTGATTCCTGCTGCCAATTTGCAGTATTCATTATTAGTGGCAAATAAGCAGAGAACGAAGCTTCTCCAGTACGCGCACCAGTATATTCAAAACCATCCTGGTCATTGGCAAAATCAATAAAATCAGTTCCAGCCGTTAAGCCTGTACCACTAAGGGTTGCGCCAGAACCGGCCAAGTCATTTGAAATACCGGCCAGGAAACCGGGTGTGCTCATAGTAGAAGTTGAAGGAGCACTAAGCAGTGCGTATACAGTTTCGTTACTGGCACCTATATTAAAGGATGAGCCACTGATTGATCCCAGGGTTGTGGTTGGAACGCTGCCCTCAATAACAATAACAGTTCCTGCAGGAACAAGTGAAGTGTGGCTCCAGGTAAGCTCCCCTTCATTAAGGTTATTAAAGGAAGTTCCCGTCCACTCATTGTCTGTAAAGTAGATATTGGTGTTCGCTGGAATATCAACCAGGGCCACAAACGCGATGTCATCATCTCCATCGGCATTCATCGCCGTAAAGGCAATATCTCCTTCGGAGAGTTGGGCCTTCATGCTGGTAAAGGAGACCAGCAATATCAAACTCGTAAACAGTTTTCTCATAGCAGTTTATTGATTTTAAATCAAAACTACTAGGAGCCTTAGAGCCAAATAAAATCCAAGGTTTATAAGTGTTTCAAAACACCTTTAAGCCAGGTTTAGCTCAGAGTTGCGAAGGTTATTAAAGTATTAAGGATTCTTATGGGGAAGATGGGATATAGGCTTAGAGGAAATTAAACTGTGAAAAATACAAGGGTCTTAGTTTGTAAAACACATGATTTCCAGATTAATACGCCCAACCAATTTCCAAGGTGATTGAGCATGCCTCAAATTTAATTTTCTATTAACCTTCTTTTAGAAAATGAAAGCTGTAAACAATTGGAAGCGAAGACTTTTTACTATATCCACACGAATTAAGGCGCCAAACGTAGAATATTCCATTTTCCTGAAGAATCCATTTCGTATAAGACCCTATCGTGAAGTCTGGATGCTCTGCCTTGCCAAAACTCAATACGATTCGGAATAAGCCTGTAGCCTCCCCAATGCTCCGGTTTAGGAACTTCTCCTTCATACTTTGCAGCATATTCTCGAGCACGGGTTTCCAGGAATTCCCTGGAATCTATGGGTCTGCTTTGAGGTGATACCCAGGCACCAACCTGCGAGCCATGTGGACGACTTTTAAAATAAGCAGTAGATTCCTCCACACTTATTTTTTGTACCTCCCCCTCTACTCTAATTTGACGTTCTAATTCAGACCAGAAGAAGCACATACTGGCGTTAGGATTTTCAGCTAGTTGCTTGCCCTTATCGCTCTCATAATTCGAATAGAACTCAAATCCTCCCTGATCGACACCTTTTAATAAAAGTACTCGACTACGTGGGTGGCCCTCAGAGTCTACAGTGGCTAAAACAAAAGCATTAGGGTCCTTGGGAGACTGTGCTTCAAACTCCTCATACCATTTGGCGAATTGAATAAGAGGGTTCGAATCCACTTGAGATGTGTCCAATTCTCCGATTTTATAGTCGACCCTTTGATCTTGCAATTTCTCTTTCATGATAAGCGTTTTGACTTTTGAAGAAATGGTTAATAAATCCCTTTTGCAAAAGTACCCATAAGCGTTTATCTTCGATTCATAATGAGCCACAATTTCACCGATCCTGAGAAAGGAAAAATCTTAATTGCGGAACCCCTACTTGGAGATCCTAACTTTGATCGAACCGTTGTATTACTGGCCGATCACAATGAGGAAGGTAGTGTGGGCTTTGTGCTAAACAGACCAGTGGATCTAGACTTTGATGATTTAGTACTCGACTTCCCTTCCTTCGAGGCAGACATTTTTGAAGGAGGACCAGTACAAGGTGATAATCTATTCTTTATCCACCGTAAAGGGGATTTGATTCCTGGTAGTGAAGAAATAATGAATGGAGTGTTTTGGGGAGGAGATTTAGAGATTTTGAAAGAAATGATCGCTTTGGAGATGGTGAAATCCGACGATATCAAATTCTTCTTAGGATATAGTGGTTGGTCGGCCGGACAATTAAACCAAGAGTTGGAGCAGCAATCCTGGCTAGTTGCAGAAAGCGATGCAAATCTTGTCTTTGATCATGATATTGATGGCTTGTGGTCTACCATCATGAAGCAGCTCGGAGGCGATTATGCCCTCTGGCATAATGCACCCATGGATCCTAGTCTAAACTAAGTGCTAATTTCACATTTATCCTTTTAAGCATCTGCTCAGCCTTAGTTGAAGCATAGCTTTTCTTACGGTAGTTTTTTACCCAGCGTAGTCCATGCATACTGTTTGTAAGCCATAATTCATCGGCTTTCTGCAAAGCAAATGGAGAAAAGCTCTCCTCTTTCAATTGTAGGTCTAACTGAGGAGCCAGATCGATTACCTGCTTGCGCATTACCCCTTTTAAACAGCCACTGCTTAAAGGAGGAGTGATCAAATCCTCTCCTACAAGCATGAAGATATTAGAGCCCGTAGATTCTATTACTTCCTTCTTCTCATTGAGTAGGATCACATCATCTAATTGGTTCTCCTGGGCGTAAATAGAGGCTATTGTATACAATTGGGCCGAGGTGGTCTTCACATTACCCAAAAGGCCGCTCAACTTGTAGTAATCCTTAAATAGGTCTAACTCCAGGCCTTTTTCATTTAAAACGTAGGAATCCTGATCCCAGGCTTCGGTGGTGATCAAGAAATCAACCTCATTTTTTTCCGGCCTGTAAAGGCCTCCTCCTTTTCGCACCACTAAAATCTTTACCCGAGCAGTGCTATCTTCTAGACCGGTAGCTTTGAGGGTTTTTTGGATTTGCTCTTCAAGGTATTCCGGCGAAAAACTCATTGGAATCTCCATGCGTACAATGCGCATGGCACTCATCAAACGGAAATAATGATCCTCCCAAAAGTTTAGCCTTTTGCGACTGTATTTGATCGTCTCAAAAACTCCATCTCCATAATTCAAGCCCCGATTATTAACCTGAATAGACAGATGTTGATTGCGGATGATATAGCCGTTTAAATTGTAATCCATAGTTCCAAAATGACGGGCAAAGGTATAAAGCAAAAAAGCCCTGACCATCCGGTCAGGGCTTTATCTAATTTGGTATATACTTTCCTTATTGCTTAATGAAACGGCTACTTGCTGTTCCTTTATCGCTATTTAAGGTGATGAAGTAAATTCCTGAGTTCAAAGCTTCAATAGCAATGCGGTTCTTATCAGAAACCAAGTCTCCTGCCAGAACTACACGACCGGTGTTGTCCATAATCTCATAAGAATCAAGCTTCACATTGGCATCAGATGGTTCAATGAAAAGAACATCGTTTGCAGGATTAGGATACATTGAAACTGCTTGATCAAAATCAAACTCCTGTGCACTGATCAGATTCATGGAGTAAATCAAACGTGGCATAGTGTAACCTAAAATGGTATCCTGATAAGTACGACCAAAGCTTGGAGACATATTAGGGTTACTTGCCAACCCTGCCATGTGATAAGTTACAACCGGAGGACCAGGTAACAAAGTATCTGATGCGATAGGACCATTAGGATCCCACCATTGCCAAGGCGCTCCAACATTGTTGAAAAGGCCAGTTGTGGATAATGGCTGAATTACTGGGAATAATCCCTCAGCATTGGCTACAGTAATAGTATCAAATGGCGCTGGGAAGATGTAATTGTAGGTGGTTCCATAACGACCACGCGCCGCTAAAGTGATAGGATCATTGTAGTTGTTGCTCAACCAGGCATTGTTATTACCTAATGCGTTTGCTCTTTCTACAAAGATGTTAGCACCCATTACGTCTACCACATCGTCCTGAGTAGTTGGCACTACTACGGTTCCTTCACCAAATGGTGCAAATGGATCACGTACAGCCTGGAAGGCGATCATGGAAGCATCTCCAGCTTCTAACCAGGAAATATCAGCCAAAGCACCACCCATATTCACACACATGTGAACCTCGGTAGATTCACCGTTATCAGCATATAGGTTTAAAAGGCCATTTAAACCTTCAATATTTCCTACTAAGTTAGAATCAACAAAAGAAGTGGTGGTAGCAGGATTAATGAACTTTGGAATCTCTACCTCAGCCCACTTATCCAGCGTAACATAGGCTAAAGCCACATATCCTCCTGATCCTTCGCCGAACAGTACAATTCGGTTCTCATCCAATCCAAGGGAACCGGCATCTTCTTTAAGTACGCGTACCAACTCTTTGGTGTCGTGTATAGCACGATAAACAGCGTTCAACAATTGCGCTCTACGACTAAACTGATTAGGATCTAATGGATTCCAACCTAAACGGTAATTGGGAGCAACTGCAACGAAACCTCTTTTAGCAAGTTTCTCGCACATGGAAATAACTGAGCTATCTCTCTTAGAACCATTAATGCTACCATTTAAACCGGGAGGAAGAAAGTTCCCCGTATGTAAATAGATCGCAACTGGCCTTGCACTTAAGGTATCTCCCACTGGCGAATAAACATCCATATTTAGGGTGGTTACCTTTACATCAGTAGAAGGATCAGCTGGGTTGAAATAAGCGTTAGGAATTGGCTGACCTGTGGCTAATGCAGTTTTAATTGCAGTTACATCAGCGGCGGTTTGCGCTGGATCACTAAGGTCAGATAGAAGAAAATCGATATTGACGGCATAAGGAACGTCCTGCTGGACATTAACCTGAGTAAAAACTTCAGTGGTATAGCGCTGAGCTACAGCTACACTACTGAAGGCTAAAAAAAGTAGTAACGTTTTTTTCATCTGCTGTTTATTTATTGTTTCGAAATTAAAGAAAATTATCGCGTTTTGTTCAGTCAAGCTCGACTAATACTGAGAAGTAGGCCAATCTACCTACCCTTGGACCACCATAAACCTGAAAGACTTCATTATTGAGAACATTAGATGCTCCTAACTTGAAGATTGTCTTCCATGGAGTGTAGTTATAACTGACCTGTGCGTCTAAAAGATCGTAAGTGTCTATAAATCCGGTGAATTGAGGAGAGCCCTCGAAAATGAAGCCCTCGATCCACTTGTAAGTAACAGCGAATCCGAAGATGTGATCCTTAGATTTAAAGGGCTTATAATCTCGTCCCGTTACACCTAGGTTAAACTTATGCTCGGGTGTGTTAAACGCAGGAACGATTTGATCCCCTTCCTCCGAAAGTTCAAGTTGATCTTTATAGAAGGTTTCTGTAATGAAATTAGCCGCTGGGGTTAGATCTATCGCATTGTAGCTATAGTTTCCGTTCAAACTTAAATGATCATCGATATAATAGTTTACTCCGGCATTGAATCCTTGGGTAGTTACCAGGCCACGGGCATTAGCAGCAACCCGATAAGCACGAAGACTTCGGATACGATCTGTAAATACCGGATCAAAACGAGGGTCTAAACCAAACTGGAATCCGATAAAGTTGGTATACCAGGAATGGAAGTAATTAAGATCGATAAATACACGCTTAAATAAGGAAGCACGGTATCCAATTTCCGCGGTAGTAACCTGTTCTGGCTCGATTGGAGCGACATTGAAAAAATCTAGATTATCACGATCCAAATTCTGTTGGGAGCGATAGAAATCAAAAGAATCGAAGGTGATTAAAGAATCATATCCATTAAGGTTTCCAAGAAGAACAGCCCGACCCACATCATATCGTAAAAACTGATCCTGGAGAGTTGGGTTACGTATTGCCCGACCTAATGAAAAACGCAAGGTATTGTTTGGATCAATGGTGTAAACCAAAGAGGCAGCAGGCGAAAATAGATAGTCGAAGTTTTCATTCTTATCCATTCGCAGCGTGAAACTGGCCTTTAATACTTCTCCCAGATAGTATTTCTCCACTCCGTAATAAACCCCGAACTCCTGATTACTAATCTGACGATATTCTTGAGAAACAATATTGCCAACACTATCTGTAACAATAGAGCTTGGAATAACTTCATCAAAAATGTTTCCTCTCGAATTGGGACGATATAAGCGATAGTTTCCACCTAATCGCATCTTATAACCATCGAAGGGCTCAAAACTGTATTCACCCATAATGTGATATAGTGCAGATCGGTCAAAGAATCGTGAGCCTCCTTCAGTAAAAGTGCGTGAAGTAATATCATTGAATAAGGAATCATACAGTGCTGTTCCTGGCTCCGGCCTCGAAGATGAAATGATATTTAGTAGTGAGTCATGATAATTACTCAACAAATCATTGTATTCCCTTAAAATGTCCTGATACTCATTAGCAAAGAATGCCGAATCAAAGCCCGGCATTGCTACATTAAAGCCTGCGGCATTTTGAAAGGCATTGGCAAAACGGAAAGGAGCACCGGTCCAGGCAGAGCTGTAGGTTTGATTCCAGGTCGCCTCATCCCCAAGTACTATATCATTCATTTTAAATGCCGTTAATACAGCATCATAGCTATTTCCTGCATCTTCCACCGTGGCATAAGCACGAATAAAGAATTTGTCCTTTTTTGATACCTCGACAATGTTCTGCATGAACTGAATGTCATTCAGGCTAAAGCGGTTTTCACCTTGATACACGGTGGTACCGGTTCCATAGTTCAAAGTATAATCAAAGCGAAGGTCATTGTCCAGGCGATAGGCGAGATTGATGTTGCCTTTGAAATTGCGCGTATCATAATCCACTAGATCAATCTCTCTGAAACCGGGACGGTAAAAGATACCTAAGCCAGGACGATTATTGAACTTTACATCCTGAAAATCAACACTTCCATTGTTCGACTCGAGACTCTCATCACCATAAATATTTACAGCATCATAACGACCGGGATTATCTCTATCTACCGGTGAATCATCGACAGGATCGAAATTATCTGCTTCCCAATCATCCGCCCTCAGATAGAACAAGTTGATTTTAAAGGCGAAATCATCTCGTTTATCGCTGAACAGCTTAAAGGATTCAGCATAACGCACTGCAGTTTCGGATAATGAGCGCTCCCCTACTTTTTGCGAAAATGACAAGCCCTGGAAAAGAAAGGGGTCCTTGGTGGTCATAGAAATCACACCGTTAAAGGCACCAGGGCCATAAAAGGCCGTAGAGGCACCCGCAATAATATCTACGGTAGTAATATCCAGTTCATTGGCGCCCAAAAAGTTGCCCAAGGAAAAGTTAAGTCCTGGTGCTTGATTATCCACACCATCAATAAGTTGTAGACTACGAACCGGAGAGGTGGAGTTAAATCCTCTGGTATTGATGATTTTAAAACCGATACTTGCTGAGGTGAGATCGACCCCTTTGAGGTTCCCCAGAGCCTCATAAAAGTTAGCCGCTGGGGTTTCCTTGATCGCTAAATTGTCCAGCGCCTCCACCGTAAGTGCTGATTCTCTCTGTTTCTTACTTAATCGTTGCTCAATAATATCTACGGCATCGAGCAATTGACTGTCTTCATTGAGGCCAACATCTATTTTTTGGTCGGGAGAATTTACCACATATTCTTTATCCTGATAACCTATAAATGTGATGCTCAGCGTGAGAGGATAACTAGGATTTTGCAGCTTTAAAATGAAATTCCCGTCTAAATCGGTAGTAGTTCCCTGTGATGTTCCCTTTAAAATCACATTAGCCATCGGAATGCCTTCATCGGTATTGGCATCGTATATCCTTCCCTTAATTTCCTGAGCTGCAATAGAATGGCTCAGGAAAATCATGAGAATCCCTGTAAAAATCTTCCTCACGTAAAAATCATCTAGTAATGGCTAGCAAACTAATTAATTCTTGGGGAATGATCGCTTTTGTATGCTCGGGAAATATCTAATTTTGCAGGCCTATGATCAATCAGAAGAAAGTCGTGGTGGTTTTGCCTGCTTATAATGCTGCAAAAACCCTTGAGCGTACCTATAAGGAAATACCCAGTGATATAGTTGATGAGGTAGTATTGGTAGATGATAATTCTACTGACAATACTGTCGAGCTAGGCCAATCACTTGGCATTAAACACATCATTCCGCACGAAAAAAACAAGGGTTACGGTGGAAACCAGAAGTCCTGTTATAAAAAGGCCCTGGAGCTTGGTGGTGATATTGTGATTATGCTACACCCCGATTATCAGTACACTCCAAAGCTGATTGAATCTATGGCTTACCTTATTGCTAAGGATGTATATCCAGTAGTACTTGGTTCTAGGATTCTCGGTAAAGGAGCTCTTAAAGGAGGCATGCCCTGGTACAAATACGTCGCTAATCGTATTTTGACTTTAAGTCAGAATATCCTAATGAGCCAGAAACTATCGGAGTATCATACCGGCTACCGCGCCTTTTCTAAAGAAGTACTGGAAGCTACGGCCTTTGAGCGCAATTCGGATGATTTTGTCTTTGATAATCAGATGTTAGCCCAAATTTTTTACAAAGGATTTGAGATTGCCGAGATCACCTGCCCTACCAAGTATTTTGAAGAAGCAAGCTCGATCAATTTCAGAAGATCGGCCATTTATGGTTTAGGAGTACTTAAAGTATCCCTGCAATATCGGCTGGCAAAATGGGGTTGGATTAAACCCGCTTATCTGGCATAAGCCTGACGACGGTAAAAGTGAAAGCCATTTTTAGCATAAAGGAACTCAGCATCAGGGATTTCCTTCTCTAATTGCTCTGCCTTAGTATTCTTGGTAGCGATTAATACATCGCGATCCACCTGGCCATGATACAGCCATTCCCTCTTATAGGCCTTCGGATCTACATAAGGCTCAACTTCACCATAGAACCAAGGCACATAACTCTTGTAGCCATAATTAAGCAGGTAGACATCCTCCTGTGCATGAGATTCAAAAAACTCAACCGCAGCGCGCTGGGAGATTCGCTCCACCTTGGCAATAAAGAATATTAAGGCCAGCATCACCCATAAACCATTGCCAAAGAAAAGGGAACGAATAGCAAAGGTGGGATTGGCTTTACGGAAGAACCAATAAAGGACTAATGTTACAAACAGCACCACGGCCGGAATATAGTCCCAGAATGACCAGCTTACCTCTGCCTCAAGATTTGCCATAGCAAAGGCGTCCTTCTCGAAAAGTGGCTTAATCTCATCCAGATGCATCCCCGCCCATGGCAGAGCTATTGATACGCTTAGAGCAACCAAACCAATCAAGGTGATAACCAAAGCAATCCAAAGTTGTCGCTTACGTGGAAATTCAATGATTTGCCACAAGCTCAAGGCAGAAAGGAAACTAATAGGGTAATAAGCCATTGAGCTATAGTGGATGATCTTGGTACCTACCAGGGAGAATAGGATAAGTATTACCAGAAGTAATATGATCATCCAGCGTTGAAAGTCAGCAACATGCTGGTGCAAGCCTTTAATTTTACCTAGGCCACGTAGTGCGAAGATACTTGCCGGAAAACATCCCAGAATAAGAACAACGAAATGATAGGCTGGAAAGCCTTTATGCCCCGCATCACTGGTGGTAAGAAGCTCCCATTGGCGAATAGTAAACTCGACAATGAAATCAGGGCCATTAACCGCATACTCTACTCCAAACCAAAGTAAGAAGACTCCTAATGCGACTAAAGAGTAGATTATGAAATCCATGAAGCGCATACCAAAACGGAAAGTCCTGGATATGGCATAACTCATAAGTGTTAAGAATACTATCAGATAGGCTACTGGACCTTTGGTAAGGATGGCCAAACCAATGAAAGCCCCTCCTATTACTAAATAAAACCGGGCTGATTTAGAAAGAAATATGAAGCTCACCTCATTGCGCTTCCAGAGGAAATGAATGAGAAAGAAGAGGCCATTAAAAATGAAAAAGTTGAAGTAAGGATCGATGATCCCTGACTTGAAATAGAGAAAAGGCAAGGTTGAGCCAAACCAACTCAATGCCCACAGGAAGCCAAACTTGCGGTCGACCAAGAACTTCCCACTAATATATAGGAAAGGCAGAACAATGATTCCAAGCAATGCATTAGGAAAACGTGCTGCGTACTCCCCAATACCAAAAATGGTCATGGACAAAGCTTGCAACCAAAAGAAGAAAGGTGGTTTTTCGGTGAAGGTTTCGAAATTAATAGTCATCTGAAGCCAATTGCCTCTTTCTACCATCTCCCTCGCCAATTCGGCAAAATTTATTTCATCCCAATCGAAAAGGTGAACACCCCCAAGAAAAGGCAGGAAAAACAGTGCCCCTATAAAGATCCAAAACCAAGTATTTTTATCAAAGTACTTCATCCGCTAGCCCCAAACCAGGTTTTATTCGCCCACGGTCTATTTATCTTATAAGAAAGGTAAATCGCCGTCATTGCAATAAAGGCCCCTAAAATAGAACCCGCGCCAACATCACGCAAGAAATGATGACCAAGATAAATGCGAGAATAAGCCACTCCTAAGGCGATTAAGAAGAATAGAAGCTGAAGATCCTTTCGTTTTAAAAAGAAAGCCAGTACCCCCCAGGCAGCAAAGGCCGCTGTTGTGTGGCCGCTTGGAAAAGATCGATTATAATGTGGTTTAACGCCAGGCACCGTTCTCAATTCAGGCAAATGATTTTCTTCAAAATATCGCAATGGGCGAGGTTCATTAAAATAGGACTTTAATGCAGCACTAAATACAAGGGTCATTAAAGCACTAAAAAGCAAAGCAATCATCGCTCGCTTTTGGAAGCGAAGGAAGACCGGAATAAAAGCAACAAAAATTAAGCCGTCTCCTAAATAGGTATAGATGGGCATTAGGTCATCTAAAAAACCACTGTAGAAGCTATTAAACCATAACTGGGTTGTAGCTAAACCGTATTGGGTGGTGAAAAATAATGCCAGTAAACCAAGGATCAGAGTCGGCGCCAGAAAAAAGGTCAGCGACCGAATGATTTGGTTGATGCGCATAGCTTAGGAGCCGATAGTGTGCAGGAGTTGATGTATCTGGCTATCCCAGAGAAGTTTATCTTCTTCAATTTCATCTTCCTCGCTATGATCCACGATGATTAGCGAGGTATCATTAGTAAGTTCATCAACTTCAATTCGAAACTCAAAGAAGTACTTATTTCCTTCGTCCTCATCCTCTGACCAACGAAATCGAATAAACTGATCCTTCTTACGTGCAATTCTAAATGCATCGCGCTCCTCTCCTTCCCAAATAAAAGTATACTTCTCTCCACGCGAATTCACATCGTCAGAAAACCATTCTGACAATCCACTGGGAGTAGATAAATATGGGAATAACATTGAAGGTGAGGCTTTAACTGGAAATTCTATTTCGAATTTTACTCTATCGGACATCTATTGGCTTTGTTAACGTAGGATTGCGCAATATAAAAAAAAGTCCCAGTGAAAAACCTCGTAATTACCCTTTGCAAAAAAGGATTAGTAAGTATATTTGCCGCCCGAAAACGGCGAGGTAGCTCAGTTGGTTAGAGCGTCGGATTCATAACCCGGAGGTCACGGGTTCAACTCCCGTCCTCGCTACTAAATTGAAAAGCTCCCATAATGGGGGCTTTTTTTTGTGTCCATAAAACAGCGGAGAATTCATATCCACCAAAGGCGGACAAGGGTTCAAACCCGTCCTCTCTAGTGCCAGGTCTTTTTACTTAATTATTATCCAATCAGCTTTAATGTCCATATTCATTAGTTCGGAAGGAACTTCTAGTTCAGGATAATCTCCAACCAATTCGTCATCTGTCATAAATACAAAGTCCCAATTATTGCTTGTATCGGAAATGTATTCCCATCCATTGATTAGATCTTGGTTGACTTTAATACCTAAATATTGTTTTGAAATATCTTTCACAGTCGACTTCGGGTTAAGTCCGGAAGTTGTTATTAATTCTGATGAAGCTGCGATGATCAACAAAACCGTATCCGTGTTAAGTGCAGGGATGAGTCCAAACACTAAAATTTCTTGATCGTAGTACAGATAAGCTGGACTACCACCCCCATAGCCAAAACTTGTAGCTTGTCCAACTTCGTTTCTGAGTCCCTTGAAGTTTTGTTCCGCTTCCGAAATTGTCATTCCGACTTTTATTTGTCCAAGTTGTCCGTTTTTTATTTCAAACTCTTGATAGTTGAAGATCAAGTTTTCTGAGGGCTCATTATTAGGTGATTCAAGTTCTATTTGTTTTGGTTGTTTTGCTATCTCCTTTTCGTGGGTAGATTGACTACAGGACCAAATTGCTAGCAGTGCTATTAGATATTTTAATTGTCGCGTCATTTCTTTACTTGCCGCAAGGACCGTTATTTATTTTAATTCGTAACGTCCATTATTATTTGAGTCTACCAGCAGCAGTTCCTCATTGTTTTCCAGAACTATTTTCATTCTGTCAAAAAGGCCGTCCTTATTTGTATCAAAATAACCCCCAGAGGGCCGGCCAGCAAGGTCATACAGTTTTACTTCTTCAAAAAAGCCGTCCTCGTTATTGTCAAATGATTCTGATATCCTTGTCTCATTAAAGTAGCTTTCTACTTTTTCAAAATTGTTATCATAGTTCTTATCATAGTATATATCCTCCACATGGTCTCTGCCTTTATGTACAGCGTACATGATTTGATTACTATAACTCCACGTATATGTATAATTCTTATCGATAGAGCCCCTTTCTGATATATAATAATACCTAAAGAAAAGCAAAGTCATTATGATCCCATAAAGCGCAAATAGTGTTGAATATCGTTTACTTCTAGATTTGGACGAGCTTTCATTTTGTACCACGATCACGGACGGGTAGTCCTTATTGATTAGTCGGTAAAATTTAGAACTATACTTATCAGGAATTCCAAATTGGATAATGGATTCACGTGCATTTAAAACGGGGAATACCGAATCCTCCTTGGAATTAATAAGTGTGAAAGGAATCTGATGCTTATCTAATATTTCTTGTACTTCTAGCCATTCTAACTGGTCAATTTGAAAGATTCTCTCGTACATAATTTTTCGTATTACCTATTGGATATGTTTTGTCATTGGCCCTAATGTCTGTATAAATACACAATGCTTGATTTATCCCTTAATCACCTAAATCTCGCGTTAATAATTTTTACCCAAAGTTTTGGTTTTGCTTAAAAGCGGGGTTTGTGATGTTGTTGTATTTAAATAATGATGCGAATGCCTGATGAGTTGCATGAAATCCTTTCAGCACCTTCAAGGCTAAATTGAATTCCCCTACTCGCTTGCTATAAAATTCAAAGCCTTCAATTTGTGAGCCTTGCTATCTCTAGTCTCCTCTCAACTATTAGTCTGGAGCTATACCTTCCTTAAATCACCTTCTATCAATACACTATTCGGTAATGCGGCATCAAAGAATTTCTTTAAGAAGATCATTTGAGGGATGGCCTTGCTTTTTCCATACAGTCCAGCCAAATAGATCGCAATTGCACCAACCGCAGAAATTGGGAGTAACCAGAAACCCCAGATTGTTTTTTCCAGCACAAACTGGGAATAACTCAATACAAAACCCCCGATTAAAAGCAATCCGCAAATAGTATAGAGAAACATAAAGAAGGTCCACACCCCTGCCGCCGGTCCGATAAGTACACGAATGGTGGTCTGCCCTTCTTCATTAGCTTCCATGTTTAAATCCATTTCAGGCGACCAGGTATGTTTATGTGGTTTCTTGTAGGAGAATATCAAGTGACCATGAGTGTCCTTAAAACGCAAGGGCCATTTATCCGCTTCATGATCCAGAGCATTACGTAAAGATTGTCTCAAATCCGCTACAGACCGATGATTACTAAACTTATATCGCGGTCGTAATTGGTATTCATTAAGGCTGGGTTGACTCATAGAGCTAATTTATGAATTCAGGATGTGGATTGCTAAAGCTAATCTGACAATTGTAGTTTTGCGCAGTGAACAAAGTGGAAAGCTATATGAGGCGCTGCCTTGATTTGGCATTGATGGGTAGATATACCGCTGCCCCAAATCCACTGGTGGGATGCGTAATCGTTCACAATGACCAAATAATTGCAGAAGGCTTTCATCATCATGCAGGAGGACCACATGCGGAAGTAGCCGCAATAAACCAGGTAAAAGACTTCGAGGTACTTAAAACATCTCAATTATACGTAAGCCTGGAACCCTGCTCCCACTTTGGCCGCACCCCACCTTGCTCAGACCTGATCATCAGAAGTGAAATTCCGGAAGTCTTTGTTGCAACAAGAGATTACAACGCCGAGGTCAACGGGAAAGGAATTGCCAAGCTTAAAAATGCCGGAATTAAGGTTCACGAGGGGATATTGGAACAAGAAGCCCAGGAACTAAACCGGCGCTTCTTTACCTATCATCGCGATAAGAGACCCTATATCACCTTGAAATGGGCAGAAAGCGCGGATGGAATTATGGACCCGGATCGATCTGAGAACCAAAAAGGCGTGCAATGGATTTCCCATCCTGAAAGTCAAAGTTTTAGTCATCGATTAAGAGCAGAAAACACTGCCATTTTGGTAGGACGAAAAACGGTGGAAATTGATGATCCAGGTTTAGATTGCCGAGCTTTTAAAGGAAAGAACCCCTTAAGGGTTATAATCGACCCGGAAGGCCGGTTATCAGGAGATCACAAAGTATTCAGGGATAGTTTTTATCGCCGCTTTACCCTCAAACCTAAAAATGAATGTGATCGACCGCTGAGTCATGAACGTCCGATTTTGGAAGACATCTTGCATCAACTTTATGAAGAGGATGTCCAAAGTGTTTTAGTGGAAGGTGGTCAAAAAACCCTGCAGTCCTTTATAGATAGTCTGCTATGGGATGAAGCCTGGACCATCAAATCAGAAAACAAACTTGGAACAGGTTTGAAGGCGCCCCTCATCCATAAAGAGCCCGGGGAAATACTAAGTTTAGGTAAGGATAGTCTAATTCATTATCGCAATACATGATTTGGTTACTGCTTAGTATCGGTTGTTCCGTGCTCATTTTTATGGTTTTCAAGCTTTTTAAGCGCTTTGAAATTGATAACCTGCAGGCGATCCTGATTAACTACTTCATTGCCTTTAGCATCGGGCAAATTCAAGCCCAAGATGGGCAAAGTCCCTTTAAAGTGCCGGAGCAAGAATGGTTTAGCTCTGTGCTTATTCTGGGTTTACTCTTTATAAGCCTTTTTCGCTTAATGGCATGGGTTAGCCAAAACTATGGGATGGCAACGGTATCCGTAGCGGTGAAAATGGCCGTAATCGTGCCGGTAAGCTTTGGAATCCTCTATTTTGGAGAATCTGCCGGCCTTGTAAAAATCATTGGAATTAGCATGGCATTGGTAGCGGTTTATATGACCACCTACCAGCCTCAGAAAATGAAATCTTCTCCGGCAGCGTTCTGGTTTCCTATTATCCTTTTTATCGGCTCTGGTTTCTTGGATGCCTTTTTAAAATACAATGAAGCTGAGTTGGTTCCCGCGGCAGATCAAGCCTGGTTTGCTTCGAGCATATTTGGTTGTGCCGCAGTTTTTGGACTTATACTGGTTTTATATCAGGTAGTCTTTCAAGGCAAAAGCTTTGTATTGAAATCAATTTGGGGAGGAATCTTACTCGGGATTCCCAATTACGGAAGCATCTACTTCCTGCTCAGGGCCTTGAGTATGGAAGGACTAGAAAGCTCCAGCATTTTTGCGTTAAACAATGTAGGGGTGGTATTCTTTAGTGCACTCTTAGGCTATTTCTTCTATCATGAAAAGCTCAGCCGAATCAATCTGGGTGGCATTCTGCTCGCAATGGTCTCTATCCTTTTGATAGCTTTGGCTCTATGATTCAAGAGCCTCTTAAATCAGATCACTACCAAACAATAGAGGCGAGCTCTGAGGCATTATTCAAAGATCGTGGATCGAAGTTTATTGCCATTGCCAAACCTATAAGGGATGAACAGGACTTTCCTCTTTTCCTGGAGGAAATACGTAAACAATACTATGACGCCCGACATCACTGTTATGCTTATCGTTGCCAACCGCAAAGCCCTCAATGGCGTTTTAATGATGACGGGGAACCCGCCCATTCCGCTGGAACGCCAATATTTAATGCGATTCAGTCTCAGGGTTTCTGGGATGTTGCAGTAATTGTGATAAGGTATTTTGGTGGAACTAAGCTTGGTGTTGGTGGACTCATAAACGCCTATAGAACTGCTGCCGAAGAAGCCTTGAAAAAAGCAAGAATAAGGGACGTATATTTATATGATCAATATGAATTGCGTTTTCCATATTCAGCCATGGATGAAGTGATGCGGGTTTTACCACAAAGCTATTTTGAGATTGTGGAGGAAACTATGGCTGAGGATGCAGGTTATATGTTAAAAGTGCGGAAATCAAAAAGTGAACAGGCTTTAATACAGCTTAAAGACCTGTACCAAATAAAGATTAAAGAACTAAAAGCAAATGGTTAAGAAAGTCCTATTTCTCAGTCTGCTCACCCTGGCATTAAGCGCTCAGCACAAGCACTCTCACAGCCATCCCCATCATTTCGAAGGGGAGACTACCGCGGCACCAATGTTAGATCATAGAGTTTCGAATTGGAGCGGTGATAATGCCGAAGAGCTTGCCCTTAACCTACTTAGCCAAAACAATTGGGAAGCAGAGGAATACAAAAGCATTAGAAGTGTAGCCGGCTTACACAAGCACTATTACCTGATTTTGGATGGACATAAACTGAGCTTTCAAGGCCTTTCTATCCATGAATTCGACAACGGGGACCTATGGATTCAATATCCCGATATTCCGCAGCAAGTAGGCCATTTTGAGCCTCTGGAAATTGATACTACCAACCTGAGATTGGAATTGAATTGTAATAGAATGCAGAGTGAACCTGCATTTCTGGCGGTTGAAAATGTTCTACTTCCCGGTTTTAGCCTAGACTTTTATGGACCTGAAGGTGCCCATTACCAGGGCTTCGTATCCGGTAATGAAGTATTTAATCTGGCCGATAACCGTAGATATGCCAGCGATTCTACCTGTACTGCGATGATTTTCCTTCCGGATCCTTTAAGCACCGCAAATGTGAATTATGGCGGAGCCTATTCCGATAATAATGACGCCGATAATACTCAACTTAATAGTGAACGATTCAGCCGCACTTTCACTGCTACATATGATAATGGTGTTTTTAAATTGGAGAATGCGGATCTAAAAATTGATGAGTTTAGCCTACCCAATGTTCCCCCTGTAACCAGCACAACACCGGTTTTCAACTATACCCGCAGTCAGGATGGTTTTGAGGATGTGAATACCTTCTTTCACTTAAGCCACTTTAAAAAATACATTGACAGTCTTGGTTTTACGTCTATACCTGGAGCGCAGATCTCAATTGACGTGCATGCATTGAGTAATTCAGATCAGAGCTACTACTCCCCCGCTGAAAAGCGTATTTATATGGGTGAAGGAGGCGTTGATGACGCGGAAGATGCCGATGTAATTATTCATGAATACGGCCACACATTGGTAAGTGCCGCTGCAGCAAACACCAATCGAATTAGTGAAAGAGCGGGAATGGAAGAAGCCATTTGTGACTATTTTGCGGTATCATGGTCTACACGATTTAGTCCTAATCAGGCAAATCGGGTCTTTAACTGGGATGGACATAACTCTTTCTGGCCTGGACGTATGGCTTCAAGTACCAAGGATTATCAAACCCTTAGCTTCAATGCCAACATCTATCAGCATACTGATCTAATGGCCTCTTGTTTAAAGGAAATCCTAGATAATACCAGTCATGCTGTGGCAGATGCTATTATCCTACAAGCACTTTTCACCCTACAGAACAATTCTACCTACAGGGACTTCGCTCGCATGGTTATAAATGCTGATAACCTGTTGAATGGAGGGGCAAATTACCAGATTATTAAAACCGCCTTTGTAAGACGTAATGTGTTAAGTGCCGACTTCAGCCTGGAGGAAGTTATAAATGACGCAGGAATCAGTCTTTACAATACCATCGGATTCTTAAAAGGAGAAGATCTAATTTTGGAAAGTGAAGATGCCGAGCTTGCTGCTTACCAACTTTTAGATATCCAGGGAAGAGTTATTGAAGAAGGTACTCTTAGCGGCAACCACACTCATATTAATCCCGTTTTGAAGTCTGGCTTATACTTTCTAAGCGTTCAGAATAAGAAGGGTCAAGAGACGAGCTTCAAGTTGTTGAAATAGACTAGAGTAAATTTCTTTGAGCCAATTCTCGGTCCAGCCATTTTTTAAAGGATAGCAGCTCCTTTGGATAATCAAGCTGAGCCTGGACTTTCTTCAAGGAAACTTTCTCTCTCCAGACTAGATCAAATTCATAGAGTGGAAGATCCTGAACCAGGGAATCACCGTAATAGTCCTTTAAATCAAGGAACTTGAGTCGCTCTATGCGGTTCACTAGACTATCTCTAAATGCGGTTTCTCCGCTGATAAGGGTATCCCCGGTAAACTGGGTATTAAGCTTGCCCCAAAATCTTAACTCCCCTTCCCAATTTATACTTGACTCAAATTCAGCACAAGGACCAAAACATTGACCAACATCATAATGAAAGCGCCACATCTTGGTGTCATCCTTCATGGAACGGTATACTGAAGGCGAGCAAGAATTGAGTACAAAGATTAGACCTAGAAGACCTAGAGCGCGTTTCATGAACTACTTTTTACTTCTGCGTTGCTGTCTGTTCTGTTGTTCCTGAACTTCTTTCATTCGGCGCATCAGGCGATTCTCCTTTTGAGGACCTTCTTTACGCTTGGCAATTTTTTCTTTGATCTTATCCTCATCGATAAAGGAACGAATGGCAAATTGCTGACCGAAGGTAATCATGTTAGCCACGAAGTAGTAGTAACTCAGACCGGAAGCATAGCTATTGAAAACCCCCAGGAACATAATAGGCATTAGGTAAATGATATACTTCATTTGAGGGAATTGCTGGCTTTGAGCAGAACCGGTCAACTGCTGATTCATATAGGTATAGATCAGAGTAGAAACCGTCATTAAAAGGGTAAACAGACTTACGTGATCCCCGTAAAATGGGATGTCAAATGGCAGGTTGTAGATAGAATCATAGCTCGAAAGATCATCCGCCCAAAGGAATGGCTGCTGGCGTAACTCAATAGAGGCTGGGAAGAAACGGAAAAGAGCAATCAGAATCGGAAACTGTAAAAGCATTGGTAAACATCCACCTAAGGGACTGACACCGGCCTTGTTGTATAATTCCAGAGTCGCTTGCTGCTTCTTCATGGGGTCATCATACTTCTCCCCTAAAGCGTCAATTTCCGGTTTTAAAACCCGCATCTTAGCCATGGAGCGGTAAGAAGAATAAGTCAATGGGAAAAGGATAACCTTTATAACCAGAGCGATAATCAGGATAATCAATCCATAGCTGATCCCATAGTCCTCCAGCCAATTAAACATATTCAAGACCAATCCACGGTTTATCCAACTGAGGATTCCCCATCCCAAGGGAACCAACTCTTCAAAACCCACCTCATAAGAATCGAGGATTTCAAACTTATTTGGTCCCAGATAGAGTCCCAGGTTAAGATCCAAATCACCGCGACTATTTTTCGGATAGGTGATATTGGCCGCATAGTATTTAGTATGCCCCTCCTTTTCGAGGTTGGCCACCATTAATTCGGCGTTTGCAAAAGGCTCTCCCTTACTTTGAATTATGGTGTTAAAAAACTGCTGACGAAAAGCAATCCAATCCAAACTTCCCTCGCTAGACTCAGTGTCCCTACTAGTTGAGTTAAAGCTTTCAACATCTTGATCTTCAATAAGTCTATATTGAATTTCTGAACTCTGAACTTCAGTATCCAGGTTCTTTTCATGTCGATTTCCCTCTAGTTCAAAGATCAATTTTGAATCAACATTCGCTAACATAGAACTCATGCCCTGGCTCTCAATATCAAGATCGAGTCGATAGTTATCTGCAGGAAGATGATAACGATAAACTAGTGTAGCACCATTGTCCGTTTTCGCTGCAAACTCCACAAAATCAGAGCCTTGATCCACAATACTGAATTGAAGATCAGCAGTACTGCTCAGTTGACCCGCTTGAAGATTAAAGCCAAAGCTGCTATTGTTATCGCTGATCAGAAAAAGATCAAGCGAATCGTAGGTTTTATACTGTAAAAGTTCAGCTTCTACTATTTGAGCTCCAGCAGTGGAAAGCTTTAGCCTAATTAATTCGTTCTCTAATGTGACAAAAGCAGTGTCTTTTTGACGAAGCATCTGCTCTGCAAAAGGTCCATACAAACTCATTGCTACCATGCGCGCAGCACTATCGGAAACAGTGGTATCCGCTAATGGAGCTTGTTCCGTAAGGATGGGATTAGAATCTGGAACAGGATCAGTTTGTTCTACGGAAGTGGTATCCTGACTTGATTGATTGATTTCTTCACCACCAGATTGACCGGGTTGAAACACGGTAAAATAGAGAACAATAGCAGTGATTAAAAGGAAACCAATAATCTGATTGATATCCAGCTTGTTATTCATTTCAAGAATTTACGTTCTCGCTGTATTTCAAAGCAGCGGCTACAAAATTGACAAAGAGCGGATGAGGATTGGCAACAGTACTTTTGTATTCCGGATGGAATTGTACGCCCATGAACCAGGGATGATCTTTTAATTCTACAATTTCCACCAAATCCATATCCGGATTCATTCCGGTGGCAACCAATCCCCCTTTGGTATAGTCCTCAAGGTATTTATTATTGAACTCAAAGCGATGACGATGACGTTCGCTGATCATTTCACGACGATAGACCTCGTAGGCAATGGATTTCTTATCCAGCTTACAATCGCAGGCCCCTAAACGCATGGTACCACCCTTCTCCGTTACGGATTTCTGACTTTCCATTAGGTCGATTACGGGATACTCAGTACTCGGATCCATTTCAGTGCTATTGGCACCCTTAAAACCAAGTACATTGCGAGCATACTCTATAACAGCCGCTTGCATACCCAAGCAGATACCTAAGAATGGAACCTTTTGCTCACGCGCATAGCGTATCGCATCCAACTTTCCATCAAACCCTCTCTCACCGAAACCCGGGGCAACCAAAATACCGTCTAAGCCGGCAAGGGTTTTATCCATACTATCTTTCGAAAGATTCTCTGAATGAATCCAACGAATTTTAACCTTGGTCTCATTAGTCGCACCAGCATGTATGAATGCCTCCGCAATTGACTTGTAAGAATCCTTAAGCTCTACATACTTTCCGATTAGACCAATTTCAACCTCATTTTTAGGGAAACGAAGCTTGTAAAGGAAATCCTTCCAATTTACCAGGTCTAACTTATCCTCTACCGGAAGACTGAGTCGGTTTAAAACAACTTCGTCGAGGTGTTGGTTGCGCATTAAAATCGGAACGGCATAAATAGTTTCCGCATCGATACTCTGCACCACCGCTTCTTTTTTCACATTACAGAAAAGAGCCAGCTTACGACGAATGTCCTCACCAAGGTCATATTCAGTCCGGCATACCAGTACATCAGGTTGAATCCCCGATTCCTGCAGTTTTTGCACGGAATGTTGAGTTGGCTTGGTCTTCATTTCACCCGTAGCAGCCAAATAAGGCACCAAAGTTAAATGCACCACTAAGCTATCATCTCCTAATTCCCAGCGCAACTGACGTACTGCTTCGATATACGGCAAAGCCTCAATATCACCAACAGTACCCCCTATCTCGGTAATTACGATTTCAAATTCACCGGTATTCCCCAAAAGTTGAATGCGACGTTTAATCTCATCAGTGATATGTGGAATTACCTGTACGGTTTTACCTAGATAATCTCCTCTACGCTCCTTTTCGATTACCGTTTGGTATACTCGACCGGTGGTAACGTTATTGGCTTGAGAGGTAGGGCGATTTAGAAATCTTTCGTAATGACCTAAATCCAGATCAGTCTCAGCACCGTCATTGGTTACGTAACATTCACCATGCTCGTAAGGGTTAAGGGTACCGGGATCGATATTTATATAAGGATCCAATTTTTGGATGGTTACACTGTAACCTCTGGATTGCAGAAGAGTAGCTAGGGAGGCTGAAATAATTCCCTTTCCTAGGGAAGAGGTTACTCCTCCGGTAACAAATATGTATTTCGTTGATGGCATAATAGTGGAGACCCGCTTTGGCTTCTGAGGCGCAAAGCTACTAATTATCCAAAGTAATTAAGGGCAAATTATACTAAGCCTTCAATGATCTTTTCAATACTGATTCCCTCGGCTTCTGCACGATAATTTTTAACAATCCGATGTCTTAAAATCGGCTTGGCAATCGCCATTATATCCTCTACATCAGGACTAAATTTACCTTGCAACGCCGCATGAGCCTTAGCTGCCAAAATAAGATTTTGGGAAGCGCGAGGTCCAGCTCCCCAGGACAGGTATTCTCGGGTTACATCTTTGGCCATATCCGTATTAGGTCTAGTTGCCTGTACCAGACGAATAGCATATTCGAAAAGATGATCACTAACCGGGATTTTACGCACAAGGGCTTGATAACGGAGAATTTCTTCGATACTTAAAACCTCTTTAATCTCTTGCTCGACCCCAGCAGTGGTGTTTTTAACAATGTTTACCTCCTCTTCGAAACTGGGATAACCTACTTCAATGTTAAACATGAAACGGTCCAATTGAGCTTCTGGTAATGGATACGTTCCTTCTTGTTCGATAGGGTTTTGAGTGGCTAAAACGAAAAATGGATTAGCCATTTGATAGGTATGTCCAGCCGCCGTTACGGAGCGTTCTTGCATGGCCTCCAGTAGCGCTGACTGCGTTTTCGGAGGAGTACGGTTAATCTCATCTGCCAAAATGATATTGGCGAAAAGCGGTCCTTTTACAAACTTAAATTGACGATTCTCGTCCAGGATTTCTGCTCCGACAATATCCGATGGCATTAAATCCGGCGTAAACTGAATTCTTCTAAAGCTCAAACCCAAGGCCTGTGAAACGGTGTTAACCAATAGTGTTTTGGCCAAGCCTGGTACCCCGACTAATAAGGAATGCCCCTTACAGAATACAGAGAGCAATAAAAGGTGAATTACTTCATCCTGACCAATAATAACTTTTCCAATCTCCGATTTAAGTTGCTGATACTTCTGCCCCAGCTCCTTAACCAATTCTACATCATTGCTATTATTCTGCATAGGAGGAATTATTGATCCATTTACGTTCGAAAGTGCATCCCAGGTTCTCATTGTTAACTCGCACGTAGGTATCGGTAATCTTCTCTTTTACCCATTCCTCCAGGATTTCTTGCTTTTTATTAGCCAGGGCAATCTGCTTAATGCGCTGATAATCGGTTGCCATAGAGGCCTCATGCGCTTCCGACCGATCAATTAACCTAAGCAGCTTATAGCCCTCTTTTTCATCCGGGGTGCGAAAGAATACCGGTTCGGTCATGGTTCCTTCCTCAATACTTTGAAGGGCATAAAAAATGCTTTTATCCAATTGACCGGTCTCCCATTTACTATCTCCGGTTTGAGGGTTCATCACCCTTCCTCCGTTTAGTCGAGATTCCTCGCTATCTGAGAATTTCTCTGCTGCCAATGAAAAACTGATTGAATCGATGAGAATAGCGCTTCGAATGCTATCCAAAGTTACTTTGGCCGCCTCCAGATTTTCTGCAGAAATCTTAGGCTTTACGAGTACATGTCGTAAATCCAGCTCCTGACCAATCTTTCTCTGTAATTGAACAATATGATAGCCATATTCGGTGCGGAAAGGGTCTGATATTTCGTTTAGTCCGAGGTTAAAAGCAACGGCCTCAAATTCCTTTACAAACTGACCCCGCTTAATCCCTTTATACTCTCCTCCATTTCTCGAACTACCGGGATCCTCTGAATAGAGTACGGCCATGGTGCTAAAGGAAGAGCCATTTTCAATACGGCCTTTTATTTCTTTCAGTTTAGAAATCGCTTCTTCTTTTGCTTCTGGACTCACATCGGGGAAGAGTACAATCTCAGCATATTCAACTTCGGCGTTAATTAGAGGCAAGCTGTCTTTAGGAATACTCTCATAAAACTCTCTAACCTCAGATGGAGTGATTTCAACGCTGCCATTTATTTCCTGAAGCATCCTTTGGGCAGTAAGCTGGTTTCGAATTAGAGGTGCCATCTCCTCTTTTATTTCCACTACCGATTTATCGTAATACTGTTCCAATTTGGCCTGACTGCCAATTTGTTGAATGAATACTTGGATTCTACGATCAATATTGGCCTGAACTTCCTCTTCACTTACTTCAACAGAATCCAGGCCAGCTTGATGCAACAAAAGCTTCTCCAGAAGTAAATCCTCAAAAACCTGGCAGTCGTTGATTTGAATAGCCGGGCTCTGGCGTCGTTGCGCTTCAGTCGACTGATCAAGGTCACTCTTTAATACAATCTCTTTACCTACCTGGGCAATCACACCATCGATCAGTTTGGGCTGAGCGATAGCTGGTAAGCTAAAGAGCATGATAAGGAAACTGATTTTAGGGATAAGTTTCAAATTCTTTCTTTTTTAAAGCGTCGTTTAACAAGTTTTTCTCCAAATCTGCAATCAGAGTTAATCGCCTTTTATTCAGCAAAGTATTTCTGATTACATCCTGCACATAGACCAATGGAGAAGGGTTATCTTTTATTTTGTACTCACTTATTTCAGCAAGGTAAAATAATCCATCATCCTCAATCTCCACATACTGATTCCGTGAAAGGAATTCCTGCTGATTATAACTGCGGATGGGAATTAGGCGACGAAAATCTCGGAAGTTTATCCAGGCTGTATCTTCCAATGCAAAATTACGCGCATAGCTTAGCGCATAGTCGATAAGCTCCTGTTGATCTTCTGAGTCCTCTTTGGCCTTTTGAAATAGTTCCTTTAGGTCTTCAATATCGGGGGCATCAGTAGGAACCGATATATAGCGCAAACGAAGGATATTCTCTTTTAGCTGAAAATTCTCCTGATTCTCTTCGTAATAGGTTTTGATTTCAGCATCAGTGATGGTCGTGTCTATCCGATCACTTACATATTTCTGGAGGTATGCGAATTTAAGGAGGTCATTGCGGTAGTTTTCGATCTGTTCTTCAAACTGCTTCTGTTCCTCACTTAAGTTGAACTCCGCCTTGTAAATCATCAACTCGTTTTTAGCCCAAACGTTGATGTAATTCTGCACAAAACTGATGCTGTCTTCCTTGCTTAGACTCGAAGGAAGCACTTTATCCAGTTCACTTTGATACAGATAGGAATCGTAGACCCTCGCTACGGCCGGGCCATTATCCTCCTCATCTTCTATACCCTTAAAAAAATCACAAGCTCCTGCCAATAGCAGGAGACTTGCAATAGATATTATGTGATAAGTCCTATTCAAGCTCCTTTATAACTTCAGCAAGTACGTCCTTATTAACCTTTACGGTATAGCGAGATTTTAAATCATTAAGCCATTGTTCCTCCAGATAGCTTTGGTAATCGCTTACCACTCTTCCTCTGGCTTCACTTAACTCTTTGGCGCGTGGCTCCTGAGTATCCAGAATAAAAGCCTGCTTATAGCGATCATTAACCTCGATGATCTCGGTTTTACCAATAACTCCTTTACTTACAACTATGTCTTTCCATTCACCTAACTGACTCATTTCTGCTAATGCACTGTCAATATTGAGATTCAGTTTAGATTCAATATTGAGATCCTCCATCACTTTTTGACGAGAAAGGCCCTTAGCTAATTTCTTAGTTGCCTTCTTTGCAGTTTTCTTATCAATAGCGTCTACTAGATATACCCGATATCTTTTCTCCCACTGATACTTATCGCGATTGGCCTTAAAGAATTGATCTAAACCAGTAGAATCGGTCATAGCCTTTCTCCACACCTTTTCTTCGGTAAGATCAAAGAGTAGAATACCTTCGAAATACTCCCGTTCCAGATTTCGGAATTCAGGATATTTCTCAGAGAGCTTGCTCTTTTCATAAGCTAAAAGCTCCTCTTCCTGATAGTCTTTCAATAAGCGATACAATTGGTTTCGCATGTTACCACCACGTCCATAACGACTCTGACGCTCAGCCACAATTTCCATCACGTCCTTTACTGAATAGGTATGAGCTTCGAACTCAAATACGGTGGCATCGGCACTACGAAGCTTAGCCGGAACTTTAAACTCGCGAGCCATGAAGCTTTCATCCACCTGCTCTACCAGACTCTTAAAGGTCTTTGGATATTCCTTAAAGCTGTAATCCTTTTTGATTCGTCTCATAACTGAAACCTGGCTCTGGCGTGCACGATCATCACGTTCAACTTTATTGCGAATACGGCCTTCTACTTTATCAAACTCAGGAACCCCAATTTTATCAACTAACATGATTATATGCCAGCCAACTGGTGTTTTCACCGGAGCCGTAAAAGCCCCGCTATCCTGTAAAGCAAAAGCGGCATCCTCAAATTCGGGATACATCTTATTAATACCAAATTCATCAAGAATTCCATCCAAAGGAACCGAATTCTTATCCTCTGAATACTGCTTTACTAGAGTTCTAAAATCAGCTCCTTCCTTAAGCATCCCATAAATCTCCTGGATCTTAGTACGAACATCCTCCTTCTGTTGGTTGGTGGTTTTATCATTGTCGATCAACATCAAGTGAGCGACTTTGATTTTACCTCGAGCCTCCCGACGTTCCGTGGTTTTCACAATGTGATATCCATATTGGCTGCGAACAGGTTCGGATATTTTACCGATGCGTGTCTTATAAGCAGCAGTTTCAAAAGGATACACCATATCGAAGACGGTGAAAAACCCTAAATCCCCTCCCTTCTTGGCACTGTAGGTATCGGCGGAGGAAGTTTGGGCAACTTCTTCGAATATAGCCCCATTCTCAATCTGAGCTTTTAAGCTTTTAATCTTATTGTAGGCTGCCAAGGTATCTTCAGGGGTAGGATTCTTAGGAAGTGAAACCATAATATGAGAAGCACGAATATCATATTTCATTCTGCTGTAAGCCTCACGAATCAGTTCCTTGGTTACGTCCTTATCTGATAAATAAGGCTTGGTAAGTTGCTCCCTATAGTTTTTAAACTCTCTTAAGAAAGCAGGCATAGTATCCTTGCCCATTTCCTTCGCTTCATGCACTTTTAACTTGAAGTTGATATAGAGGTCCAAATACTCCTCAGGGGTCTTGGGATCAATTTCTTCCCCAATATCTCGGTTCTTATTATAAACCGCCATGTACTCTTCTGCAGTAACCGTATCATCTTCAACGGTAAAGAGCACTTTTCTATCCAGTTCTGATTGCGCTTGTAAACCGCCCCATACCAGTGAGAGGCTTAGAATTAGCAAAGACTTCTTCATCATTGTAATTACAGAGTTTATTTACGGCTATAATTTGGTGATTCACGAGTAATATGAACATCATGTGGATGACTCTCATTTACTCCGGCCGTGGTAATGCGTACGAAAGTGCCATTTTTTTGTAAGGTAGCAATGTCTGGGGCACCACAATATCCCATGCCAGCCCTAAGGCCTCCTATGAATTGATACATCACTTCTCCTACTTCACCCTTGTAGGCAACTCTTCCTACTATTCCTTCTGGCACCAGTTTTTTAATATCATCTTCCACGTCCTGGAAATATCGATCCTTTGAGCCTTGTTGCATCGCTTCTATAGAGCCCATGCCTCGGTAGGTCTTGTATCTCCGACCCTCATAAATAATCGTTTCTCCCGGAGCTTCTTTGGTACCGGCTAACAAAGATCCCAGCATCACGGTATCTGCCCCAGCAGCAATGGCTTTTACAATATCACCGGTAAAACGAACCCCACCATCAGCAATTAGGGGTACTCCGGTTCCTTCCAAACCTTTACGAGCTTCCATAACTGCTGTCAATTGAGGAACACCAACACCGGCAACTACGCGGGTGGTGCAAATAGATCCGGGTCCGATCCCCACTTTGACTGCGTCGGCACCAGCATCAGCCAGGTAACGCGCGGCCTCTGCGGTTGCCACATTTCCTACCACTACATCAAGCTTCGGAAATTTGTTTTTAACCGCTTTCAAAGCGTTTACCACCCCTGCAGTATGTCCGTGTGCGGTATCAATGATCACTGCATCCACGTTTGACTCTACTAAAGCAGTAACACGGTCTAACACGTCTGGGGTAACCCCTACCGCGGCTGCAACACGCAAGCGGCCATAATCATCCTTATTAGCATTAGGCTTTATGTTCGACTTGGTAATGTCGCGATAGGTAATCAAGCCAATAAGATTGTTTTCCTTATCTACGACAGGAAGTTTCTCAATCTTATGCTTTTGTAAGATCACTTCCGCTTCCGTAAGACTAGTATTTTCAAATGTAGTAACCAATCCTTCGCGGGTCATAATCTCCGCTAAGGGACGATCGTCATTCTTCTCAAAACGTAAATCGCGATTGGTGATAATTCCCTTCAGCTTCTTATCCTCATTTACGATGGGAATTCCACCGATTCGGTAGTCCGCCATCATCTTCTTTGCATCGCTCACCAGTGCCGATTCATGTAAGGTTACAGGATCGAGGATCATTCCACTTTCTGCACGCTTTACATTTCGCACTTCTACGGCTTGCTGCTCAATGGTCATGTTCTTATGAAGCACCCCAATTCCACCATCCTGCGCAATAGCGATTGCCATAGTCGCTTCGGTAACGGTATCCATAGCGGCCGAGATGATCGGAGCTTTTAAACGAATGTTGCGCGTGAACATGCTGCTCAGATCAACTTCGCGAGGTAATACTTGGGAATATGCGGGTACTAAAAGTACATCGTCATAGGTAAGTCCTTCACCCATGATCTTGTCACTGAAAGTCGACATAGCGTACTGCAATTAGAATTAAATTGCGCGCAAATTTAGCAATAATATAGAGACCTTGAACTGTGGCTGAGAGGCATATTGCTTAAGCTTATCTTAAAATAGAAAAGGCCCCTCCTGCGGCTGGAGAGGCCTTCTTGAAATCGCCTTAACCAATTGAGCGAAAATCTTGGTTTGAATGGTTTTTGCTTGATGAATTCAAAACTTAAAATTCAACTCATCTATTAAATAAAGATAATTAGGCCGGAGGAGCTTTCTTTCTCTAAATGAGTGAAAGGTGGCTTTCAGAGATTAAAGCAAAAAGGGCCTCTCTATAGAGAAGCCCTTTTCTATATAATAAAAGGTTGATTTTATCGAATAAGAGTGAAGCTGCCTCTTTCCTCAAGCTCCGTCTCTCCCGGAGTTTGATACTTCACATAGTAGATGTAAGCTCCCTGTGGCGAAGGATTTCCTTGAAAGTTACCATCCCACTTTTCAATCGGATTGCTAGACTCAAAGACCTTCTTACCCCAACGGTTCATAATGTAGAAGTAGTAGTTATCTACCTCTGCCAACCTTAGTGAGGGTCCATAGGACTGGTTCTCGGCAATGGAGCTTCCCGGACGGAACGCCGTAGCCAGATATACCTTCGCTCCCTGCTGTGCACATCCCTGATTGGAGATCACACTCATCGGGTTACCCTGATTGTCGATAATCCCTTGAGGGTTACCGCCCTCTACGGCCTGGATGTAGTAGCAATACTCGCCCTGTAGTGGATTGGCCTCTACCAGATCAGCGATCTCATAATCAATCCAGGTGGTATCCTCTCTTCCGCTGGTAGTGATATTCTCCCCTACTTTCTCCCAGTTGGTGCGATCGGAACGACGACGGTAAATCTCATAACGATCTACATAACCTCCCCAACCTAAGTAGCGGTTCCAGCTTAAGCGGTTGGTTACATCCTCCGCGGGGCGTACCGATAAGCGGATGTTTCCAGAGATATTACTAATGGTATCATAACCTCCACAACTGTCCGTAGCTGTAACTCTATAGAAGTAGCTGAACTTATCCGACTCTACTCCAAAGTCCTGGAAGTCGATAATATATGGTGGTGCCGTTGGCTTACCTAAAGTTGCAATGGTACGGTAAGGACCAAAGTATTCTGGAGCTCTCTGGATCTGGAAGCTACGTACATCCGCCTGACCATCGATGTAAATCTCCAGGTCTATCGCATCTCGGCTAAAGTCATTGGTTACCCGAGAGATGTACAACTGCTGGGATTGCTGTGGTACTGCCGCCTCTACACATACCGTATTAGAAGTCGAACTCAGATTAGCAATCGTATCCCGGGCTTCAATCACATAACAATAGCTGTATCCTTTGCGGATTACATTCTGACGGAAGCTGGTATCTTCTGGTGAAGCTGTAAAGAGTATCGTAGGAGGTAATACCGTACCATCATCTTCGGTAATCTGAGTCCATACTCGGTACTCATGTACTCCATTCGGGAATTCACGGTATTCATTCCAACTCAAGCGAGAGTAGCCCTCACACTTGTTCAGATAGTTTCTTAAGTAAATCGTATTGTAAGGACTTACGGCCAGATCATCGCTCTGATTACCACAGCTATCTACCGACACTACCTTAAACTGCTCAGAACGGGTATCTGCCATTGATCCGGTCCATTCATAAGGCATATTGGTTCCTGCCGGGATCGAGTCTACAATCACCCAACCATTCATCGGGTCATTATGTAAGAGGTAGAACAAGACGATATCACCGCCTGGGTCAGAGTCAAAGTCTACCATGGCATTGTTATTCTCATTAACCAATACCCGACCCAGATTGATGTTCTGCACATTAGTACGATCCTGGAAGCGACCTGTATCCTGAGTAGAACCTGCTGAACAGCCTACTACCGTATCGGGAACACGTACCTGATAAGCTACTAACATATCACAGACACTCACTGTATCGGTATAATTATTACCGGTCGTTTCGCCGAGCTTTTGCCAATTACCACTACCCTGTGGGGCTTCTACCCAGACCTCATAAATATTTCCTCGTGAGGGATCTAAGCCGACCCCATTGTGATCCGTCCACGAGAGCTGAGCTATCTCCGGACTGTTTGGAGGTATTGCTGTTAAACTCATCGTCATCGTAGAGATCGTCTCACTAGGTAAAGAGATGAAGTCGCAAGGACCGGTACTCATCTCCATGTAGAAGTAAGAGGTAGGACCTTGAGAAGGTACTGTAGTAGTAAGCGTATCATAATGAGGAATACTGTCTACCACGGTCCAGGGGCCATTGGGCGAGTTCGAGCCATAAATCCGGTAATAGTTGAACTCCAAGACACTGTCCAGAGCCGGTTGTCCCCAACTCAGATCAATCGTACCATCCAGATTTACATTCGCACAGCGTAGGTCAGGAGGCGTAGGATCACCCGCGATCACTTCTACGATAATCGTCGCCAGACCTACTTTCGGGGCCGCACAACCATCATCCTCCATCCTTACGGTAAAGAAATAGGTGTTTGAAGCCGTTCCACAACCTCCAAAGTTCAGGTGCACACAATCGGGAATCCAGAAAAACTCCACCGTGTTCTGGATCACGCTACAATAAGTACCCGAGGAGTTAAATGAGGTTAGAGTCGCACAAGGTGCTGCTCCATTACAGCCTGTACTAGAGGCATAGTTATTACTGTTTAATTGCAGTCCACCTGCCTTCATACATATCTGTTGGAAGGAACCATTGGCAAACTGATCTAAATCTCGCGCTACTACCCTGAACTGAACCGTATCCTGAGGATAGGTACGTACCCGGTATACATTACCTGTTCGGTTTACTTCCGTATATACCGCTGTGTCTATCTCCGCTGATGGAGTGCTCGGGTTTGATGGGCAGTCGCCGGTGGCCAGGTAGTAAAGCGGTACATCACGATACACCTCACCGATCAGCTGATTACAACGATACTCGCGAATCACAACACATGAGGCATACCAGCCTTCGGTTGGGTTATTGGCCAGGGCCGTAATCTCCCCGGAGAAAGGATCCAAGGTATTAGGACCATTGTTAGGGTCTTCTGTTCCATCAGGAAATGGTGCATTGAAAGCATAACCTGGGTCGAAAGAAATACTTTGGTTAGCGCCGGTTTGAGGGTTATCCCAGTCAAAAACTAAGCTATCGATATCCTTATCAGAAGGAAGGTGGTTAAACTCAAATAAGAAGTTAGGACAAGTTACCGCATTCGCATCCTGAGCAAATACCGGACTGTTGTCGTAGCAAGTTGAAGTGTTAGCGGTAATTCCGGTAATAGGATTGGTAAAGGGATACATTTTGGAACGCAGGTAGTACTGCGATGCATTGGTGTTTTCTAGGGGTGGACGACAGCAGAGTGACCAACTAAACTCCCAACCTCCGGCGGGTGGAATACCATTTAGCGAAACGGGAAAACTTCGGAATACCCCTTTCTCAATGGCGCCATCATCACCGGCACTACAATTTATATCCAATGCTGAATTAGGGCAATCCGGAGATACATCACCGGATAATATTGCTATGTAAGTACAAGCAATATTTCCTGCCGGACCATTGATGAATTGAGTACCACTTGGCATTGAAGCACCGGTACAATCACGATAAAGAACCAGGGTAAAGATGTATTGACCATTAGGAGCACATTCCCAATAAATTTCCCCACCTAAAAGGTGAGATGCATTGAGACTGGAACTAAAGCCTAAAGCGAGAAAAAATAGGAGAATACGTTTGAAGGTTTTCATTGCCGGAATTTTTATCGAAATTATTGGTAATCGATTTAGATTGAAAGAATCAATGAGTAAAGGATACATTAAAGGGATTAAAACCCGACTCTGACCATTCTAAATTAAAAAAGGCTTCCCAATTGGGAAGCCTTCGTGTGGTCTTATTGATTTTCCGACTTAACGGATCAAAGTAAAGTTTCCACGCTCTTCCTCCTCCACTTCTCCTGGAGTCTGGAATTTCACGTAATAAATGTACACTCCCTGAGGTGAAGGATTTCCTTCAAAGTTACCATCCCACTTTTCAATCGGATTGCTAGACTCAAAGACCTTCTTACCCCAACGATTCATAATGTAGAAGTAGTAGTTGTCTACCTCTGCCAACCTTAGTGAGGGTCCATAAGACTGGTTCTCGGCAATGGAGCTTCCCGGACGGAACGCCGTAGCCAGGTATACCTTCGCTCCCTGCTGTGCACATCCCTGATTAGAGATCACACTCATCGGGTTACCCTGATTGTCGATAATCCCCTGAGGGTTACCGCCCTCTACGGCCTGGATGTAGTAGCAATACTCGCCCTGTAGTGGATTGGCCTCTACCAGATCAGCGATCTCATAATCAATCCAGGTGGTATCCTCTCTTCCGCTGGTAGTGATATTCTCCCCTACTTTCTCCCAGTTGGTGCGATCGGAACGACGACGGTAAATCTCATAACGATCTACATAACCTCCCCAACCTAAGTAGCGGTTCCAGCTTAAGCGGTTGGTTACATCCTCCGCGGGGCGTACCGATAAGCGGATGTTTCCAGAGATATTACTAATGGTATCATAACCTCCACAACTGTCCGTAGCTGTAACTCTATAGAAGTAGCTGAACTTATCCGACTCTACTCCAAAGTCCTGGAAGTCGATAATATATGGTGGTGCCGTTGGCTTACCTAAAGTTGCAATGGTACGGTAAGGACCAAAGTATTCTGGAGCTCTCTGGATCTGGAAGCTACGTACATCCGCCTGACCATCGATGTAAATCTCCAGGTCTATCGCATCTCGGCTAAAGTCATTGGTTACCCGAGAGATGTACAACTGCTGGGATTGCTGTGGTACTGCCGCCTCTACACATACCGTATTAGAAGTCGAACTCAGATTAGCAATCGTATCCCGGGCTTCAATCACATAACAATAGCTGTATCCTTTGCGGATTACATTCTGACGGAAGCTGGTATCTTCTGGTGAAGCTGTAAAGAGTATCGTAGGAGGTAATACCGTACCATCATCTTCGGTAATCTGAGTCCATACTCGGTACTCATGTACTCCATTCGGGAATTCACGGTATTCATTCCAACTCAAGCGAGAGTAGCCCTCACACTTGTTCAGATAGTTTCTTAAGTAAATCGTATTGTAAGGACTTACGGCCAGATCATCGCTCTGATTACCACAGCTATCTACCGACACTACCTTAAACTGCTCAGAACGGGTATCTGCCATTGATCCGGTCCATTCATAAGGCATATTGGTTCCTGCCGGGATCGAGTCTACAATCACCCAACCATTCATCGGGTCATTATGTAAGAGGTAGAACAAGACGATATCACCGCCTGGGTCAGAGTCAAAGTCTACCATGGCATTGTTATTCTCATTAACCAATACCCGACCCAGATTGATGTTCTGCACATTAGTACGATCCTGGAAGCGACCTGTATCCTGAGTAGAACCTGCTGAACAGCCTACTACCGTATCGGGAACACGTACCTGATAAGCTACTAACATATCACAGACACTCACTGTATCGGTATAATTATTACCGGTCGTTTCGCCGAGCTTTTGCCAATTACCACTACCCTGTGGGGCTTCTACCCAGACCTCATAAATATTTCCTCGTGAGGGATCTAAGCCGACCCCATTGTGATCCGTCCACGAAAGCTGAGCTATCTCCGGACTGTTTGGAGGTATTGCTGTTAAACTCATCGTCATCGTAGAGATCGTCTCACTAGGTAAAGAGATGAAGTCGCAAGGACCGGTACTCATCTCCATGTAGAAGTAAGAGGTAGGACCTTGAGAAGGTACTGTAGTAGTAAGCGTATCATAATGAGGAATACTGTCTACCACGGTCCAGGGGCCATTGGGCGAGTTCGAGCCATAAATCCGGTAATAGTTGAACTCCAAGACACTGTCCAGAGCCGGTTGTCCCCAACTCAGATCAATCGTACCATCCAGATTTACATTCGCACAGCGTAGGTCAGGAGGCGTAGGATCACCCGCGATCACTTCTACGATAATCGTCGCCAGACCTACTTTCGGGGCCGCACAACCATCATCCTCCATCCTTACGGTAAAGAAATAGGTGTTTGAAGCCGTTCCACAACCTCCAAAGTTCAGGTGCACACAATCGGGAATCCAGAAAAACTCCACCGTGTTCTGGATCACGCTACAATAAGTACCCGAGGAGTTAAATGAGGTTAGAGTCGCACAAGGTGCTGCTCCATTACAGCCTGTACTAGAGGCATAGTTATTACTGTTTAATTGCAGTCCACCTGCCTTCATACATATCTGTTGGAAGGAACCATTGGCAAACTGATCTAAATCTCGCGCTACTACCCTGAACTGAACCGTATCCTGAGGATAGGTACGTACCCGGTATACATTACCTGTTCGGTTTACTTCCGTATATACCGCTGTGTCTATCTCCGCTGATGGAGTGCTCGGGTTTGATGGGCAGTCGCCGGTGGCCAGGTAGTAAAGCGGTACATCACGATACACCTCACCGATCAGCTGATTACAACGATATTCTTTAATTACCACACATGAGGCGTACCAGCCATCAGTAGGGTTATTTGCTAAAGCAGTAAGCTCTCCAGAGAAAGGATCTAAGGTATTAGGACCATTGTTAGGGTCTTCTGTTCCATCAGGGAATGGCGCATTGAAGGCATAACCTGAGTTAAAAGAAATATTAGAGTTCGCTCCATCCCAAGGATTTCCCCAGTCAAAAACTAAGCTATCGATATCCTTATCAGAAGGAAGGTGGTTAAACTCAAATAAGAAGTTAGGACAAGTTACCGCATTGGCATCCTGTGCAAATACCGGACTGTTGTCGTAGCAAGTCGCAGTGTTTAATGGTTGGGTAGAGCCTGGTGGTGTATAAGGATACATACGAGAACGTAGGTAGTATCCCGATGCATTTGTATTCTGTAGTTGTGGGCGGCAGCAAGAGGTCCAGGCAAATTCCCAACCACCTGCAGGAGGGATACCAGCCAAGTTTACAGGCTGACTACGATAAACACCTTTCTCAATTGCGCCATCATCCTGCTGCGCACAGCTAATATCTAAAGCGGTGTTTGGACAATCTGGTGAAACGTCGCCTGATAAAGAAGATATGTAGGTACAACTAATTGTCGCTGGTCCACTAATTGTTTGTGGAGTGGTTGGAATAGGTATACCCGTACAATCCCGATAAAGAACCAGAGTAAAGATGTATTGACCGCTAGGGGTGCACTCCCAATAAATTTCCCCACCTAAAAGGTGAGATGCTTTAGTGGAAAATGAAGTGATCACCATTAAGAGGGCAGTGATCAGTAAAGAGAACTTCTTCATTAAAGTGAGATTTGCTTCAAATATATTTTATATACAAGGGCGCGGCAAGTATTACTTATTTAATGCTGCTTATTTCCTAGTTATTGTTTTCAATAGAACCTTTTAATCCAAAAAGATGTTCCCGGCGAGTTTCAAAATCAGTCCAAAGTTCCTTGACAATTTGGGCTGCCGGCTTCATTTCATCAATCATTCCGCTAACCTGTCCAATTTCTAATTCTCCCTCTTCCAGGTCTCCTTCAAACATTCCTCTTTTAGCACGAGCGCGACCTAATAAAGCTTTTAATTCCTCTTTACCAACGCCCTTACTATAAGCTTCCTGGATTTGATCAAAAAATGGATTCTTAATTAAGCGCACTGGCGCAAGCTCCTTCAAGGTTAAAATCGTATCTCCCTCCTGAGCCTCTATAACCGCATTCTTAAAGTGAAGATGCGCGGAGCTTTCTTCAGAAGCTACAAAACGAGAGCCAATCTGCACTCCCTCAGCCCCTAAGGCAAAGGCGGCTAAAATTTGGGCTCCACTAGCAATTCCCCCAGCGGCAATCACCGGAATTTGCAAAGCCTCACTAACCATAGGCCAAAGCACCATGCTGGTAGTTTCGTCCCTCCCATTATGTCCTCCTGCCTCAAAGCCTTCGGCCACAACGGCATCAACTCCAGCAGCCTCTGCCTTTAGAGCAAACTTTAAGGAGCTAACCACATGTACAACTGTAATCCCATGTGATTTTAAGTGTTGAGTCCAGGTTTTAGGATTCCCTGCAGAAGTGAATACAATGGGTACCTTCTCTTCAATAATGATTTGCATTAGGTCCTCAATTTGAGGATAAAGCATGGGAACATTAACTGCAAAAGGCTTACCTCCAATTGCTTGCTTACACTTTCTAATGTGTTCTTTTAGAACATCAGGATACATAGAACCCGATCCGATAATGCCCAGTGCTCCGCTATTACTAACAGCAGAGGCTAACTTCCAACCGCTGCACCAAATCATCCCTGCTTGAATGAGTGGAATATCAATCCCTAAAAGCTCCGTTAGGCGATTTCTCATTGAACGAGTAGTTTTTGCTGCTGTCCGTTTACGCTAAGCAGGTACATTCCTGGTTCAAGAATACTCAGATCTAACAACAGTGCCTGCCTTTGCCAAAGCTTATCCGCAGTGTAAACCAGCTTACCACTTTGATCCTGGATTCTGATGTCAAGCGATTCATTCACTTGAAAATCTCCGTGAATAAAAAGTCGATCCTTACAAGGATTGGGATAAATATTAAGATTGACAACTGTTGATGATTCATCTAATCCCACCTGCCAGGCTTGATGGAAATCCGGTATCCCGAAGCCCAAGGTGTTATTTGCATTTCCAAACAAATGGGCGCTACGACGAATTTGCCATGCTATTTCTTCACCATGTAGGGTAGGATCTGCCTGAACTAAACAGGCCGCCATACCGGCGATACAAGGTGATGAAAAGCTAGTTCCAAAACCACTTTGAACCTGTCCCTGAGAATTAATGAGTACAGTTCCTGCTCCCATTGCGGAAACATCCGGTTTAACGCGAGAATCGAAAGACGGTCCCCTGCTGCTAAAGCCTACATAAGTTCCGGTTGCATCTGTAGCTCCAACGGCTAAAACGCTGTCTCCATCGGCAGGAGCGCCAATAAACTGCCAGGAACCAGCACCCTCATTACCTGCACTAGCCACCACAACGATGCCTCGGGAAGCGGCCCAATCTGCGGCGCGAGTTACTACCGTAGTATTTCCATCCATATCGGCATAACTATGATCATCGGAGGGATCATCGAAAGTGGTATATCCTAATGAAGTATTTATAACATGCGCTCCTACACTATCTGCAAATTCAGCTGCCATGAGCCAATGGTCCATTTCGATTGGCGTTTCTGAGCCAATGTTCTCGGAAGTAAGTAACCAATAATCAGCATGGGGAGCGGTTCCAACGAAGGCCCCAGTTTCCAGAGCCGCCATTACGGATAATACCGAGGCACCATGACTGCCCTGCCCGGTATAAACATTAGTATCCTTAGTAATGAAGTTATAGGAACCACGCAGGCGACCGGATTGCCTCAAACTGTCTAGTACCGGAGCGACCAGCGTACCTCTAAAACCTGCATCAATAACCGCAATACTTACACCCCGACCCGTAAAACCTTCCTGATGTAATAGATGTCCCGAAATAAGCTCAATCTGAGATCTGCCAAGGCCGTAATCAAAATTGCCACTAGTTCCAGCCAGATTACTCTTATAGGTTTTGGGTACTTCAATTTTCTTAACAAAAGGAATTTTTAACAAATCTTCCTCTGCTATACCGGAAACATAGATATAATTCAACCACTTGGATTTGGCTTCAATCTTTCCTCCAAGTCTTCGAACTTCCTTGAGATACTCAGGTGCCAGAGGTAAATCATATTTATCAATGGAAATTCCTTGGGCAGACCTTCTTTCCAAAGCTTCCTGAGAAAGGAAAAGCTCGGGATTATCAAGAATTGCTAAACTGCTGCCCTTATCACTTAAATAAACTCGTAAACCTTCATCCTGACCTTGAGCCAAAAAGCTCAAGCTGATAAAAGTTGTAAGCAATAATCTCTTCATCATATCTAAAACTGAATTACACCCGAACCAATCAACTCGTCTTCCCTGTACCAGGCCACAAATTGCCCGGGCGTGACTGCTTTTTGAGCCACTGCAAATAATACATAAAGCCCCTTTTCAGTAGCATGAAGTTCAACTTCGAAAAGTGGTTGACGATATCGGATTCTAGCTTTGTACTTAGCTTGTTCACCAGGATTTAAACGCAAATCCTCTCTTAACCAATGCACATCTTTAGCATTTACAAAAAGGGCTTCCTTTCGTAAAGCAGGATGAGCTTCTCCCTGGCCAGTGTAAATAAGGTTGTGTTCTGTATCGGTACCTATAACGAATAGGGGTTCTGGGGTACCACCAATACCAAGGCCCTTTCTTTGTCCGATAGTAAAGTAATGTGCGCCATTATGATCCCCTTTGTAAGTGCCCATTTCTTCCGTAAAAGCAAATGGCGCGACTAATTCAGACCACGAATTCTGCTCCGGAAGTCGCTCCAAATCTCGTGGTACCGCTTGCTCGGCATTAATTTCAATTACTTTTCCCTTTTTCGAGGCTAGTTGCTGTTGTAAGAAATCGGGTAAGCGTACTTTACCGATAAAGCACAAGCCCTGAGAATCCTTTTTATCAGCAGTAACAAGGTCGAGATCGGTAGCAATTTTCCGTACTTCACTTTTTTGCAAGTGCCCAATTGGGAATAGTGCTTTGCTTAATTGCTCTTGATTAAGCTGACAAAGAAAATAGCTCTGATCTTTGTTATTATCTACTCCCGCCAGGAGCTGATAAACCTTTTTACCTTCTATCTCAACTTCTCCCCTTCTGCAGTAATGTCCGGTTGCCACAAAATCGGCACCAAGAGCAAGAGCCCTATCGAGGAAAACATCAAACTTGATTTCTCTGTTACAGAGAACATCGGGATTTGGGGTTCGACCTGCTTCATATTCGGCGAACATATAATCAACAATGCGCTCCTTGTATTCCGCGCTTAAGTCAATCACCTGAAATGGAATTCCCAGTTTTTCAGCAACCAGCATGGCATCATTGCTATCCTCGATCCAGGGGCATTCATCATGAATGGTCACGGATTCGTCATGCCAATTGCGCATAAATAGCCCAATAACCTCATGGCCTTGCTCAATAAGTAGATGTGCAGCAACGCTGCTATCTACTCCTCCACTAAGTCCAACTACTACCCTTGCCATTTTCTACTTTGCTTCCTTCTTCTTGTCTTCAATGAGTCTTCCTCTCTTCCACTGCTCTTTTCGATCTAGTTTAAGATCGTCGGTAAAATAATACCAGGTTCCGTCCATTAATCCCATAATGTAATTTCCTCTTGACCGAGGTTTACCGGATGAGAAGAAATAAGTCGCTTCACCGTGGAGCTTACCTCCTACATATTGTCCCTCTGCCATTTTTTTACCCGTTTCATAAAACTGAAGCCAGGGACCTTCCTTCTGACCACTCTTATAAGAAACGGATTCGGCCAGCTTGCCGTTGGTGTGATACTTCTCACTGGGCCCATCCTCTACATTATCCTTGAATTGCACTCGAGCTACAAGATCCCCCGCCTTATTGTAATAGGTCCAAACGCTGTCTTTCTGCTTATCCCTATACAATCCTTGAGCGGCCAATTTTTTCTTTTCTCCATATTGAAAGCTCATGCAAACCTTTGTTTTCGCTCTAAAAACATTTAAGGTGCGTATTTGACCATTTGTACTGAAATATCTAAATGTATCTACGGGAATACCATGGTCGAATTTCCCGGTATACCGAAGCTTCCCATTAGGGTGGTTTTTCTGCCAAACACCATGAGGCCTTCCTTGGGCATCAGTCGGATTAGTAGGGGCTTGAGCCCATAAAGAAAGGGGGATCAAAAAGGAAATGAACCAGGCAAATTTCTTCATGGTGCAAAAATACTAGCTTTAATTGGGATGCTTGAAAGCATAAATGCAGCTTATCAATAAATTTGCCCACATCAAAAGAACAGATGGGGAAGCAAATTAGAAGGCCTTATGTAGGTTGGATTATGTTTATCGGGGGACTTATATTTTTAAGCTTAGTGGTGCTAAGAGCTTTAAGAATACCTCTTACCCACGACGAGGCCTACACCTATTTGCACTATGTGAGGCAGAATTGGTTAGGGATAATTCTATACAAACCTCCCCACATACCCAATAACCACATTCTCAATACTCTATTGATAAAATTGAGTGTGAATATTTTTGGCCTGAGCGATTTTTCCCTTCGACTTCCGAACGTTTTGTTTTCCATTGTTTACATCCGCTACGCCGCGGCACTAGCAAGGAAGTTTCGTTTTCCAGGAATTCAGATTCTCGCTTTTCTAGCTTTAGGGCTTCAACTTTATTTCATGGATTTCTTTGCCATGGCCCGCGGTTATGGAATGGGAATCAGTTTAAGCCTTGCTTCCATTTACCATCTTTACTGTTACCGCGAATTAAATAATGGACATCATATTTGGCGAACCTTACTTTTTGCGGCTTTTGCAGTATATGCCAATTTCACTTTCCTGTATGCCTATGTGGCTTTAGTGGCATTAATCCTCATCCTTTATTGGTCGGAAGGAGAAAACCAAACCAAGAGTTTAGGCGTATTATGGAGACCCGTGGGCATTGTAACCGGGGTTTTGGGTCTTTTAATTTTTCTACCCCTGAAAAACATCAGTGGAGATCTGTTTGGAGGGACAAGCAGTTTTTGGAATGATAGCCTTTATGATTTAACATGGAATTTCACCTATCATCAATATCCCCTGTTTACAGAAGGTTTGAGATATGCTTTTGTCCTAATTGCTCTGGTCTCAGTTCTATTCTTCATACTGGATCATTTGAGAGCTTCCAGTGAAGCCGGATGGTATTTCTACGCCGAATTATTGCTGTGGTTACTGCTCACTATCGGTGCCCAGATTGCACAGCACTACATACTAGGCACGCAGTATCTATTGGGTCGAACCACCTTGGTTTACGCTCCACTAGTCATTTGCTTAGTGCTATTCTTTTTTCAGCGGTTTAATCGTTTTAGGAATGGAGAACAGTTCCAATTAGGACTTAATGTTCTAATAGTTGCTTTACTCGCATTCAACTTTCAACACTTCAACTTAAAGAGAACTATTGATTGGGAATATGATTCCTCCCACAAAAATTTGATGGAGGACCTAAGCAATACCGAAGCTGTTAATCAAGAAAAATTCACTCTTGGCATCAATTGGCTATTTGAACCAGCGCTTAATGTATATCGCGAGAGCAAGGAACTTAACTGGTTGGCGCCCTTGAGTAGGAATGGATATAAGGATATTCAGTACGACGCCTATTACCTTCTGGACTATAAGGATCAAGAGATGATCAATAAACTAAGTCGGGAAGATTCTGGCTATAGTTTGCAAGCCCAATACGAAAACGGAGCAATCCTATTTGTGAAGAAGGACTACTTGTAAAAGTTCTTCTGATAGGCGGCAAATTCACCCTGACCAAGAATCAGCCTTCTGTAAAAGGCCTTAATAAATCCCAAACCGTAAGAAAAAAGCTGAATAAAAGAGGCTAATACCGCTTTCAAACCCACCACCATACTCCTATTACTGAAGCTGGCGTCGACCAGAATTACAAAGAGGTAAAGGATTAATAAAAAAAGTGGTAGTAAGGTCCAAAAGGCCACGATTAAGGCGAATAGGGTAAAGAGAGTAAAAGCTGCCGGGAAAAAATGTAAAAGCTTTAAACTGGCCGGATGCCTTTTGTAGAGGTTTATTCTAGCAATGCCTGAATTATGAACCTGCTTATAAAATTGCCTCCAGGTGCTTCTACGTTTGTGGTAAACATATGCTTCACTAATTAAGGCGGTTTTGAAGCCAAGGCCCATTAAGCGAATGCTCATATCAATATCTTCCCCAAAGCGCATTTGGGCAAAACCTCCAGTCTTTTCAAAAACCTCCTTGCTATAACCCATATTAAAACTGCGAGGGTGGAATTTCTCAACACTTCTCTTGTTTCCTCTTATGCCCCCGGTAGTAAAAAGAGAGGTCATGGAATAGTTAATGGCCTTCTGAATACTGCTAAAACTGCTATCCGCCCGATCAGGACCCCCAAAAGCATCCACCCAGGAATTACTTAAAAAGCTTTTAACCTCTTTTACATATTGTGGAGGTATAATGCAATCAGAATCCAGGAAAACAAAATAGTCACCACTGGCTCTTTCAGCACCATAATTTCTAGATTGTCCCGGGCCGCTATTCTCTTTAAAGAAATATTCTAATTGAAGTCTGTCCCGATACTCGTCGACAATCTCATCACTCTTGTTCTGAGATCCATCTTCAACAATGATAAGCTCAAAATCCGTATCGCTTTGCAGGCAAAGGCTGTCCAGCAGCTCTTTGATTTCCTCCGGACGATTGTATAAGGGAACTATTAAAGAGAGCCTAGGAGTCAAAGTTAATCCGCTCTTCTACGGTGTATTCTACCGGTTTGTTACTGTTACGAATTATAAGCTCCGCAACAAAGCCCACCAGAAATAATTGGGTACCAATAATCATGGTCGCTAAAGCAATAAAAAAGATCGGGTTTTCGGTAACCAATCGCGCCTTCTCTCCCATTTGCAGAGCAATGATTTTTTCTGCTCCAATATAGATGGCTGCCAGAAATCCCACTATCATCATTAGTGTGCCATAAAGTCCAAAAAAGTGCATTGGACGCTTGGAAAACTTAGATACAAATGCTAGAGTTAGAAGATCCAGGGGGCCATTAATAAAGCGGCTTAGCCCAAACTTTGTGGTACCATACTTTCTAGCCTGATGCTGAACCACTTTTTCACCGATCTTGTTGAATCCAGCATTCTTCGCTAATACCGGTATATAGCGGTGCATTTCACCCTGAACATTTACGGCTTTAATTACCTCATTTTTATAGGCCTTAAGCCCGCAGTTAAAATCATGTAATTGAATCTTGCTTATCCTTCGGGTAGCCCAATTGTAAAACTTAGTGGGAATTGTTTTAGAAAGTGGATCATAGCGTTTTTTCTTCCATCCACTTACCAGATCAAAACCATCCTCTTTGATCATTTTAATGAGCTCTGGAATCTCATCCGGACTATCTTGTAAATCTGCATCCATAGTGATTACTACATCACCCGTTGCTGCGGCAAATCCTACATTTAAACCAGCGGACTTACCGTGATTTCTACGGAAGGAAATGACCTTAACGCGATTGTCTTTGGAAGATAGTTCATGGAGCACCTCCAGACTTGTATCGCTTGAACCGTCGTTTACAAAGATGATTTCAAAATCAATCTTTTCTTCCTCGGCGGTTTTACAAATCCAGGTATATAGCTCCTTTAAAGATTCCTCTTCATTGTAGAGAGGAATTACTAATGATAAATCCATTAACAAAACTGAATCTTATTCAAACTCGGTCTTTTTCTTCTTCACTATTGCTGCGATAATTAAACCGTAAATAGCGACAAAAACAAAGGATCTTAATAGTCCCATAAGTTGTGTCGATAAAGCGAATTGATCCATCTCTCCCATGTAGTCTACCTGCTCATCTATCTGTTCTTCGGGAGCACCAAATCTTCTCATCATATCTATTGAAGATTCAATCTGTAGTTCTTCTATTTTGGCAGCTGCATCTTGATCAATAACTCCAAAAAGCGTGTAAGTAACAAGAGTGCTAGGAACGCTACAAACCAAAAACGTAATCATAACTGCAGCGAATGCATGCTTAAAGCTAATCAATCCTCCAGCCTGCTTTCTAGTTTGCACTGGGCTGAGTACCAATATTACCATCCATAACAAGATTAGAATGATCCCTATATACATATTGGTCATAAGGGTCAAATCAATGGCATAGGCCGATACTACGAATAGTACAGATACGGCCAACATAATTAGGCCTAGATTTATAGCTGGTTTAAAACTTGGATTGTCCATTTAGCATCTTTTTTTGTCGAAACACAAATATATATCAATATCAACTCTGGAGGCTTTTTCCTTCGCAGGATTTACCGTAATTTTGTCGCCATAAGGCAAGTCCCATACAACCAGCTCCTGATGAACTCCCCCAGGGCGGGAACGCAGCAAGGGTAATCGGTCGTAGCGGTGTGATATGGATCGCTTGCCTTATTTCTTTTTACTCTGCTGGCATTATAGATTTTTCTTTAATTTCGGAACGACAGCAAGGAGAGGAACATTGGCATTTAAGGGAATTGGGAGCGTTTTAGCGCTATTACTTTTTAGCGTGAATCTATCGGGTGAATTCTATCAGCACCCCAAACTAATAGAGCTTAGAGCAGAATGCGATAGCCTGGACTGTCCTAAAAAGTACGCCACTACTTATCGTTTGCTGGCAGAGGACCTGTTTCTCCCTCTTCATGAGCGAATGCGCTACCTCGATATCGCCGAAATCATTTCACTAAACATAGCTGATCAGCATAACTTGCTTGACATCTATGCCCAAAGAGGGCGCATCAATTTCGATAAGGGTCGATATACCGAAGCATTAAAAGCCTTTAATGAAGGGATGAGCTATGTGGGAAGTCGAGATGATAAAGAGTGGTTAAGAGAAGAAGGCTGGTTCCTTACCGGATATGGAATGCTGCTTTACAGGGTAAGACTTTATGAGGATGCAATGGACATTTTTCGCCAGTGTGCCAATGTAATGAGCCGAAATAAAGATGATTATGGTGAAGCGGTCGCTTTAAACAACGTAGCCCTTTGTCATAACCGTTTAGGGAGGTATGATTCAGCAGAAGCAAATTTCCTACGGGCCTATGAAATCCGAAAAACACTGGATCAGGAGTTTTTAATCTGCCACTCCCTTCTCTACCTGGCCAGAGTTAACCGCCTAATGAATCGCTATGAAAAGGCTGACTCAATTCTTCAAGAAGCTGTTAGTACTAGTGAAAAGGCCAATGATCTGGAGTTTATCGGCGATATCTACTGTGAGTGGGCAGAAATTGCGCTTAATGATCAACAATACTTTCAAGCGAAAGCGCATTTAGAAAGAGCTAAAGCCATGGAGTTTCCCTTTCGGGATGTGCGTTGGATAAATCTTAAAATTGAACTGTTTGAGGCAATAGATTCTAAAGATAGCTTGCACTTCTATTTAGATACTGCCCTTGCCGCAGTTAGGGACTTTGAAAACCTTGATCTGCAGGTAGGATACCTAATAAAAAAGGAAAAGCTTCTGCGATCAGAAGGTAAAACCAGAGAGGCAAATCTTTTTCTAGCTGAGATTAATCACGTTAATCAAAAGCTGATAGCACTGAAAGACACCTTGCAACTCGAAATGATGCTGGTGCAGGGTGATTACCTTGAAAATCGAGAAATGCTTTCGCGTTTAGAGGCTTCCAATAATCGACAAGGAGAAATAATTGCTTACCAAAATCGAACAATCCTTTTTGTTACACTGATAGCGCTAATTCTTCTTACGGCCTTTATCGTCTATTATCGATTCATACAAAGGCTAAAGAGTTTAAGCCAGAGGTTAAGGCTAATGTATCAAAGAACGCGACTTGCAGCGGACCAAATGAATACTGTTATCATGGCAATGGATTATAGTGAGCGTTTAATCTTTTTCAATAGTGCAGCCAAACGCCATTTTAAGTTCTTTGATGGTGCCGAACTAAGGGAAAACGAAAAACTTCTAAACCAGCTAAAAACCGAAAGCATTAAAGCCGATTGGAAGTCACATCTAAATCAAGTTGGTCAAAAAAGCAGCTATCAGGTTATTTCTTCTCGCAAGCAAAATGGACGAACCTATTATCATTTGGTTTCGCTTTCTGAAATGCACTCTAAAGGTAAACTTGAAGGAACTGTGGCCGTGTTAACCGATGTCACAGCTAATCAAGAAAAAAGTCTTGAGTTGAGTCGTAAGACTATGGCCCTGGAACAGGCAAATGATGCGAAGCAGAAAGTCCTATCCCTATTAGCCCATGATCTTAAAGAAGGAGTGGTAAGCAGCTTGGAATTAGCCAGGCTTTCCTTACAACAAGAGGATAATGACCCCGAGGATCGGAAGCTGCATTTGCAAATGATATTTGATAGCCTGGGCAGAACCAAGGCCTTGCTCTTTAAAACGCTGGATTGGCTTAAGCATCAAGCCTCGGGTATGCAAATTCAGAAGAAACCTCTCTTTATCGCCCGTTTAGTGGAAGATTTGATCAAGGAGAAACAGATTGAAATCAAACAAAAAGAAATTCAGGTTATCAATAGCATGGATCAATCCTTACAGGTCATGGCAGATCCTAACGCCCTGCGGGTGATATTACGCAATCTATTGGCCAATGCCATTAAGTTCGTAGCTCCTAAGTCGGGAAAAGTAAGGCTTGTGGCCCGCTCTGTTAGTGCCATTGAAGTGGAGGTTTCCATTCAAGACAATGGAAGAGGTTTAAGCACCCAACAAATCGCTACCCTAATGGAAGGAGAAAAACTGCCCAGCACCCAGGGAACACTTGGTGAAAAGGGAACCGGAATGGGCTTAAACCTTTGTCAGGATCTCCTTTTCAACATGGGGAGTACCCTTCAAATTCAAAGTAGCCCCGAAAAAGGCGCCAACTTCCATTTTAAGCTAGAAATCAAGTCAGCGGCTCCTGAACAATAGTTATTTTTGCCGAAAATTCTACCAGATGAAGTTTTTCATTGATACCGCAAACCTCGATCAAATAAAAGAAGCCCAGGAACTAGGCGTATTAGATGGAGTTACTACCAATCCATCTCTAATGGCCAAAGAAGGCATCACTGGAGAGGAAAACATTATCAATCATTATAAAGCAATTTGCGATATCGTTGATGGTGACGTAAGTGCCGAAGTAATAAGTACCGATTTCGAAGGAATGGTGCGTGAGGGAGAAGCACTTGCCGCTTTGCATCCCCAAATTGTGGTGAAAATCCCAATGATCCAGGATGGAGTAAAAGCCTTGAAATACTTTTCTGACCAGGGAATTAAAACGAATTGCACACTTGTATTTAGTGCCGGTCAAGCTTTACTGGCGGCCAAAGCGGGAGCCACTTATGTTTCTCCTTTTATAGGTCGTTTAGATGACATTTCTACCGATGGTCTGCAGCTCATCGAAGAGATCCGTTTGATCTATGACAACTATGATTTTGAAACTGAAATCCTGGCTGCATCAGTTCGTCATACTATGCATGTGTTGGAATGTGCTAAAATCGGAGCTGACGTTATAACTGGACCATTAGGAAGTATCACTGGTTTACTAAAACATCCATTAACGGATATCGGGCTAGAAAAATTCCTAGCTGACTACCGCAAGGGAAATTCCTAGAATGGCGGAAATTCTTAAGATTTACCCTGAAAATCCCAACCCTAGAGCAATATCTCGGGTAGTTGAGATTTTAGAGCAAGGTGGGATAATTGTGTATCCCACCGATACGGTGTATTCCTTTGGTTGTGATATCCGTAAACCCAAGGCTATAGAAAAGGTAGCTCGATTAAAAGGGCTGAAACCGGAAAAAGCTGAATTTGCCCTCATCTTTCCCGACCTTAGCTTCCTAAGCGCCTACACTAAATCGGTGGACACACCTACTTATAAGATTTTAAACAGGTGTTTACCCGGACCCTTTACCTTTATTCTAAAAGCCGGCAGTGCTATTCCCAAGATTTTCCAAAAGAAAAAGAAAACAGTGGGAATAAGAATTCCGGATAATGCTATCCCCAGAGAAATTGTAAAAGCCCTGGATCGTCCGATTATTGCTTCATCGGTTCACGATGAAGATGAGATTCTTGATTACACTACTGATCCGGAACTCATTGCTGAGAAGTTTGATAATCAAGTAGATTTGGTTATTGATGGTGGCTTGGGGGACCTATATGCTTCTACGGTCGTAGATTTAAGCGAGGGTGAAGCAGAAGTGATTCGAGAAGGCAAAGGCGACCTTAGCCTCCTTTAAGTTAAATCCTGAAAAGCCTTACCGAGATTTTTAAGTATATCTGAGCTCAGCACGGCATTACTATCTCCTAATGCCTCAGTAGCATGCAATGATGCTCTTCCCTGCATGAATACTCCTAAAGAGACTGCATTGGTAGCAGAATATCCTTGCGCTAAAAACGCTGTTATCGATCCAGCCAACAGATCACCACTTCCTCCTTTGGCCAAGGCTGAGGATCCGAAGTCGTAAAAAGTCATGCTTCCATCCGGTTCTATAAGTACAGATATAGTGCCTTTCAAGAGAATCCTGCATTGGTATTTCTGTGTAAACTCTTGAGCTAATTCTAGTTGATCCAGGCCTAAAGACTCCACGCCTATCAAACGGCGAAATTCACCAGGATGAGGAGTGAGCACTACTTCTGCCCTAGTCGACTTTAATAGCTCCAGGTTTCTTACCAGGAGGTTTATTCCATCAGCGTCAATAAGCAAAGGCCCAGTAAAGGACTCTAAAACCTGATTCACAAGGTTTTCGGATTCTTGATTAAGCCCCAAACCAGGTCCGATTAATACCGCCGAATATCTTGACCAGGAATCAGGTATACCAGAGGCCCTTTCTAGAAGCATCGCTTCTGGCAAACGCGAATTAAAGCTACTAAATCCGGAAATAGGGACATTCAGGCTTAAAAGCCCTAAACCACATCTCAAACTCGCCTCCGCCGCAATTAGGGCTGCACCCATAGTATTCTTACTCCCAGCCAAAATCCAGGCATGTCCATAAATCCCTTTATAGCTGTGCTTCGCTCTTGGCTTTAACAAGCGCTTCAATTCATCACTGGTTTGCCAGTACAAATTTGATTTAGCTTGATCCAAATATGCTTGATGAATCCCGATGTCCAATACCTCAACTTGTCCCGCGTATTTCGAAGAAAACGGATGCACCAAGGCCAGCTTCGGGTACTGAAAAGTTAAAGTGTAATCTGCATTAAAAACCTGGGAGGAAGAGAGTTCTACTATCTCATCCCCCATTAAACCGCTGGGAAAGTCGATCGCTATTCGCAAAGCTTCATTCTCATTAAGAGCTTTGACTAGATCGCAGTATGCTCCATCCAAAGGGCGATTTAGACCAGACCCAAACAATGCATCGATAATAACACACCCTTCAAAATCAGGAAGGACTGGGTGTTCTAAGTCAATTTGATTTCGGGTCAGATCATTGGGTAACCTTTGCCAGTTTAATTGAAAATCGGGACTTCCATTTTCATCCAGATAATAGATAGCTACTTCGTAACCAGCTCCGAAAAGCAAGCGAGCCAGTGCTAAACCATCTCCACCATTGTTTCCCCTACCACAAAAAAGGAAAATTCTTCGACCCTTATCCAAATTAGAATTACACCAATCGAATAAGGCTAGCGCTGCCCGCTCCATCAAATCGATCGAGGAAATGGGCTCGTGATCGATGGTATACTGATCAGCTGCTCTGGTTTGCTCTACGGATAAGATCTTCATGAATCTCAAGTACTTGTGGAATTAACATCTCCTGATGGTCATTTTGAATAACAAAATCAGCCAAAGCTAGCTTCTTTTCTTGCGGCCATTGTTTCTCCATCCTATTTCGAACTTGCTCTTCACTCTCGCCGGAACGCCGCACTACGCGCTCTATTCGCATAGCCTCCGGCGCTGAAACAACGATTACCGCATCACAATCCTTATAGCTTCCACTCTCATAGAGGATTGCTGCCTCTCGTAAAACATAAGGAGCCTTCTGGATGGAGAACCAATTCTTAAATGCTTTCGCCACGGCTGGATGAATCAGGGCATTGACCTTAGTCAACAACTGCGTATCACTAAATATTTGTTGAGCCATCCAGGAACGATCAACCTTTCCATCTTGAAGTAATCTTTTACCTAAAAGTTGAACGAGGCTACTTCTTAATTCTAAATCGCTATCCAATAAGCCCTTAGAAACATCATCGGCAAAAAATACAGGGATGCCCACCTGCTGAAAGATTTGAGCAACTGTTGTTTTACCGCTGCCAATTCCACCTGTTAGGCCGATTATCATGGTTTGCTTAATAAAAACTCCACTCGTTTAGGTTGAATCTCCATGCTTCTAATTTGAGAAGGAGGTTCTTCTGATTTCAAACTAAGAAACCTGGTTCCCTTTCGCTCAAGAAGCTCATTGTAATCTACATATACCCTGAACTCTTTGGGCCTAATGCTTTTGTAATCGCGCAGTGCACAACGGAATACTATTTCCGTCTGTGAAGGGAAAAGCTCAAGTTTAACCGAGTCCGGAACATTTAGCAGTTCAATAGAAGTCTGAATCTTCCCTTCGGTTATACGAGAAAACTCTAAACGAGCCTCCAGACTATTTCGTTCTAAACTAAGATGTTGAATTTTCGGTGGATCAAGCTCAAAGCTCAAATCCATACTATCTGAAGGTTCTGGAACATCAATAGCTTTGGTTTTTATACTTTTTAAAGAAGAGATTACACTGGTGGGTGCCTCTACCAGAACCGAGTCAAAACTCAATTGTGGTTCTCCGTATAAACTAAAGGCATTGGTATCAAATAGCGGATTGTAAACCAGCTCTACAGGAATACTTTTAGTGGCTAGTTTGCTCAAATTTATAAAGATGCTATCCGGCTTAATGTCCAGTATTCGCGTGCTCTCATCGACAAACTGAGCTTCCAGGTTATTGAGGGCAGACTTACTCGTCCAATAGCTTTCTCCTTTGCGATTGCTCTCCAGATTGCTTAAATCAATATCCAGCTTCTTGAAGCTAAACCAACTGTATTTCAGCAAGCTATAACCACTTCCTTGAAGTTTTAATTGGATGTTCTGTGGTGGCTCTTCCGTAAGCACTAAACCCTCTGGAAGGTCGCTATAATCAATACCAAAATGCACGGTACTGATATAGCCTGTTTTAGAGAGTTTTATGAAAAACCATAGTACTAAGGAAAGTCCGATAAACAACAATCGTATATGATTCTTGCCATCGTTTAAAAACTTCTTTCCACGTTGACGGAATTCCTTTGATGGTAGCAGCTTCATGAGTGTTGGAAGATACAACAATGCATAAAAAAACCTCCTTTGGTTAAGGAGGTTTTGAACTTATAGAATTGAGGATTATTTCTCGTCCTTCTCAGACTTCTTTTCCTTCTTTTCTTTTTCTTCTTTGGGTATATAGGCCTTACTGGCCTCCTTGCTTACTTGAGCACGATCAATCTTCAGGCGGCTATTTTCGCTTTCGATGATTAATGTGTCATCCTGAATTTCAAGGATCTTCGCGTGAATACCCGAAGTGGTAACCACTCGCATTCCCTTTTGCAATCCTTCTGATTGAAACTTACGCTCTTCCTTCTGACGTTTCATTTGCGGACGAAAGAAGAAAACATACATCACCAGGATAATCAGGGCAAAAAATGGTAATCCTCCTAAAGGAGAACCTCCCCCTGCATCGGCTTGTAGTAAAATTAGTGCTAAGTCTTTCATTAACCTTGTGGTTCTTGCTTAGGTTTAGGATTTACCATAGAGCTAATGCGAAGAATCTTCTTATTAGGGATGGTGTTCGCGTTAATGGTAACGTTCTTGTCTTGCTTACCAGTTCGACCGTTAGAGTTGAACTCTACATGGATAATTCCGGTCTCCCCTGGGGCAATCGGCTCACGAGGCCATTCAGGTACTGTACATCCGCAACTTCCGGTTGCGCTGGAAATAATCAAAGGCGCTTCTCCCGTATTTTTAAATTTAAAATCATGCTTCGCAACAACACCTTCTTCAATGGTTCCGAAATCATGATTCTCTTCTTCAAATTCAAACTTTGGAAGAGGGGCATTTGGATCTACAGTGGTAGTGATAGTTTGGGGATCACTTGCAAAAGGAGCCACCTCAGAACTGTTTTCTGCGGTAGTATTTGCTGATTGACTGGTGGAACCTTCGTTTTTAATTTTGCTGGCGGCGTTATCACAGGCTGTGCCTAAGATTGCCAGAGCCAGACTTGCGGAGAAAAGGAGTTTTCTTTTCATTTCTATTCAATTTTCAATTCGCAATATTAATTCATAATCTATTATAACAGCCCTCTACCGATCTTGTGTATTTCACCGGATTCGGTCATCTCTAATTGCAACTTGTCTAATATTCCATTTACAAATTGCCCACTCTTTCGAGTGCTGTATTGTTTAGCTAATTCGATATACTCGTTCAAACTCACTTTAACCGGAATCTGATTAAAAGTCACCAATTCAGCTAAGGCCATTTTCATTAAAATCTGGTCGATAACCGCAATGCGATCACCTTCCCAATGTTCTGCTTTTGCCAGAATGCGTTTCTCCCATTTTGAACCTTCATTCACCGCAGTACGGAAAAGCTTTAAGGCAAAATCAAGATCATCCTGGTGTTTAATTAAAGGCACCAGCCCCCCATGATGTTCACGTCCCTCATCAAAACTGGTGATCGTTTTAACAACCATCGCCTGTGCGGCATCCAGATCATCCGACCAATGCATGTTTCTCGCTTCATAGACTTCATGCAGATCTTCATTTTCCACAAGGTATGTGCCATAAATGTACTTGGCAATTTTCCGGTCTTCTTTCAAATCATTCCGATCCGCTTCCATGTAGGCTTGAAACCTTTCATCATCAAGTAAATCCCGAAAAGCCTTGCGTATAAGCTCTTTCTCTTCATCAAACCTTATGTGCTCCTTTTCTATGGCATCCTTGAAGTAGGAGTTATTTGACAACCAAACCAGAAACCTATTCTCGGCAAAGCGGAGGTTCGGATTTAAATCCTCTTTGGTAGGAAGCTTCTTTACTAGATTTAGTTCAATCCGTTCCTTAGCGAAACGATGAATTAAAGCCAGAGCTGATAAATCAAAAAGGTAAAGTCGGTTTATATCCTCGATAGATTTTCGCAACTGTTTTTCAGCCTGGATTAATCCCTTCTCGGGATCATACTCGTAGGCATATAAAGCTTGAAAAACCTTAATCCGTAAATGTCGGCGGGTGAGCATCTTTAATTCTGCTGTGCTTTAGCAAGTTGGATTCTGGTTTCGGCAATTCTCAGAGCAGCCTGATGGCTAGTAATATTCTCAGAATCGGCCTTTTGAAGAATTTCTAAAGTGGTATCGTATATCTTTTCGGTGCGGCGTAGTGCTTCTTCCCTATCGTAGTGGGCAATCTCTGAGTAGACATTAATTACACCTCCAGCATTAATCAAGAAATCTGGGGCATACACAATACCTTTAGCCTTTAAGGTTTCTCCGTCACGACCTTCATCAGCAAGTTGATTATTAGCTGCTCCGGCAATAACAGAAGCGCTTAATCTGGAAATACTTTCAGGGTTTACTGTGGCACCTAATGCACACGGAGCATAAATGTCAAAGTCTGCTTCAAATACATCGCCAACATGAATCTTAGAATCGTATTTGGCCGCAACTTCTTCCATACGGTCCATGTGGATATCATTAATCAAAACCTCAGCTCCGGCATCTGTTAAATGCTTTACCAGGGTTTCTCCAACATGGCCAATACCTTGCACCATCACCCTTTTTCCGGCAAGATCATCCGAGCCATAGCGGTATTGTGCCGCAGCTTTCATACCCATGAAAACACCATAGGCCGTTACAGGTGAAGGATCACCGCTACCTCCCATGGATACTGGAACACCTGTTACGTGATCGGTACGCATTTTAACCATCTTCATGTCATGGGTACTCATACCCACATCTTCCGCAGTAATATATCTTCCGGAAAGAGAATTTACGTACTCCCCAAACTTCTGCATTAAGGCATCTGTCTTGTCTTTCCGACTATCTCCAATAATAACCGCTTTACCTCCTCCTAAATTCAAACCAGAAATAGAAGCTTTAAAGGTCATCCCTCTGGATAGACGGAGTACATCACGAATAGCATCGCTCTCCTGACGGTAGTTCCACATTCGGGTTCCTCCCAATGCAGGGCCAAGAACCGTATTGTGAATCCCAATAATTGCCTTCAGGCCGGTATCCGCGTCATTGCAGAATACAACTTGCTCGTGATCCTTAAAGGAGGCAGAGGCGAAAACCGCTCCTTCGACCACGGCCGAATCAGTAAGTTTAAGATCGCTCATTTTTAAATGCTATGAGAAATAGGGGTTGACAAAGGGCTAGATTTCTACCTTTGCCCAAGCCATTTCGAGCGCGAAATTAGGCTAATTTTTTGAGGAAACAATTGAATGAAGTCCCTTCTCGCCCTTAATAAGTACTTCTTAAAGTATAAATGGAAACTGCTCGCTGGCTTATTCTTTGTAGCCATCTCAGTGATTTTTGGCATCCTTCCGGCTGAATTGGTCAGGGAGAGTTTTAACATCGTTGAGGACGCTATCAATTCATACCGAGAAGATCCCAATTTCGACTATACCGACCTCCGCAATAAACTAGTCCTCTACGGTGTCATAATTATTGCTTCCAGCCTACTTAAAGGGCTCTTTATGTTCTTTATGCGTCAAACTATCATTGTAGTCAGTCGTCATATTGAGTTCGACATGAAGAATGAGATTTTTGAGCAGTATCAGCGTCTCAGTCTTGCATTTTACAAGCGGAATAGGACTGGAGATTTAATGAATCGAATTAGTGAGGATGTAAGCCGAGTGCGAATGTATGTGGGTCCGGCCATTATGTACTCGATGAATGTGGGTATGAATCTTTTACTCATCATCCCCATCATGTTTTATTGGAGTCCGCGCTTAAGCCTATATGTATTAGCACCATTACCTCTACTGGCGGCATCCATCTATTATGTGAGTAGAAAGATCAATATAAAGAGTGAGCAGGTACAAAGACAATTAAGTGCCATTAGCTCTTTCGTTCAAGAAACATTTTCAGGAATCAGGGTCTTGAAGGCCTATGTGCGGGAGGATAAATCCCTTCAGGATTTCAATGAAGAAGCAAACCATTACTTTAAAAGGAATAAGGAGCTATTTCGCATCAATGCGCTCTTTTTCCCATTAATGATTTTACTGATTGGTCTTTCCACTATTCTTACTGTATACATTGGTGGACAAGAAACTATCGCTGGAAATATTGAAACCGGAGTAATTGCGCAATTCATTATCTATGTGAATATGCTCACCTGGCCAGTTGCATCCATCGGCTGGGTAACTTCGCTTGTGCAAAGAGCAGCAGCCAGTCAGGAGCGCATAAATGAATTTCTATTAGTGGAACCAGAGATTGCCAACCCTTCGGAGGAGCCACTTAAATTTAATGGAAGTATCGAATTCAAGGACGTTTCCTTCACCTATCCAGATACGGGAATTAAGGCCATACAAAATCTCAATTTTCGCCTGGAAAGCGGCAAGTCCCTGGCAATCGTAGGACGCACCGGTAGCGGAAAAAGTACAGTTGCCAATCTTATTGGCCGGTTGTATGATGTAGATCAAGGGGAAGTGCTGATTGATGGTAAAAACATACAATCGGTGAACCTTAATGAATTGAGACAGAATATCGGCTATGTCCCACAGGAGGCCTTTTTATTCTCGGACGATATCGGTGCCAATATCGCTTTTGGCATAAATAACGCTTCCGAGCAACAAATTGTGGAAGCCGCTAGAAATGCACATGTTCACGAAAACATTATGCAATTTCCGGAAGCCTATCAAACCAAGGTTGGAGAGAGAGGCGTAACTCTGAGCGGAGGACAAAAGCAACGCGTAAGCATTGCCAGAGCAATTATTAAAGCCCCGCCCCTTCTGATTTTCGATGATTGCTTATCCGCCGTGGATACTGAAACCGAAGAAGCTATTCTGGAAAATCTTAAGAAGCTTATCGATCAAAGCACATCCCTGATTATAAGTCATCGTGTTTCCTCTGTAAAAAACGCTGATCATATCCTAGTGCTTGAGGAAGGTCGACTTATCGAGCAAGGTGACCACGAGCAGCTCATGAAAGAAGGAGGCTATTATCAGGCTATGTATGAGCAGCAATTATTGGAAGAAGCGCGCTTATAAGGGATCATCCCACTACTCTATTCCACTGATTTTTTGAGGTTTATACCTTCAATGTTGACCAGACGTTAAAGTTTAAACAGGATAATAGTTTTTTTTAGCTTTGCTATCTAAACCAGAATCGAAATGAGTGACCAAGGAAATCACGGGCAGGAGGAAATCCATTCAAAGGTTTTGAGAGCGGGGAGAAGGACATATTTCTTCGATGTAAGAGCTACAAAGGCTGATGACTATTACCTGACCATTACCGAAAGCAAAAAGCATACTGCCGATAATGGCAATGTTTTTTACAAGAAGCACAAAATCTACTTGTACAAGGAGGATTTTGAAGCTTTTCACGAAATGCTAAATGAGGCAACCAATTACATTATTGACAAGCGTGGAGAAGAGGTGATCTCGGATCGCCATGAGCCTGACTTTCACAAAAAGCACAGAGGACCAATCGACCTTGAAGATGAAAGTCAAGACTTATCTGAGTCTCCCGAAAATGAAAGCAAAGAATACACTGATGTATCTTTTGATGATATCTAAGCTTTCATTCTAAAAAGTTAAACAAAAAAGCCTTCTTTTTGAAGGCTTTTGTTTTTTAGATAATCTAGAACTTCTGAAACTCAAGGACCTGCTTAGTAAGAAGTTTGATGGTTTCCTCATCACTCAACTTGCCATCAGCATCCAGTAAATCATCGACTTTGGAGATTGGGACCTTCATGGAAAAAACCTCCATTCGCAGGTAATGCAACACATGGGTTAGATGATCCATTCCACGCAAATTACCTGCTCTACCGGCAGCCACTCCCACCAGCGCAACTTTTTTCCCTTTCCAAATTCGAGGAGGCACTCCATCAAAAAACGCTTTTAAAACGCCTGGGTAACTCCCATTGTATTCCGGACTAATGATTACCAGTTTATCCGCTGGTTTCAATTTGGTCTCAATTATTTCCTGAGTGGATGGATTTCTTTCCCCAAAGCTATCACTCACCACAAAATCAGCGGGTAATTCGGCCAACTGAAAAAGTTGTGTTTCTACGCCGCTATCTCGCAGGAGCTCGCAATACTTATCTACTATTTTCTGAGTTACATTTTTAGGGCGGTGCGTACCGCAAATGACTGTGATCATGGTTGAAAAAAACTGTTTACAATCCGCCTTTAGCGGGATGGTTAAGCAATTAGATTTGTATTTTAGGCAGCCCGACTTTTTTCTCCAAGCTTATGGAATTCGGGCAATATTAGGAACACAGGAATCTTCAAAAAGATCAAAATAAAGTATAGATGGGAAAGATTGTTGCCATAGCCAATCAAAAAGGTGGCGTTGGAAAAACTACCACCTCGGTAAATCTATCAGCAAGCCTCGGGGTTTTGGAAAAGAAGGTGCTGGTAGTTGATGCTGATCCTCAGGCTAATTCTACTTCTGCTTTGGGTTTGGATCCCGATGCTGTAAAGATCGGCACCTACCAGGTTTTAGAACATGAAGTTAAAGCTAGTGAAGCTATAGTGCAGACTAAAAACCCCAACCTGGATATTATTCCTGCCCAAATTGATCTGGTTGCGGTAGAAATTGAACTGGTAGATAAAGAGAATCGAGAGCAAATGCTAAATAAGGCTCTCGAGGAAGTAAGGGATCAATACGACTATATCATGATCGATTGTGCTCCTTCATTAGGATTAATTACTCTTAATGCGCTTACTGCAGCGGACAGCGTGATAATTCCAATCCAATGCGAATATTTTGCACTTGAAGGTTTAGGGAAACTACTGAATACTATTAAGAGTGTTCAGAATTTGCACAATGCAGATTTAGACATTGAGGGCCTGCTTTTAACCATGTACGATTCGCGTTTACGTCTCAGCAATCAGGTGGTAGAAGAAGTAAAGACTCACTTCAATAAGATGGTCTTCAATACCATAATCCAAAGAAATGTTCGTTTAAGTGAAGCTCCCAGCTATGGAGAGACCATTATCATGTATGACGCATCCAGTAATGGGGCTGAGAATTACTTAAATTTGGCCCGCGAATTTTTGGAAAAAAATGAAGCCATTGAGGCTGAAGCCTGATCCTGAAAGACAAAAGAGTATTATCTAATGGCGACACCTAAAAGAAAGGCAATGGGAAAAGGGCTTGCAGCCCTTCTTAACGATACAGGAAACGTTAGTTCTGGTAAAGACGAAAACGCAGATAAGGTATTGGGAAGCATTGCTGAAATTCCCCTGGACCAAATTCTGGCTAATCCTGATCAACCACGCACCATATTTGATCAAGAGGCTCTTGAGGAACTGGCTGTTTCAATTCGTGAATTAGGAATCATTCAGCCCATCACCGTTCGGAAAACTCAGGACGATAAGTTTCAGATCATTTCAGGTGAACGTCGCTACCGTGCCGCGCGAATCGCCGGATTGGAGGCCATACCCGCTTATTTACGGCTTGCTGAAGATCAGGAAGTTCTTGAAATGGCTTTGGTAGAGAATATCCAAAGAGAAGAACTAGATCCGATTGAAATTGCATTAAGCTATCAGCGTCTAATTGATGAATGCCAGCTTACCCAGGAAGCGATGAGCGAGCGGGTTGGCAAAAAAAGGTCAACCATCACTAACTACCTACGCCTTTTAAAGCTACAGCCTCTAATTCAAGCCGGTTTAAGAGATAAGATGATTAGCATGGGGCATGCCCGGGCTTTGATTAATGTTGCGGATGATGATCAACAGGTAGACATATACCACAATGCCATTAAAAAGGAATTGAGCGTTAGGCAGGTAGAAGATGTTGTTCGAAAACTAAAAGATGATCAAGCGAGTTCGGGTAAGAAAACTACCAGCTCCCCCCTTCCCCAGGAATATCTGAAAGCCAGAGAGGAGCTCAGTGCTATTCTACAAACTCAAGTGGATCTAAATCGAAGTAAGCGTGGTCGAGGTAAAATATCTATCAGCTTTAAAAACGACACCGAACTTAACCGCATTTTAGAGCAACTGCAATCCTAATACTATCCTGAAGTACGGAATTCATATCATACTCTGCCTTATCGCATTGAATTGCACCGCCCAGGAGGCTGACAGCCTTTTTGTCGGTGAAAAAGAAGAGCGGAAAATTCCATTGGATAGCAATGAGATTCATTCCGTCAGTAGAGCGACTTGGCTATCAACTTTTGTACCCGGTGCAGGACAGGCCTATAACCGAAAGTATTGGAAAATGCCCATCATTTATGGAGGCATAGGATATTGCACTTACCTGGCTATTGACAACCATCGACTATATCGTCGGTATTTGGATGCCTTCTTAATGCGTGTGGATAGCACTGGAACAGATCAATTCCAAGGCATCTATACCGAAAGGCAACTTATTGAACTACAAAACATCTATCGCGACTACAGGGATTTATCCATCATTATCGGTGCTCTAATCTGGGCTTTAAATGTTGTGGATGCCCATGTGGATGCGCATCTGTTTTACTACAATGTAACCGAAGACCTTAGCTTCCAATTAAAACCAACTGTATTCCAAATGGGAGGTATGCAAAACCTACCTGCCTTGGGATTACGATTAAAAATAGACCTGGATCCATGAAAGTGGCATTAATCGGATATGGTAAGATGGGGCAAAGTATTGAGCCTATTCTTATCGAAAGAGGCCATGAGGTAATCGCAAAATTTGGTGTTGAAGGAATTGATCGAAATCTGCTGAAAACGGCTGATGTCGCAATTGAATTTACCAAACCAGATTCAGCCTTCAACAATGTTACTACTTGCTTTAACCTTGGCGTTCCTGTTGTATCTGGAACCACCGGTTGGCAAGAGCAGATGGAAGAAGCCCTGGAGTACTGCATTACCCAAAAAGGAGCCTTCATTTTCGCCTCGAATTTTAGCCTTGGTGTAAATCTGTTTTTTGCCTTAAATAGTTATCTGGCCAAACTGATGAAGCCCCATGATGGGTATAAGGTTGATATGCAAGAGATACATCACGTTCATAAAAAAGATGCACCTTCTGGTACTGCTATTCGACTGGCAACCAATATAATGACTCAACGGAATGATCTTCAAAGTTGGAGGCTTAAAGAAGATGTAGATGAAGCTGATCAGATTCCTATCGAATCGATTAGAGAGAATGAAGTGCCAGGAACTCATTCGGTGAATTACCGAAGTAGCATCGACGATATCGAAATAAAACATACCGCTCACAGTCGCAAGGGCTTTGCTTTAGGAGCTGTTATTGCAGCAGAATACCTAAATGGTAAAACTGGCGTTTACAGCATGCGCGACGTATTAAATCTTCCATCATGAGTATTGAGCTCACGCTGATTTTCCTTTGCCTTCTTCAAGTATATTATGGTGTTTTAGCTCTAAAATTTATCACCGGCGCTAAATACAAAGCTTGGCAAGCTCTACTACCCTTCTATAACATTTACATAATGACCAAGGTTATTCATCGCCCTTGGTACTGGACAATTCTGGCAATCTTACCTGTAGTAGGAAATGTAATGATGGTGGTTATTTTCTTCGAGCTCATGCATATGTACCGCATTGCCAACGTTAAGAATACCATCCTTGGGGTAGTAACCCTTGGGCTGTATTTTGGTTATTTGGGCTACAGCGAAAAGCTTGAGTATAAGGATCGAGATATTCAAATTATTCGCAAATACATTAGCGAAGGTTTTGCCTCAATTGTCTTTGCTGTAGTTGCCGCAACTTTGATTCGAGCTTATACTTTCGAGGCATTTACAATCCCAACGCCTTCGATGGAGCGGTCCATGATGGTAGGAGACTTCCTATTCGTGAGTAAATTACAATATGGCAGTCGCTTACCGATGACGCCTTTTTCACTTCCGTTGATGCATAACAAAGTGCCGTTTACGGAAATCAAGGCATTTACGGATGTAGTACAATTCCCCTATATCCGCCTGCCAAAATTGAGCGAAGTTGAACGAAATGATCCGGTGGTTTTTAACTACCCCGTGGAAATTGAATACCCGGTGGATAAACGTGAACACTACGTTAAACGGTGCTTAGGATTACCCGGAGACGAGTTTCAAGTGAAGAATCGAGAGATCATTGTAAATGGCGAGGTCAGTGAAATGCCAGAAAATGCAGAGATCCAATTTCAGTACTTCGTCAGAATTCCGGATAATGCCTTTTTACCGCGTGATGAAGACCTAAAAGAGCGATTTGATATAAACGCTGATCCTAGTTCGGGAGACCTTTTGAGGCTAGATGGATTGACATATACGGATGCACAAACCCATTCTCAAAAATCCCTAATTGACCTTCCCGGGCATACTGATTTTCTCATAACCATTAGTAAATCAAAAATTGATGAGTTCAGTCAATTGGCGGCCATCGATACCATTTTCGCCTTGAATACAAGCCGAAGTTTAAAAGGCCTTCCAAGAACCTTACAACAGTATTCTCGACTCTTTCTGGCCGGTGGGGTTTTTCCTCAAAGCATGAATACTAATTGGACCAGAGATAATTACGGTCCAATTCGTATTCCGAAAGCTGGTGAAACGGTAGAATTAACCATCAATAACTATCATCTCTACGCAGCAATTATCCGGGACTACGAGGGACATCGTTTTGAAAAAGTTGCTCCCTCAAAATCTGGGGGCGCTCACCAATTTAAGATTGATGGTAAGGTGCAGAGTAAATATACATTTGAGCAGAATTATTATTGGATGATGGGCGATAATCGTCATAATTCTCTCGATAGCCGTTATTGGGGCTTTGTTCCTGAAGATCACATTGTTGGGAAGCCGGTTTTTATCTGGATGAGTTACGATAAATACGCTAAAGGTCTATTTAATAAGATTCGAACGGATCGTGTTTTTACAACAGTTAATGGTGAAGGAGAACGCCGTAGCTATTTCTGGCCTTTTGTTGTAGTGGTCGTAGGTATTACTGCTTTTAATCGCTGGCGTAAAAGAAAAAAAGCTAAAGCCGCTTAATGAGGGGCCGTTTCAGTCTGTGTTATTGGGGCCCTATCTCCTATTATGCGGCCCTTATATCTTATCCTCAAATCAGACTAGAGCAATTCGATAACTTCATCAAACAGAGCTATCGTAACCGCGCTTATATTGATGGACCTAACGGCGAATTAATGCTCAACTTAAGTATTGATCACAACAGCCGCTCCATAATGCGTGATACTCGCATTAGTAGCAAGGAGAATTGGAGGCAAAAGCATTGGCAAGCTCTTCAGACTTCTTATGGGAACAGCCCTTTTTTCGACACCTTGGCTCCGGAATTAGAACGATTCTACCAAATGGAACAGTCTGATTTAGCATCCTTAAATTTTCAAACTACTCGCCTTGCTCTTAAATGGTTGCGCTTTGAAGGTGAAATTAGTCTCAGCAATTCCTGGGAACTTGAGGAAGGTGAAGAATCAAGAAGAGATGATTTCTCACCCAAAAGGCGAAATCGTTTCCAAACTGCATATCCCCAGGTATTTGATCATAAAACCGGCTTCAAATCTGACTTATCTATTCTGGACCTTCTCTTTAATGAAGGACCTGCTTCCTGGGACTATTTGCAGCATCTATAATTTGTATTTTCGCGCATGTTTCAAAAACTCCCCTCCCTACTGGTTTTGGCCATTATCCTCTTATGCGGAAATGGGATCACTGCTCAAGACTGTAAAAAGACCTGGGCTAAGGCAACAGCTCCAAGCGGATTGATATTGAGGAAAGCACCTGGAAAAGGCTATTTAGATAAAATTCCACTGGGTGATACTTTAAGTTTTTGTTCTGACAGTACTTATGGTAAATTGACTTTCGATAAGATCAATGGATTTTGGCGCAAAGTGCAATACAAGGGTAAAACAGGGTACTCCTTCGACGGCTTCTTAGAACCCATTAGTCTGTCTTTTTCCAGCGATAGTTTGGTGGCTGCTTCTAAAGCTCTGGTTGCTAAAAGCGATAGCATCCTCGGTCTTCTACCCAAAAAAGAGGAACCTACAAGTCCTCATAAAAACTTTAAGGATAATGACTTTCAGTTTTTGATTGAAACCTATAATTATTGCGGGAATGTTCAGGCTCTGGATTTAGAACTCTTTTGGTATGGGGTCTTTTTGGATAGCGAATTAAATCCTACCGGAGAACTGTCTATCCGTCCCCTCAAATTGAACATCAGCCTTTCCGGAAATAAAAGTGGATCGGCCTTGGAATTCGATATCCTCACAACTGATAATGAGCGTAGTCTTTTCCTTTTTGGTCTTAACAATGCCTACCCTTATCAAGACTTACATCTGGCAGATGTATTACCAACTATAACTACCAGAGCAAAAAGACTTTTCCCCGGTCAGGAATGGTTACTTAATCCGCAAGCAGGATTAAAGCTTAGCGCAACCGGAAGCATTACAAAGGCAGGACCTTGTCCGGAGGCAAAAGACTATACCCTGGTTGCAAGCAGAGGAGAGCTCCAGCAGGATCTGAAAGAATTGCTGGGGGATTACGGCACTTGCAGCATCCCCGAAATATATTGGTATGGGGATATCAGTGGTGATGGTCTTCCCGAAATTATTTTTGTAAGTGTTCGAGAAGAACAAAATGTATTCACCCTTCTGCAAAGCGAAACGGAAACCTCTCAACTTTTCTCTCTTAAATCGGTATTTACCGTAGAAAACTGTGCGCAGCAATGAATTTAGAATTCAATAAGAACGAAGACCATCTCAAACTTCTGGTTGCAGAAGTACGAACCAAATTGAATCGCATTCACAAAGGAGGCGGTGATAAGAAGATAGCAAAGCAACATGCACAAGGGAAGCTTACGGCCCGTGAAAGGATCAACTATCTCCTTGATTCTAAAAAGCCTCGAATCGAGATCGGTGAGTTTGCAGGTTATGATATGTATGCGGAGCATGGCGGCTGTCCGGGAGGAGGAGTTGTAGTGGTTTTAGGCTATATCAAAGGCCGCATTTGCATTGTGGTGGCTAATGATGCTACGGTTAAAGCCGGTGCCTGGTTCCCTATAACCGGTAAGAAAAACCTTCGTGCTCAGGAGATTGCCATGGAAAACCACATCCCGATAATCTACCTGGTTGATAGCGCTGGTGTATACCTTCCCATGCAGGATGAGATTTTCCCTGACAAGGAACATTTTGGTAGAATCTTCCGCAATAATGCAATCCTTTCCTCCAAAGGCATCTCTCAAATTGCGGCGATTATGGGATCCTGCGTAGCAGGTGGAGCCTATTTACCAATTATGAGCGATGAAGCCCTTATCGTTGATAAAACAGGGTCTATATTTCTGGCGGGATCCTACTTGGTAAAGGCGGCTATCGGCGAAGACATTGATAATGAAACTCTGGGCGGAGCTACTACCCATAGCGAGGTTTCAGGGGTCACGGATTATAAGTCGAAAGATGATAAAGACGCGCTTTCTTCTATACAGAATATCATTGATAAGATAGGAGACTCAGATAAGGCTGGTTTTAATCGGATAAAGTCTGCGAAACCTGCTAAAAATGAGGAAGAAATCTATGGCCTCATCCCCCGAGATGGAGCTAAACCCTATAAGACTATAGAGCTCATAGAGCGTCTGGTAGACGACTCAGAGTTTGAAGAATATAAAGCAGGCTATGGCCGCACGATCATCACGGGTTATGCACGTATCGATGGTTGGGCTGTGGGAATCGTAGCTAACAATCGTGAACTCCTTAGAACCAAGAAGGGCGAAACCCAATTTGGAGGAGTAATTTATTCTGATTCAGCTGACAAAGCCTCTCGTTTTATTGCGAATTGTAATCAGAAAAAAATCCCATTGGTTTTCCTTCAAGATGTTACCGGTTTTATGGTGGGCTCACGCTCTGAACATGGTGGTATAATTAAAGATGGAGCCAAAATGGTAAATACCATGAGCAACTCTGTGGTTCCAAAATTTACCGTGATTATAGGTAATAGTTTTGGTGCAGGAAATTATGCTATGTGTGGTAAGGCTTATGATCCTCGTCTTATAGTAGCCTGGCCCAACAGCAAACTTGCGGTAATGGGCGGTGCGCAGGCGGCCAAAGTTTTACTGCAAATTGAAAAGTCCAGACTCAAAGCTAACGGAGAAGAATTAACTAAGGAAAAGGAGAATTCTCTCTTGAAAGAAATTCAGGATCGTTATGAGACTCAAATGAAGCCAGAATACGCTGCTGCTCGTTTATGGACTGATGCTATTATCGATCCGCTTGACACCCGTAAATGGATCAGTATGGGAATTGAAATGGCCAATCACGCTCCTATCGAGAGAGCCTACAATCCTGGGGTAATCCAGGCCTAATTGCCAAATTAACCTCACTACGGTAAAAGAGCCAACCTTAATTGGATTTGTAGTCTAAAAAGAAAAAGCGATGCGACTAATCCTTGTTTTCCTTCTACTTGCCAATCTCCATTCCGCTTATGGTTCAGATACCCTAAAGGTTGACTTTAAATTATCCAATGTCACTGTGTTTTTTGAGGGAGCAGAGATATTTGGCCAAAGTGAATTAAGGTTAAATCAGGGTGTGCATATCATTCAGATTAATGGGTTTCCGGCTAGTTTGGATCCTAGTAGCTTTAAAGTCCAAGGGCATCCGGATATTTTAATTCACAGCGTAAATCATGAGGTGGTAGATCCAAATCCATTCGAAGATTTGGAGCTTAAGAAACTTCAAGAGCAGATTTCAGCATTCGAGAAAACTCAAGTTAGTCTAGCTTCTAAGTATGAGGTTTATAGTACAGAACACAGTATTATCCTGGAGAACAGCAAACTAAGCAATGGTGATCAAAGCTTAAATGCCAATCAAATCAGAGAAGCAGCAGACATGTTCCGCAAGAGGCTGATGTTTATAAGCCAGGAACAGGCTAAAATCATTTCTGATATGGAATCAAATATTCAGGAAATTGAAGTGCTTCGAAGAAAAGTAAATCGTTTGCTGGATACACTCAATCGACAAAGCATCTCCCTCTATGTAAAGGTTGAGAACAAGAAACCCTTTAATAGAAAGCTGGAATTTAGTTTTTACACACCACTGGCAGGATGGAGCCCTGAATATGACATCCGAATTGATGATTTAAACGGACCATTGGAGCTGGTTTACAAAGCATCGGTTTATCAAAGCTCCGGGATTGATTGGGATAATACTTTCTTGAAACTGTCTACCGAAGATCCCTCTCAAAACAGAGAAGCCCCGAATTTGCAACCTTGGAGACTACCAAATCCGGAACAAGCCTCAAAATACGAAGAGCCCATTCAAGCTACCCGATTCACAGGACGATTTTTCGATGATGAAGGAAAACCTTTATCCTACGTGAATCTGCTCTTAAAGAAGGATGGTAAATCCGTTATTCGCACCAGTACTGATGCTTCCGGAAAGTTTAGTATCAAACCTTTAAAACCTGGTCAATATGAGCTTATCGCGGAGCATTTTGCCTTTAATGGAACCTCAGAATATATAGCGTTAAGTGCTCCTGAAACCAACCGAAATTTCACTCTTTATCGGAAGAGGCAAGGAATAGAGGGCCAGCTGGACAAGGTGAAGTCCAGTAAAGTAACAACCGCTGAAGATATTTCAAATATGGCTGTTCGAGATGTAAGCAACCAGCGATTGGGGATACTGGCGGGTGTGAGTTCTTTTAATGAAAGGAAAACTGAAAGAGTGAGTGTACCATTAATGGCAGAGTCATCTAATAATGATATCAGTAATCTGGTTTACGAAATCAATAAAAGGCAGAGCATTCCCAGTAATGGAAAAGATTACAGCATTAATATGCTACTAGAAAAGGTAGCGGTCAATTATACATATGAAGTTGTGCCCAAACTGGACCCAAGAGCTTTCCTGGTAGCAGAAATTGACAATTGGGAAGAACTCAAGTTACTTGCCGGACCAGCTAGAATGTACTTAATGGGGAACTTTGTTGGCTCCGGAAATATCGATGTTTCCTCCATAAAGGATACCCTGAGTCTCTACCTTGGTCAAGACAAAGGGATTAACATTCAGCGTAAGCTTGGAAAGGAACTGAAATCTGAGGGCATATTTGGCGGTAGAACCCGCAAATCCATGAATTGGCAAATCACGGTTCGAAACCTCAAGAACGAAAACATCAGAGTTAAAGTGGTTGATCAGGTTCCTTTAAGCGACAAGGACTATATAAAAGTCGAAGTTCTTGATCTAGGTGGGGCCAAATACGATGATCGTACCGGCGAGCTATACTGGCTATTAGAACTAGGCGCGAGCGAGCAAAAGGTTTTGGAATTCTCCTATCAAGTAGAATACCCGGAAACAATCAGTATTTCGAAGTTCTAATGCATCTTGTAATCGTTTGCTTCTGAAACTATTTAGGCTCTAAGCTCATCACATACTCATAGCTCTCCAGCAGCAACTTTGCCAACTCTTTAGGCTGATCCAAACGATCTTCCGGGATTTTGACGTACCCTTTCATCTTAGCTCCATGGGAATAGAGGTAATGACTATCCCATTCTTTGATATAGCGTTCCTGTGTTTCTTTATCATACCTAAAGCCTAATTCACCATCCTTGTTAAGTAACGAAAACATATGACCGTTTGCAGAGGTATATGGAACCGTTTTTCCTTTGCGCTCAATGCCCGGGCATAAGGCTACTACGGCATCATACTTCTGGAGGTTTTCCTTAAACATAGTTCTGATTTAAAAGCTAAGCTAAACAATCCGTCTTCCATTTTGTCCTGTTGTTGACCATGAATGATGTGCAATGGATGAGATGAAAAAGAGAATCATCGTTTGGTTTAAAAATGATCTTCGTTTGAGCGATAATCCTGCCCTTTGGCATGCCTGCCAGGATGCAGACGAGATAATTCCCTTTTATTGCTTTGAAGAGCAGAATTATATTGAATTTGAATGGGGCTTTGCGAAAACCGGCCCTATACGGACTCAGTTTATCAAGGAGTCTGTTTCAGACTTGCAAGATTCCCTGGCAAGGAAAGGTGCCCAACTTCAAATCTATCAAGGCTCCACTTTAAAAGCTCTGAAAGCTATTAGAGAGGAGTTTAATGCGAATACCATTTACTGCGCTGAGGAAGTCACCAAGGAGGAGCTTCAATTAGTGGATGCTCTTATAAGTCAGGGCTTCAATATTGAATTCTACTGGCAATACAATCTCTACCCAAAAACGGAACTACCATTCCCAATTGAAAGGATACCTGAAGTCTTTACCAGTTTTAGAAAGAAACTTGAGAAACTGGCAAGGGTGGATAAATGCTACCCGGAACCCCTGAATATCTCTTGTCCGGAAAACTTAAAGCCAAGCAATCTTGAAGGGTTTAACAAAAACAGTGAGTTTGATTCCAGAGCCGTATTGCCCTTTAAAGGAGGATCCAAAGAAGCCTGGAGAAGACTGCAACAGTATTTCTGGGAAGAAGATAGACTCAAGGACTACAAACAGACTCGTAATGGCTTAATTGGTTCAGGTTATAGCTCAAAATTCTCACCTTGGTTGGCAACAGGCTCCATATCAGCTCGGGAGATTTACTGGGAAATAAAGCGCTATGAAAATGAGCGACACAAAAACTCCTCTACCTATTGGCTCTATTTCGAATTACTATGGCGTGATTTCTTTCGCTTTACAGCATTAAGAGAGGGTAACAAATTCTTTAAAACGAAAGAGCATCCTAGATTTAAAAAACTACCCCAATTCGAAGCGTGGCGAAAGGGTGAAACGGGACAAGACTTTGTGGATGCCAATATGAAGGAGTTGTGGCATACGGGCTTCATGAGCAATCGTGGTCGTCAGAATGTAGCTTCTTATCTAGTGCATGATCTAAAACTCCCCTGGTACCTTGGCGCTAGCTGGTTCGAATCTCAACTTATTGATTATGATGTATGCAGTAACTATGGCAATTGGACCTATATAACCGGTATAGGAAATGATCCCCGACCTGACCGTAAGTTTAATGTTGAAGGTCAGGCAGAACGATATGATAGTGATCGCTCATTTCGAAAACTATGGCTCAGCTAAAACTCTAACAGCACTTTAAGACTTTTACGGAACATAAAAGCCCCTTTAAACGTTAATTCCAAAGAAAAATTCAAGCATGACCGTACAAGAGGAAACCGAAAAAAAACAAGATCTTAAATCCAGAATTATTGCAGAGTACCAAGAGTACCTGCTAGTTAATGGAACAAATCCCGCCAGCGTTTACGCTTTCTGTAAGCATCTGGAAATCAATGAAGCGGAATTCTATCAATACTTCAGTGATTTTGATCAGATCGCAGCCCATTTTTGGACTCATCTCTTTCAATCAAGTTTAAAACGCTTAGAACAAACTGAAGAATGGCCGGATTTCACTACCCGGGAAAGACTTCTAAGTTTCTACTTCAGCTTTTTTGAAGCCTTGAAATCTCATCGTTCATACGCTACCCTGATTTTGGCCCAGGTAAATATTGCCAAACCGAAGGGTGCTCAAGAACTTTCGGAGTTTAAAAAGGACTTCAAAAACTGGTCAAAAGAGATTCTCGCTGAAGGACAGCAAAAGGAAGAGATTGCCGGTAGGTCAAAACTCAACGATATATACGATGATCTATTCTGGATTCAATGTCTGTTTCTTCTTGATTTCTGGCGTAAAGACCGCTCCATAGGTTTTGAAAGTACGGATGAAGCCATCGAGAAATCGGTAAATCTGGCCTTCGACCTGATTGAAAAAAACGCCTTAGACTCCGCCTTTGATTTCGGCAAATTCATCTTCCAAAATCGATGAAAGAACAGGATAAGATATATAGTTCCCAAGTCCAAAGAACTGGTAAGTTCCTAAAGACTGGTGCCAAGGTGGGCGCAAACTACCTAAAGCACTTCAGTAAGAAACTTGTTACCGGTGAAAGTGACGAAAAGGAATTACAAGAAAAAAATGCATCTGATATATATGATGCACTGAGCAACCTAAAAGGTTCCGCTCTAAAAGTGGCCCAAATGCTAAGCATGGATCAGGGTCTTCTTCCCCAGGCATATACCGATAAATTTGCACAAGCTCAATACTCGGCCCCACCTCTCTCCTATCCCCTGGTAATGAAGACCTTTCAGCAATACTTTGGCAAGGGACCTTCAGAAATATTTGACCATTTTTCTCGTCAAAGTGTCGCTGCTGCAAGTATTGGCCAAGTACACCGCGCTCAAAAGGATGGTAAAGATTTGGCGGTTAAAATTCAATATCCGGGTGTAGCCAATAGTATCTCTTCTGACCTTAAAATGGTGCGTCCTGTAGTTGGTGCAATGTTCAACATAAGCCAAGCGGAAATGAGCCACTACCTCGGTGAGGTTGAAGGACGATTAATGGAGGAAACAGATTATAAACTCGAACTTGAAAGGGGCGAGAAAATCTGTAATGCTTGCGCTGATATTGAAGGCTTAAAGTTTCCGGCCTACTATCCAGACCTTTCAGCAGAGCGCATTCTAACCATGGATTGGATGGATGGCCTGCATTTGGATCAGTTCTTACAAACCAATCCTAGTCAGGAAGTGCGCAACCGCGTAGGGCAAATAATATGGGACTTCTACGATTATCAAATTCATCGCCTCCGAGAAGTACATGCGGATCCCCACCCAGGAAATTTTCTTTTCCAGGAGGATGGCAGCGTCGGGGTAATTGATTTTGGTTGCGTAAAAGAACTACCGGAAGACTTCTACCATCGCTATTTTCAAATTATGAAACCCGCTATCTCGGAAGAGAAGGAGGAGTTTCTTCAATTGCTATTTGATCTACAATTTCTTTTAAAAGAGGATAGCGACGAGCAGGTTGAGCACTTTCAGGGTATTTATGCTGAAATTCTAGCTTTACTTGGAAAGCCCTTCTTTAGTGAAACCTTCGATTTTGCTGATGCCAGCTATTTTGAAGAAATATATTCACTGAGCGACATTTACCAAAATGACAAAATGGTGCGTAAAGCGAAAGCAGGTCGAGGTCCCAAGGATGCTATCTACCTGAATAGGACCTATTTTGGCATCTACAATATTCTGCATATGCTACGAGCCAAGGTCGAAACTCGATCTGCGGTGGATAGCTTATTTTTGGCTGAATAAAATGTCTCATGCCGCTTAGAAATTCTTTCCTGGCCATCTGCTTACTTATTAGCTCTATTTGTACGGCTCAGCTAAGTGAGAATGCAATTGGTTTAAGAAATCCTCCTCTTTTTGGTTTCTTAACCAATATATCCTATCAAAGGGCTGTGGCCGAAATGGAAAGAGTGCAATTGGATATCGGCTTTGATGAAATCAACTCTATTGAGCTTTTCTACCTAATGGCCACTTATCAATGGGTAAAGCCTCTGGAAATAGCCGGTCCAGATTTCAATTGGTTTTATGGCGGAGGGGCTAGTATCGGTTTTGCCAACAACAACGAAATCCTGCTGATTGATAATCCAAGTCAGGTAATCTATCTAGAGGGAATAATAGGAATTGAATACAGCCTTGTAAAATCTGCTGACCTACCCTTTGTAATTGCTTTAGACTTAAATCCGGGGATTAACCTTTTTAATAATGCATTTGACGGTTTGGATCCGGACCTGGCCCTAAGTGCAAGATGGATTTTTTAAGGCTTTGAACTATTGCTCACACTGCGGAAGCAAGGAATTGGAATTTAAAGTCCCGGAAGGCGATCACCTGAACAGGTGGGTTTGCAATAACTGTGGTACCGTTCATTATGATAATCCCAAAACGGTGGTGGGTTGCCTGATTGTAAATGAAAAGGATGAAGTAATGCTCTGCCGTAGGGGAATTGAACCTCGGCTTGGATTCTGGAATTTACCGGCCGGATTTCTAGAAAATCGTGAATCCGTGCAGGATGGAGCGATTAGGGAAGTAAAGGAAGAAACCAGAGCAGATGTTGAACTTCTACACCTGCATAGCATCTATAATGTCTTAAAAGCCAATCAGGTCTACTTAATCTTCAAAGCTCGAATGATTAATTCTCATTTTGAAACTACTCCTGAAAGCACTGAGATTAAGTTTTTCAACAAACAGAATATCCCTTGGGATGAAATAGCCTTTTCAAGCAATATCCACGCTCTAAAGCATTGGATAACATCCGATGGTTCTCACTTGTCCTTCGGGACTTTAGAAATCAGCTCATGAACGAACTACCTCTGGTCTATAACTATGAGGCCGCATCAAAACCCAATAAAAAGACCCCTTTGGTAATTATGATTCATGGTTATGGTAGTCATGAAAATGATCTGTTCTCACTCAAGGAATATCTTGGCAATAAAGCACATTATCTAAGCTTACGTGCCCCAATGAGTCTGGGGTTTGGAGGTTTCGCCTGGTATCCAATCCATTTTGATGAAGTGGGAGCGAAAACATCGGATAGCCAAATTGCAGCTCAGAGCAGGGATCTAATTCTCACTTTCCTTAATCAGTTTCAGGAGCGTGAAGGTTTAACTCAGAACCCAATTTGGCTAATGGGTTTTAGTCAGGGTGCGATACTCAGTTATGCTTTACTTCTAAATCATCCCCAGCGATTTAGTCGCGTAATGGCTTTGAGCGGATATGTGCTAAAAGAAATTGTTCCTGAGCAGTACCGCCCATCGGATTTTAAGAATCTGGACCTCTTTATTTCTCATGGAAATCTGGATGAAGTGATCCCCGTGCAAGCGGCAAGGATGACCGTTGAATTTCTGGAAAAAATCCAGGTTCCACATCATTATCAAGAATACCCTTCCGGACACGGGATTAACCAGGAAAACCTTTGGGATCTCCAAAAATGGTTCAAAAAGTATTTTACGGGATAACGCAAATGTGATTGTCAGGCCAGTGATAAAATCACAAGAACTGGATAATCACCACATTTCGGCAGGAAAGATTGCCTAAATTATTCGTATTCAGATTTTTGTATTGGATCAATATGAGATACTACTTTTTCTAAAGAGCTTAGTATTGATTTTCTAAGACAGGGCTTCTATTGAGATACGCGAACTTTGTTCTATTCGGAGAAGGCCGGTCCTTATTAATCACTTCCTATTCTTCCTTCCCCCTGGTTAGAGGGTCGGCCTTTTTTCTCTTCCGACATGCATGAGAACAGTACCTTACTTCCTCCCAGTTCTTTTCCCATTTCTTTCGCCAGCTAAAGGGCCGATCACAAACCGGACATATTTTTTGCGGTAAGTGCTTTTTCTTCATTAAGGCTCAACATTCACTAAGCCTAAGAAGTTTTATTAGGATGGAAAATAAGGCTCACCTTATTCTTGGAGATTGTTTGTTCGCTGATCATAGTGAATTACTCGGTAACGATGGGAGGAAGCAAATCATAATGATCGAAGACTATGGTCTTTGCACTCATTACCGCTATCATAAACATAAGCTTGTATTCTTTCTCGCCTCTATGCGCGAACATGCCAAGAGCTTGAAAAAAGTTCATGCACTTTATTACTATTATCTAGAAAATGAAGGGGAAGAACTGGATGGAAGGAGTTTTGAAGAGAAGCTAGATCAACATTTTAGTACCCATTCAGGAATTGAAACGCTTCGTTGTTATGAGATCGATGATCGCTTCTTTGAATCAAGGATAATCGATTGGGCTAAGTCCAGGGATATTAATATCGAATGGGTTGAAAGCCCAAAGTTTCTTTTTTCCCAGCGAGATTTTCAGAACTACTTAGCTGAGGTGCGAAAGCCTTTCCTAAAAACCTATTATGAAAGGCAGCGCAAGGCTTTAAGGATATTGATCGATAAGAAGGCTAAGCCAGAAGGAGGATCATGGAGCTACGATTCAGAAAACCGTAAGAAACTGCCCAAATCAACCATTAGTCCGGCCGCTTTGTCTTTCCCCGGAGACACTCTATTACAAGAAGTAAAGGCTATGGTAAATCGTCATTTTCCCGAACATCCCGGAAATACCGAGCACTTTAGATGGGCCTGGACGAGAAAGCAGGCTCTGGCAGTACTGGATCAATTTGTGAATGAAAAGCTGGAACTCTTCGGCCCCTATGAAGATGCCTTTGAGGCACAATTAAAATTTGGTTTTCATTCCACCTTAAGCCCTTATTTAAATAATGGTTTACTGCAACCGGAAGAAGTTCTCGAGAAGGTTTTAGAATGCTATCAGTCCCAAAACATCCACCTACCTTCAGTGGAAGGCTTTGTTAGACAGTTACTGGGCTGGAGGGAATTTATTCGAGGCATGTATCGCAATTATAACTTCGAGGGTAATCATTTTCAATTGAATCGTAAACTGACTAAGCATTGGTACGATGCCAGTACCGGCATTCCTCCTTTGGATGATTGTATTCAAAAAGTGAACGAGGAAGCTTACAACCATCATATTGAGCGATTAATGGTGCTGGGTAATCTTATGTTGCTCTGTGAAATTCATCCTCAAGAAGTGTATCGCTGGTTTATGGAAATGTACATTGACAGTGCGGATTGGGTGATGGTGCCCAATGTTCTAGGAATGAGTCAATTTGCTGATGGAGGGATTTTCGCAACCAAACCATATATCGCAGGAAGCAATTACCTTCGAAAAATGAGCCATTACCCCAAAGGAGATTGGTGCGATGTGGTAGACGGCCTTTACTGGCGATTTATTGATAATCATCGAGAAACATTTGCTCAGAACCCACGGATGTCTATGATGTTAGGTACATTGAATAAGATGAATCCTGAGCGGAGAAAGTTGATCTTTAGTGCAGCGAAGGAGTTCATCGAAAAGGTGACGGTATAGATGGATAATCAATATGACATAGCGATAATCGGCGGTGGAGCATCCGGACTAGGTTTACTCTATGCAATGCACCTTCAAGGTATTCTTAAGGACTATCGGGTCTTATTGATTGAATCGGAATTAAAAAACTCTAATGATAGAACCTGGAGCTTTTGGACCGATTCATCCGATCCGGCTTGGCAAATGTTTGGTTCTTGTGTATCTAAAACCTGGACTCACCTGGACTCATCTCATACGGAGAGACAGAATATGGATCCTTACAAATACGCTCAGATTCGTAGCAAGGACTTTTACGCCTTTGTGCAAGATGCGCTACATTCTTATCCCAATCTTGAGCAAGTAAGAGCTAAGGTTGAAAAGCTCATTCCCGGCTCCGTTATGCGCTTGCAAGTTTCTAATGGTGAGGTATATAAAGCAAAAAAGGTTTTTGATAGCCGCCCTCCCCAAATTCAAGATCCGGAGCTCATCTGGCAAAGCTTTGTTGGCTATCGGATAAAGACCTCGGCCTCATTCGAAACTGATGTGTGTCGTTTGATGGATTTCTCGGTGCCGCAATCTGAAGGTCTTCAGTTCATGTATCTACTTCCTACAGCTGAAGATGAAGCGCTGGTAGAGTTTACCCGCTTTGGGGTTAAGGTGCTGCAAGAAGAAGAATCCTTGTCGGAGATTAATGATTATCTAGCCAAAATGGGAATTACGGAATACGACATTTTGGAAAAGGAAATCGATAAGATTCCGATGAGTTTGGTTCTGAATAGTAAGAAAAAGTATCATCCAAAAACAACCAACTATATCCCAATTGGAGTAAGAGCTGGAGTGGTTAAAGCCTCTACTGGTTTTGCCTTCAAGAAAATTGCTGATCACAGTTGGAATCTGGCCATAGCCCTAAAGCAGGGAACTGAACTCCCTTTACCAGGTCATAGGCAGCAATCCTGGATATACGATGAATTACTACTCAACTTATTTCACAAAGAAGACAACCCGATCCCTAAAATTTTCATCCGGCTTTTTGAGGTTCACCCGATTGATCGAATCCTGCGTTTTCTCGATGAACGAAGCAGCTTTGCTGAAGATCTGAAAATCATGTACAATATGCCCTGGATGCCCTTTTTCTGGTCGATTGGGAGGAGTGTTGGGAAGAGGATTGGAGTTCGGTAATTGGTAGTTGGTTATTGGTAGTTGGTAGTTGGTAGTTGGTAAATAGTAGAAGGCACAATCGACCCCATACTAACTACTATCTACTAATTACTATCTACTAAGCTCCAATCACGCCATATTAGTAAAAACCGCCTGCACATCATCATCATCATCCAGCTTATCTAATAGCTTTTCGATTTCTGTGCTTTGTTCTTCATCAAACTCTACCTCGTTGGTAGCATAACGCTTTAGACTAGCGTTTTTAACCTCTACAGAGCGTTCCTCCAAAGCGGTTGCAAGAGTTCCAAAATCAGTGTAGTCACCATAGATATAAACTGATTCTTCATCTACTTGAATGTCTTCCAACCCTGCGTCAATAAGTTCCAGTTCCCATTCCTCAAGGTCAAAATCTTCAGGCTTGGCGATCTCAAAAACCGCTTTGCGATCAAACATAAATTCAAGAGATCCATTGGGAACCACCTGACCACCGGTTTTATTGAAATAGGACTTTACATTGGCCACGGTTCGAGTGGTATTGTCTGTGGCACATTCCACGTAAACCAGCACCCCATGAGGACCTTTTCCTTCATAATTTACCTCGACGTAAGTAGCCGCATCATTTCCACTGGCCCGCTTTACCGCACGCTCAATATTGTCTTTGGGCATATTCTGAGCCTTGGCATTCGCAATAGCTGTGCGCAGAGCCGAGTTGGTATCAGGATCCTCACCACCTTCTTTAGCCGCCATGGTTATAGCTTTTGCAAGACGTGGAAACAATCTCGACATCTTTCCCCATCTTTTTTCTTTTGCCGCACGGCGATATTCGAAGGCTCTACCCATTTGAAAACTGATTTTTTTTGAAGTGTAGGTGGCAAATTTATTATAAAGCCTCAAATTAGCCGCGCGAACCTAAGGGGCGCACCGATGTTTTAGGAACAATGCTGCATTACAAGAAATTTGAACATCCTTTAAAAGACCGACCATGGGTCACCTTTATCCATGGTGCAGGTGGAAGCTCGAGTATATGGTTCAAGCAGATCCGGGAATTTAAGGATGCTTTTAATGTGCTATTAATAGACTTAAGAGGTCACGGCGATTCGAAAGATCACTTGCAGGATACCCACTTCCCTACCTATACCTTCGAAGATGTTTCTCAGGATGTAATTGAAGTACTCGATCATATAAAAATTGAAAAAAGCCATTTCGTAGGAATTTCTCTTGGCACCATTATCATAAGGGAAATTGCCGATATGCAGCCTGAAAGGGTGGAAAGCATGGTATTGGGAGGGGCCATCCTTAAGCTGAATTTCCGATCGCAAATACTAATGCGTTTAGGAGTGATTTTTAAATCAGTGGTACCCTACATCCTACTTTACAAATTATTTGCGTGGATTATAATGCCACGAAAGAAGCATAAAGAGTCGCGATCCCTATTTGTACGTGAAGCAAGAAAGCTTTACCAGAAAGAGTTTATCCGCTGGTTTCGCCTCGCGGCAGAAATAAACTCTTTGCTTTCTTCTCACCGAGCGATGCAAGGACCACAACCTACCCTATACGTAATGGGGGATGAAGATCATATGTTCCTGCCTGCTATTCAAAAGCTACTCGAAAAAAATCCCCAACATACACAGCTGCAACTAGCGGTTATACCTGAGTGTGGACATGTGGTTAATGTTGAAAAGCCCCATGACTTTAATCGTGTTTGCCTGAATTTCTTAAACTAGTGCCGCAGGAATAAATAGCCTTGTAATCGCTTCTCTTGTTTAAGAGGTAATTTATACTGTAAGTCATACACATAAATTCCCTGACTACAGACCTGCCCTTTAAAGGTTCCATCCCATAGGATAGCCGAATTGCTAGTTTCAAAGACCCGCTCACCCCAACGATCACTTATTATAAGCTGAAAGCTTTCAAAATCGCATTGCGACTCTAAGAGGAGTTGGTCGTTTATGCCATCGCCATTTGGGGAGAAAGCATTGGGCATAACGAAATTACAGGTGTCGCAATCGATCATCTCTAAGTCAAGGGTGTCTGCTTTAGAAAGACAATCCTCCTCATATCTTAATATAACCCTTCGATTGCCAAACAAGGTGCGCACACGACTTCTTTGACCATCATTCCAGAATAGGTCTCCATTGAGATTACTTAGATCAATACGCAGTCCCTCTTGAGCACATACCGCTGTATCTGAAACTTCAAACAATTCTATTATGGAATCTGTGCCTGCAAGTTGAATGTCAAAGGTGTCGATCCGTATACAACCATTTTGATTTTGAATCTGCACCAGAAAAGTTCCAGGAGAATTAAAGGTATAAGAAGTACCGCTGCTTCCATCAGGCCAAAGCCCGAGCCAGTTGGGAGCAAGAATAAGTTCATATCCGGTACTTAGGCAAACCGTGGTATCTAATCGTGAAGCTGTGGATGGGAAGTTGTCCTCTGAAATAAAGATGGAGTCCCTAACCGGGCAGGAATTCCCCACTTTAACACTCAACCAATACCAACCCGGACTCGAAACACTTATGGTATTTGTTGTAGCTCCGGTGCTCCAGAAATAAGTGCCGGAAATGGTGGTTCCTATTACTAAACTAGAGTTGGTGCATAAAATTTGATCTGGCCCCAGGAAACTACCGCTTCCTCCGGAAAAGGTTTGGATAACAATTGAATCCCTGCTTGCGCAAGCACCAGTACCAACTTGTAACCAATAAACTCCCGGACCAGAAATAACAAGGGAGCTACCTGTAGAACCATCACTCCATAAATAAGGTCCGCCGGGGGGTGCATTTAAAGTGAGTGAATCGAATCGGCATATAGTGGTATCATTACCCAGAAAGTTTGCTGGTATTCCCTGGTTACTGTTTTGTTGCGGTCTGTTTAAGTTCAAAGTTGTGTTAACCGTGCCAAAACTGCCATTGGTACTACCATGGCTACCGCCACCAACCGAAAGCACTCCTGGAGGGCCACCGGAGAAAACAACAAGAATGGGAGCTGATCCTGTGGATGACTTCCGATGGAATACTCCGCCGCCACCTCCACCGCCAGGTCCTGCAATCCCACCGGTACAATCACCGCCGGCACCGCCTGTTATAGATACATCCAATATTGCACCTTGAAAAACATCCACGGCAAAAACTATCGTTCCACCGGCACCACCGCCCCCCGCTCCTTCAGCTCCGCTACTTAGGTCCTTTCCATCCAGGCCTTGAGCCGTAACGTCTCCAATTACTGATTCGAAGGTGTCACAGAGAAGTATTATTATTCCGCCACCGTTTCCTCCTTCAGAGCTGAGTCCTGAAACATTATTATGGCCAGAACCTCCGCCACCGCCAAAGAACAAGCGGTCTGTGGCCGAACCGGTAGCATCTCCTCCTATGCCCCCCACAGTACCAATGGGGGAGCATCCACTCCATTCATCACCACCTTGACCACCAGTGCCTCCGTTGCCGCCACCGCCACCGCCAGCATTATGATTGTTACCGCCACCGCCGCCATTAATATTATGCCCTCGGCCATTGGCCATCCGGTCCGCTAACTTTCCTATCCCCTGACCTTTTGGCGCTCCAGCGTTTGTCCCAGCTGGATTTCGGTAAGATGTAACTCCACAGGTAAAACCCATGTTTCGGTTAGAGAAACCGCCTTCGAAACCTTTTCCATTTACGCTTATATCGGCTGATAATCTCAGTTTCCTGGCTGATAGGGCTAGAACACCACCCATGCCATTCTGAAAATCAGGAGCAGTCAATGTGGAGTTGACATTAGCAAAACCATACTCTGGAACCTTAACGATCATGGTACCCGCACCGAAGAAATTTCCAATACTTCGATCAAGTAATATCAGTGGGCTGGTTGAAGACTGACTTACATAAGCGAATTCATATCTCCCACTTTCTGCATAAGATGTAACATTACCGAATGAAGCTGAAAAGCTGGTATCGAAAGTTGCTCCTTGCGGATTGTAGAAAAGTAAAAGGTCGCCGTCGCTGTAATTCATTAGTCCTGCTACAACTAAGGAGTCTCCACATGCGCCTGGGCCTCGAAGTAGAAGTGTATCATAATCATTTATGATTCCACCAATATTGGTTTGGGCTACAAGCAATCGTGAAAACAGAAGCAATAGAAGAAGTTGCAGGTTCCGATTCATTAGGCAAAAGTCATAAAAAAACCTCCCGATGGGAGGTTTCAATATGTTATAATTTAGTTTACTCTTGACTAGCAGCGGGTGGAGCATCCGGAGACTGGTTCTCTTCATTACCATCTCCCTCAGCCAGTTCCTCTTCATCGCCGGCAGGTACCTTTGCCACCGAAGCAATAGTATCATTCTTCTTAAGATTGATAATTCTCACCCCTTGCGTGGCACGGCCCATGATGCGTAATTCGGATATCCCAATACGAATCATGATTCCGCTCTTGTTAATTACCATTAAATCATCTTCATCACTAACCGCCTTAATAGCCACAAGCTCGCCGGTTTTCTCGCTGATGGTAATGGTCTTTACTCCTTTTCCACCTCGGTTGGTAATTCGGTAATCTTCTAATGGACTACGCTTACCATAGCCATGCTCAGACACTACCAGGATCGAGGTGCTCTCCTGTTGTTCAACAGGAATGGTAACCATACCTACCACCTCATCCGCTTCACTGGCAAGGCTTACACCTCTTACGCCACTTGCGTTACGTCCCATAGCACGTACGGCGTTCTCGTTAAAACGGATCGCTTTTCCACTTTTAACCGCCATAAGTATATCATCATTACCAGTAGTAAGGCGCGCTTCTAAAAGCATGTCCCCTTCTCTTACGGTAATGGCATTAATTCCATTGGCACGTGGACGAGAATAGGCTTCCAAAGACGTTTTCTTAATCACACCTTTCTGGGTAACCATTACGATGAAGTTGTTATTTACATACTCTTCATCTTTTAGGTCTTTGGTATTGATAAATGCCCTTAGCTTATCGTCCTGAGGAATATTAATCAGGTTTTGGATCGCTCTTCCTTTACTTGCCTTGCTTCCTTCAGGAACTTCGAATACTCTGAGCCAAAAACAACGTCCCCATTCTGTGAAGAACAGCAGATAATTGTGATTGGTGGCCACAAAAATATGTTCAATGAAATCCTGATCACGGGTATTCACCCCTTTCTGACCTACTCCTCCTCTACCTTGCTTACGGTATTCTGCTAATGGTGTCCGCTTGATATAGCCCGCATGCGAAATGGTAATCACTACCTCTTCGTCCGGAATCATATCTTCTATACTAAGAGATCCACCTGCATAGTCGATATCCGTGCGGCGGTCATCACCAAACTTCTCACGGATTTCTACTAATTCTTCCTTGATAATAGACATACGAAGGTCTTCCTCATTAAGAATGCGCTTCAAGTATTCAATAGTTTTCATCAACTCTTCGTACTCTGCACGCAACTTATCCTGCTCTAGTCCGGTAAGAGATCTCAATCGCATGTCAACGATCGCTCTTGCCTGGATCTCGCTTAATTCGAAACGCTTCTGTAATCGATCTCTAGCTTCATCAGGACTAGCTGAGGAACGGATGATTTGGATCACCTCATCAATATTATCGCTGGCGATAATTAATCCCTCCAGGATGTGAGCCCGCTCTTCGGCTTTGCGCAGTTCGTATTTGGTTCTGCGAATAACAACGTCAACCCTATGCTCAACGAAATGATGAACCATGTCCTTTAGATTCAACTGAACGGGACGGCCATTTACCAAAGCAATATTGTTCACCGAAAAACTCGACTGTAGCTGGGTGTACTTGTAGAGCATATTTAGCACCACATTGGGTACCGCATCGCGTTTTAGGTAATATACCACCCGAAGACCCTTGCGATCGCTTTCATCTTTAATATCAGCGATTCCTTCAATCTTCTTGTCGTTAACCAGGTCGGCAGTTTTCTTGATCATTTCTGCCTTATTCACCATATAGGGAATCTCGGTAACCACAATAGCCTCTCTACCTTTAATCTCTTGGATTTCTGCTTTACCGCGAAGCACAATTCGACCTCTACCGGTTTCAAAAGCGTCTTTTACTCCATCGTAACCATAAATGATACCACCGGTTGGAAAGTCCGGAGCAGTAATATGCTGCTGCATCAATTCCTCAATGGTAATATCGCGGTTATCGATGTAGGCGTTTATAGCATTAATAACCTCAGTCAGGTTATGAGGGGGCATATTGGTTGCCATACCCACAGCAATACCTGACGCGCCGTTTACTAACAGACTTGGAATGCGTGTAGGTAAGACAGTAGGTTCCTCTATAGAATCATCAAAGTTCAGTTGAGTATCAACCGTCTCTTTGTCGATATCAGCCAACATCTCCTCCGAGATTTTCCGAAGACGCGCCTCAGTATATCGCATGGCCGCTGGAGGGTCTCCATCAATCGAACCGAAGTTACCCTGCCCATCAACCAACATATAGCGTAAGCTCCAGGGTTGAGCCATTCGAACCATGGTGTCATAAACGGAAGTATCACCATGAGGGTGGAACTTACCAAGAACCTCACCCACGATACGGGCGGATTTCTTATATGCTCTGTTGGAGAGAACTCCTAATTCATACATGCCAAAGAGCACCCTGCGGTGCACAGGCTTCAAGCCATCTCGAACATCTGGCAGGGCACGGGACACGATCACTGACATCGAATAATCGATGTAGGAGGATTTCATTTCCTCCTCAATGTTGATCGGTATTATGCGTTCATCTGCAGCCATACTGTCAGTACTTTAAATAAAGGTTACTAAAGCTCAAATATAACTTTATGAAAGGGGGGCTCAGCGCCCGAAGACCCTAATTTTACTCACAATTTGAGACCATTGATGTTGATAAAACAGGCTTAATATTGAAGGTCGCTATTCCCTAAAAAGTACTTTTGATTGAGGGCTGTACTAATGGCATAATCTTAGTACCTTCCCTCAACAGAATATTTCTGAGATTGAATTATGGATGAGAATTTTTCCCCACGTGTTAAAGACGTGATTAGTTATAGCAAAGAGGAAGCTATTCGCTTGGGACATGATTATATAGGTACCGAACATTTAATGCTAGGACTGATTCGCGAAGGCGAAGGTTCAGCAATAAAAATTCTTGAGGACCTAGGGGTGGAAGTAGCTAATTTCCGCCGGCAAATTGAAGCCATAAGTGCCCCAAATGTTTCGGGTCAGGTAAGCACCAAGAAACACCTTCCTTTGACGCGTCAGGCTGAAAAAGCCTTGAAAACCACATTTTTAGAAGCTAAGCTTTTTGGATCGAGTACGATCCGTACCAGTCATTTACTACTCTGTATTCTTCGCAATGACGACGATCCTGTTTCGCGCATCTTACGTAAATACGATATTGACTACGATAGTGTAAAAGTAGAATACCAAACTATGTTCGACGGTGAATGGGACCAGGATAAAAGTCCACGCAGTGAAAGCTCCTACCGAGATGAAGATGACGAATTTGCAGGCTCAGGCAACGAAGGAAGTCGATATGGCGGAGGCAGTGGAAAACCAAAATCGGAAGGTAAAACCAAAACACCAGTGCTAGACAACTTTGGTCGTGATCTCACTAAGATGGCGGAAGAGGGAAAACTAGACCCTGTTGTAGGTCGTGAAAAAGAGATTGAAAGAGTTTCCCAAATTCTTTCCCGAAGAAAGAAAAACAACCCTCTGTTGATTGGTGATCCTGGTGTTGGTAAGTCTGCAATTGCAGAAGGCTTAGCCTTAAGAATCATTAAACGCAAAGTGTCAAGGGTGCTTTTTGATAAGCGCGTTGTTTCCTTGGATCTTGCCTCATTGGTAGCAGGAACAAAATACCGTGGACAATTCGAAGAGCGCATGAAGGCTCTGATGAACGAATTGGAGAAAAATGAAGATATCATTCTCTTCATTGATGAGTTGCATACCATTGTAGGAGCAGGTGGAGCAACTGGTTCCTTAGATGCCAGTAATATGTTCAAACCGGCCTTGGCAAGAGGTGAGATTCAATGTATTGGAGCAACAACTCTTGATGAATATCGACAGCATATTGAGAAAGATGGAGCCCTTGAGCGTCGTTTCCAAAAGGTAATGGTAGACCCCACCAATCCGGAAGAAACACTTCAAATCCTTAAAAACATTAAGGATCGTTACGAGGAGCACCATAATGTTAACTATACCGAGGAAGCTTTAAAGGCCTGTGTATCGCTAACTGCTCGCTATGTTACTGATCGACATTTACCAGATAAGGCGATAGATGCTTTAGACGAAGCTGGATCAAGGGTACATATTACATCTATCCATGTACCAAAAGAGGTTATGGATCTGGAGAAAAGGTTAGAGGATATTCGCGCTCAGAAAATCCAAGTGGTAAAGAAGCAGAAATACGAGGAAGCTGCCCGCTTGAGAGATGATGAGAAGAACATTGAAAACCAACTTCAAGAAGCTCAGGCACGCTGGGAGGAAGAGGTTAAGAAAAATCGTGAAACGGTAAGCGAGGAAAATGTAGCTGAAGTAGTGGCTATGATGACCGGAATCCCGGTTCAGCGTGTCGCTCAGCAAGAAAGCAACCGTCTTTCTACGATGGCTAATGATATGAAAAAAGATATCATTGGTCAGGATGAAGCAGTTGACAAAATTGTTAAAGCCATTCAGCGGAATCGCGCAGGATTAAAAGATCCCAAGAAACCTATTGGATCCTTCATATTCCTCGGCCCTACGGGAGTTGGTAAAACACAATTGGCCAAAGAATTAGCAAAGTCTCTTTTCGATAGTGAAGAGAATCTGGTTCGGGTTGATATGAGTGAATACATGGAAAAATTTGCGGTTAGCAGATTGGTAGGAGCTCCTCCTGGATATGTAGGTTATGAAGAAGGTGGGCAGCTTACCGAAAAGGTGCGTCGCAAGCCTTATTCTGTAGTGTTACTGGATGAAATAGAAAAGGCTCACCCAGATGTATTTAATCTACTCTTACAGGCTCTTGATGATGGTCATATGACCGATAGCTTAGGTCGTAAAGTCGACTTTAAGAATACCATTATCATTATGACTTCAAATATTGGTACCAGTAAATTGAAGGATTTTGGTACTGGTGTAGGATTTGGGACAGCAGCACGAGAGATGGGAAAAGGAGACTTGGAAAAAGGAGTAATTCAAACTGCTCTGAAACGTGCCTTTGCTCCGGAATTCCTGAATCGTATTGATGATGTGATTCTATTCAATAGCCTGACTAAGGAAAACATCGTTAAGATTATTGATATTGAATTACGCAAACTCTATTTGCGAATCAATGACCTGGGTTATGGAGTTGAAATGAACGAGGAGGCCAAGCTTTACATTGCTGATAAAGGTTTTGATGAGAAGTTTGGTGCTCGCCCTCTAACTCGGGCGATTCAAAAATATGTAGAGGACCCTCTTGCGGAGCAAATCATCAATTCTGAGATCGAAGAAGGAGATACTATTAAGATCAGCCTTAAGGAAGATGGCGAAGAGAAGGAGATTTTAGTAGAAGTCCAGAAGCAAGAGCAAGAAATAGAAGGTGATCCGGAAAAAGACGCCTAGATATTTTTCAAAAAGAATATAAGGACCGCAATGCGGTCCTTTTTTTATGCAAATAGGGCGACCCTAAGGCCGCCCTGTTCTTCCTGTGTTGGGGGACGTACAGGAAGTTTGTTTTAAAAAAGCCGGTGCCTCCCCCGCACCGACTTTTTGAGAAAACCGAAGTTTTCTCGGAGGGGTGTCTATATTAACACCCACCCTTCCTTCTCCTCCTGAGAAATTTAAACTGCTTTTAAATGTTGATCCATGATTATTAGGTCCTCCAATTCCTTCCTAACCCCGAATTGAAGGACTAAGCCAAAAAAACGTCGCCAATTCACTTTGCTCTCAGTTGATAAGCGCAAATGGCTATAAACATCTAAAAATCCATTGTTTACCGATAGATCGAAAAATTCTTGAAAGGTCTCCCGAGTCATTCCATTGAGCATAGGAATCCACAACTCGCGCACCTTATCTCGTATACCGAGGAGCTCGGCTTCAAGGTTTTTATAATTCAATTGACTGCTGCCAAAGTCTCTACCACCTCTGCGTATGCTTAGAATGCGCTCAACATGATCTATGATTAGATTATGCGACATCTTCATTTCATTGCCCATATTGGCGAAATTGTGAGAGCCAACGGCATTAGGATGAAAGGCCATCTCAAAGCCCACTCCTAGTTTCAATCCGCTGCGCCGCTCAATAATATCAAGCAAAACAACCTCCGCTAAATCTGGATCTATATGAGGACCTAGGATTATCCAATCACCTACAGATATTGACTTACCAATTATCGTAGCAGTGCGCTTTATACTTTCCCAGTCCATCACTGAACTGCTTAGGCCATTTAGATAGAAAACACCAGCTGAGCGCAGGTCGCTTTCACTATGACCTAGTTGGACCAAATTCTGATCAATACCGCTTTCTATTCCTCTTCCTAAAAGGAAATCCTCTAATCTCAAATCTTGCGGTAGTACCTCATCATAAAGTACCGTATGAAACCTTCCGGCAAAATCTAATCCGTAACGAAGACCTTCGGTATTTAATCCTAACACCGCAATCCTGGTCTCTTTTAATTCAAGTTCGTTGTATCGGTTCATGGCAAATACATTTAGCGTTTTGGGGTAATTCTATGATGCTAAAGTATTTTGAACCGAAGGCGATATTGAGAAAATTAGCCCGATGACGAAGGGCTCCCGACGAATGGAATATTATTCCCGACGAATGAATTAAAGGGTTCGAATTCGACTTAGAAGTTCACTGCGATTACTACGGCTTACCGGAATCACCTTGCTCCCAATACTCACAGTCGTCTCTTCAATATCGTCGATCTTATCCAGGTTTATCATAAAACTGCGATGTACCTGGAGGAAGTTTGGCGCTTCCAGTTTATCTACCACTTTTTTTAGAGTGGAATAGATGATGAAACTGTCTGAAGAGGTTTTGATCAATACATAATCTCCTTTTGCTTCAACGTAGAGAATTTCGGATTGCGAAATCTTAACCAATCGCTGATCTACCTTAATGTAGAGGTTATCATCAATTTGCATAGGTGCGGCGGGTTCTTTTGCCTGCATTTCTTCAAAAAGGCGATAATTCGACATCGCTACTTCAATAGCAGCCATAATATCCTTTACGCCATAAGGCTTAACAATGTATCCAAAGGGGCCTTCTGCCTTAGCCCTATTGATGGTTTCCTCATCTGCATAAGCTGTAGTGAAAATAAAAGGGATATTGTATTTCTGACGAATAAGCCGGGCAAGCTCGACACCATCCATTTTGCCTTTTAACTGAATATCCAAAAGAAGTAAATCTGGCTCCTGCTCTAAGAGTTGCATAACTGCCTCTTCCCCACTTTCCGCTACGCTTAACACCTCATGATCCAATAATTCCAGCATCTCCGAAAGAGTTTCTGCAATCATGGGTTCGTCTTCAACAATCACAATTTTTAGTGGGTCCATATCAACTTGTTAGGGGTATATCGATTACAAACTCGGAACCTTCCCCCTCCTTGCTGTAAAATCGCAAATTCAAACCTTGCATATCACTCATCTGCTTTACTACGGCTAAACCCATACCACTGCCTTGAATGCCATGCGTGTTTTCCGCGCGATAGAATGAATTAAAAATCTTCTCATTATCGGCTATGGGTACTCCAATGCCATGGTCTCTAATGCTCAATCTAGCCTGATCTGCTCCATATTGTAAATGCAGTTCCGGTTCTTCTGCACCCTGAGAATACTTAAAGGCGTTATCAATCAAATTTTGAACAATATGCTCCAAAAGCTCCGGATCTATATTGACTAATCTAGGACCACCTCCCAAAACAAATCTTATGTGCCTTCCGTCGCTCTGGTTACTCCAGTGGCGATCAATCAGGTCTTTTAAAAAGTTAACCAAATCCAAAGACCTTCGATCAATCTTAATCCTTCCGGATTCCAAACGGCCTAAAACCAATATGTCGGTCATGATATTACTAAGTCGATTGGTCTCTCGTCCTAAACGATCTAAATACTTTAGGGCCTTTATCTTATGCTCTTTCGGGAGCTTTTGGGTCCATAGCTCCAGCATTTCTGCATTTGCCTTAATCGTGGTTAAGGGAGTACGGAACTCATGTGATGCCATGGAAATAAGCCTTGATTTCATTCGGGCCAATTCCATTTGCTGCTCCAGTGCAATATTCATATCCTCCTCCGCCTTTTTCCGAGCGGTGATATCTCGAAGAAAGGAGGAAAAGAAGTACTTATCATCTACCTTAAAGGGAATGATGCTCAATTCTACCGGGAAATGATGCATGTCTTTATCATGGGCAATCAGCTCAATCCTTTTGTTCAATACCGGGCCTTCCCCCGTCTTGATGAAGTGCTCAATACCTCGTTCATGTGCAGAGGCAAATTTTTCCGGAATTATCTTACCGGTAAGGGGACTCCCCAAAACTTCCGACTCGCGATATTTAAAGATCTCCTCCGCTTGACGGTTCCAGGATTCAATGTGCCCCTCTTCATTAATCGTTATTACGGCATCCAGAGCATTTTCCAAAACCGTACGCATCCTAAACTCACTATCGCTCAGCTTTTTAGCAATGTCCTGCCTTATATTATGAGCAGCCAACATCTGCGCCATAAACTCCAGAAGTTCGGTTTCATCTTCAGTCCATCTTTTATGTTCTTTCACCGCATCAAAACCAATAAATCCGTGTAACATCCCGTCGCCCATAATGGGTACGGTAATTATGGATTTAATACCCTGCGGCTCAAGAATTTCTCGCACTGGGTGACCCTTTGGCAAATCGGTAACTTTATCATAGACCATTGCCTCCCCACGAGCATGGGTATCATACCAGTCTGGAATTGCTTCTAAAGGAACATCCTGAAGGTTATCTATTTCAGGACTTACCCCGGATGCACACCACTCAAAGGTGTTGCTGGTTGTATTTCTTTCCAGATTATAATCGAAAATGTAAACACGATCGGCATGAACGAAACTACCCATACTGGCTAATGCCGTTTGAATAACTTCTCTTTCGCGATTAGGATTAAATAGAATCAGGTCATTAGCCAAATCCAACAGTATCTCCTGAAGCTTATTGCGGTATTCCAACTGCTCTTGCAGTTCCTTCTGCTGACTCACATTATGATGAATACCTAAGGAGCCTACAACATTTCCAGATATATCCTTGATCGCGGCTCCTGATATCATCATCCATAATCGATCACCATTTGAATGCCTTATAGGAAGTTCATAGGCGCTAAATTCCCCCTGAGCCCTTCTTTGCTGGGTTTCGGTTAACAATTCCTGATGCAAGCGTTGATCTTCTTCTTTTAAGAAGACAGATTTAGCATCTCTACCTTTGATGTCGTCCAGTTCGTGTCCAGTTGCTTTAAGGAAGGGGGCATTAGCCCAAATGATCCGCTCCTCATTATCAACTTCCATAAGGCCAAGGTCAATGTTTTGAATTACCTCGCGGTACTTCTTCTCGCTTTCCTTTAAGGCCAATTCGGTAAGGTACCTTAAGGTTACATCCCTATACACCCAAAGATGTCCTCCAAAACCGGAATTCGATTTCATAGGAATATAGTCACGCTCTAGTACCCTCTCATCCTTCAAAGAGATACGTTCTGAACGCTTCAGTTGTCCCTTTGCTAAAAGACTGTTGTTTTCTTCAATGTAGGCGCCAGGATCATCAATTAATTGAGCTATCTCAGCTACTAAATCGGCGCAAACTATTCCTTTCAGTTCTTCAGGCTCTTTTGACAATCGGAAGTAATCGCAAAAATTCTGATTCCCATACTGCACCAATCCGGCTTCATTCTCAATTAAAATTGCAGCATCAATATGCTCCATCAGGGCTATGAGGTGCGTATCACTTTTTTCGAGTTCGGCCTTAACTTGTTTTAGCTCACTAATAGGTCTGGCAACTCCTAGTACCTCTACAACACTATTATCCTGGATTACCAGCTCAATGCTTTGCCCGATCCAAATCTCTCGTTCACCGGAGATCATAGGAAACTCAAGGTAACTTGAGGCCTGCTTCAGTTTGATCTGTTTCTGATAGAAATCGGAAACCTTTTCCCTAAAATCAACATGGACAAAATCAAGGTAGGATTTACCCATGACCTCATCAGGATTCAAACCAAAAGTGCTCATGGCCTTGTGGTTCAAATAGCTAATTCTCCCTTGCGGATCAAAACGGTAAATCAAGTCTATCCCTTGAGGTAATCCCTGCACAAAAAAAATTTGTATCGAATTTAAGGAAAGTCTAAGGCAAGCCCGAAGATTTTCGAAGAACGGTGAATAAATCAGATCAAGGGTATGCTTAAATTGGCGGCATGAAGAAACGCCTCCTTCTGTTAAGCCTTGGTCCGATCCTTTTCCTGGTTCTCCTAAACTTACCCATCCTCGAAAGAGATCAGGCCTATGTACTCGCCACTCTAGGCTGGATGTTAAGCTGGTGGATGAGTAATTTGATTCCATTAGGAGTCACGGCTCTTTTACCAATGATTCTTTTCCCATTAGGAGGCATACTTGATCCTAAAAGCGTGGGAGCCCTGTATGGACATCCCATAATCTTTCTATTTCTGGGTGGTTTTGCACTAGGCCTTTCCATTGAGAAATGGAACCTCCATCGCCGCATTGCCCTCAATATATTACTGAAAAGTGGCGCCGCTCCTGAGCGTATTCTATTGGGTGCCATGGCTTCCACCGCCCTCTTGAGCATGTGGATTTCGAATACCGCTACTACCGTAATGATGCTACCAATCGGGGTAAGTCTTTATCAGCTATTAGAAGAGAAAATTGAGGATGAAAAAGCAGCGCGAAATTTTGGAATTGCCTTAATGCTAGGAATCGCTTATGCTGCTAATATCGGAGGCATGGCGACTTTGATCGGAACACCTCCAAATTTGGTTTTTGCTAGTCTGAGTAGTAATGTGCTTAAAATGGAAGTTCCTTTTTCCAATTGGATGCTGTTTGCTCTACCCTTGAGCCTGGTGTTATTCTTTATTGTCTGGTACATCCTGGCTAAAGTCTTATTTCGAACCCGTGAAGTAAAACTGAATAGCATCGATCCCATGCTAAAAGCTGAGTTACAGCAATTGGGAAAAATGACTCCGAGCGAGAAAAGAGTCGCCGTGGTTCTACTGGTAATGGCCATCTTATGGATTTTCCGCGCCCAATTGAATCATATTCCTCTGCTGGAAAACCTTAGTGATACCAATATTGCAATTGCCGGAATGATTGCCTTATTTCTGATACCAGCTGGAAAAAAGGAACGGGCGCTTCTAACGGAAAAGGATTTAGGTAAACTCCCGTGGAATATCATCCTCTTATTTGGTGGTGGACTAAGTCTCGCGAAAGCCTTAGAAATAACGGAAGTGGTTCAAAGCATTGCAGAAGTGTTGGTAAGAAGTGGTTGGGAGTCCCTGCTGGTAATCAGTCTGCTCATCTGTGCCTTTGCGGTTTTCCTTACAGAAGTTATGAGTAATGTTGCCCTGGTCTCCGTATTTGTTCCGGTGGCATTTATCATTGCTCAGCAATTGGGCTTTGACCCGTGGTTTTTGGCTATTCCTTTAACCCTGGGCGCTAGTTGTGCATTTATGTTTCCCGTAGCTACGCCACCTAATGCGATTGTTTACAGTAGTGGTTTCCTTAAAACCAAGGATATGGCTCGAGCGGGTTTGATATTTAATGTAATCAGCATAATCTTAATTAGCTTTTACAGCTACTTCATGATTCCCCTAATCTTCTGATCGATATTTTGAAAAGGGATCATCATAGATGCAGGTTTGCTCTAATAGCTGAAAACCAAAATCCTTAAAACGATAGAGGTATTTACAATAGACTGCTTCCTCTCGATCACCTTCTGATTCCTCCCCTAGATAACGATCACAATAACATTCACCGCTTAAATCATCTACCTCGTAAAGCACCTGAATAAGGGTATCACCGCTCTCCTGAACTTGGAGATTAATGGTTTCTGCCCAATCCCTGCTGTTAACATTAATGTTCTCCTTAACAGCTACTTCGTAACCGTTAGCCCATAAGACGCCTATTGAACTGCTAAAGCAATAACTGCATCCTCTCACCCCTCCGGTAACGAGATAATAACTCGTATCATTCCGCTTTCCCAGATAATCCAAACTGTGATATCCATCTGAATCTAAACCTAAAGTTTCTGACCCACCGTCATAGATGGATATATACCTCTGATCTTTGCCCTCGTAGAGGTAATAAACCGCATTGCTTCGATAGGTGCCTCCGGTATTCTCCGGATAACTAATTTGAAGTATCCTGGAATCCTGACTACGTAACACATTGGCATCAATTTTCATAACCGCAGAGCTACTAAACACAGCGGGATCATTAAAGATAGTTGAGATCAAACTATCAAGCCTGGAAGCATAAAAGGCCTGCACTTCAATAGGTTCCAGATAGTCATACTTCACTTTTTGATAGGAACGGATTTCAGCAATTTCATCCGGTCTTAAGCCGGCGCTATCTATGTTAATGGAATCACCAAAAGGGCTTATAGACATGAATAAGGCAAAGTCTCGATTAAATTGGGCCACCAAGCTGTCCAAAGATTGGGCTTGCACTGATGGTCCCAGAAAAACCATAAAAAGAAACAAAGATTTGAAGACAAGTGAGATTATTCGCGATTTGCCAGAAAAGATCATTTTTAGAAAGGATTTGAATTGGATAAAGACCATTCTATTTCTTTGTAGCCCTAAAAGTAGCGCATCCACATGTATGATCTAATAATAATTGGAGGAGGACCAATTGGAATGGCTTGTGGTATTGCCGCAAAAGAAGCTGGATTAAAATATCTCATCCTTGAAAAAGGGTATCTGGTAAACAGCCTGTATAACTATCCACATAGTATGACTTTCTTCTCGACGGCCGATAAGCTGGAAATTGGAGGCATACCATTTATTTCACAAAGTACGAAGCCCACTCGGTCAGAAGCTTTAGAATACTACCGACGGGTGTGCATGAAGCATCAATTACAGATCCATCTCAATGAGAGATTTGAAAGTCTGGAGAAGAGCAACAATGATTTTCGGGTAAATACTGATAAAGGGAATTATCATACTCGACATCTAGTGCTGGCAACCGGTTTTTACGATTTAGTAAATCCCCTAAACATCCCTGGTGAAAATCTACCCAAAGTGGCTCATTACTTTCAGGATCCACATCCCTATTTTGGACAAAAGGTGGTGGTAGTTGGTGCAGCAAACTCTGCGGTAGACGCGGCTTTGGAACTTTATCGAAAAGGAGCAAAAGAGCTCACAATGATCATTAGGGAAAAGGAAATTTCTCCCAGGGTTAAATATTGGGTTCGGCCGGATATCATAAATCGAATCGAAGAGGGATCAATCAATGCATTTTTTGAAGCGGAGATTCTGGAAATAAGGGAAGATGAAGTCATCTTTAGACATCAGGACAGGACAAAGAGCATTGAGAACGACTCAGTTTTAGCGCTTACCGGATACCGCCCTGATTTTCATTTTTTAAGCAGTCTCGGTTTGGAATTTAGCACCGAAGCCAGTCATAAGCCCATTTACAATGAAAAAACCATGGAAAGCTCAGTTCAAAATATATTCCTGGCCGGAGTTATTTGCGGAGGCTTAGAAACAAACAAATGGTTTATTGAAAATTCCAGAGTTCACGCTGAGCTAATAGTCAATGAACTAAAACAAAGGCTTTAATTACTCAGCTTAATTCCGCTATCCTCAATTACAATCAGCTTTTTTCGGTAGAGCGTGCCAATCGCCTTTTTAAAAGTCTTTTTGCTCATTGCAAATTCCTGCTGAATCATCTTTGGATCAGATTTATCATGATAGGGTAAGTGCCCCCCTGCAGCTTTTAAACCATCAAGAATCTTTTGGGCACTTGGCTCCACATGATCCATTCCTTCTGGTTGAAGAATGAGATCTACCTTTCCATCTTCCCTCAGTTTCCTGATAAAAGCCTTAATTCGTTGCCCAGGCTGAAGTGGAGCAAAAATCTCATTATGATAGATCATTCCGTGAAAACGTTCTCCAAAAGTGACCAGATAACCCAAACGTTCTTTTTGAAGGACTACAGCTTCAACCGCATCTTGCTCGTTCAGATGATCAATTTTATGATTGAAATGGCGTTCCAGACGGGCGGAAGCAGTGATCCTTTCGCTTAAGGTGTCTACATAGAGAAAGACACCCACATAATCGCCCACCTTCAAACTTTGCCTTACCTCGCGTTTTGGCAATAATACCTGCTTATCTAAACCCCAGTTAAGGAAGTAGCCAAATGGAGCCACATCCATTACTTCCAACCCGGCAATCTCACCAACCTGAGCCAGAGGTTTATCCAGGGTGGCTATTAATCTTTCCTGAGAATCGCGATAAACGAAAGCTTCTAATTGGGTTCCAAGTTCAGGTTTCTTAGGTAATCTCGAATTTGGCAATAGGACCTCATTACCCTCTTCGTCAGATAGATACAATCCTTGAGGGGCAAAGCGCTTCGCTAGAAGTATATTTATTTTTCCTAGTTCCATTAAGACATTACTTGAGCCATTACATGATAGCGCGGATCATCAACATTCTCCTCAATGACGGCGGCTAACTTCGGTGAAGCCTTGATCATTAATTGTTGACATTCTTTACTGAGGTGGCGAATTTTTATTGCTTTTCCTAAGTTCTGATATTTCTCTACTAAGGTAAACAAAGCTTCCAGGGCAGAGTGATCGGAAACCCTGGACTCCATAAAGTCTATCACAACTTTATCCGGATCTCCTGCGGGATCAAACTTAGATTTAAAGGCCGAAATACTCCCGAAGAATAAGGGTCCCCAGATTTCGTAAACTTTGGTACCATCCTCTTCCAAGTGCTTACGGGCGCGAATTCTTTTTGCATTCTCCCAGGAGAAAACCAAAGCACTTAAAATAATTCCCACCATTACGGCAATCGCCAAATCAAAAATCACGGTTAAGGCGGAAACGGATACCAATACTATAGCATCACTTAGCGGGATTTTAGCAAGGATGCGAAAACTACTCCAGGCAAAAGTTCCAATTACAACCATAAACATTACCCCTACCAAAGCAGCAATGGGCACTTGTTCGATTAAAGGGGCGGCAAAAAGAATGAAACTTAAGAGGGCTAAAGCAGCAACAATACCCGACAATCTGGTTCTGCCTCCTCCTTTAATGTTGATGATCGATTGACCAATCATAGCGCATCCTCCCATGCCCCCAAAGAAACCAGTAACAATATTGGCCCCACCTTGAGCAAGGCATTCACGATTCGAACTGCCCCGAGTTTCCGTAAGCTCGTCAATCAGATTAAGGGTCATTAAGGATTCTATCAAGCCAATTGCAGCTAGTATGATCGCATAAGGAAGGATAAATCCAAGAGTTTCCCAGTTTAACGGAATGATTTCAAAAATCTCAAATTGAAAACTGGGTAAAGCTCCTTGCAGGCCGTCTCTTCCACCGCCTTCACGAATAAAGGAACCTACAGTGGCAACATCCAAACCGCCAAAAATCACTAAACTCGATACGGCCACAATCGCCAATAGTCCTGCCGGTAATTTCTTATTCAGACGTGGCAGGAAATACATTAAACCCATGGTCAACACTACCAAACCAATCATCAAGTAAAGATCCATACCTGATAAATAAACCTCTTCGCCTGCAATACGCTCAGTGAACATCCCCAATTGTGCGATGAAGATTACAATCGCTAATCCATTCACAAAACCCATCATTACCGGATGAGGAATTAGCCTTACAAATTTGCCCAGCTTTAAAGCTCCTACCAGCATTTGAATAAGCCCCATAAGAATTACAGTAGCAAAAAGATAGTACAAGCCTGCATTGCTCCCCTCTGCTCCCATTGCATTTCCCTCTGCAACCAGGTCTACCATTACTACTGCCAGCGCTCCGGTGGCGCCCGAAATCATACCGGGACGACCGCCAAAAACAGCCGTTATCAGTCCTATCATAAAAGCTGCATAAAGACCTACCATAGGAGGTACTCCGGCCACAAAAGCAAAAGCAACTGCCTCGGGAACCAGAGCAAGTGCGACGGTAAGTCCACTAAAAACATCATTACCCAAATTGGCTTTTTGTTTGGCTATAAATTCACGCATGAAATCGCTGGTTTGGAAAGCGGGCAAAAGTACGAGTATTGCTTAGCCCAGCACTACTAATCTTTTATATCTGCCTTATTTTTCGATCATTGAACACTTACCTTCGCTTTTCATGTCAGAACAGACTCCAAAAGTTTATTCCCTCCTAGCCCTAAGCCAATCCCTGCAAAACCTGATCAGGGAAAAAATCGGTAACCGACATTTTTGGCTTAAAGCAGAGTTAGCTCAAGTGAAGCAATCAAGTAGTGGACACTGGTATATCGAATTAGTGCAGGAAAGGCAAGGCATACAGCTTGCGGCAATGCAAGCCATGATCTGGTCATTGGATTACTCTCAGATTCTAAACCGGCGCGGCAAAGAGGTCGAAAAGCTGCTAATTAAAGGTCAGGAATTGGTGATGCAGGTAATGGTAGACTATCATCCGGTTTATGGTTTAAAGCTCCTAATCAAGGATTTAGACCTAAGCTTTACCCTGGGTGAATTGGAAAGACGTAAAAGAGCCACCATTCAAAAGCTTAAGAATGAAGGGGTATTGGATTTGCAAAAGCGACTATCAGATAAGATGGTGTGGCAAAATATTGCAGTGCTGAGTTCAGAAAACGCCGCGGCTTATCAAGACTTCATTGAGCATTTACGACAAAACGAATTCGGCTATCGACTGCAAACCGAACTTTACCCTATTCCGGTTCAAGGGCCTTCCGCTGCCGATGAGATTTCCCAAAGACTTAAGCATATCTATGGCAAAGACTATGATCTAATTGTAATTATAAGAGGTGGAGGTTCCCCTTTGGATCTGGATAGTTTTAATGACGAAGCGCTGGCACGCACGGTTGCTGATTGTCCAATTCCGATCCAAAGTGGCATTGGTCACGAGAAGGATGTTAGCGTCCTTGATTTGGCAGCCTTTAGGGCCCATAAAACCCCTACAGCCCTTGCTGATCATCTCATCGATAAAATGTCTGCCTATGAAAAACAGCTGCAGCAGTTTGCGGAGAGGATACAATTGATGAGTGTGGAGGCATTAAAGGATCACAATCAGAAAATGCTTCGGTTTACAGAATACCTAAACCTATTACCTATTGGTCAGATTAGAACTAAACGGGGAGATGTTCATCAATTGGGATCTTTGATGGTACGCCTTTCGGCTGATGGATTGCGGAGGCAAGAGCTTAAGCTAGAAGGTTTACAAACCCTCCTAAAGGAGAAACCATCTCTTATCCTTCATAAGCATACTGATCTTTTAAATCAGGTACAATCGGATTTAAACCGCTCAGGAAATAGCCAACTGGAAAGAATTGAAAGAGACCTTAAAGAGTTAATGGGTCGATTGGAAATCCTGAAACCTGAACGTACGCTTGAACGCGGTTATACAATCACAAGAATAGGATCTAAAAGCATCAATAGCATTAATCATATCAAGGCCGGAGATTTAATTGAAACTCAATTGAAAGATGGTATAATTCAATCACAGATACTTAAAATCAATACTAATGAAGGAGGATAAAACTGAACTGAGTTATGAGGCTGCTTTTGAAGAATTGCAGGAAATAATGCAAGCCCTTCAAAATGAAGCAATATCCGTAGATAGTCTAAGTAGCAAGGTTAAACGGGCTTCAGAATTGTTGAAGTACTGCCATGCAAAGCTCAGAGACACCGAAAAAGAAGTAGGAGCAGTTATAAAGGATTTGGGCTTATAGTTTTTAGCGATTGGCTTTTACCTAATTTTGCCGCCCTATGGAAAGACCGGTCATATATTACATCTATGATATCCTTTGCTCCTGGTGTTATGGCTTTAGTGCCAATATTCAGGAGTTTTATGAAATGTACAAGGAGGATATAGATTTTCGGGTTATAAGCGGCGGAATGGTACTAGGGGAAAATGAAATGAAAATCGGTGATTTGTCCCCTGAGATTGTGAGCAGTTTCTCCAGGATTGAAGAAATGAGCAAAAGACCTTTTGGAGAAGCATTCAAAGCCCTTCTGGAAAAAGGTGAAACCCACTTAAGCTCTTTACCGGGCGCTTTAGCAATGGCCGCATTTAGACAGTATCAGCCGGATAACTCCATTGCTTTTGCCAAACGCATGCAGGAGGCTTTCTATCAAGAAGGTCTGCCTCCTACCGAAGCTAAAACTTTTGGTTATTGTGCAGAAGACTTTGGCATGAATGCCGAAGACTTTATGAAACTTATGGTTGATAAAGACCGCCTGGAATTAGTGCGAACTGAGTTTGAAGTGGTTAAGAAATGGGGTATTAGCGGCTTTCCGGCAGTGGTTTATCAAGAAAAGGACAAAGCTTATTTACTAGCACGTGGGTTCACAAGCCTCGAGAATCTACAAGAAAGCCTAAAGCAGATTAAGGCGACGATCTAATTCTTAAAATAGCTGAGCATAGGTTCAAAGTAGTGATCTTTCCAACCCTGCTCGTATTGGGTAAGTCCTTCCGGAATGTTGTTATGCTCAAGAATCAGTTCCGTCCCTTCTTCGATTGGTTTAAAACTCACCATGAGTACTGAATCCTCATCCTCCTCTTTAAACTCGGCAGCCCGCCAGGTTTGAACGATATACTCATAGGGCTGTAACTCAAGAACCTCCCCCTCAATATAGCCATCCCAAGCACTGAAGGCTGATCCCTCAATTGGTTCTCCTGTCGCCTCACCACCGGTCATGGCCGTATGCTTGTCACCATCTAGCCAATGCTCATATAGAGTTTTAGCATCAACAGGAAAGATCATTTTTAGATTTATACTTTCCATTTTATAGCTCATAAAACAATTGCCGTCCTTCCCGGGCCGCTTTCTGATCCAAATAGGAACCAATAGCAATCCCGAAAGCAAAACCAACTGAAATACCAATTCCCAGGAAGGCCATGTTTTGCAAGGACAAGCCAATCGCTATTCCCATAGGTACGCCAAAGGTGGTCATTCCCAGAACTAACCATCTAGTACGATGGTGATTCTTGGCCACCACATTCATCTCTTTCTCTAATACTTGCAAAATGCGGTTGATCTTCTTTCGAGCAAGGGAAATCAATTTAGCGTCATTTCCTTGAAAAGTGTTAAGCTCCTGAACTGAGCGAACAATCTCTTCCTGTACGGCGGTATTTAGTTCCATACCGCCTAATTCGCTTAAAAGATTTCTAAGCTTTTCCCAAAGCTTTGTTTTACGGGGACTATCGAAGCTTTCACTTCCTCGATTTAAAATCATGTAGCTTGACTAAGATTTAATTTTCTGGTTTTTAATGCTCTCTTAATCAGTTTAATGGCCCAGTCGTAATGGCTGGAAGTGGCAGAAATAAAGTAGGCTCCCAATGAGGTAGTTCCCGTCCATTTAAATCGCTTTTTCTCAAAAAGCTCTTCATTGCTATACTTTTCAATCAACTGAAAAACTTGTTTATGCGACTGTGTAAACAGGGACATCGATTCCTCCAGGTTCTGGTCCTTATACTGTTCCCAAATCTTTTGGTTTAAAGCGGCGGAGTCTTTCCAAGTATAACCCTCTGCCGGCATAGCCGGTTTTTCTCCTTGCATACCGATCTCATGCCAGGTCATCAGCATTTTATGCCAATGATGTAGATGACAAAGAACATCAGCAATGTTACGATTCATTGTCCCAGGCGGGAAATCCTCATTCCGCTCTTCAATTGGTAGTTGATTAATTTGATCAACAAGTTTGTCATAATTGGCTTGAGCCAATCCTTCCAGTTCGGATTTGTTTTTAGGTCGTGGCATGGCTTAGGTTTTGATGCTCTAATTTACCTAAAATTGAGCAATTAAAGAGCTTTCAGAAAACCTAAAAAACCTCTGTAATCATGCAGCGAGCACTACCTCCACCTACCTTTTCAATGGTTTGAATATCCACTGGGCAAAGCTCCGTAAACCGACTTAATTGTCCCTTCTGAAGGTCAGTTAAAGCATTGAGTGCGGTCGAGAAAGAACTAGCAGAGGCCTCTTGTCCGGTCTACTTAATTCAAGCATATTGCCGCAGTATTGCGCAACCTGATCTACAGTTATAGGAATTATGGTTTTGCCAGTCTCATAGAGTCGATCTAAAACTCTTTCCCGATCATCAGCAATCAATTCGTCGCAGATTATGGCAAAATCGGTCCCAATAGTAAGCATCACATTGGTGTGATAAATAGCCTCTCCTTGGAAATCTCGGGTATTAAAACTGAAGAGCTCATAATTGAAAATCCTGCAAAACTCCTTTAGCAGTTTGGTATGGGTTCGCGGAGAAAGTGTGGCATAAGCAATCTTATTAACCCTGTCTAAAACCAAACTTCCGGTTCCTTCCAAATAACGACCTCGGGACTCACTAGCACTTAAATCAATAACCTCCTGAACACTAAATTCATTTTCCAAGGTCTCTATCAATTGACTATTCCGTTCATATCTGCGATTTCGAGCTTTCATTGGATAAACTACCATCTTTCCTCCTTCGTGAAAGGAAACCCAGTTATTCGGGAAAATCGCGTCTGGTTTGGCTGGGACTTCGGTATCGTCTACCACAAAAACATCAATGCCATGCGCTTTGAGAGCAACGACCATTTGGTCAAATTCCATTCTTGCAAACTCCTGCAAGGCGTATGGATGTAAGGCAACCTGAGACTGAAAACTATTGCAATTGGCGGTTTCTTTATTAAAACCAAATGCCGCTGGGCGAATCATCATGATTCTAGATGTGCTTTGTACGAGCGGACTTTGAACATTTAACATGAGAGGGAGGCTTGATCAAAATGCGTTTCAAGGTATACAATCCTCATTAAAATCCTAATCCTACTAGAGTTAAGCTCAGGCTTTTAATGAGTTTGCCTTAAACAAATGAAATTAAACTCTTCAGTTAATCACAAATCCAAAGTAGTTGCTTAACGCCATCATCTTCAAAAGTCACCAGAACAACATAAACCCCCTTTGCAATTTGAGGAATGCTCATAGAGGTCTCCCCATCGGTTTCCAATTCAATTCGCTTGACGGTGCCTCCATTCAGTCGGGATAGCTCAACAAAACCTGAACGTCCTAAACCGTAGCTCAGTGTAAAATGATCTTTCCCGGGATTAGGGAATATACTTAGCTCTTCTCTACCAAATGCTTCTAAGCTTAAACCATCTAGCTGATAACAGGAAGAGGTATCCACACATCCGCGGTAATTTACTATTACGGCATAAGACCCATTTGGATCAGGAGGGCTCAGTAATTGATTGGTGGCCCCGGCAAGCGGACTAAATCCGGCATTACAGTCCAGCCATTGATATTGAGCATTGTTCTGCTGCGCGACCATGACATTAGTAGTGGTGTTTACTCCATTGTCGACTGAATTAACGGTCAGGCTGGTTTCAATTATTGAATCACAGCCATCACTATTCTGCAGGGTATCCAGATATACTCCGGTTGAGTCATAAAGAATCCCACCTGGACCTAAATAGTCAGTGCAAGTGCTATCTGTGATCTGTATGAAATCTGAGGCTGGACTTATGTTAGAGCCATTCACCCAATTAGAACTCGATCCCGTTAAGGTGAAATTCGTGAGGGTGCCATTATTCGCGTTGGCCGTTAAATCCATGGCCATCGTAACCGAAGTATTACTTTGACCAGCTATTCCTTCGTTTAATTGGTAGTAAGCCACTAAACCAACCGGAGCAGTGCAAAATTCTGAATTCATAGAATTAAAAATCTCCGCTCTGGTCCGAACTACATTCCAAATTCTTACTTCGTCAATAATACCGGGAAAAGCTCTGTTACCACTATTACTCCAGTTTCCAATGGTAAGGTTTTGCAAGCCACTTGAGAAATTCACATTTACAGATTGTGAGTCAACCAGTAATCCATTTACATATAAGCGTATCATGGAGCCGTCATAAGTTCCGGCTACGTGCTGCCAAACATTAAGACTTACCGTATTAGTGGGGCTGCTTAGCTCGTTCCAACTGCCATTTCCAATATTAAAATTTAATTGACCTCCCGCTCCACAACGCAACATATAGCCATAATCAGGAGCATTGTTCTCTTTGTTAATGATATTTCCCTGCCAGACCTGGCTTGTCCAGGAAGTAGGATATATCCAAGCCTCAAGGCTGATAGAAGATCCGCTTAATTGCAAGCTGGGATCATTACCACAGCTTAGTCGATCATCTATTCCATCAAAGCTCAAACCGTTTTGAGCATGCAATAAAAAAGCCAGGGAACAAAGGAAAAGGCTTAGGAAGATTCTCATTTTGATTGAATTAGGCTGATTAAAGTAAGCATTTTAATCAGCCTAATTCGAGAATCTTTTGGGAGCATTAGTTATTGAGCCGATTCTGCTTCTTCAAGCTCTGCTTGTGCCGTTTGCACCTCACTGGGATGTTCGTACACTAAGTCCATCTCGTCAACTAAGTATTTAGCACCCCCTAGTTTGTCAATTATGAACAAGACATAACGCAGGTCCACCATAACGTTGCGACAGATACTAGGGTCGAAATACATATCGCTCATCACACCATCCCAGGCACGATCAAAGTTTAATCCGATCAGCTCTCCTCTAGAATTTAATACGGGAGAACCGGAATTACCACCAGTAGTATGATTGGTTGCTACAAAACAAACTGGCATTTTACCGTCCTTACCATAAGGGCCATAGTCCTTCTTCTCGTACAATTCAATCAGTTTAGCCGGCAAATCGAACTCATAATCACCTGGTACGTATTTCTCCATCACCCCTTTCAAATAGGTTTGAGAATGGTAGTGAACCGCATCCTTAGCTTCATAAGACTTAACCTTACCATAGGCTACACGAAGGGTTGAGTTAGCATCAGGGTAAAAAGGCTTTTTAGGAAAAGCTCTTTGCAAGGCATTCACATAGCGGGATTGTAGTGCATCAATCTTTAAATTAATTGTGGCAACCTTTGGATTAAGCACCTCGAAATAGTGCTCATACATTTCCAATGAAAGTTCATAAAGATCATCATCCGCAATTTTCTTTGCCATTTTGGATGGATTCTCTTTTAGTTTTTCAATAAATCCCTCTTGAAAATAAGGTGCTTCTTCAAAGAGCTCGTTAATCTCATCAATCTGATCATCAATATTTTGGGCTTGCATTTCCTGTACCTCCTCTCCTGGAGAAGTGCTTATGGTCTCTAAATAGATTGGCAGCACATTAATGGCCACCTTGCGATCCAAATCCAAATCATAATCCTTTAAAAAGCCTTGTAGCCGATTGGCCATTCGCTCTGCTTCCGCTTTTAAGGCTTCTTCATTCCCTTCCTCGGCAAATTTTATGAGTCTGCTGTAACTAAGTACATGTCTAAATGCCTCGATTCCAAAGTATCCCACCTCGATGTATGCATAGCGCTCCAGATTTACCGGTAATCGTTCCTTGTAGAGGGCATCCATCTCTGCTACCAAATTCTTCTCGGCTCCCAATTCTGGAATTGCATCACACATCTGCTTAAACAGTGCTTCCTCATCCCGTAAAACTTGTAAAGCATTGGTCCTTTCAATTCCGAGGATTTCGCCCTTCCAACGTTTCCAACTATTACTGATTCGAGCAAATTTGCTGGCGTATTTTAAGCTGGCTTCTTCATCCGCACGCATTTTCTGATCAAGCACAACCAATATCCTATCCCGAATATCGATTCGGAATGGATTGTAAGTATTTACTGTGTTTTCGACCTCCGAAGCAGGAAGGTATTGATTGGTAGAACCAGGAAAACCATAAACCATGGTGAAATCTCCTTCCCTTACTCCGGCAATATTAATTTTCAAATGCTGCGCTGGTTGATAGGGAACATTATCTGCGGCATAATCAGCCGGTTCATTGTTGGCGTTGGCATAAACGCGAAAAAGGGAAAAGTCTCCGGTATGACGTGGCCACATCCAATTATCAGTATCCTTTCCATACTTACCAATGCTGCTGGGAGGAGCGCCGACTAATCTTACATCATTGTACAAGACCTTACTTATCAATAGATACTGGTTGCCAAAAAAGAACTCCTTTAATTCAAACTCAATACCCGGATTTTCTCCTCCATATTTAGCAAGTAGTGCTTCTCCGTTTGCACGGATGATAGAGTCTCGCTTAGCCTCATCCATTTCAGCATTGGTACCCTCTAGTAATTCATTGGAAACGTCTTTAATCTCGCGAATTATAGCCGCATAAAGTCCTGGGTTCGGTAACTCATCTGACAATGAAGAAGCCCAAAAGCCATCTTCCAAATAGTTTTGCTCAATAGTGGAATGGCTTTGAATCTGACTGTAACCGCAATGGTGATTAGTAAGCAAAAGACCTTTAGAAGAGATTAGCTCCCCAGTGCATCCGCCGTTAAAGTGAACTACGGCATCTTTTAAAGAAGATTTATTTACCGCATAAATATCTTCAGCAGAAATTTGAAGACCCATGCGTTGCATTTCGGAATAATTAAGCTGTGCAATAAGGTGAGGGAGCCACATTCCCTCTTTGGCTTGCAGAGTTGAGAATAAAAGGATTAGGCCGAAGAGCGTAAATATCTTTTTCATTTATGAATCATTTGCCACAAATCTAAGAAGCAGGACATAAAAAAACCGCCTTCACCCAAGGGTAAAGACGGTTTCTAAGGACTTATTCTAGATACTAATAGAAATTCTTGAGATAATTTTCAACCTCAGCAGATTCCTTGAGGGATTCGATCACTTGCACAGCCGCCGCATTGCTCATAGCTGTTTCCAGTCTGATCTGCTCTGATTCATATCCACTTAACTCGGCAGGTGCCGAACTACTCTGAATGAAAACTACATAAACACCGCGATCACCTTCAATTACCTTAGACAATTGCCCTTGATTTAATCCAGTGGCCTGTCCAACAACCAATGGTTCCGAGCCATAACCTGTAAGGTTCGCAGTTCCAAAGTTTACGCTTTGAGTTTGTAGTTGCTTGTCAAAATCGGTAGCAATCGCACTTATGTCAGCATTTGGTCCAAGCTTTGCCTCTAATTGCTCTTTTAGTTGAGCGGCTTTCTTTTGCTTAATCACCTCGGCTCTAACCTGATCCTCCACTAAGTCAAGAGGGAGGTAGTCATCAGGACGGATTAAGGTAACCTGAGTAACTACATAGGAGTTATTCTGATTATTGTGTAATTGGATATCCCCTAATTCGGTATTGTCATTATGAATCCATTTCACGATTTCGCGATTTGAACCAATACCCAAGATGCTTTCCTGCATTGGCTCAATTCCTCCAGCTGGTCTGGCAGAGTAACCCATTGAAGCCGCTAACTCAGCAAAATCATTGGTATCGTTAATGAGGCTGGCAAAATTGGTGGCCAGATTATAAATACTATCACCAGTTGCCTCTGAAGCTTCAATATTGCGAACGATGTCAATTAGCTTAACCACCTTATTCGCTCCTCTTTTGTCAAGAACTTCGATGATATGGATACCAAATTGGGTGTATACCATTCCAATATCTCCAATCTCACGATAAAAACTGAAGTTGTTGAAGCTTGGAACCATGGTACCCGGGGTAAACCAATCGTAAACTCCACCATTGGCTTTAGAACCAGGATCATCGCTGTATTGCGCTGCCAAAGCCGCAAATTGAGAGGTATCAGCACGAACTACTTCAATTAAACTATCCGCCAGATTCTTGGCTTCCTGAGGAGCACGGGTCGCTTGTGACTGACCATTATTGGCTCCTTGGTAACTAATTAAGATATGACGAACGGTAGCACTATCTGGTTCTTCGGCGATATCCGTAATCTTTGAAAGCTTAAAAGTTCCATTTTGCTCATAAGGGCCATGAATATACCCTACCTCATTGGAGAAGAAAATACTGTCGTAAGGCGCGGTAAAGCTTTCCTTCAATCGGTAAGCAGGACTCACCGGTAAATCCGATCTACCCACAGCAAAAGTGGAATCGTCGTCCGTGTCATAAAAGCTCGGCAGGGTATCAGAAATACCGTTGCGAACGAAAACCTCTTCCTTTAGATAGGATTCCAATTCCTTTACAATGGCGCTTCTGTCTTTCAGAGAGGCAACAACGCTGAAATTTACAAAAGCGATTTCTCGTGTATTATCGCTTTTATAACTCTCCTTATGATCACGATAATAAGCTTCCAATTCACTATCTGAAACTTCGATAGTGGAATCAGGAATAGTGCTGTATTCCATTCCAAAGAACTGAACACTTAAGTTTTGATTACGACGATCGTAGTCGGCCTTCGCTAAAGTAGTAGGCATATAAAGACCTTTGCGCACTGCATAGAGGTATTTATCAGAGGTAACCTGCTTACGGGTTCCATCCTCAAAGTTTAACCAGCGTACATATTCCTCCCTTGCCTCAGGTTGATTACTGGTTTGAGCACTTTCTCTTAATCTGCTTATAAAATCTTTTAAGCCTTGCGGAGAAAACTGACCGGTAACCTGGTCCCTTGCAAATTGTAATTGCCGAACCTGCGGATTCTCAGAAATGCGTTCGAATAGTTCAGTATTAGTTACGCCGATCCCCAAATCCGGATAGGTATTGGTTAGAAGAACTTCCTCTTGAAACTCATTCCAAATCTGGCTAGCTACTGCTGTATTGGTAAAATTAGCCGCTTGCTGTTGGTTTTGTTGCTGTAGTAAAGCGAGTCTTTCTTGTACCCGGTCATTAAACTCCCGAGAATCAATAGACTCTCCATTCACCTCTCCTATGAGGTTCGCTTCTCCTCTTAATAATGACCTTCCCTGACCCAATAGATCGGTAAGAATAAAGGCCGCCATGGCCAAGCCAATTACAATGAGTAATAATCCTGAACGTTGACGGATGCGCTCTAATGTCGCCATTAATCTAAATGCTTTGGAAATTAAGGCTGCGAATATACAATTGTTGGGCTAAAACCCTTTATATTTAGGCTTTACTATTTATTCAAATCCACTGTTAATTTCACCTTATCATTGTTTTTTGACAGTTCATCGAATAGATTAAGGGTTGTAACATCGACTCCTCCATATTTGTCGTGTATTCAAACCCAGAGCTATGGAAGCCCGAGAATTTAGATTAGACGTAAACCAGAAGGATGCAGTTGAAGTATCCCAGGAAGAACAGCGTTTAAAGGCAATCAAGAAGATTTTGGTGGGTAACCAAATCGAAAGATTAGAGAACCGATTTCGTGGTTTAAGCCGTCGTGTCGAATCGACAAATGGACACCTGGTATCTACTGTAGAGGAGCTTTCCAGCGAATTTCAACGCCTTAAGGCTGAAATGCAAATCAGAGATCCAAAGGTTTTGGGTAACCCGAAGGAATTAGAAAAAAGCATTCAAGAATTGCTTAAAGACCGCAAAGACTCTAATTTAGAGGATTCTGCAATTTGTAAGCAATTGGAAGAAAGAATAAACACCATCGAAAACAGCCTGAAAGAAGGTACCTCCCTTAACGAGGAAAGCAAAGAACAAATCAATGCAATGTCTGAGGACTTAAAAGCTTTCAAAGAAAAGCTTAAGACCACTCAGGATCGCATTAGCAAATTGGATTTAAAGGCTTCGCCAGAGGACAAGGCTAAAGTTGATAAAAGACTAAGTAGCCTAGAGGCGAAGATTCGTTCCTTGAACCCTAAGAAAATGGAAGAGCGCTTTGTACAGCGTCAGAATGATTTTGAAGATGGCGTTCAAGACCTGGTAGAACGACTAGCCGGTCGAGTTAATGAGCGCTTTGATTTTGCCACAAAGGGACGTCAAAAACTGTCTGAACGACAAGATACCCTCGAAAAGCAGCAGGAAGCATTGCTTGATAAAACCGTAGAGGTGCTCAATGAGCAAGGGCAACTTAAAGGACGAGTGGATGGAATTCAAGAAATTCTTGAAAATGATATCATGAACTTTCTACAGAATGTGAAAGTAAACAAGGGTGATATCGAAAACCATGTTAAAAGCTTTGCCGGCGATCTTGAGCGCAAGATTTATGAGAACAATGTTCGCATGGAAGCTAAGATTGACGCCTTCATTGATATGAGTCAGCGTCAAATGAGAACACCTGTTCAAGAGTATCCAAAAATGAAAGCCATTAAGGATACCTTAAAGCAACTAAGTCAATTACTCGATGAGTGAGAAGCCAAATAGTCTGGAAATCCTCAAGGATTTACTCCTAAGGGAAGAGCGCGCTCAGCAGGATGCCTCGGATCGAGATATTCAACGACTGGAAGAGGAAATAAAGGTGCGCCAAAAAATGGAGCAAAACATGGAGCCAATCCTGGTTGATTGGTTCATGCGCTTCCGTCGTGATTTTCCAAAGGAATTTGGACATCTCTTTTATCAGACCCTTGAAAAGGAGATCGAAGAGAATCCCCAAAGAATTAAGCATGCCCTTTTTCCGATTGTCGATGAGATGATCGGTGAGCATTTCAATAATCGCTTCCGTTCCTGGAAAGAACGTTTAGGCTTCTCGAGAATCAATAAGCTTAAGGATCCTACTGAGCTTTACAAGGATCGCAAAGACTTGCAGGACCCGAATCCTGCGGTAATGGAAGAGCAGCAACGTCGTCGTGAAAAGGTTCAGGTAAACGACATCTTTGTTTTAGAGAATGACGCTCGAAACCTTCTAGGGATGCGCAGTCGCTACAATGCAGTTGATGATCAGGAAGTAACCTCTCTAATGTTGGATACCATTCGACGTATGGTAGAAGATGCTGTCTTGCGCAAAGGACAGGCTCTCGATTGGATCGATTTTAACGGGTATAAGATTTATCTAATTACCTTCAAACGGATATCTGTAGCCGTAACCGTATCCGGACAACCAGATCAGTCATACATGAGCGATTTGGAGGATAAAGTGATGGATTTTGCCAAGCTTATGCTGCCGGAAATGGAAATTGGTGATTTCGACCACAATTCGAAATTATGCATTAGACTATTGGCACAAACTTTCCCAAAAATCGGAAAGTCTAAGGTCGACTAAGCCGCTCGCGAAGCCGCTCTTTTCGAAGCAACGACACTTGCAATTCCTCCAAGCACGAAGGAAACCAGAAAAGCAGGGCCCATCACATCCAACTTTTCGAAATAGACTCTTACTTGAGGTAACTCCTGGACGTAAAACTTAAAGAAGGGCACGGCCAGGAATCCACTAATCATGCAGACAATTGCTCCCGCCTGATTAAAGCCCTTCCAAAAAAGGGAATAAATAATCATAGGACAAAATGTGGCGGCTATCCCAGACCAGCCAAAAATGGTAAACCAGAATACCGTTCTTCCGGGCACGTTTATCGCAACCAATAGCGCCACACCCAAAGCCAAAAGGGCCATGCCTAAAGTAACATAGGCAGAAATACGGGTGAGCTTCTCGCTTTTTAAATCCGGTCTGATGACTTTTTGATAAAGATCACGGACAATCGCACTAGAGGCCACAACCAGAAGCGAATCAATCGTAGACATGATCGCGCTAAGAATAATAGCAATATATATTGCTATTACAAAAGCGGGAAAAGTGTCTTGCAGAAGTACCATTAAGGTATCTTCTCCATTTGATCCTAATACAGTCTCTGGGTTTGCTCCTTTAGAAGTATATAATGCTCTGGCCAGAAGACCGATGCTCACCGCCGCGGCATCACTTATCAAGGTAAAGACTATGGCTACCCAACGACCTTTATCTATTTCCCGGGTGTCTTTCACGGATATAAACCTGGCATAAACCTGAGGAGAACCCAGAAATCCCAGTCCAATAAATGCGAAGCCCATCATGGTGGCGGTTTGCATCCAGGGATCATCTGTTCCCCCCCAAATATCCATCAAAGCAGGGTCAATTGACCCCAGTCGATCGAACAACTCAGCACGATGCTCCCAACTAAAATATGCTACAACTGGAAGGGCCAGGAGACCGAAAAACATCAATAAACCTTGAAAGAAGTCTGACCAAACCACGGCTAGAAATCCGCCGGTAAAAATGTAAGCCACAACAATCATGAAACCTATGATCGCACCGGTGTAATAGTTGAGATCCAAAAATGTCTCGAATGCCTTCCCGGTAATATCAATTTGTGCACTTACGTAGATGATCACAAAACTCGCGAGACAAAGTGCCGCTATAAGCCTAAGGCTATGCCCCTTGGCTTTGAAATGACTTTCCAGAAAGTCTGGAACGGTTAAGGAATCATACTTATCAGTTAAGCGTTTAAAAGGCTTGGCCATAAAAAACCAGGAAACTGCTACGCCGAGAACTTCACCAACCACAACCCAATAGGCCGAAACACCGGCTAATGCTCCCATCGCGGTTAAACCGATAAGTAGCCAGCCAGATTCTCCGGTGGCCCGGGCGGAAAAGGCTACCATCCAATAACCAATTCGCTTTCCTCCGGCATAATAGTCATCCATCGAGTGAATCCTTCGCGAGGCAAGGATTCCTATCCCGAATAAGATCGCGAAGTATATTCCTAAAACCAGAAGATTTATGAACATGAAATTTAGGCTTTTAAAAGCAGGCTTTCGGCAAAGCTTTCCAGACGAATGAAGAATTGATCTATATCCGATTCATCAATCAGGTTATTTACGGCCACCATTCGAATAAACTCGTTTTCTTGAAACTTGCCATAGCCTACCATAATCTGCCCTTCTTCATACAACTGATTACAGATATCAGAAGCGGGAACATCCTTATAATTGAAACAGATACCTAAAGCATTGGAAGCGCTATATACCCTATAATTCGGATTGCTTACCACGTACTGATGAGCATATTCTACGAGCCTAAATTGCCGATCTACAATTTCTCCCAAGCCTTTTTGTCCAATGGACTTCCAAAGACACCAAAACTTTAATGCATCGTTACGACGTCCGCATTGCAATGAAGTTTTACCCAAATTGTAGTCATCCGTATCGGTTTGATAAAGGTATTCCGCATCGTTAGCGAAGCTCTCATATAACCACTTCCGGTCTCGAACCAGTATAATAGAGCAAGATAGTGGGGTGCCCAGCATTTTATGTGCATTGTAGCAAAAGCTATCCGCGCGATGAGCACCGGAAATGAGATGATTATGATTCTTGCTGAACATTACACTACCTCCGTAAGCTCCATCAACATGAAACCAAAGGTTCTCCTTTTGGCAAATCTCACCAATACCTTCTAATGGATCAAAAGCACCTAAAACGGTGGTTCCCGCTGTGCCTATAACCAAGAATGGAAGATGTCCAGCCTCTTTATCCCGAGCAATTTGAGTTTGAAGATCACTTAAAAGCATCCTTCCCTGTGAATCGCATTGGATATAGCGAATCTGCTCCCTTCCAATACCCATAAAAGCGGCATTTTTAGGAATAGAATAATGTGACTCCACAGATGTATACATACAAAGCTTTTCACCCTGAAATCCGGATTGACGAACCCGTTTACTCGCTTTATCCCTTGCCATTAACATAGCCATGAAATTGGTCATGGAACCTCCGGGGGCAAGAGTACCATCAGCCTCCTTAGGATAAGAGAGTAATGCAGCGCTGCGCTTAATGATCTCCTTCTCCACTCCTATCATTGGACCACCTACTTTGTAAGTGTACATACTGTTATTGAGCATCACCGCTAAAAGATCTCCGAGAGTAGCTTTTGAATTTCTCCCTCCAAATAATTGATTAAAGAATTTCTTAGTTCCGGTGCGCGGCGTTTGTAAAACCAAGTCCTCCAGGATGTTTGCAAATTCTTCATCGGATGTGCCTTCCTCTCCTAATTGAATATTCAGCTTACTAAATAATAACTCGGGGGACTCTGGTTTAAGAACGGGTTCCTTTTCCTCTGCTGACAATAGCTCCTCAGCTATGGATCTAAAAAGATCCAAATCATTTTTCATGGATAGTAAATCAAGGATTTAGCACAAAGGTAGATGATTAATAATTGACCGTTTTTGTTTCATTTTTGATAAAAAATGCCTTATTTTCGCAGAAATCGTCATGAAAATGAAGCGTTTTTGGTGAAAATTCAAAAATCTGGCTTCTGTTAAAAATCTAAAGTGCAAGCTGTAAACTCTCTGCAGGAATTACTTGAGGTTCTTCCTAAATCGTCTGGTTCAGACTTTATTCAAATCGCAAACGGCCTTAAAATCGATGCTCAAGATGTTGAACCTTATGCCTTTTGGAGTAAGGATTCCTATACTCGAAACTGTATTGCCAGAAATGAGGATTATGAACTCATATTAATTTGTTGGGAACCCGGTCAGGAGACGGCAATTCATTGTCACAATGGAGAAGAATGTTGGGTTTACGGAGTGAAAGGTGAGTTGGAGGAGATTCGTTATAAATCAACAGAAAAGTCAGAAGACCATATCTACGAAAGTGAAAGGCAATTGATGCTGGAAGGTAAGTCGGCGTACATGCACGATAGAATGGGTTATCATAGCTTACACAACAGGACCGAACAGCGCGCAATGACTTTGCATCTTTATGTAAACCCCATTGATTCCTGTCGCATTTATGATGTAGAGAGCCAAGTGTTCGTTCGTAAAACCTTGCAGTATACTACCTTAAAAGGAAAGCTCCTTTAAGTATATCAAATCTGAGCTATACTGTTTTTACCTCTGGAAATCTCCAACACCACGTCGACGCTCTAGCTTAAGATCTTGAAGGATCGAAGACTTCACTCGAATGGTAAGGGTATACGTTTGCTGAAATCCAAAAGGCACCCAGGAGCAGGATAAATTCCAACAGTGAAGATCGCGGAAGAAATTAAAGGAGGTAAAAGTGAAATCCTGAGCCTCAAAATCGTAACCTGTTCTAAATCCAACTTTCCAACCTTCAGTTAGATTAATGTCCCCAGATAGGTCCATAGACTGGCGAATGGAGGGATCGCCGCTTCCCGGATTGCCATAGGAAAGGTTGTAGTTTAAGTTTAAAGACCATGGAACACTGAAATCCACATATCCAGGTAAACGGAAATAGTCAATATCCCCCTCGGTTATTCCCAGGGCCTGTCCAGCAAGGTTCTCCTCCTCTGTATCAGTTTCACCTCCATTGGACTTCTTCTTATCCTTTTTCTTCTTTGATTTGGATTTCAAACGGTCCGGATCTAATCTGGTTCCAGCAGTAAACCTTTGATTCGTAACTCGGAATAGGCCCGCTCCCCTATCCACAGCAAATTCGTTCACCCTTTGATTTAAATCGGGATCGAAGAAATAAGGATCAAGTATCGCATTGTAGTTAAGCGTAATGAGACGATCCAATAAAGTAGATGACGCCGTAAAGGAGATATTACTAAGTTTGAATTCCTCCGCTGCCATATTGTAGTTGCCATTTAGGCTAAATCGCTCCAGCAACTTTATTTTCTTAAGTCCCGTGGAATCTGACTTCGATCGGACCTTGGCCTCTAAGGTATTTTGCACTCCGAAAGTTATTGCCGCTGAAAGACCTTGGCCTGCAGATCCATAAACCCCATTTTGATATAGGTTTCTCAAAGAGGTATTGCCAAGCGTATCACTTTGAATTTCCTCATAATAGCCCCAAAAATCGGTGCTGAAATCAGGACGATAATTGAGACCAACAGTAGGCGTCATCACATGCCTAATGGCGCGCAGATAGCCCTTATAACGCCATAGTCCATAAAGCTTGGTGGACAGGTTTGCATTGGCACTAAAATCACGATTAGCAAAGAAACCTCGTACGGTATCCGTTACTACTATTCGATTAGTAGCGGTGTCAAACCCATATTCCAAACGATTGGGGTACCATCTTTCGGTAAAGTTTATACCCGGATTGAAAACGAAAAATTTGAAGACCTTATAGTTTGCTGAAATAGGAATAGTTTGACGAATACCCATCCTACTTGAGTCTCTAAATACCGTCTCTTGAAAAAGCGGTTTATCCATTCGAGTACGAATCTGGTTCTGCCCGTTCGCTGTATAGCTTATTCCAATCTCCTCGTACCATTTCTTCTTGCCACTGATCCCGCTATTACTCTTAAAAGGGAAAAAGCGATTCACCGAGAAGTTCACCTGTGGCAAGGTTAAGGTCATATCCTTGGTCTGGTTATTCTGAGAATGGTTCATGGTAACGTTTAAGCTGAAAGGCTTATTCGGCCACCGACGAGCGAAGGAAATACTTGAGTTTAAACGGTTTTGAAGGACCTGTTCTGGATTAATACTGGTAATCTGGAAGAACTGGGTCGTTGCAATATTCACATTCGCGCTAAAGGTGTAGTAGGGATTTGCTTTCGCGTCTTGCTTATGATTCCAGCGAATGGAGAAATCAGATCGATTATCAAAAGCACCAGCCACAAAAGGTTGGAATTCCTCTCGACCAAAACTCAGAAGGTTGTAAGAAACATTTAGATTTCCATTGAATTTATAGCGCTGCCGATAGGCACTCGAAGCCTGAAGACCGTAGCCTCCTTTGGTATAAATATCACCCGTAAGGGTTAGGTCCAGATAATCACTTGCTGCCCAATAAAATCCTCCATTCTGAAGAAAGTAACCTCGATACTGAGATGATCCATAGGTAGGGATAATAATCCCTGATTTCCTCTTGTCTGTGGTAGGGAAAAAACCAAAGGGTAACATTAACGGAGTCGGGATATCGAAGAGCTCTAGAAATGCAAACTGCGTTACCACCTTCTCCCCCGGGATCACCTTGGCTTTCGGGGTTCGAATCCTAAAATGAGGATGTTCATGACTACAAGTGGTATAGGAAGCATTCTTAACAAAAAATGCAGCCCCCGCAGTTTTCTTCACCTTCTGACCATGCAGAAAACCCTCTCCCTCTTGGGTAATAACTTTATTAATTCGCGCTTTTCCAGTTTCGAAATTGTAGCGCATCTCATCAGCGCGAAAAACTTTTCCTGCCTCGGTGAAGATGGGTTTTTGAGTTATTTTTCCGGTTGAGTCTGGTAAACCGCTGGCGAAAATCTCTGAATTTCCAAACTCGATACGTACGTAACCTGCTTCGATCTTCATGGTTCCATACTCAATAACTCCCTGATTATAAAGCTCTATAATGCTATTATCTGGCGAACTTGGAATACTGTCTAGGGCATCGTAAACAATATCATAGTCAAGGACCGACTTCGGTGGAGCGCTGCGAGGCTCAGTGCTATCTGGAACCGCCTGTGGCAATTCGAAAGCAGCAGTGTCGTTTGAATTAGCAACAGCCGAGGTATCATTCTGAGCAACTAAACCCTTAGAAATGCAAACAATGAGCGTTAATAAAATGATTATCCGTAAAGCTGAAGGACCCAATATGAAGGTAAATTTGCTTGTTGTTGTGTTGGCAAATTGCCGCCAAAACTAATCAAAATTAGAACCATTGAAGCTTAGAACGCTGGTATTAATAGCAATATTCTCTCTTCACGCTAATTTAGGAATTGCGCAGACAGAGCCCGCATATACTGGTATTCAAACCGTAGTTCTTGATGCTGGTCACGGAGGTCGGGACCCAGGTAACCTGGGGACGCGTCGTTATAAAACAGTCGAAAGGGATATCACCCTGGCGGTAACTCTCAAATTAGGAGAGTATCTTAAGGAGTATCTACCTGAAGTGAAAGTGGTCTATACTCGAACTACGAATAAGTCGGTAACCTTAGAACGAAGAGCCGAAATCGCCAATGAGGCTGGTGGCGACCTTTTCATCAGTATTCACTGTGACTCGTACAGCCAACAGTCTGTGCACGGCTCTACTTCTATTGTATTAGGGAAGAATCACAATGATGAAAACCGCATCGCACTAAAAGAAAACGCGGCAATTCTATTAGAGGATGATTATGAGCAGCGTTATGAAGGATTTGATCCTAACAATCCTTTAAGTTTTATAGGTCTAAACCTGATGCAACAAACCTATCTCAATGAAAGTGTGGATTTTGCGAGCATGGTACAGCAGCAATTCAGAGAGCGTGTGCAAAGAAAAGATCGCGGGGTCAAGCAACAGCCGCTTTACGTAACCAGCCGTACAGCGATGCCCGCTGTTTTAATTGAATTGGGCTTTTTAACAAATCCCGCGGAAGAAGACTTCCTAAACTCAGAAAGAGGCCAATCCTATATGGCATCAGCTATTTTCAGAGCAATCCGGGATTTTAAGGCTAAGAATGATCTTCTTGTGGCTGATGCTATTTCCAAACAGCATAAGAGTGATAACAGCGAAAAGACTACGCTCACAGAAGCACAACCTAAGCTAGATTCACCCCGACCTAAATCTACCGTGGTAAAGAAAGATCCACCCAAGGTTGAACCTCAAAAACCGGTGCAGGTGGAATCCAATGAAGATGGGGTCTTTTTTGCGGTGCAAATTTTAACCCTAAGCAGTAAAAAGGCCGCTAATGATCCCATATTCAAGGGCCAAAAAGATATTGGTTACCTCAACGAAGGTGGATTACATAAATATTACGTGGGTAAGACAAAAAGCTTTAACTCCGCCAAGTCAACGGCCCGCAATATGCAGCAAAAAGGATTTAAAGGGGCCTTTGTGATTGGCTTGGAAAATGGGGAAAAAATAAGCGCTGTTGAAGCCCGCAAAAAGCTGCAGTAAATTTTTAATCTTTGTGAGCTTAAAAGCTTAATTCTTGAAGAATTCGCGCGAGATAAAAGTTGGGATAATCACCCTTGTAGCACTAGCCTCCCTCTACTACGGAATAAATTTTTTAAAAGGACAAGACCTTTTTCTAAATAAGAACTTACTGTACGCTGAGTACCAGCAGGTTGATGGCTTATCCCCTTCCAGACCCGTAACCATTAACGGATTGAAAGTAGGAGTTGTTGATGAAATCTATTTTCACCCAAATGGCTCTGGGGCATTGATGGTGGCCTTGAACATTACCAATGAATTCCAAATTCCCAATAATTCCATTGCACGTATCTCTAGCGACCTTCTAGGGAATCGCTCGGTTGAACTGCTACTTGGTGATAGTCCGATTTCTGCCGAATCCGGAGATACTCTTGCCTCAAAGGTTCAATTAAGCATCGCTGAGGAGGTAAATGAGCAGGTTCGTCCCATTAAAGAGAAAGCAGAGAAGCTTATAGGTTCGATTGATACGGTGATGGTTTTAGCCTCCGCCTTCCTTAATGAAGAAACCCGAAATAACTTTCGAAATACCTTTGGTAAGCTTCAGGAAGTAGTGGATCGATTGAGTAATGCTGTTAAACGGAGCGAAGAAAACATCGTTAGCTCTGTTGATGACCTAAGTAAAATCACTTCTACCGTTGAGCAAAACAGAGGGGAGCTAGATAATATTTTTAAGAACCTATCCACTTTAAGCGATAGCCTCGCAAATATCAATTTTAGTCAGACAGTAGCTAATCTTGATACTACACTCCAGCGAACAAGCGCTATTTTGTCTAAGATTGACCATGGAAAAGGAAGTGCCGGTGCTTTACTCAATGACGAGGCAGCCCTTTATGATAGCCTGCTGGAAATTACCGAACAATTAAATCTTATTCTGATTGATCTTAAGTATAATCCGAAACGATATGTTCATTTCTCTATGTTCGGTCGCAGCGAGGATTACAATGAAGAGGAGAACCTAAAAAGAGAGGCTACCGCCAGAGCAAAGCGAGAAGAAATGGATAGTCTCAAGGTTGAGGAAAAATAGAAAGAGTTATGGAATTACATTTCGGCGTTCAGAACATTCTGTTCCTGGTAGCACTGGGCATTGCTATTTACTTTTTTGCTAAGAATTTCTCTAAAATCTGGAGAAATATTAATCTGGGAAAAGATGTAGTTCGAAACGATCGCCGAAAAGAACGTTGGGCCCTAATGACTAAGGTGGCCCTAGGTCAAAGTAAAATGGTGAAGCGCAAAGCCCTGGCCGGCTTCTTTCACATTGTTGTTTACGCCGGATTCTTGCTCATTAATATAGAAGTCCTCGAAATTTTCGTGGATGGCATACTTGGTACCCATCGTGTTTTCATGCCCTTGCTAGGACCAGTTTATGACGCCGCGATCCATTTCTTCGAAATACTTGCCGTGATGGTAATCATCGCTTGTGTAATCTTTTTATGGCGCAGAAATGTACAGGTGGTTCCTCGCTTTAAAGAACTAAAAGGCTGGGCCAAGAATGATGGAAATAACATTCTGGTTATTGAAATTGTCCTTATGGCTGCATTGCTGATTTTAGGCGCAACGGAAGCCAATATTGAAGGAAATGGTGTTGATGGATGGGTAGTGAGTTCCCAATTAGCTCCCCTATTTGCTGGAATGGACCAAAGCAGCCTGCACATAATTGAAAGAGTGGCCTGGTGGTTTCACATTCTTGGAATTTTCGCCTTTTTGAATTACCTCCCTTATTCTAAGCATTTCCACATTATTATGGCCTTTCCTAATGTTTGGCATAGCAAGTTGGAGCCATCCGGCCAGTTCACAAACATGGAAAGTGTTAAGAAGGAAGTGGAGCTTATGATGGATCCTAGTGCTGATCCCTTTGCGGCTCCAGCCGAGGGTGCTGCTGAAGAACCTTCTCGCTTTGGAGCAAAAGATGTGCTGGATTTGAATAGAATTCAATTAATGAATGCCTATTCCTGCACAGAATGTGGTCGCTGTACTGCCTCTTGCCCGGCAAATCAAACCGGGAAAAAGCTGTCTCCGCGTAAAATAATGATGGATACGCGCGACCGATTACAAGAGGTAAGCGCTATAGTAGATGCTAAAGGCAGTTTTGAAGAAGACGGTAGAAGCTTATTGGATGACTTTATTAGTCGAGAGGAACTATGGGCTTGCACCACCTGTAATGCTTGTACTGAAGCATGCCCCGTAAATATCGACCCCATGTCTATCATTATAGATATGCGACGTTATTTGGTGATGGAGGAATCTGCGGCCAATCCATCCTTAAATACCATGATGACCAATATTGAGAACAATGCAGCTCCATGGGCCTACGCTCAGGCTGACCGCGCAAACTGGATTAACGAATGAGTCAACACGAAGCCAAGGTAAAGCTTGAAGAACTTGAAGTAGATGGGAAAAAACTCAGTCCTCAGTTACCATCAGGGGTAAAGAACTATCTAATTGATATAGATGGTACAATTTGCGACGACATCCCTAATGAGGAACCTGAGCGGATGGCCACCGCCGAGCACTATCCAGATGCCTTAGAAACCTTGAATCGTTGGTACGATCAAGGCCACATTATCTATTTCTTCACTTCTCGTACCGAGGATCACCGTAAAGTGACGGAGGAATGGTTAGATCGTTATGGCTTTAAATACCACGGAATGCTAATGGGGAAACCCCGAGGAGGAAATTACCATTGGATCGATAACCATCTGGTGAAAGCAACGCGGTATGAAGGGAAGTTTACTGATCTGGTAGAACGTGAAGTAAAGATTCAGGTTTTTGAAAAATAGGATATTACATATTCTAAGTCTCTTTATTATCCTGGTTTCTCTGGCATCCTGCGAAACTGAGTCCTACAGAACCTTAAATCTTAATGAAAGCTTCCTGAATGGGCAAAAACCGGCAAACAACTACTCCCGATCTTTTGGTAGTGCTAATGGAGATACGGTAAATGTCTATTTAAGCGAGAATAATTCCACTTTTGAGAGCCTGCCTGGTGGAGGTGAAATTGGCGCTTTGGGCGGATTGGAGAATGTAAATGCCGAGCGACGTAGCTATGTATTGCGTTGCGATTCCCCTCAGTTAAGCTTCAACTATCGCTTTTCGATCATCAACAATGCTCAGGACAACAGAAGCTATTCTGACCTATTAGAATTTGAATTAAGTGATAGCTTAGGTAGCCTTTCAGATGCATTGAGTTTCATCACTCAAAATGATACCATTTACCCTAACAGCTTTCCCCTCTTTTACGCAGACTCTTTAACTTTGATTTCAAACACCTATACCGAAGTATATGGGCCAGTAATCAGTGATCCAGGCGAGATGAGGATGTTTTATATAAAACTTGGTCAAGGTTTAGTAGGATTCCAAACCCGAGATGGCCAGTTATACGAATTAGTGAACTGATGGAAGAAAAAATTACAGTGCCAACAATGGCAGAATTAGCTGCAAGCGATAAATTACCCGAAGTTCTTTTTTGGGTTGGATGCGCTGGTAGTTTCGATGATAGGGCTAAGAAAATCACCAAAGCTTTTGTGAAGATTTTGCACAAATCAGGCGTGGATTTTGGAGTTTTAGGAACAGAAGAATCTTGTACCGGAGATCCGGCTAAACGCGCTGGAAACGAATTCACCTTCATGATGCAGGCTATGCAGAATATAGAGGTATTGAATGCTTATGAGGTAAAGAAAATTGTTACCACCTGCCCACATTGCTTTAATACCCTGGCCAATGAATACCCCGAATTAGGTGGCAAGTATGAGGTTTTACATCATTCACAGTTTATTAATCAACTATTAAAGGACGGTAGATTAAGTATTGAAGGAGGAGCCTTTAAGGGTAAAAAGATCACCTTTCACGACCCCTGCTATTTAGGACGCGCCAATGGAATCTATGAAGCACCAAGAGAGCTCATTCAAAAACTTGATGCGGAATTGGTAGAAATGCGTCGTTGTAAAAGTAATGCGCTTTGTTGTGGAGCGGGTGGTGCGCAGATGTTTAAAGAACCTGAGCCAGGCAGAAAGGATATTAATATTGAGCGAACTGAAGAAGCCCTGGAAACAAAACCCGATTATATCGCTGCAGCTTGTCCCTTTTGCAATACCATGATGACCGATGGTGTAAAAAACAGCGAGCGAGAAGGAGATTTACCGGTTCTGGATTTGGCGGAGCTAATTACTCAAGCCGAAGATTTATAATATAGATTATGTACGCAGCATTTGAGGATATGAATTCAAATTCTCGTGTTTGGATTTTTCAAAGCACGGAATTCTTGGAATTTGAAAAGGTAGAGCGAATTTCTGCTCGATTAATGAACTTTCTGGATGATTGGAAGGCTCATGGAAACGATCTGAATGCCAGCTTTACCATTATCTATGATCGCTTCATTGTAGTGAGTCTCGATGAGGCTTCCTATCAGGCTACCGGATGTAGCATTGACAAACTGGTTCAAAAAATCCAGTCATTGGAAAGTGAGCTCGGTATCTCTTTATTAGATCGGACGCAAATTGCTTATCGCGACCATAATAAGATGATCGATACTGCCCATATGATGGACTTTAGAGCCGCCCTTGAAAATGGAGATCTGAATGCCAATACCATTGTTTTTAACAATCTAGTAGCTACAAAAGGAGAAATGGAAGCTAATTGGGAAACTGCTATTCAGAACAGTTGGCATCGTGATTGGCTACCAGTAACCTAAACCATGTGTTGGGCAATTACTTCTGCGAATTCCTTGTGAATTTCCATTGATGAGGCATTGATTTCACCACTAAACAATGCATCTGATCCTCCTTTAAAATTGCTAACCTTCCCTCCTGCTTCCTGCACAAGGAGAATTCCTGCGGCAACATCCCATGGGCTTAAACCATATTCGAAAAAGCCATTAAACCGGCCAGCTGCTACATAAGCAAGATCAGTAGCCGCGGATCCCAACCTTCGCACCCCGCGTGTATGAGTGTAGAAATAAGCCAATAGCTCATTGAACTCCTTTAATCGATCAAAATCATAATAAGGGAAACCGGTTGCGATAAGAGTTTTAGACAAATCGGATTCCGGAGATACCTTAATAGAGCGGCCATTGCAATAAGCTCCTCCCCCTGCAAATGCGGTAAACATTTCATCCTGACCAAGCTCATATACTACGGCCAGTTGAGGACGATCTTCCTGATATAGGGCCACACTTATTGCAAAAATCGGTAGATCAAAAAGGAAGTTCGTTGTTCCATCCAAGGGGTCAATAATCCAATTCCATTCTTTCCGCTCCTGACTTGTAGTCTCTTCTTCCGTAATAAAACCCGCTTCCGGAAATATCGAACTCAAACCTTCAACCAAGCGCCGTTCAGCTTCTTGATCTACATAAGATACCAAACTGTTTAGAGCTTTGATTTCTACTTGATTTGATGTTACCTGGCGTCGTTGAGAAAGAATAAATTGCCCCGTTTCTCGGCAAATCTCAGAGGTGCTCTTTAAGAGAGCCTCCCAATCATTCATCATATTCCGGAATATCTTTTACGATTTCCATCCGATAAAGAATCCGGATATCATTGCAACAGTCTTCTATTTTAGATTGCCAGCTTTGGAGAGCCTTGGGTGGATTTAGAATGTGATTCTCAAAAGCCATCCGGTTCTCCCAGCGGGAGTAACTCAAGTAGGAGATGGGAGTTTCACGATGTAAGACGGAGTTCTCTATCACTCCAAGGTCCAATAAATACTGGCGATGCTCTTCCCAATACCGAAAAAAATCGACCTTGAAAATTGGATTTAGGCGGTATTGAATTAAGGTGGCAAACATCTAGACCAAGATAGGGACATTATCCTGGTAGTCAAAGCGAACTAGGCCATCTTCATCAATTTCTTTTAAAACAATTTGGGCCTTCTGATTTACTAAGGAAGGATCCCAATGTGTTTTAACCTTGATATAATTCTCGGTAAAACCGGTAATAAAACCATCCTTAAAATTATCCTCAAAGAGTACTTCCGCTTTTGTTTCTAGTCTAGACTCATAGAAAGCTCGTCGCTTTTTAGCACTTAATACTCGTAACATTTTGGAGCGTCGCTTACGTTCTCCATAATCAACCTGATGCTCCATTGAATCTGCCTCCGTATTTGGTCTTTGACTGTAAGTAAACACATGCAAGTAACTTACATCCAGATCCTTAATGAAGTTATAAGTCTCCATGAAATCTTCCTCGGTTTCACCGGGAAAACCACATATCACGTCTACACCAATAGCGCAATGAGGAATAAGAGTCTTTATTTTTGCCACCCTCTCTGCATAGAGTTCTCTTTGGTAGCGACGCTTCATCTTATTCAGAATCTTATTGCTTCCACTTTGAAGCGGAATGTGAAAATGCGGTACAAAACGTTCAGATTGTGCTACAAATTCGATCGTCTCATCCTTAAGAAGATTCGGTTCTATGGAAGAAATCCTAAAACGATCGATTCCCTCTACTTTATCTAATTCTTTTACGAGCTCTAAAAAAGTATGCTCATGGCGCTTATTGCCAAACTCGCCCTTACCATAATCGCCAATATTGACCCCGGTTAATACTATCTCCTTCGCTCCTTCTTCTACAATCTTGGCAGCATTCAATAGAACATTCTCCAAAGAATCTGAACGAGATATACCTCTGGCTAAAGGAATTGTGCAATAGGTGCATTTATAATCGCATCCATCCTGCACTTTAAGAAATGCCCGAGTTCGATCTCCTAATGAGTAAGCCCCAACATAAAAGTCTGCCTCATCTACTTCACAAGAATGAATTTCACCTTTATCACTCTGAGTTAAACCATCAAGGTAGTCGGTTATCTTAAATTTCTCGGTAGCCCCTAAAACAAGGTCTACTCCTTCCAGGGCTGCAATCTCCTCGGGCTGCAACTGGGCATAACAACCTACAATCACCACCAGACTATCGGGATTTGCATCCTTCGCCCTACGAACCCACTGTTTACACTCCTTATCGGCATTGTGTGTAACTGAGCAGGTGTTTATTACATAGACATCGGCAGTTTCAGTAAAATCAACTTGATTAAAGCCTTTGTCTTTAAAATCTCTGGCAATAGTGGCGGTCTCTGAAAAATTGAGTTTACAACCCAAGGTGTGAAAAGCCACTTTTTTCCCATTCATTTCCATTTTGCAAAGGTAGGGGCTTTCTTGATTTTGAGCGACTAAGACAATCATCCCATTGAGTATGGAAATTAGAATTTGTTTTCCGAGCAATCAAATCCAGAAAAAGCACTAATCTCTAAACCATCATCGAATACCTTTGTTAAACCCAAAAAAATGATTGATGAAGAAGATTCTCTTACCCTTGTTATCCGTAGCTGCATTAGTAGCCTGTAAAAACGGGTCAAAAACGGAAACCCAGAAAGAACTCCTTGCAATGAACGAAGCTGCACCTGCTTTTCATGATTTTGTCGTTACCGATTTAAATGGCGAGAAATATTCATTCTCAGATTTAAAAGGAAAGCGAATTCTAATTGTGAATACGGCCAGTAAATGCGGGTTTACTCCGCAATATGAAGGTTTGCAAGCTCTTTATGAAGAATATGGAGGAGAGAACTTCACCATTATCGGATTCCCTTGTAATCAGTTTATGAATCAGGAACCAGGCTCAAACGAAGATATTGCTGCTTTCTGTCAAAAAAACTACGGAGTTAGTTTTCCAATGATGGATAAGGTTGATGTAAAAGGCAATGACCAACATCCGGTATATGCATGGCTAACGAGCAAAGATTTGAATGGTGTAGATGATGCCAAAGTAAGCTGGAACTTCAACAAGTTTTTAGTTGATGAAAACGGAAATTGGGTTGCACACTACGGCTCACGCACCAAGCCTCAAGATGATGAAATTGTAGCTTTTGCAAAAGGAAGCGCCCAGTAGGTGCGAAAAACAAAACTCATATTAAGCCCGTTCACTAACGGGCTTTTTTATTCCCTTTGCATTAAAGCTTTCAAAATAAAAATTCGCCACCCTAGATATGAAAATCAACCGTATACCCGGCTTCTACCTTCTTATCGCCTTCATATTTACGAGTTGTCAGGATAGACAGGTGGCTAACAATGTTATTAGTACCGATATATCCAACTTTTGGCAGGCTTATGATTTAATTGTGGAAGAAGAAGACAGTCTCCGGAAGCTTGAAATTTTAGACTCTCTGTACTTCCAACCCGCCAGTATTGGTTTAGATACCCTGATGGTTTTAAGGAGTTATTCTGCAGAGGAATATGTGCAATTGATTGAGTCCTATCCCAAGTATTGGTCTTCTTTGAGGAATAACACTCTGAAATCAGAGGAAATGGCTCAGGAATTGAACCAGGGAATCTCAAAACTGGAGAAGCTCTATTCTCCACTTCGAAATGCTAAGATTTACTTTACTATCGGATGCATGCGCACCAATGGAACTACGAAAGACAGTCTTATCATGATTGGAAGCGAACTAGCCATGGCCGATAGGAATACGGATATAAGCGAATTTGAAGGCCGTACTAAAGATTGGTTAGAGGGTTTCTTTGGCAGAGATCCGATTGATAATCTGGTCTTTTTAAACGTGCACGAGTATGTGCATACTCAACAAAGACCAATAGCAAACAACCTGTTGTATCAAGTACTCTATGAAGGAATCGCCGAATACCTAACCGTATTGGCATTGGATACTCCGTCTGTAACTCCCGCCATCGCCTTTGGGAAATCCAATCCTGCAGTTAAAGCAAAATTTGAAGAAGAAATGTTCTTCGAAAAAGGCTATGAATGGTTGTGGAGTAATGCTCCGAATGAATTTGAAACCCGAGATTTAGGTTATTTCATTGGCTATGAAATAGCGGAAAAATATTATCTCAATGCTTCAGATAAAAAAGCCGCAATTCGCAGAATGATAGAATTGGATTATACCAATTCCGATGATATAGACGCATTTATTGATTCTATTGGCTATTTCTCAAGGCCGATTCAAACAATAAGAGACCTGTCCCTGGCGAAGCGACCTGTAGTAGATAGTATTAGTGGATTAGATACCAGATTGAATGCTGGTTCAAGGCAATTGAAAGTCCATTTTTCAGAAAAACTAAACGCCTACAACACTGGCCTCAATTATAGTGATCTAGGCCCGGATGCCTTCCCCGAAATAGAAAGGCACTTCTGGTCCGAGGACTCTGCAAGTTGGACTATGATCCTCAATCTCGAGGAGAAAAAGCACTACAAATTCTGGGTTACGTCAAACTTCCGTAATCCTAAAGGTGTGCCCATTCAGCCTTATCTGGTGGAATTCAAGACCAACGAGAAGTGATTTGAATTTCAAACTCATCTCATTTTCTTGCTGCTTACCTTTGCGACATGAAGTCTATCCTCAGGGTAATTCAATTAAACCTTCAACTAGAGTGGTCGGAACGTCGTTCCTACTTTTCTATTCTAATTTATGTCCTCTGCACGGTTTACCTCAGTAATCTGGTCTTCAATGAGGTTTTAAGTACCGAAAGCTGGAATGCCTTTTTTTGGGTAATTTTTCTGTTCGCAGCAGTTCAGGCAGCTTATCGTTCCTTCTTTTACGAAGCGGATCAAAGATTCCTCCTCTATTATGGTTGGGTGAAACCCGAACACCTCATTTTAGGTAAGATTATTTACAACTTTCTCTACCTATGGATTATAGCCTTCGCAACAACCGGTTTTTTTGGTTTTCTAATGGGATTTCCTATCGCCTCACCCTGGGCATTTGTAACTGTCCTTACTGTGGCTTCTCTAGGCTTTAGTGCCATTCTTACTTTGGTTGCGGCCATATCCGCAAAAGCGGGAAATAATCCGGCATTACCTGCCATTTTGAGTATCCCTCTTCTCTATCCCCAAATCATAACTATCAGTAAATTAAGTATCCGTAGTTTGACCGGCTTTAGTTGGGAGGTCAATGCCCAAATGCTGATAGTTTTAGCCTTATTGGCATTGGTTTCTCTGCTCCTCTCCTTCCTCTTATTTCCATACCTTTGGCGGGATTAAAAAGAGCTATGAAAGGCATTTGGTGGAAAGCACTGGGAGTTGTTCTGGTTTTGTATTCTGTTATAGCTGGTCTGTTAGGGGAAGTACCACGATTGGTCATTTTAAACGAAACCATTAGGGTCCTTTTTTATCACGTGCCCATGTGGTTTTCGATGATCGCAATGATGGCGGTGAGCTTGTACTTTAGCACTAGAGCCTTAGGGGGAAAAGCTGGTGCTGATCTTAGAGCTTCGGAATTCGCTCAGACTGGTTTTTTACTTTCTTCATTAGGGTTATTGACTGGAATGGTTTGGGCAAAGTTTACCTGGGGCTCTTATTGGACAAATGATCCAAAGCTCAATGGCACTGCCGTAACCATGCTTATCTATTTGGCCTATTTTGTATTGAGGAATTCAGTAGAAGATCCCATTAAGAAGGCTCGACTCTCTGGTGTTTACAACATATTCGCTTTTGTGATGATGATCGTATTCATAGGAATATTGCCACGGCTCACTGATAGCCTACATCCTGGAAATGGCGGAAATCCCGGTTTTAATCAGTATGACCTAAATTCAGATATGCGACCAATTTTTTATGCCGCAGTTCTGGGTTGGATTCTCATAGGGACCTGGATCTCAAGCCTGCGAATCCGTTTAAATTCTATTCAAAATGAAGAATAAGATATTTCAATTCTTAGCCTTGATAACCATTGCTCCAGTGTCTCTTTTTGCCCAGAGACCGGAAGTTGAAATGGCTGATGTTTTCAGGGAAGATGGCAAGATTTATGTGGTAGTGGCGGTGATATCAATAATCCTTTTAGGAATTGCAGCCTATCTGGTTCATTTGGATCGAAAAATCAGCAAATTGGAAAAGAAGGACTAAAAAATGAAGAGGACACACATTGCCATAATCATATTCATTGCAATTGCTATCGGTGCAATAATGGTTACAATTAATGACGCCTCAACCTACGTGGGTTTTGAACAAGCGGAGGAAAACATGGGAACGAAATACACCGTAATCGGCTATTTAGATAAAGAAGCTCCGATGGATTATGATGCTCGAGCTAATCGTTTCGTTTTCACCGCAATTGACAAGGAAGGCGAAAAGCAAAAAGTTTTTTACAACCAACCTAAGCCCCAGGATTTTGAACGTAGCGAAGAAATCACCATGAAGGGTTTTGCTACAGATAGTGCTTTCATCGCTGAGGAAATCCTGATGAAGTGTCCCAGCAAATACAACGAACAAAACGAAATGGCAGGCTACGAAACCTATTAGCCTGTTTAAAACCTTAGGATGGAATACGTAGGAGAACACCTTTTACCAGGTGAAATTGGCAGATTCTCTGTAAGTCTGGCTTTTGCCGGGGCAATCATTGCTCTCATTGCATACTTCTTAAATAGTCGAAATGAAACTAACCAGTACAAGCGATTTGCTCGCATTGCTTTTACCGCTCACAGTATCGGTGTTATTGGTATAGTTCTTAGTCTATTCTACCTCTTACTCAATCATTATTTCGAATACGACTACGTTTGGAAACACTCTTCCCTTGATCTGGAAAAACGCTTTGTTTTTAGCGCTTTCTGGGAGGGGCAAGAAGGTAGTTTTATCTTATGGCTTTTCTGGCATGCCGTACTAGGAATCATCCTAATGTTCACTGCTCGGAAATGGGAGAACCATGCAATGATGGTATTTTCCGCCGTACAGGCCTTTTTGGCTTCAATGGTACTGGGTATTTTTCCTTTCGGCATTAAAATAGGAAGTAGTCCATTCATCCTGATGAGGGAAACTGAAGATAATTTAGGGCTTCCCTGGACTCAAGTCAGTGATTATCTTGAACGCTTTCCAACCTTCTTTGATGGCTCCGGACTTAATCCACTGCTGCAGAACTATTGGATGACCATCCATCCTCCTACCCTGTTTCTAGGATTTGCCTCTACCTTGGTTCCTTTTGCATTCGCGGTTGGAGCTCTGATCAAAGGGGACCTTAAATCCTGGGTTAAACCTGCTTTACCCTGGGCATTCTTTAGTGTTGGCATACTAGGACTAGGTATTCTGATGGGAGGAGCCTGGGCTTATGAAGCTTTAAGCTTCGGTGGCTTTTGGGCATGGGATCCGGTAGAGAATTCATCCTTAGTGCCTTGGATTACAATGGTTGGGGCAGCACACCTTTTGCTCATCTATCGCAATAAAAGAACGGGCCTAAAAGCTGCGGCATTTATGAGTATAATCTCCTTTATCCTCATACTCTATTCTACCTTTCTTACCCGATCTGGAGTGCTCGGTGATTCTTCAGTTCATGCATTTGTCGACCTTGGTCTGAGTGGCCAACTCCTCATTTACTTGCTCTTCTTCACACTTGGAGCCATAACTCTATTAATAGTAAGGCTAAGGAAATTCCCCAAGGAGGATGGCGGGGATGATTTAAGTTCTCGCGAATTCTGGATGTTCATAGGAAGTTTGGTCCTGCTTATCTCATCATTCCAAATCATTTTTAGTACCTCGATTCCGGTTATCAATCAGCTTATTGGACCTGAGGGATTGGTACCCATTTTAGATGAAGAAAAAGCTCCGCCATTGGATGCTATTGCACATTACAATAGCTGGCAGCTTCCATTTGCGATTGTTACCGCTCTACTAATTGCCATTGGCCAATACCTCCGCTATGGAAAGACCTCATCGAAAGTTTTTTGGCGAGGGATAAGTATCAGTTTGGCGATCACTTTGATCATAAGTGGGCTGTTTGCACAACTTTATGATTTCTGGACAGATCCGCTCTATCTGGCCCTTCTTGTTACGGGCTTTTTTGCCGCTTTATCAAATCTCTGGTTCTGGCTGGTTATTGGTAAACGAAAGTGGAGCTTTGCGGGATCATCTGTCGCTCATTTGGGCTTTGCCTTAATCCTGATAGGCTCTTTAATTTCCAATGCACGCAAGGATGTTATTTCCCAATCAACGGTGTATCTGGGTGAAGAACTTCCGGCTAACGAAAACGCCTTAATGGATCAAGGGGATTCCATCCAAATGGGATCCTATTTCGGAGTTTTTGAGAACATGGAAGAAAAGGGTGGAAAGCAATTCTATGAGGTGTCCTATTTTGCCAATTCGGGGGATTCTAGACCAGAATTTGTTTTGTATCCCTTCCTGCAAATGAGTGAGCAAATGGGGCCTACTCCTAACCCAGACACAAAGCATTTCTGGGATCGCGACATTTACACCCATGTCACCTACTCCTCCTACTTAGAACCGGTAAGTCCTGATGGTTTTGAAAATGAGGCAGAAGTAAAACTGAGTAAAGGAGACACGGCTATTTATCGCAATCATTTTGTAGTGCTGGACAGTTTGAGTGTAAATGCCCTAGTTGACGATGAAACGAAGACGGTGCAGGCTGCTAAACTTACTTCACATTTGCGTTTGATCAATGCCATGGGGCAAGAGTTTCCAATGAAACCTTCTTTCATCTTCGAAGGTGAAATGAAAGAGCATCGGGATACCATTATGGAGATGCAACAAATGAAGTTTCGCTTTGATGGTGTTGAAATTGAATCAAAGAAGGCTGTACTTAAGGCCTGGACCAAACAAGATGAGGATGAAAAACCATTTATCGTTCAGAAAGCAATCATCTTCCCGATGATCAACATTCTCTGGATCGGATGTATTCTAATGGTAATCGGAAGCTTTATCGCCGTTTGGCAACGAATTAAAAAAGCTTAATCGTAAAAGCGATTAATAGTAATTGGTCCGGTAGAACGAACTTCTACTCCACACTGTACGATATAATAATAAGTACCATCCGGTAAATCGTTGCCATCATTATCCGTACCGAACCAATCATTACTATAGCGTTGATCTCGGTATACCTCTGCTCCCCAACGATTGATTATCGTTAGCCCGCAATTACCCGAAGGATTGATATAGGAGATGTCAAAAAAGTCGTTGATACCGTCGCCATTAGGGGTTATGATGTTATACACCGCCGCATCTAAATCATCGCTGATATAAACCCAAAGGGAGTCCCAACCTTTACAACCAAATTGATCCGTTAACTCCAGGAATACCTGAACCGTATCATCCTCTCTTCGGAAGCGAATTGTGGGTTCACGAGCGAAAGGATTGTCAATTTCAATAGGAGAACTTGCCGACCAATAATAGTCTGAACCGAAATTGGACCTTAACCTTAAATCTGCACCTCTTTGAATGTTGGTATCATTTCCGGCGAATGCAAAAACATTTCCACGAACAATGTCTATCGTATCCACCACTTCCTGAGAACAAGAATCCCAGTAGAGGGTCAGTTTGATCGGTTTTGGCCCTGGTTGTACCCAGGATATTCCGAAAGCATTTGGCCCACTCGAAAAGGGTATCAAGGCATCTGCTCCGAATTCCCATTCATAACGGGTATTTGGGCGAATATTTGAACCCGTAGCCTGAAAACGCAAATCCTGCACTTCAAAACAAGGAACTCCATCCCATAAAAAATCTCCAACTACAGGTGCTTGAACTTCAAACGGCGCAAAGGTTGTATCACTACAGGTTTCACCTGGATTCGCAATTAACTCAACCCAATAAGTCCCGGGTCTTGGAAATGTCCAGGTAGGATTAGCGAGGCTACTGGTGTCAGCATTAGTACTTGGATCTCCAAACTTCCAAAGTAATCCATTGGCATTAGATGTTTGGCTTTCAAATTGTACCGTTAAGCCATCGCAGAGAATCGTGGGATCCTCCAATGGGGTTTTCATATCGCTAATCACGTTTTGCGTACAATTGGTTACGGCGAATTGATAGTCGAGTCGCACAGTACTCATTATCTGGCCATCGCGCCATTCACTAATGCAAATACCAGCCACATATACCCCAGCTTGATTTGCGGTACCTCTAATTCGACCCGTGCGGGAATTAATAGTGAAGTTGACCGATGCGGGAATAGGATTCGAGAAAGTGTTAGGAGCAGAAAAAGGAATTGGTGTAAAAGGCGGTGGGCAAGGTGGATTAGGAACTACTGCAAAACAATTTCCAACTCCGCCTCCGCCAGTACTTCCACCACCGGTAAAGATTTGGCAGATATCAAAACTCAATGAATCACCATCAGCCTCTGTAACTTGCAAATCGATTGTCGCAGGACGATTCAAGCACAGAACATTATCTGGTGGACTAAGAATTTGTGGTGCATTATTACAAGTAGTATCCATACTTGGAATATTCACGGAATAGGTATTCCCAAAGCTTCCAGGATTATTAACGTTACCAATGATTCCATTTCGGCAACAGCGCTGATGAACGATTACATAGCCCCCGACCACTGGAGGTAGATTGACGGTAGCCACATAATCCGCATACTCCACACATAGGTTAGAAGGAACACTAACACATGGATCGCTGGTAAGACTGTTGTTTAAAGAGATGATTTGACCACGAGGGGGTGCTAAAGTACTGATTAACTGATTGTTGATGTCGTAAATGGCAATATTCGCATTTGCATCGAAAGCAGCTCCTCCTCCAGCACAGTCGCGATATACGCGTAATGAAATCGTGTACTCATTATTTCCCTGGCAGGTATAAGTGATTTCCCCACCAATTAAATGTGCAGCATTAAGGTTCCCCAGGCACATTAAAAAAAGTAGTCCCAGAGCACCTAATCTCAATCGGTAATTCATTAATAGCAGAGTTAGAGGCACCTAAGATACTACTATTTTAGAGGCAGATGCCAATGCTTACTTTTGGGTCATGATTCAATCGATCTCGATTATTGGAAACGGGAAGGTTAGCCAGTATCTGGAAAAAGCGTTTTTGCAAAGCGGAATAGAGGTTCAGGTATACGCCCGTAATCCAAAATTAAAGCAACATCTAGCTCTAAATAAGCTTAGAGGGAATAATGATCTGACCATCATCTGTGTGTCTGATGCGGCGATTGCATCATTGTCATCTTCTATACCTCAACAGCGAGGAATCCTGGTTCATAGTTCCGGAACGGCTCCTTTAAATACCCTGGATAGCAAACATCCAAATAGAGGTATTTTTTATCCTTTGATGAGCATTAACGCCCAAACCAATCTAAGTTTAGGGGACGTTCCGTTCTGCCTTGAGGCTTCCTCTGCCGCTTGCTTGAAAGAGTTAGAGACCTGGGCTGATATCAATAAATTCAATCACTATCATATACAAAGTGAACAGCGCAAGCAATTGCATTTGGCGGCTGTAATCTCCCAAAACTTCACCAATTATCTTTATCACTGGGCATTTACCGTTATGCAGGCCGGTAATATGCCTATGAATTTGCTTAAACCTTTACTCCAACAACAAGTCGCACAGCTAAATGAAGATGATCCAATTGTAAGGCAAACCGGGCCGGCAATTAGAGGGGATCAAAGCACTATGAATACCCACTTGGAAATGCTGAAAAATGCTGAACTTGCCGCGCTTTATCAAAAGGTCAGTTCCTTGATCCAAAAAACACATGAAGAAGAACTATAAGCAGAAGCTGAAGGATATCCGCCTATTTGCCTTTGATATGGATGGAGTACTCAATAGCGGAGTTTTTAACATCAGTCCTGAAGGTAAGCCCATCCGAAATTTGAATTCAAAAGATGGTTACGCTATTCAACTCGCAATAAAGAAGGGATATCCCGTAGCGGTTATTTCTGGAGGCCATTGTGAGGGAGTCAAGAAAATTCTTAGAGGCCTGGGATTAAGTGATATCTACATGCGAGCTTCACATAAAATTGATGCCTGGGATGATTTATTAGCAGTCTATGAGCATCAAAACATTAAAGCTGAGAATATCTTGTACATGGGAGACGATATCCCTGATATACCCGTTTTAGGCTTGGCGGGAGTTTCTTGTACTCCGCACAATGGGGTAGCAGAAGTTAGACAAGTAGTTGATTATGTCTCGCCTTATCAAGGTGGCTCCGGCTGCGTAAGAGATGTCATTGAGCAGACTCTTAAAGTGCAAAAAAACTGGATGTTGGAAGAAGATTTTAAATGGTAACATTCTTAAAGCTTATTCGCTGGCCTAACTTGCTGATGATCGTTTTCATTCAGTATCTGATACGCTTCAGTTTCACGGAGGCGATGAATTTACCGCATGCGCTCAACCACTGGTACTTTGCATTAGGGGTACTTTGCTCAGTTCTTCTGGCGGCAGGTGGATATATTGTTAATGATCTATATGACCTTCAAACGGATGCATTGAACAAACCGAAACGAATCACCATCGGTAAGGGTATATCAGAAGACCGGGCCTGGTATATCTACTTAGTTAGTATAGTTCTTGCCACGGTGGCCTGCTATTTTCTTGCTCAAAAGGTTGAATTAGAGTCCCTTTGGATGATCGCTCCACTGGCTGCTTCCCTACTCTATCTTTATGCCTACGATCTTAAAAAGCGCCCCCTTATTGGTAACATTCTGGTTTCCCTTTTAACCGCAATGCCTGTTTTCCTGGTAGCTGTGTTTGATTTCCTTCCTGCCAGTACTGATGATAATGCACCGCTTGTTCGCGAAAGCTTCCGAGTTGTCATCTACTACGCCATATTTGCTTTTTGGCTCAACCTGATACGAGAAATCATTAAGGATCTGGAAGATGAAAAAGGTGATACCCTGGCAGGTTATCGTACTCTAGCCATCATACTTCCAAGTGTATGGGTGAAAGTGCTTCTAAGCCTCATGATTGGGCTTGCTCTATATTTTCTTGGCGATTATAATTATGATCTGGCCTTTCAATCGAAGGATATTAGCTCCAGTGTTTACGTTTTCGTGGCGGTGATCATACCCATAGTTGTATTGGCCTTTCTGGTATTGAGATCAAAGACTGCGGCACAATATCATAGAGCCAGTTCACTCACGAAACTTATTATGATCCTGGGAATCTTAAGTATGCCCTTTTTCACCCTTGCATTTTTATACGGATGGCCTTAGACTGGCAGAAAACTCCCATACTTCTGGGTTCCCAATCACCTCGAAGAGCACAGTTGTTGGAGGCTCTCGGGCTTCAATTCAGATTGAAGAAGGCCAATATCAAGGAAGACTATCCCGCCCATCTAAAAGCGGAGCAAATTGCCGAGTTCCTGGCAGAAGCAAAAGCTGAGGCCCTCTTAAACGAACGAAACCAGAACGAAGTTTTAATCTGTTCGGATACTGTAGTTTGGAATCAAGGTGAATCGCTAGAAAAGGCCAGTAATCGAAATGAGGCAATCGAAATGCTGCAAAAGCTATCTGGTCGCAATCATGAGGTAATTACCGGTGTCTGTTGCTGGGGACCTGAAGGGAAAACTACTTTCTCGGACGTATGCAAAGTCTATTTTAGAGAGATAGATCAGAAGGAAATAGAATTCTATATTGATCAGTACCAACCGTTTGACAAAGCTGGAGCCTATGGGATTCAGGAATGGATTGGCTTAAGTGCCATAGAACGAATCGAGGGTTCTTATTTTACGGTAATGGGCTTGCCTACACATCAAATTGTGGAATACCTCAAAGCCCGACTCTAGTCCTTGCACGATTTTTTTGTATTATCGGTGCCACAATAAGATTCATGGAGCGAAAAACGCCTCTGGGCATAGCCCTTATTCCGGTGCTCTTCCTAATCGGAATGCTTTCCATAAATGTTGCCATTTATGGAGATTCTGCCCTGGAAGGCACCAATCAATTCATATTAATGCTCAGTGGAGCACTTACTGCAATCCTGGGAATTAGCAGAGGAATTTCATGGAAGTCCATATTAGATGGAATTGGAAGTTCCATCAAACAGACATTTGGTGCTCTCCTTATACTTCTTCTCATCGGGTCTCTGGCAGGTTCCTGGATGGTTAGTGGTATTGTTCCGGCTATGATCTACTATGGGCTTCAAATTTTACATCCCTCCTACTTTCTACCGGCAACAGCAATTATATGTGCAATAATATCTCTGGCAACGGGAAGTAGTTGGAGTACTACCGCAACGGTTGGAATTGCACTCATTGGAATTGGGCAAGCCTTAGGTATGAACGAGGCTATGGTTGCTGGCGCAGTTGTTTCCGGAGCATACTTTGGAGACAAGCTTTCACCACTTTCTGATACCACAAATCTCGCCCCCGCGATGGCGGGAACAGATTTATTTACGCATATACGCTATATGCTTTATACAACCATTCCCTCATTTACGATAGCCTTGATCGTATTTGCAATTCTTGGATTTTGGCATGAAGGTAATGGCATTATTGATGACATCGCCCCTTTAAAGTCCGAATTAAGCAATACCTTCAATTTGAGTCCATGGCTATTCTTAGTCCCAGCATTGGTAATCCTGCTAATTGTGAGGAAAGTTCCCGCTTTACCTGCAATTTTTATGGGGACAATAGCCGGAATAATTGCAGCCTTAATTTTTCAACCCGCATTGATTCAATCTCTGGCTGAAGGATTAAATACCAGCCAGGGTATTGGAACCTATACCATTCTAATGAATGCCCTCACAAGCGACCTCACTATTCCAGCTGAACATCCCATTTTGGTGGAACTCCTTCAATCCTCGGGGATGAAGGGGATGCTTCCTACCGTTTGGCTAATTATTGCCGCCATGATCTTCGGTGGAGCGATGGAAATCTGTGGCTTCCTACATAGTATTTCCGCGGCCCTTTTACGCATGGCAAAAGGCACTTTCTCCCTTATAGCCACAACGGTTGGTACTTGCATAACGGTAAATGTTACAGCCAGCGATCAATACTTGGCAATTGTTGTGCCTGGAAGGATGTTTGCCGATGCCTACCATAAGAAAGGACTGGCTCCGGAAAATCTAAGTAGAACTCTTGAAGATAGCGGAACGGTTACTTCAGTTTTGGTACCCTGGAACACCTGTGGGGCCTACCAAAGCGGAGTGTTAGGTGTAAGTGTTTTTGCCTATTTGCCTTATGCTGTTTTCAACTTCATGAGTCCGATAATGACCTTACTTGTAGCGGCAATTTCCTATAAAATCAAAAAGCTAAACCCCGCAGTAAAGACTAGCTAGATCAAAGGAATGGGGCAATTAGAATTGCCAGGAGAATAACAGCTGTTAAAATGAACAAACCTGTAAATTGCCAAAGGGGTGCCTTCGTTTCTATCATCAGGTTTTTAACTCTTATCTGCTGAGTATCTCTCAGTGATTTCATTTTCACCTTTTTAGAGCAATTCAAACAGGTGATTTTAAGATCCTTTGGGAAAGCTATAAAGGGGATCCAAAATAGCTCAAGTTGATACCTCACGATAGAAATCACGACTCCTTGATAATTACAGCTTTCGCAATGCACGCTATGATCAACCTGGCGATTAAGTTCTAACTTCTTTATCCTGGCCTTTATGAACATCAATCCTAGTTTTTGCTCACCCTGCTTAAATCCAAAAGGTTTAAGGCATTTCCCTCTAATCCGCTTACATTCTTAGGATAGAATCGAAGTACCTGATCATAATAGAGCGGAATAACCGGAGCCTCCGAAGTGACCAGCGAGTCCATCCTCTGGTAAAGTGATCTCCTTAAGCTATCATTGGCCAGGACCCGTGCACGCTGATACATTTCGTCAAACTGAGGATTCTCAAAGCGACTGTAATTTGGTCCATTGGGAGCTTTGTTCGCGCTGTAAAAGAGTGATAAGTAGTTTTCGGCATCTGGATAATCGGCGATCCAACTCGCTCTAAAGAATGGGCTTTTAGCCGTAGCCATTGCTTGCCTTAAGGTACTGGGAGGAGCTAATTCCACCTGAATAGGAATTCCATGTTTGGCTGCTTCACCCTGAAGGTATTCACAAAGATCCAGGTAAGAGCTATTGGTTTGTAGCCTTAAAGTAGGAAGTCCCTTGCCGCCTGGAAAACCCGCTGCTTCTAACAAAGAATCGGTTTTCTGAGGATTGTATTCATAGCCGTACGGTGCCTCTTCATTAAAGGAGGGTAATCCTTTAGGAATCATTCCTTTGGTTGCAGCAAGACCTACATTATTTCGTAAAAACCGCATCATCTTCCTACGATCAAAACAGTAATTGAGAGCTTGGCGTAGTTCCTTTATCTGCCAGTACCTGGTCTCGGGCAGCCCAGCGTTAGGATCGTTTAAAAAGGCCAGGTATTCTGTATTTAAGTAGGCCTGGCGATAAAGATTAAAACGAGAATGGTATTTGGCTTGAAGATTACCTTCAGAGTCCAGCAACTCATCTTTATAAGACGCATCCAAACCCGATAAAAAGTCCAGATTACCTTTTAAGAACTCAAGGAATGCACTTTGTTTATCGCTTATAAAATCTATCGCAACAGACTCCAAATAAGGTAAACGTTTCCCAGCCTCATCAAAGAGGAAATACTCCGGGTTTCGGCGCAAAATCAACTTCTCATTTTCTAACCAGAGTTTAAAGTGAAATGGTCCAGTACCTACCGGGTGTTGTCCAAATTCGGTTGCATAATAGTCCACTGCTTCTTTAGGCACTACGGAGCAATATTTCATACTCAGAATCCCAAGAAATGGCGCAAAGGCTTCCTTTAGTTCCAGTTCAATACGATAATCATTAATTACCCTGATTTCCTCTAAATTATTAAGCACCCATGCCCCTGGAGCGGCGAGGGAGGGATCACGTAATCTTTCAAGGGAATAAGCGATATCGTTCGCCACCAGACCGCGAGTTTTTAATTCTCCAAAGCATTCATTTTGATGAAAATAGACGTCCTCCCGAAGATCAAAGCGATATACCTTACCGCTATCAAGAATTTCCCAACGGATAGCGAGATCGGGCTTAACCTGTAACTGATCATCCATTCGAACCAAACCATTATAGATTTGGTGGCAGGCCCATATATTAGCCTGGTTACGGGCGAAGGCCGGGTCGAGACTGCTAATCCCAGCAGATTCGTTATATCGAAATACAGTGTTTACATCCCTTTCTGGTGCTGGCTTACAGGCAACCACAAAAAGTAGAGGAACAAGAAATCTTAAGAAAGACATTAGAAATAATATCGGACTGAAAAATTGCCAAGCGTTCCCCCGGACCACATCGGTAGGGCCAGTCCAAACAGATTGGATAAGCCACCTTGAAGTCGAAAATGACTATTCAATTTCCAACTTGCACCGGCATCCCAGCTTAGGCCATTGAATCCTCCATAAGCTAAACCGCTACGAGCTTCAAAATTCTTCCACTTATAGCCATAACCGGTTGCTACTCTTGGAATATACGTTGGCAAATAGAGGTACTGCGATTCCAGATAGGCATACTCCTTTTTATTAAAATTGTAACGGTAGTTTAGCTGAAGGCTAAAGGGCAGTAATTGCAATCTCTCTGAACGATTTGACCCTAGTAGTCCATCCTGCAAAGAATCTAATAATCCATTAAAGGACTCCTCATCCAAACTAAGTACCGATCCTAAATCTAAACCCGTAAAACTAAAACTAGAATCACGCTCTACCCTTTCCCAATCGTCCATATAGGCCATACCTAAGTCTTTAAGGCCAAGTGCGATCTCATGCGGTCCACGCCTTTCGGCCGTTTCCAGACTTATCGCTAATCCCCAGCCTGTAATCGTGTAGGATGTATTAGCGGTAGTTTGACTAAAGTCATACTGACCATCAAAGTCCAGGGAAGAACCGTCGGGTTGGGTTAATAGAGTAGCATCACCAAACTCATAGCGGCTAAGACTATGCATGGTAACGAGAGAAATACCTAAAGAAACCGGTATAGTATCAATTAAAAAAGTCGTTTGATGCCCAACACCAGAATAAAACCAAGATTGGGATTGCATATCACCTATATCTTGAATTTCACCTGCAGTGCTGCGGTTCCCATAGAGGCCAAGCCGAAGGAGATCGCTAGATACACCTAAAACACTGTAAGAGCGATTAAAGAAATAGAAGGAACGGTCAGCCAAAGGAAGGAACTTTGATTTTTGATGGCCTCTATAAACAAAGCGAAACTCCCAGCTTTGTTCTGAGCCCAGCCTTAATCCATCCGATCCTCGATCTAACATGGCGGCCTTCTCATCATCATCTACAAAGTTGCTGAAAAAGAATTGGTAAATCTGATTGGTAGACCAATCTCGACTGGCACCCCCTTGAATTGTTTTTAACTCCAGATAGGGTCTGTTCGTCTCTCCAAAGGCACGGCTTAGGCGAAATATCATTTCTGTGGTATCCGCCTCCTGACCATAAAGACCAAGTCCGCTAATAAGAAATAAGCAACCGATAATCTTTCTCATCCTCCACTATCTGTTGACAATCGGAAATCAGCGATTAGTTGCAGATCGATATAATTATCAGAATAGATTTTTACCAATCCCTTTTCAGGATCCGTATTAAAGGTGGTTTTAATAACTAGGGTCTCAGAATTCTGTAGGGCCCAAAGTTGCAATCCCTGAATAGGTATGGTTATCGTGGATTCTTGCATTCCTGCACTACGTTGATTCGCATCTATAGGAGCCGCTTGAATCCATTCACTACTTTTTAAGGTATCCATTACGATACCCCCATTGTTTCGCATAATAATATCAATCCGAGCATCAAAAGGATAAGTGTTTTTTGCCTTGATAATTAGGTTTCCTCCTTTCATGCGCCAATCCTTATCAACATCGATGTAACTGAATTCAACCGTATCTCTTAAGCTAATACTATCTAATCCCACTTGAAGAGGAACCGTTGCCATAAGATTTGCCTCGATACCGTAATTGGTATTTAGGAATTGACTAAAATCTGAATTTGGAGTTCCAGAATTCATGTAAGCTTCCATCTCATATCGCAAACTGGTAGGGAAAAACTCCAATAGATCCTGAATATTACTGGTCGTCTTGTCTAAACTCATCGTAAAACGCCCAGGTTGTGGGATCGCCCCCGGAATTAATTCCTGAGCTCGTGGGACAGTAAACTCGAAACCTAACTGATTCCAGCTCAGAGAACGAGTCTCATCTTCATTGGCGGATTTTAAATCAAGTATTTTGAATCCAAATGGAGCACCTACATAGTTTTCAACCAGTAAGGAGAGTTGAACATTATCCAATTCCAAAGACCCACTTAAGAATCCAGTAGTAGATTCGAGAGACAAAGTATCATTACCAACAATGGTATCATAACCCAAGAATCCATAGCCTCGATCTGCTATTAAATTCCGTATTCCGGTTTTCACAAAGACGCTATCCTGTAAGGAAAGATTGATAATCCGACCCGTGCTATCTATACTTCCAATGAATATGGTATAGAAAGTATTGTGAATGTTGGAAGAACCGGGCATTCCTTGTAGATCAAGGTTGTAATCCTGAACCGGAATCTCCACATACTCATTTACTACCTGACCATTTTGAGCGGCTGGAATAACCCTTAAAAACTGCAGGGTCTGATTTGCATCATTTACAGCGCCGGGAAGGATGTAGGAAAGATTTATGCTATCGTTAATGGTACTGTAGGCGTCCATATAAATATCCCCCTCAGCCACGTGAACGGAGGTTAACAGCGCAGAGGGTGGGTAAATAAAAGCTTCTGCCGTTTCGTTAAAGAGGTTTTGCGCTGGAAACACTGCCGTGGCAGAAACCGGATCGAGTTGGTCTAAAGTTACCTGAAGATCAATAGCATCTGCTGTATCTATCAAAACTGTATTACCGCTGCTCCCTGGTGAATCCATATTGACCAAAGTAGCCGTAAGATTTCCCTCAATTAAAAAGTTATTATTTAAACGAACCGAATCGTAATGTACCGCTCCACTGGGCAGACTAGCAATCGTATTCTGTACGATGAAGTTTCCGGCATTCACGTTTTGAATCTCGTACTGGACATTAGTAACATCAATAGGGAAATTGTTCTCCAATCTGATTACGAGCCAACCATCCCGTAAGGTCATACTCTGAAAAAACTCCGTCGCATCAATATTAAAATTTGATGGTCCCACTGCATTTATGGGAGGTATAACCTGGGAGGTCCCATTTGCCGCAATTAGCAATGCTCCCTGGAGACCCATTTGAGCGGCAATAGTGCCTAATGAAATCCGATTGCGAATCACCCTTCTGCCGAGAACTATATTCTGCAGTTTGGCGGTGTTTTCAAACTCCTCATTGAATGGAGGGGCAATTTCACCCGGCTTTAAACTTGCCAGCTTTTCCATGAAAACCAACTCGAATTGGCCATCTCCGGAACTTTGTAAATTGGAATCCAATTCGCTGATATCCATAAGGTCCAAACGAACCTTTACGAGCGGAGTTAAAGTGTCAACTTCCCAATCGGCTGGTGTAATATCCGGTCGACAAGAAACCAATCCCATGAGGAATGCCAGTGCACAGAGAAAGAAAAAATTCTTCAAAGGGTTCGGAATTTGTGGCAAGGTAAAGATTTAGTCTTTGGTAACTTCGCAAAAAACTAAATATGACTTCCCTCTTTTACAATTGCTCCAACATAATTCAGGTTGAAAACCAGGGTCGAATTTATAAACGAGGGGCCGAAATGAGTGAAATGCCAATTCTTAAAAATGGCTGGATGCTCGTTAAGGAAGGCAAGATTAGTATGCTTGGAGAAGGTGAATTGCCTGCATCAAACACTTTTGATGAAAGTGTAGATCTACAAGGTAAAACCATTCTCCCCTGCTTTGCGGATAGTCATAGCCACTTAGTATACGCTACAAACCGTGAGGATGAATTCGCCATGCGCTTGGCTGGAAAAACCTATGCTGAAATTGCTGCCGCCGGTGGAGGTATACTTAACTCAGCTCGAAAAATGGCAGAGGCATCTGAAGAGCAACTGGTAAAAGAAGCTAAAGAGCGTTTAAATGGATTGATCCGCCTGGGAACAGGAGCCATTGAAATAAAGAGTGGATACGGATTGAGTCTGGATACTGAGCTGAAAATGTTAAGGGTTATAAAACAGCTAAAGGAAGAGGAGAGTATTCCTATAAAAAGCACATTTCTGGGTGCCCATGCCTTACCTGAACAATTCAAGAATACCCCCGATGATTATATCGACTTAATAGTGGATGAAATGCTGCCTGCGGTGGTTGAAAGCGAGCTGGCCGACTATGTTGACGTTTTTTGCGAAACCGGATATTTTGACCTCGACCAAAGTATGCGGGTCTTAGAAGCAGCAAAGGCTTACGGTTTAAAAGCGAAGGTTCATGTGAATCAATTTACCAGCTTAGGAGCCGTACAATCGATGGTAGATCTGGGAGCACTTTCTCTTGATCATTTAGAAGTCATGGATGACCAGGAAATTGCCTATCTGGCAGAGAGCAATACAATAGCTACCGGTTTACCCGGATGCAGCCTCTTCCTGGATATAGATTACACTCCAGGGCGAAAACTAATTGATGCCGGGGCAATTTTTTCCCTAGCTACTGATCTAAATCCAGGATCAGCACCGAGTGGCAACATGGCCCTAATGATGTCCCTTGCCTGTACTCAAATGAAGTTGCGAACTGAAGAATCTTTGGTCGCAGCGACTCTTAATGGTGCAGCAGCGATGGAATTAAGTACAGAAATCGGCAGTCTGGAGATTGGTAAACGAGCTAATTTCCTGGTTCTTCCAGCCGAATTTAGCATGGCCTCAATCGCCTACCATTTCGGACATAACCTAATTGAATCGGTATACATAAACGGTAAAAAACGAATATGAAACATTTACGATTTTTAGACCGGCACCATCTACAAGATCATGTTTTCCCAAGATCCGGAGAGACTAAGTTTGGAGAGGCCGTACAATTAGTGGGAAGTATTGACGAATTTGAACGAAAAGGACTTCAGTTTGTCATCGTAGGTATTATGGAAGATATTGGTGTGCGTGCCAATTTGGGAAGACTAGGTTGCGCCGACACCTTCAATCAAGTACTGGCTCCACTCTGCAGCATTCAGATTAACCGATTTCTAAATGCAGACCACATCGCCCTGGGTCCCATCTTAGATTTTAAAGACCTAATGGACGAAGCTCGAAATTTAGACCCTTATCGAAAGGATGATCTTGCCAGGCTTAGAACCCTCACCTCGGAGATCGATAAAGAAGTGAGTGAATTAATTGGTCAAATTCTAAAAGTGGGTCTTGTACCCATTATTATTGGAGGAGGACATAACAATTCCTTTGGCATTATAAAAGGTTGTGCCAATGCTTTGGGACATCCGATCGAAGTACTTAACATCGATCCGCATGCTGACTTTAGAGCTTTAGAAGGTCGGCACAGCGGCAATGGCTTTAGCTATGCTAGAGAAGAGGGCCATTTGGATCGGTATGCCGTTTTTGGAATGCATGAATCCTATAACAATCAGGAAATTCTGGAAAGGTTTCGGGCTTCAGCCGACTTATACTATCTGACCTATGATGAATTACTAAACTATAGTACGGAAGAAAGAGACCGTCTTTTTAAAGATGCCTTGAGGTGGTTAGGACCTGGGAATATTGGCTTAGAGCTAGATATGGACAGCCTAACGGCATTTCCTGCCAGTGCATTAAATGCCAGCGGTTTTACCATGCGACAGGCCAGAATTCTCATCAAAACCGCTTCGGCCCTCGCGGCACCAATCTACTTTCATATTGCAGAAGGAGCACCTAGCTTAGCTACTACACCTCAAGAAGCCGAGATAAGCGCCAAATCAATTGTATATCTAATCACAGATTTCATTAAGTCGCATTACGCCCTTAGCTCATAAAAAAAATCCCGACCAAGTGACTTGATCGGGATTAGAATATGATATTGAGAATTCTAGTAGATATCTCCAGAGTTACGGTTTCCGGCTTCCTCAGTATACCAATTTGTAGAATTGGCTCCGCCTGATTGCGCCCATTCGGCAAACTTCAAATAGGCCTGCACAATGTCTTTACGCTCTACAGGGTAGTCAAACTCCTCGCTAACCTGAATGGCCCAGGGATGACCGTCTTGCGTGCAATAGTACACACCGGTTCCGGCATTGCTGGCATCGTCAATAGTGCCAAATAGACTTTGATCAGCAAGATCGGTTGGGGCATTATCCTTCATGTGGATTTCCTCATCACGATCCTTGAAAGCGAAAATTGACAGCCCGCTCAAATTGCTTGAGTTAACAGAGTTTGTCAAAATGATTTTTACATCCAGGGTATCCGAAGTACCAGTTGGATTAGTAGGTACTGTGTTGAAGAAAGCACCTGAAGTACGGTTGATCACATCTTCTACATTATCACAAAGGATAATTGTGGCATAGGTTTGTGAAAGCTCTGTACCATTCCCAGATTGAGAAATCGTTCCGGTAGTTAAACTATTACCGCTTACACTTTGCACTGCATTTGGGCTAAGTCCATTAAAATGAACTCCAAATCCCTCAATCAAATCACCACCAAGGGCACGAACTACATATTTAGTATTGATCTCTTTTACCTTGTTATCCGCATCATAAACGTATTCGTGGCGATAGCCTAAAACGAGATCGTTGAAGTCGTAATCACCTTTTGCTGGCCATAAATCTTCGTAAGCTATGGTTCCAAAAGTTACATCAGTAACCGTATATGCACGGTTAGGATCGGTAGGGAATTCATCGTTATCATCATCTACACCATCGAAATCGCTATCCGCCGTTTGAGCCAAAACCTTGCAATTGTTTGATGGATCAGACACGTAGGTACCAGGAATACTAATGTCATCCACTAGCATACGACGGTTGCGGTTACCGGAAGCTGATTCGAATCTCCAATAAACCTTGTAAGCATTTCCATCATTAGCAATTGAAGATGGGATAGCAATACTTACATTTTGAGTGCTATTGTGAGGAGTAGTAAGCGTATAAACTGAACCTGTTACAATATTGTTGTCGTCTTCTCCCCAGGTATCATTGGCATCATAGGGGATAAAGTCTACGTAAATATTGTAGGTACGAGTCCCATCACTATTATGAAGCTTTGCTTTAAAAGTGATGTTTCCACTGTTTAGATTAATAAAAGGAGATTTTAACCAGAAGGAGCTCTTGTTGTTGTTCAAGGACCCACTACGAGCACTATAGCCGGAAATTGGCTTGTGATTACTTTTCTTGGTTAGTGAAAACCCTCCAAAGCTCCAGCAGGTCTCAGCCCCACGGTTTCCATTTGAAGATTCAAAATCTGTGGAGACAGTTTGCCCAGATAAGGCTAAACTCAAAGTAAGAAAGGAGGCGATTGCAATATTTTTCATGGCGCTAATTCTTTTTTCAGGTTTTTAGTTGTCTTGTTCGATATCGCTTTGATCATCAAAAGGAATGTAATCAAATGAAAGGCGATTGTTTGATACAGGCACTACTTTCTCAATAGTCCCGAAACTTACTTTCAATGATTCCAATCCAGCTGGAGCATCAAAACGAATGTTGCGATCTTGAGAAATCTCAACAAGTCGACGCATTAATAAATCGCCGGAAACGGTTTTCACTTCAATCATCCCTTTTTTAGCGAAAGGAAGCGTTTTGAGTCCCTTTAGCTGCAGACGGTACTGCTCTTCAGTAGACCAGTCGAAATCAGGAGTGGTTTTAATATCCTCAAAGCTTGCCGCAAATGAGGGTGATTGAGTGTTATCATCAGCTTGATCCTCTCTACAAGAAGAGAGAAAGACCATACTTAATAATGAAATGGCAAAAACAGTCTTTTTCATGGGTTGCATTTTGTTCCTCCTAAAAGAAATGAGCGTGCCACAAAGGTAACACGCTCATTTTCATTATCATAAAAAATTTCAGGTATCAAAACATTTCCCGATATGGGAATATATTCTAATATTAGGACATTAAAGTCCCATTTTCTTCTTTAGGGACTTTGGCAAAGCATCTTTATGCATCATAATACCAATAGTCTTATAGGCTACAAATGCTTTTGACGCATTAATATATCCAGCCCGGAAATCATTCTCGCGTTCGCCCCAACTGTTCTTCACTATATAATAAGGATTGCTATTTTGATCTTTTACCATTCCTGTAATAAGCATTCCATGATCATCAGTGGTCTCATAATTGTCATAAGCGACCTGCCGAATCTCAGGAGTAATTTCAAGCTCGGGCTTAGGGCCATCGAACATGGATGCACGTTCTTCCTTACTCATATCACTGTAATTGGTCGCAGGTACAATTGCCACCCCATTTCTTAAGGAAAAACCTTTCTCACTTACATCTGTGGCCCAGGCAACAGTATAGCCTTCTTCAAGAGCTACATCCAAAGCATTCATCATATCCTCTAATGAAACATTATAGGCCGTTCCCCAAGCCCAGTTATCCGGAACCTGAATCATAACTTCTGCATTCATAGGATGATGATTAAAAGAAGTAAGCTGAACGTAGTCGTCTGGATTTACTCCCAAATAATCATCAGCAAAGGATCTTGGAGTATAGTTCTTTCCCGCCCACTTGAACTCCTTTGGCACATCGCCTAAATAGGCATCAAGAGTTGTATTAAAAGATTCTCTCCAAACCGGGGTGATCTTTCCGTTTTTGTTCTTGATGATGTGATCCAGTTGGGCCTTCAGAACTCCTTCTAATTCTCCATGATTATTAATATCCGTGCCATAGTCTAATCCTTCATAAACTTCCTGAGGTACTGCTCCATACTTTTTAATCACATACATTACATCTGGTAAAGCTCCACCCTGGGCAAAGTTCAAATGCCCATGCAAGCGCACATACTTCTCTGCTTTATCATTATATACATGACGTACAGTAAACATTTCGGAGATATCAACCGGCTCCTTACCCATGCGCAACATCTCGCTTTCCACAAAACCTGTAGTAGCATAGGACCAGCAGGTTCCACTCCTTCCCTGATTCTTAACAGGAGTTGCTTCCAGGTCAATCACAGTCGTAAACTGGAAGCCATCCGCTTCTCCTCCATTATTTTTAATCTTATTGATTAAGTCATCCTGAGCTGATAGGCCCAAACTGATAAAAGCACTTAAGGCTAGTACTCTGTACTTCATTATTATTTATTTGAATTGTCGATTTGATCTAAAAGAATTTCCACCGCCTTCTGCAATTGCGCGTCGGTATTATTTGCACGACTGGCAGGTGGGTTGCTAACCAGTACATCCGGAACAGCCGGACCATTCTCCATGTTTTCTCCGGTCTTCTTAACATACCAGGCCCGGAAAGGTAGGCGGATAAAATTGCCATTTAATAAACCTGAACCACCCGTAGATATTACCGCACCAAAAGTAGGTTGACCAACCAAGGTACCTATACCCAGGGTTTTGTAGGCATGGCTGAAGATCTCCGCATTGGAATAAGAGCTCTCATTACAAAGCGCCACTGAAGGCTTTGTCCACGCAGCAAGAGGAAGGCGCTCACTATAAGGATAGTAATCCTTAAACTCTGGATTCTTGTTCAGAGAATTAGCTGCTCCTCGGGGGATGGTATATGCATGTTGGCGAACATTAAGTACGGCCATCAAATAGTCTGTGGTCCACCCACCACCATTAAAGCGTACATCGATTACGATACCCTCTTTACCATAACCGGAAGCCATTAATTCACGTTCAAAACGTTCAAAACTTTGCATGTCCATTCCGCGAATATGGATGTAACCTAATCTTCCATTCGAGTATTTATCCACCAAGGCCTTACGACCTTCAACCCATTCTTCGTAGAGCTGACTATTGATAGACCTTGATGGTCGGATTACAATTTCCATTTTAGTTCCCTTGCGTTCCAATTGTACTAAAACAGGCTCACCGCTTGTTGCAGTCCAATGACTGTAAAAATTTCGGTCTACACTTAAGTCCTTTCCATTAATCTGGGTTATGATATCTCCTACCTGTAAGTTATTCTTGCTTCGATCGGCCGGAGTATTCGCAACCAGACGTTCAACTCGAGCACCACTCTTTAGCATTTCAACCTCGATACCCAATCTACCTGTATAATCTCTACGAACCTCGACTTCCGTGCCTCCATACATACCCATGTGGCTGGCATTTAATCGACCGAGCATCAGGTTGTATACATATCTGAAATCCTCATCAGTAGAAGCTTTCATTGCCCATTCTTCGTAATAAGCACTAAGCTTATCCCAATCATTCCCATGAAACTCAGGATCATAAAAACGGTCCCGAATCAAGCGATATGCTTCTGCGTATACCTGGCGTCTCTCCTCGCTTTTATTGAGCTCCATCTTCTCCTCATAACTGTAAGAGGTCACCTTTTTAGAGGAAAGTTTAATGTGCTTAAGACTACCTCGGGAAACGTAAAATATCCCTTTCTTCTCTTTATCCCATTGAAGATTATAAGGGTTAGCTCCACCCTTAGTAAGTTTTTTCAGTTCACTACCGTCATACTTTATTTGGTAGAGATCGGAACCCTTATCATTTACTCCGTATCGAGTGAAATAGATTGTTTCACCATCTTCAGAAACTAATACATTGGATTCGCTTCCACTGTACGAAGTAACTTGCTCCAAACGATCATAAATACGCTCAAAGTCAATTTGTATCGGCTCTACTTCTTTCTCCTTTTTCTTGTCCTTTCCTTTCTTTTTGTCTTTTTCATCCTCCTTTTCTTCCTTCTCTTCATCATCAAAGTAATAACCTTCTTCGCGCTCCTCGGTTGATTTCAGCCACTCCTCTCTTTGTAACCAGACAAACCAAACGTCTGAATTGTCATTATTACGATCAGAAATAAAAGCAAGTTTTGATCCGTCTGCACTCCAATTGGCTCCGTAATCATTACCCGGGTGCATGCTGATATTCACCGCATCACCTTGTCCATCAACTGACTGAATGTATACTTCAGTATTAAAATTCAAATCATCGCGGTGGTAGGCCAAGTAGCGGCTATCTGGACTCCAGGCTAAACCACTTGCTCCATACCACGCATCGACTAGGGTAACCGTTGATCCAAGGCTGCCATCTTTCTTTATCTGACTTACTTTTAGACGAGTACCATTTTCAACATAAGCCAGTTTCTTTCCATCGGGAGAAGGAACAGCATTCCTGAGATCGCCGTCTCCTTTATAATACAAGTCCCTCTGGTGACGTAGGCTTTCGTAGATATCAGTCTTTTTTGGATCACTTGAATTGGCGCTATAAAAACGGTACTGACCTTCCTCGCGATCCGAGCTAAACAAAACCGTACTATCGTTAAGGAATACAGCTCCTCTATCATAGAACGGGTGATCACTTAGGTTTACGGTTCTTGATTTCTCATCATCCAATAAGCCAACGAATATCTCGCCTCGCGTTTCAATCACCACTTTTTTACCATCTGGTGATAGGGCGTAATCACTAATCTTATTACGAATGGTTTTCCGCTCAGTTGGATAAAATCTATAATCGTTTTTGAGGTCGATGTTGAGACTTTGCACAGCACCAATATTATTCATATCACACAGGTACCATCGATCCTTTCGCGCAAAAAGCACCTTTCCTGACGCGATATCAAAATCATTAATTCCTTCATCACTAAAATTACTTAGCCACTCTCCTTCGCCACTAAGATTCACTTTACGTAAATTATAACGTCCATCACGAGCGCTAAGAAAGACCAGGTTCTCATCATCCACCCATTGGGGATGAATATCATTTATGGGATTATCAGTGAGTGCTCTGTACTCATCTTTTTCAATATCATACAGCCAAATCTCCTGATCTGCTGGACCGGAATAGTTTTCCCTACTTGTCCGGCAGGAACCTCGCATAAATGCAATGTATTTACCATTGGGAGAAGCAACTGGGTAGGTACCTAAACCATCCATAAAACGCATGGGAGTGGCATTGTTCGGATCGATACGATGAATCTCAGCATCCCATTCTACCGTTACATAAGCCCTCTCGCTACTAAACAATAAGCCTAATTCCGGATGCCAATCGCTTAAATTGTCACCTGCTGCATGCCAGGTTCTACGTTCGGGAGTACCACCGTCAATACTCATTGTGAAAATGTCAGAATTCCCATGACGTTGGGAGGTAAAGGCCAATTCCTTTCCATCTGCACTGAAACATGGCGAACCGTCATAGGCCTCGTGAAGAGTGAGACGATAGGGCTTTCCTTTCATTTCGGGCCAATACCAAATATCGCCTTGATAGCTAAAGGCTATAGATTGGCCATCAGGTGATAGACGGGCATAACGAACAAAGCTTTGAGCCGAAAGAGATAGTGTTCCCAGGCTCAAAAACAAGAGTACCAATTTCTTCATAAATCGTGTGCTAATTGTAAACCGGATTAGGGTTTCATCGGTGTGGAGGCACGAATATAAGCATTGGTACTAAAAAATTAGTTCATCGGCTTGCGTGATTCTTTGTAATGATATTCAGCGCGAGCCACCTTGGCCATATTTCCTTTTGGATTGAGTTCATGGCAGTGCACTTTTAGTACATAACTGCGGTGATTGGTTGCACTAATATTCGCTCTTATCTGCATTCGTGCCGCTCGATTGGGGGTTTTATAAGTTTGAAGGTTTACCTCCTCTCTTACCAAACTTACATTCTTGGGAAGTAAAGCACTTATACTATCGTATAACTTTTGCGCCTGTTCTTCTAAATGCTGAATGGTAAGCCATTGGGTGTTTTTCGCCTTAGAAGGCAAATCGAACTGTAATTGAAGTTCTCGCTTCTTTTGCTTCTCCAATAAACTAATAAATGCGCTCATCACTCCTCTTGTGTATAATTCCTGAAAATGAAAAAGCCCCCGCCAGATTTCTCTCGCGGGGGCTTTTACAGTTCCTGTTAGATTGGTTCTATACAGATCTCCATACCAAATCCCCCGCCGGAATACAATTCCAATTGCGGTACATGAATTTAGTAGTATGAGATTGTTTCGCCATTACAAAACGAATATAGGAATTATCAAGAAAGAAGCAAATGAAGCCTCAATTATTTCTTGATTCTTACTTTGATCGGAATGTTATTCAAGGGCCATTCCCCCCTATCCGTCTCCACTTTGGAAATCTCTTCAACGACCTTCATCCCTCGAACAACCCTACCTATTACCGTGTGTTCCTGATCAAGATGGGGACTGCCTCCTTGCTCGCGATAGAGCTTCCTTTGATTTGTATTGAGCTTAATCTGATATTCTTCTTCCAGAGCACTCAGCTGAGGGTCGCTGTATTTTTGACCTAAGGTGATGTAGAATTCAAAAGGATCAGACTTTTTATCGGGGTTCTTTTTATAGGATCTCGCCATAGCCACACTGCCATAAACATGGAAGTTTTTGTTAATGGCTTCAGGTGTGATTTTATAACGTCCGATATCTTTTCTAAGCTTCTGTAAGGTGTATTCATCATTATTCCCCGCCTGAATCACATGATCCGGGCTAACCCGATGGAACCAAGTGCCATCAAAGTAAGAATGCTCCTTTATCAGATAAACCATATTGGCCCGATGCAAGGGGGTATTGCGGTACAATTCTATCTCAATCTCCCCAAAGGAGGTAGTCACCACAATTCTGTTTTCCTGATTCTTAGCCCCATACTTTTTAAGAAAATCCTCTGCTGAGGCATCATCATCAAAATTAAAATCCTCAGAACTTAATTCCGTTTGATCTGGTTTTGGACTATCACGCTCCTTTACTGCAGCAGATTCAGGTTTTCCCTTTTCGGATGCAGGGTCGTTTTGACAAGAAATAGTAAGGAGAAGGCAAAGACTAATTAAGGTAGAAATTCTGGTAAACATGATCTTCTTGTTCCTGCAATAATTCCAGGTAGCGAAGATAGTTTATTAAATAGCGCTCCATTTTGGAAGCGTCTGCAAGGGCCAGGAATTCCATTTTCTCAACGTCATTGAGGTTTAATACACCGGCTACCTCATATACGCTTGGCTCCTCTAATGCCAGTAGCTCAGCGTCAACATTGCGGTTAGTAAGTAAATGGCCGCGGAATCGATCCATCAGCTCATCACTTGCTTTTAAATCCTCTTCAAGATCAAAGAATTCAACATCCCCGCATGGATACAACTTTTCCTGCTTCTGGTAGTAAAACTTGTTAAGCTTGAAATTTCCGACGGCTTTTACAATTATCTCCATTTCGCCATTGTCCTGCCTATGGACAATCTCATGGACCTTTACTGCCGTGCCAAAATTCTGGGCATTGAGCTTATTGGAAAATGGTAAGCCAAAGGTCTCCCCCGACTCCCAACTTTCATTAATCAGTTGCTTGTAGCGCTCTTCAAAAATGTAGAGCTGGCTAAAATCTCCTGGCAGTAAAAAGAGATTTAATGGAAAAAGAGGGTATTCCTTCATACCTTATATACCCTCTAGTTGAGAAATTGTTCAAGCGTGCGACACAGGACTTAAAACTTGTTCACTAGTGTCTAACAATTTATCCGGAATTGAAGCTTGGATCATTCTTCCCAACTCCTCTATGACCTTGATTTTTAGCTCGGCTCGGGAATACACAAGACTTATCTCTCGGGTAGGCTTTGGATCCGCAATTGGCTTAATAAAAGGTTGTTCTTCCTTTGGCAAATCCACGGCGTACAAGTATGGAATCAGAGTCATACCATATCCTTTTTTAGAGAGCTTTACAAGGATGTCAAAATTGCCGCTCTCCAAATCCACATTCTTCTCGCCTAATGATGGGCTTGAATGGCAAAGGTTTATAACGGAATTGCGAAAACAGTGTCCTTCGTTCAAGAGCAATATTTCATCAATATCAAGCTCCGAATTGGTAACAAAAGCCTCTTTACCCAAACGATGCTCCTGTGGGATATAGGCCATAAATGGCTCATAATAAAGCGGCTTCTCAATTATGGAACGCTCTTTTAAAGGAGTTGCCAATATGCCGGCATCTAATTCATCTCGCTGCAACTTATCAATGATCATCTCGGTGGTTAATTCAATAACCTGAAGTTGAATCTTTGGAAATTTTGCAGTGAACTTGCTTAAAAATCGAGGAACTAATGAAGGGGTAATCGTAGGGATTATTCCTAATTTGAAAGGACCCTCCAATACATTTTTAGATTCCTGTAAAATCTGATTCATTCGCTCTGCCTCATGCAATATGGTGCGAGCTTGGGCGATTAACTTTTCTCCAATTGAAGTTGGTCTAACCGGATGCTTACTTCGATCAAATAGCAGAACACCCAATTCTTCTTCCAATTTTTGAATCTGCATGGATAGGGTGGGTTGAGTTACGAAGCAAGCCTCAGCTGCTCTTGCAAAATGACGGTGATTGTCAACTGCAATTAGATATGTTAATTGGGTGAGAGTCATAGTTATTAATAATAGTTGTACAAAATTAATAAATGATACTTATTTAATGTTTAACCGCTTATTAGTTTTGCCCTGATATAACGCAATGGATTACCAAGAGTTTAAAAGCATCTTAGAAAAAACCAAAGGTGGCTCTCTGCCTGGAGAAGCAGCCCAATTAGAGCTGGCTCCATTCGGAAGATCCGCACTCTCCGAAATGAGTCTGGACCTCTCCCAAGCGCGCAAAGCAGGAGTTTTAGCCTTGTTCGAGCAAAGAGACAATCAGGCTCAACTCATCTTAACCTCACGGACTACATACCCTGGAGCGCATAGCGGCCAAATATCTTTTCCTGGCGGGAGTTTTGAAGAGGAAGATCAAAACTTTGAGCAAACTGCCAAGCGAGAAACTAAAGAAGAAATAGGTGTAGACACATCCGAGTACAGACTTTGGGGAGCTCTCAGCCCGCTTTATATTCCACCTAGTAATTTTTTAGTTCATCCATTCTTAGCTTACAGCGATAAACCTTTGCAAATGGAAAAGGAGGAAAAAGAAGTGGCTGAGATTCATAGTATCGCATTCAAACGCTTTCTGCAGGATGATGCAATATCTTTTCCTAAAATCACAATGAGTAATGGATTTAAACTAAAAAGTCCGGCATTTGAGATTGACAATTTGTTAATCTGGGGGGCCACTGCCATGATGATCGCAGAGATACGTCGCTTAATCATCCAGACCGGAAGCACCCTTTAGAAACCCTTATATTAGCGGCTCAAACAGGGAAATGAGCATACGTTTCAAGGATCCATTTGGGAATTCATTGATCATTAAGAGAATACTGATCTTCTTTTTTGGTCTAATTGCCTATTACCGTTTCAATGTTGCCAACAAGACACAAGTAAGTGGATCCAAAGTTTTAAAAGGTCTGGATAAAAAGAATGTCCTTTTTGTAAGTAATCATCAGACCTACTTTGCCGATGTAACTGGCATGTATCAAGTTTTTTGCTGTGCAAAATGGGGAGTTTATGATCGCATCAATTTCCCTATGTATGTTCTGAATCCCAAAATAAACATCTTCTTTGTGGCGGCCCTGGAAACTATGTCTGCCGGAATTCTCCCGAAGCTTTTTGCTTATGTGGGCTCAGTTTCCATTAAAAGAACCTGGCGAGAAGCAGGCAAGACAATTGATCGAGGAGTTGACCCTCGAGATATCCAAAAGATTTTTACTGCGATGGAAAGTGGCTGGGTTATCACTTTCCCACAAGGAACTACTACGCCATTCGTAAATGGAAGAAAGGGTACTGCTCATATTATTAAGGAAACTAAACCCATTGTAATACCCGTTGTAGTAGATGGATTCCGTAGAGCCTTTGACAAGCGAGGCCTACTCATGAAGAAGAAAGGTGTAAACCTTAGTATTCGTTTTAAGGACCCACTGGATATTGATTACAATAAAACCTCAGGAGAGATTCTCAATCAAATAATGGATAGTATTGAACAGAGCGAGGACTTCAATACCATGAAAAAAATTGAAGAGTCTACTGAGCTTTCCAACGCTTAGCAAGTTACGTTCGTTTAATATTTACCTTGGCGACCTGAATTACAAAAGATTCGAGTTCTCTTTAACAACTTTGTATTGGTATGAAAAAAGCACTGCTCATCATCGGACTACTTTACTTCAGTCTTAGCTCCTGCGAAGAGGATAGTCTTGTTGATAATAACCCCAATCCACCGGTAGATAATATCGAATTAAACTTTCTAACCTATTACGGTGGTGAACCAATTAAGTTTGACTCGCTCTATACCAACAATGTTGGATCAAAGTTCATTTTCGATACAGTGAGTATGCTGGTAAGTGATATCAGCTTCTATGACTACAATTTGGAGCAAACTATCGATACTGCCCGCAATTACCTTAAACTTAGCAACTATCGCAGTTCTGGATTAACCGGCATTCTACCCGCACAAGGTTATTATGGTAATTTCCAGTTGGTACTCGGTGCCGATTCTGCACAAACTGTTAAAGACTTGCCTTTACTCCTCCAGACTGACCCTGAATGGATTCGCGGAGATGCTTTTGGGATTAACTTTTTCAAAATTAAGGGCCGGATTTTCGATCCCACCACCCCTCCTCAAGACTCTATAATGATTCCAATTCAGTACACTTTGGGATCCTATATGCTGGCAGATACATCAACTAGTGATGTAAGAGGCTTTAGCATTGACAATCTTCAACAAATGAAGATCTTCCTCCTTGCCGACTTGGAACCAGTATTGGGCAATATTCCCATGGAAGTAGTTGATCGTATTAAAAGTGATCCCACTAACACTCAGGACTTTTCTATTGCTCAGGCAATGGCGGATAGCCTAAACATTGGAATTTTCTAGTTATGAAATCTACTCTGCACTACTTAACGCTTTTCTTAGGTCTTGCCCTTTTGGTAAGCTGTTGTGATCCTGATGAGGATAATGATACTTCAGCAACAATAAGGTTTCAGACCAAAATGCTATTAAGTAATAGCAGTGCAGAATTTCAAGTAGGCGATACTCTCCGCATGAACACGGGGTATGACTTTAATGTAAAAAAATTCAAACTCTACGTAAGTAACATTTATCTCACAGGATCGAATGGAGATGTGGAATTGGAAGACATTTTATTAGCAGATGTAGGAGACCTAAGCACCGGCGGCTTTTCCAAATCCATTCCTAATGGTACTTACACTAAATTGAAATTGGCTTTCGGTCTAAATCCGGAACAGAACAACTCTGTACCTGAGTCCTTTCCGAATGAGCACCCCCTTTCTTCATGGAATCAGATGTATTGGACCATGTTGAAATATCGTTTCGCCATATTAAATGGACGTTCCGACCAAAATGGACAGTTAAACGGTGATAGCCTCGATATACTTAATGCGTACCATCCTGGCTTGGATTCGCTTTTTATGCAAAAAGAGTATCCAATTAGTCTAAATATTTCTGCTGGGGATAGTCGGGAAATCAACCTAAACATCTTTGTGGACCGAATCTTTTCAGCCAATGAGGGAATTGACATGCGTAATGAACCTCAAACACATAGCGTAATAGGCACCCCATCAAATCCTGGAGATTTCCATATCGCTAAGAAGTTTATGGAAAACTTATCCGAAACGGCGGAAATTCAAATTCCTTAATTTACTGATTGAGCTTAGCTTTGTTGCAAAGCAGAGCTATGAGAATTCACCTTATTGCAATCGGTGGTAGCGCCATGCATAATCTTGCCTTGGCCTTAAAGGAACAAGGTCATGAGGTAAGTGGAAGCGATGATGAAGTATTTGAACCCTCTCGAAGCCGTTTAGCAAAGGCTGGTCTTCTACCTGAAGAAATGGGTTGGAATGCCGATCGAATCCATGAAGATATTGAAGCCGTAGTGGTGGGGATGCATGCCAAAGCGGACAATCCGGAGTTAAAAAAAGCTCTGGAACTAAAGCTTCCGGTATATTCCTATCCTGAATACCTTTATGAAAGCAGTAAGACTAAAACTCGGGTAGTAATAACTGGTAGTCACGGCAAAACTACTATCACCTCAATGATTCTGCATGTGCTCAATTTTCACGGTCGTGATTGTGATTATATGGTAGGTGCCCAGTTGGAAGGATTCGACACGATGGTGCGCCTTACTGAGCACAATGAATTCATGGTGATTGAAGGAGATGAATACCTCTCCTCCCCACTTGACCCTCGACCAAAATTTGTGCACTACCGTCCTAATATCACCCTACTTTCAGGAATAGCCTGGGATCACTTTAACGTGTTTCCCGAGTTCAAAGATTATCTAAAGCAATTTGAATTATTGTTAGAGTACATTGAACCAGGGGGGCAAATTATCTACAATGAAGATGATCCTGAAGTAAAAAAGCTTATCGAAGAATCCAAAAAGGAAATTAAAAAGTTCCCCTATCAGACCCCTCCTTATCATGTTGAGGATCAGAAATTTGTATTAAACACTATCGAAGGGGATTTACCGCTTAATGTCTTCGGTGCTCACAATATGAATAATCTAGAAGGTGCGCGCTGGGTATGCAGCCAAATGGGCATTACCGATGAGGAGTTTTACGAAGCAATCGTAGAGTTTCAGGGTGCATCCAAGAGAATGGAACTTTTGGCAGAAACTGGAAACTGTAAAGTGTATAGAGATTTTGCCCATGCGCCTTCGAAAGTATCAGCCAGTATGCAAGCCTGCAGGGAGGCCTTCCCAAAGGAAAAAGTTCTGGGCATTTTAGAATTACACACCTTCAGCAGCCTTAATATCGATTTTATCGGACAGTATAAAGGCTCTATGGATCCGGCAGACAAAGCTATTGTATACTTCAACCCCGAAGTGGTAAAGCATAAGAATCTACCGGACTTGAACAGGGAAAAGGTACAAGAGGCCTTTGGTAACAAGGACATTGTAGTTATTGAGGATAGCGATACTTTGAAGGAATTAATACTTCAGGAAAAGGATCAGTATTCAATCATGGTTTTAATGAGTTCCGGAAACTTTGATGGAATAAACTGGAAGGAGACTTTGCAATAAGGCTTAACGATAATTAGTACTTTTGAACCAGTGGATAAGAGAAAGCTCCTTAACGCCCGAAGTATCGATATTACCCTGAATCGCCTGGCTAGACAACTTATTGAAAACCATGGTGATTTTAACGATACGGTTCTTATAGGTTTACAAAGCCGGGGAATCCATGTCCTAGACCATTTGGTAAAAATATTGCAGAAATGCGGCGTGCAGAACGTTGCTCATGGTACGCTTGATATCACCTTCTTTCGCGATGATTTTCGCAGAAGGGACAGTCCGCTGCAACCAAGTAAAACCAGAATCAACGTGTTGCTAGAAGGAAAGAAGGTTGTCTTTATTGACGATGTTCTTTTCACCGGGCGTAGCGTTCGTTCAGCGATGGATGCTATTCAAAGTTTCGGCCGTCCCTCAGAAATAGAACTATTGGTCTTAATTGACCGGCGGTTTAGCCGCGAATTACCCATTCAACCAGACTATGTTGGTCAGCAAGTAGATAGCCTTTCAGGAGATCGGGTATCGGTAGAATGGCAGCACTTACAAGCGCCGGAAAACGCAGTTTATCTAGAATTTGCAGAAAATGAGTGAACTATCGGTTAATCATCTCCTAGGAATAAAATATCTCCAAACCGAAGATATCGAACTCATTTTCGAGACCGCCGAACAGTTCAAAGAAGTTATTAATCGTCCCATTCGAAAGGTTCCTTCTCTAAGGGATATCACCGTGGCTAATCTGTTCTTTGAGAATAGCACCCGAACCCGCCTTTCTTTTGAGCTGGCGGAAAAACGCCTTTCGGCTGATGTAGTTAACTTCTCGGCCTCCTCCTCTTCCGTCTCAAAAGGTGAAACCCTTATTGATACAGTAAACAATATCCTGAGTATGAAAGTAGATATGGTGGTAATGCGACACCCAAAACCAGGTGCTGCTTACTTCCTATCAAATCAGGTGGACAGTATAATCATCAATGCCGGAGATGGTGCTCATGAGCATCCTACTCAGGCCTTATTGGATTCATTTTCCATTCGAGAAAGACTTCAATCTCTTCAAGGGAAAAAAGTGGTAATTGTAGGAGACATTCTCCACTCAAGGGTTGCGCTTTCTAACATTCTTTGTCTACAAAAACTGGGGGCGGAAGTTGAGGTTTGTGGTCCCAGCACTTTAATCCCGAAGCACATCAAATCTTTGGGAGTGAGGGTAAGTCATAATTTACGGAAGAGTCTGGAGTGGTGTGATGTCGCCAATATGCTCCGGGTACAGCACGAAAGACAAGACTTAAAGTACTTCCCTAGTATTCGCGAATACTCAAGGATGTTCGGGATTGATAAGGCACTGCTCGATGATCTCAGTGAAAAAATTGTAATCATGCACCCCGGTCCCATCAACCGAGGTGTAGAGATCAGTACTGATGTTGCAGACAGTGATCAAAGCATTATTCTTGATCAGGTTGAAAACGGCGTGGCCATTCGGATGGCCGTCCTCTACCTTTTGGCTGCTAAAAAGGAAATCAGCTTCAGCGCTTGATGGAGCAATTCAGGTTAAGCATTCTTGGCTCTTCTTCGGCTGTGCCTATGAGTAATCGAAGTCCGAGCGCCCAGTTTTTGGGAATAGGCAATGAATTTTTTCTGATTGATTGTGGCGAAGGAACGCAAGTAAAGCTCAGACAACATCGCATCGGCTTTAGTCGTCTTAAACGCATCATGATAAGTCATTTACATGGCGATCACTTTTATGGTCTGGTTCCTCTATTGTCTACCTTGCAATTACTGGATCGGCGGGCTCCCCTTTACATATATGGCCCGGAGAAACTGAAGGATGCGGTTATGCAGCAATTGCAAATAACTGATGCGAGCTTAAACTTCCCGCTACACTTTCATGTGCTTGATCCGCAAAAAAAGACCTGCATACATGAAACTGATCATCTTGAAGTCCACTCTTTTCCCTTAAGACACGGGATTGACTGCTTTGGATTTTACTTTCAAGAAAAACCATTGCCTCGAAAAATGAGAAAAGAGCAACTGGAAATTCATCAGATTCCGGTTGCTGAAATCCGTCGAATTAAAAGTGGTGCAGATTGGATCAACAAGCAGGGCCAGATTATTCCAAATCAAGAATTAACTGAAGCTGCTCCTGCTCCTTTCTCCTTTGCTTATTGCACTGATACTTTGCCTGTTAAACACTTACATCGTTTTTTTAAAGGCATTGACCTCCTTTATCATGAGGCTACGTTTATGGATGTTGATGCAGATCGGGCCAGGCAAACTCATCACAGCACCGCTACTCAGGCAGCACAGATTGCAGAAATATGTAAGCCAAAGTATCTTTTGATTGGTCACTTTTCCATCCGCTATAAAAACTTCAAACCCATACTGGAAGAGGCCTGTCAAGTCTTTCCGCAATCACATATAGCTAAAGAAGGCTATTTGATAAGCATGGACCGCAAGATTAGAGAACTATCTTTTGAAAAAGAAAACCAGTATACCTAATCACTTTGCGGAACGGCCTGATCATCTTCGCGCTTCCCATCACTTAAGACACGCCGCCAAAGCTCACGATAGGTTTCAAAATCTACCTTAAATGTAATTCCCAAACCCTGTTGATACAGTTGCTGCTGGCCGATACTGAAATTGAAATTGTTATCGATGGATCGATTAAATGCTTTAGCTCTAACCCGGCCATCAGCAGTAAGCTTATAAATTAATTCAAAGTCTCCGGCGATGCTATTATTATTCTCATTAAGAGGAACTTCCACCGAAGAGTTGACCGTTAATCGATCATTGAAAAAATCTTTAGATAAGCCTACTTCCAGTTCCTCCTGACTGGTTCCTGCCGCACTTGGGTTTTGTCCCTGACTGGCGGGTTGATAGGATAAACTAAGCTCATAATCACCTGTAAAACGGTTAAGAAATGCGGCAGCTTGACCCGCAATGAGGTCCCACTCATTAATAGCATTTCGGGTACCATCAAAAAAGTCACTGGGAGGCGTGAAACTGTTAAAGGCAAGTAGACTAAACACCTGCTGGTTAATCGCCTGATCCGTATTTAATCGGTTGGCTACTATTGCCTGGGTAGACGAAGTAACTCTTGGCATCTCGATGGCAAAATTGATTCCCGGATTAGTTAGTTCACCTTTTATATAGAGATAAATATTTACGTCGGTTGCCGTTCCTGCGGTTTCACCGGTGAGTATTCCAGGGTTAGCCTTGGTTTTATAAAGGGCGGTTAAGTCTAAACGAGCAGAATAGGGATCACCATTCCAAACCACGGTACCACCTTCCTGTACCAAGAAATTTTTTGCGAACAAACCCTCTAAATTGAATCGGTAAATTCCCTCGGCAATGGTGTAGGTACCATACAGTTCGAGATCCCGATTTGGTTCCAGCTTCATATTGATAAGCCCTGCCCCTTTGCCATCTAGCTGGTTTCCGGTGCTTTCGTTTAAGATAATGCTAACCTGAGCATTAGGATTTATATCCATATCGAAGTCCAGGGAGACGCCTTCATCAAGAGCAAATTCTGCTTCAAGTATTTGCAAATTATCTCTTTCCTCTTTAGGTGGTAAGAAATTTACGTAACCACTCTGCTTGACCTCTGTAGCTCCTCCGATAGGAATGTAAAACCTTGTATTATCCTCACTTTCTACATTGGCCCTCACCTTAATGGCCGAGGGTGGGCCCTGGACTTTTATGTTTCCCGTTGCGAAGGCCGTTCCGTAGTAGGCATCCTCACGATCGGCAGTAGTATTAAGCACCAGAAGATTTCGCGCATCAATTTGAAGATCCACATAGAAGTCAGTAAAAGCTCTGTGGCGAACCTCTCCGTTAAGAAAACTTATGGAATGGTTCCTATCCTGAAGCTTTAAGTTAGGAAATCGAATACTCTGATTATCAAGCAACAATTTGGGTTCCCCAACAAGGTTATAGTCAGTCTGAAGAAAGGAAATTGTCATACCGGCCTTGGGCAGGGCAAAAGAGCCCTTAATATCAGGATCGGTCAAAGTTCCATTGATGGAAAGAGTGCCATTGGCTAATCCTCTAAGGTTCTCAGCAATAGGTGCCGCAAAGGGCTCTAGCGCTGCCAGGCGAAAACGATTGAAATTGAAATCCAGGTCTAGCTCTCCATTGTTGTCATTATCATAATAACCTTCTACTCGCAGCATTTCCAGTTGCTGCAGCATCATTTTAGCATCAATGCTTATTTTACCGCTAAGGTGCTCATAATCGCTAAGTACCTCCATGTTTCCCAGGTCTACCTGGTTCAGACTTAAACTATCCAGATTAACTACAGCAAGGAATCGAGGTTTACTTAATAACTCATTTGCAACAATATCACCATTCAGGTACCCTTCAATCTCCGCTTTCTCTCTGGCAATGAAGTAGTTTAATAGATCGAGGTCCAGACCCGCCACATTGATCCGCAATACTTTGTAAGGGTCATCGCTTATATATCCCGCCGCTGTGCACTTTAGTCCCCCACCATGGACCTCTAACCAATCAATCGAAAAACCATTACTATCGAGTCGTAAGATTGATGAAGTATCCAAACTGAAATTGCTTGAACCCAAATTAAATTTTCCCTGATCAATCTTCATTTGGTAGGCACTGCTATCCACGATGGCAATTAGGCCCTCAAAATTACCGTAGCTATCCTCCTTGCCGCGTAAGATCAAGTCTAGCTGATAATTCATACTATCGCCGGCAAATACGTTAACCAGTGAGATGCTGTCAATTTGCATCCCTTCACCTTCCCTTAAGTAAGACCCAACATCGAAATTGAGTAAGTCGGCATATCCCGAAAGCAGTCGAACCTTTAGATCAGTGGCAATATGGTTTTGATAACGGACACCTTTAGATTCTAAGTTTAACTCTAAAAGTTGATCTTCTGACCTGAAGACACCATCTATATGAGTACCTGGCTCAATAAGAAATTGGTTCGCAATACTCTGACTTAAAGGAGCACTTTCCTTGAAATCAATTTGAAAGTCGAAATCCTCTATTACGGGCTGCAAATTGGCTAGGCCATTAGGGTTTTGATACTTGGCAATTCTTTGATTAACAATATCTGCCAGACCTTTGAAACTATAGCTTCCGTGAATATCTATATCCAGCATATTTGACCGCATGGATAGATGTTTCATGCTATCCAGGCTATTGGATTCTAAGGCTATTTCATTGAGTTTGTATTCACCTTGACTGTTGCGATAGATGGCATTTCCTAATTCTATATTGCCTTCCCATCGATCGAGTTCCAAGGCTAAAAAGTCCATGTTTAGTGCCCCTGAGAATTGGGCAAGGCTATCTTTAACCCAGTTCGTTGCATAGAGATTGGCAAAGTCTATTTGAGCAGTAAAATCAAAGTTAGAGGTATCTGTTCCTAAACTGGCAATTCCATCGAAATACAAACTTAGATTCGGATCGTCTACTTTAAAGCGACCTTCAAAAATCCCATCCTTTACCTCGCCATCAATATTCATCCCTTGATAGGAATATCGGCGATAATCAAATCTTTGAACCCTACCTTTTACTGAGCTTGTCATAGTTAATGGGTCAAAACCTTTTCCATCCAAGCTTAAGTCCAGACTTGCGCTACCGAAATCACGATTGTTCCCTGTAAGAGCTCCAATGTTTATTCTGGAAGCATTAATTCGTCCATCATAGGAAATTGAGTCTACTGGTCTTAGTTGCTTTATAGCCAGATCAAGCTCCATATCCGCAACAGCTGATTGCAGGATAGACTGAGTTTCGAAGTTAAAAAGCCCCCCTTTAAAAGCTCCTTGCCAGTGGAAATCACCAAGTTGATTGAGGATTCCGGGTAAACTATCCTGGAATACCATTAAAACTTGCTGAAATTCTTCGGTCGAGGATTTGATATCTAAGTCACTAGTCTCCAGAAGCAGATCAATACCACTGGTGGTTTGTTTTAAGTGTAGTTCTCCCTCTGCAACCAGGGAACTCAGAGCTTCCAATCTAAAGTCATCTAACTGAAGGTCATTAACTGTCCCTGAGAACTCCCCACTTAGATTTACGGTTGGTAAATCGGGGTATTTATCAGAAAAATACTGGATATCCCCTGGTGCGATAGCCGAATACTCTAAATCCCCCATCATCTCAACGGAATCTACAAACTGGCTGTAGCTGGACACGGAAGGAGTAATGAATGTTAAATCGCCTTTTAGATGACCCCTTCCGGTGATCAGTTCTAAGCCTTGAACAACAATTCCTTTTGGACCATAAAGGAAATTCGCTCGAGTATCTCTTACACTTATAGCATCGTTCTCTTGAAATTCTAAATGATGAATCGTTCCACTGACATCCTTACCGGCGACTTCAAAAGAGGTGATCTCAGTCTGAATCTTGCGCCAATTAAATCGTACTCTACCCGTATCATTTAGATTCTCCAGATAAAATCTTCCACCGTTAAGGGTCAGGATATCAGCTCTAACATTGAAAGATCTATTCGGATCCTTAGGTCGATTATTCTTAAATGCCTTTACAAATTGACTGATATTAGAAATCGTATCACCTTCATGGGTCCGAAGGTAGAACCGCGCTTCATCCGCTTCAAAACTGTTAAATTTCAGTGATTTACTTATCTGAGAATAACCCATCAATGAAGCATCTATCCGAGCAAAATACATCAAGGTATCACCTTTATGATCGGGAAGAAATACTTCTTCAAACTCAAAGATGTTGGGAAAATGAAACTGAAACCGTGCTACCTGTAAGTCTTGATCATAACGTTCATTAAACCATTCCGTTCCTTTTTGTGCCGCACTTACCTGCACCGCGGGAATTAAAAATAGTCCTGCCACCACCAAAAGAAGGAAGAGAAGAATAAGGATTGTTCGTCCTATTATTTTAAGCAGTCTTCTGATCGTAACTTTGTAAAATGAATGTAACTATTCTGGCAATTGAGAGCAGTTGTGATGACACTTCCGTGGCCATTGTCCAAAACCGTAAAGTTCTGGCAAATGTAACTGCCAACCAAGAAATACATGCCGAATACGGCGGAGTAGTTCCCGAACTAGCCTCAAGAGCACATCAACAAAATATCGTGCCAGCAATAGACCTCGCCCTGAAAAAAGCGGAAATACAGATGTCTGATCTAAGCGCAATAGCCTTCACTTCAGGACCGGGATTGCTCGGATCCTTACTGGTTGGAACCAGTTTTGCAAAATCTTTAAGCCTAGCACTGAATATCCCATTAATTGAGGTAAATCATATGCGAGCACATATTCTCGCACACCTTATAGAAGACTCAAAACAGGATAATCCCGAGTTCCCATTCCTCTGCTTAACGGTTAGCGGAGGACATACTCAAATCGTAAGGGTAGACTCCCCTTATGAAATGCAGCTTTTAGGAACTACCATTGATGATGCAGCCGGAGAGGCTTTTGATAAAGCGGGTAAAATCATGGGATTGCCCTACCCTGCCGGACCGGAGATCGATCGTAGGGCAAGCTTGGGTGATCCTAAACGCTTCCAATTCGCAAAACCTAAAATGCCAGAATTACAATTCAGTTTTAGCGGGTTAAAAACGAGTATCCTTTACTTCTTGCAAAAAGAAATGAAACAGGATGAACACTTCATAAGTGAACACCTCAATGATTTATGCGCATCAATACAGCAAAGTATCATTGATATACTTATGGATAAAGTAATTAAAGCGGCTAAACAAGAAGAAATTAAGCGAATTGCGATTGCGGGCGGAGTGTCTGCAAATTCCGGTTTAAGAAAAGCCTTAAAGACTCAAGCCAAGATTAATGGCTGGGAAATCTTCTTACCCTCATTTGAGTTTACCACAGATAATGGAGCAATGATAGCAATAGCGGCTTATTATCAATACCTCAATCGAGATTTCACCGACCTTGCGGTAGTCGCTTCGGCGAGAAAGGCCTTAGAACTATGAATCATTTTCTTGCTCAAAAAATAGATGAAAAACGTGGTTTTCTGAATGATACAGATAGTCACCATGCATTACGTGTACTTCGCTTGGAAGAGGGAGATCACTTGTCGATCAGTTATGGAGAAGGAATAGTTTATCAAGCAAAAATTGACTTGTTAAATAAGAAGCATTGCGAGTTTACTATCGAAAAGGAACTTAGAATCCAGAAAAAGCCCAATCTGCACCTCGCAATAGCACCCACTAAAAGCAATGACCGATTTGAGTGGTTCCTGGAAAAGGCAGTGGAATTCGGGGTGGCTTCTATACATCCTTTGATTACAGAGCATTCTGAGCGAAAAGTCTATAAAAGGGAACGTGGCCTAAGGGTAATGGAAGCGGCATTTAAGCAGAGCCACAAAGGGTTTATGCCTGAGCTTCATGAACTGCGAAGCATGGAAGATTTTCTTAATCAAGCCCTACCTGTGAATCGATGGGTCGCAACACTTGCCCATTCTAGTAGAGCCAAACTTTCTGAGTTAGACTTTAAATCTCCCCTGGTTGTCCTGATCGGACCAGAAGGGGACTTATCGGCCAGGGATCTTAAAGCATTAACTCAACATCAATTTATTGCCCTGGATTTAGGTTCAGAAGTTCTTCGTACCGAAACCGCAGCAATGCATATTGCCAGTATCGCGAATTATCAATTGTAGGTGATTTAAAAAAGTAAATTTGTCTATGCACAAAAAACTCCGACTCCTGATTTTGCTGCTTATATGCCAAATAACCTTTGGTCAAAGCGAAAGACTGGCCATTGTAAAATATCGTGGAGGAGGCGACTGGTATGCGAATCCTACGGCTTTAGTTAACCTGAGTGCTTTTTGTAACGAGCAATTAGGAAGTGCCCTTAATCCAGATTTTGCAACGGTGGAAATTGGCTCCTCAGATATTTTTGAATATCCATTTTTGCATATCACTGGTCATGGAAATATCCTTTTTGATGATCAAGAGATTCAAAATATCCAAAATTATATAGCCGGCGGAGGCTTCATTCATATAGATGATAATTACGGCATGGATGAATACATCCGACCTCAGCTGGCCAATATCTTCGGCGAAGATTTTAAACTCTTAAGTCTGGAGCACCCTGTATTTAAAGCCCCTTTCAGCTTTCCACAAGGCCTACCTAAAATTCATGAACATGATGGAGAAGCCCCCGAAGCCTGGGGAGTGCACCTTAATGGTAGATTGGTTTTGATTTATACCTATCAATCTGACCTTGGCGATGGTTGGGAAGATCCCGAAGTGCATAATGATCCTCAAAACAAGAGAATCGAAGCCCTCCGGATGGGCGCGAATATTATTCACTACGCTTTTAATGGAGCCGCTTTATGAACCAAGTAACCCGACAAATACTTCTAAGCGTATTTTACTTAGCTCTTATAGTTTGGTTGGGCTACACGGTATGGCAGGTGCGCTATACCCTGACTTATGTGCTTATTTCCGCTGTAATCTCCATAATTGGCAAACCACTGGTTGATGCCTTAAGTGGAGAGAAATGGAAAAAAATAAATCTTAACCGAAGTCTGGCTGCCGCTCTTACTTTGGCCTTAATGCTGGGCTTACTAACTACCCTATTTTACCTCTTCATACCAGCCATTGTCCACGAGCTTGGGGTGCTTTCAAATATTGACTATGAATCCCTTTATCGGGAAATTCAAATGGAAATACTAGGTCTTCAAGAGACCTTAGGAATGAAGCCAAAATCTGAACCGGCTTCCATTGAAGGTAGCTCCATCGGAGCAAGGATAGTTGAAGCATTGAGTTTTGAGAATGTGAGCGACACTTTCACCAACCTCATTGGAAGTCTTGGGAATACAGCATTTGCCATTTTCAGCATCCTGTTCATCACCTTCTTCTTTATGCGTGAGAAATACCTCTTTCGAAACATAGTTTTAGCCTTAATCCCGGATAAATATGACGATAGAGTGCATAAGGTAACCCCCAGATTACGAAACAATCTTAGTCGATACTTCTTAGGCCTGCTGCTGCAAATCACCATCATCACAACCTTGGTTTCTGTAGGCTTAAAGATTGCTGGCTTTCACAACACTATCGTCATTGGATTCTTTGCAGGATTGATAAACGTTATCCCTTACCTGGGACCAATTATCGGCCTGTCGTTTGGATTATTGCTGGGCATGGCCCAAACCCTTTCCAATAGCTCAATGGAATTAGGATCAGCTTTCCTTATTATTATTGGCATTTTCGCTGCAGTTCAACTGATTGATAACTTCTTCACTCAACCCATTGTCTTTTCTACTTCCATCAGAGCCCATCCCTTGGAAATATTTTTAGTGATATCGTTTGCCGCCTCCATGGCAGGAATATCCGGGATGATTGTAGCGGTACCTACTTATAGTGTGATTAGGCTCCTCGCAGCAGAGTTTCTTCCGCATGTTAAATTCGTGCGATGGCTCACTCAAAATTCGCTCAACGATGAAGACATCCCGTCTTAAGGCATTATTAGAAAAGCCAGAAAATCGGGATTTTATCACAAGCCATCTTAAGGATGACGTACCCACCCTCCTTCTGAAATATAGCAAGGACGAGGACAAGAGGCATTTAATATATCAAATCGCTAGCCGACAAGCAGTAAGAAAAAAGCTTCCAAGCTATTACGAAAGTCCATTTTTCGTATTCCCGCCAAAACGAAATTTAGAGCAAAGCAGTAGTGAAGCTATCGCACGATTTAAAGCTCAACTCTTCAATTCTGGAGATTCGATTCTTGATCTTAGTGCTGGATTTGGTATCGACTTTCGATTCCTTGCAGATCGATTTGAAAATGGAACCCTGGTTGAACCGGATGGCGAGCTCCTTGAAATAAACAGAACCAACCTGGAAAGAATATTTCCGGATCGCAACTTTGTGTTTCATAAAACTAGCGCTGAGGATTTCCTTAAAGCCAATGAAAAAAGTTTCGACCTTATCTATTTAGATCCGTCCAGAAGAGACGAACAAAATAACAGACTGCAAGAAATTGAGTCCTACCAACCTGATTTTCTTTCACTTAAACCAGAGCTTTTAAAGCTAGCAAAGCTTATCTATGTGAAGTTGAGTCCAATGATTAGCATCCCCTTCTACCTGGAGAAATTGAAGGATGTATCCGAAGTCTGGATTCTTTCTGAACGGAATGAATGCAAGGAAGTAGGCTTTCTTTTTAAAAATGAAGACTCAAGGACTATTCCAACGGTACGATGTTGGAATCTCCATGAATCAGGCCACAGCTATTTTGAATCATCCAACATGGATTTAGGAACCGCTAGAATAGGCCCTATATCCAGCTACCTCTATCTACCCAACAGCAGCATCCTCAAAGCGGGTCTACAAGATCAATGTGCTTCAAAGTTTGACCTGGTCAAACTTGATCCGAATTCTCATCTGTACTCATCGGATATCCTGAAAAAGGACTTTCCCGGAAGAATCTTTAAAGTAAAAGCCCAGCACAAAGCTTATGCTAAAGAATTAAAGGGTCTAAGGCTTCAGATAATCAGTAGGAATTTCGATGATAGCCCGGAAAAAATTCAGCAAAAACTGAAGCTGAAAAGCAAAGGGGCGAAGGATTTTTTAATCGCAACCAGGGCAAATAAGAAGCCTATTTTCTTGCATTGTGAATGGATCTTTAATTCATTGACGGGCAACGTTGGATAAATGACTGGCAGGCAGCCCCTTTTGAAAACAAAATTTACTTATTTTTAATGCCACTGTGCGGGGACTGTTTAAAATTTTCTTACTAGGGCTACTTGGGATACCGGCTCTAGTTGATGCGCAAGCCTATTTCGTGGAGAATCGCGGACAATGGGACGGAGACTTCAGCGCAAAGCTCGAACTTAAACAAGGAGCCGTCTTTTTCAAGTCTACCGGTTATAAAATTTTACTAGTTGAACCTGAGCACGAGCTTCGCGGACACTTCGGACCTAAGCTTCAACATCACCATGCTAAAAGGGCTCTTGCTTTTGAGGCGGAATTCCTCGGCGCCCGGAAAGGGAATAAGTGGCAGCCCGAAGGCAAATCTGATTACAAACGTCATTACTTTATCGGAAGCGACCCTTCTCGCTGGCAAAGCAATTTGGGATCTTACAAAGAAAATCGCCTTTCAGATTATCTACCGGGAATTGATCTTAGGTTTTATGAAGACCAGCAACTACTGAAATACGATATAGTTTTAGACGAGAATGCCCGTCCTGAAGATATCAAGATTCGCTATAAAGGCCTGAAGTCGCTCTCCATCAAGGAAGGAAAACTACATTTAGAAACCGCTTTTGGTGATGTAATCGAATCAATCCCCTATTCCTACCAACTCATTAATGGTGAAAAGAAAACTGTAAAAGTTGAATACCAGTTGGAAGGTGATATAGTCTCCTTCAAAGTACGAGGCTACCGAAAAGGAAAGCCTTTAGTTATTGATCCAGCCTTGGAATTTGCAACCTTCTCAGGCTCCGCCGACCTCAATTTTGGTAATAGCGCTGCAAACGGTGATAATGGATCCATTTACGGTGCGGGTGTAAATTTCGGCAGTAACTATCCCATAACCAACGGAGTTTTTCAGGCCCAATTTGCAGGAGATAGCATTTTCAACGTAGATGTTAGCATCAGTAAGTTTAATGCCAATGGTTCTCAATTACTCTACGCCACTTATTTGGGTGGAAAGGATATTGACATTGTGCATTCTGTAGTAAGTGATGAACAAGGCAACCTTTACGTTCTTGGAAATACAGGCTCAAATGATTTTCCAATTGATGCCGATGCCTACCAAAGCGGCTTCATGGGCGGGACTTATCAAAGCTCCTATGCTTTCAATGATTACAATAATGGAAGCGACCTGTTCATTGCAAAATTAGCACGGATGGCTCCAGTCTTCTAGGTTCTACTTATTGGGGAGGTACAGGCAATGATGGTTTTAATAAAGATGTCTATTATAACTATGGTGATCATTATCGCGGTGAAATTGAATTAACGGAAGATGGAGATATCCTGGTAATCAATTCCACATTTAGCATGGATGTTCCTTTAACAGGTGCCAATGCTAATGACCGAAACCAAAACTCTCAAGATGCTTTAGTTGGTCTTTTCGCAAATGATCTGAAATCCTTGCACTGGGGAAGATATTATGGTGGCTTGGGAGCCGAGACTGGCTATGCCTTACATCCCTTCGAAGACAAAGTATACATCTGCGGTACTACCAAAGGTGCTGATTTACCTACTACTCTTAATAGCCTTGCCCCATCGCAAATCGGAGAAAATGATGGTTATGTAGCCAGTCTGGATTTAATTAGTGGGAACCTCATTCACAGCACGCGTTATGGCACTAATAAAGATGATCAGGTATTTATGGTTGATGTCGATTATCAAGGAGATGTCTATTTAACCGGTCATGCCAAGGGTTCTCTAAATGTTAGTAGTGGTGTGTATGCCAGCGGAGGTTCTCGTCAGTTTATTGCCAAGCTAGACTCCAATTTGAGTCAGGTTAAATGGCAAACCTTGGTAGGTAGCGGGCAAAACAAACAGGATATAGTACCTAGTGCTTTCATGGTAGATAAATGCCTCAATATTTATCTATCGGGATGGAATGGTCAATCGAATGTTGTAGGATTCCCTGCCACTCAAAATGGTAATACCTATGGTCTGCCTACGACAAATGACGCCTATCAATCAAATACTGATGGCAGCGATTTCTACTTTATGATTCTGGGGCACAATGCTAATCAGCTACTTTATGCCAGCTATTTAGGGGGACAAGACAATGAGCATGTTGATGGAGGAACTTCGCGATTCACTAAAGACGGCACGATCTATCAGGCAGTTTGCTCTAATTGTAACAACCGCAGTTTCCCAACCACTCCCGGAGCATATTCGCCTAATGCTGGTGCACCTGGCTGTAATATGGCCGTGTTTAAGTTTAGCTTTAATCAAATTTTGGATGCTGACGCAAGGATAGGTTTCACTACCTCAGTAGATAGCCTTTGTGATGGTTTGATTGTAAATCTTCGAAATAACTCGATCAATGCAACTAATTACGAATGGCAGTTTGGAAATGGCGATTCATCCACCGCTGAAAATCCTACCGTAACCTATCGGGACTTGGGCAATTACACAATTCGATTAGTGGCTTATGATACCATCTGCCAGATTTCCGATACGGCTATAATTGAAATTGAGCATGGCACTGCCCGCAAGCCAATTACCAATTTCATGAGTAATTACGTTGGTTGTGATCAAAACCTGGAGGCTAAATTTCATAACCTGAGTATAATTGCTAACTCTTACCACTGGAACTTCGGTGATGGCTCCACCAGCGATGAAGTCAATCCAAAACACCAATTCCCAGGTTTTGGAACCTATGAAATTGAGTTAATTGCTTTTGATACCATTTGTATGCGTTCTGATACGGCATATCGAACGGTTACCTTTGTGGATAGCTCAATTGCACCGGAAATAGCCACCACTGTAAGCAGTTGCAGTAATGGCGAAGTTGATGTCTTTCTAGAGTTTGACAGACCTAATTTGGTTTATGATTGGGAAGCGGAAGGAAAAAGATATGATGGTCGTAGCCCAGGTATAAGGTTCGAAACCCCGGGACTTAAAACCATATCTCTAAGGGTTACAGACACCCTTTGTTCTAAAACCTTTATTCAGGATTTCGAAATTCAAATTGATGAAGTACGCAATGAAGTCTATGCGCCAAATGCCTTTACTCCAAACGGTGATGGACTTAATGATGAATTTCAAATATTTGGCGACCCTTGTAAAGAAGGATCGGTCTTACAAATCTTTAATCGTTGGGGGAATCTGGTTTTCGAAACTCAAGAGCCCTTCAATGAATTCTGGAATGGTATGATCGCCGGATCAGAAGCCCCAGGTGGTGTATACACTTATATCCTCTTAGAGTCGGATCGTAAAACCACTGGCTTTATCAGCCTGATCCGTTAATACAATTCTGAAATCTCAACCGGGTACTGCTCTATAAAATCACGAGCAGCCTTCATATCAGAATGTAGTATTCGATCTTCTTCAATAAAAGGTACTTTTTCTCTAAAAGCTTCAACAAAAGTTTGAAGTCGTTCTGAACTTCGTCCATTGCGGAAAAAAAGCGCCTGAGATGCGGTTAGGAGTTCAATACCTAAAACGGTCTTTAAGTTATCCACAACCTTCTGCAATTTGGTTCCGGCATTTGCTCCCATGCTTACATGATCCTCCTGACCATTCGACGAAATTATACTATCGACTGAAGCGGGACTGCATAGCTGCTTGTTCTGACTTACAACGGAGGCTGCCGTATACTGCGCAATCATCAATCCACTGTTTAAACCAGGCTTGGCAACTAAAAATGCCGGCAAATCCCTTTGCCCGGAAATAAGCAAATAGGTACGTCGCTCTGATATGCTAGCCCATTCTGCTGCTGCTATAGCTAAATGGTCCAGCGCTAATGCCAGGGGTTGACCGTGAAAATTCCCTCCACTAATAATCTTATCCTCATCAGGGAAAATAGTAGGATTATCAGTTACAGAATTTAGCTCTTTCTCAAATACAGATTCCGCATGACTTAAGGCGTCTTTACTTGCGCCATGGACTTGAGGAATACAACGGAAAGAATAGGGATCTTGAACATGCTTTTTCTTGCGGGTGATTATGCTGCTACCCTCTAAAAGGTTGCGGAAATGCTTAGCAGTGCTGCGCTGACCGTCATGTGAACGGATAGCATGAATGAGATCATCGAAAGGTTCGGGCCTTCCATCAAATGCCTCTAATGATAGGGCTCCGATAATATCGGCTAAATAGGCAAGCTTCCTTAATTCGAATGTGGCCTTCAGCCCCATTGCAAGCATAAACTGCGTTCCATTGAGGAGGGCAATACCTTCTTTGGACTGAAGTTTTACTGGCGCCCGATCAATTTCCTCTAGCACCTCTGAGGTGTCCATATACTTATCCTCATAAAGGACCTTCCCTTCTCCCATAAGAGCCAGACTTAAATGTGCCAAGGGTGCTAAATCTCCCGATGCTCCTAAAGAGCCTTGCTCGAATACCTCGGGAGTAATCCCATGGTTATAAAAGTACAGGAGTTGTTCAATGGTATCGACCTGTACCCCGCTATGTCCATAAGAAAGCCCTCTAGCTTTGAGAAGCAGCATTAATCGAACTAAATCCGGAGCAATCCGCTCACCACTGCCACAAGCATGGGACCGCACTAAATTGAGTTGCAAACGGTCTAAATCGCGACCTTCAATAGCAACATCACATAAGGAACCAAAACCAGTGTTTATGCCATAAATTGGTACCTCTTCCCTATCAATCTTCTCATCTAGGTACACGCGGCACTTTGCCACCTTACGTCTAGCTTCTTCAGATAGCTCAACTCTTGAGCCGAAGCTAAACTCCTTATGTAGAATTTCTAAGCTTAAATGATCACTGCTTAAATGAAAGGGATTAATGTCGGACATCATTTATTTTTTGAGATGGATTAAAAGCCTCTAATAATTCGATGGCTCCTAGTTTTTTCTGGCTTCCATCCTTCATGTCCTTAACTGTGAACAATCCATCTTCCATCTCCTGGGAGCCAATTAAAATTACATAACGTATGCCTTTACGATTAGCATAGTCTAATTGCTTTCGCACTTTTACGGGATCTGGATAAAGCTCCACCTTCAATCCCATCTGCCTCAATTGGGCAGCTAACTTATTAGAATACAAGGCTTCCTTAGAGCCAAAGTTTGCAAACATGAACTTATCCGTTCCGTTCTTCAAATCCTCCTCCTGATTTATACTATCCAAGGCGATTTGAATTCGATCCAGACCAAATGAGATACCTATTCCAGGCATGTTTTTAAGACCAAAGACACTGGTTAAATCGTCATAACGTCCACCACCACCTACAGATCCAAGGTCAACTCCTATCGCTTTTACCTCGAAGATAGCTCCCGTGTAGTAATCGAGACCACGAGCCAATGTGAAATCCAACTGTAGACTTGTACCTTTTCCCAGAGTTTCACATGAATTGATAATAAACTTAAGGTCCTCAATTCCTGACATTCCTTCTGACGAATCACTCAACTCCGATTCAAGCTTATTGAGGATAGCTGCGTTTTCACCTTTAAGGTTGTATATAAATTCAAGTGCTTCTAAGGCATTTTCAGGTAAGCCCCGATCAGTCATGTCGCTCTTTACCTTATCTAAGCCGATTTTATCCAGCTTATCTAAGGCTACAGTGAAATCTCCAAAATAATTCTCGACTCCAAATCGCTCGGTAATACCCTGCAAAATTTTGCGGTGATTAAGTTTGATGCTCACCTCCAAGCCCAAGGAATCGAATACCTCCTGATACAAGGAGATGAAGTCTACCTCTTGCCAAAGAGAATCCGATCCAATTACATCGGCATCGCATTGGTAGAATTCCCGAAAACGACCTTTAGCAGGTCGATCAGCACGCCAAACCGGTTGGATTTGATAGCGCTTGAACGGAAAGTGCAATTCATTTTGATTTTGTACCACAAATCGCGCAAAGGGTACAGTAAGATCATAGCGCAAAGCTTCCTCAAGGCTGTTACCTAATTGTTGACGAACATCCTCGGCCTGAAATACTTTTTCGAACTTATCACCGCGTGGTAAAATCTTAAAAATTAGGCGATCCCCTTCTTCCCCATACTTTCCGGTTAGTGTTTCCAGCTTTTCCAAAGCCGGGGTTTCTATTGGAAGAAAACCATAGGAACGAAATGCAGACTTAAGCGTCTCGATAATATATTCACGCTGCGCCATTTGCTTAGGCAGCAAATCACGTGTACCTCTTGGAAGAGATGCTTTGGAAGCCATAGTACAAATTTGCGGGCAAAATTACTTAAATCCCTAGTTGTCTAGTGCACAGGCTGTGCGAATCTCTTGCATCTCATCTCCTTTCCAGAAGAAATACCAAGTCCAGGAATTAGTCGTAAAACGCTCTAAGGGGTGACTATCAAAATGATAGCATCGCACCAGTCCCTCTATCCCGTACTTCTCATAAATTAACAATGCCAAACACTTAGCTTTGGCTCTGCTAATTGTAGTTGAGCTCGGATCTAATGGGTCGAGATGGTAACGAATTATAGCCTGCGCAGCAATATCAACATACCGGTTAAAAGTCTTACTACTTACTGTGTAGGTATCAAGCTTATTATAGTCAGGATCATCTTTTCTGTAAACAATTCTAAACTGATCCCCTATCCTTAATGGCATACCGGCATCTGAATACATTCTTAATCCTGATCCGCGCACATAGCGTCTATCCTCAATTAGGCTATCTCCTGAAGGAAAGGTATATACAACCCGGTTGGCCTCAATGCCGGTAACTTGAGCCATAACCTCAACAGGCGATCTTGAAATCTGCCAATCCAAATGCCAGAAATAAGAGTTGTATGCCAACATGATAAACACTACCAGACCAATAAAAGAGTAAACTGCCGTTCGATACGATTTCTCCTGCTCCTTTTGCTTTTCTGCTCTTACTTTGGCAGCGTGGGCAAAAGCCTTTTCTCGAGCTTTTTCTTCGGCCGCCTTTTTCAGAAGATCATAAAAACGTTCCAACTCCTCTGCCGACATGCTCCGCCTCTTTTGCTTAGAAGCCTTATAGGAGGTGATCATCTCATAAGCCTCAACAATCTCTTTAAATCGTTCTTCAGTGCCACTATGCAAATCTGGATGAAATTGTAGAGCCAGCTTTCTGTAGGCCTTCTTAACCTCTTCGAGAGTTGCAGCAGAATCTAAACCTAAAACACGATAATACTTGTCCAAATCAGCAAATTCCGTTCAGAGAACAATAAGTTCTAAATTCAAACGCTAAAATTATATAAATAAGGTACTATGCGTCTCATTCTTTGCTCCCTTCTGCTAGCTCTTAGCCTACCGATTTCTGCGCAATACAATACCTTAGGATTTGGTATTGGAACATCCGCCTTTCGTGGAGAGAGTACATCTCCGGGAAGCCTTATCGAGGAACCAGGTATCCACCTGTATGGATATTACTCCTATTGGCTGCCATCAGATGAAAGATTCCAAATAGTTGGCTTGTTAAACCTGGACTACATGCGTCCACAGATTAATGGAAGTGGAGATGGCGGCATGAGATATGATGCTCATAGTTTTGTGTTGAGTCCCTTAGTTGGGGTTCGGTTTTATTTGGACAAATGGCTATTAGACTATGTCCCTGAGAAAAACCAGGATGCCTTCTTTGCTGGAGTATATTTTGGGCCAGCGATCTATTATTCCAATTATGTAACCCCTTCCAATATTGGCAATGACAATACCTATAGAGATATACCGGGTATATCATTTAACACTATGGCTCAAGTTGGGTATCGGATCTTTCGCAATGAATTCTGGAGTTATGAAGCCCAAATCGGCTTTCAACATGGCTTCAACGACCGTTGGGATGGAAACCAGGGAAACACCGGTGTAAATGATTGGATTTTTCAGGTGGGAGTAGGCATGAGTTATTCCTTTTACAAATTCCGATAAGCGGAAAAAATCCGGTCAAAGTATTGTCGATGGCGAGGCTTAATTGCTAACTTCAAGCCCAAATTTTAGCTATGGCACAATACATCATCATTGCAGTTGCAGTTCTACTGTTCCTTGTCTTCGGACTTTTTATTGTTAAGCAACAACAAGTCGCTATTGTAGAACGATTTGGAAAGTTTGTGGCCGTGCGAAATGCAGGTTTACACATCCTAATTCCTTTAGTGGATAGAGTGGCGGGCAGGATGAGCCTCAGGATTCAACAATTGGATGTAATAGTTGAAACTAAAACTAAGGATGATGTTTTCGTTCAGATGAAAGTATCTGTTCAATTCGTGGTGCTAAAAGCAGCGGTTTATGAGGCTTTCTACAAACTAGACAATCCTCAGGAGCAGATCAGAAGTTATGTATTCGATACCGTTCGCGCTGAAGTTCCTAAGCTTAGGCTGGATGATGTTTTTGAAAAGAAGGATGATATCGCAATTGCCATTAAGAGGGAATTGGAAGAGGCCATGAACACCTACGGCTATGGAATAATTAAGGCCCTCGTAACAGATATCGATCCAGATGTAGAAGTAAAAAATGCCATGAACCGGATTAACGCTGCGGAACGACAGAAAACTGCGGCAGAATATGAAGGAGAAGCGGAACGCATCCGCATCGTGGCTAAAGCAACCGCGGAAGCGGAAAGCAAAAGGCTTCAGGGTCAAGGTATTGCAGATCAGAGACGGGAAATCGCTAAAGGTTTAGAAGAATCCGTAGAGGTTCTTAATCAGGTAGGAATCAATTCACAAGAAGCTTCGGCCTTGATTGTGATCACCCAACATTATGATACACTACATGCAGTAAGTGAAAACACCAACAGCAATCTAATTCTTTTACCCAATAGCCCAAATGCAGCGAGCAACATGCTCAACGATTTAGTTTCCTCTTTTGCGGTTGGAAACAAGGTTGCTGAAATGAATAAGGGCTCAGAATCAGGTAGCTAGATTTCAGGGGCTAAGCTTCCTCATTTATAGCGAACCTTAGCTGTTTTAACTCCTGTCTACACTTAATACCCTCTCGAAAACGCTCAAAAATCAAGGGAAACTTTTAGATTTGTCGAAGGAGGGGATTAAAATGGAACTATGAACATAAGAGCAATTGCCCTGCTGCTAACCTTATTTTTGTCTGCCTCCATCGCCCAGGGGCAAAATAATGTGAATTACAATCTCAATTCGATGGTAATTCAAGGAGAAGCCTCAGGTGGCAATATCCTCAGTGATGATATGGGCTTAGGATTGGGAATAGGATATGATTTCCCCTTTGCAAATCCCCGTTTCGAATTTGCCGTAAAAGCAGACTATGTACAGGTTAATATTGACTACATCGCCGATGGTGATCCTAGCTCAATTGCTGCAATGAGTGGAACTATTAGCCATTTTTCGGCTACCGGAGGACTTAATGTATACCTGGGAAACAATCACGATAAGGCTAATCTCTACCGACCCTTCAGACCTTATGTTTTTGTATTAACTGGTCTAGCCGTCCAGAGTAATCAACTTTCAGCGAGTACCAATTTTGGAATCCCCATGGTGCAGGGTACTCTTATTTTACCATTAGCTGAATTGGGAATAGGGGCTAAAACTCGAATTAATGCTGTTTGGGCATTTAATACCTCCATAGGTATTAGGAGCACCTTTAGTGATGATGTTGATGGCTTAATTGGTCAAACCTCGGTTCCCGATATCATAGGTATCGTAAGAATAGGTGTATCAAAGCGTATCTAAGCAGGAAAGGCTTTTCATTTAATGCTCCAGCGAGTAAGGTCACCTTACTAAAAACCCAGTCGGCTATCTTTGCCGTAAAATTTGAACGTGCAGGGAAAACTCGCATACATTGTTTTTTTCATTCTTATAGCCTTATGCCTTAGCTCTTGGATTAGCCCTCCACTTGCTATGATCCTGGGCTTTCTATTCCAACTAGTCTTCAAGCATCCCTTTGCTGCTCGCAATAAGGACGCCATCAACTGGTCGTTAAAATCATCGGTGGTTGGATTGGGATTTGGCATCAATGCTAACCAAGCTTTGGAAAGCAGTACTGAAGGATTTGTACTGACCTTTTTTGGAATCGCCACTACCCTTCTTTTAGGCTGGCTCCTTGGTAAAGTCTTAAAGCTCAATTTTAAGAGTAGCTATTTGCTTTCTAGCGGAACAGCCATATGTGGAGGTAGCGCCATTGCGGCAATTTCGCCGATCATTAAAGCAGAAGAAAGGGATATCAGTATGGCCTTAGGAACAGTGTTTCTACTAAATTCTATCGCCTTGTTGATTTTCCCAACAATCGGTCATTGGTTAAATCTGGACCAGGTAGAATTCGGAACGTGGGCAGCTATTGCAATTCACGATACGAGCTCAGTTGTTGGCGCAGCAACAGCTTATGGAACTGAAGCTTTGGAAATCGCAACTACTGTAAAGCTAGCGCGGGCCCTTTGGATAATTCCTCTATCTCTTATTACAGCACTGTTTATTGGTAAGGGTAGCAAGATAAAATGGCCCTATTTCATTTTCCTTTTTATCGCTGCAATGCTTCTTAATACCTTCTTTGATATACCACAAAACTTAAGTAATGGAATCACAAGCATCGCGAAGTTAGTGCTAACGGCTACCTTGTTTTTAGTTGGTGCAGGACTTTCAATTGCCAAGATTAAAGCGGCAGGTTGGAGATCCCTGGTCCTAGGGATTAGCCTATGGGCATTTATAGCAATTAGTAGCTTGTTGGCAATTATCAAACTCTAAAAGAGAATCGGCTTCCAATCAAAGCCAACTTGAATTATGAGCGTGATTACTCCGAGAAGGGGATAAATCCAATTTCGAACCCAATACTTCAATCGTGAAGCGTCATAACGGATTCCTACCAAATCGAATAGTACGGAGTAAAAAGTGGCATCATTCGCATCTTCCAATCCATGACTTTTGTTTAGCAGACAACGACCAAAAAACCAGAATTGGAGCATCACAATTCCATATGCAGCTATCATAAGATACCAGGAGAATAGAAATGGACCTATCCAGGCTAAAACGGTTATCAAGAGGTGAAACCAGAATGCCAGGTTCATTTTAGAATTCAAGGCCTCTTTCTCTTTCACGCTAAACCCCTTTTTCCTCCGAACGGAATTGCATCTGATATAAACGGGCATAATACCCTTCTTGAGCAAGTAATTCTTCATGCTTGCCCATTTCCACCACCTTTCCTTTATCCATAACCAAGATTTGATCGGCGGCTTTAATAGTTGCCAAGCGATGCGCAATTACTACCGAAGTACGACCCTCTGTAATCTTACTAATAGCCTTTTGGATCAACGTTTCACTTTGGGTATCGATGGAACTTGTAGCCTCATCAAGAATTAATACCGATGGATCGGAGACATAAGCTCTTAAAAATGACAGCAACTGCCTTTGACCTACAGAGAGCATATTTCCTCTTTCCTGTACGTCGTAATCGTATTGATCTGGAAGAGTTTCAATGAAATCGCTTACTCCGATAAAGGCCGCGGCTTCAGCTACTTCCTCATGAGATATGTTCTTATTTAAGGTGATGTTATTGCGAATGCTATCACTAAATAGAAATACATCTTGCAGAACCACTGCCAAATGGGTCCTCAGGTTACTCAATTTGATCTTTCGGATATCTACCCCATCCAATAGAATCTCACCTGCCCAAATCTCATAAAATCGACCTAGTAGATTGATAAGAGTGGACTTACCTGCTCCTGTGGCGCCTACTATAGCTAGCATTTTACCAGGCTCGGCTTTGAAGCTCAGTCCCTTAATAATCGGCTCGCCCTCTTTATAACCAAAAACTACATTTCGAAACTCGATCTCACCTTTAACTTCATCCAACTCCAGTTCTCCACTATCTTCGATTCGATCCTTGGTCTCCAGTATCTTAAACACTCTTTCGCTACTCACCATACCCATCTGCAGGGTATTAAAGCGGTCGGCAAGTTGCCTCAATGGACGAAAGAGCATATTGATGAAAATGATGATAGCTGTGATTTCCCCTAAAGTGATTTCACGAATTAGAGATGTATCCGACCAGGACATCATATCATGGAGCCATAACTGTAAACTCATCTTTTCTTTCAGTCCAGCAGCTTGAAAACCGCCATACCAAACCACTAATCCAATACTAATGGCGCTCATGATCTCAATCACTGGTAAGAAAATTGAAAAATACCAGATGGAGCGAACGTTGGCATCGCGGTGCTTGGCATTAATAGCCTTAAAGTGCTCCATTTCCGCCTTCTCGCGATTAAAGATTTGCACCACATTCATTCCACTTATGTGTTCCTGAACAAAAGCATTCAACTCAGCCACTTGAGTTCGTACCTCCTGAAATGCCGATTTAATCTTTATTTGAAAAAGCCGCGTTGCATAGTACAAAACCGGAACCACGGAAAGCGCGATCAGAACCATCCGATAATCGAAAAAATAGAACATCGCGCTTACCATTACCGTGATCTTGAGGAGATCACCAAAAATTACCAGAATGCCTTGTGCGAAAATATCAGCGATTGTTTCGATATCTGAAACCGCTCTTGTAACCAGAGTTCCGATGGGGGTTCTGTCGAAATACTTCAATTTAAAAGAAAGGATATGCTCAAATAATTGAACTCGTAAATCTCGAATAATACTTTGCCCCAGATAGTTCGCACCGTAAATGAAGAGAAACTGCACAATGGCTTCGATTACCAAAAGACCGGTAAGTAAAAGAGCATAGCGACTCAATCCACTAGAATCGGCCTCAACAATAAAATTATCAATCAAGTACTGGATCAATAAGGGCCTCGCAGTGGATAAACCACTTAATAGAATCGTTAAGGAAAAGGACCCATAAAACACAAAGCGATAAGGTCTGCTGTATTTCAGAATCTTAGCAAGCAGCTTTAAGTCAAAAGCCTTACCACTAACACTATCAGCCATTTATCAATATTGTTTCTGGATAAGACACCCTGGTTAAATAAAGTCCTTGTGCCGGTACTGACTCTCCGGCTAGCCTGCGATCCTTTGCCTGGATCATTTTTACAAACTGCTGATGAGTCATTCTACCGCGACCAACCTCCAATAAACTTCCGACTATTGCTCTAACCATATTTCGTAAAAAGCGATCTGCACGAATATGAAAAATCCAAAGGTCATCCTTTATTTCCCAATATGCTTCCCGAACATCGCAAATGTTGGTTTTAGTCTGGGTATTTGACTTGGAAAAGGAACTGAAATCACCCTGAAATACCAATTCCTTTGTTGCAGCTTGCATAGCCTCAATGTTCAGCGGATAGTACATTGGTGCTGCTTGGTCAAGAATGAAGGGATTGCGTTTTCGAGCAATATGATATTCATAGGAGCGCTCTGTCGCATCAAAGCGAGTATGTGCATTATCGTTAACCTGGAACAACTCTGAAATTACAATATCCGGCGCCAACATTTTATTTAAAGAATTCAAAATTGTCTCCCGGTCTTCAAGACTATTATCAACATCAAAGTGGGCATACATTTCACGTGCATGAACGCCTGTATCCGTTCTTCCGGCACCAACAACATTAATCGACTTTCCTATTAACCTACCTAAAGCGTCATTAAGGTTTTCCTGAACGGTAATCGCATTGGGTTGGATTTGCCAGCCGTGAAAAGGTGTACCTCTATAGGCCAGTTTTAAAAAGTAGCGCAAAAGACTGTTTCTTTGCTGGCAAAGTTAAAAATCGACCTGACGCGAATGCGGCAAATCAGTCTATTAAGCGATAGCCATTCTCATATTGATACCGCCATCCTCAAAAAGCTTGAAGGAAGCGATGAAATATGGCATGCCGGTGATATTGGAGATCTATGCATCATGGAAAAGCTTGAGCGAATTGCTCCCTGTCGGGCCGTTTATGGAAATATTGATGGTCAAGAATTTCGTAAGTCCCTTCCCTTATATGCCCTGTTCGAACTTGAAGGACTTAAGGTATTAATCACTCACATCGCCGGATACCCGGGACGTTATAATAAGAGAGCCTTAGGATTGATTAAAGAAAACAAACCCGACCTCTTCATTTGCGGGCACAGCCATATACTTAAAGTAATGCGGGATCATAAAAATGGTCATCTGCACTTGAATCCAGGTGCTGTCGGCTTACAGGGCTTTCACCAGGTAAGAACTATACTACAATTCAAAATAGATTCCGGGGATATTAAAGACCTCCAGGTTGCAGAGTGGCCCCGCTGGCCTCGTTAACGAAAACGGTCTGCAGCCTGCACTTTAAATTCATCTTGCATTACTGCCCTATTAGCCAGAGCCAGAAAGACAATGATGATCAAGGGTAGAAAAACGCCCGTACCTAAACGACTGGCATCAGCGTCATAACTCTCGTACCAGAAATAGAGCATAAATCCAAATAGTGCAAAGGAGACAATTATGGCCAACCTTGCGAAGACTACCTGATTTCTGCGCTTCTTATAAGAGAACAATGACAAGAGCGAAAGTCCGGCAATCACAAGGAATGCTATCATAAAGTCGATGAAGTCAGTTAGCATTCGTGGCCCTTCATCACCGGCAAAAAAAGAAAGGAAAAATGATAAGCCTCCGCTAATTAAAGCTGCGCCTAAGAAATAGAGCGATTGTATCCGTTGAATCATTGCTTTGGTTTTGAGCTTCAAAATTGCTAAAAAAAGCGGCTAAGCCTTTCGCTTTGCTCAATTCTTTGTATTATTGCCTTTGTCAAACCACAGTTAGGCTTGTTCTTATAAGCATTGGTTTTCCCTCTTGATTTTACTCTTCTCGAAAATCATATTCTTTCATTTCTTGTTTTAATACATGTACGACATCAATCAATTAAAGGCAATGAAATTGCCTGAATTGCGTCAAATCGCAGAAGCTTCCAAAATTTCCAAGTTTAAATCCATGAAGAAAATGGATTTAATCTATGCAGTCCTTGATAAGCAAGCCATTGATCCTAAGGCGATAAAAGATCCGCAGTTAGAATTAGTTCCTGCAGATGAGACTCCTAAAGCGGATAGCGATGATGGAGCACAGCAAACTGACCAGAGCAGAACCGCAAATCGAGAAGCAAAATCTGAAAACAACAGACCGCAAAAAAGAGAGCAAAGAGAAAACCGCAGCCAGAACCGTAATCAAGAAGCTACTGAAGCCAAGGCTGAAAATGAAAATTTAGCTGACAATACTCGAAGAAGAGACCGCAATCGAAGCACTCGTCCTCAAAATGAGGAATCCGGTCAACAAAATAATGATGATAATCGCAACAAGAATCGGGAGCAAAACGACAATTCTGCCAGAAATCAAAATCGCGATAATCAACAACGCAATAAACCACGAAACGAACAATCTCAGGTTCCTAAAGGGAATCAACAAAACCCAGGGCATCAAAACCGCCACCGCCGTCAGGAGTATGATTTTGGGGGTATTGTAATTAGTGAAGGAGTATTGGAAATGATGCCGGACGGATACGGTTTCTTACGTTCTAGCGACTTTAACTATTTGAATTCTCCTGATGACATCTATGTAAGCCAGAATCAGATAAAGCTCTTTGGACTGCGGACTGGAGATACCGTAAAAGGACAGATTCGTCCGCCTAAAGAGGGTGAAAAGTATTTCCCTCTGGTAAAAGTGGAGAGCATTAATGGTCGTGAGCCGGATTGGATTCGAGACCGCGTAGCTTTTGAGCACCTCACTCCGCTCTTCCCTCAGGAAAAGTTTAATATCACCAATCGAAGGGGCACCCTTTCAACTCGGATAATCGACCTCTTCTCTCCTATTGGAAAAGGTCAGAGGGGATTATTGGTAGCTCAGCCCAAAACTGGTAAAACCACTCTGCTAAAAGAAGTTGCCAATGCTATAGCGGCAAATCACCCTGAATGCTATCTAATCATCCTACTGATTGATGAACGTCCTGAGGAAGTTACCGATATGGCACGCAGTGTAAATGCGGAAGTAGTAGCTTCAACCTTTGATGAGCCAGCAGATCGCCATGTTAAAGTGGCTAATATCGTCCTGGAGAAAGCTAAACGCATGACCGAATGTGGGCATGATGTAGTTATACTTCTTGATTCCATTACACGTTTGGCACGTGCCTATAATACCGTATCGCCAGCTTCAGGAAAGGTACTTTCAGGTGGTGTGGATGCTAACGCTTTACACAAACCAAAAAGATTCTTTGGAGCTGCCCGTAAAATTGAAAACGGCGGATCATTAACCATCTTGGCTACCGCTTTGATTGACACCGGTTCCAAAATGGATGAAGTGATCTTTGAAGAATTCAAGGGTACTGGTAATATGGAGATGCAACTGGATCGTCGCATTGCCAACCGTAGAATTTGGCCTGCTATTGATCTTATGAGTTCAGGCACCAGGAAAGAGGATCTTTTACTTGGTAAGGATGTCTTACAAAGAATGTATATCATGCGCCGCCACCTTGCAGATATGACTTCTGTGGAGGCCATGGAATTCCTTTATGACCGAATGAGTAAAACTCAGGATAACGCCGAATTCTTGGCTAGCATGAATGGTTAATCCAAATTCATATTGTGCTTTTGTAAGCGATCTTCCTAAAGATGATCTGCACAAAAAGTATCACGACAATCAATACGGATTTCCAATAGAAAGTGATGACGAGCTTTTTGGTCGCTTGCTTCTGGAAATAAATCAGGCTGGCCTAAACTGGATTACGATTCTTAAAAAGCAAGAAAACTTCCGAAAGGCCTATGATCAGTTTAGTATTGTAAAGATTGCCAATTATAACGAAGAGGATGAAGCGCGACTCCTTGGAGACGCAGGGATTATCCGCAATAAGCTTAAAGTAAAGGCCGCCATCCACAATGCTCAAGCTGTTTTATCACTACAGAAAGAGCATGGGAGCTTTAAGAATTGGCTACTGAAGCAAGGTAAGCTTGAACTCAAAGAATGGGTTAAGATCTTTAAGAGTCACTTCAAGTTTACCGGTCCGGAAATCGTTAATGAATTTCTGATGAGTGCTGGCTTTAAAGATGGAGCGCATGACCCGGAATGTCGATTTTATAAAAAAGCCAAGACTGAAATAAAGTCGGTTTACCAGAATTAAGGAAGACCAATGTATTTGTGCGTTTGCAAGGAGATTTGCCAACGTGAATTGGCCATCACATAATCCGTAATAACCGGCATCATCTTATCTCTCCTACTCCACTCAGGCTGCAGGTATAACTTACAGTCCTGATTAACCTTCGCCGCATGCTCCTCAGCCCATTTTAAGTCATGATGATTGTAAACAATCACCTTCAATTCATCCGCTTCAGAATAAATCTCTGGAACCGGAGCTTTGGTTTTTTTAGGGGATAAACAAATCCAGTGCCATTCTCCACTTAAAGGATAGGCACCGGAAGTTTCGATATGAACTTGTAAACCTTTCTCCTTGAGAGCTTTGGTTATAGGGCCCATATTCCAGGTTAGCGGCTCACCGCCGGTAATAACCACTGTATCTGAATATTCAGCCGCGTTCTCAACCACCTTATTAATAGGAGTAGCAGGATGCAAATTGGCATTCCAACTCTCTTTAACGTCGCACCAGTGGCAACCTACATCACATCCGCCAATTCGAATAAAGTAAGCGGCTTTTCCGGTATGAAAGCCCTCTCCCTGAATGGTATAGAATTCCTCCATTAGCGGCAAAATGCTTCCTTCGTCAAGCTTTTCCTTTACTGCTGCGTCCATGCCGCAAAAATAAGCCAAGTAGAAAGGGAAACAAATTCAGATAATGGTTCCTATGAAGATATAATGCGGATTGATTTTAATCGCATTAATCTTAATTCTCCAGTGATGTTGACTTCAGAGGCAAAAAAAAAAAACACCCTTGGCTGTAATTATTCTTTTAGGAAGAATACTAATCAAGTGAAAACTAAAACATAAAAAATGAAAAAGCTCACTTTCTTACTCCTTGCCCTTTGTCTTTCAATGGGCAGCGCCTTTGCTGAGGGCGAGACAAAAGGAAACGAAATCAATGATCAAAAAATGGTCTTGAAACAACTCAATGCTCAATTTAATCTACCCTCCGCCCTTGTGGGGAAAATGATGGAAGAGTCGGTTGTCATTAAGTTCAAGGTGCTGGACAATCACCAAATCCAGGTCTTAGACTTAGACTGCTTAGACAGTTTTACGGCGATCCAATTAAAAAAGGAACTTGAAGAGGTAAAAATCTACTTGCCCAGCGATGAAGCTAAAAAGGAATATCAATTCAAGCTATGGCTTAAGAATCCTGGATTCTAAGATTGACGCAGGCTTGCTACATTTGACCTTCTTAAAAGACTAAAAATTGTTGAGCATTAAGCCCTACGTATATATCCTCGTCCTGATGCTAAACTTCCTGGGCTTGAAGGCTCAGGAAGAGCGTGATTTTCAAGATTTTTCAAAAGATGTTTACAGCTGGCTTAGTGATACTGGTGCCGAGACTCGAATCGAGTACATAAGACTGAAAACCTGGAAACAATTAATCAATGAACAGGAAATCAGTCAAACTGAGAAGAACATGTGGATTCACAAAAAAGAACAAAGCTATTATGATGAACAGAAAGAGTTTTCAAACAAACTAGGAAACCTTATTAATTCATATCGTAATGCTGTTCTTGCCGGCGCCAAAATGGAGTATTTAGAAAGCGGTTATGACCCCCATCCCAAATGGAAGAAATGGTATAGCTGTTACTTTAGATTCTTTCTGGAGGAAGATGGATTAGAGACCATAGTACAAGTAGATTATCAATTATACTTTAATGGTAAAGGATTGATGTTCCTGGGAACAGATATCAGCGACGAGTACTAAATATTCTTATCGTGCAACATAGGCACAAATCGAAAATCTCCATGATTTTCAATCACGAAATCTGAATCACTCTTTCGCCATACAACCTTCATTTTCTGGACATTTGTACCCACCGGAATCACTAAACGTCCTCCTACCTTCAGTTGCTCCAAAAGCGCTTTTGGTATTTCAGGTGCACCTGCTGTAACTACAATTCCATCAAAGGGGGCATGCTTCGGTAAACCCGCATAACCATCTCCAAACTTCATGTATAGATTGTAATCCAACTTTTGAAGCAATGGCTTAGTGTGATCGAAAAGCTCCTTTTGGCGTTCAATACTAAAAACCTTGATACCCATCTCGCATAACACCGCTGCCTGATAACCACTTCCGGTGCCTACTTCCAAAACCTTTTGGCCCGGTTTTACTTCGAGCTTTTCAGTTTGAAAGGCAACGGTATAAGGTTGGGAGATAGTTTGACCAGCTGCAATGGGAAAAGGCTTGTCTTGATAGGCAAAGTCTTCGAAGCTACTATCGAGAAAAAGATGGCGAGGAACGCTTCCTACAGCTTTTAAAACTGCCTTATCCCTAATTCCTTTCTGAATTAGAAGCTTGACCAGACTATTCCTTCGACCACGATGTCTCGCTAAATCAACCACAAAACAAAATTCTTAAAAAGCCCTGCGAAAAAAGGATTTTGAGAAAAAATAAAAACCAATTTGTGAACAATGTTATTTAGAATCTGGGCGAAGCCCTTGCCATTGACTTACCTTTGACGGATAAATCTGATCATGTTAAAAATCGGCGTATTAGGTGCAGGACACCTTGGGAGAATCCATCTCAAATGCATTAAGAACTTAGCTGAAGTTTATGACCTAAGAGGATTTTATGAACCTGATGCTCAAAGGGCTCAATCAGTTAGTGAAGAATTTGGAATTAAAGCGTATTCCAGTATTGATGAATTAATGGATGCAGTGGATGTGGTGGACATTGTGACCCCTACTCTCAATCATTTCGATCTAGGCGTTCAAGCGGCTAAAAAGGTGAAGCATTTTTTCATTGAGAAGCCTATCACAGAAACTCCCGAACAAGCCAAAGAGTTAATAAAACTAAGTGAGGAAGCCGGGATTAAAGCGCAGGTTGGCCATGTAGAAAGATTCAACCCCGCCTTTAGAGCCGTTAAGGATCAAATTGTTAACCCAATGTTTATTGAAACCCATCGGTTAGCTGAGTTTAATCCACGCGGAACAGATGTACCAGTAGTTTTGGATTTAATGATTCATGATCTGGATATTGTGTTAAATACCGTTAAGTCGGAAGTTCGGAAGATATCAGCTAGCGGAGTGGCGGTATTAAGCGATAGTCCGGATATAGCAAACGCCAGATTAGAATTTGACAATGGTTGTGTCGCTAATCTTACTGCAAGCCGTATATCTCTTAAGAATATGCGTAAGACTAGACTGTTCCAGAAAGACGCCTATATCACAATTGACTTTCTCGAAAAACAATCAGAGGTAGTAAAGATTAAGGATGAAGTAGATGAAAACGATCCATACGCGATGGTTATGGAATTAGGGGAAGGCAAACGCAAGCAAATCTATTTCGAAAAACCAGATTGCCAACCTAGCAACGCTATTCAAGAAGAATTACATTCTTTTGCAGTCGCAATCAATAAAAAGCAAGAAGTAGACGTTAGCCTAGAGGATGGTTATCGGGCCTTGAAAGTGGCTCATGACATTCTCGAAAAGATCGAACTAAACCTCAACCTCATTGCGTAAAAGCAAGAGATGACAAGACTATTACTCCGGACCATACTCTTTGGGTCCCTTTTCTATAGCATGGTTTCCTGTAGCACGGGAGAAGCTGCAAAACCAACCTATTTGAAGATCGATGCTATACATCTTCAAACTGACTATGCCGAGGAAGGAACCGCCCACAGTAAAATCACCACCATTTGGATTAATATCAATGGGCAATCTGTAGGTGCTTTTGAGTTACCGGCGATTATTCCGGTGATTCTGCGTGAAGGTGAAAACGATTTTAGAATGGAGGCAGGGTTCAATAACAACGGAATTAGCTCCTTCCGCGCTATAAATACTTCATATACTCCGATTTTATACACTATTGACTATCAATCATCAGGATCTGCACCGGATACACTTGTAATTCCCCAGGATGATTTGGTGGTGCGGTACCGCAATTTCTTTGAAGTTAATGTGGTTGAAGATTTTGATGATCCCGGCTTAAACTTCCAACGTACCGCTTTTAGCGACACCAACTTCCTTAAGATTGATGATGCCGATAGCATATTCTCTTTCACTCCTTATGGCAGTAATCAACCTGAACCCAATAGCCAATCGGGACTTATCATCCTGGATGATTTGAATCCTCGTGTTGATCTAAAATCCGTGGTTAGCTATGATATCCCCATTGGAACTCAGAATGTCTATTTGGAAGTAAGCTATCGCACCAATGCTCGGGTGGGCTTTGGATTGATCGGCAATTTACCGACTGGAGACCAAGGAGATGTTACAGCGGTGGTATTACCCCAAGAAGATTGGAATAAAATTTATGTCAATCTCATTACCGAGTTTCAGGCCTTTCAAGGTGCCTCTGGATACCAAATCCTAATTCGAGCTGAGAAACCGGATAATGTCAATCAGGCCAGAATCTACATCGATAACATTAAACTGGTATTCCAAGAGTGAAAAAAGCTGGTTTACAAAAAATCAAGTATCAGGTATGGGATGGCATCGCTGCTATCCTGGCTTACACTTGCTTATTTGTTTTCCGAAAGCTCGTTGTAGAAGCAGAAAAGTTTGGACTCACCAATTTAGAGTTCTCTCAGAGCTATTACATTGGTTTAGTGGTAATACCAATCTTCTGGCTTACCGTTTACAACATCACGGATTTTTATAGAGATATATATCGACGCTCTCGGCTTAAGGACCTATTCTATTCTTTCAACAGCAGCTTACTGGGCAGTATCTTTATCTTTTTTACATTAATCCTGGATGATCCTGTATCCAGTTATACGGATTACTATCGCGGCTTCCTGGTCTACTTTAGTAGTCATTTCTTTTTTACCGCTCTTTTCCGAACTCTATTAAGCACTCGAACGGCTTATCGTACTAAAAGCGGTAAGATTGCTTTCAACACTCTAATGATCGGTAGTAATGAAAAGGCAGCCGAACTCTATGCCAACCTTGAAAGTCGCAACAATCGTAAGACAGGTCACCGTTTTGTAGGATTTGTAAGTGTTGACAATAACATCCGTTTCCTACTAGAAAAGAATCTTGAGCATTTAGGTAATCACAAACAATTACCTGATATAATTCAGAAGTACAATGTTGAGGAGGTGATTATCGCCATTGAATCTACAGAGCATCACAAGCTTGAAGAAGTAGTGAATCTCTTAGAAGCTTCTCAGGTTAAGATCAAAATGATTCCGGATACTTACGATATCATTAGTGGTAAAGTTAGAATGGAATCCATGCGATCCATTCCCCTCGTAGAGATCAATCATCAATTGATGCCTGCCTGGCAAATGGTTCTGAAACGCTCCTTTGATGTGATTTCATCGCTGCTAGTTTTACTTTTACTCTCTCCCCTTTTCCTCGCAGTTATACTTATCACGAAAATCAGTGATCCCGGCCCGGTTTTCTTCAAGCAGAAAAGGGTGGGTATTCACGGTAGAGAGTTTTTCATGTATAAGTTTCGTTCGATGGTAGTGGATGCGGAAAAAGATGGTCCACAACTAAGCAGCGAACAGGATGATCGTATTACGCCTTGGGGTCGCATTATGCGTAAATACCGACTTGATGAGCTTCCTCAATTCTATAATGTATTGGTTGGTGATATGTCGATCGTTGGTCCAAGACCTGAAAGACGTTATTATATGGAGTTGATCTCTGAACATGCTCCGCATTACCGATATCTTCAAAAAGTGAGACCAGGCATCACTTCCTGGGGAATGGTGAAGTTTGGATATGCTTCCAATGTAAAGGAAATGGTGGAGCGCCTTAAGTTTGATGTGATCTACATTGAAAATATGTCCCTTCTTAATGATATCAAAATTCTGATCTACACCGTAATAATCGTATTACAAGGTCGTGGAAAATAGGATTGATATTGAGGCATTCAAAGCCAAGGCAAAGGAGGAACGCAAGCTCACTAAAAAGATATTCAAAGAGCTAAAAGGCCGTAAATCAAAGCTACTTGACCATCAATTTGCCAATGCTCATGAAAAGGTGTTTGCTAGAGTTGATTGCCTAAGTTGCGCAAATTGCTGTAAAACAGCAGGCCCTAGACTAATCCAGAGCGACATAGATCGATTAGCTCGGAATCTTCGCATGAAAGTGGGTGATTTCATGGATCAATATGTTAGAGTAGATGAAGATGGAGACTGGGTGATGAAAAGTCTACCCTGCCCCTTTCTTGGTGAGGACAACTATTGTCGCGTTTACGAAGCAAGACCTAAAGCTTGCCGCGATTATCCTCATACCAATCGAAATCGCATGCATCAGATCTTGGATCTCACAGAGAAAAATGCTTCTTTCTGCCCGGCAGTTTTTGAGATGAGCAGGGAGCTTGCCAAAGCTTAGAATTGCCCAATCCCCAAACAAAGGTTAATTTGGGATTTCATAGACCCCAAACATGCAGAACATTGATGCCATTAGGCTGAACTTCAACAGTGACTCCCTTTTCATCCTTAATATTTGCCTGGCAGTTATCATGTTCGGTATTGCTTTGGAAATTAAAACGAGTGATTTTAAAATCATCCTTTCCAATCCAAGAGCAGCGATATTGGGATTGATATCCCAGTTTATTGTACTACCTCTTCTCACTTTCATTCTTATTCTAATACTCAAACCGCATCCAAGCATTGCTTTAGGGATGATCTTGGTTGCCGCATGTCCTGGCGGGAATATCTCAAACTTCATGAGTCATCTTGCTAAAGCCAATGCTGCTCTCTCTGTGGGCTTAACCTCACTTGCTACTTTCTTAAGCCTGCTCATGACTCCTTTAAACTTCAAGCTCTACGGATCACTTTATGAACCCACTGCTACTATTCTCACTAGCATACAACTGGATTTCATTGAAGTAAGCAAAACGGTATTGCTCATTATTCTGCTGCCCTTGCTTGCTGGAATTATGGTTCAACACAGACTGCCCAAACTATCTGAAAGAATGGCTCCCTTTTTTAGAATCGGTTCAATTCTCATTTTCATTGCTTTTGTGGTAATCGCCTTTTCAAATAATCTGGATCTTTTTGTGAATTATATCCATCTTGTAATTGGTCTGGTATTCTTACACAATCTTCTTGCATTACTCACAGGCTATAGTTTAGCAAGCATTGGAAAGCTCGCTCCAAAGGATCGACGAACTCTGGCCATAGAAACCGGCATTCAAAATTCCGGCTTGGGTCTGGTATTGATTTTCGCCTTTTTTGATGGTTTAGGAGGAATGGCGCTAGTGGCAGCCTGGTGGGGCATTTGGCACATCATAACCGGATTGGGCTTAGCCTTATTCTGGTCTCGAAAGGCACCAAGAGAACTCGAGCTTAGAGCTTAATTTCTCTAATCACGTTTTTTAAACTCTCCTCTCTACGAATCTTATTCGTTTCGGTCCATTTGAATTCTTTAGTAAGCAAAATGGACTTTGGCTTTTTAGGTCCGCTAAGTTGATTTTTAAGAGACTGAATTAGAGATTGATCATAATCCCTTTCTCTTATTACTAAAACAAGTTTTTGACCTAGGTCTGCATCTGCCCGTGAGGCAAGAAAGAAAGGAAATGGTAATGATAGCTCTCTCTCGATTTCCTCCGGATATAGTTTCAATCCACCACTGAGTACAACATTATCCTTTCTACCACGCCAGATGAAGGATTGATCATCTATTAAGTCCACAATGTCCTTAGTTTCTAGGTTTTTTAGGTTTAGGCTTGGGGCAGAGATTACCAGACAGGAATCCTTGCTCCGCGTGAATCTTACGCCCTCAAGGGCTTTATACTGGTTGGTTTTTCCAGGTCCCAATGATCTTATCGCGACGTGCGACAAAGTTTCGGTGCTGGCATAGCTATGCCAGAATACAGTACCCTCTGCAGAATCATTTATCATGCTCTCCAGTTCCGTACTTAAGGGACCTCCTCCGATAAGGATTTGCCTGGCTTTGTACCAATCATTTTTACTTGCCATAAGCTGATTGGGTACCATGGAAATGAAATCCAAGCTCTCATCTGTAATTGACTCCAGGGGTTTTAGTTGAGGGCTTATTGGAAGGATCGTTGCATTAACCAAAAAAGCACGGAAGGCCAGCATTATACCGCCAATCTTATCCAGTGGCAAACTCAATCCAATTATGCTACTGGCATTTAGACCAAAAAAGTTGACACTCATTTGAGCTGAAGCCATAATCGCCTCCCTATCCAATACTATTGATCGTGGTGCTCCGGTTGTCCCAGAGCTATAAACCTCTAATTCGCTTCGATCTGACTGATACCAATTCCACAGGTCATTAAGTTGGGATAGATAGGAATCTGAGGCGAATTTTTTTGATTTGATTTTCAATCACTTAAATTTTTAATGATCTTTTTTTGGTCTACTACCCAACCGCAACCTGAAGGCTACCGTTTCCATTATACAGTTCCTTATAGATTGGTTTAACAACCATTAGTACCCTGTTTAGTTAGAAAGCGCCGTTTCCCTGCGGCGCTTTTCCTTTTCTACAAATTTAGAAGGATAAACCATCCAGATTCCAGACCGCCTTTGGATCATAGGCTACAGTGCCCCTTACCATGCGCATAGGACAACTGAAGTTATTGGTATAGAGTGAACCCGTGCCTAATCCCGAGGCAAGATGTCCATAGAGGTTATAGTTCCATTGTGCGATGGCACTGAGTCCATAGTTGGACTCTAAAGCAGAGGTTACCCACCAGCCCATACGGCGCTGTTCAGCCTGTTCTATCCAAAACTCAGATTTCTTAAAACCGCCAAGAAAAGACGGCTTTAGAATTATAAAGCGGGGATTGATCTCGTCCAGCAAAGCCGATTTCCGATCATTTTCAAGGATACCTATCAATTCTTCGTCTAAGGCAATTGGTACCGGCGAATTCTTACACAACTCTGCCATCTCCTTCCATTGACCAGGCCTTATAGGTTGTTCTATGGAATGAATCCTCAACTTATCCAGACGATCGATTATACGCTTGGCTTCCTCGAAACTAAATGCTCCATTAGCATCAACTCTTAACTGAATTTCATTGGGGCCAAATCGGGCCCTAATCTGCTCAAGCAATGCAATCTCTTCTTCAATTCCAATTGCACCTATCTTCATTTTAATTACTAGAAAACCCTGTTCAATCCGCTCTTCAAGTTGCTTGAGCATAAAGTCCTGGGAACCCATCCAGATCAGGCCATTAATGGGCTGTCGTTCTAATCCATCTGTGAAGTCGCTTGGAAAGAGAATATGATCGTCACTATTAAGATCGAGAAGAGCCATTTCCAGACCAGCCTGAATACTTGGCCATTCATCTAGTGTAGGTATCAGGGCATAAGCTTCTTCTAAACTTCCGATCTGATTACATAAATCTGTTAATCGCTCTTCATATTCCGGTCTATCGTCGAAACTGAGCCCCTTTAGAAGTCCACATTCACCCAGACCAACTCTGCCATCAAGCTCCAACTCCAGGAAATAGGAGTCCTTGCTATGAAGAACACCTCTTGAAGTGCCAGCAGGTTGCTTAAAGCTTAGGATATATTTGGTCCAGCGAGATTTCATAACACCTTACCTAAGCCAAATAAAATTGCGAAAAACAAAGTTGTTAATGCCATCTGTTTTAGCAAAGGTTCGTAGTCTTTTGGGGATTTAGCACCTAGTACTCTTATCAAGTTTAAAACTAATAAGGGTAAAGATAAAAAGTAAAGATTTTGCCAAAAACTTCCTGGATTTATTCTATTGTAAAGGAAGGCAGCGTCAAAAGCGAAGAGTAAAAGAATAGCGTGATAAGCCTTGGCTCCTTTCTCTCCCAGACGCAAGGCCATGGTATGTTTACCACTTTTAGCGTCTCCCTCTCTATCCCGCATGTTGTTTAGGTTTAAGACCGCAATGGCTAAGAAACCCAAACTTGATGCCGGTAGTAAAATACTGTAGTCCCATAGGGCAGTTTGGAGGAAAAAAGAGCCGCCAACTCCAACAAATCCGAAAAATATTAAAACAAATAAATCACCTAAACCGGCATAACCATAAGCATGGTCTCCTACAGTATATTTTATTGCCGCCCAAGTTGCGAATAAACCAAGAAAACTGAAGCCTAATTGATAGTATAAGCCAAGCTCATGACAAGCATAAAAACTTAGTAGTGTTCCAAAAAAAATGGACAATAAAGCAAAGAGCCACATTGCTTTACGCATTGAACTCACTGAAATTAGTCCAGAAGCAGTTGCTCTAGCTTCACCCACTCTATTAGCATCCGTACCTTTTACTCCATCACCATAATCATTAGCGTAATTGGAAAGCACCTGATAACAAAGGGTAGTTAATAAGGAAAGAAAGAAAATCCAAACGTCGAAAGCGCCTCGACTATATGCGAGGAAGGTTCCCAGAATAATGCTGGCAAAGGCCAATGGCAACGTGCGCAGCCTTGCAGCCGCTATCCATACTTTTATACCCAATATCCTCTAAATAAGAAACGCAAATATAGACCTCTAAACTTTACATCCACTTCTCGTCAGAGGACTCAATACAAAAGGTTAGGTAGTCGAAGAGTTCATGACATTGAGTTTCCGGTAAATGAGCCATTTGAACCGTTCCTGCAGCGGTATGAAAATGAAATGTTTTCAAACCTCTAAATCCCTGAAGGAAGGAACGGCTTAAACTCAGATTCTGTAATTTATAGTTCGGAATGACAATTCGCTTGGGAAAAACATATCCCCTTCGAATCTCCAGATATCTGGCATTAACCCTTAATGATACACTTTGCCAGTACTTATAGCTTAAAAAAACTACCATTAGTAAGAAAAACGGTAAAGGGAGAAAGAACTGGTAACTCAATCCCTGAGTATAAAAGAAGACGGCTACAATCAAGCTTGGAACTAAACCTAGCCATATTGCTCTTTGAAGGAACATCAAATTATGAGGATTGTAATAAGTATAGGTACTTCCCTTTCTATCAGGATATTGATATTGAACCACCCGTAATAGCGCCTTTGCTTTCAACCCGGGAATGCCAATCAATTTCCTTTCATTCACCGCCTGATTTCCGGCCTGCTTAACCTTTAAGGTTCGATATCCAATAATTCTTCTCAGTGGATTTGATTCCCACTTAAAGTATTGGATCTTCTCAAATGGGACATTATAACTCTGCCTGTTTAAAAGCCCGGATTCGATCTCTAAACCCTTATCGGTCAAGTAAAAGCTGAAATCGTAGTACCTTAAAACGGTGCTTATTAAACTGGTAAGCACGGATATTATAGCAAATGCTAAAAATGCAAAAGGAAGCATCAGGAACCATTTTGTCACTAAACTCTGAGCTGTTTCCTCTAAATAGGGTTCAAAGGGCTTTATGAGATACTCTTCAAACTGCCAGATATAGCCATTTACGATTGCGAAAAGAATGAGGCCTGATCTCAGGTGGTTTTGGGTAAAACCGACTTTAAAAAGATCAGAAACAGAAAGCCTTAAAAGGGGTTCTCTCATTTTAACCGGCTCCTCCTCCATAGTAACTTCCTCTTCCGACTCCTTTAGCTCGTAACGCCTCTCCATTAGGAAGTTTCTTAACTCCCTGGCATAAGAAATGGAAAGAGCTGGTATATCTATCTCCTGACTGATACTGCCAGCTGTATCAACCTTTAATCCTACCAGATTCAGTAACCTTTGAACTACATTCTGTTTGGTATTAACGCTTTGAATTCTTTCAAAAGGGACATTTATCTTTTCCTGACTAAGCACACCCTTCTCAATCACAAAATTGTCGCCATTTACATAGAAATAGAACCTTCGATACTGCAGTATACTGTATACCAAAAAGAAAAGACCGACTATTATTCCCCATCCAAGAAATCCCATTCCCAATACCGAGAAATCACGGCCTAAATTCACTACTAAAACAAAGAGGACAAAATTTATTGCTCTGCGAATATTCTTAAAGAATATAATCGCAACCCCTAAGGGCGCTTGTCTTTGAGGTTCGTGCAGATTAAGATTAGGCATAGGTAGCACTCAATTGCGTAATGTGATCCCGCAGTTTTATTGCATCCTCTTTGCGTAAACCCTTTATATCCAAATCGCTGGAATTACCGCCAGCCGTAAAAACCCTCACGGTGGCTAGGTCAAATAATCGACCCAATGGCCCCTGTGTAAACTCACAGTGCTGAACTCGATTTAATGGAACCGTAGTCATTCGGCGAAATAACCAACCACTGCGAAATGAAACATCTTTAGTACGTATTGCATAACCCCTGAATCGAAAACCAACTATTTCGAAAAGAAGGATAAGGATTAAGAGTCCTAAGATGGGCAGCAGCCAGTAGGCGAAGTAGAGCTTTCCAAAAAGGCTGATCATCGCACCTACTCCACTAAGCATGAGTAATACTAGAATCCTGCCGGTAAGCCGGTAATAGAGATAATCCTTCTCCAAAAGCTGAAAATCGCGATCCTCCAACCGAGGAATTTCATCGATGTTCAGTTTTAAATTCTCCAGTAACATTCAGTGTTCTTTTATGTAAGAAAAGTAGGACTTTAATACTTCAGGGCTTTCCTTTCGAGGGGTTTTTATTTCCAAAATAGAAATCCCCGGATTTTCGAATAAACCTTGAATAGTTTCGGCTAATTCACTTTGCTGCTCAACGACTTGATGTGGAATGCCGTAAATCGCTGCGACATTTGATAAATCCAGCTGGTGTTGGGTTTCCTGAAACCGCTCAAAACCTTCAATCCGGTCAGGTCCCTTTATTATCCGAAAGATATTCCCTCCCTTATTGTTAAGGACAATCACTTTCAAGTTATCCGGTAGTCGGTCATTCCAAAAGGCCGCATTATCATATTGAAAAGCAACATCCCCGGTTATCAAAACCACTTGATCATTAGTACAGAGAGCATGACCTATGGCTGTAGAAGTACTTCCATCAATACCACTAGTTCCACGATTGGCATAGTGCCTAACATCCTCACGATGGTCGAAGAGTTGCGCATAACGAATTCCTGCGCTATTTGCACAATGCAACACAGTTTGCGGAGGAAGATATTGGATCAAATCTCGGTATACCCCTAAATCGCTAAAGGAAACCCGCTTAAGGTAATCTTGATGAAGAATACGTTTTCGGGCTTCTAGCTCCAATACCTCCTTTACCCAAGGGTTATCTTTGGCGGTTGTAGAGTCATTTAATTGCTGAAAAAACCAGGCTGCATCGCAATCAAGGTTCAAACTGAGCTTATGAAAAGTGTCTTTAAAAACCTCATCTTCAGTAAAATGCCAGTGTTCAAAATTATCCGAACCGCGTAGGTAAGCTTTAATCATTTTGCTCACTATTTCACCGCCCAAGCTGATCAGCAAATCCGGTCGCAATAAATCCTTTTCCTCATCTTTCAAGGTATTTACCATTCGATCAATAGAATGAATACCTTCAATGTGATTGAGATTTGACAATGTTTCACTCAATAAGAGGAATGGCCTTTTCTCCATCAATTGAGCCAGGGCTTTCTCTAAATGTGGGTTTGGGCTCATTTGCCCCACCAGTATCATGGGTCTCTCAGCAGCCTCGAACCTACACCTTAAGTCATTAAAATCCTGATCATTCAATTGACGTTGGGTTGCTGGTCTTCGGATTATTCGAAAATGCTCCTTGGGTCCATCGTATTCGTTGTAGAGAGGTTCGTCAAATGGAACGTTGATATGAACGGGACCCTTATAGAGATTTAACAATGCTTCCTGACTGATTCGCAAATTGTACTGCCTGGCAAGATCATCCTGAGGGTCTCTTAATAGGTTGGCCTCCCCTAGAATATGTTTTCCATAAATCCCTTCCTGCTGAATGGTTTGCCCCGCTCCCTGACCAACCCACTCAAGAGGTCGGTCGGCAGTTATTACCACTAAAGGAACTTTTTGATAATAGGCCTCTGTTACTGCCGGTAAAAAATTCGCCGCTGCCGATCCACTAGTGCAAATTACCGCAGCGGGTTTCCCATCTTCTAAGGCCATCCCCAGAGCAGTGAAGGCGGCGGCTCTTTCATCGGGTATGGAATAAGTTTTAAAGCCTTCCGCTGAGCAAGCATAGATCAATGGAGCATTTCGGCTACCGGGGGCAACTACTAAGTGCTCACAATGATGTTCTTTTAAAACTCGCGCTAGCAGGCGGGCATTATAGAGGGAAGAGGTTTTTGCCATCTCTTTCTTTAATCCAGGACTTTCAGAATTGTTTGTGCCTTTGCCTCAGTTTCCAGCCATTCTTCCTCCGCATTGCTCTCAGCAGTAATACCACCGCCAACATAGATTGCCAGAGAATGCTCATTCAGGTATTCGGCACAACGCAAATTAACCCAAAATTGGGCGGACTGCTTCTTTTCATTAGTCCATCCGAAAAAACCGGTATAAAACCGACGATCAAAAGGTTCGGAGCGGGCAATGTAATCAAGCGCCCATTGCCGCGGTCGCCCTCCCACAGCTGGAGTAGGATGCAATTTAGATAAGACGGAAGGGATGCTTTCAAATTCATCTAAACTTGCTTTAATCTCAGTATAAAGGTGCGCCAAACTGCCGGCTTTGATTATATCTACCTTGCTCTGTTTAACCTTATGTACGCCAGGAATTTCCTGCAAAACATCCAAAATATCCTGGGTAACTATCGATTGTTCTCTTCGCTCCTTGGCGGAAAACCGATCGCGTAATTCCCATTTTTGAGTACCGGCTAAACTTGCTGTTTTCAGCTCCCCTTGGTTAAACTCCAAGAGGTTTTCCGGACTAGCCCCAAGCCAGGTACCACATTTAGGGTGCGAAAAGAGATAAACTGCCGCTTTGGGGTATTCCCTATCCAAGCCTCGCAACAGCTTTAAAGGGTCAATTTCAATTGAAGAGTGTTTCACCCTAGTAATCACCACCTTATCTACTGCACCTTTTCTTAACTCGGTAATTGTCCGTTCTAAAAGATCAATCTGATCTGTTTTGGAAACCTCCTTCTGACCATCAATGAAGTTAAAATCTGGAGGGTCTGGCAAAGGCTTCCGCTCCATTGGTAATTTTAGATACCTATCAGTATTAAAGTCGCAAAAATGGAAAGTCAAATCTGACTCTGGGACTTCTCTATAATATTGGAGCTGGCCGCCTGGCTTGCGGTAAGCCAAAAAGGTTTCTTTGAGGTCCATCCCCTAAGCTTGCTTTCTTCTGGGAATAATCATGTTGGTCAACTTACAATGAGAAATAAGTTTACCTTCTTCATCATGAACTTCAATTTCCCATAAATGGGTACTTCGACCTTGATGAATAATACGGGCCACACCTATTACCTGCCCTTCTGTTTTTGATCGAATATGATTACAACTCAACTCAATTCCAACAGCGGTTTGTTTTTCACGATCAATAAGCATAAAACTAGCAGCACTTCCCAGGCTTTCTGCCAAGGCGGCGGTAGCTCCTCCATGAAGTAAACCGGCGGGTTGATGTACACGAGGATTTACGGGCATTGAGGCTTTAAGCATTGGAGGATCCATCTCTAAATCGATGTACTCAATTTCCAAGGTTTCCATTAAGGTATTACGATTACCCTTATTGTATAAAGCGAGAATATCCTCCTTCGTCATATTAAAAGCTTTTACCCAGCGAATTTAGGGCCATTCGCTATATTTCAGGATTATATTAAAACTAATTCTGACCAATGGCCGCCGAACTTAAAACACGCGAAACCGGAGCTTCTGTTCACGACTTTTTAAATGCCCTGGAAAATGAAAAGCAAAAGGGACAATCCTTTGAGCTTTTAGAGCTATTCGAAGAGCTTAGTGGCACTAAGGCTAAAATGTGGGGAGACAGCATTGTGGGCTTTGGTCATTATCCATTGCAGTACAGTAATGGAAAGGTGATTGACTGGATGCGTGGAGGTTTCTCCCCCCGGAAGGGTAAGTTTTCACTCTACGTGATGGATCGAACTGATGATTTTGAAGACATACTTGATAGACTTGGAAAGCACAAGACCGGAAAGTCTTGCCTTTACATTAATAAGTTGGAGGATATTGATCGAGGCGTTCTAAGAGAATTAGTGCACCGAAGCTTTGAAATCATGAAGGAAAAATATCCTCAATAGCTCTGGGCTACTTACTATCTTTGCCAGCCCAAAAAACAAGGGATCATGATCGAAATAACATTACCTGACGGCAGCAAGAAAGCTTATCCGGATGGAAGCTCAGCCATGGATGTAGCCATGAGCATTAGCCAGGGATTGGCGCGAAATGTATTATCTGCGAGCTTTAATGGTACGACGGTTGAGGCCAATGATCCTTTACCTGGAGATGGTAATCTGGTATTATACACCTGGGATAATCCGGAAGGCAAACAAGCATTTTGGCATTCAAGTGCTCACCTATTGGCTCAAACTCTGGAACAAATGTACCCAGGGATTAAGCTTACCATCGGACCAGCTATTGAAAATGGATTTTACTACGACGTAGATTTTAATGGTCATGATTTTGGCGAAGGAGACTTTGACAAGCTTGAAAAAGCGATGCTCGAAAATGCCCGCCAGAAGTCGGTATTTAAAATGCGATCTGTAAGTAAAGCAGATGCCCTGGCTCTGTATGAAGGAAATCCCTTTAAAACTGAATTGATCGAAAACCTGGAGGATGGTTCCATCACTTTTTGTGATCACGCTGAGTTCACAGACCTCTGTCGTGGCGGCCATATTCCAAACACGGGCTTTATCAAGGCCATAAAAATTATGAATGTAGCCGGGGCCTACTGGAGAGGTAACGAGAATAATCCACAGCTAACCAGGGTTTATGGTATTTCCTTTCCAAAAGCTTCAATGCTCAAGGAATATTTGGAACTTCTTGAGGAAGCTAAAAAACGAGATCATCGTAAACTCGGAAAAGAGTTAGAGCTCTTTACCTTTTCTCAAAAGGTAGGTCAGGGTTTACCTCTTTGGTTGCCAAAAGGCGCTGAACTTAGAGAAAGACTGGAACAATTCTTAAAGAAAGCCCAAAGGACCGCCGGTTATGATCCGGTTATTAGTCCTCATATTGGGAACAAGGAACTTTATATTACCAGTGGGCACTATGCTAAATATGGTAAAGACAGTTTTCAGCCCATCCACACCCCGGAAGAGGATGAAGAATACCTGTTAAAACCAATGAACTGCCCTCATCATTGTGAAATTTACAAGAGTTCACCTCGCTCCTATCGGGATCTACCTCTTCGCTTTGCAGAATTTGGCACCGTATATCGTTATGAGCAGAGTGGCGAGCTACACGGACTAACCCGGGTAAGGGGCTTCACTCAGGATGATGCACACATTTTCTGTACTCCTGATCAATTGAAAGATGAGTTTAAGAAGGTGATCGACCTGGTACTTTACATCTTCAAAACCCTCGACTTTCAGAGCTTCACTGCTCAGGTCTCGCTTCGTGATCCAGAGGATCAATCGAAATACATTGGCAGTGATGAGAACTGGGAAAAGGCGGAGGCGGCGATTAAGGAAGCCGTTGTCGAAAAAGAACTAGACTACGTTGTGGAATATGGCGAAGCAGCCTTCTATGGTCCGAAGTTAGACTTCATGGTAAAGGATGCTCTTGGTCGCAAATGGCAACTGGGCACCATCCAGGTAGACTACAATCTTCCCGAGCGATTCGAATTAGAATACAAGGGTTCAGATAACGAAAACCACCGACCGGTTATGATTCACCGCGCTCCTTTTGGTAGTATGGAGCGATTTGTGGCGGTATTACTAGAACATTGCGCCGGTAACTTTCCTCTATGGCTGATGCCCACCCAAATAGCAATTCTGCCTATTTCGGATAAATATTTGGATTATGCCAAGAAAGTTTCAGGATTGCTCAAAAATTACGACCTTCGCGCCCTCGTTGACGAGCGGGCAGAAAAGACCGGTCGAAAAATACGAGATGCGGAAGTTTCGAAAATCCCTTATATGTTAATTGTTGGGGAAAAAGAAACTGAAAATGAGACGGTTTCAGTGCGAAAGCACGGCGGAGAGGATCTGGGATCCATGGGCTTAGAGGAATTTATAAAGCACATCGACCAGCAAATCAACGAGGAAATCGGAGAATTTGAAGTGTAATTATATTTTGAACTAAATAGCTTAATTCTGGCAAAGAGATTTCACCACAGGAGAAGAGGTCCTAGAAGAGAACCTCAAGAAGACAAACATAAGATCAATGAAAAGATTAACTACCCAAAACTAAGGGTAGTAGGAGAAGACGTAGAACCGGCTATCTACTCCACTAAAGATGCCCTAAAAATGGCTTTGGACCGTGGATTAGATTTAGTTGTGATTACTGAAAAGGCAGACCCTCCGGTAGCTAAAGTCATTGATTACAAGAAATTTCTCTATGACCAGAAGAAAAAGCAAAAAGAGATTGCCCAGAAGGCCCAGAAAACGGTTGTAAAAGAGATACGCTTTGGACCTAATACGGACGATCACGATTATGAGTTTAAGCGCAAACACGCTGAAAACTTCCTTAAAGAAGGAGCCAAATTAAAGGCTTATGTATTCTTTAAAGGCCGTTCGATTGTGTTTAAGGACAAAGGGGAAATTCTATTGTTGCGTTTAGCTCAGGATTTGGAAGATTTAGGAAAGGTTGAAAGCCTGCCTAAATTGGAAGGAAAGCGCATGATCATGATGATTGCGCCTAAAAAATAGTATTTCAGAAACCGAAATAAAAGCGAATAGCTATGCCAAAAATGAAGACTAAATCCAGTGCCAAGAAGCGTTTTAAGCTTACCGGTACCGGAAAGATCAAAAGAAAGCACGCTTTTAAGAGTCACATTCTTACTAAGAAGGAGACTAAGCAAAAGCGTAACCTCACCCAGTCTGGTCTAGTAGACAAGGCAGATGAGGCCAACATTAAGCGTCAGCTTACCATTTAAGTTTAATTAGAGTTATTAATGAACCCTGGGTAAGGCAACTAAGATTCCTATCGAAGGAACGCCTTGCACAAAAAATTAAAAGTTATGCCAAGATCAGTAAACTCAGTAGCATCAAGAGCACGCCGTAAAAAGGTGATGAAGATGGCCAAAGGATATTATGGCCGTCGTAAAAATGTGTGGACTGTTGCCAAAAACGCAGTAGAGAAAGGACTTCTATACAGCTATCGCGACCGTCGTACCAAAAAACGGAATTTCCGCAGCTTGTGGATTCAGCGTATCAACGCAGGATCACGTGAGCATGGTTTATCTTATTCCGCTTTTATGGGATTACTTAAGAAAGAAGGAATTGAATTGAACCGTAAAGTTCTAGCGGATTTAGCTATGAACCATCCGGAAGCATTCAAGGCCATCGTAAACAAAGTGAAAAAGTAAAACCAATCGGTTTCTGAAATTATAGCCCCAACTTAGGTTCCCTGAGTTGGGGTTTTTTAATCTCCAAACTCCAGAAACTCCCTATTGGAAAATCTCCCTCTAGGGGAACCTGTGCCTTGATTTTAATACCACTGGTACTAACCAGTGTCGCTAGTTGTCCGAAGGCGTGATAAGACAATGATCTTAACTCCCAATCTCCTTTAGGATGGATTCGACAATGCAGAGGTCGAAAAATAGAATACTTCAATCCCAGTTCCTTTGCCTGCTCTTCCGGAATACTATTTATTAAACCACTAAGCTCTCCTACCCTGTTATTCTTTGGATAGTGGTAGATTTCCTCTACGCTGCCCTGCTGAAGAATTCGACCCCGATCCAAAACGATTAAGTGATCGCAAAAACGCATCAATTCTGTGGGTTCATGACCAACCATAACAATAGCTTTGGCAATGGACTCTTCTTGAAGAAAAGTGAGGATATCCTGCTTCAATTGATAGTCTAACTGACTAAATGGTTCATCCAACAATAACAAGGACGATCTCCCAATCAATGAAGCTGCCAGGGCTACTCTTTGCTTTTGACCACCGGAGAGGGAGGCCACTTTAGCATTTTTAAAGCTTCCCATCTTGAAGGCACGATGTACTCGCCCTAAATATTGACCTAAGGGAGTAGGACTCAGATGGCGTCCGGCCTTAATAATGTTATCATCAGCACTTAAATTGGGATCAAGGTCAAAATCCTGAGCCATAAGAGATACCTTTGGATGCTGCCTCATCCTATAATTGTTGCCCTCCTTATAATTAAGCCCCTCGAAAAATAGCTCTCCGGATTCTGGAAATAGGCGTCCGCGAATAATTTGCAACAAGGTACTTTTACCTGAACCGCTGGAGCCAAGGATACCGATTCGCTGACCGGCGTAGATGTCAAGACTTAAGTTTCTTAATACTTCTTTCTTTTGATAAGCGAAACTTATTCTTTGAATCTTTAAAAGTGGAGTTTTTTCCTCCATGTCACCAAACCTTAGAGTCCTGATTATCGTCCCATTAATGAAGAACAAAGTTACAAATGCGTCCACTAGCACTACTCTGTACTATATTAATTCTGATTTCTTGTTCAAAGGAAAATGAACAGCAGGAAATTCCGGCCGTTCCCAATCTAAATGAACAGATTTTAGAGCTGACCGATAATAATCTTTTCATTGAGGCATTGGAGTGTTCGGACCTAAGCTTGGAAGAAGGAGTATACACCTTCCTAATTCCTCAGGAGCAAGTGCTACAGCAGTTCCTAAATGATGTTAATCAAAACAGCTTTAGAAGTTTTAAGGAGAGTATTGGTAAACAGCAATATAATGCCTGGCTAGGCAATCATATTCTTCCCGAATCAGCTAAGGTGGAAAACTTACACACTGCTTTTATTCCTACTAAGGGTATAAATTCAGAAAGTCAGGAAATCCATCTTCACTGGTGGAGAAATAAAAATATCGTTAGAGTTAATGGACAGTGGGTTTCATTCCAGCGTAGAGATCAAGAGATCGATCAGGGAATAGTACATCAGATTGATCAGGTATTAAGTCCTTCTACATTGAGTAAGTTGATTCGTGCCAATGCAGAGAATTTCAGCATTTTGGAACGAGCTCTACGCATTAGTAACCTAGCAGCCACTTTAAACAATGATCAGTCAAAATATACCATGCTTGCGCCTAATGATCAGGCCTTTGATCGATATTTTCAAGAGCAAGAAGTTGGTGATCTGGACGGATATATAGAAAAGAATGGTGTTGACGCCCTGAAAAATCTAATACAAGGACACCTTGTAGAAGGATCGCTGGAAATCAGTGAATTAACCGGTACAAGTCAAAGCAGCTTGTCACAAAATGGCAGCTTAAACTTTTACCTGGAAGATGGAAGTATAAAAGTAAACCGAGGCCTTTCCAATAACGCTAGATCGGCACAGGTTTTGATTACAGATATAACGTGTTTCAACGGTAGTTTAAACATTATTGATGAAGTGTTAAAACTTCCTTAATGACATACGATAAAGCTTCAAATGGAGTTTTAATTTGAAACGCTAGCATCTTATGCTAGTTCCTTTGGAGTAATAGTTTTGTTTGGTTGGTTGAAAAGCCGGATGCCCCTCGCCTGAGGATTAGCTCCGGCTTTTTTCTTTGCTCTATTCTGGCATTTATCTATAATATTGGTACTTTAATCGAAATATAAAGCTTTGATAATGAAGGATTATAGACTTTCGAATTGTAAAAGCAACCGTTATGAAAAGAGTAGCCTCAATTTTAGCACTTGCATTAATCGCCGCCGCCTGTAACAAAGACAGTGATGTGAACACTCAGGTTCCCGTTGCTACAAGTTTCGAAGATCTTAGCGTTCCGACTGATTTCAATTGGAGTAGCAGCGAAAAAGTTCAGATTTTAGTAAACCTGCAACAGAGCGCAACCCTCCCTATTAACTTAGAAGGTTCCTTCTTATGGATCGTTAATGCTAATAACGAGCGCATTGCTATTTCTAAAATCAATGCATCCAACAAAGCTCAATTCAATGTCTTATTGCCAGCTCAAGCTCAGGGATATAAATTCTATTTACCAGCGACGGAAGAAAAATGGGATTTAAGCTTTGAGGAAACGCAAACCCTCAGCCTTGCTGACCCAATGAATGATCCAAACTTTAAGGGTAAAGCCCGCTTGGGTAAAGGTGCAAGTACTGCCAATCCTCCTGGAACAAACATCTTTGGTAATGCTGACTTTGAGACTGCCATTACTAACTTCAATGTTGGCTTTGCCTATAATCCAACAACCGGAACTTTGGATGATGGTAAATGGATTGTTACAGATAATGAGTGGGATCAAAACACTGTAGGTGGATCTACCGTATTTCAGGTTGATGATGGTAAATGGACCCACTTATGGCAGTTACATACTGTAAATGCTGGTGATAGTATTCATTTAACCGCAGATTGGAACGGAAGAGTTAGAGCTTTCCTATTCTTCTACAGCGATGCTAACGCTACTAGCCCAGTATCTTACGAATACCTAGACCTAGCCTCAGGAAATGATGAAATAAACGCAGTGGTTCCCAATGGAGCGACAGTAGTATCAGCCCTATTTAACCTTTTCGACGATGCATGGATTGATAATGCTTTCTTAAGCAATCCTGCGGCTATTACCGATACAGATAATGACGGAGTTGCAGATGATCAGGATGATTTCCCAAATGATCCCAATCGTGCATACCTAAGCTACTATCCTTCTGCCGGTCGTCAGACTATTGCCTTTGAAGATATGTGGCCAGTACAAGGAGACTATGATTTTAATGATATGATTGTTAGCGTTAAAGCTGATTTAATCAAAGATGGAAATGGTAACTGGGTTAGCGCTGAATATCAAATTGCACTGGATGCATTCGGTGGAGGTATTGAAAGCGGCCTTGCCCTTCGTCTTGTGGACGCCAATAACAATACAATGAGTGATATTATTGCTTCTGTTAGTGGATCAGCCAGCGAAGATCCTGATGTAACCAATGGAATAATTGTGTTTAGTGATCCGGATGCGGTTCGCAGTCAATACTATTCCAATACAGAAACTGGCCTAATGTCTACCCCTGATACGGTTACATTCACTATCAATTTTAGCTCGAACAATGGAAGCGTATTTAATTCTGATTTCTACATCTTCCACAGATTGGAGCGCGGTAGAGAAATTCACATGGTAGGATTTACTGGAACAGCCGCCGCAGATCAGAGCCTCTATAATACTGGAGATGATGTGAATGGAACCTATAAAACTGTAAATGGCTTACCGTGGGCAATGGATCTTGTTCTGGATGGCTCCAACTTTAAGCATCCTTTTGAGAAGGTTGATATGATTACTGCCTACCCGCAATTTAGTGCCTGGGCTAGCAGTGGCGGAAGCACCAATCCCAACTGGTATCAGACACCAAGTATTGGAGATGTAGTTAATCTTCTGCAATAAAAACAATGAGAATAGTACTATGAAAGCCCCATTTTTGGGGCTTTTCTTTATTTAGCCCTACCTTTAAATTAGGAATATTTGCAAGCTCGAGGGAAGGCTATCCCAATATCATTTTTATTTGGTCATTATATTAAGGGAAACCCATTTCATCTTCGATATTCCTCACTTAAACGAATAAAACAATTGGCTGATAATCAGAATTCTCAATTTTGATCTTGCAACCAAAGGATATAGAGCATTATGAAAAAGTTAGTTTACATTCTTTTAGCAGGTCTGGCAATTGCCGCTTGTTCAAAAGAAGATGGTCCCAACCAAAGTCAACCTGTTGCCCAGAGCTTTGATGAGTTGGTCGTTCCATCCAGCTTTGATTGGAGCAGTAGTCTTTCAGCTAACATTGAACTAAGCTTTGACAAGAGCCAAAACACTGTAATTGAACTAGAAGGTTCTGAAATTCAGATTTTGGATGATAATGGCGAACGTGTAGCACGAGAAATAATTAAGGCCAATAAGGCTAGAATTAACATCTCCATTCCAGCTATGGCTGAAGGCTATCAGTTCTACCTGCCTGCAACTAATGAATACTGGCCCCTCCAAGTTGAGGATAAAGTAACCCTCAGCCTGGCAGATCCTTTTGGCGCTAACCTAATCTCCAACTCGAAGCGAATGCTTGGTAAAACAAGCGGTGTTGCTACCAGAAGGGGAACTAACCTTTTTGCCAATGCTGATTTCTCCACCGATATCCCAAACTCTAATATTTCCGCTGGGTATTTTTCTCCCTATTCTAATGGAAATAATAACACGGAATGGAAAACGGTCGATGATGATTTCAGTCAACCGACCATCAATGGATCAAAAGTATTGAAGGCAGATGCCGGAAATTACACCTACTTCTGGCAAAACCATACTGTAACTCCAGGAGATAGCATTTTTATTACTGCTGACTTTAGTGGATCCTTCGCTTACGCTTATGTATTCTTTTGGGATCATGAAAACTCTTCAAGTTGGTCGAGTTACCAGAGGGTAAATCTTAACAATAATGCCAATGGGGTGGCAACCGTAGTTCCTAATGGTAAGACAGTAGCTACCGGCTTATTCTACATAGCGCTTGATACCTGGGTAGATAATGCCTTTTTCAGCAATCCTCCTGCCATTACCGATAGCGATAATGACGGTGTTGCGGATGATCAGGATGACTTTCCTAATGACGCCACTCGTGCCTATCTAAGTTACTATCCCAATAGCGGTCGTCAGACTGTGGCCTTCGAAGATATGTGGCCTGTACAGGGGGATTATGACTTTAATGATATGATCATTAACTCGAAAATGACCTTAGTAAAAGATGCCAATAACAATTGGGTTTCTGCTGATGTAAAAATTGCTTTAGATGCTTTTGGCGGCGGTATTGAAAATGGTCTTGCTATCCAATTAGTTGATGCAAATAAGAATACCATGTCTAATATGAATCTCAGTGTAAGTGGAGATGCAAGTTTAGATCCTGATGTGACCAATGGAATCATTGTATTTACAGACCCTGATGAGATTCGTTCTGGTTACTACACCAACACGGAGAACGGACTTTTCGCAACACCTGATACTGCGGAGTTCACTATTACATTCGGATCGAATAATGGAACCGCCTTTATTCCTGACTTTTACATCTTCCAAACTTTGAATCGCGGGGTCGAAGTGCACCTACCAGGCTTTTCTGGCACATCCGAAGCTGATGCAAGTCTGAATAACACTGGAGATGATGTTAATGGAACCTATCTTACCAGTACTGGTCTTCCCTGGGGAATGGAGTTAGTTTTACCTGAAGGAACAAGCTTCCAACACCCTTATGAAAAGACTGATATGATTTCCGCTTACCCGCAGTTTAGCTCCTGGGCAGCAAGCAGCGGTAGTAGTAATGCGAACTGGTATCAAACACCTAGTATTGGAAACGTGATCGATTTAACAAACTAATCGCACTAAATAAAATAACAAAAAGCCCGGCTTAATCTTAAGTCGGGCTTTCTGTTAATTATCGATTCCAAACTGTCGTAAGTGATGTTCGGTATGCTTCTTATGCAATTGTAACCACTGCTTCACATTCATAAGTCCAAAAGTGGAATGAGCCTGTTTCCAATCCGGGTTTTTATCAAAAAAGGACAACATCGCTATCATCTCTTTAATCAGTTGAAGCTTCATTTCTTCAAATTCCTCCTCCATGTCCTCAACCTCAAAATACACATCGGGCACTTGTGCTCCCGGGCGAATTGGTCTATCAGAATCCAAAAAGGCCTGAGCCCTATCAATATGCTCAGGCGCGGTTTTTATCTCAACCTCTTTGCCAGAATAGGACAACAGAAATGCCTTGCGCAAATGGTCCAACATCTGAATGACGTTCATCTCTCCAAATTGACGTTCGGAGTCCACCTTTAAACTCTTAAGTTTTACTGGAAAATCAAGCAATAGATAACGTTCTAATTCCTTCATGATTCGATGATTTGTAGGCGAATCCAATTGTAGTCCGCGGTTTTTGGCAAGCCAGCCTTGTTTGGCTTGGTGCTCACTTTAAAACTTCTACGATCAACTCCTTTTCGGTTCAGGGTTCTCTCAATTGTAGAAGCTCGTTGAGTACTTAGCCGCTTATTGTTGATATTATCATAAACAATAAACTCATATTCAAAACCTTCTGATTTTTTTAGCATTTCGGAGATTAAGGTGAGCATAAAATCACCGCTAGGACTGAGTCTCGCCCCACCTGAAATAAATTGGATACTCATTACCGGAGCCTCAACCCTCAGTCTCTTTTTGGGCTTAATCTCCTTTCGTATTTCAGAATTATAGAGTACTTCCACCTCTACCCTTCTGTTTAGGGCACGGGATTGATCATCTACTTCCTCAAATAATGGAACTTTATTACCAAAACCTTTGTAATCAAGGCGAACTTTTGATATCCCTTGAGCAACCAGAAAATCATAAACCATCCGAGAGCGCGCTACTGACAATTCAAAATCATTACTGCAACAAACATGTCCTTGTAAGGAAATCTCTAAGTCTGGATTCTGTTGCATTACCAGAAGCAACTCGCGCAGTTCGTCAATACTGTGCCACATGGGGATTGCCTGATTACCTACGAAATTCAGATTAGCCAATCGAACTTTATCCCCCGTTTGTAATTTCTGCTCGCTTAGCTTTTGCTCGGGATCCGGCAACAAGGAAAGATCTAGCAGAAGTTCTAATTCCACCCGACGATTTTTAAAACGCTTATCAGGGGCATTGGAATACCGAGGCTTCTCTTCACCATAATAGTCCGTGATCACTATTAAAGGATCCAGTCCATTGTATACGAGATATTGCAAAACGGCTTGAACCCTGCGTTTTGAAAGATCCTTATTGTACTCAATATCAGCCAGGCTATCTGTATGTCCATATAGCTTCAGCTCCTTTAAGATGGAAATAGGATAAGATTGTAAAAGACTATCCAAACCATCTTTTTCGGAATTACTTAAGCGGTCTGAATCAAGGTCGAACCGCAATTCATAATAAATAAGAGTGTCCTTCTGGGCAATGATTTCCAGACCCCAGGGCAAAAGGAAGAAAACTAATAGGAATGGCTTTAGCCGCATATTACTTTATTGGGACTCGAGCTAGGACATTCTCCCAGGCCAATTGCATCTCAAATCCTTCATTGGTCTGCACCAGATTTATGGTTAACTGCTCAATAATATTGGGAATAGTCTCTTTGTAGATGGTGGTTGTAAGTACGTCAAACTCCGGATCGTGATTGGCCTTTCCGTCCCAATCTACTCCCCACCCCGGAACTTTTGAATTCCATATAAACTGCCACTCCTGCTCACCGGGAATTGTCCACAAGGAGTATTCTCCCGCCGGCAGTATTTTTCCATCTATCTCCAAATCTGTAGCGGTCGTAAAGGTGGTTGCCTCATTAGCACCCGTCCGCCAAACTTCATTGTAAGGTACAAGTTGACCAAAAATAGTCCGGCCTTTAACACTGGGACGATTATAAAACAGATTAACGTCGTATTCCTCAAACTTGAAACTCACATTTCCTTCCGGAGACATCTTCTTAGTGCTAGACTTCATCCACTGAAAAGCCAGGAATAAAACGAGCGCTAAAACGGCCAAGCTGATTAAAACCCACTTAATAATTTTCATCCCAAAATTTTGCCCTAATTTACAATTCTCGACTAAGCCTTAAGCAAATGCCGCGACTACATTTTAACCGCCTCCTATTAGGAGCAATTTTCGCTTTGCAAGCCACTATGATTCAAGCACAAGATTATCCAGAGTGGGCCAAATATGCAATCTGGTATCAAATTTTTCCTGAAAGGTTTCACAATGGTGATCCCACTAATGATCCTAAAAAAGAAAACCTCCGCTATGCTGACCCTCAGGAAATGCCGGATCAATGGCAGGTACATCCATGGGGAGCAGATTGGTACAAATTACAAGCCTGGGAGAAAGCAAATGGAGAGCCCGAACTATGGAAACACATCCTCAGACGGAGATACGGAGGAGACCTTCAGGGTATCATTGATAAGCTGGATTATTTAGAAGATTTAGGTATCAATGCTATCTATTTGAATCCAATATTCCAATCTCCTAGTTTACACAAGTATGACGGGGAAAGCTACCATCATGTAGATCCTAATTTTGGCCCGGACCCCGAGGGAGATCGGAAACTAATTGCAACGGAAAACCCGCTTGATCCCAAGACTTGGGTTTGGACAAGCGCTGATGAGTTAGCCCTAAAGCTTATAGAGGAAGTCCATAGCCGCGGAATGCGCATTATCTTCGATGGCGTCTTTAATCACATGGGATACAACAGTTTCCCTTTTGCGGATTTACGGAAGAATCAAAAAGCCAGTCCTTACAAAGATTGGTTCATCGTTAAATCCTGGGCCGATCCTGAAAATGATGTGGAATTTGATTACCAGGGATGGTGGGGTGTAAAATCACTTCCTGAGTTTAAAGAAGATGAAAATGGATTAGTCGAGGGACCTCGAAACTATGTATTTGCTGCTACCGAAAGATGGATGAACCCTAAAGATAAAGGGCCGGGTTATGGTATCGATGGTTGGCGCCTTGATGTTGCCTTTTGCGTTGATCATGCCTTCTGGAAAGACTGGCGCCTACATGTAAAGGGCCTTAACCCCGATGCCTACATTACGGCTGAATTGGTGAGCCCATTGGAGGAAACATTAGCCTATTTAAGTGGAGACGAATTCGACGCAGAAATGAATTACAACTGGGCCTTCACCTGTACCGAATTCTTCATCAATAAAAGAGACAGTAACCGAAGAAGCGCCAGTGAATTTGCTGCCGAGCTTCAACGCATGCGTGAATCTTTTCCACCGCAAGTGGCCTATATTAATCAAAACCTATTTGGTTCTCATGATGTAAACCGTATCGGCTCTCATATAGTAAACCGTGGCGGGGAAAACTTTAGAAACTGGGGATCATACTTTGGATTTTCCAAAGCGGCGGACAATGAAAATTATGATGTAAGGAAACCTAACGAAGAAGAATTAAAGCTTCAAAAACTATTTGCCTCTTTCCAATTCACATATCTCGGTGCACCTATGATTTACTACGGAGATGAAGTGGGGATTTGGGGAGCCAATGATCCCGATTGCCGCAAACCGATGCTATGGCCTGAAATTGAATATGAAGATGAGGTCTACCTTCCAGATCAGAGCTTGAGAACCCAAGCTGATAAAGTTGCTCCTAACATGGAGCTCAAAGCTTACTATCAAAAACTAATCTCAATCAGAAGGTCTCATCCGGTTCTGGCAAATGGTGAATTTGAAGTACTACTTGCGGATGATGAAAAAGATCTCTTCATCTTTAAAAGGTTCAATGCGCAGCAGGAAATCATTGTAGCTATCAACAACTCTGATGAAGCCACTACCGTAGATATGCATTCCTTTTTAGCCGGACCTTTTGAGCTATTACATGGAGATCCCGTTGAAATGGGTACCGGTACAAGTATCGGCGCCAAGGAAACTCTAATCCTATTGAGAAAATAAAAAATCCCGACTTCCAAAGCTTTTGCAAAAAAGCCGGAAATCGGGATAAGTTCTAAAACCCAATATATCCTTACAGTAGTCCGTTGGTTTTACGAACGGCTTCTGCAGAATTCGTTAATTCCGTTTTTTCAGTATCACTGAGGTCGATTTCAACAATCTTCTCTACACCATTGGCACCTATTAGTGCAGGAACGCCAATACAGATGTCATTTAACCCAAACTCCCCTTCTAAAAGGCAAGAACATGGAAACATCTTATGAGCATCAGTGGCAATAGCATGAACCATAGATGCTACAGCCGCTCCAGGAGCATACCAGGCGGAAGTTCCTAAAAGCTTGGTAAGAGTTGCACCACCTACTTTAGTTGCTTCTTTAAGCTCCTGCATGCGCTCTTCGGAGATGAACTCTGAAACAGGTACGGAATTACGAGTAGCCAAACGAGTAAGTGGAATCATTCCTGTATCGCTGTGTCCACCGATAACCATACCGTCAATATCGCTAATAGGAGCTCCGGTAGCCTCTGCCAAACGATACTTAAAGCGCGCTGAATCCAGGGCTCCACCCATACCGATTATACGGTGTTTAGGTAAACCAGTAGCCTTGTGCGCTAAATAGGTCATAGTATCCATTGGATTGGAAACTACGATGATAATCACATTTGGAGATTCTTTAATTAAGTTCTCAGCAACAGTCTTCACGATCCCTGCATTGGTGCTGATCAGCTCTTCACGAGTCATCCCAGGCTTACGTGGAATGCCCGAAGTAATTACCGCAACATCACTATTGGCAGTTTTGCTGTAGTCATTGGTGCTACCTACGATTTTGGTATCAAAACCATTTAAAGAGGCGGTTTGCATCAAGTCCATTGCCTTACCCTCGGCAAAGCCTTCTTTAATATCCACCAATACCACTTCAGAAGCAAAGTCTTTCATGGCGATGTATTCTGCGCAACTTGCTCCAACGGCACCTGCGCCTACAACGGTAACTTTCATGTTTATGAGATTTGAGGTTTATTCTTCCGCGAAATTAAGAAGCAGAAGGCGAAATATGGCAGGCTTTGCCTAAAAAGAAAGATCGAGTTCTAGTTGAAAACATTAGCCTTAATTAGAAACTCAGCTCTAACCGTTAACTCATGGTCTTCTATTAAAAATTCATCCGTTATTGTACGGAGTCGCAAGACGAATTCATCAGCAATGATATGCTCATTCAAATTTCTACTAGTCGTTCTTAAAGCAATGATATCGCCGCTTTCCGATGGAACAGGATCTAGAAAACCCAGTCGAACTGCATTCATGTCCTCAACCTCCATAATGACTTCTATAGTCTCTAAGAAAGAGAAATTCTCACCTTCAGGGCTGTTCAATTCAATCTCCACCACATCAATTGTGGTTTCTATCATGAGGTCTTCTGAAGTATTGTTTTGTTGTAAAGCAGATTGGATTCGAGATGCAATAGGAGGACTTTCCAAATTGAATGGGAAATTAGCACCAACTGCTCCATCAATAGTAAAATCCTGTTCATAAACTAATCGGAAATTCACCTCTGAATCTCCCCGATTACAGGAGATAAACAAGCTTATTATACAGATTATTACCAGTGAACACCTCATCCCCAAATTTTAACACATCAAATATCGGAAATGACTGAAATTAAGAACCTAACCTTCCCTTTAAATCTAATTCCTCAATCAATTCTATATCCCATTCCTTAAAAGGCTCAATTAAATATCGCCTATCATAAACCTGCTCAGCAATGTAAAAGCTCAACCACACCCGATTGTAAAAGGAAAGGACAGAAGGGTCAACAGTTTCAATCTTAATACTATTAGAAGCACTAACCTCTTCAAAAAAATGACGCAATTTCGAAGTCTTTCGACCACCGCCATCCTCTTCTTCAGCTGCTTCGGTCATTACCAACACATTCTTCAATGCTTCTTCTTTATTGTTGATTAAGTACAGGTAAAAGGTGCTTTCTCCTGTCGCTTCAGGAGTTTTGGCAATCGCAACCTTTACATCGGTAACCGGATCGAAATTCAAGTCTTTTAACATGCCACAAAAGTCGCAAACAATTGCGGTTATTAAGCGGTTTTTATGAGGTGAAACCTGAAGACTTAGACCGTATTATCGAAATGGCCTGGGAGGACCGTACTCCCTTCGATGCTATCCTGTATCAATTTGGCCTGAAAGAGCAGGAAGTCATCGAACTCATGCGGAGGGAGATGAAGCCCAGCAGTTTTAAGATGTGGCGCAAACGCGTTCAGGGTAGACCTTCCAAGCATTCCCAAAAAAGAAACCCTAGCATTGAGCGTTTTAAATCAGGGAATCAAAGAGGAATAGGTTAAACACCTCGAAATACTTTTTAAAAAGCCATTGGCATCTGCTGATGCATCCCCTAATTTCTATTAATTTCGATTCTTTCGTATGAGCATGACCGAAGCGGAAATAGTAGCTGAAGAGAAAGAAATAAACTCCCGATTTAATTATGTCCTCAAGTCCATGAAAGACCGCATGGATGGGGATGATCGTGATTTATTGAAACGAGCCTTCAATCTGGCCCGAGATGCCCATTCTGAGGTACGGCGGAAATCTGGAGAGCCATACATTTTCCATCCTATTGAAGTAGCTCGAATTGTAAGTGAAGAAATTGGACTGGGTCCGAAATCTGTTAGCGCGGCCTTAATTCACGACGTAGTCGAAGACAGCGATTACACGCTGGAAGATATCGAGCGGCTTTTTGATGAAGACATCGCCAAAATAATAGACGGCCTCACTAAGATCAGCGGCATATTTGATATGGACATCTCGCAGCAAGCGGAAAACTTTCGCAAAATGCTGCTCACCCTGTCCGATGATATTAGGGTGATTCTGATCAAACTAGCGGATCGACTGCATAATATGCGGACCTTGGATTCGATGCCCCAGCATAAGCAGTTAAAAATCGCTTCTGAGACCCTTTATCTCTATGCACCGCTCGCGCACCGTATCGGTTTGTATAATATTAAAACTGAACTCGAAGACCTTAGCCTTAAATACACCGAGCCAGAAGTATACCGGGACATTGTCCTAAGATTAAAAAACAGTCAAAGCGAGGCGCATCGCTATTTAAGTGACTTTAGTAAATACCTCAAGCGCTATCTTAAAGGTGAAGGTTTTGAATTTGAGATAAAGGAGCGAACTAAGAGCATCTACAGTATTCGAAAGAAGATGTTGAGCCAAGGTGTGGGCTTCGATGAAATCTACGACAAGTTTGCCATCCGAATTATCGTTCATTCCAATCCAGATTCGGAAAAGTCAGATTGCTGGCGAGTTTATTCCATTGTAACGGATCATTTTCGACCCAATACTGAACGCTTAAGGGATTGGATCTCCGCCCCCAAAGCGAATGGCTACGAAAGCCTCCATACCACAGTAATGGGACCGGATGGACATTGGGTTGAAGTTCAAATTCGTTCCAAGAGAATGGATGAGGTGGCGGAACGCGGTTATGCTGCGCATTGGAAATATAAGGAAGACTCCTCAGGGCAATCCAAACTGGACAATTGGGTGAACCGGATTAGGGAGGTATTGGAAAACAATGAAGGTAATGCGGTTGATTTTGTCGATGAGTTCAAGATGAACCTAATGGCGGATGAGATTTACCTCTTCACCCCGAAAGGGGATCTTCTTATCCTACCTTCCAGTTCTACCCCCCTCGATTTTAGTTTCAACATTCATACTGATGTTGGGCTTAAAACCCTGGGGGCCAAAGTAAATGGACGTCTGGTTCCGCTTAACTACCGATTGAAGAGTGGCGATCAGGTAGAAATCATCACTTCTCAAAAGCAAAAACCCAAGGAAGACTGGTTGAACTATGTGGTTACCAGTAAAGCCCGAAACAATATTAAAAGCGCCCTAAAAAGCGAACGGAAAGAAATTGCTTCGGATGGAAAAGAAATTCTCGAACGCAAGCTTAAGTACATCAAGGTAAAGCCTAGTAAGAACCTTATTCAGGAGATGGTTAAATACTTCAACCTGAAAAACAGTTCAGAGCTTTACTACAAGGTGGGGATGCGCATTATTGACAATGCCCAGCTCAAAGAGTTTATGCGCGACCAAAACCAGGGATTCTACTCCTATTTGCGCAAGCGTATAATTGGCCGATCGAAAAACGACCTTAACAAAGCCAAGAAAAAGGAGAAGGAATCAAAGGCCCGGGACGATCAAAAATTCGTGGTATTTGGTGCGGATGAGCAAGAGTTTGACTACAAAATTGCCAAGTGTTGCAACCCTATTCCCGGCGATGATGTTTTTGGCTTTATAACCGCTACCGAAGGAATTAAGCTGCATCATAAGAACTGCCCTAATTCCGTTTATCTACAATCCAATTTTGCCCAACGGATTCTTAGGGCAAAATGGGTAAGCACTAAGAAAAAGGAATACTCCTCTGTATTAGTGATAAGAGGAATTGATACCGTAGGCCTCGTAAACCAGGTAACTTCGATTATCTCTAATGACCTGCATGTAAATATTCGCAGCATTAACATTGCAGGCGACGAGGGGATTTTTGAAGGTTTAATAACCGTTGTTGTTCAAGATAAATTGCACCTGGAAAAGGTCATAGAGCGATTACGGAAAATCGAAGGAGTGACCTCTGTGGAACGCCGCTTTGCTGAGCGAGATTAACTATCTTTGCCCCTTTGGTTTCGTGCATGAATGATCAAGAATTTGCAACGGTAAAACAGGTTTTCACCGATTACCTAGAGAAAAACAAACAACGTAAGACTCCGGAGCGCTATGCGATTCTGCAAGAGATTTATGAAAATGACGAGCACTTCGACATAGAATCGCTTTACATTTTAATGAAGAACAAAAACTATCGTGTTTCCCGAGCTACTCTTTACAATACGATAGAACTCCTTCTTGATTCCAAGCTAGTACGTAAACATCAGTTCGGCCAAAACCAGGCCTATTATGAGAAATCATTTTACAACAAGCAACACGACCATATCATATTAACCGATACAGGCGAAGTACTTGAATTTTGCGATCCTAGAATTCAGCAGATCAAAGAAACTGTAGCCGAGATCTTTGGCATTGAAATAAATTCCCACTCTTTATACCTCTATGGTAATCGCATGGTTGAAGAGGAAAAAGAAGACGCCAAAAAATCAGATCAAGCCTAATTACATGAAAGTAGACGTTCTCCTCGGCCTCCAATGGGGCGATGAAGGAAAGGGTAAAATTGTTGATGTTTTAACCCGCAAGTACGATATCATTGCTCGTTTTCAAGGTGGTCCTAATGCCGGCCATACCCTGGAGTTTGACGGTATTAAGCATGTATTGCATACCATCCCAAGTGGCATCTTCCACCCGGGTATAAAAAATCTTATTGGGAATGGAGTTGTAATAGACCCGACAATTTTCTGTAATGAAATTGCAGCGCTCAAGGAGCATAATGTCGATGTAAAATCGGCACTCCTTATCTCCCGTAAGGCGCACTTAATTCTACCTAGTCATCGTTTACTGGATGCCGCTTCTGAGGCAGCAAAGGGAAAGAATAAAATTGGCTCTACTTTAAAGGGCATTGGTCCTACCTACATGGACAAAACCGGTCGGAACGGATTAAGAGTTGGTGATATCGAACTTGATGATTTCGAAGATCGCTATAATGCCTTGAAGGCCAAACATGAGCTTCTCCTATCTCATTATGCCGACTTCAATTATCAGGATCAACTGGAAGATTTGGAAAAACCCTGGTTCGAGGCCATTGCCATGATGCGAGAACTCACCCTAATTGACTCTGAGCATTACTTGCATACGGCTTTGGCTAATGGTCAGAAAGTATTGGCAGAAGGCGCCCAGGGCTCCCTCTTGGATATTGATTTTGGTTCTTATCCCTTCGTTACTTCAAGTACGACAACCTGCGCCGGAAGTTGTACCGGATTGGGGATTGCCCCTAATCGCATTGAAAGAGTTTTTGGCATATTTAAAGCCTATTGTACCCGTGTAGGATCCGGCCCCTTCCCTACCGAACTCTTTGATGAAGTTGGAGCTAGCTTGCAAGAAAAAGGACATGAGTTCGGTGCAACCACCGGAAGGCCTCGCCGATGCGGGTGGTTAGATATACCCGCATTGAAATATGCCGTGGCCATAAACGGGGTTACCAACCTGATCATGATGAAAGCGGACGTTCTCAGCGGATTCTCCACGATTAAGGTCTGTACTAAATACCGCTACCAGGGGGAAGAGATCGAGCATTTGCCCTATAGCATAGATGATTCTTTGATTGAACCCGTTTATGAAGAGTTACCCGGCTGGGATGAAGATCTTACCGGCCTTAATAATTTTGAAGAAACACCTCAGGCATTAAAGGATTATTTGAACTATGTTGAGGAGAAAATTGGAGTTCCGATCAGCATCCTTTCCGTGGGTCCTAACCGCACGCAAACTATTGAACTTGAGACTCTCGCTCTCTAAGTATAGTGCGATTTGGATGCTCCTGTTCTGTATTCCGGTCTTAACACAAGCCCAGGAATCCAAGAAGATTGACATCCGACAAGCCGATAAAGGTTATTACAGCAAAGCTGAAGGAAAACAGAGGCTTATAGGAGATGTAATCTTCGAACATGAAGGAGCGGTCATGTACTGTGATTCTGCCTGGCTGTACAGTGCAGAGAATCGGGTAAAAGCATTTCGAAATATAAAGGTTAATCAAGGCGACACTCTATTTATGTGGGGTGATCTCCTGGAATATTCGGGTGAGACCCGCCAAGCTGTTGTAACCGGCGAAGTGGTAAAGCTTCAAGATTCAGAAATGACCCTCATTACGGATCGCCTACGTTTGGATCGCAATACCAATATTGCCTACTATACAACAGGTGGTGAAGTAATCAATGAAGATAATACTCTCATTAGTGAAGAGGGTTATTACAATAGCACTTATAAAGTCTTTAGCTTTAAGGATTCTGTAGTCTTAAATAATCCGGATTATACGATCTATACTGATACCATGGATTATGATAGTGAGGCGCAAATAGCTTATTTCTTTGGGCCTACCACTATTCTAAGTGATAGTAGCAAGATTTACTGTGAAAATGGCCGCTACAACACAAATCTAAATATTGCCCAATTCAATAAAAACGCATTCATCTACGATGGTCCTCGTTATTTAACCGGAGACAGCCTGTACTATGAACGAGATGGAGAATATGGAGAAGCCTTTAGAAATGTTTTGATTCATGATACGGTAGAGAATTATTTGATTACCGGTCAATACGGGGAGTACTTTGGGGATAAGGACTCGGCTTATGTTACAGAAGATCCGCTCTATACAGTTGTGGATGAATCTGGAGATTCGCTTCATGTGCACGGCGATACACTTTACTCCAGTAAAAGGGTTGACAGCTTGGGGAATGAGTTCCGTCGACTGCAAATCTTTTATGAGGTGCGCTTTTATCGGAGTGATATGCAAGGGAAATGCGATTCTCTGAGTTATAGTACCCTGGATTCTACTTTTCGTATGTATCGCGATCCCATCATGTGGGATGATTCTACTCAAATAAGTGGCGATACCATTTACCTGCAAAATGCTAATAACAAGCCTGATACCCTTAAAGTACTAAGCAATGCTTTTATGGTTAGCCAGGCAGATAGCATTCGATACAATCAGGTAAAGGGCAGGTTGATGATTGGTAAGTTTCGTGAGAACGAATTGCGGAGGGTTTATGTTAATGGAAATGGTGAGGCCGTATATTATCCAAAAGAAGAAGATGGAGACTACTTGGGCATGAATCGAAGTATTTGCAGTAGGATTCTTATAATTCTTCAAAATAGTGAAGTGAAGCGCCTTACCTGGATTGGGAAACCGGAGGGGGTGATGCACCCCATGGATAAGATTCCGGCCGACCGGAAAACACTAGAAGGTTTTCAACCTCGTTTTGAAGAAAGACCATTAAGCAAAGAAGACCTCTTTAAATGATACATCGCCTGCAACCTTTTAAAATCCTTCTCCTTGCAGGCCTCCTCCTGATACAAATTCCACTTTCGGCACAGACCGCCCTTCAAGCTCAGGAGAAATCTATCAATTCAAAAAGCTTTAACCCAAGACTACTCTCTGAAGCCATTTTTCAGGAAACTAATCGGGTTCGTCAAGAACTTGGCTTCAGCACTTTAAAGTTTGACCCGATTCTAGATACTGCTGCGATGTATCAAGCTTTTCGTATGCATAAAGAATTAAAGATGCGACATGAGTGGCGCAACGATCGCAAGTATGGAAAGCTTAAATCCAGAATTCTGAGCTTTGATGGCGACTTTAGATCGATGGGGGAAAACATTGCACGTAATTATATCCTTAATGTAGAAGCTGGGGAATACTACTACTTAAACAATCGAGGAATGGCAGTTGACGGTAGAGATCAATTAATAGAAAACAAAACCTATCAGGAATTAGCTAAAGAAGTTGTTAACGACTGGCTTAATTCACCCGGCCACCGAGCAAATCTCTTGGGAGACTTTGATTATCTGGGTGTTGGAGTCTCGAAACTAGCTCCGGTTAAAAAAGGCCCTAATTTTGATGTATACCTGTGCCAAAACTTTGGAACGAAATGAAAAAAGCATTTGCCTTACTATTTACAATTGTTTCTCTTAGCCTTTCGGCACAAGTTAAATTTCTACAGGCCAATGATCTTGAAGATTATGAACTCGTTCTAAAGAGTGCTCGACAGTCTAACACGCTGCTCCTCCTAGCCCTCCATGATGGTGGTGGTGATTTCCGTAAAATGTATAATGATGGTGTGTTTAACGATGTTAACCTGGGCCAGAATGCGAGTGCCTACACCAAAGTTGCCATCAATATAAATGATCCGATGGGGCAACAGTTCCTCAAGGTTTACAGCACTTCGGAATTGCCCACATTCTATTTAATGAATGAGGAAGAGTTTGTTCTAGAGGTACTTGTAGGTTATCAAAAAGCTTCTGAGTTAAGTAAGTCCCTGGCCGAGGTAGCCGCAGAACCTCATCGCTATGATAGCCTTTTGGTTAAGTACAACGCAAACAGCCTAAACAATGCAGAATGGGTGGAACTTTTAGAACTATTCGCCCTCAATTTTGACTACATCAGAACGGTTCGACTTGCACAGGAATTCCTAAATAATCAGGAACCTGCAGACCTTCTTAAAAAACCATATGTGGAGCTCCTGGCCCAATATGGAGTGAACCTGGAATCACCTTATCCGAAACTGGTGATGAGCAATGCTCAAACCATTAAAAGAAACGTCCCTCAATTTGATCTCAAGTCTTACCAAAGTCTAGCGATTGAGTACAATCTGGACCTGGCGATCCTAAACAAGGACTCTCTGCTAGCCATGGAAATTGGTAATCGCTTAGTCGGTCCTCCGCTTGTAAATAAAGACAGTGTAGCTTTTGCCAAACTAAATGTGTATCGCGAATATGCCTGGCAGAGCGAGCAATTTTCGCTTTACACAGAAAGCTTAGTGGAGGACATGAAAAACAAACCTGCCAATATTGCGGCTAACATGATGTTTGACGAGGCCTATGAAATTGTCGAAAAGTTTAATAGTGCTTCAGCTCTGAATGGGGCAATGCTCTTGGCTAAAACTGCGGACCAGAGACAGGAAAGCTTCAAAGCAAAAATGTTAGAGTCTTACATCGCTTATCTGCAAAAGGATCTAAATTTATCTAACAAGCTATTACAGGAAGCCCGCCCGCTTATTAAGACTCCGGCGCAATTGAGAAGCCTGGAAAAACTGCATGCTTTGGTGCAGGAGGATGGGGATTGAATGGTTGGTAGTTAGTAGTTAGTCCTTAGTAGATGGTAGTTTGTACCTTGTTGGTGATTGTATTCCATTACTAAGTTCTACGTACTAAGCTCTATGATCACTCTTCACTCTAAATGCCTTTTTCTTGTTTTTCCCTTTCTTTTTCTTTCTTCCAAAGCTATTGCTCAGGATAGCTTAGTCTATAGCCAGAAGGACGCTCAACTATTTAGTAATAGCTATACCTTTTTCCCCGATGGAACTTTTAAGCACTTCTATTTGACTGATGATGGTCAAGTATGGTACGGTAAGGGTAACTATTTTGACGATGGAAAGTATCGCACCCTCTATTTTCGTGAAGCCGACACCACAATGAAGCGATATGAAGGTTGGAAAGTGTATTATGAAACGAACTTTCAAAGGGTCCTAGTGAGAAAAAAGAAGGGGTATAAATCCTATGAACGTAATGGTAATACTGGGAAGCCGGGGGTGGAATTGGTGGTTGGTAGTTAGTAGCTAGTAGAAGGTAGAAGGTAGAAGGTAGAAAGTCTTAGGTCTCAGGTCTCAAGTCTCAAGTCTCATATCTCACATCTTAGCTCCATTCCCCCAACAACCGGGTTTCCCAACCCATTTTTCTGTCCCACCTTTGAGGAATGAAAAAAGATCGCTATCAACAAATCGCTAAGGCCATTGAATATCTGGATGAAAATTTTAAAAATCAACCTAGCTTAGATGAGGTAGCCAAAGAGATTCACTTAAGTCCGCATCACTTTCAAAAGTTATTCGTGGATTGGGTAGGTATCTCGCCAAAAAAATACCTGCAATACCTTTCGATAAACTATGCTAAAAGCCTCTTAAAAGAAAAAGAGTCTAGCTTATTCGATACGGCTATTGATACCGGTTTATCGGGCACAGGAAGATTGCACGATCTCTTCATCAGTATTGAAAGTATGACTCCAGGTGAGTATAAAAATGGAGGTGAAAACCTAAGCATTGCTTACAGCATAAAGGATAGTCCTTTCGGGCCGATCTTAATGGCCAATACTGATAAAGGACTCTGTTGGATGGCATTTTTCGAGGATGAAAAAGCCGCCTTGGAAGAACTAAAAGAAAACTTCCATCAAGCGACCTGGATCTCAGAATCAACTGTGTTTCATGATCAAGCCTTGAAAATCTTTAATAAGGATGCAAATATGGAACAGCCCATTCCGCTCCATATCAAAGGCAGTAGCTTTCAACTTAAAGTCTGGGAAGCTTTGCTTAGCATTCCCAATGGTAAGCTGGTTAGTTACAAAGAAATCGCCAACCAAATTGAGGCTCCAAAAGCTTCAAGGGCTGTAGGTTCTGCAATTGGCGCCAATCCCATTGCTTATCTCATTCCATGTCATCGAGTAATTCAGGGAGGTGGAGGAATTGGTGGTTATCGTTGGAATCCCATTCGTAAAAAGGCCATGATCGCCTGGGAAGCATCAAAACTACACGAATGAATTCCCAAAGAAACTATTTACCCACTGATGGTACAGTGCATTATTGGGGTCCTGTTATAAATCCCCAGGATTCAAGCCGGATCTTTAATGCTCTACTAAATGAAATCGCATGGAAAAATGACGAAGCCATCATCTTTGGCAAGCATATCGTAACCAAAAGAAAAGTAGCTTGGTATGCCTCCTATCCTTTCGAATACTCCTATTCTAAAGTTTCAAGAACGGCTTTAGCCTGGACACCTCTCCTCCTGGATTTAAAAAATCTCGTTGAAAAGCATACTGGCGCGGTTTACAATTCATGCCTACTAAACCTTTATCATAGTGGACAAGAAGGTGTAGGTTGGCATAGTGATGATGAGAAAGACCTTAAGGAAAATGGTTCAGTTGCTTCCTTGAGTTTTGGAGCGACCCGGCGATTCATTCTCAAACACCGTCAGAGTAAAGAAAAAGTAGAGTTCAAATTAAGCTCAGGTGATCTTTTGGAAATGAAAGATCAAACACAGACACATTGGGTTCATCAGATACCGCTAATGAAGAAGGTGAAAGATGCGAGGGTGAGTTTGACTTTTAGAGAGATGGATGGGGGATGAGAGCTTAGAATTTAGAGCTTAGATTTAAGACTTGAGATTTGAGATTTGAGATAACTGCTTAGGAACCGATCGTGTTAGCTATTTATTTCTTTTTGGCGCCTCAAATTCTATTCAAAAGAAGCGCCAGGATTCTAGGTTAACTCAATAGACCTCTTTGAAGTTGCGAGCTCCTTACTTAATTCATTAATATCATTAATCTAAAGTGGAGTGCTTGTCGATCCGGTGCAAAATGTCTGCAAAATAAATCCAAAGAAAGAGAATAATCCTGCACGAAAACTTGGAACTTGTTTCAGGATAAAGCTAATGTATTAAAAGATTCACGAAGCAATCCTTATTATCTCAATCAGATAATTCCACCGGCCAAGCATTAGCTATTTGTTTACTACTTAATCTCACTACTCATATAGGAAATCATTGTAATCATTCCCCAGGTGTATCCTTTTGAGGCTTCGGTCCATTCCCAAACTGATGAGTTAAAACTATACAACGCCATCTCCCAGATTTCATGCTTGGATTTATAATGTGGTATACACAAATACTCTTTATACTGTGTATCCGTTCTTTCCAGGATCATTAGGGTCGCGCAGGGGGTTGATTCTCCTTGCCTGAATAATTGTTTGAAGGTTACTTTCCTTTGAAATGAACCATAGCTTAATCCAAAATCCTCGACATCCCTAAAAAAATATCCTTGCCTAATGCCTCGGCCGCTCTCTACTTCCAACTTATATCCCTTAGTGATATAATAAAACTCTTCCAACGTAGTCTGTCCAAATACCGAACAGCAAATCAAAAAAAACAGAATTGTAATAAGGTTTTTCATGGCCTATAATTCATTAACTAAAGTAACTTAAGGTTGAATCTATAACTTAAATTCGCCCTATTAATCGGAAAATATATTCGGATAATCTAATCATAAACAAGGATTTATCAATACAGTTTGTTACCGGATTTTCCCTGTTTTTACTATTCAAAACTCCAAAATGAATTTCTTGAATTGAAGACTTAATGGAAAAGCTAATATTTAAACTTCAACTTGGTCAACCTATATAAGGCATGTTCAACGTACAATGCTCTAACTACTAAGTTCTAGGTTCTAGTCTCTCACATCTCACATCTCACATCTCACATCTCACATCCCACATCCCACATCTCATATCTCCCCTCCCATTTCCCTATCTTCCGAATCAAATTTCTGGCCCATGGAATTCCCAAAATCTCCCTTGAATGAAATAAAACGTGGCAAGAAAAAAGCCACATACGATCAAGAAGCGATTTATGCGATCCTTGATGCGGTGGAAGTTTGCCATGTGGCATTTTTATATGAGGGTCGTCCCATGGTGCAGCCAATAAATTTTGGGCGTTTGAATGATAAAATCTATCTGCATGGCTCTGTGCAGAATAGAATGACTTCTGCCCTTATTGAAACAGGAGAGGCTTGTTTAAATGTTATGCTCTTGGATGGGATGAAACTCACCCGTTCTGCTTTTAATCATTCCGTAAACTATCGTTCCGCTACGGTCTTTGGTATGGTACGAAACCTTGAGAGCCATGAAGAAAAACTGATCGGTCTGGAAGCTATCATAAATCATTTTGTGCCTAATCGATGGGAGAATTGTCGGCCGCCGAATGAAAAAGAGCTAAATGCCACAAGAGTGGTGGAAATCCAAATTACATCCGGCTCCGCTAAAATAGCCGACACCCCTTCCACGGATAAAGAATCAGACTTGAACCTGAATTACTGGGCTGGAATACTACCGGTTAGGCAAATAATCGGAAAGCCAGCTCCGGCTGTAGATCTGGATTCCAATGTCCGAGTTCCCCAGCATGTTGTAGAATTTATAAACAATCGCAATAACTAAGCTCATTCATGTCCATTCCTAAAGCCATACTCGCTTGTTTCTTATACATCATTTACTCGGAAATTGTTGGAGCCCTCTTTTTCGTGGAGCTATTTATTGAATTGCCGCCAAGCTTTTTGCCCTACGCCACTAGCTTAAAAGGTCTCATTTCTGCTGTGATTCTTTGGCTCTTTGTAGCTGGGGTAGATCAAAATCGTGAACTGCGTGGACCATGGTTTCCGGTGAAATATTGTGTAATCGGTATAGTCCTGGGAGTTCTTTTCCTGCCTATTCAATGGCCTATATTATTTGCCTACTCCACAATATCGGGAGTTGATTATTCATTCAACATTATGCTGGAAAATATTGGAGCAATTAACCTGGGGTATCTAGGAGTGATCCTCTTTTTCCCAATCGCTGAAGAACTCTTTTTCCGCTCCTATCTGCAGGGTAATCTTCAGAAAAGGTATAAACCAGGAGTAGCAATCCTAATCAGCGCCCTACTTTTTTCTCTGGTACATACCAATCTAGTGGCCTTTGCCATTGATGGCTATAGCCTTATGCATCCTAGGGTTGTAGTTGCTTTCGCAGGAGGTCTGATAAGTGGTTATCTGTATTATCTTTCTAAATCAGTAAGTCCCTCCATTCTCTTTCATATTCTGTGGAATTTCATGGTCGTCATTAACTAAAGACTGTAATGGATATTAAAATTCAATTAGAGCACCCTCAAGGGAAACAGGCCGTAAGAATGGATAAAGCCAAATATGAACTTCTTAAAGGTTCATTGCTGCGCAGCCTAAGCGGTGATGCTAAGTTGAGTCATACCGAAATATTGAATTTCATTAAGGCTGATTTAGTTTCAAGAGGAATCGAATTCAAGGGTTCTCTGCAATGGTACCTGCAATCGGTTAAAATGGACCTGGAAGCTAAAGGAATCATCTTACGGGAGGGTAGATCTCCAGAAACCTATTGTCTGATAAGAACGAATTAAGCATTTCCTAACAACTCGGCTATACCGAATTACAAAATGCCCCGTTCTATTTCTGCGAACAGGCAAAGCATTGGGAAATGAAATTCATGTCCAGGGTTAATAGGGGCTTAGGAAAATGGCTATTCTACATCTTAGGTGGAACTTGCTTTTTAGCCTTGAAATGGTGGTACCGAGATGCTACTGTTTTAGACCTTAAGTTCCTTCTTTCGCCCACTAATATTGGAGTTGAATTATTGAGTGGCTCCCCTTCTACCTGGACTGTCGAAGGTTTCTTTTTCCCTGAGCTCAATATTCTTATTGAAAAATCGTGCTCCGGCTTTAACTTCGCCTTACTGCTCTTTGCAATGCTCTTTTTCTTGAGCATTAACCGCCTTGATAATCTTCGCCGCAAGATTTACAGGCTTCCTATCCTACTTATTACCAGCTACTTCTTAACCATAATAGCTAATACCTCCAGAATATACCTAGCCCTGTTTATGGGTCCTGGTTTAGAATCATTAGGTCTAGCCTCCGGGAATGTGCACGATGCCTTAGGAGTGTGTAGCAACTTCATTTTTTTAATCATCATTTACCTTCTAGCAGAACGGTTCCTTCAAAGCAAACTAATCCATGAAAAACCTGCTTCAAGCCAAATGGCTGCTCCTATCCAATAGTCTGCCTTTACTAATATTGGCCTTTATCAAATTCGGGGAATTCCAGATTATAAAAACTGATTTGGATACTGAATCGCAGTCCTACTGGTATGGTGGAGGAGTTGCTTTAGCGACTCTCTTCTTATTAAATCTTGCTTTAAGCCTAAGGGCAATTAGAATAAGGCAGGAACTCTCCTTATATACTGGTATCTGGCTGTTAGTCTCACACATCGCATTGGCCTATTTCTATTATTGGAATATAGACCTCTATCACCCCTGGAGCATTGCCCCCTGGATGGTAGATGAATTCTCAATGCTCCACGTAGGCTCCTTCTTTATGCCAAGCCTTATACATGGTTTATTAATAATAGTTTCCTATTTAAGCCCTAAGGATAAAGGATTACGTGCCTGGCCAAATATCATTGCCGGAGCAATCATTCCTGCCGCCTGGTATCTATTTAGCCAAATTCTCCTTCCGCTTTGGCAACCTATCGATGATTTTTTTGGCATTCATGCCGCTATAGTTTTTGGTATTCTGGGAAGCACACTGTTCTTATTTTTTATTCTGCGCGCCATCTGGATTGCCATTCATAAAAAAGAGCGTAATTGGTCCAGATATCAATTATTATGGAAAGTCCCTATTGGCATCGTACTACCTCTATTAGGTCTAGCCGTTAACAGGGGATTTCTTCTTGATAGGGTTTCAAGCACAGACCTGAATGTACTCGGAGATTTTAGCCATCCCATTTTTCCCATAATAGTAATCCTTAATGGAATTCTCCTCTGCCTGCCTGACAGGGCAAATAAAGCTTACCGCTTTTTTCGCTTTTTTGGATTAGCTGTCTTTTCCAGTTTTGTCTTTTACTTCTTTATCGTCTTCCTACCCTTTATTCCATTTTCCGTTGTTGCCATTGTTTTCGCGGGCTTAGGCTTCCTCCTACTCTGCCCTCTTTTTCTTTTTGTTATCCAAGTCAATGAGCTAACCGTTCTGTTTAGGCAATTGGAGGAGGATTTTTCTAAACAGTTCCTAAGGGTAATTCTTTTAATATCTATACTCATTTTGCCCTTCGCAGTTCATTTCAATTACAGCTATCAACGGTCAACTTTAGATAATGCCCTCGATTATGTCTACAATCCCAATTACTCTAAAAGCTATCAAATAGATCTGTCGGCCCTTGAAGCATGTCTTGATCAGGTTAAAAAACACAAGGGACGTAATAGCCTGGGCTTAATTGGCAGTAAGACGCCCTACCTAAGTAATTACTATCGTTGGCTGGTTTTTGATAATCTTACCTTACCCGATGCTAAGATTGAGAACCTCGAGCATATCTTCTTTGACGCAGCTATTAAGGCTCATCCAAGCTTTGATAGTGGCAACGATGAAGTGAAAATTACCGATCTGAAGGCCCGAAGTGAATATAATCCGGTAGAAAAATACTGGAGCTCCTTTATTGATATTGAGCTTAGTAACACGGACAGTACTGGATGGCAAAAGGAATATGCGACTATACTTGACCTTCCTAAGGGCTGCTGGATCAACGACTACTACCTTTATGTTGGTGATAGCATAGAATATGGAATCCTGTCCGAAAAGAAGTCCGCTATGTGGATCTACAGTCAAATTCGTGATACAAGACGAGATCCTGGAATTCTATATTACCTTAATGGAAATCAAGTGGCTTTTCGAGTTTTTCCATTTTCTTCTTCTGAAGTACGTAAAACAGGGTTACAGTTAATCCATAAAGAATCCTTTCAACTCGAGATAGATGGAGTTCCGATAACCTTAGGAAACCCAGGAATGGATAAAGGTGAGATCATTGAAAATGAAGATTTTGCTTTTATTGACCGGACGAGCAAAGCAGGCTTGCCCTTAATAGAAAGAGAAGGATATTTCCATTTTATAGTTAATCAATCGAGCACTACGCCAGAACATTGGCCTGAAACCAAAAGAAGCCTTAAAGCACTTATTGATAAGCATCCTAAGCTTGGAAAGAAGGCCAAGCTGAGTGTGGTGGGAACCTACGTGGAAGATTTTGAATTTCAGACTGCAGAGGCGAAGGCTGCTTTGAAAGTAGACACCAACCGAGCTTTCTTCCTGGATAGAGCATTGCGCAAAGCACTGGTTAATAATCATCTAGAAAAATCCAAAGCTTTCCCGGTGCTTGTAGTTTACACAGGAGTCAAAGAACAGGGTTTACTTCGCGATAATTTTTTGGATTTGGAAATGTGCATGCCTGAATTGCCTTATTATTTCCGTTTAAACGATAATGTGCTAAAAGCTTATTCTCTACGCAGAGAACCCAATCAAATACGAGATAGTATAGATATAGGAAGCAGAAATCCGGTGCGTCACTTTCGTTCCAAGGAAGGACACAGCTATTATTTAGAAGACGATGAGGAATCAAGTATAGTACTAAAGAATGAGTACTTTGAACTTGACTCCAGCCAGCTGAAATCCAAATCATGGCATTCCGCATTGGCGATGGAAGCTGAATATCGATCGCATATATTTCATCCGGAAATCGCCAATGAAAACTGGAGGAATTTAGTCTTTAGCAGTTTTAAGAGTCATATCATGAATCCTTATACCTCCTTTCTGGTGGTTGAAACGGAATCGCAAAAAGCCATGCTTCGTAAGAAGCAGGAGGAAGTCTTATCGGGTAAAAAGGCCTTAAGTCCGGGAGAAGAAACTCTAAGCATGTCCGAACCTAAATGGTGGCTAATCGCATTATTGATGCTGCCAATCATCTATTGGAGAAACCGTAAAAGGATCAAATCGCAAATCTTCTCCTAAGTTTTAATCGGTAGAATTAGGGCTTTTACCCCTTCTTTTTGGAGCTTCATCGAGATTAGTTTTAGATTGTCAAAACCAAGCCTAGGTTTGAGTAAAATTCAACCGCTATGAAACGTAAAGCTTTCTTTTTAATCGCTATTCTGAGCTTGGTCATGAGCTCATGTGTTTACTCGCTATTCCCTCTTTATACCAAGGACACTTTGGTGTACAAGAAGGAAATTCTGGGAGAATGGTCTTATGAAGGAGAGGCCCGCTTCCGATTGGAGTCCTATCTAGAATCTACCCCTAACAAGGGAATACTTGATCTCGATAACCCTGAACCTCGAGATAGTAAGGTTAATCAAATGGCCTATAAACTAACAGTCTATGAAAGTCATGGCAGTAGTAACCTTGATACCTTGAGCTATAAGGCCCATTTAGTAGAAATAGATGGAGAACTCTTCCTAAACCAAATCCCCTTAAAGGAGTACAGTAAAGTAGACTTATATGATAATTACTTGGCAGTCAACACTTTTACAAAGGTCGAAGTCAGTGAAAACAAGCTTCGCTTAATCCCCTTTGATCTTGAAAAGTTAAATCGACTGTTTGATAGTAACTTAATTCGGCTTAGGCATGAGAATGTGAATGGCGCTATCTTGATTACCGCCCGACCGGAGGAATTGCAAAAGTTTATTGCTCGCTACGCTAAGGATGAAAGTGTATTTGATGAATCAGTAAGCTATCAAAGAAGTTCAAAATGAAGTTTCTAAAACTCATCCTTAGCAAAAGATGGATTCAGCACCTGGCTTTCTGGGTGCTGTCCTTTTACACCATTGGAGCCTACTTTTCAATTTCCAATTTTCTGAAGATCATTGATTTCGTTTACTCATTGATCTTTCATATACCCTTAATGCTTTTAGTGTATGTAAATCTTCGATTCCTGGTCCCTCGCTTTTTCCTCAGGGAATCCTATTTTCTTTTTGTACTTGGGTCTGCGCTTAACATCGGTATTGCTTATTTGATCCATGAACTAGCATTTGATCATCTAATCCCGATCCTGACCACGGACTTCTACCTGGTTTCATTTACGGAGATGTGGGTATTGCTAACAATATTCGCTATTTATAGCCTCCTCAGTACCCTATTGAAATTGAGCAAGTCATGGTATAATCTTCAAGCGGTGGAAAGGGAAAGACTTTCACTGGAACTCAATTCACTTAAAATGCAGATCAATCCACATTTCTTGTTTAACAGCCTAAATAGCATATATGCATTGAGCTTAAAGAAGAGCGATCGAACTCCTAAAAGCATCCTTGAACTATCTAACTTAATGCGCTATATGATCTATGAGGTATCGGAAGAGAAAGTGGCTTTAAGTCAAGAGATAGATGCCCTGCAACACTATTTGCGCTTGCAGGAACTGCGATTAGATGACGGTGTAAATTTAAACTTGAAGATCGAAGTTGATGATCCCCAAAAAGGAATCGCTCCACTGCTCTTTTTTCCACTTATCGAAAATAGCTTTAAGCATGGCCTAAAGGATTCAGACAATAATTATGTCGATGGCTATTTGAAGAGTAATTCGGAAAAATTGGAATTCTATCTCGCGAATAATAAGGGAGGGAGTCAAGACCTGGAAAAAGGAAGGTATGGAGGTCTGGGCTTACAAAATGTCCATCGACGATTAAAGTTAATTTATGGAGATAGGGCTCGCTTAGAAATTAAAGAGGAAGAGAAAAGTTTTCGTATTAAACTGGAAATTGACTGGGATGATTAGATGTATCATAATTGAGGATGAGCCTTTAGCGCGAGATGTACTGCTCTCCTACATAGAAGCGGCTGTGGGTCTCGAATTAAAAGGGGTTTGTAAGTCGGCCCTCGAAGCCAGAAAAATTCTTGAAACAAAAGAAATAGACCTGCTCTTTCTGGATATCAATATGCCGGGAATTTCAGGTCTTGATTTCTACAAAACCTTAGCTCATCGGCCCCAGGTAATCTTCACCACTGCTTACGCAGAATTTGCGGTAGACGGATTTGAATTAGAAGCAATCGACTATCTCCTAAAGCCTTTTTCATTCGAGAGATTTGAGAAGGCCTTAAGCAAGCTAAAGCCATTGGGGCAAGGAGAGACAGACTACCTTATGCTTAAAGCAGATAAGAGAATTCATAAAATCAATTACCATCAAATCTGTTATTTCGAATCCGTAGGTGACTATGTCAAGGTAATTCTCAAGGATTCTAAAAACCTGATTGTTTCAGATACTCTTAAACACCTGGAGTCTATTCTCCCAGGCGATTTTATAAGGGTGCATAAAAGTTATATCATTTCTATACCTAAGATGGAGTATTTGGAAGGAAATCAATTTCGTGTGAATGGGGTAATGATTCCTATTGGGCAATCCTACAAAGCCAGCATTCAAGAAAAGTTTAAAAAGTAAAGAGGGCAATTCGGCAGGAATTGTACTTTCCGCAGTCCTTAATAGAGGATGCGTCTGTTAAAAATCGACATAAACCCTAATCGGGCCTATGGTCTTGATATTTTAAGAGCCCTTGCCATTTTGTTTGTGGTAATTGGACATGGGGCTCTATTACTGCCTGAAAGCTATAAGGCTTTCCACCGCTGGATTGTCTTTGATGGAGTAACTATCTTTTTCGTGCTCAGTGGCTTTCTAATTGGCAATATCCTTATTCGACAATTGGAGAAATATCAGCTTAACTTAAAGTTGCTTATGCATTTCTGGTTGAGAAGGTGGTTCCGCACCCTGCCCAACTATTTTCTCATTTTGTTGCTTCTTATCGGCTTACATCAAATCTACCATCCTGAAGTTCAATTGGCAGAGTTCAAACGCTACTTCCTCTTCCTACAAAACTTTGATCGCCCACATCCCCCCTATTTCCCTGAGGCCTGGAGTCTGAGTATCGAAGAATGGTTTTATCTGATTACCCCAATTCTGCTCTTTCTTATTATTCGAGTGTTTCGGCTTTCTGTTCAAAACGCAGTTCTGCTGGTAGGAGGAGGCATCCTAATCTTCAGTTTAATATTACGCTGGTATCGCTTTCACGAGATGGAAATCAGTACCCAAGTTCAATGGGCGTCCTATTTTCGAAAACAGGTTATCACCCGCTTGGATAGCCTAATGCTGGGCATTCTAGCTGCATATACTCAAAAGTACGCAGCAAACTTCTGGCATAGTCGGAAAAATGTGATGTTCGCAATTGGTGTCCTTATTTTTCTCCTTATCAAAGGACTATTCCTTTTTGAAGTAATTAATCCCTTGGGTTCATACAATGCCATTTGGTCCTTCTTTATAAGCTCTTTGGCTACCGCACTTCTCCTCCCATTTTTAAGCCTACTCGAAAAAGGAAAGGGATGGATATACCGCAACATCAGTCGGATAAGCTTGATTTCCTATTCCATGTATTTAATAAACCTGTCCTTAGTTCAGGGCTTTATTTTACCGGTAATTGATTGGGAAAAATGGGTTACCAATCCGGAACTCATACCTTTTTTAAACTACGGTAGCTTTTGGCTAATCACCATTTTTGGTTCGGTACTCCTCTATAAATACTTTGAGATTCCACTTACAAGCCTAAGGGATAATGCCAGGATCAAAGGTCTATTTGTCAGGAAAAACCTCTAGCCTCGAATTGGAATCCTTCTTGCTACGCTGAACCATGGTTTGAAAAAAGTTAAGGCTGATTAAGGCTGATGATTAGAACTGCACGAAGCGGTATTTAAGCCATTTCAATTAATAAAGAAAGTAAATGAAACGAAATCCCTGGAAAGGCTCTTGCTTGCAAATGAGGGATTTGTGAATGAAATACTAAACAAAATCAACTCAATTTAAGGGCATTTTGCCGAGATTAGTAAAGGGATAAAATCAAAGAGATGAAGGAAATAGATAAATCAAAACCAGTAATGGTAAGTGGTGCCAATGGCTACGTAGCGAGTTGGCTTGTAAAGCGACTATTAGAAGAGGGAATCACGGTTCATGCTGCGGTACGAAATCCAGACAATGAGGATAAGGTTGGGCATCTAAGCAATTTAGCTACTGCCTTGCCTGGCGATATTAAGTTCTTTAAAACAGATCTACTCAAGAAGGGGTCTTACCAGGAAGCCATGGAAGGTTGCGAATTGGTCTATCACACCGCCTCCCCTTTTGCAACTAGTGTTGATGATCCTCAAAAAGATCTTATTGAACCGGCAGAACAAGGCACCGCAAACCTCTTGAATACGGCAAAAGAGGTAAGCACGGTAAAGCGAGTTGTACTTACCAGCAGTGTGGTTGCCATTTATACAGATTCAATTGACTGTGAATCGGCGAAGGGAGGCATCCTTACCGAAGACGACTGGAATGCTACTTCCTCCCTCGAATATCAACCCTATGCCTATTCGAAAACTTTAGCAGAACGGAAAGCCTGGGAAATTGCCAGCTCGCAAAATCAGTGGGATCTGGTAACCATTAATCCATCCTTTGTTATGGGTCCGCCCCTCAACCCTCAACAAACCACTTCCGAAAGTCTAAACTTTTTAAAGATGATGGGTGATGGAACCCTTAAAAATGGGGTTCCAAAAATTGGAATGGGCGTTGTGGATGTGAGAGACGTTGCGGAAGCACATTATCAAGCCGGCTTTAATCCCGCTGCTAAGGGGAGATATATCACCTCAGGTCATAACACAGATTTTCTGGAAATGGGTAAGTCCCTGGCTCCAAAGTATGGTGCGAGCTTTCCCCTTCCAAAGAAGGCATTACCAAAATGGCTGTTGATGTTAATTGGCCCAATTGTAAATCCCCTCTTTACCAGAAAGTATCTCCGTAATAATGTAAATGTCCCTTTTAAAGCTAGTAATGAGAAAATCAAGGGAGAATTAGGAATTAACTTCAGACCAATGCAAGAAACTATGGAGGCTTCTTTCGAAGCGCTTATTAAAGATGGTATCCTAAAAGCAAAGTAGCCTTCGATTAAAGGCAAATCTATGATTGGGAGCAAATTGAAATGCTCCCTTTTTTTTTACTCCGCTATCAAGGCAACGATTATATGAGGCAGGGTCTATTATAGTAGAATAAATCCCAATGCCAATGTCTTCTGCTTTTAAAATTACTATCCCAAAACCCTGCGACGAGAACTTCGATAAATTTGAGAAAAGACCTGAAGGCGGATTCTGTGGATCTTGCCATACCACTGTTGTTGATTTCTCAAAAATGGATGATCAGCAAATCCGGTCTTATTTCGCGAATCTGAATACTAAGGTGTGTGGTCGCTTTCGACCTGATCAACTGAAAAGCTACAAGGTTCCCAGTCCTATTCGTTCACAAAGGGTAAGTAAAGCGGCTGTTCTGTGCATTCCCCTCTTTGCATTCTTCCCCTTTATGGAAGCGCAAGGTCAATCTCTTCCGACCGCACCTAGAGTAGAACAGCTTGAAACCAGAAAAGCCACGATAGATTCTACAGAACGGAACTTAAACATTAGCGGTAAAATTATAGATGCGAGCTCCGGAGAATCCATCCCCTTCGCTAGCATTGTTCTAGTTGGAGAACCGTATGGCACCTCTAGCGATATCGAGGGTAATTTCACCTTCCCTATTCCCTTAAAAAAAGGAGATCAATTGAGAGTTTCCTTTGTAGGTTATCAAACCCAGTCGTATACCATAGAAAGCGAGTCTGAGCTTATCATCAAATTCGAAATGGACGAAACGCTAATGGGAGACATCGTAATCGTGGGGGAAGTTGCAGTAATGGAGCCCCATCGAAGCAGACGCAGCTTTTGGGAAAAGATCAAAGCCATTTTCTGATGAAAAAACTCCTTAGCCTGATTTTAATCTTCGCGTCCTTTCTCATCCAGGGTCAGGATTTCGCTAAGGCAGATAGCATAGCTGGTTTATATTATGGGAGCGATTTAAAGAATGTAGCTCAATTGAGTCTTGATTTAAGCCAGGGGCTTCAAAGTCAGAAGGAAAAGTTTCGTGCCCTACATACCTGGGTATGTCAAAACATTGAAAACGATTACCATGAATCGCTAAGAGTTACCAAGCAGAGGGCTAGGCTTAGAGATGATAGTCTTGCTCTTCGCACCTGGGATCAAAAGAAAAGACTGCAGACTATTCGTAAGCTATATAAGCAAAGGAAAACCGTTTGCACCGGATATGCCTACTTGCTTGCTCAAATGTCGGCCAATCTTGGAATAGAATGCAGGATTATTAATGGCTATGGACGAATTGGAGCCGCTAATAGCGAAAAATTGGAACAGGTCAATCATTCATGGAATGCGGTTAAGCTTGATGGGGAATGGTACTTATGTGATGCCACTTGGAGCAGCGGAATCGTTTATGTAAATGATGGCTTAGGATATTTTTCCGCCGAGTATAATGATGGCTACTTCCTTGCTCCACCGAAGTTCTTTTATCGCAACCATTTACCTGAAAAACCGGATAGCCTATCTAAACTAGCACCCACCGCAAAAGCTTTTTTAAATGCACCCATACTATATGGCGGAGCTTTCGCTAATGAGCTTTTCCCTTCCGACAATGCAAGCTTGAAATATCAAATAAACAAAGGAGATAGCTTAAACTTTGAACTTGAATTCAAGGGGAAAGGATTTAATCAAAACCTATATGTCCAGATTGACAATGGCTTCTCCACTAGAGAGTTAGACTTAGAATATCAAAATGGAGACAATGGTAAGGTCTTCACCAGTCTTCTTTTCGAAAAGTCTGGAATCTATGATGTTCATCTAATATGCAATGATGATCTGATTGCCAGCTATGTTGTAGAGGTGCAGCGCCGATAATACTCATGTTCAAGGGATTCTTTACCTTGATCCCTCATCAACAATTGACCAATGAAAACCATGTCGTGCAAAGAGCTTGGCGGAGCTTGTGACCAAAACTTTAGCGCCAATACTTTTGAAGAATTAGCCCAACTTAGCCAAATTCATGGCAAAGAAATGTTCCAGAAAGGCGACCCAGCGCACATGAAAGCTATGCAAAAAATGATGGGGATTATGCAAGACCCTAAAGGAATGCAAGCCTGGATGGATGATCGCAAGGCTGCTTTTGATGCCCTCCCTAACACCTAAATATTAAAACACCTTAAATGAAAAATCTGATTCTCTGCTTCTTACTGACCATCTTCGGCGCAAAAGTGGCTAATGGTCAATCCGATACTAATCTGTATGCGGAAGCTATAGCCCTATATGAGCTAGGCGAATATGCAAAAACAGTTGAAAGCCTGGATAAATATCTGGAGGACAATAAACCCAGCCCCGAGGCTTATAAAATTCGAGGTAATAGTCAATTAAATCTCGGGAACTTGAAGGGGGCCGAGGAAGATTATCTAAAGGCCCTGGAACTCGATCCGGAATATACCGATGCAATTTTCAATTTGGGTAACCTTTATCAGAATAAGGGAAGCCTCGACTCTTCTGCCCTCTACTTTAAAAATTACCTCAATCTAGTACCTGATGATGCCAATGCTCTCATGAGGTTTGCTCTTATCTCTCGATATGTACTAGGATCGGAAACACCTTTGGCACTTCTGGAAAGGGCTTATAAATTGGATAGCACTTCAGATATCATCAATTATTATTTAGCTGATGAGTACCTGGGAATTCGCGACACGCTGGCAGCTAGAAAAATGCTAAGCAAGGCAGTAGAACGGTTTCCTAATGATCCGAACTTTCGAACGCTTTTGTACGATTTGGAGATATACGAGGGCAATTTTGAAGCGGCTTTTAATTTGGCCAATATTGCAATAAGACTCGATCCCAAATCCTTCTATCATTACCAATTATCCATACGATCGCAAATGCTGCTTAATGCTGATCCCAAAACCATTATGCGAACCAAGCAGGGTAATTATAAATTCAGGAAATACCAATCGGATGAAACCGAAGAATTAGCTAAGCAGTTTGAAGACGATTATGAAGACCTTTGGAAGCGCATGAAAGGTGGGGAGGTTTTAGGAATCGATGAATATTTCCAATTCTATATCTCGCAGGCCGGTCAGGAAGCCTATAATCCTTATGGAATCTCTCGGAATACAGAATTGAATAAACTTTGGAACGAGGAGAAGTTTGATGAATTGGCCGGTATGGCAGAGGAAGCATTTAATTCAGTTCCACTGAGCCGTGGTAATATTTATAAGGTTGCTTATGCCAATTTCGCAATCGGGAATATTGAGGAGTTCAAAAGACTTTATGCCATTTCCTTCGGTTTAATGGAGGCTATTCTGGCTACTGGAGATGGACTGGATTATCCCACCGCTTATATAGTTGTAACTACCAGGGATCAATATGAGCTAATGGGCTATCTAGGTTTACAAAATTATCAGCAGTCTCTTATGCACGATGGGGGGCACAGTTATGATCTACAAAAGTGTAGAGATCTGGAGGGTAATGAAATAGATCTGTTTTTCAATATTGACCTTCCTTTTTCCAGCCTATCCAATAATTTCGGAAAAGACTAATGCCAGATTCCTCGCATAATATGGACTACATCCTAGGTAAAACCTTTCCACCAGCTACCGTATATGGAGGGTATGCCATTCTTGCTGGAGGGCTTTATGGTATGACGGCTAATTTGGGGCTCGGAGCTCTTTTCGCTTTGGTAGGTGTTTTTATTGCATTCAGCAAAAATGGAATGCGACTAGACCCTGCGGCTAAAGCTTACCAATCCTACACTAAAATTCTGGGAATAAGATTCGGTAAATGGATCAGCCTGGAAAAATACAAGGAGACCTGCTTACTTAAGACTAGCCTTAGCTCCAAAGCTTACAGTCGCACGATGCAGGAAACCGAAACAAGCAGGGACACCTACTACAATGTTTATCTTTTAAATAAAAACCATTTGCAAAAACTCTTAATTGCACGATTTCGATTGTACGAAGAAGCGGAGCGTGAAGCCCATCATATCGCCCAATCACTGGATATGCCTTTTGTGAGCTTTCAACCCCAGATTAGCAAGTCTACTAGAATGCGGAGGACGCGGCGGTAATCCCAAAATAGTTACCTTTTTACCAGAAAGAAATCCATGAAAAGAATCCTCCTTGGCAGCATTTTCCTGCTTTTTAGTTCGGGCATCTTCGCACAAGAATTGCCTTTAACTATTAGCTATTATGGCCCTTATTTTCTGCAATATGGAGGCAATATAGGTACATCCATTCCCTTAAAATCTATCAGCAAAGAAGCACATCAGTTTCGATTAGAACCAAGTATAGGATATTTTGAAAGAGGGCGAAAACAACGCAATGTTAACCTAAGGATTCAAGGACAGTATTTCTATTATAATGATCAAAAATCATGGCATCCAACGGGAGGTATCAGCCTTAGTTATATTCAGTCCTGGCAAGAAACAGGCGGTAGTGTAAACCTGGGCTCGGGAGAAATTGATTATGATCTCCGTACCATATCCCAAATCGCTCCATGCCTAAACCTCGGTTATCGCTACCATCCATCAGCGAAATACAATTTTAGCTTTCAGCTTTTTTACGGACCAGCGATAGATCTTAATGGACCTAATGCGGGCTTTTTTGGACTAGAAATAGGAATGTCATACAACTTCAATACTACGGCAAAATGAATAGGTCAGAATTTATCAAGCTTAGTGCGCTTTTCGGTTTAGGAGTCCCCTTTGGAACCTTGCTTAACGCTTGTGAAGATGACCCTTCGATTGCCTTTCCCAACTTTAACACGAATTATCAAGGCAAAATTCTAATCATCGGTGCCGGAGCAGCTGGGATGTCGGCAGCATACCTCCTCCAACGATATGGAGTTGATTTTGAGATTATAGAAGCAGGTTCTGATATTGGAGGTAGACTAAAGCGGTTAGACGGTTTTGCCGATTTTCCTATCGACCTGGGTGCCGAATGGATTCATACCGAACCTAGTGTTTTAGCAGAAATTCTGCAGGATCCTTCCAACAACAGTACAGTAGACTTTATTACCTACAATCCGCAAACGATTCAGATTTGGAATAATAACCGAATCAGCAATCATAACTATGGACGCTATTATTACAGTGAATACAAGTTTAAAAATACCACTTGGTTTGGCTTCTTTGAAAAGTATCTCCTTCCCTCCTTTCAGTCAAAGCTTAGATTAAATCAGGTTGTAAGCGAAATTGATTATTCAGGGCCTCAGGTAAATGTAAGAACGGTGGATGGTAGCACTTTTACAGGAGACAAGGTTTTGGTTACTGTTCCGGTTAAGATTCTTCAAAACGAAAGCATCAATTTCAACCCTGCGCTTCCAAGTGATTATAGGGAGGCATATAATAGCATAAGCATGGGAGATGGATTGAAGATATTCATTGAATTTAGTCAACGGTTCTATCCCGATATACTATTATTCGGAAACATCATCCAGGCATTAACCACCGATTCGAAAGCTATTTATGATGCCGCTTTCCGAAAAGATTCGCAAAGACACATTTTGGGACTTTTCACCATTAATGAAGATGCAGCGGTTTATACATCACTAGGAAGTGATCAGGCCATAATCGACCACTTTATTGATGAATTAGATAACATGTACGAGGGACAGGCCAGCCGCTACTACATTAAACATGAAATTCAAAACTGGTCCGCAGAACCTCATATTCAAGGATCGTATTCCTATAACTTTGATGGAAGCCAAAGCAATATTGTAAACCAACTGAGTACTCCTATTCAAGGCAAAGTTTATTTTGCCGGGGAAGCAATGTCCATAGATAACCAGGCTACGGTGCATGGCGCTTCTGAAAGCGGTTATGCTGCTGTCGAGGATATGATTGGAAATTAAAAAAAGCGCAAATCCTTTCAGACTTGCGCTCTTGAATTTTAATATCTAAATCTTGACTATTCGAATTCCTCTAAAGTTCGGGTAATAATATCCACACAGTCAAGTAATTGATCTTCGGTCATCACCAATGGTGGCGCAAAACGGATAATATTGCCATGAGTAGGTTTAGCCAATAAACCATGATCTCTCAATCTTAGGCAGATATTCCAGGCCGTATCACTTTCTGGAGAGTCATCAATCACAATCGCATTTAGCAAGCCTCGTCCACGGACCAGCTTAACAATCTTTGAGGTTTCGATATAGGCGTTCATGCGTTCTCGAAACAGTTCTCCCAGTTGACGTGCATTTTGGGCCAGGCTTTCATCCCTTACCACTTCTAAAGCTGTAATGGCAACTGCAACACCCAAAGGATTACCTCCAAAAGTAGACCCATGGGAACCAGGCTTAATCACGTGCATAACCTCATCATCCGCCAATACAGCTGATACTGGGTAGGCTCCTCCGCTAAGCGCTTTGCCTAAAATCAATATATCAGGTCTTACATAGGATTCCGGTTGACGTTCGCAATGCGCATTACAGGTACAATCTCCACACACGGCCAATAAAGACCCTGTCCTGGCTATCCCGGTTTGAATCTCATCAGCAATAAAGAGCACATCATGTTTACGGCATAATTCCGCTGCTCTTCGCAGATAGTCGGGATCGGGGGTATAAACACCCGCTTCACCCTGTATCGGCTCAACTAAGAATCCAGCCACATGATCATCTTGCAATGCCCTTTCTAAAGCGCCTAGATCATCATAAGGAATGGCTTCAAAACCTGGTGTATAAGGCCCAAATCCACTTTTTGCCACTTCATCATTGGAAAAGGAAATAATGGTTGTCGTCCGACCGTGAAAGTTATTTTCGGCCACTAAAATCTTCGTATTGAACTCAGGATATCCTTTCTTTTCCTGTCCCCATTTACGACAAATTTTAATCGCTGTCTCTACTGCCTCTGCCCCGGTATTCATTGGAAGGACCTTGTCGAAGCCGAAGTATTCCGTGATGTACTTATCGTATTCTCCCAATTTTGAATTGTAGAAGGCCCGAGAGGTCAAGGTGATTTTCTCGGCCTGATCCTTTAAGGTATCTATGATCCTCGGATGGCAGTGTCCTTGGTTTACAGCAGAATATGCTGAAAGGAAATCATAGTAACGCTTCCCTTCTACATCCCACACAAAAACACCTTCTCCACGATCAAGTACCACCGGCAGAGGATGATAGTTATGAGCGCCGTGTTTATTCTCTAATTCCATCAAGTCCTGAGAGGACAAAGCTTGCGGATTTTCTACCATTTTTTTGATTCTTTTGGAGGCTGCAAATTAGGTAATTTTGCGCGCTCTATGGCAGCAAAACGATTATATCACCGGGGCCAGGTTTGCCAGCTTCGGCTTACAGACATGGCCTTTGAAGGCAAGGGCATCGCTAAGATTGAAAATGAGGAAGGGCGTTATGTGGTGTTCATTCCGAATACTATTCCCGGCCAACTAGTTGAATGCCGAATGGTGAAGGTGAAAAACTCTTACGCAGAAGCTAAGCTTATTCGGGTAATTGAAAGATCCGAACTAGAGGTAAGTCATGATTATGCTCCTATACCTGGTGCACCTTATTTGAGCTTGCCAATCGAAAAGCAAAGAGAGTATAAGCAAAATACAACCTTAGAGTTGTTTCGCCGAATCGGAAAGGTCGCCGATGTAGAATCCCTTTTTGATGAGTACATCGAATCTCCCCGCCTATTGCACTACCGCAATAAAATGGAGTATTCCTTCTCTTCCGTATATGTAAATCCAGGTGAAGATGATTTTAAAGATGGCTTTGCATTAGGCTTCAAAAAGAGAGGCCAATGGTTAGCGGTAGAATCCCTTCCTGGAGATTCTGGGATGTTCGACGCTCAGATGGAAAGCTTCATACCAAAACTGGAGGCTTGGTTTCGAAATAAGGGTCATTCTGCCTGGCACGGTAAGAAACATGAAGGCTTTTGTCGGATGCTAGCCGTACGCAAGAGCTTTTCCTCGGATAAACTTCTGGTGAACTTTGTAAGCAGCAGCTCCGAACTCGATTCTTTTGACCTAAATCATTTCAAAAATCTCTGGGTTGAAGTATTTGGGAAGCGATTAGGTGGTTTAATACATACTATTAATGATGATGTAGGGGATCGACCTAAAGCAACTGAAGGCGAAAGGAAGGTCTTGGTAGGCGAGGATTATTTAGAGGAAGAAATTCATGGTTTGAAATTCAAGATTAGCGTAGAAAGCTTTTTCCAAACTAATCCAGCCTCAGCCGAATTGCTTTATCACAAAGCCCTGGATTATGCAGTGGAAGCTAATGCAAATTCAAAGCCGGTAGTTCTAGACCTGTTCGCCGGAACCGGTACCATCACCCAATTGTTGGCTCAAAAGCTCCCTGATGCTGAGGTTATTGGGGTGGAAATTGTCCCTGAGGCGGTTGAAGATGCAAGACGCTCAGCACAGACCAATGGACTGAAAGACCTGAAGTTTTTTGCCGCAGATGTAGGAAGGTTTCTATTGGATCACCCTCAATATCAGGGCAAAATTCACACCCTAACCCTTGATCCACCCCGAGCAGGAATTGCTCCTAAGACTCTTAGAAAAGTAATTCGCCTCGGCGCCGATCGTATCGTATACATAAGTTGCAATCCGGCTACCCAAGCGCGAGACTTACAAATCCTGTCAGAATGGGGCTATGAGCTTAGAAAATTCTCTCTAGTGGATCAGTTTCCGCATACCGCCCACATAGAAAGTGTTGCGCTCTTTGAAAAATCTAATCGTTAAAGAAGCCTTTAAGAACCGTTCTTAAACCTTTAACCGTAAAGAATACTGCAATAAGCATGAGGAGAATGCTTACTCCCATCCAGATGTAGTTACCTTGACGCGCCGCGGGTAATCCCAAAGCGACATAAAGTGCAGGACCACTAAATATTAATGGCAAAGCGATGGCCATAAATCGCAATCCGTGCATAATTTTATCCCTATCAGAAGCCATGCTGCAATTTAGGAATCTAAGGTCAATTAGTAATTTGGAAAAATTTTAAATGTGAAGGTATTAGGAATTATACCCGCCCGCTATAAAAGCACGCGACTTCCCGCTAAGCCCTTAGCCATTATTGAGGGGAAGAGCATGATTCAAAGGGTTTATGAAAAAGCCTCTTTAGCTCTTGAACAAGTAATTGTGGCAACTGATGATGAGCGTATTAAAGCGGAGGTCGAGTCTTTTGGAGGCAATGTTGTGATGACTCGAGATGATCATCCCACCGGTACTAATCGATGCTTGGAAGCCTATCAAAAATTTGGTTCAGAGGTAGATGTGATTATCAACATTCAGGGTGATGAACCCCTTCTTGATCCTTCAGAGTTAGAGCGATTAGTCGCCCTCTTTCATGATTCTAGTTGTCGACTTGGGACTTTGGTAAAGGCCATCCAAAGTCAGGAGGAACTGGATAATAGAAGTGGCTGCTTTGTCACTATCAATAAAAAACAGGAAGCGCTTTATTTCTCTCGCCAGTTGATTCCTTTTCTGAGGGATCTTCCCTATGAAAAATGGTTGAATGCCCATACCTTTTACAAGCATATCGGGCTTTATGCCTACCGACCAGATGCCTTGGAACAGTTTGCGAATCTTCCTATTAGTGATTTAGAAAAAGCTGAAGCCCTGGAACAAAATCGTTGGCTGGAAGCGGGAGAAAGGATTAAGGTGGGATTCAGTGAGATCGAAAGCTTGTCGGTAGATACTCCTGAAGACTTGGAAGCAGTGCGAAAAAAAGTGAGAGAACTTGAAGCAAAATGAACTCAAAGCCTTTTTAGATGAAAAGGCAGAATATTACGAATCTCGAAGATTCATCGACACCGACCCAATTCAAATCCCCCATCGATTTGATTCGAAGGAGGATATTGAAATCATGGGGCTTTTCGCTGCAATCATAGCCTGGGGAAACCGAAAGAGCATAATTCAGTCAGCAGGGAAGATTGCGACTATGCTGGATTTTCAACCCGCTGACTTCGTGAAAAACCATCAGGAATCAGATTTAGAGGCACTCCCCCACTTTGTACATCGCACCTTTATGCGAGAAGATCTTCTTTTTTTCCTTCGAGCCTTACAAGGCCTATATCATGATCATGATGGTCTGGAGGCAAGCTTCTTTCATCCCAAGGGCGTATTTGAAGGGATTGAAAAATGGAGGGAACTGATGTTAGAAAACCCTCATGCTTCAAGAAGTGAAAAGCATCTGGCGAGCCCCGCACGTAATTCTGCGGCAAAGCGATTAAACATGTACTTAAGATGGATGGTAAGATCTTCAAGAAAAGGGGTTGATTTTGGCATCTGGACCCAATTTGATAGTTCCTCACTCTATTGTCCCTTAGACGTGCATAGCGGACGAGTAGCACGCAAATTGGGTTTATTAAAACGAAAGGCCAATGATTGGAAGGCTGCCACAGAGCTAAGGGAAAACCTGCTGGCACTTGATCCTGCCGATCCTGTTAAATATGATTTTGCCTTATTTGGACTTGGGGCTTTCGAGAAGTTTTAAGCTTCAGCCCAACTCGGTATTTCCTTCGATTCTACAATTTTAGGGGCCTTACTAGCTTGGCTTAAATTGAACATAGCTCGGGCAATATCCTTGGCCGAAACCCCCTGGTACTTTTTAGGGATGAGAAAACTAAGGGCCTTAAATAACCATTGTCCAAATGCCTCAAAGGCTCGCTTTTCCTTTCGATCTCCCATTATCAAAGAAGGCCTTAGAACTATAGTATTGGTAAAAGATTTAAGAAGATCCGCTTCCATCTTTCCTTTCGTCTGAAGATAAAAGTTTGAGGATTCTGGGTCCGCCCCTAATGAAGAGATTACTAAAAGAGCTTCTGCCGATTGAGCCTGTGCCCACTTTCCTGCAAATACGGGAATATCGTGATCAATCTTAAAGTACTGCTTTTGGTCAGGGGTCTTTGATTTAGTAGTCCCTATACAAACAAAAACCAGATCTGCTGATTCTTCAAAGCTCCAAAAATCTGGATCAGTAAGGTCTCCTTGCTTTTGCAGAAGTTTGGGATGATCAATGGATAAGGGACTTCGACCTATTGCTAAAACCTGGGATATTTCATTTGATTGAAGCAAATCCTCTAAAAGATAAGAACCCACTAAACCGCTTGCGCCAAGGATTACTGCTCTTTTCATCGGTTCAGATCAGAGATATTAATAATCTTAAAATGGTAACCATCAACCATATATCGTTTAGCGTAAGCAAATTGATCCAGCAAAAAACCAGCCCCAAAAATGCCTAAGCCCCACCATATTTGACTTTCTCTAATTACGGGGCTATCATTATTAATCAATCCATTAACCAGGGCAATCCCCGTAAAAAGCGTAGCTCCCGCAAGAAGAGATTTTGAAACTATGGGCAATACACCTCGGGAATAACTCACAGCATGAATCTCACTAAATGGATAGTAGCGAGTTCCAAGAATCAATCCCAAACTATCCCCTCCTTGAAAATAACCTTGACGCCAAACCTCTTCATCTCCGTTCATAAGAAGCAGGTCAATCTTTTCTCCTTGTTTCCAACGTCGTTCTGGGAGATCATTCTCCTTCTCTAAATACAGATACGCCTGAGCCGATCCTAAGAAGGAAAAAGCCATAAAGGTTATAGTTATTAGCAGTCTAATCATCAGTATCAGGTTTATCCATTTTCTTGTAATGGTAATAAACCTTCAATTTAGCATTTTGATCGTCGGTATTTTGCTTCCAATAGTCTGGACCATAACGTTCGATCTGATCACTAATATCATCATCAATATCCTGATAGGAAAAAGGTCTGGGAAAGTTCCGTGGAGGCGAATTCCGAAAGTATATGGCCAACAATACACCCACAATAGCACCAGAAATATGGGCCTCGTAACTAACTTGAGGGTCAGCGGGCACTAATCCCCATATCATGCTTCCATATAAAAATACCACCAGCATGCTCAATGCAAGCAAATTAGGATGAGCGCGCAGTAGTCCACTTACAAAAATGAAAGCAGCTAAAGCATAAATAATACCCGAAGCTCCAATATGGTAGCTATCACGGCCCCAGAGCCAAACTCCAAGTCCGGAAAGCACCCAGGCGATCAAAATAACCGGTAGAGCTTTCCTGGGATAGAAATACAATAATCCCGCGCTAAGGGCAAAAAGGGAGATACTATTATTCCTTAAATGTTCCCAATCGCCGTGTATAAATGGGGATGTGATCAGGCCGATCAAGCCCTGTCCTTCACGAGGGAATAAGCCAAATTCATAAAGATCCAACCCTAACCACCGATCCAGTAAAAAGATGGAAACTATAAACACAATCATCAAGCTCGGCACTAAGAAGTAATAGCGACCGACCATTCGCGAAAAGTCTGTAAATAGATTTGATTTCTTCGCCACATTCAAAAGATACCAAAAAGAATTCCACTTAATTTGAAGCTTATAATCGCGCCACTTTGTCGGTAGCCTTCTGAAATATTAAAGATGAATCAACCCCTGGCGGAAAGACTGCGACCTAAAAGCTTTGATGAGGTAATAGGCCAACAAGAACTTCTTGGACCTGATGGGCAATTGCGTCTATTGATTGAAAGAGACTTAATTCCTTCCCTCATATTCTGGGGGCCTCCGGGAGTAGGAAAAACTACTCTGGCGCAACTAATTGCCGAAAAGTCGGAGCGTAAATTTTTCACCCTTTCAGCCATTAACAGCGGGGTTAAAGATGTAAGGGAGATTTTACAAAAGGCACAAGGACAGGGACTGTTTGCCCAGGGAAAGTCACCCATTCTATTCATAGATGAGATTCATCGCTTTAGTAAGTCTCAGCAGGATTCCCTCCTGCATGCAGTGGAAAAAGGCGTGGTGGTGTTAATTGGTGCGACCACCGAAAATCCAAGTTTCGAAGTTATACCTGCTCTGCGCTCCAGATGTCAAATCTACGTGTTGAATGATCTGCAAAAGACCGAGCTGCAGCAACTCTTAGATCGTGCTATAGCTGAGGATGAATGGTTGAAGCAACTCAATATTCGAATTGAAGAATCAGAAGCACTAATGCGTTTTAGTGGTGGGGATGCTCGAAAGCTGCTCAATAATTTAGAGCTGGTAGCCAGTCAGCTTGGCAGCGGTGCACAAATCACTAATGAAGATGTCGTGCGCATCCTTAAATCTCATAATGTAAGTTATGATAAAGGAGGCGAACAGCATTATGATGTTATTTCGGCCTTTATTAAATCCGTTAGAGGCAGCGATCCGAATGCCGCGGTTTATTGGTTGGCGAGAATGATTGAAGGTGGAGAGGAGGCTCGGTTTATTGCCCGACGATTAATCATCTTAGCGGCGGAAGATATCGGTTTAGCCAATCCCAACGCCCTGCTTATTGCCAATGCTTGCTTCGAAAGTGTACATAAGATCGGTTGGCCGGAAGGTAGAATTCCCCTGGCGGAGTGTACCATCTACCTGGCGAACTCTCCTAAAAGCAACTCTGCATACAAAGCTATAAATGAGGCTCAGGCTCGGGTTAAGGAAGAAAGTAACCTTGGCGTGCCACTGCACCTCCGCAATGCTCCTACCCAATTGATGAAGGATTTAGACTATGGCGCGGAATACAAATACAGCCACGATTTCCCGGGGAACTTTGCGGATCAGGAATATCTGCCGAAAGAAATTAAGGGAACCGTCTTCTATGAGCCTGGTGAAAATCCAGCCGAAAAAAAAGCCAGCGACGCTTTAATGCACCGCTGGCCCAAGTATTATCCGATAAAAAAGTCTTAGAAAGCGTTGAAAATACGACTTAGATCTCTGATTTGAGTTCCGGTTTCGGAATTATCCAAATTGATGGTAAAAATCTGGTTACAACCATCAGAAGCAACAAAATCAATAGTAGCATCTGTAAAGGCCAATGGATTTGGAGTCACAGTCGTTTCTATCTCCAATTCAATTACTCCGGAAACCAGGCGATACTGGCAGGTATTATCAATTTCTAAAGGAGTAGTGATATCCACATCAAAAGTGAACTGAGCATTATCGTAAGTAGCACTGGTACCGGTTCCATTTGGATCATTAGAGATGGTATACTTATCATCAGTAATATCTGAGGCAGTAGCAGATCCTGCCGTCCAGGTTAAGATCTTCTCACTGTTTACAATCATCGTCTTAGGTCCTCCGTTTCCTTCACTGTCAACTTCGCCATCATCTTGAATAGAAAAGTTGTTTACGTCTAAGGAGAAGGCTGCTTCAGCGGATCCCGAGGCGGTTACATTAGTCGCGATAATATCTCCTGAAATCGGCTTATCATTTTCAGAATAATTGTCGAAACCTATGGACACGGAAGTTCCTGCAACCAAATAATCAGTACCAGTTAAACTAACCGAAATTGTACCCTTAACAAGCTTTTCACGAGTATTGGTGCCTTGACCATAATCCAACAGGTAACGAGTAGGATCGGTAGGATCAACGTCAAAAGATGCATTGTCGATGCTGTAAGGCAGGGGATCCTGATTTGAGATGCGACGCATGGCTTCATCTATACTTTTAAAGACCTGACTAGAAGTACTCTCTGCATTTACATAGAGCTCGCCCATTGCAGCTTCTATTTCACCGGTGCTATTGCCAAGATCATCTTCTTCACAAGCACCCAAAGCCAAAAACGCAACCGCCAGGCTCAAGAATTTGTAGTTTAATTTTCTCATAATTAGGATGGGATTTAGATTTAATAATTGATGTATAATGAGGCCGATTCTTCATCAGCCGCTTGATTTTCAAGTTCTTCTACTTCTTGCTCCTGGGCATCTACCCCTTTATTCTTCCGACCGTAGAAAGTAATATTGATGCCCATGCGAAAGTTAGCCGTTTGTACCACCGCATAATCTGCGGCCAGCACATTGTCGGTCATCATGTAAAGTTGAACCGCTCCCAACTTGAGATCAAAACCAGCTCCTATATTATGGGCCGTTCCATTGATTAAAGAATAGCCAGCGGTTACCTGGAAGGTGCGAGAAATCTTGCCTACGTAATTCACTCCATAATCATTGAACAATTCTCCGTTCCAAATTCGTGTATGAAAAAGAGCTCCAAAACTATGCTTAGGCGTCAAGTGATAGTTTACTGAAGCAAAAGCACGACTCATCAAAGGTCTAGTGTAGGAATTCCCATCTTGCTCCTGAAAATTGAAGGCAGACTCAATACTATCGAGGGTAGCATCCCCTACATTGCTAAAATCATCCTCACTTAAATCTAGCTCGATTCCTTCAAAATCAAATGTCCCCTCGCTTACATAATCGCGATTGTATGCATTGTAGCGAATGCTTCCTAAGTCAAGAAAAGAGGCACTTACATCGAACTTGTCATTAATCTTATAATGAGCTCCCAGGTCAACCGCAAATCCGCGATTGTCAGGAAGAGCGATATCCATGATGGCTTCATCCTCAAAGGATTCAAAAGCAGAAGGACCCGCTGTTCTTACAAGAATATCAGAGGTGGCACGGATATTAAAATTACCCTCATTGCGAAGACTCAAGTTCATCTCTTCAATATAGGCATGAGTTTGTACAAAGATGTACTTTGCCTTTAAGCCTACGGTTAATCGATCTTCTAAAAAGCGGTGCTGATAACCTGCATAAATATCCGTCCGGTTAATCAGCTCCAGATCGAAGGTGTTTAGATCCAGATTGGTAATGGATCCTTGATCACTAAAAAGGATTTCGAACAACTGTGATGGTAAATCCATCTTAAAGTCGATCTGCTGTATAGCACCGAAGGTCACAAAGCCCTTTCGCACTCTAAAACCGCCGCCAATCAACTCCACTCGATTATTGAGGTTTAACTGGCTATTTGGATCAAGATTTTCAGTCAACCGCTGCAAATTGACATTGATATCAGTTCCTTTTTCAAAAATATCCGCGAGGTTAAAACCTGAATTATGATACTGTGTACTGAATCCCGAAATGGCAGGTAGACCGATGTACCATTTGGTTTGTTGTGGATAAGCTGGGTTCGTATGATGAACCTGAGGGATCGCATTAAAATTGTAGAGCATCATATCGCTCTGAGCCTTAACTCCAAAGGCAACTAGGATTGCAAGCAGGGTGTAAACTAGATTTCTCATTCGTCGTTGGAAATTTTATAATTACCCTTAGCCTGCATGGCTACTTGAATCTTCAGATCATAGTCGGTATATAGTTTAACCGCCGTTTGACCACCATTGGTAGTGTTTACCCTCGCTACGAAACGTAAGTCTGTAGTTAAAAGGAAAGAATCAATTAAATCCTGATCAAAAACCACTGGAATATCTTCGGTGCTTGCACCAGTTACTCTACCGTTACCGTCAACCGGAGCTGCAGCCAGAAGAGGTAACGTAAATCCATTGATACTATCTCCTGTGCCACTAATAAATGATACATCCAAAGTAAGATCAAGCGGTAAGCGATTAATAGAGCGGAAGAAAACCGTTGCTTCATCAATGTTCTCCAAATTATCCAAACCTGAGCCGATGTCCTCAACTAGCTCGTCCAATCGCATATCTTCCAAACGAAATTCCATAGGTACATCAACCTCAAAATCAATAACCACATTGGAAGTGTTTGAAATGAAATTAGGAGTTGACGGTCTACCCTGAGGGTTAATCTGCACGTTTCCGGTGTAAAATATTTTTTGTGGAATATTGGCTAGAAACTCTGAAATCTGAGAATTAGCAGCATTCACAGCAATGTTCGATACTTGAACTACTCCCGGCGCTGGTGAAGCTTGAACCTGAAAAGGATCATTATCTAGGGCTACCCGGTTTAGCTCAGCATTCTCGCCAATAAACTCAGTGTTTATTTGCAATGGAAGTCCAACCGTAGAGCGGGTATATAAAGTAAGATTAGGATTGGTTAGATAGAATCCACCAGCGAATTGATCGATACCATTAATGTTGAAATTAAAATCCCCTGGAGGAGCGGCCTGAACCCTATCTCCGAAATAACCGGATGCCACTTCAACAGAGAGGTTTTGAAGGGCAATTGAACATACGATGATATTACCCGGATCTACGTTTGCTGTATCAATTAACTCCAAACTAATACTTAGGGCATTAACTCCAGTACCGCCATTGGTAAAGTCAAAGTCTAATCCATTAATAATAGAAGTGTCTAATACACTGGCCGTACCTCCTTGAAGAAGGAAAGTATCTACGAAAGCCTGACCGTTCAAAGTGGCGTTATTAAGTGTAAATGCCAAACGCACATCATTTTGAACCGTATCACCGGCGTTTACACTCACTGCAATACGACCTTCAGAAAAAATCGCATTGGCCAATTCAGCTCCTGCTATGGTTCCTAAAGCTACATTAAGATCGAAATTTGGCTGCACCTTATCCACCGGTAGAGCAATGGGATCCTGATCCGGAACCGTAAGAATATCATCAATAGAATAGGTAAATACCGAATCTTCCCGATAATAAATCCTTAATGAATTGTCGGGGTCTACTACCAAAGTAGAGTCCTCAATATCAGATACTAGATCCTCAAGACTTAAACTTAGCGAAGCGATAGGTAAGGTTGCGGAACTCTTGACCTGGAGATCGTCGATCATGTCAAAATCTAATTCCTTATTACAGGAAAAAGCGATCATTGCCAGCAAGATGACCCAAGGGCCAAATTTTCTCATAACAGGGGGAGATATGCTTGGTTTATAATTTTTGCTCCTAACAAAGATGCAAAAATGTTAGCTTAGGTATTTGGTTTTGTGGACAAAATGAGGATTTAACCTAGTAAATGTCAAGTATTTCCCTTTTAGAGAATATGAAGCTCGGTGCGTCTGTTTCGGGCTCGATTAGCTTCGGTGTCATTGTCCACAATTGGGTTTTGCGCTCCTAAACCTTTGTATTCCATTCTCTCCGCGGCGATTCCCATATCCTTTAAACGATCAAATACTGCCTTGGCACGATTCTCACTAAGCTCGGCATTGTAAGCTTTAGATCCTTGATTATCAGTATGTCCCTCCAATCGAACCTTAAGATCAGGGTTCAATTCAAGGAAGCGAAAAATCTCTTTTAATTCCTGATCGCTTCGAGGGTTTAATTCAAAGGAATCAAATTCGAAAAAGATGTTTTCCAAAACCACCTTTTGACCGCTGGAAACCGGGATCAACTCCACTAATAAATAAAGGGCTTTTTCCCTATTCTGTTCAGCAAGGGCAAAATTGCGGGAGTAAAAAAGATATCCTTTACGGGCCACCGACAAACCATAATCACTTTGCGCAGGCAGAACGGCATAAAACTTTCCGCTCTGATCGCTACTGCCCAAGACCACCCTTGTGGTATCTTCAAGATCGGTAAAGCGCAATGGAGCTCTTAAGGCCTTTCGAGTATTCTTATCAATGACCTTTCCTTCCACATATGCGATTGGTCTGGCTTGTGCCGCTAATGGAAGAGTAAATTCATACAGATCGAGTTTTCCCAAACCCTCCTCCATGGCATCGGAGCTGAAAAACCCGGTTTGTCCATCCGGTCCCACAATAAGGCTGAATTCTTGAAATGCAGTATTAATTGGATGTCCAAGGTTTTTAGGTTTACCCCAGGAACCATCTGCTTGCTTTTCGCTTACAAAAAAATCGAGGTCTCCCATTCCCGGATGCCCGTTACTACTGAAATAGAGATGTTGATTATCAAAATGTATAAAGGGAGAAGTTTCCTGAAACATTGTATTTACCTCACCTATAACTTTCTTGGCCTTGGACCAACGGCGACCTTTAAGTTCACTGTAAAAGATGTCCATATTAGGGTCATTTCCGCTACGACCTCTCACGAAATAGAGGGTTCTGCCATCTGGTGAAATGGATGGCTGACTTTCCCAGAGTGCAGTATTTATGGCCGGTCCAAGATTAACTGCCTTTGACCATTGATCATTAGGTCCGAGGAAGGAAGCGTAAATGTCGCAACTTCCACTACCGTCCGGTCGTTCGCAGGCAGCGAAGAAAATTATATTGCCATCGGCACTTAAACTTTGGGCTCCTTCATTACCGGGTGTATTCAGTTTACCGGGAAGAACTCGGGCCTGTTTCCATTCACCTGCGCTGCTATCTCTAACTGTAAACCAGAAGTCCTCATCTAAATTTTGCCCGGCCTCTTCACGATGTGTAAAAACTAAGGTGCGGGCATCTGCTGATATACTAGGGAAATACTCAAGCTCGCTAGTGTTCACTTTGGAGCCAAGGTTTTTGGGGTTATAGGCGATAGCATGCTTAATAGCTTCCATCGCAAACTCAGCGCTGCCGATCATCTTTTCTATCTCGTCCTTGTAGCGCTTATTCGCTCGGGGATGAGATAGGTAGGCCTCCAGGAAGGGTATACACTCCTCATAGCGCTCCATCGCATATAACTGGCGACCTTGAAAGTAATCCAGATAATAAGGAAAGTCGAAATTCCGCGCCTTCTCATACTGAGACAAGGCACTATCTGAATTTCCAAATCGATTGAAAAGATCTGCTTTAAAAAGATAAGCATCTACATAGGTACGATCATCCTCCAGGGCTTTATCCAGCTCTCGCAGCGCTCTATAAAACTCATCAGACTTAGCAAATTCTCTAGCCTTAGCCATGTGCTTTAGAGCATCCTTATTCTGCGCCTGCGCCTGTAAAACGGACAACATTAAAAGCAATAAACAGGGTATTCGCTGCATGTAAAAATCTTATGGGTGTAAGCTAAGGAATAACCATTTAAATTGGTAGTTAGTACGCTGCGCTATTAGAAATTGGTACGCTGCGCTATTAGTAGTTAGTAGCTAGTAGAAAGTACTTTATACTTCATACAATATTGTTTCTAGCTCCAATTAAAAGATCAGAGACGATAACTCTGTTCACAAAGCTCTAAGTTCTAAGCTCTAAGCTCTCAAGATCTCAAATCCCATATCTCACATCTCATATCTTACCCCTCTCTCCACTCCCCCATCTTACCGGCCTGATAATCTGCAATTGCTTCATTGATTTCCTGAGCAGTGTTCATTACAAAAGGACCATGGGCGACAACGGGCTCTTTGATTGGTGTGGCCTGCCCGAAGATGATATAGGATTTCGCAAATACCTTGACTTCTATCTCGCCAGCATCCTGCTCGAATTGCACGGTTTGCCTTTTGTTAACGAGCTGACCATTAACTTCAAGGCTGCCCGAAACAAGATAGAAGAGCACTTGACCATTATTATTCAACAGAGAAAAACTACTACCCTGCTCGGCCTCAATGGTCGACATGAACTGAGGATAAGGACTCTCAACGGGGCCAGTTTCATCGGCGTAAGTACCACTAATTATATTAAGGCTCACATCTTCGGCTAGTTTTACAACAGGGATAGACTCCTTTTGAAAACCCTGATAATGAGGAGGACTAGACTTTAGTTTCGCAGGAAGGTTTATCCAGAGTTGAAGGATTTCCATATCCCCTCCTGTCTTTCGGAATTCCTCAGAAGAGGTTTCGGAATGGATTATTCCTGCCCCGGCCGTCATCCACTGAATGCCTCCTTTTAAAATTCGACTTTCAAAGCCTTGACTGTCCTTGTGAACTAATTCGCCATCCACTATAAAGGTTAGAGTCTCGAAGCCACGATGGGGATGTGGACCAAAAGGAAGACCATTGCTATGAGGGGGAAAGTACTCTGGTCCATGATGATTAAGAAATATATAAGGATCAAGCATTTCCAATCCTGCAACAGGCATTGCTCGCCAGGTTTTTAGGCCTGGCATATGAGCAGCTGCAGCCGTTTTAATACCAATTACTTTTCGCATGATTTTGTTTATAGCATTGACCATTTGTAGAAAGGAAAGTTCAATTGATACTAAAATAAGAAAGCAAACATTCTTTATTTATTAGCATTCTTTTTATTTTAGCATAAAAATATAACCCCTTGAAACAGTTAGGACCAAATATTCGATTTTTAAGGAAACAAAAAGAATGGACTCAAGCTCAGCTTGCAGAAAAACTGCAGGTTAATCGCAGCTTAATTGGGGCATATGAAGAGGGGCGATCAGAACCCCGGCTTGATACCTTGCAAATCTTTTGTCATCTCTTTTCAGTTTCCCTGGAAGAATTGCTTTACAAAAAGCTGGATCAAAAAGCACCTAGCCCAAGAAAAACGGATTATCCCCTACGTGTTCTTCCCGTAGCGGTGGATGCATCGGGCCGGGAATTGATCAGCCTGATTCCACAAAAAGCTGCTGCAGGATACACTCAGGGTTATTCAGATACGGAATACATCGAAGGACTAAAATCTATCAGCTTGCCGCTTCCCGAACTACAACAGAGCGGAACCCTAAGAATATTCCAGATTGAGGGAGACTCCATGCTCCCAGTGCAACCCGGCTCCTATGTGATAGGTGAATTCGTTGAAACCTGGGAAACCCTCAAGAATAATGAGTGCTACATTCTACTCACCTTAAATGATGGGATCGTTTATAAAAGGGTGGAAAATGAGCTTAGCGCAAAAAACCGATTGCTTCTAAAATCAGATAACACGGAATACAAACCTTACTATCTGGATGCATTGGAGATTTTGGAGGTATGGAAAGCAAAGGGCATTTTAAGCTTTCAGATGCCCAATGAATCCGACCTGAAAGATTTGCAGTATCAGCGAATGATGCAGGGAATTAACGAGCTTAAAAATGAATTACACCAGTTAAAATCACAACTGGGTGAAGAAGACTAGCACTAAAGGAAGAGCCAGTATTCGAAAAGTGCAGAATCCTTTTGAGATCAATCAATATGAAAAGGAAGATGAGTTTTTGGAGTGGCAACATCAGAATGGAGAAGATCCCTTAGCAGATTCTAAAACCAAATGGACGGAGGTCCAGGCCAAATCGATCGTCAATCCTGTTTTAAGCCCGGATTTAAATTTCGATTGGAGCCTAAACCCTTACCAGGGATGTGAGCATGGATGCTCGTATTGCTACGCGCGTAACAGCCATTATTATTGGGCCCTGGATGCCGCAGTCGATTTTGAACGACATATTTTGGTTAAGCCAAATGCCCCCGAATTATTGATACAGCATTTGGAAAAGAAGAGTTGGAAGCCTGCTCCTATTATGCTTTCAGGAAATACTGACTGTTATCAACCCTTAGAGAGAAAGTTTAAAATTACTAGGCGATTATTAGAGGTCTTCCTGGAATATCGTAATCCAGTAGGGATCATTACCAAGAACGCTTTGATCGAAAGGGATCTGGACATTTTGCAGAAACTTGCTGAGCATAAGTTGGTTCAGGTGGCCTTCAGTATCAATACGCTGGATGAGCAATTACGGAGATTCATGGAACCTCGAACTGCCTCTTCTAAAAAACGCTTGAAAGCGGTGAAAGACTTAAGCGATGCTGGGATACCAGTTTCCGTAATGATTGCTCCTATCATTCCCGGGCTCAATAGCCATGAGATTTTACCACTGGCTGAAAAATCTTCGGAAGCAGGAGCCTTGGCCATCAATTACACTATACTCCGATTAAACGGTCAACTAAGAGATATCTTCCTTCCCTGGTTGTTGGAACATTATCCCGATCGCTATGACAAAGTGGTTAACCTGGTTTCTGACCTCCATGATGGACAGCTAAATGATTCTGTTTATGGACGCCGGATGCGTGGACAGGGACAGATAGCAGAACAGGTAAGCCAAAGCATCAAACTTGCCAGGCGTAAATACTATTCAGATCGAAAGGTGCCTGAATTTAATCTTAATGCATTCAGACCAATGCGGAACGGGCAGTATCGGTTGTTCAACTAGTAATAAATCTATTCAACCCATTCAAACTGAATATCCTGATGCAGATCAGCACTTAAGCTTTTAGCTACCGGGCAGTTTTTACCAATACCCTCAAGGATTTTGCGCATTTTGGCGTTGCAATTAGCCTTCAGTTTAATGTGAATTTTCACCTCTGAAACTCTGCGTGGATCAGCTGCCATTACCTTGCTTACCTCAGCGGAGGCTTGTTCTAAATCGAAACCCTCCTTGCGGGCTCGAATTCCCATAACAGTTAAGGCACAAGAAGCTAAGGCGGTAGATAAAAGATCGGTAGGAGAAAATGCCTCCCCTTTACCATTGTTATCGATGGGAGCATCGGTAATGATACTTTGTCCTGACTTTAAATGCGTTGCTGCATTACGCAATTCACCCTGATATTCGACCTTACTGATTAGTGCCATGCTTCAATTTTGGGCGAAGGTACGATATGGATTAATAGTCAATTGCTATGGTATTTTCACTTTGATAATCGATAATGATATTATCTTTGCTTAAAAATTAGGCATGCGACTACCAATTATCAAGCAGACTGTAGACTTCATTGAGGCGAATGACGAAGATTGGGTTACCGAAACCATTGAATTACTTGAGCATATGGCTGATGCAAAGGGTATGAAAGACGAGGAATTGGAAACCATCGGCGAACTTATGTCGAACTTCTATGGTGCTCTGGAAGTACATAAGGAAATGAAAAAGGGCACCCCACGTAAAGAAGCTCTTAACCAGTTTATGGAAAGGGTGATGGGTTCGATAAATTAAATGCATCAGGCCATTAGTAAAACCTTGAAACCTTACTTGCATCTACGGGTTTAATTATAGAATTTCCCTTTATGCAAGGAATACGCTTTACAGAATATAGCGGTAAGTCTAAAAGTACCTTTGAACGTTTACTGGACGTATTTAAAGAACTCCTATTACATACCTCGGGTGATGTTGATGAGGCTATTGATTGGCTGAGAGAGCTAGATCAGGAATACGGACTAAGCACGAAAGATTACACCATAGATGACTTTTTGGAAGAACTGAAACAGAAGGGCTTCCTGCGCGAAGAAATTGATGGGCCGGATGGCCTTGGCGGATTAAGCATGACCGCCAAAACGGAGCGAGCTATTCGCCATCGTGCCCTCGAACAGGTGTTTGGCAAGCTAAAAAAGAGTGCCCAAGGTAATCACCCCACAAAGCATACCGGTCCTGGAGATGAAAACAGTAGCGATCATCGTCCCTATCATTTTGGAGATAGCCTGGAGCAAATTGATATGCAACAGAGTGTAAAGAATGCTTACACTCGAAGTGGAATTGATGACTTTCAACTAGGACAAGATGATTTGGTGGTGAATGAGCAATATTATAAGGCTCAACTCAGTACCGTTTTGATGATTGATATCAGTCACTCCATGATCCTGTATGGAGAGGATCGCATAACCCCAGCAAAACGTGTTGGACTTGCATTAGCCGAGTTTATTAAAACCCGCTATCCAAAAGACACTCTGGATATTCTGGTTTTTGGTAATGACGCCTGGCAAATCGAATTGGAAGAATTGCCCTATCTAAAGGTTGGTCCTTATCACACTAATACCGTTGCCGGGCTTGATTTGGCCATGGACCTATTACGTAAAAAGAAGAATAGCAATAAGCAAATCTTCATGATTACCGATGGCAAACCAAGCTGTTTGCATGAACCAGATGGCACCTACTACAAAAACAGCTTTGGTCTGGATGACTATATCGTAGGTAAGTGCTACAACCGAGCCGCAGCCTGCCGTAGGGCGCAAATACCCATAACCACCTTTATGATTGCCCAAGATCCCTACTTGCAACAATTTGTAGAAAACTTCACGAAAGCCAACAAAGGCAAAGCCTTCTATACCGGACTCAACGGATTAGGAGATTTCATTTTTCAAGATTACGAGAACAATCGCAAGCGCAGAATAAACTAAGCATGGATATTGCTCAAATTAAAACTCTCGGTGCCCTTAAAAGAAGTGGTTACCGACCCCAAAGTATTAAAGAAGAAATCCGCAGGAACCTGGTCGATAAACTGAGAGCAGGAGAAACCGTTTTTACCGGAATTCATGGATATGAAAACTCCGTAATCCCAGATCTAGAAAGAGCCTTATTGGCTGGACATAACATCAACTTCCTCGGTTTACGCGGTCAGGCTAAAACGAGGCTGGCAAGACAAATGACTGCCTTGCTGGATGAATATATTCCAGCTTTAAGTGGAACAGAACTCAACGATGATCCATTAGCGCCTATTTCACGACAAGCTCAGGATTTGATTGCCCTGCATGGTGATGAAAGCCCTATCCATTGGATTCATCGAAATGAACGATACTATGAAAAGCTGGCTACACCTGATGTGAGTATAGCCGACCTCATCGGAGATGTCGACCCCATTAAGGCGGCTAATCTGAAGCTTGCCTATTCCGATGAGCGCACCATCCACTTTGGGATGATACCTCGGGCACATCGCAGTATTTTCGTAATTAATGAATTACCGGATTTACAGGCACGTATCCAGGTTGCTTTATTTAATATTCTACAAGAGGGTGATATTCAAATAAGAGGTTTTAAGCTTCGCTTGGCATTAGATGTACAATTTGTGTTTACCGCAAACCCGGAAGATTACACCAACCGGGGATCGATCGTTACCCCTTTAAAGGACCGGATAGGGAGCCAAATACTCACGCACTACCCTAAAGACCGAGGCACGGCACGTAAAATCACTTTGCAGGAAGCCAAATTGACTAACGCTCAATCTGAATCTGTAAAAATCCCGGATTTAGCATTTGAACTACTGGAACAGATTTCTATTGAAGCCCGCCAGAATGAATATATCGATGCTAAAAGTGGGGTATCTACCCGCCTTAGCATTTCAGCACTGGAAAACCTAGTGAGCACGGCGGAAAGGCGCGCCCTTATTGATGGTGCCAAACAAACCAATGTAAGGCTACTAGACTTCATGGGCATAATTCCAGCCATCACCGGCAAGGTGGAATTGGTTTATGAGGGCGAACAGGAAGGCGCGGGAATTGTGGCAGAAAACCTCATCGGTGCAGCAGTTAAGAGTCTCTTACCTGAATTCTTCCCTAGCCTGGATGATTTAAAATCCGGAGATGAGAAGAATCCTTACAAAATTCTTATTGACTGGTTTGGACAAGGGAAAACTCTGGACATGCATTTCAACTGGACGGACAAAGAGTATCAAAAGCAATTAAATGCTATTGGACCTTTAAAGCAACTCATCGAAGCCTACCAGAATGATGCTTCTCAAGACGAGAAATACTTTTTAATGGAAATGGTTTTGTGGGCATTAGCGGAGCATTCCCGATTGAACAAGGAGCGACTCGAGGAGGGCTTCAACTTTGCGGACCTCTTTAGTTCCTATCTAAGAAGCGGAGAAATCTGATTCTATCTTTCAGCCTCTTCCAGTTGAGGTTCTGCTTCTAGCTCTTCCATAGGCTCAGGAGCGGCTTCCTCTTTATCAGCAATACGATGCGATTGGTAATCCTCTAATCGATACATAAATAGATGGGTGTTTTCAATTCCACCTTCAGGTAGGAACTCCCATTCGTAACCGGTGCTGAATTTCTCGTCCGACTTTAGGTAATCACGGAACTGATTGCCATATCGCCAAAGCTTTGGCAGAAAATACAATCCAGCATCATAAGCTTGAAATGCGAAAGGACTGGGCTCTGCATCGAACCGCTCTCGGAAGGCCGCTATAAATTTGCGCATGTGCGGATCGTTATAGTCTACATGACGAAACTCGTAACTGTGATAGTTAAGTCCATTAAGGTAGCTCAATTCCATTGTAGGGTAGTTCAATAAACGCGGACTACCTACTACTGTAATACCGGAATCGCGAATCGCATAAAGCTTGGACACTATATCACTCAAAAATACTGGGTCATCACCCAATAACACAACCAACTTCTTACCCGAAATCTGAGCCATCCGGTCTCTTAAGTCCCAGCGATTTTGAAGGTCATCACAGTTTACAATGGAAGTCATGTACTCACTATCCTCGCGAGGATTCAAACGTGATTTAATCAATCGAACTTGCTGCTCTTCCTTTTCACTTCCACAATGCGCAAAAATGAGGTTAGCATCCGAATAATGATGATTAATCAAATTAGCAATTCGTACGTACCGACTTTCGGTCGGTGGTACCACTTGAATTAGGTTAGGGCGTTTCTCTACTTGCACGCCTACACTCAAAGGACTGATTATCGGTACATCATCATCAGCTAGCTGATCAGCCATTTCTTCAACAATGCGGCTATAGGCCGGTCCAACTACTAAATCGGCTTCCAAAGAATCAATACGCTTGGCCAGCAACCGTACCAAACGTTTGTTGGCTTGACTATCATAAACCTTTATAGAAAGATCCATTCCTAAAGATTTGATAGAATCCGCTGCCATGAGGAAACCAAAATAATACTGCGTAGCCATCTCCGTATCGCGATGTGGCTTAAAGTCCTTTACCCCAATGGTATCAGCATATAAACTGCTACGGAAAGGCAGCACCATCGCTACACGGTAAGGTTTATTAATATCTACTAAAGTGCTGTCGCGGTTCTTAGTTTTAACCTTAGGCTTCGGCTTGTTTTTATTCTTGCGGTAGTTTTCCTCAATGGTTTTACGACGCTGCTCCGCTTCACGGTCCTCAAGAATACGGTCTAACCAGGTCAATTCTCTAGAACCATTTTTCTTTGGTATTGCTATGTATTGACCTACAACCAATCCCTTCCTAAGCTCCTTGTTTAATGCCAGGAGTTCTTCCTGACTCACATCGAAGCGTTGTTTCAAACTGAAAAATGTATCTCCACTTTTTACCTTGTACAGGAAATAGTTGCTGTTGGCTATATCCCCTTCAATATAAGAGGTATCCACCCTATTGGTTATTTCCTCTTGTTTTTTGCGTTGCTGGCGGGCAGCTTTTCCTTTACCGTCCGGTCCATCAAACTCAAGGTCTACAATCAGCGGTCTTAAATCCTTGCGGTTAGCGGGTAACTTAAGCCATTGACCTAATCTTAAGCCATTAGCCGCTCCAGGGTTTAGCAGATAGAGACTATCCAGGCTTATCTTATATCGACTTCCTAAGGAATAGGCCGTCTCCTTCTTCTGGACCCGATGATAAAACCATTCTCCTTCAAGCTTGTAAGTGCCCGTATCCAAGGCAGCCATATCAATTTGATAACCCTTGAATTTTGCAGGATCACGAGGAATACGGAGAATTTGTCCAATGCGGATAGCCCCCTGATCCTCTAGTATGGGATTGAGGGTTCTTAAATCTTTGATTTCTACTCCGTAGCGTTCCTTTAAAGAGAAAAGCGTTTCCCCCTTTACAACACGATGGTAGATGTACTTTGCGGAATCCTGATTAGCTCTGCGGCGCTCTGCCTTAATGGCTTTGATGCGCTCATCGCTGGGAATAACCAGCTTCATCCCCTCTTTAAGTTCTTGCGTCTTAAGATCAGGGTTGAAATAGATTAAATCATCTATAGTGAAGTTATAGCTCCGGGAAATACCATAAAGTGTTTCTTTAGCCTTTACCACATGGATTCTACCCTCACCCTGGCCCATTAAAGAAAGGCTTGTGAAAAAGAGTAAAACGATTAAAAACTTATACCTGATTCCTATTCCCATTCGATTGTTGCCGGCGGCTTGGAACTGATGTCGTATACTACCCGGTTAACGCCTTTTACCCTGTTTATTATTCGATTTGAAACCTCTGCGAGGAACTCATAAGGCAAATGTACCCAATCTGCAGTCATGCCATCGGTGCTTTCTACTGCTCTTAGCGCAACTACCTGTTCATAAGTACGTTCATCCCCCATTACACCAACAGACTGGACCGGTAATAAAATAGCTCCGGCCTGCCATACCGAATCATACAAATCATGATCCTTTAAACCATTAATAAAGATGGCGTCTACTTCCTGGAGTATCTTCACTTTATCGGCAGTGATATCACCTAGAATACGTATTGCCAAACCCGGTCCTGGAAAAGGATGTCTACCCAGCAAGTCTGGATGAATACCTAAAGCGGCGCCTACCCTTCTCACCTCATCTTTAAACAAAGTATTCATAGGCTCCACCACCTTTAGCTTCATAAAATCTGGCAGTCCACCAACATTGTGATGCGATTTAATAGTAGCTGAAGGTCCCTTCACCGAAACTGATTCAATAACATCCGGATAAATCGTGCCCTGAGCGAGCCATTTTACACCTTGAATAGCCGAGGCCTCATCATCAAATACTTCGATAAACACCCGGCCGATGATTTTGCGCTTTTGCTCCGGATCTTTTACTCCGGCTAAGGCATCCAGAAAACGATCAGTCGCATCTACACCTTTAACATTTAAGCCCATATCCTTGTATTGATCAAGAACCGACTCAAACTCATTTTTACGCAATAGTCCATTATTCACAAAAATGCAATGCAGATTTTCACCAATAGCTTCAGAGAGAAGTACTGCCGTAACGGTGCTATCCACACCACCACTTAAGCCCAAGACCACTCTATCATGGCCTAGCTTAACACGCATTTGAGCAATAGTATCCTCCACAAAAGAGATAGGCGTCCAATCTTGCTTACAACCGCAGATATCCACGAGGAAATTAGAGATCAATTGCAAGCCATCTGTACTGTGATACACCTCTGGATGAAACTGAATACCATAGGTTTCTTCTCCAGTAATATGATATGCTGCTACACGTACATCATGAGTGCTCGCTACGATTTCAAATGAGTCCGGAGTTTTTAGAATGGTATCTCCATGGCTCATCCAAACCTGTGAATCTTCAGGTATATCCTTCATCAAAGGAGAAAGGGATTGAACTTCCTCCAATTTTGCTCTGCCATACTCCCTGGTTTCTGAGGCTTCAACACGTCCGCCATCAATGCTGGCCATATATTGAGCGCCATAACAAACTCCAAGAACAGGCATTTTCATGCGAAAATCACTTAAGTCGATTTGGGGAGCATCGGCATCATTTACCGAAAAGGGACTTCCGCTGATTATTAATCCCTTTATGGATTCATCCAGAGCCGGAATAGAGTTGTAGGGATGTATCTCACAGTATACATTTAGCTCCCTCACCCGACGGGCAATCAATTGCGTGTATTGCGATCCGCAATCGAGAATAAGTATCTTTTCTTGCATGCGGCAAAGGTATTTCTTTTAGAGTTTTGGAATCCTCAATGGACTATGCCTTTTCCCAATTATTTCAACAAGCTTAGAGAGCCGAAAACCGCTAATTTTCTAACTTGCCAACCCAATCAACATGACGATTATGCGCATCCTGAAGATTATTCTAATCATCGTTCTAGTTCTTCTCGGACTATTTTTATTGATATCGCTTTTCCTTAGTTCTAGCTATAATGTTTCCCGAACGATTAATATCAACGGAAGCCAGAAGGCGGTCTTTGCTCAAGTGAATGATTTTAAGAATTGGGAGGCCTGGTCTCCATGGTTAGCTGAAGATAGCACTATGGTATTTCGATATGGCGATCAAACTAAAGGCAAAGGTGCTCGTTACAGCTGGACTTCAGAAAAGATGGGCAACGGCAATCAACAGATCATTTCAATAAATGGAATGGACACGCTGCTTACTTCGCTCAATTTCGAAGGTCGAGATCCCGCAAATGGATTTTGGTATCTCAATGAAGTAGGAAAAAACAGAACTCAGGTTACCTGGGGCATCACTGGCGAACTTGGTTTTTTTAAGCGTTGGCAAGGACTGTTTATTGAAGGCCGCGTGGCAAACAGTTTTGAAACCGGGTTAGGCAATATCAAATACATTATTGAAAGCCAGAAAGTGGAAATCGTTGAGTTTCCAGTTACCGAAGTGAATAAAGATTCCATTACCTATTTCAGTGTTACGGAAATGGTAAGCATGACCGATATCTCAGAACTAGGTTCGGAAATTTTTGCCCGTAATTATGGTCGGATTTTAAACTCATTAGGTAAGAAGGCTGACAGTCTGATCACTGGACCTCCCTTTGCGATCTATCACGAATGGAACGAGGAAACCCGACAAACCCAGATTGAATTCGGTATACCTGTTCGCTCCGATATAGAGGCCGATGAATATGTAGATAAAAGAATCCTCTCTACCAGTTCCGGTTTAGAAGTGAATTTCCTAGGGCCCTATGCTCTCACCGGACAGGCACACACACGGATTAAGGAACATGCAACGGCCAATGAAATTGAATTGGCTCCTTTCGGAATTGAATTCTTCGTTACCGATCCATCCTTAGAGCCTGATACCAGTAAATGGCTAACCAAGGTCTATTATCCGGTGTTGTAACATTTTTTTCAAATCTCATGAACCCTGGCCCATCGTCAGGGTTTTTTCTTGCAACATCAACAAAAGCAAGTTTAAATTGAACTTTCGTATTTCCCTACTCAGCGCTCTGTTGCTATTCGTTGTAAGTCTAAGCGCTCAAACCGGCATTATTCAGGGTCGAGTATATGATGAAATTAATAATGAACCCTTGCCCTTTGCTAATGTGGTTATTGAGGGAAGTACAGTAGGTACTACTACCGATATTGATGGGAATTATAAACTAGAAGTAGAGCCTGGACTATACAATGTCACGGCATCCTTTGTTGGTTATACGAATAAGACCGAATATGAAGTGCAGGTATCCCCTTCGCGTCCTTTTGTAATTGATTTTGCTCTTTCGGAGAGCAGTCAAACTTTACAAACCGTAAACGTTACCGCTCAAGACCAGATCACGCGAAAAAAGGAAAGTCCGGTATCCGTTAGCACTTTGGGGATCAATGAAATTCAAAGAAATCCGGGAGGTAATCAGGATATTTCTCTGGTACTTCAATCTTTACCGGGGGTTGCTTCGACGCCCAATTTCAGGAATGATATCATTATTCGGGGGGGAGCTCCTAATGAGAATAGCTTCTTTCTCGACGGAATTGAAATACCCTCTATTAATCATTTTGCTACTCAAGGTAGCTCGGGCGGTCCAGTTGGTTTGATTAATGTGAACTTCATTCGCGAAGTAGATCTCTACACATCTGCCTTTCCGGTAGAAAAAGCTAATGCTCTTAGCTCGGTACTGGATATTAAGCTCAAGGATGGCCGAAGCGATAAGATCGGAGGCATCTTTCAGGTGGGTGCATCGGAAGTTGGATTGACCATGGAAGGACCTATTGGTGATAAAACTACATTCCTCGCATCGGCGCGCAGAAGCTATCTCCAATTCTTGTTCTCAGTATTAGAACTACCCTTTCTTCCTACTTATAATGATTTCCAGGTTAAGGTAAAACACAAGTTTGACGATAAAAACCAATTGACCTTTATTGGCATTGGAGCAATAGATCAATTCCAGTTGAATCTGGATGCTAACGAAACCGAAGCACAACAATTTCAGCTGGCCTTTTTACCGGTTAACGAACAGTGGAACTACTCTGTAGGTGCGAAATACACCAGATTTGGAGAGAAGTCTTACACCAATTTCATCCTGAGCCGCTTCATGCTTAATAACTCAGCTTTTAAGTACGAAGACAATGATGAGGAAAATGGAAGACAACTACTAGACTATCTATCTCAGGAAATTGAGAACAAATTGAGAGTTGAGAATTTTTACCGCAATAATGGCTGGCGTATCACCAGCGGTTTTGGATTTGAAGAGGTAAAATACATCACCTCCGAATTTGATTTAAGGGTTGCTCCGGGGGCCGCACCAAGAAATTATGAGACCGACCTGCGCCTATTCCAATACTTTGCCTTTGGAAATGTGAATCGCAGCTTTCTGGATGAAAAGATCAATTTAAACCTGGGCTTCCGTTTCGATGGCAACAGCTTCAATGCCAATACTGCGAATCCACTTAAACAGTTCTCCCCTAAGCTCGCCCTGAGTTACAATATCAACTCCGAATTGAGTTTTAATGCGAGTTACTCCATTTACAATCAACTTCCACCTTTTACCACTTTAGGCTTTAGAGATACAAATGGTGTCCTGGTTAATGAAGATCTAACTTATATCAGCACTCAACATCTGGTAGCAGGGTTTGCTTACTATCTTCCATTTAATGCGAAAATCAGTGTTGAAGGTTTCTATAAGATTTATGATAACTACCCATTCCTCACCGAACGCGGTATCACTTTGGCTAATCTTGGTAGCGATTTTGGTGTGATTGGAAATGAACCGGCCACATCCTCCGCACAAGGAAGAGCTTATGGCCTGGAGTTTCTCTACCAACAGAAACTATTTGATGGCTGGTTTGGAACCTTAGCCTATACCCTTGTTAAATCTGAATTTGAAGATGTTAATGGAGACCTGGTTCCCTCTTCCTGGGACAACCAAAACATCATCACTTTAACAGGAGGGAAGAAATTTGGTAAGAATTGGGAGCTAGGAGTACAGTATCAGTTCCTGGGTGGTGCGCCATTTACCCCTACCGATATTGAAACCAGTTCTCTGGTTCAGGTCTACAACGTAAATCGCAGAGGTTTGCCAGACTGGAGTAGATTAAACCAAGAGCGTTTTGCAAACTTCAATCGAGTAAATGTGCGGATTGATAAGAAATGGTTCTTTGAAAGATGGTCTCTAAACCTCTATTTTGATGTTCAGAACTTATTAGGTCAATCGATTGATGGAGAACCCCTTCTTGCCTTGAATAGAGACGCTAATGGAAATCCTATCATACTGAATCCCAGCGCTCCTGCAGATGAGCAACGCTATGACACCAAGCTATTGGAAAATGGCAATGGCACAAGAATCCCTTCTCTAGGAATCATTGTGCAATTTTAATCCCTGTTTCAGGGATTTTCACTTATTTAGAGTATGCATCATAACATAGAGGTCGCAGACCTAAAGAAGCTCTTTGAGCCCTTATCCAACGTGCCCGATGAGCAGGTTCAATATCTTATTGACCAGAGCGAAATAGTAGAAATTCCCCAAGATGGTTTCCTTTTTCAGGCAGATGTACCTGCCAACTACATGACCTTTGTATTAGAGGGTCATTACCGCATCTTCATGGTGCAAAAAGGCAATCAAAATATCATAGCCGAGATGAACGCCGGAGATATTACCGGACTCCTCCCCTTTTCGAGAATGGAGAAAGCTTCAGCCTCTGCCGTTGCAACCATAAAGGGCAAGGCAATGCAATTTCCAAGGGAAAAACTCAGGGAACTAATCACTCTGCATTATGAATTGACCGAAAGCCTGGTTCATCTAATGACCAGTCGTATTCGCACTTTCTCCAATCTACGTTCACAAAATGAACGCATGATGGCATTAGGTAAGTTAAGCGCCGGTTTGGCCCATGAACTGAATAACCCCACCGCGGCCATCGCTCGAAGTTCAAAAACCCTGAGACATCGTGGACATGACGGTATGAAAATGGTGAAAAAGGTGGTGCAATTGCCGGATCCTTTACAATATCTCGATACCGCCGCAAGCATCCTTACCAAAATACAAGGACGCGATAAGGCTCAGCTTAGTCTTTTAGAGCGTCAATCTCGCGAGGATGATTGGGAAGACTATTTTGATGAAATGGACCTTCCAAATTGCAATGAGTTAATTGACTATCTGGTTGAATACAATTTGGAACCCGAATTTCTAGAAGAAGCCTTTGAAGATACCGATGATAACGCCAAAGAAGCGCTTATGAAGTATCTGGAATTTGAATTGGGACGCCAGGAATTACTGGGAGACATTGAAGCAGCCGCGCTGCGAATCTCAGAGCTGGTAGCCAGTATCAAGAACTTCACCCATATGGATCAGGCACAAGATAAAGCGCCCGCCCTATTGAGTGAAGGCTTGGATTCTACCTTAAAAATATTGGAACACAAAGTCCGTAAATCGAATATTAATATCGTTAGAGATTACAGTTCTGATCTTGGAAAGGTGCCTGTACTTGCCGGACAGATGAATCAGGTTTATACCAACCTTTTAGACAATTCTATCGATGCCCTAAAGGGAACCGAAAATCCTCAAATCACCATCCGCACTTTTGCGCTGCGCGAGTTTGCATACATCAAGATTGAAGATAATGGTCCAGGTATTCCGGAAGATGTTCAAAATTCCATTTTCGATCCCTTCTTTACGACCAAAGGCATTGGTGAAGGGACTGGTTTAGGATTAGATATCTCCCGCAATATCGTTGAACAACATCAAGGGAAACTTGAACTCGAATCAGCCGCGAATCCAACAATTTTTAGCATTTGCTTACCCCTTAAATCATGAAAAAAGCCAAACCTCTAATATTTGCCATTGATGATGACCCTCAGGTATTAAGGGCCATTCGATCTGACCTCCGGGCACGCTATAAAGAAGAATATAAGATCCTATCCACTTCTGATCCAAAGGAAGCCAGAGAAAGCCTGGTAGAACTAAAAAATCAGAATGCGGAGATTGCCCTTTTCCTAAGTGATCAGCGGATGCCTGAAATGGAGGGCGTCGATTTTCTGCAAGAAGCAAAAACAGTTTTCCCAAAAGCTAAGCGAGCCTTACTAACGGCCTACAGCGATACCAATGCTGCCATCCAAGCTATCAATGAGGTGCAATTGGATCACTATTTAATGAAGCCCTGGGATCCACCAGAAGAAAAGCTCTTCCCGGTAATTGACGATTTATTGCTGGATTGGCAAGCACTTCATCGCCCGGCCTTTCAGGGACTCAGGGTCATCGGTATTCAATATTCACAATTGAGCCATGATCTAAAGGATTATTTGGCAGGGAACCTATTTCCTTATCGTTGGCATGATATTGAGAAAGACGAGGAGGGAAAAATATTGATGCAGGAAAATGAACTAAGTCTCGATGATTTACCCGCTTTGTTCCTAGAGGATGGCACCGTTTTAAAAAGGCCTACCAAAGCGCAGGTAGCGGCTCAAATAGGTTTGCCCACCGAAGTAAAGTCTCAACTTTATGATACAGTTATAATTGGAGCTGGACCCGCTGGCTTAGCCGCTGCGGTTTACGGGGCTAGTGAAGGCCTCAAGACCTTATTGGTAGAAAAGCATGCTCCGGGTGGACAAGCGGGGACCAGCTCACGAATTGAGAACTATCTGGGCTTTCCCAATGGATTAAGTGGTTCGGATTTAGCCAGAAGAGCCTTGAGTCAGGCTACCCGTTTAGGCGCTGAATTCCTCACTCCAGCAGAGGTGGAAAGCATCGAACTTGCCGATCAAAACAAAATCCTCAAACTGAAAGACGGCAAAGAGGTCCTAACTCGATCCATTGTAATTGCCACTGGCGTAGATTATCGCCAACTTGAAACGAAAGGACTCCAAAATCTAACCGGTCGCGGGGTATACTACGGCGCCGCTACTACCGAAGCAGCAGCCTGTACGAATCGTTCTATCTTCATCGTGGGAGGTGGAAACTCTGCAGGCCAGGCCGCAATGTATCTATCTCGCTTCGCCAGAGATGTGACTATTTTGATTAGACGTGCTGATTTAACTTCAACTATGTCAGCCTACCTCATTGATCAAATTGATGCCACTCCCAATATTCAGGTTTCTCCATTCTCAGAGATCGCTGAAGCCCATGGGACGGATTATCTGGAAAAGGTTAGTATTCGCGATAATGAAAGCGGGGAGGTACAAACCCATGATGCAGCGGCCATTTTCATTTTCATCGGCGCCAAGCCTTATACGGATTGGTTACCTAAAGATATCAGTAAGGATTCCAAAGGCTTTGTGATTACCGGAAATGCAATTTTGGAAGATCGTGAAAGTGCCAAACACTGGCCACTGGATCGGATTCCCCATTCTTTGGAAACCTCTGTACCAGGAGTTTTCGCGGCTGGTGATGTGCGATCCGGAGCAATGAATAGAGTGGCTTCGGCGGTGGGTGAAGGAGCCATGAGTATTAGCTATACCCATAAGTATTTAACTGAAGTTTAAGACTTTAGCAGCAATTTCTGACAAGCCATCGCTCTCATCTTCTTCTAGCTTAGCGAAAGAACTAAAACAGAAAAGATGAAAAAATGGATTTCACTCGGAGCGTTGGTGCTTTTTATAGCTGCCTGCTCTAAAGATGATGACACTGAGTACCTGGAAGCTGAACCGCAACCGGTGGTGATAGATCACAGTAATGATCTTCCCCTGAACGATGAAATTAGAAACGAAATGGATTAAGATAAAAACCGCCCTTGAGGCGGTTTTTCTTTTTAAGAATTTCTAATTTCCCGTCTCGAAGTAATTAATCAATGAGGCAAACCTATCTGTTGCAGCGCTACCGCGAGGTTCGCTCACAGACCTTAAAACTAATGGAGGGTCTTAGTGTAGAAGATCACCTGGCCCAAAGTAGTTTCGAAGCAAGTCCCCCTAAATGGCATCTCGGTCACACCACCTGGTTTTTTGAAACTCTGGTGTTATCCAAACTGAAATTGGATTATCAGGTTTTTGATCCACACTATGCCTATTATTTCAACTCCTATTACGAAGCTCTCGGGCCAAGAATTGATCGGGCCTCTCGTGCCTCACTCACCCGTCCGGCCTTAAGCGAAATTCATGATTACCGGAGCTATGTGGATCAAGCTATGGAAGGTTTGCTGCAGGGTCATGCCTTGTCCGAAGAAGACCTAAACACTCTGGAACTTGGTTTACATCATGAACAACAGCATCAGGAACTCTTCTTAACGGATTTTAAAAAAGCACTTGGGCAACAGCCATTTCACCCCATCTATCAAAAGGGATTTAAGGAGACTCTAAATCCTATAAGGACAGCCGAATGGAAGGAAGTACAAGAGGGTTTATATGAGATCGGATATGCTGGCAAAGACTTCCATTTTGATAATGAGGCACCCCGACATAAAGTCTTTTTAGAAGGTTTTGCTATTAGTAATCAACTAGTGAGTAATGGCGATTGGCTGAATTTCCTGAATGCCGGGGGCTATGAAGACCCTGAGTTCTGGCACATGGACGGTTGGGCCTGGAAAAATGAAGAGCAGATTTCAGCTCCTCTATATTGGGAAAAGATTCAAGGAAAATGGATGCGCTTTAGTCTTGCTGGATTGGAGGAACTGAACTCTAATGCTCCGGTAACCCATATCAGTTTTTACGAAGCTTATGCCTATGCGCAATGGAAAGGTTGCCGACTACCTACTGAAGCGGAATGGGAAATTGCGGCAACCCAATTTAAATGGGGTGAGCGTTGGGAATGGACCAATAGTGCATATCTCCCCTACCCTGGATTTAAAGAATATGAAGGTCCGGCCCGAGAATACAATGGAAAATTTATGGTGAACCAAATGGTTTTAAGAGGAGCTTCTATTGCCACCCCCGAACAACATGCTCGCATTACTTATCGAAATTTCTTTCACCCCCATTTTCGCTGGCAATTCACTGGATTGAGGCTGGCTAAAAACCTATAATATGAGTGATTTTTTAGAGGAGGTGGTGGAAGGCCTTAGTGCCAACGACAAATACTTACTATCTAAATACTTCTACGATGATGCCGGAGACTTGCTCTTTCAGCAAATAATGGCATTAGACGAGTATTATCTGACCCGTGCGGAAGGTGAGATTTTTAGAAATCAGGCGAAAGCCATCTGCGATGAACTGCCTAAGGATAAATTCAGAATGGCAGAATTGGGAGCTGGCGATGGTACTAAGACCCGATTCCTGCTGCAAACTGCCTTAAAGGAGAATCTTGATTTTAGCTATTTTCCGATAGACATATCACCTCATGTACTGGAAATCCTCCAAAGAAATCTCAAGAATTGGCTTCCCGACCTCAAAACGGAAGGGATCGCTGCCGAGTATTTCAAAGCTTTAAACAAGCTGTCTAACCTAGGAGATCAGCCCCTAGTAGTACTTTTCCTGGGCAGTAATATTGGGAACTTCCGCCGCGATAATGTGGATGTCTTTATGAGTAAACTCAGTCAAAGCTTACGCAAGGGTGATCTTCTGCTCCTTGGAGTGGACCTTAAAAAAGATCCCAACAAAATCCTGGCAGCTTATAATGACAGCAAGGGGATAACCGCAGCATTCAATTTCAACCTCTTAAAACGGATAAACCGTGAATTAGGTGGTGATTTTAACTTGAATAAGTTTCGACATTATAACACCTATGATCCACATACTGGAGAGTGCCGTTCCTACCTGATCTCCTTGGAAAAGCAGGATGTTCATATCGGTGCTGTAAATCGAAGTTTTTTCCTCGATGCACACGAGGCCATTCATACCGAAACCTCGAGGAAATATAGTGGTCAGGAACTAAGGGATCTAGCGGCGAGACACCAATTTAAAATTCGGACCGAATTTCAAGATGAACAAGGCTTGTTTCGCGATCAGATTTGGGAAAAACTCTAGGCCTCTTTTGGGCTTAATAATGCAAAAACATGCACCAGCAGGACTACCAGTCCGCAACCAATTACATTGTACCAGAGGTATTCCACATCTAAGCCTCCCAGAAGTGGCCAATCGTAAATCTGGGCAAAGTGGATAATCAGTACTACAATTTCTGCGATAATTGCAGCGTAAAACACACCTCCGCCTCTAATCCGCTTAAAGAAGAAGGCCACGATAAAGATGCCCAATATTGTTCCGTAAAAAAGGGAACCGAGCACATTTACCATCTCAATTAAATTATCAAACAAGTTTGCCACTAAGGCAAAGCTTATAGCCAATAAGCCCCAAAGCACTGTGAGAATCTTGGAAATAAACAAACGCTTACGATCCGAAGCTTCTTTTTGAAAGAGTCGATTGTAAAAATCTACGGAAGTGGTTGTTGCCAAGGCATTAAGCTCGCTGGAAGTACTAGACATAGCCGCGGAAAAGATCAAGGCGATAATCAAACCGATAATTCCTACAGGCATGTACTCCATTACAAAACTGAGGAACACGTAGTTGGTATCTTTCACCTTAAACTCCGGATCGGCTTCAAGTAATAAATCCTTCACCTCAGCCCGTATCGCCTTATCCTCTTCCAGCTTTTTAAGGAATAGATTTCGAGTAACACGTTGACTGCGAAAATCATCACCTTCCAGGGCGACCTCTAATTCCTTTCTGCTTGCTTGGAGTTCGGTATAGTTATGATCGTATCGTGATTCTATGTCCTTTAGCTGAACAGCATATTCTGTCTCATTTAGATTATCTAAGGCAACCTGGTTAAAGAATACGGGAGGCTTAATGTAGAGATAGAAGACAAAAACCAAAACCCCGGTTAGGAGGATAAACAGTTGCATGGGAATCTTTAAGACCGCATTGAACATCAAGCCCAAGCGGCTTTCCTTAACATTCCGACCACTTAAATACCGCTGCACCTGACTCTGATCGGTCCCAAAATAGGATAAGGCTAAAAAGAGACCACCGGTTAATCCACTCCAAACGGTATAACGTTCATTAAGACTGAAATTGAAATCCAGGATTTCCATGCGACCGGCAGTCCCAGCTAGTTTAAAAGCTGTTCCTAAATCAACATAGTCCTGAATACGAATGGTAAGAATTATAAAGGCCAGGGCCATACCCAGAAGGATAATTCCCATCTGTATTTTTTGTGTAATACTCACCGCTTTACTACCTCCAGTAACGGTGTACACGATCACCAGAAAACCCACGAAGAGATTAGTGAACTGTAAATTCCAGCCCAAAATAGTAGAGAGAATTATCGCTGGTGCAAAAATGGTTAATCCTGCTGCCAGGCCTCGCTGTACCAAGAAAAGCAATGCGGCTAATAGCCTGGTCTTTAGGTCGAATCGTGATTCTAAATATTCATAGGCAGTATAAACCCTAAGCTTATAGTAGATGGGAATAATAAAAGCCGAGATAATAACCAGGGCCAAGGGTAAACCAAAATAGAACTGCACGAAACGCAAGCCTGACTCGAAACCTAAACCGGGAGCACTTAGAAAGGTAATGGCGCTGGCCTGAGTGGCCATTACCGAAAGCCCAATGGTGAGCCAACGCATTTCGTTACCCCCTCGTAGATAATCGTTCAAATCGCGAGAGTTCCGCGTTCGCCAAGTGCCATAGGCGACAATCGCAAAGAGGGTTCCGAAAAGTACGATCCAATCGAGAGTGCTCATTTAAGCGTAATAGGCTGTAATGAAATAGTAAAAGACGATCTGCAAAAAAAGGAAGATTAAAACAGCACTATAAATCTGGCGCCATTTCATATCATTTTGACTATTCATGCTCGTAGGAGATTAAATTGGCCATCAATTTATAGGCCCCCGAAACTCCGGCCGGCAGCTCTCGGAAGAAAGAAATACCTGTGTAGATAAAGGCCCCCTTTCCATAGTCTGCGATAATTAATCCGCCCAAGCGATCCGGTTCACCCTCATCATGCCAGGCTAATGGAGCAGCATAGGCATCATCCCATTTGCTGGCAAAGTATAAACCTCGTTCCTGCACCCAATTAGCGAAATGAGCCTCAATCAATTGATTGGGCCGGTTTAGTACCGGATGATCTGGCAGAGCAAACCTTACCGGGGCATCTTCTTCTGTAACCCTTTCACGACTGATGGTAAAGGGATAGGGGGCAATATCCTCCCCTTGAAAAGAGCGGGAGCGTGTATTATACTGCACAATGAGATTCCCTCCTTTATTTACATAATCCATCAATTGCTCCTTCCGATCGAAAAGCCAGGATTGGGTATTGAAAGCGCGAATTCCCAGGACAATGGCCTGATAGCGCTGTAAGTCATTTTCCCGAAGGGTGCTTTCATCAAGAATATCCACAGCGTAGCCCATCTGAGCAATCGCTTCAGGTACCTTATCCCCAGCACCCACAATATAAGCCACCCGACTGCCCTTCCTCTTAAGATTCATGGGGATTAACCGAATCGCGGGGTCCTCTAAAATCATTCGCTTGTCAATATGCGAATAGTCAATCTCTACCAGTTTAGGTATTAGGTTAACCGCATCCAAACTCCCATTACCCCTACCTTCACCTTGATGAACACTAAGGATACTCAAACTACCGGGAGCTGCTCCCATTTTGGGGCTAATCTTTACTAATTGACTTTTAAGTTGATCTTTTGAATCGAATTCCAACACGAATTCTGCAGGTTCAACCTGCCATCCTTCGGTTACTAACTGAATCTTATAAGATCCTGATTTAAAGGCTCTAAAATCAAGTTCCAAATCCTGAGCCTCTGTATCCAGAAAAAACAGTTTACTAACCCGGCTATTAACTGTGATTTCGGGAACTACCATTAAAGGCCTTTCGATCTCTCCTTCCACCCGATCTGAAAATTTATAACGAACAGGAACTCTCATTCGAAAACTTTGCTCCCCTACCTTCACTGAAACGCCGCTTTCCATTACCGGGTCATTTTCGGCTTTTCCGATTAACAAAGGGTCATCAACCTGAAACATCCCATTATAGGACTCCTTTAACCAATAAGGTTGGGAACTCCTGTTTTCAGGCACTTCGACCTCAAATTCCACCTTCACCAATTCATTACTTGCCAGAGGCATCCATTCCATCCTAGAGCTATAGGGCTTTAACCAGGAATACTGGGGATGTTCCACCTCTACTGCCAATGGACTGCGGTGGATAGCGCGGGCTTCCAGTTTCAATTCTTCTCCAGGGGTTGCATACTCTTCGGGAGCAAGAATCTCTAGCTTCAAGCCCAGGCAGGCCGCAGCAAGTCTACTCAAATCCTCTAAAAGCCATTCCAAGTCGGCGTCCCTTTTTTGAGCAATCATCTTCTGAAGATCAATGATCGACTCCACAGATAGGTGAGGCTGGCGAGGATCGAAATCCTCTTCAATTTTTGCCAATCCCTCTGCAATGTCTTGCTGATTAGCTTGTTTCCAGGATTGTGAAAGACCGCTAAAAATGCTGGTTCCATCCACCTCTCCTTTCATAAGCTTTAAATATTCCTTTTGTCCGCCTCGAGCAACAGAAACACCAAAACCCTGACTCTTATGTTGACTGCGACTGTAGCTCGCCAACTCATTACAAGAGAGGCCCAATTCAGGTAAATAGGTTCCTACGTCCACTACAAAATAGCTAGGGTCTGCCGCGGCAAGGCTGTCGATCTTTGGCTCCCACCAGGAACTATGATTCCAAAAGATTCGGGATACCTGCCAGGGTTCAAGATTTTGCTCAGGATATTTTTGGGGATCGGCTGCCACCTCAAAGGCTTCAAGGGCTAGCATTGCGCTTACCGTATGGTGGCCATGACCTCCTCTGCCATCCGGAGGGAACCGGGTAATAATTATTTGCGGCTTGTAGGTTCGAATTACACGTACCACATCATCTAAAACCAAATCGCGATCCCAGTGCTCAAAGGTCTCTTTTGGATTTTTACTGTAACCAAAATCAACTGCCCGACTAAAAAACTGGCTTCCGCCGTCAATTGCACGAGCTTGCATTAACTCCTGGGTTCTTAAGACTCCTAGCTGCGCGCCGAGTTCGGTTCCAATAAGATTTTGCCCTCCATCTCCTCGAGTCAAACTCAAATAGGCAGTTTGGGCTCCGATGTCATTAGCCAGCCAGGAGATCATCCGAGTATTCTCATCATCAGGATGAGCCGCTAAATACAGCACCCGAAGGGGGTTTTGCATCTGGTGAATCTGATGTAGAATATGGGCTGCACTTTGATTTTGTGCAATGAGTCCAAAGCTTAAAAGCAAGGAAGCAATTACTAGAGTTTTGCGCATGATGTTTTTTCTGGGCTTCAAATCTAATATTTAGATGGGGATGGGAGAGATTGAATGGTTAGAACTTGGATTATAGAACCTAGAGCTTGGAGCTTGGAGCTTAGTGAGCGGAGTTATTGTCTCCAATTGTTTAATTGGAACTAAAACATTGCTGAGGGCATTATTTAGTACTTTCACATATACTGGATACTAGGATCTGAGACATGAAACATGAGATGTGAGAAATTGAGAGCATAGAACTTAGAACTTGGAGCTTGGTGAGCGGAGTTTTCGTCTCCCACTGTTTAATTGGAACTAAAAGCACTGGTGCGTGCAGTATAAAGTACCTTCTACATTTTACTAGCTACTATCTACCAGCTACTATCTACCAACTACTAAAAGCGCAGCGTACTAATTTCTGAGATGTGAGATGTGAGAAATTGAGAGCATAGAACTTAGAACTTGGAGCTTGGTGAACGGAGTTTTCCTCTCCGAATATGTAATTGGAACTAAATACAGTACTGCGTGCAGTATAAAGTACCTTCTACATTTTACTTTCTACTTTCTACTAGCTACCAGCTACTAGCTACTAACCACCCCCTGTCATGATGTTAAAAACCTCTCGTCAATAAGCTCAGACAATCAGTTTTTAACCAAATCTCTATTTAAGCTGAAAGAAATGTTAAATCTCATGCTTTATATTTACGCACCCTAAATAATTTCCTATGAAGAAAATGCTACTTCTGGGCTTGTTACTTTGCGCACAAATTGGTCTTGCGCAGTCGGCTAACAGCCTGAAACCAATCCTTTTCCTAAATGATAAAGTCGGAGTTGATGCAACGGATGATGGAAGGATTAGCGAATTCGGCAACTACCGATATGTCGTTGTGCAGCATCCGGATCTGAAGATTCAATCTGACTTTTATGGTTTTCAAACTTTAGATTACATCCCGCACAATGCTGCATTCGCAAGAGTAGCTCGTTCTGCTTATCAAGATGCTAAAACGCAAATTGAGACCGCAGGTGGTAGAGTACTTAATCTTAAAGATGCCTGGAGGCTCTCCAAACCTCTGCATACTGGAAACTACAATGAATGGGCTTGGGCTCCCGATGGACAAAGCCTCATATTATGGGTTCAGTACTATCGTGGTCTCTCCCACTTTGAAGTACTACAAGACTTAAATGCCCAAGGTATTTTCATTCAGGCGGAAGCTGAAACCGATCGCAGATTTGAAATTATTCTTGATCCCGAAAACATGGAGCAATTATTGGCCATGGGATCTTTACAATACATTGAAGAGCGCTACGCACCAGGTGAGCCAGAAAACTTCACCGCCCGCACCAATCACCGCGTAAACTGGTTACAACAAGGAGAATACAATGGTGGATTAAATTATGACGGTACCGGTATCATGGTTGCTCATAATGACGCCGGTGGTATTACCGAGCACATCGACTTCAAAGGTCGCTTTAGTCAAAATGCTGGTACAGCAGGTTCAGATCATGGTGATCATACAGCGGGAACCATTTCTGGCGCTGGAAATCGTGATCCACGTGGACGTGGTATGGCTCCGGGAGCTGACATGTTCTATCGTATCTATCCAGCCAACCTAAATGACGCTGATAATATCTATACCAGTATTAATGCTCGTTTAACCTCCAACTCGTTCTCCAATGGATGTAATGGAGGATATAGTACCTGGGCCCAGCAATTGGATAAAGACGCCTATGACAATCCTAATATGTTACACGTGTTTTCTGCGGGTAACAATGGTAGTTCCTCTTGTGCTAATGACTATGGTGCAGGATTAGGTTGGGGTAATATTACTGGTGGACACAAGCAAGCTAAGAATGTTGTTACCGTAGGCAATGTTACGCGCACTGATGGCTTAGCGAACTCCAGCAGTCGCGGCCCAGCCAGTGATGGTCGTATTAAGCCAGATGTTTGTGCAGTAGGTACACAAGTATACTCTACTACCGATGCCAATGGCCCCAATACTTATAACAGCAAAACCGGAACTTCAATGTCTTGTCCAGGAGTCACCGGTACTCTTGCCATCTTAATGGAGGCTTATAAAGACTTAAACGGTGGATCTGAAGCACATGGTGCTTTACTGAAAGGAGCCATTATGAACACCACTGAGGACCTTGGAAATGCAGGTCCTGACTTCCGTTATGGTTATGGACGTATCAATGCTCGTGCGGCGTACGAAGTATTGGAAAATGGCTGGTACGTTGAAGATAGTTTAGGTACCGGTGATTCAGCAATTTTCACTTTTAATGTTCCTTCTAATACTGCCCAGGCTCGTTTTATGGTGATCTGGCCTGATCGTGAAGCTTCTCCAGCTGCGGCAAGAGACCTGGTTAATGACCTTGATTTGGTAGTTGACTATAATGGCACAAGCTTTCAACCTTGGGTTTTAGATCCAACCGCAAATTCAACTGCACTTAATAGTCTGGCCATTCGTGCTCGTGATTCCTTGAACAACATTGAGCAGGTTACTTTGGACAATCCTGCTGCAGGAACTGCCACGGTAAAGGTTTATGGTGAAAACGTTCCAACCGGTGGAGATCAGAGATTCTATGTGATTGCTTATTATGAAAGCACTGATCTATATGTAACCTATCCCAATGAAGGAATGGGCTTACCTACTGGTGCCACAGAAATCATTCGTTTTGATGCTCCACAGAGTACCAGCCATACTGCTGAATACTCTTTAGATGGAGGGTCGACCTGGATTAATATCAATAGCACTTCCAATGCTCGTCAAATCAGTTGGGTTATTCCTAACGTGAGTAATGATCAGGTATACGTACGTGTTCGTTCTGCATTTGATACAAACACCGTAGGTCCAATGACTATCGTTCAGGTTCCTGGTCCATTAAACATCCTGGCAGCTTGCCCTGACAGTGTTCATTTAGATTGGAATGATGTAAATGGTACCAGTGGTTACGTAGTATATAAGCTGGGACCAAAATATATGGACTCCGTAACTTATGTAACGAGTTCCGAAGCCTGGATTGCCCATAGCCCCAACGAAACTGATTGGTTTGCCGTAGCTTCCGTGGTTAATGACACGAGTATCGGCTATCGTTCGGTTGCTATTGAAAAGCTTCCTGGCGTATTCAATTGTGTTGTTCCTAATGACCTTCGCTTAGAGGCTTTATTAGCTCCTGGTCAGGCAGAACTTCCCGATTGTGCTACCGGTAGTGATGCGGATGTTCCGGTTTTCCTAATTCGCAACATTGGTAGTATTGCTTATTCGAATTTTGATGTTGGCTTCCGACGAGTGGGAACTAGCTCGATTAGTACCGAAACCGTGAACCGCACTATCAATCCAGGTGATACCATGATCTATTACTTCCAAAGTAATAATGTGAATCTACTCAATAATGTGAACCTCAACTATGAATTCTGGATTGATGCCGGAAACGATGGCAATCCTTACAATGACACCATTGAGGCAAATTTCCGTGCAATCTCCAATGGATTTAATGCCGTTACAGTTCCTTACAGTCAAGATTTTGAAGGATTTGTTTCTTGTTCCGATAACACGAATTGTGAGGTTACCACATGTCTTCTAAGTGAGGGATGGTATAACTACCAAAACCAGATCGGAGATTTCATTGATTTCCGCACCTGGAGTGGCCCGACGGCAAGCTCTGGCACCGGTCCAAATCGTGATGCTAATCCTGGAAACAGCGTTGGAAAATACATTTACACGGAAGCTTCCGGAGGTTGTGACAGCGCCGATGCTATGGTAATCACTCCTTGTATTGATTTAGATAGTACCTACCGTCCACATGCTACCATTTACTACCACATGTCTGGTGCCGACCATATGGGTCGTCTTTCAGTTGACGTTTATGATGGTCGTCGTTGGTATCTGAATTTAGCTCCTACCGTTTCCGGAAATCAGGGTACCACTTGGCAACCCCTTACGGTAGATCTAACTCAATTTGCAGGTAAGACCATCAATGTTCGTTACCGTGCAAAAACCGGTAGTGGATTCCGTAGTGATATTGCTTTAGATGACTTCTCCGTAGTGGATAGTTCTGGTCTTGGCATTGACGAAGCTAGCTTTGCGGCAGCTTTACGCCTCTACCCTAACCCGAGCAAGGGTCTGTTTACCTTTAGTAGTGATTTACCTTTAGATGCGGAGACGGATCTAAGCATCACCGACCTAAGTGGAGCGGTAATTTGGAAGGGAAGCTTTGAAGCTAATGCCGGAAAGGGAATGAACATTGACTTAAGCGCCAAACCCGCTGGAGTATACTTACTTGAAGTACGCAGCGAGGAGTACCGCAGTACCCTAAGAATGATAAAAGAGTAAATCCTTCTTAAGAATATCAGGCCCCTAAGTTCAAAATGAGCTTAGGGGCTTTTTTTTTGATCCAGACTTTGACCACCTAGGAAGGAGTCTTTTGATAATCCTTAAAAGGGCTTGGAATGTTAAGATTAACAGCTGATTAGGGATACGGATAGGACCTTAAGCACTAGCTTCATCTCATTTTACGATATCATAACAATCACAGGGTTGATGTACAACAACTTATAGTGTTAATTTAGCGCCGCAACCAATCTTAGCACCATGAAAAACTTGTACTCCCTTATTGCTTTGATGCTATTGGCATTTATCAGCAAAGCTCAAGATTCCTACTATTACAATTATAATGCGGTTCCTAATGATTCATCAATCACTGATTACAACGACAGTACCGGAGCCTATACGGTAGATGAAAAGGGTTTTCTACTACGGGAACCAATTGGTGTATTGGATAGTTCCTATCGAATAGATTTGAATACAGGGAACTACAGTTTTCTAAAAACCATTCGGAGAAGTAATCAGCAGCGAACCATTATGGAGGTTCAATTCCGGTTAGGTGGATTTGACACCTCTTTTGCCAGTCATATTGTTTACAATCGAAATTGGCAGGATTCCATTCGCTATGATAGTATTCATGTCAATGGAGGCTTCTTTCCAACAAATCGCAGGCGATATTTCTACCATTCTGATGGTCGAATGGATTCGATGGCATTAAATCCGATTGGAGATACTACGGTTTACTATTATGAAAAATTCGTGTATGATGCCCAGAATCTTTTGCAAGAAATCCAAGGCTATTCCTACATCCTCCCCACTCAAAGCTACGCTCAGAATTTCAAAATGACTTATGAGTACAGCGGAGGTAAATTGACTGAAATAATCCAATGGGCTCAGATCTCCAGCACCTCATTTAGGCGCTTCAATGCCCTGGAATTAGTTTATAATGCTAACGATGAAGTGGAAGAGGTTTATCAAATGCGCGTCAACTTAAACAACAGTCGTCGTTTCCTCTATCGCATTAAGTTCCTCCAATCAAATTCCTTCGCCCAGACCGAATTGAAACTACCCAAGCTGGAGGTCTTCCCAAATCCGGTGCAAAACCTATTGCACTTCTCCGCAACAGTGGACCAGGAGCTTGAAATATATGACCTCAAGGGAACCCTACATTTTCAAGAAGAAGTGAATGGAAATACTCTTAATGTTTCAGCTCTAAAACCTGGAATCTATGTGTTAAAAGCGGGTAGTGAGGTTTTAAGGTTTGTGAAGAGGTAAGCCAGGGCTACCTCATTTAAGTCAATATATTGGGCCTTATTGGCGCATATTATCTTTCACATAATCTAAGCAGGATTAGGGTTAGATCTGTTACTCTTGTATAGGTAAGTACCAATACAGAATAATGACATGAATATCAAAACCATGGGCACCCAGACTAAATCTGCCCATAGCCAATAAACGCCATCCTGTCCCGCCTTAATTTAATTATGGACCTCCCTTTACTGAGTGATTAATCTTTATTGCACCTAGTCACTATCTAATAAAAAAAACCTCCTGGTTTTTAATACCCCTTTACGCCAGCGCTCAATAATGATTGCATCCTCTTCATTTTTACGATATACTATAAATCCATGTAGTCCTTTTTTATGACGCTTACTGAAATTGAGTCCATAAAAGCAATCCTCTAATGGGATAAAGAAAGTTGAACTATTACGTTGAATAAGCAAAATAGAATCTTTAAACCGAATCCTGTAATCTGAAAACTTTCCTATCTCATCGAAAGGGATCGTATCAGTGATTGACTCTAATACCATCTGATAAGTAGCCTTCTCCAAATAAGCCAAACGACTGGAATCCGCTTCTTGAGAAAAAGCATTTGAGGAGCAAATCACAAAAAGAAGGGCAAAAGTCCCTACTTGCTTTAAGCTCTTAAAACTTTTATCAAACATGTTAGAAAGTTATAATTATTATCTACCCGGAGATTTCATCTTATGTAAACTTCTTTTATACTGGTAAATAGAAGCTAGCGGTCTCTAAGCCTTGACCCAAATTCAGAATAAACTTTCTCACGAAAAGGTCTTGAAGTATCTATTCTAGCTTTTTCCTCAAATTGATTGGCTTTAATACTAATAAAATCGTTTTTCAAGAATAGCCCTTCTTCCTTTATTTTTATCTGAAAAGAATAAATGGGATCTATTTCGTTTCGATTAAGACTACTGAAAAATAGGGAGTCATCGTTTGTCCAATACCGGTAATAATCAATACTATAGCTTACTTCATTAATGTCTAGGACATATTCTTCATCAAACCATAGTTCATAATATTGCTCATCTTGATCAAGATATCTCCACTTACCCGTTAAATCAATTTCGGAAGTGTCCAGGCTACAACCGCAGCCTGATACAATAAGTATTATGGCAAAAAGATTTCTCACCGGCTCCTTTACCAAAGGTTTATGTTAAAGGTAATTTATAAACTATAGCAAGACCAAACCTTAATGTCTCTCATTCTTACCCAAAAAGATTAGCTCTACTTTAGAAAAGAGGGGAATCTATTCCTGCTGAGCATTTCAATCACTCCTCACGAACAAAAACTAGCTCCTTAGGCTTAAACTTTCGCCGGCTATATTTGCGCCTCAACAGTCTTCGCTATGTTTAGAAATGCCTTATTAATCACCAGTCTATTATTTCTTACGGTAAAAGCATCTGCTCAGTTTAGTCATGAGTTGGGTATTGGAATAGCAGGTTTACGAACCTGGGAAACCGGTGAGGTTGAAAATCCAATTGAAGATTTGGATTTCTACTACAGTCCAACTTTTAATTATCAAATCTATTACCGCGAACGATTTTCCTTAATGATTCAAATAGGACGCATTAATGAATTCGCATCCAGGGATGTAATGATTCCCAATGGTCCGAGTGGTAAGGAATGGGAAACCCGATGGTCCTTAATGACGGATATCGAGTTAGGATACAATTTCTGGCTCAACGAAAGATCCTTTCTGCAAGTTTCAGGAGGAGTTAGGGTTAATTGGCCGATTAGGTGGACTTATCGATATGAAGGTAATGATGGGACTATCGGTGAACTGGATGGGACCAGTACACCCCTGGATTATAATGTTTCAACCGCCATTGCTTATCAATACAATTTGCTCAGATCAAAAAACTCAAGACATTCTCTAGCGCTAAGGTGTTCCTTTGAGTTTGTCTATTACCGACCAAAAGTTTACCGATTGAATCCTATCTATAGTTCTTCATTCCAACCGCAACGTTATGGCCAATGGGGAATTGGGAATTCAGTCGCATTAATTTGGCGCATTCGCACTAAGCAAGAGCTATAGGTTTTTTAGGAATAGCACTAGGAGAAGGTAGATCGATTTGATGGTGGAGATTAGAACTGAGTATGAATTTAATCCACCGAATAATCCTCATCTAAGAGATTCGGGTTAGTTTATTGTTCTTCTGAAGCACAGGTTCTAACATCTCATATTTCAACCCTTTTAGGGAGCCTATTGATTCATCCCTATTTCTAATTACCCAATAACTCAAACGAGTATTAGGTCTTGATATTTTGAAAAAGGAACCCTCCGGAGATTATTGGTTAAGTCAGGCCTTCTATAAATTCATTTAGCCTTGCAGGGATATCATTTAGCCATTCCATTTTTCTAGAAGGACATTTGTAATGTTTATAAAAGATGGGTAAATGATTAAAAAGATATTAGGTATTGCTCCTACGAAAGAAAAGAACGGCCTGGGATACATACCTTCTCCCATAGGGCGAATTTTAGGAGTGGATAAGAGAAGTGGCTTTCGAGCAACAGACTTCGGAGGTAAAAAGTACTCAGGTGATAAGAAAGTAATGGTGCTTTGCACTGAGGAACGCTATTTTGAAATGACCAATGGAAAGCTTTTCTCCACAGGAAATAATGTGCAGGAAACAATGGTTCCTTTGATGCACTTAGTAAATGCAGGATTTGATTTTGATGTCGTTACGCCTACCGGCAAGCCAGCAATTCTTGAAGATTGGTCTGTTCCTCAAAAAGATGATGCAGTACTAAGATTCATGAGCGCAAACAAGCATAAGTTCGACTCTCCAGCTTCCTTATTAAAAATCGTTGAAAACAATGAGCTTAACGAAGGCTCTAAGTACTTAGCAGTCTTTCTACCCGGCGGGCACGGTTCTATGATTGGTCTCCCAGAAGATGGCAATGCTGGAGAATTGATTCGATGGGTAGAAGCTTCGGATCGATACCTTGTTGCCGTATGCCATGGTCCTGCAGCTATGGTGGCTACCGCTGTAAATGACAATAAGCCACATCCCTACAAAGGATACCAAATGGTAGCCTTCCCTGACAAATATGATAGGCAGTCACCCACGATGGGTTATCTACCAGGACAACTTAGCTGGTTCCAGTGTGAAGCGCTGGAAAAACACGGAATAAAAATCATCAATGAAAAGATTACCGGCGCTACCCATATTGACCGAAAACTCATTTCAGGAGACAGTCCTAAAGCCTGTGATGAACTTGGAAAAATAACGGTTGAGGCATTGTTTCAAGAAGTATTATCCTAACAAAACTCAAAAGCAAAACGCTATGAACAAAACAATTTTAATCACGGGCGCAAGCTCCGGTATTGGCAAAGCCACGGCAAAACACTTTCAAAACAAAGGTTGGAACGTAGTTGCAACCATGCGTAAGCCTGAGGCCGAAAATGAACTTAGTAGCCTGGAAAACACAATTGTAACCAAGCTTGATGTTCTGGAACTAGAGAGTATTAAAAGCGCTATTAAGGAGGGAATCAACCATTTTAGTAAGATCGATGTGGTCCTCAATAATGCGGGCTATGGATTGATGGGAACCTTCGAATCAGCAAAACGTGAAAGTATTATTCGTCAATTTGGTGTAAACGTCCAGGGCTTGTTTGATGTGACACAACAGGTTTTACCTCATTTCAGGGAAAACAGGGATGGTATGTTTATAAACATCTCATCCGTTGGTGGAAGAATGACCTTCCCTTTAATGCCCCTCTATCATTCCACCAAATGGGCAGTTGAAGGATTTACAGAATCGCTAAGATGGGAATTGTCCCAAATAGGAGTTAAAGTAAAATTGGTGGAACCAGGTGGCGTGGCTACCGATTTCGGTGGGCGCTCCCTTGACATGCAACATAACCGAGAGCTGACAGAGTATAATGAGTTCGTAAATGGATTTATGGAAGCCATGCAGAGTTCGATGGATCCGGAAAAAATGAGTCAACCGGAAAGTATCGCCGAAATCATTTATGAGGCTGCAACGGATGGTAAAGACACTTTACGCTACCGAGCAGGCGAAGATGCTCTATATTTATTGGAAGCACGCTCTAAAATGTCCGATGAAGAGTATTTTGCTATGCAGAAACAACAGTTCGGTTTATAATCTAAGTGCTGAGTTAAGGAATGAAGAGAGAACTTTTTAACATTGAAACCATCAGCAAAGCACATGAAGTGATGGGGCTTCCGCAACCCAAACATCCTCTGGTTACGGTCGTGAAGACTAAGGATGTAAGGCCGATCCTTGATTTTAGCCGACTGAAGGTTGTTGATCATCTTTATCAGATCTCTTTAAAGGATATTGGTTGCGGTAACCTCGTCTATGGTAAAAACTCCTATGACTACGAAGAAGGCACCTTAATATTTACCGCTCCAGGTCAGGTTACTATGATAGAAGGTCAAGGACCTGCTGAAGTCGAGAACACCAGAGGTTGGGTTTTAGCTTTTCACCCTGATTTAATACGTAAATCGAATTTGGCGGATAAGATTGACCATTATTCCTTCTTCCATTATGACGCAAACGAAGCGCTACATCTTTCGCATGATGAGTTAAATACGATTGAGGATATATTAGCCAAGATTGTTAAAGAGTACAGCCAAAATATTGACAAGCACAGTCAAAATCTCATTGTTTCAAATATTGAATTACTCCTCGACTATTGCACTCGATTTTATGACCGACAGTTCTACACACGCTCAAATCTAAATTCGGATATAGTCTCAAGATTTGAGCGCCTACTTAAGGATTATTACCAGCTGGAAGAATCCATTAACTCCGGGCTCCCTAAGGTGCAGTATTTCGCAAATCAGCTCAACTTCACTTCAAGCTATTTAAGCGATTTACTAAAGAAAGAAACAGGAAAAACGGCTCAAGAACACATTCACCTTTTCATAATCGATAAGGCTAAAAACATCCTCTTAAACTCTGGTGATTCGATAAGTGAAATAGGATACTCCCTGGGATTTGAATACCCCCAGCATTTTAGCAATCTATTTCGATCGAAGACCGGTATGAGCCCTAGTGAATTTCGAAACTTGAATTAAGCAAAGCAGAATCAAATATTGATTGTGATGTAGGTTAGTACGATTTAGTTAAGAAGGTTTCGACATTGTTAGCAGTTTAGATCCTATACATCGCTTTTATTGCTCCCTGAGTCGCTTTAAAATTGAGCTACACTCGCATTCAACAAATCGCTCTGGATGATGATTCCTTTCCCTTTTGGAAGGTCATCTTTGGATTGGTTTCTTCCTGTGATGGTGAGGTGCTTCGATTTATACTTCGGTATAACATTCCCTTAAGCAAGTTCATTCGATTTGAACTAGCGGCTCGGGGGTATGATGAGGATCACCATTGGTGCGGTTTTAAAAAAGCCAAGAAAATCTGGCTCCGATAATTGAATAATAAAACGCTGACCTTGTCAGCGTTTTTTTTTTGTAGTTGTATTTGGAATTCTGAGGGCTAATAGAATGGCGCAAGATAGCATGTCAATCCGTTGACACTAACTTAACATGCGATCTTGCCGGGGATATCCCCGGACTTTTGCTAGAAAATAAAAAGGATCTCTTTGTATTAAAGACAATATGGGAGAATGGGAAGGATCAAATGATATTCGCCCGCATCTTCAGTCCTGAAATCTAGCTAGGAATATCTTATGTCTATAATAGACAAACTGTTTATAGCAATAGGACTCAACGCTCTAATTGACAAAAAAAAGGAATACGATCATAACATTCAAATCCGTAAAAAGTGGGTTTTAACACGTAAAAAACATCCATTTATTTCCGATATTAAGCGAATTATACTGATATTTATTCTGTATATAAGCAGGGTAAAAAAATAAAGCAAATGAGAAGGCAATTACTAACTATCATTTTGATGATCACAATTAATGTTTCTTCTTTTTCACAAGGGAGAATATTTCAAATTGATAGTGGAAATGACTTTGCTGCTGCCGTAAAAGCAGAGGAATTTGAGTTTTATAGGGCTTCACAGAAAGAAGTTAATTGGTGTTGGGCGGCCTGTATTCAAATGGTTTTAGATTATCAGGGTCTTTTTGTTGACCAGTGTACAATTGTAAAGAAGGCATTCAAAACTTCTCACTGTGTAAATCGACCTGCTGACTGCTTTACTATCGAAGACGGAGTTGATGGATGGAGTGTTAACAATAAGCGAATAGATGGAGAAGTTGATTTTAGCCCTTCTGCATATGAACTTATTGACCAATTAGCTTATAGAAACCCCGTAATAATTGGATTAAATATGCCAGATCAGAATATTGGTCATGCTTATGTTTTAACCGCTGTTTTTTTTAGGTATGATTCAAACAAGAGAAAAGTTCCTTACAAAGTGGTTTTAAGAGACCCCTGGCCTGATAATAAATCTCGTCAAGAATTTGAATGGTCAGATTTTGTAAATCGAATAAATTGTATAACATACGTAACTTTTTAAACCAACTATCATGAGAAAAATCATATTAACATTTACGATATTCATTTTTTTATTATCATTTAAAGTCAACGCTCAACGAATAATGAGCCCACAATTACAAGGGTATGTAGGTATAGGCAACATATTTTATCGAAACGGAGTCTATCATGGTCAAATATATAATGGAGTGGCACATGGTATGGGGACATACTATTTTAGAGATGGAACGATTTATCGCGGAAATTTCTATGACGGATGGAGAAATGGACCGGGTGTAATTATAGTTCCATTTCAAGGGTATTTAAATAGTTGTTGGAATATGGGTAATTTTGTAGGACAGCAATGTGGAACTCCTCAACAAACTCCCAGTTTTAACTCAAATCAAAGTGTAAGACGAGTCGTTCGTGAGACTTATAATGACTTCCCAGATGATGAGGCAGACTTTGTGGTAAATGACCCAGATGATTATGAAATTGTGCAAATCAATTCGAATACTCAATTGGGCAGAACGCTCTTAGGAAAGTATTCAGGGAATTAAAACTTTTGCTAACACTGTGTTTGAAATCCTAGTACTTTATTGGGATGCTACGCCTCATTAACTAACCGTTAACTAGGATTTAAAAAGATTAATGGAAGTAAATTTAGACACCTTAGGAAACGGAATAATGGGCTTGACCCAAGAGTTTGGAATTTTTTTGCTTCAAGCATGCTCAGTGTGTTTGGATAATCAGGGGCATTCAAGTGGAGTATCTATGAATCTAACTTTATCCAATGGAGCTCAGAATCTCAATTTGGAGTGGAGTACGATTGTAGATAATCAAGTTAAAAGAAATTGGAGCGATTTACAGGAAGCGACCGAATACGCGGCAACGGGCATTGCCTTAAAATTAGCTGAGTCCTATTCAGAAAGTAGCTGTATCGAACGTTCAAGTAAAGGGACTGGATTTGACTATTGGCTGGGCGATGAAGATGACATAGGTTTGTTTCAAAGAAAAGAAAGGCTTGAAATTTCAGGAATATTAAGAGAAAACTCTTCAAATTCACTTGCCAAACGTATAAATGAAAAAACAGAACAGACGAAAGCAACTGCAAACACTGGTTTAAAGGCTCACATATGTGTTGTTGAATTTGGCAATCCGAAAGGAGAATATAAGATTGTATGACCGTCAAAGAATTACATAGGGAAGCTATGAAGTACAACGATCTGGCTTTGATTGCTAAACGCAATGATTCTTCAAAAGTGGCAGAATACTCTCGAAAAGCATTTGAATTTGAGAAGAAAGCATTTATTCTCTTTAGTTCAGAATCAAATGAGGAGCCTACCAGAAGCATTTTGCTTAGAAGTGCAGCTAATTTGGCAATGTTATCCTCACAACCAAGGGAAGCTGAAAAACTTATTTCAATTGGTTTAGCTGGTGATCCGCCAGAAGAATTGGCGGAGGAATTAAGAGATATTCTTCAACAAGTAAATTTTTTCAGACACTTGGAAACAAAGGGTGTGGAACTTGACTCGAATGAAATCCAATTAAGTATATCAGGGAACGAAGTGGGGCATGGGATAATTAGAAGTGACGAGTTTCTTAATAGAATAGAAATAATCGAGAAACTTGCTTTTCGTACCGCAGATAGATTAAGAAAAAAGCCATTTAAAGAGCGAGGAAGAAAGAAAAAATCCGATGTCGTAGAATTTGAGCCTTTTCTTTCCGTACCTAGAGCAGCGAGTTTTGCCGTGACTATTAGATTTGGTCACTCGACAAATCAAATAACCATTCCAGGAGCTGATAGTCAAACCTTTTTAATTGATGACTTACTTGAAAAGATTGAAATAATTAATGATGGTAGTTACGATAAATTATCAGGTGCAATTGAAGAGGACGATTACAGAAGGAATTTCCTTGCACTCATTAAGAAACTTGCACCAGATGGAGAACGAATAAAGCTTGTTGGCTTTACGGTCAAAAGGGATAATGAAATGAAGACTATTCCTTTAACTAAAATTAAATCAGATTTCCAGTTTGATTACCGCAGCCAAGCTGATGAAGAAGTAAAACCAGAAACAGTTGAATTGATAGGAATTCTTTCGCGAGCAGACTCGAAGAAGAGTACAATAAGGCTTACAGACAAGAATAATAAAGACTTTATCATTACTGTACCCAAAGGGTTACTTTCAGATGTTGTTAAGCCATACTTTGAAGAGGAAGTTGTATTGAAAGGGGTTAAAATTGGCAAAACAATTGAATTGAAGGACGTGGAACTAAATGAATGAACCCCATACACAGACTGTTGTAGCGCATAATCTATTATAAATTATAATACTCTTCGCCATAGAAGAAGTTCTCAGCTTGCTCTCATTAAACTATATTAAAGATGCAAGCGAGTTCCCCTTGGTCAGTTCATTATCCCATTCTTTACCTTCTTGCCTGCCGGTAGGTTAACCTAAATGCGCTTCCCAAATGTGCTTTTCAAACTAGGCTTAGATAAAAATCTAGAACCCTTGTAATAACTAGGGATTAACATCAAATAACGCTAGCGAAGTCCTACACCATAGACCATACTAAAAGTACAGAGTCGACTATATAAGTTTACATTCGAATGATCTTATATTCCATAGGGTCGCCATTCTCTTCAATTTTTTTAAGAGCCTTTTCATCTGGTGCATCTTGATGAAAAAAGTACCTTAAAAACTTACCTTTTCGATACTCTGCTACATACCGAATCTCAGAACATGCTCCAAAAGATATGAGTACACCATGAGTTTTATTAGATCGAAATGTTCCTTGCAGTTTCAATTCTCTCGTGTTGAAATCATAAGACTTACCTATTCCATCTACTTTTAAATCCTTCACCTGATATCGAAATATTAATGTGTCTTTAAATAAGACATCTAAAAAACCGCTATTGCTAACCTTATGCACTTTCAACACGGCCTTAAACTTCGAATCAGAAAAGTCAACTATATATTCATATTTGCCAAAATCACTTCGGAAATAATCATAATAAACATCGTCTTCCAACACTTTACATATTGTATCATTCTCAACTGATTCGACAGCCCATTTGTCAAAATCATATTGAGCTAGCAATGAAAATGGGTTAAAGCAAATCGCAATGAAGACTAACGTTACTTTAATACCGACCATATACTCCCTTACTTTCATCAGTCGCAAGTTTTCCTTACAGGTCTAAAGAACCAATTTTCGGCTAATCTAGGTTCATAAAAAAGGGGCAACAAGATTTTACACTAAGCCCTTCAAGTAATCAATCTCCGATAAATATCTGAATATTCAATATCTATAACCTAGGGTTTTAGCTTTAACTCTACTTTGGGAAAGTACCAACTTTACCATTTAACCAGAAATCCAGATCACCACTCATATGGCAGCATCATATCTTCTTCAAATCTTAAAGGATTCAAAGGAAAACTAAATCCAGATTCATCAAAGCCCTCTACTTTGTTGATTACTTGATAAACGAAAACACTAGAGTTTTCATTTAAACGGTCTGCTACTTCATCTTTCGGAATCAGAATAGATTGACCATCATATTCTTTGCTATCAAAAATGGTATCCTTTAACATAATCCTTATGTTGTTAGAGCCCAAAGAGGTGTTTGCCTGAATTAAAAACCTTTCACCTTTTTTACTCAATAACAAACAATGACTTAAGGAATCTACTAACTCACCATTTGCATAAACAGCAATCTCTACCAATTTGTAATCATGGTCGAGATAAAAAAGCTTTACAATTCTTTCATCAGTTTTTGTTCTTAGTGTTCTCTTTAGGTAATCTCCTATGTACTGATCATATCCAAAAACACTATCCGCTTTATCTAATAAAACAAATAATCCTTCAGGCCTCCCATTAAAATACGTTTGTATTGAGGAAAGCTGGTCTCCCGTATAATTGTAGTGCAAAGAATCGCAATTCTCAGCACAAATTATGGGCTCTACTTGTCGAGTATCACAGCTACCGAAGAAGAGCGTTAATAAGATGAAGCATAAGAACTTCATACTCTTTATCACTCGGGGTTTTTGTACTTTTTCCATCTATAAGTAGTATCAAGTGGATTTCCTTTGGAATCATGATGAATTGTTGGGCTCAAAAATGAATCAACCTCCAAAGTAGGATCCGGAACAATTGGCGTTACGGCCTTTTCATTAGTTTCTGATTCTGGAGTATCATTTGTTAATGGCCCAATCCACTTCCTAACCAAATTAAGAGCTTTTAACATAAACTGCCCAACCGACTTACCAATAGAAGATACTTACTGCAGGGAATACTAGGTACATCAGCATATGCTGAAGTCAGCTGGTGGATATCAGTTTGACCTTTAATCCAGACTCAATCCTCGTGCGCTACGCGAAGAGGCCGGCGCTAATCTTGGGATTATAATACCTTGTACCATAATAGAGATAACAAGTATGCTTGATGCAATCTAATTTTAAAGACGCTCGCGAGCTCCGACTTTTTGGTTGATCAACGCATACCACCTCAGCGCCTCCTGCTAGGTTGGTTAAACCTGAAACGACCTCCCTTTGCAATTTTTCATTTAATCCTAGGAGGGCAAGCATTAACCCTTTGTGCTTGCAGTCAATTCAAACCATTTTAACCGATTACTTCCTTTACTTAAGAAGGATCTGGAATGAACTAAATACCGCAAACGAATAAAATAATTCCAATCACTTGAATGCCCTAAACCTTCGACATATCTGCTTTTTTCTAATTTGAATTGTTCGGAAGAATATAACGTATCAAGATTTGCTAGAAATTTAAAAACCAGCCTTTCATTTGGTTTCATTTCAACCTTAATTGGAGCTAACTGTGAACCATCAGTAGATACTGAAACTGACATATCTGCTATAGCTTGACTCCTCAAGCAGTCAAAATAATTAAACTCCAAAGTCATTACTGAGTCTGAAAAACTCGGGATCCAATTATATGGGAAATCGATTGTAATATTTCTATCCCCACAATTTGCAATTTCAACCTGAAATTCAGCTAAAACCCTCTTTCTTCCTTTAAGAGAATCAGACTTCCATCCAGTAAAGTTCATTTCGGCCGAAACACCTTGACCTTTTTCACAATAATTTGAATCCTTCAGGTTAGTTCTTTCTAGCCAAATGATGTTACTTGGGGTTTTACAGCTAACAAAGCAAATTGCTAATACGAAAATGCTACCTCTTCTTATATGGCCTGATAAAATATTTCCCATCTTGAATTCTATTTTTAACATTAGAATTTCTTGTCATAACGTTATTATTCTTAACCAAATCATGATATCGTTTCCCTCTTCCCTTTGGATAATATGATAAGACCTTATTGATATTCTGCTGTAATACCGAAGGATTATTTATCCCATTGGCAATAGTACTCATCTCACCTTGAAATGTCTTTTGTCCAAACTCGTCAAAGGCCACAGTACCATTTGCCATTGAACCAGCCTGAAAGGCTTTAAGCTCATCTGTCATGTCGTAAAATATTGGAACCCAATTTGGTGCAGATGCAGTGCCAGTGTTTTGAAATCCTACTTCACCATGTTCAAATTGCACACCATGTTCTGTCTCGTGCAATAGGCTTGTTGATCTACCAGATCCTGCATCTTTATCCCCACCGTTGAAGGTATAATTCACATAAATCTTAGTTCCATCAGTTGATAGAAAACCGTTTCCTTTAGATTTACTTTTCGTTGTCCCTTTAAACACATAGGTTTCCGAAGATTTTTTAAGTATGTTAAAATTGGCTCTGAAGGAACTATTAGAAAGACGATTCCATGCAGTTTTCAATCTATCTCTAAAAGAATGATATTCGACTTTTCGGCCATCCGGATCAATAAATACCAGCGGGTTATTCATGACAAAATTATACGATGATAAAGCCGAGTATTTATGCGCCAGAGGATCCACACTCAACCACACACTAATCTTCGGATTATAGTACCGAGCTCTATAATAGAAGTTCCCGGTCTCATCATCCCATTCCTTACCACAGTGACTACCAGTAGGCAGCTTAAACCTAAACCAACTACTAAATGAAGTATAATTCTGTATTAACCACTCCAACTATTTCGTGACATTACCTATTTACTCTAGATATTTACCCAAAATAAAGTCCTTCACAGAAACGCAAGTCTCCTCTGTAGCCTTAAGATAAGTTTTATCTGGATCAGCTTTATCAAAAGACTCTGATTTAATTGCAACCATGAACACATCGCTTTTCACACACTTAAACACAAACTCTTTATAGTAATAATACCTACTGCCATACTCCACACTTAAAACCATAGTGTCATTATGCACATGGAGCTTCTCAATTGAAAAACCCATCAGATCCAAATCATTCGGAATAAATGATCTGATTATAGTATCCATGTCATCAATTATCAATATCTCTTTTCTATCTGGGTCCTGTTTAATAATATGATATGAAGGATTATTAAAACAGGATTCATCTTCAGGTAAGTTGCTATAACTTAGAGTTAGGATTAACGGAATAATATTTAACATAACAAACGACCTTTAATACTATTGATACTTCCAAAATATTGAATAACCCACAGACCCTGTGGCTGTTGTACCCCTCCCTCTAACACCTGTAGAGTAATAAAAGCCATATGCCGAAGGCCCAGGTCGATTACAGTGTGTCCAGTTTTGAGGATTTGCTTGTATGTTAAAAACACAAGCAGGAATATTGTAATATACCGGCCTGAATCTCACCTGATTCCCATACCTACTTTTCAAGGCACTTTCAAACTTATTATAGATCCCTATGGAAATATGAATTGAGGAATACTCTTCAAATTTATTTTGAGGGGTTCCATTAGGTGATATCAAACCCCATGCTAAAAAATCTACCCCATCCCAGAATAACGCTCCCCCTGTTGGATCAGCATCTCCATTTAGAACCGACATAACACCCTTCCGAGCATTTCTTGCAGAACTACGATTGTCATTTACGGAAAGTGTTGCTTTGATGGAAACACTGGAAAAGCCAGACATTAGTTTATCGTACATTGACACACCACTTTTCTTCGCATTATTATTTGCAGTATGAGCAATCCAAAGCCCCTCATTCGAATCATTAGACAATAGCTCATGTTGTACTATGTAAGACATGGCTTGAAATACCGTATGTTCTTCTGTAAAAAGCTCTAGGTTTTCATACCCCGTGATAGCTCCATTTTTGTCATAAACTGCTGTACCAGTAAATGCTAAATCCTTACCCTCCTCACATCTTCCATCATCACCAAGATAATTTCCATCCCTGTCATAAATTGGCCATAATCCAGATGGATCAGAGAATTTAATTGGGTTATTAAAACAATAATTGTAAGGTGATAATTGAGGTCCGTTGGTTGTCATTGCGTCCACACTCAACCACACACTAATCTTAGGATCATAATACCTGGCGCCATAATAGAAGTTCCCGGTTTCATCATCCCATTCCTTACCGCCGCGCCTACCAGCAGGCAGGTTAAACCTAAAGGTGATTCCTCAATACGCTTTTTGATATTCCAATACGGTCATTAGAAGACCCCTTTTGCCGTCCAAGATTAATAAAGCGGAATTGAAAGGTTCACTAAAAATTGAATACAAACACTTTGTGATAATCTAAAGACAAAACCACCTTCAAGTCAAAAATGTGAAATCATAATATCTCAGCACATAGAAGTAAGGGTATTTCAGAATGCGGGCAAATGTTTAAAATTTCTCGTTCCTCTCCATTATTGTACTGAGTGATAAAGCATCTTTTTGACTCACCACTTTGAGAATAGATTGCCACTCTTCCTCCACTGGGGCCTATATAGTAATGATGTGAATTATAATCGCATATATTTACTTTAAGAGAACTATCTAAATCTAGATTCAAACTATCATTGAATCTCCAAGCCTGAAATATGATTTGAACCCTTTCGCCATTTGAAAAATGCTCCTTCCCTTTTTGATCAAGATTAAATAATTCACCTTCGGCGAGGATATAGCCCTTACAATAATTACTAAGTACATAAGTATCAACTTTAAACTCCGTATTGAAGTTTGAAAACAAGTCCAGAGAATCATTGTAGTCTATTGTTTCTTGGCTAAAACAATTACTACTAAAAGAAAGCAATGCGAGTAAAAAGCCTTTTACATATTTCATGATTTCTATTTAGGAAAATACTCAGTCCAAATATCAGCTTATTATAACCTTCAATAGTGTTTTGGCTGTTCAATTCTACAAACCCTCTGTAAGCTTTTCTGGATGGCTATGATATATTCCAGTATAGTTGTTAACCACATCCAAATTGCTAGAACACTTAAATTGAGAAGATAACTCTATAATCTTGAAGGAGAATGGCGATATGTGAATTACATATCCTTTACCCAAGCTCAACTTTTAACCAAATACAAAAAAGTGGAATCAGAATCAGGGCAAATAATTAATCTTAAATCAGTCCAACATCGCGGCCAATGATCACCAGGATGCCACTTCACACTATCACCTTTCTCGTTAATTGAATTTTCCGGGTGACCGAAGTTTTGCAATTCCCAATTAACCATTTCTCCTAAAGATGGAAGTTCATGTTTTTCAAACTGTTCTTTAAAGACTAAAACCTTGTAAGTCTTATCATCATCTGATAGCCAAAATATTCCAACACCAGAATCCCAATTAGACATATCCATTTTTATAACCTTCCTTGGGGATTCACAAAATAGCAGTAATGCTAAAAAGATTAGACAAGTCCTCATAGGTCTGTTTAAAGAGAGATTGTAGCTAAATCACTGTGCGCTTCATTTATGAAATACCCACACTGGAAAATAGCCGGGCCCATAAAAATAGGGAGTATTTTACCATTCTTATCGCAAGCATTTATAAGAATCATATTGGATCGTGGTAAAGCTGAAGAATACTTAGCAGCCTTCGAATCCAGACTCGACCACACCGATATCTCCGGATCGTAGTATCGAGCCCCATAATAATAGTTATCCGTTTCCCAATCCCTTTCCTTACCGCCTCGCCTACCGGCAGGCAGGTTAAACCTAAATGTGAAACTCCTATTAAAGGAAAAGCCCAATTAAGGGCTTTCTGAGGTTTTTGAGTTCCATTCCGTTCGAATGATCCTTCCAAAACTATTTGGCAGAATCAAAACAAATTCAATCTTCAAAGTATGTAAAACGGAAAACATCCATCCAGATAATCAGGTAAATCCTCATTAATCTAGATCTCAAACTTCATTCAACGCTTTCTTTAATCTTATATACTACCGCTCTTAAATTATAAATGCTCATATTCCCTGAAAATGAGCATTTGTTATACCTATTAAGGTAAGAAACTTCTCTGGAAGGATACACATCTGACCACCATTCCTCAATTGATAATGACTCATTAAAATCGCTAATACCGTTACCACATTCGGCATCAGATATAAGTCCATTATTAAAAGCTTCATCAATGATTTCATGGAGCTTCCTTCCAGATTTCAGTGTCAAATAACGCTCATCAATCTTCTCGCTTGTTATGAGGGTGTCTTCATTAACGACAAGATATTCTACAAAGACCTTCTCATTTTCAACCCTTAGTCTAGTGTCAACTAAGTCAAAGATATTGCTGTAGCTTAAAAAAACTGATCTTTTAGTTTGTGCATTTGACGCTAGTGTACTCAATAAAAGTGCTACAATAAGTAAACATCTCATTTCCTCACAATTTTAAGTTTAAGGTGTCATCATACCCACCGTTTTGCCTGAAACACCAATAATAGAAAAAGCCCATAAAAGGGCCTTTCCATGACTATTAGGATTCTTTCCGAGTTAACTTTTAACTATAATCATCAATGGGAGCATAGGGGAAACTTTGATTTTCGAAAAATTCAAAACCCAAAACGGATGATCGGATCCTTATTCACTTTCTAGAACTCTGATTTCAATTCTAGAATTGTATAACGAATGCCTAATTCGATCAGGTAGAAGATTATATATAGGCCTTTCCTCTCCTACAAAAATCGGTTCAACATTGTTGATTTCTAGATCCTTTAATACTTCTTTGAAATCGTCAAGCAGTTTACTTGAATACTTCTCACTTCCTGACCAATCATAGTAAAAGTGAATTTCTGCTTGGAATTGAAGCTCCTTATGGGACTTATAAAACATCATCATACTCTCAAACTCATTTGATGGCTGAAATCTCCCATTTGACGTTGGTGGTAGATTAATAATAATCACTTCAGCATGGTTTAAGTCAGTGCTGTCGCTTGGCAGCCCAAAAAGACACCTTTGCCCACTCAGCTTACTTACAAACAGGAAAACTGTAACTATCAGAATGCTAACTTTTTTAATTTCCATTCACCTTGTTAATTAAAGGTTGTGTTGCATTACTATGAAACTGAAATGAGCTCTTATAAGGAATTGTCGTCGGGTATATTCCTGGCTATTCGTTTCTAGAACTTGATTTATAACCCCTATAAAGCCCCCATTCTTCTATAAGGTCTAAAATTTTCGATTTTAACCTCTAAGCTTAAACTATAAAAGCGGGATCATCACAAGAATCAAAAATAGACGATGATCATCCTCAACAAAGTCTGAATCCCATGAATTAATCAGCGTTGAGATCACGGAAGGATTGACATCCCCTCCAGTACTTTCTATCTCTTTTAGAACATCTTGTAGGTCCGCATTCTGATTTCGAAAACACTTAAAAAATTCGCTACTTGGATTGATATAGTATTTTCCTTTAGTTCCAATCCATAAGGGGTCCTCTTCTTCAAGTCCTACATCTTCTATAACGCGAATAAAGCCTTTAACTAACTCCATATCTAGTTTACCACTTTCTAGAAGATCCAACTTCAAACTTCTGTATGAATCTGAAATGGGCTTTGAATAATGAGCCTGCAATAATGAATCAGATCTCGAAAGCAATTGAGAATGATCATTACTACAAGAGTTAGTGCTAGTACTTTGAATACATGAAATATTGCATAACAAAGTCAAAGTAAAAAATATCCTAATCATATCTTTTAAATGCAATTATCCAGAATAAGTTTACCATACACTGGACCCCAAAACATCCAAGAAACAGCAACCAATGAAAAAAACAATACTACGAATCGCCATGCGACACTATTACCAAAAGCAATATCCCCTTCCTTGATGATCGATTTATACCTCCCCGATCGATAATAGTAAAAATAGTTAACTACTAATAGAGTCACCATTATTCCAATCATATACACTTTCGTTATTCCCTTACAATAAAACTCTAGCAGGAAATAATCTATAAGAGCACTTAATAATAGGGACTCGATAAAGCTTATAACAAAAATGACAGTCGCATTCGGTTGATCATCAGGCATAACTTTTGTATACAGCTGATAATACTTAAAGTACAGTACTTTAAAAAAAATCATATCCTAATTAACTTAATATCCTAGTACTTCCCTTCGAAACGGTAACCATGTTTTACTTTTCCAATCCTGATAACCTTGAGAATTAGTTATAGCTCTACCTCCTTCCCATCCAATACCCCATGCCGCGCCAGGAAGTCCTCCTAAAGTGGATAAGACATTTGAGCCTTGATCTGCAATGAAACGCACATCTCCGATTTGACCTGCTCTGTAGTCTTCCAATGTATTACATGCATTGTAAGCTCCAAAACCTCGTCCAAGCCATTTTGTTGTAGAGTTTAAAACTTTAGCTCCACTACCAAGCGCCTGACCTTCTGTACCTAACTCAATAATAGAGTTTTGTACGGTAGGTCCCAATGCGACACCATTTGCCCGTTGCTGATAATCAACGTTGCTAGCATAAGGAGCATTGCTTGCTCCATTAGTTCCGCCAATCTGAGGAGGAATTCACTTAACTGATAAGTCCAAAGAAGGCTTAGATGCTGCTGCCGAGTTCCTTGCAGATGTCCTGCACTTTCTTACCCGCCTCATGCTCCTTTAAAGCCTGGCTGATCTGGCTTTCACTAAATCTTGATTTCTTCATAATCAACAGTTTAAATTTACACACTTTTAAACTGTTGGAGTTTTAGGGGGACTTACAGGGTCTTACACAGGTAGTAGGCCAAAAAATAGCAATCCCTATGAGTGAGGATAACAAGCGCCGTAAAGAGGAGAATCAAAAACCAGAGGAACCTAGAAAAAAAGCCCTACGGCTTCCAGAAGAACGTGAGGAACGGTCCGATGGTAATACTAGAGGCTTGGGGCCGGGTAGTAGGCCCAAAAAGTAAGTAGACCAACCAAGGCTAAAATACCAAAGGCTAATAGAGCCGTTGAAATAATATTTGCTGTGTTTGTTCTGTCACCAAAATTACCCGCCAAACGCTCAGATTTTCTGACTTGTGCACGTAACTCCGCATCTGAGTGAAGCCCTTCTTCTAGAGTTTCCATTTTAACTTGCGAATTCTGATCATCAAGAGTTAACTTATTATATACTCGATTGCGGCGCTCCAACACAACATTATTAAAAGCAGCCATAGTCTCATGAGAATTGCTGAGATACCCATACCACTGAGAAAGTATATTACTCAATATAGCGAGTACAAAAGGCCACATCAATAAAACCAAGACCTGTTTATACTCCTGGTTATCCTTTAATAGACTACCTATAAGCACCAAGGCCGAGCTGGATAAAGCGATCACCACAACATCCAAACGTTTAAGAGCATAGTCTGCACGCTGCTGACTTAAATCACGGTGAGTTTTTAGATCTTCCGTGTAAGGATCATCTTCTAAGGGCTCTTTGATAATTCGGTACTGTTTTCTTTCATGATTTAAGAGCACTGGTGAATATAAACTAACACATATGTAGGGATGCTAAGAATCTTCACCCAAAATCGCTATTCCCAGTACAGCAAACTCTAAATTTTATAAGTCAAGCTTACCAACCCAATAGTAATCCCAGAAAGACTATAATCGAGGGCAAGAGTAAAATCATTTGAACCGTATTCAACCTTTTCTTTGGGGAAGCAACTGAACGACCTATCACATAAAGGCATAATAAAATAATGCTTGTTATGAGAATAGGAGAAACTATGTACAAGTAATACTCTTTAACAATCATTCTATAAAAAGCCTCCTCCGAAAATATGGCTATTAGTCTAAGAGTGATCAGAAAATAGAACTACCAAAAATAGTGTAAACAGCTTTTTTACCATTTTGGAACATTACCACACCAAAGTAATATCTAACTTTCCAAATCTCTCATCTCTATGATCTTCCTCGAGGAATCTAAATAGATTACCCTTATCTTCGGATCAAAAGGATCCACAATTTCTCCATTAAAGTAATCATCTGGTAGCCTCCACCATTGCGTCACCAAATTTTGGCTGTTAATAACTGCTAGATCCTTGGTAAACTCATAAAAAACCACTGGGATTGAATCATAAAAGTAATAACCGGTTGCAGTTAATGTATCAATCATTAAGTCTTGATAAAGAGTCAGCTTAAAAAACTCATTCTCCTTTTCTAAACTCAAAGAATATATTGGAGCTTTAAAGTCATTTGAACTATCTGCCTCTCGTAACTTCGTTTCAATAAAACCACTTACATTCTTGTTTAATTCTTGGCTGATAAAAACTGTATTTGATGAATTATCACAATTAGAGAAACAAAAAATCAATAAAACAACAATTGGACTTTTAACGCGCATTTGACTTTAGTTTACTTAATGAATTTGCTCTAAACCCTCCAAGGCTACTCCGTGCAGGAGTGTATTGATGAAACATTTGAGAAGGTATATGATAAATGAAATGAGGTGAAGTTTTCTTGTCTCTTTTATTTAATCTCATCGTCTTTTGCCCCATATATCTTCTATCACCACTAGGATTCTTTGTTGAGAAACCAGACCCTCCTGGCGTTCTAGGATGACTATGTAAATTAAATGTTTCATTAGCTTCATCATAACCGACATGCTTTGGATTAAAACTATTAGACCCAAAACTCCTGGTACCTAAAACAAAATCTTCGGAACCTCCATTCATTGTTCCGATCATCGTCCATTCGACATCTGTATTTTCAGCTAAAAACAAAAACAACTCGAAAGTTTGCTCTCCGTTAGAAGATTCTGCATAGTGTACATCGTAACCTTTATTATCCTTTTTATCCTGCGCTAGTTGGGGTAAAATTTTGGGATCATTCACCCGATGACCGTCTTCTTCGCTTTGACCAGGCTCATACGTGTCTGCTTTAAAAACCACGTCATATTCATCCCCACCGTATGTTTCTCCTCCTGTATCTTCATCTTCAATCTTGTTAATGTTACCATTTGCGTCTACTTTATACCCATGAAGTCCATTCGGATCGACGAAAATAGCCGGATTGTTGTAAACAAAATGGTAGGGAGTCATATGGGGGTCCCTAGCAGATTCTGGGTCAACACTCAACCACACACTAATCTTCGGATCATAGTAGCGGGCACCATAATAGAAGTTCCCGGTTTCATCATCCCATTCCTTACCGTTAAACCTAAACCTACTAGAGAAGGCGGTATAAGTCTTAGCGAATTGATTCTCCAGATTTTCACCCCAAATGGTATTTAGGAAGAATTGATAGGGGTTTCCGCGCATATCTGTAACATATTCTACCGACCCTAAATAATCGGGATGGTAATAGTAGATGATGTTGTGTACATCGCAGTCAATACCATTTTGTGTCGCCCAATAGAGACTCTGCTCGCAATCGCAAAGTTCCGGTGGGAACTGACCGCCACCTTCACCCTGATCTTCAGGGCAAATCGCCATCTCCACTGCTTCTCCAATACTCTGAAGATTGAAGGACTCCATATCTGCGATCAAATCTGTTGTTCCGGTTAAACATTCTAAGGTAGAAAGAATATCCACTACCACTCCATCCGTTTCTTCGCTATATCCAGGAAGGATCTCAATCGGGTTTTCTCCTCCTTCTCCTGGAGCTGGCTCAGACCAACCCGGCGGACGATAAGGACGGTTAATTAATGCCGTCGCAATGCGCTGGCTACCCATATAATAATGCTTACTTGCCAAAACCTGCTCGCGATAATGATTAGCGATATAGTAGGCATTCACATACACAGTAGGAACATCCATGGGCAAGACCGGTGAGGTTCGACTATTTACACTTACCCCTGCCATATAGATATTGGTTTTCAGCACTCGTTCACCATTTTGATCGTACACGTAGTGGTGGAAACTATTATTGAGCAATTGATTAGAGCTGTTAAAAGACTCTTGCATCACTCCTCTCAACTTTTGATCCTCAGTCCAACAATAGTTAGATACTTCCGATTCATTAGTCCAGGAGTTTTTTGTGTATCCCCTTCTGCTAATAGAGCCCATATCATTGTATTCAAAGGTCTCTAATCCATCCAAAGCAGAATTTGCCGGGTAATCGTGTTCAATGCTTCTTATTTGATGCTCCTTAGTCGATGAATAGGTATAGGCCAACTGGTAATCCTCCGCAGCGGCGGCTAAAGGAGTCTGCATATCTTTCCTTTCTAATCGGCCAGCATCGTCATAACTCATGGTAATATCCAGATTATGAGTTAAACCGGTTTGTAAGGTAGGATCGGTGGGAGAATACTTCAAGTTCAACTCGTTAATCTGGTTTAAGCCATCGTATTGAATACCATTTGCCACTAAAACTTCAGCTATCTCGTAAGCACCCCCTATAGTAGAGCCACTTGGTAAGGTATACGCCCCTGCAGTATTACTTATCTTATCAATATTACCATTAAGCTGGTAATCAAAGGTTTTATTGAGGATTGGGGTACCTGTACCTGTTGCATCATGCACTTTAACCTCTGCTACAGTTAGCCTTCTGGTGGTTTTGTCAAAGGTTTTAATGGTACGTGCTTGATTTCCATATTTGTATTCGGTCATATTACCAAAACCATCGTAGCGAATTTCCTCTGCCAATAGATACACTGGTGCCGGAGTGATTGGGTTTAAACGTTGCGCTGAAACTGAAGCCAATTCGCCAGTTGAGCAATAATGATAAAAGACCTTTTCGTAATCCGGGTAAGTCATTTCAACTAACCTACCCCAGGTGTCATACTGAAACTCGGTAAGGAAGGTTTGAGTGCCTGCTTGAGGTATATTGATACTCTTTTCCTCAAAGATCAAATTACCTAGTACATCATATTTATAGTTCTCCGTTTTGAAGCTGGTTCCTTGAATTATTCGGGTCACCTTACCTGCCCCATTCTTTCCGTCCCCTTTAGTTCCGTAAGTAATCTCAAGGTCGTTGACTGGACCGGTCTTGGAGTGACTACTGCTTAACAATCGATTAAAATTGTAAGTATTAGTGATCGTCTCTAAATCAGCATTGGTTGATTGCAATAGGTTACTCGCCAAATCATATTTGAAGTTGGTTATTCCCCTATCTACATGATCCTCTTGCTTCTGTCGGCCAAATTCATCATAATCATAGCTTACCCAATTTGTAGTGGCCGGACTCTTATACCTTCTGGTTTGCCCCAAAGCATCAATATCATACTCAGTAATCTCTGCCAGAGCACCACCGCCTCGATATCGCTCCTCTTTCAATGTACGTCCCAATGCATCGGAAAGAGATCTTACCCGAACATTCTGGCTCGTATTATCAACCGCGAAAAGCGGACCAGTAGATTCCCACTCATAGAGAATAGTGGTCAATGGGGTCAATGGGCTAGAAAAATCTTTTTTAGTCTTAACTCTATCCACTCTACTGGCATAATCATATCGATTTACAGATATATCTTCTGATGGATTTACACTTAAGGTAGCAAGATTGGCTGAAGTAGCCTTACTTGCAGGATCCAGGAAAGTAATTCTATTTACAACTGGTAATCCGTAGATATTTACTGAACTGAATCCCGAGACTTCGAAGTTTCTATCTAAACTGGTCCCATTATCCCAGGCTGCCTCTTTTTTAACCTGTACAGTTTTTCCATTGCCATCAATGAAAGTAGCCGTCTCTAGAGTATTCGCACTGCTGAAGGTTCCAGTGAATGAAGATACATCTACCAAGGTGGAACAAGCAGGTAAAGTATAGGCGCCATTTGGAGTATGAGCCGCATTGATGTTATGACGGGTTATGGCATAAGCAACCCATTCATTTGTATTTGGATTAGAAGGTGATCGATTTAAACCTTCAGGATGATATTCAAAAACAATTGCCGGTTCAATGGTACTCGCGCTCAATTCTAGCGGACCATAAATCTCGATCGGACGATACTTATCGTCATAGACAGTTCGCATCGGATGACCATTTATATCAATAGTTTGCAGCAATAGGGCGCTACCATCCTCCGAATAGATATTGCAAGAACTTTCTCCATAAGCATTTCCTACACTGGTAACTAAATGATCCTGATGCGAATCATAATTGAGCTCGATATACATCCTCTGTCCGGTATTATTCTCAGGATAATCCATCCTGGACACCAAACCATTCGCATTGTAAGTAATGTTGGTGGAAGCAGTATTGTTAGTCGCTAAACTGGCCAATACCTGATCAATCTGGGTGATCCTTCCTTTTGTATCAATTGATGAGTTAGTAAGACGCTCAACCGGATTGGCATCACTACCCAAATAGACCCTGTGGGAACTCACTAAATTAGTTCTGGTAGTATGGGCTAGAGGAGCAGAATGATATTCCATTTTAGCTATGATTTCCGCAGTGAGGACCTGGTTTAGGTTGTCTTCATAAACAATGATCGATTTTGGCACTGTTCGCTTAAACACCACTGGAATTGGAACTCCTGTTTCATTAGAGATTCGGGTAATTCCGCAGGTCTCGTCTAGCAAATCTTCCCGCAGATATAATCGATAAACATCATACCCGGCAGGAGCCTGTAGATCAAAAGTCACATAACCTTTTCTAGCATTTGGAATTAGCAGTGCGGTGCCATAAGGGTTAATCACCTCAAACACGAAGCCACCACTTCCATCCGGAGCTAATCGAACATCTACAGAAGTGGGATATTCTTCAATTTTGTTGTAGTTAGTCGTTTTAACCGGAACTCTGGTAAAGGTGTTTTGAGCATTTGCCGCTCCTAGGGTATACTGGGTAATATTGTAGTACACATCATATTCAGCTTCATTTTCGGTAGCCATGAGATAATTAACCGGATTTTGGGCAGTAGCATAAAAAGCCATTGTGGTATCTACTTCAGGATAGGTATAACTGAATGACTTAACCACAGCCGGGAATATGGTACCAGTCTCGCCGAAAGTGGCAAAATTGACTGACTTAAGTGCGTCTGCTTGTACATCAAACACTATTGTACCGTCATTCACATTTACTTGATAGAAATCATAACGATACTCATCTTTACTGAGGGTGTGTCGATAGCGATCAACTTGCGAGATTTCGGATTGGCCAAGGTTTAAAACTTGACATTCCGGATCGTCAGTGTTGAATGTATAATGCTGGTAAACAGCATAGTCCAAAAACTTGAAGGAAGCCTTGAGTACACCGTTTTTGTATTCAAATTCCTTTCTGGATTGAAAATCATTAGCATCCAGGGATTCAAAAATCTTTACATCCGAATAGGTACGGAGCGCATATTTCGGGTCATTGGACCTTTCTAGCCAACAAGTAGGGTGGTTTATGAAAAGCGCATGCTGCATTGGTTTCACCTGGGTTACTGCAAACTGCAGAGCCTCTGATCTTTTTTCGATTCGGCTAAAACCTAAGAAATCTCTTTCCCTTCTACTTCGCACTCCGGCATCGTAATGATAAGTGAATATTTGACGGTCTACACCATCTAAATCATTAGCTCCGTCTAAAACATCTACCCCGTCGTGAATCTCCACTTTGCTTAAAACCCATTTTGCAAAAGGCATGTCCCAAAAAACATCCTCATCCGGATCGCTCTGCTCTGTTTTAACTACGGATGTATAATAGCCATGCTTATTTCCTTCAAGCTCATATTCAAGAGTGAAATGTCCTCCTAATGGATTGTTAACTCGTTTGAGACGAAGCGCATCATTGGACTTATTGTAATAGACCAAAACACTATTGTCGTTGGCTAAATCAACTATATCAGCCGCTCCATCCCCATTAAAATCCATGAAAGAGCTATTCTTGAAATCAGCACCATAGGCGTAACTATATCCACCTTGAATAGCCAATTTAAAGACCCCAATACCAGGAGAACCAACTGGAAAGGCAACTGTACCGTGAGCACCAGCGCTTATTGAAGCAGAATTATTCTGCTCTAATCGAGTTGGTACTCCACCATTGAACTGCAAGGCATCTGTGGCAAAGCCATTTCCAAGGTTCAAGAAAACTTTAAAATTATAATTGAGAACTTGATCCTGTACTATTCTATCTGGCAATCCATCACCGTTTACATCACTTAAAAATGAATTACTGGAAGTGGAGGAGCGATTATCGGCTAAGCCAAATGTGAAACTTTTATTCTTGGTCTCAATTCTTGAAAGAACCTCCTTCAAAGCGTCCGACGCTATCAACATAAGCGCATTGCTTATAGGCTGGCTAAAAGTAGAATTAATGGACACGGATACATTAGTGGTGCGTTTGTGGTTGTCAGCGAAACGTTTCGGTCCGGCAATATCAAAGCCATATCCACTATTTAGTAAAACATCTACATTATCATTCGCGTCTTCCGTAATGAGATCAGCTAATCCATCTCCGTTAATATCCTGCCATTGCTTACTGATCACATTTACACCAACCTGATAGGAAGCACTCATACCTACGTTTTTCATTAAAGTTTGAAAAACACCACTAGGGGCTCCACCGGTTGATTCAGCACGCTCTGTTAGATTTAGTGCATCCTCATTTAAAGTGTATCCTAGACCAAGCGTACCCTGCTTATCAACAACTGAATTATTCTTTGGTCCAGGGCCCAGGTTTACGGTCCCCAAGGAACCACCACGAGGATCAGTATAGTGCACGATGATATCATCTCCTTCCCATATCTCTGGAAAGCCATCGCCATTAAGGTCAGACATTCGGGTGATTTCCTGTCTAAAATAATCGGGCCCTTCAATGTCTTTACCATAAGCACCATCGACATCTAACTCCGGAACCTTATCATAACTAATTCCAGCTGAAAAGGTGTACCCTAATGTTTTGCCAGTAGAAACTAAACTAATCGCTCTTGCGATATCATTTCCTGATGGCGCGGCATTACTGATAACCCTTTTATCCGGTTGAGAAAGTAGGTAGGGAATGCTTAGATTGGTTTCACCATATACACCAGCATGAGAACCATAAGCACTATAACGATCCATTAGTGCAGGATTCACTGAATTATCACCAACCGCATCACTGGTATAAGATCTGGTAATCGCAGAATCTTCACCTCTAACGGCTTTCAACATATTGAATTTGAACTCCGGTTCACTGGAAGCTCCAAAAAGAACATCAAAATCCTCAGACACCGGATTTTCCATGTCCTCCATTCGATTGTTTCGACCTACAGATTCCGTTGCCGGAACCATTTCGAATAGGTTAATTGGATTATTGGAGATTCGGTCCAAATCATTCCATGCAAAACTTCCCCACTGCAACCAGGGATCTGAGAAATAGGTCATGTTTCGTTCAAAGACCTGATAATTAGAAACGGTCGCAATAGAACTCGAAGTACCCAGATTGTACAAGGTAAGCGTCCCTTGCTTTAAAAGAGTATTTAACTCAGGAAAAGGTGAATACCACTCGAAATAGACCTCATTCAGGTTATTGATATTGTTTGGGTTGAAGCTATAGAGTCCAGGGCTAGCAGTTGCCGAAGTAATTAAACTTACCGCCTTACCTGGCGCATCAGTAGTGTACACCGTAGTGCTTCCTGTACTCTTATTGAAATTAACCCTTGCCTTGGTAACTAGATTATTTCCAGATTTGATAACTAAGTAAGCATGGGCATTTTCTCGGTTGATTGTAGTAAGCTCAGTTGTAACAAGACTGCTAGCAAAAGTCGGCCATAACCGAGCATTAGTTGCGCCGGCAAAACCACCGTCATAGAAAGGAGTGGTCTTTGTGATTCTGTTAAAAGTGCGATACTTAACCGCTGGAAATCGCTTCTTAAAACCTTCAATTCCACAGGCATCAAATCCGATCTCAATTCTAGGGCGCCAATTAATCAATTTCCAATTAACATTAGAAGTAGAAACGACGCTAAAAAGCACATAGTAATGGATATTCGCCAACTCCTCTGGCGTTAGACCCGGGGGAATGGAAGGCATGTTATTGGGGATACCCAAGTGATTTAAAATCGCCCCTGATCCGCTGTAATCAGTAAACTCACTGGGAAGAGCCTGAATTGTGGTTGGGCCGGTTCCTGCAGCTACATCCTTATAAAACACCGCTCTATATACTGAGTTACTATCGGTAGAGCTCACATCAATTCCAGTGATACTTATTCTTAGCTGAATATCATCACTTAACACAGGAATGTTAAAAGGGTCCCAATTAATGAAAGCCCTTTGATTAGCAGTTACCATTGCACCTTCATGCCCTGAAAGTAAAAATCCGTCATTGGCCGAAGTGTTTAGAAGCTCATTACCTGCTCCATCTAATCTTGCAGCGAGGCCAGGGTCAGTATAGTTGATTTGAGGATTCCAGGTCAACTGATCCATGTAGCTGTTAGCACCAGAACGAATTCTAAACATCAAAATATCACCCTTATTCACCTGATAATTGGTAATAGATGGTGTAAAAGATGATGAACTCGTTACAGATTGAAAACCGTTACTCGGGATATAATTTGAGTTTTTCTGAATAGCTACCTCAACTTCTCCGATTGCATCAGGAGTTAAACTGGCTGTACCCGTAATATTAATTAGACCCGTTTCCGGGGCTTGCCAGGCTCTTACTATTTCCAGTCCCATTATGGGTTCTGCTTCAGGATCATTAAAAGATGGAGCCGTTCCCGTATTCAAAATCGGACTTAAGCTGGTATTACTATTAGGATTAAAGGTTAATTCGCCAGTGTTTAGATCCAGGGAGCCAAAATGGACGTAACTTCCTCCGTTATGAGGCTTAACTACGTCCATTATTCCATCCTGATTATAGTCTATCAAGTAAGAATCTACAGAACTATGAGTCCAAACCCAATTTCTAGCGTAAGAGATAACCGCTCCAACCCCAAATGCAGTAAACTGGGCAACGGCGTCGAAACCAATTTTCGTACTAGAGCTGTTGGTATAATAAAGTCCATCGTTGTTTAGATCAACTTCACTTCCGAAATAGTATTCGCCCTGCTCATCCTTACGCATGGGATAATAGTAGTAAGAAGCGTCGTTACCCCTTGATTGTGTTCTTAGCAGATCAGGTAAACCATCAGCGTTCATATCCATCAACTTGGTTTTAACCTGACTTGAACCATTAGTTCCCCCAACAACGCCGCTAAAGGTCATGTTCTTACTAAATTTCACCTTTGCTAGAACCCATCCAAAACCTACTGATCCTTCGAAAGCGTGTGTTCTAGTGGTTGAGGTTCCTAGAGGGCTGGGGAAGAAGACTTTTGAGAAAACATTCCCCCCTGGTAAAAACTCGATCAAATCAGACACCAAATCATCAAACAAACGATCATCATAAGGATTGATCTCCACCTTTTCCGGGGTAGAATTGAAGGTCATTGCCCCAGACTTGTATTCAAAATCGTGCTTGTAGAATTCCGAGCCACCGCGTTCCTCCGCTAATGCTTCCAGGATTGACTTGTATTGCCATTCCACACGCTCCTGAGCATTTGAAAGAGTTTTATAGTCTAATCTAAAAGCTTTAACTAATGAATTGTATTGAGTGCTGCCCGACATTTTGAAATGTACCTCCACTTTGTCTAGCAGCTCTGCATCAACCAATTTCGCCCCAAACCTCATATCGATGCTGGGATCTAAACGAAGCGAGGCATTTCGATTAAACAAGACCCTGTAATTACCGAGGTCAGCGCTGGACTCTGTTCCGGTGTAGAAGATTGATCGAGGATATTGGTACACCCCATCTATTAAGGGACTGTTAGATGGTATACTGGGACCTGAAGCATAGGATCCCTTATCGTATTCATAAACAACAGTATTACCATTAACGTCAACTACCTGCGTTAAATTCCATTTAACTACATCCCCTCCAAAATTGGTAATCTTGGCATCAGCTGCATTTAAGGTTTGGGTTCCAGAAGCATCCGTATATTGAAATGATTGGGTATAATGTCCATAATAATACTCGGTCCCGGAAGTTTCAGTAACCTTCCAGTAATAGGTTCTTGGATCATTCCCTATCCGTTCTACTTTACGATACGAAGTTCTGGTCTTTTCGAAGAACAAGACATTACCGCTCTGGCGATTGTATTTATTTCTATTACTACGATTGGCTCCCTCTTCAAAAAGCGGCTCGCCATTTATGGTGTACATTTCAGTTTGCACCACTGCATCAAAAGTGGGAACTCCCCATTTCGTATCAACCGAAATACTCGGTAAACGAACATTCCAGCCATAACCAGCCCAAGAGCTTTTACCTTCAGAATTATAGTTAAGGGCCACTTGAGGTTGTAAACCATTTCGTCCTGCAGGAAGCTCCAATGGATAGGAAATACTCGCTTCTCCTGTTCTACTGATATCAGGGGCTTGCATGAGATTGATTCCGGTCGCCGGATTTGCCGCCTCAATATCCTGAATCATCGTTGGGGCAAAAGCACTGGCCTCTGGCATTTCTGGTGATTTGATTAAAGCACCGAAATATTGAGTCTGCCCTTTATTGGGCACAAAGGCAATTTCTCCCTGGGTATCGATGGAATCAATCTTTACCCCCTGCCAGGACTTTAGATCATAATCAAAATAGAAGATCTGTAGCTCTCCTAATTTTCTTTGAATGTTATTCCCCAGGTTCAATTTAAAGCCAATGAATTCCGCCTGGGCAGCCACCTCGGCTGAAGGTTGATAGGCTTTTGCACCAGAAGTAATATTGATAAGGCCTTCAGGTATGGCCGGCATTTCTACTTCTCGGAGGCGAAAGGCAGAGGCATTATCCATTTCGGGTAATGTGCGGAACAAATCAGAATCAACCGTTACAACTCGTTCTAAGCGAGGTGATTCGATAACTCCATCCGCCAAACGGTTAAACTCCAATTCTACATCACTTAGTTCTACCGTTAGTCCTAAGCCATTAGGAATTGTAAAACGCAGATAATTTCTCCCCGCCTTTAAATCGGAAGCTGAGACCTTTTCTGTAACTTCTTTCCACTGATCATCTATCTCCAAACTTCGTGATCCGAAGGTTTCCTGAGAGTTGAAGCTTTTAGCCAGACCCTTGCCATCCACTAATCCTTTTAAGCGATACCGCAGATAAACCGATGACCACTCTCTATTATTGAAGTCTTCCGGTAATATAAAATTGAAGATATCATTTGCCGGATCATTAATAGGCATATGTAACTCTAAGCCAATCCGACCGGTAGCCTCTAAAGCACTAACACTAAAAGAGTTTTGAGCTGAAAGGGTATTGGGAAGCGCATCAGGCTTGGATATTTTAGTCTGAATCTGCTTGGGAGTAGCTTCCAAAGTTGAATTAGTCCTAGAGCTTAAAGTAGAAAAATTCAATTCCTGATCTAAATTCTCCTCCGCTATCTGAACTAAATGATCCCAATTACGCAAAGCATAGGCACTGGCGTGTAGATCATTGTAAACGAAAAAGAAAATAAGAAGAAGGGAAGCGAGACGGGTTGTGAAATCAGTTTTCATATCGGTTTTAGAAGCGTTTTTTTGCGATCAGTTTCTGGTTATAGGCTTTGTCCTTATTGCGGAAGGTAAAATTGTAAGAACCTGGAATACCCAAGGTAAATTCCCAACGCTGCAGATCGGACTGAATAAGAAGATTCTCCTGGTGGATTAAGCGACCTTGAGGATCGAAAACCTGGACATCGAGATTATCATCCATCGGAAATCCATGAAATTCAAACTGGGCTTTTTCTCCACTAAAGCCAGGATTCGGGTACACGACAATCTTTTGACCTAAGGCTAGATCCTCTTCTTGCTTAAAGTCCTGGGCCGAGATAAAGCGAATGCCTTCCTGAGCCGAATCATTTCCGGCGATTAGAAAATCACTCTGCAAGGCTCCTTCCTCATTTCTAAGCCAAACATTGTATTGCCCTCCACCACTCTGAATCATCAAGGGATTCTCGTACATAATGGTATCGTACTGATTCTCCGTTTGGATGGAAGATACTTCTACTTCTAGCGGCAAAATATTCGGATCCACCTTAAGCGCCATCAAACCAGAACCCTGAGGCGTCATTGAAATACTGGCGGTATCATTACAGGCATTGCTGCGCACTCTGAAGCGATATACTCGATTGGCTTTTAAACCGCTTAATGCTAAGGATATAGATAAGTCGGAACCCATCTGTAGCGCCCGCAAATCCAAGGTATCGATACCATCAGTAAGGATCAGCGTATCATTAAATGTTGATTGCTGATGATTCGGATAATAGATGCGAAGACTATCCGCCGTGGCCTGGAAATTCTGTGTTCGCAGTCGCCAGGCGGTAATTGGGAATTGCTGGTTTAGATGCAATTCGCAATCAAATACGCTACTCTGATTAATCCTCTTCGACATGACCAGGAAAGAAGATTCCTGAATGGGCTTAATCGGCATTTGACCAAGTGGTACTATTTCGTCCAGAGCGATGATTAAGGAATCATCATGATAGGCTACGGTTTGAGTCTGCTGTAGACCTGAAAATGGAAAACTTCCCAAGGCAATTACTTCACGATCATATACTCGATCGCGACTAGGACTCCAGTAGTAAGCGGCAGAGGAATCGGTCGGATAACTTCTTAAAACCTTATCCTCATTTTCAGTTGTGGGAATGGAATACTTTAAGGAAAGATAGGTTTCCATCAAACGCATTTCCGACTTAGAAAGAAAGCGATTATAAAATACAATCTCTGCTACTTCAAATAAGGTGGAGTCCAGGTCTGGAATGGCTGTCTTTCCACCCCTTCGCTCATGTGCCGGAAATGAAGCTGATAATATCAAAGGTCGATCAGGGCTAGGTTGGAATTCACGACCCGCACCTCGATATAGAATTTTAGAATCATTAATCTCTAAACCCTTGTATCGAAAGTATATTTTACCACTGGGATTATTGTATAAGGGCCTGACTACCATGAAGAGACTGTGTCCCTTCTCCTTATACTTTGAAAGCCTTTTGAATACCCTTTGAACGGAATCATGAGGCAACACTCTATGGTTACCAATAAGGGCTTGCTTAGGCTGATTAATGCTCCCTGTATGATGAGAAATGGTCGGCATTACCGTCCATATATCTGGCTTATCAAGCTCCAATTGGGCATTGGAAACAAGTGGTATGAATACCATTAAACAAAGAGAGTAAAGCCAACGAGAATACCGTGATCGACTTAGATCCATATGCGAAGCAGTAATTTAGTTTTTACAAATAAAATCTTATCCTATTTGACTAATCACCAGAACATTCGGTTCAATTATCTGGTAATCAAATATTTATAATCAGGAGGTAGTTTTAAGGATATAAAATTATAACTTTTATCTAATCAAACAAATCCTTGTAGCGAAATAATTATTCCTATTAAGGTCCCCAGAAGTTTGTTCACTTTAGGAGATCAAAATTCACTCAAAACCAGAACTTAAGGTGTAGTTTAGGTGAATTAAATCTTATTAACAAAAATGAAAATAGCGACCTGGTTTCCAAGATCGCTATTTAAGACTTTATAATATCAAGCTATACGGAGGATTATTCCTCTAGATCTAAATTCAAATCCATACTGACATTCGTGAAAATCAAAGAATCCTTATTATCCAAATCAAGTAGGATCGCTTGATCTTTCTGAACTTCACCGGAAAGAATTCCCTTTGAAAGCTCATTCAATACTCGCTTCTGAATAACCCGTTTAACTGGTCGCCCGCCGAATTGGGGATCATAGCCAACATCAGCCAGATAATGTAGAGCAGCAGCACTAGCCTCTAAGGTAATCTGTTGGGCTTCGAGCTGTTCTTTCAATCCGCCTAATTGAAGTTTTACGATTTCCACCAAATCTTCCTTACTGAGCGGCAGGAACATTATGGTTTCATCGATGCGGTTTAAAAACTCTGGTCGCATCGATTGACGAAGAACCTGCATCAACTCTGCCCGCGTATTTTCATAAACTTCGAAGCGATTATTGTCATCTATATCTGCAAAACGCTCCATGATAAGGTTGGATCCCATATTGGAGGTCATAATCACTATGGTGTTCTTAAAATCAGCTACCCTACCCTTGTTATCAGTTAAGCGGCCTTCATCCAAGACTTGTAACAGGATGTTAAACACATCAGGATGCGCTTTCTCGATTTCATCCAAAAGAACAACTGAATAAGGTTTACGACGCACCGCCTCGGTCAATTGACCTCCCTCGTCATAACCAACGTATCCGGGAGGAGCACCTATGAGTCGACTCACCGAATGTCTCTCTTGATATTCACTCATATCAATTCGAGTCATCGCATTGTCATCGTCAAATAGAAACTCCGCCAAAGCTTTAGCCAGCTCGGTTTTACCCACGCCGGTAGTTCCAAAGAAGATGAAACTTCCAATTGGTCGATTCTGATCTTGTAAACCAGCGCGACTGCGACGGACCGCATCAGAAACGGCCATAATAGCTTCCTCTTGACCGATCACTCTCTTATGCAATTCTTTCTCTAAGCGGAGTAATTTCAATCTTTCCGACTCCATCATTCGACTTACCGGAATGCCAGTCCAACGACTTACGACATCAGCAATATCCTCTGAATCAACTTCCTCTTTAATGAGGGCATTACGGTTTTGTAATTCCTCTGCTTCCTGCTCAAACTTTTTAAGTCTGGATTCAGCTTCCTGAAGTTTACCGTAGCGGATTTCAGCCACCTTGCCATAGTCTCCGGAACGTTCAGCTTGTTCCGCAGAAAGCTTCAATTGCTCCATTTCCTCCTTAGCCTCTTGGATACCTTCCACGATAGACTTTTCAGAATCCCATTTGGCATTCAAACCGTCTCTTTCCTCATTCAGCCCTGCCAGCTCCTCTTTAATCTGACTTTGCTTGCTCTTATCCCCTTCCCTCTTAATGGCTTCTAGCTCGATCTCTAGCTGCATGATCTTACGATCTAGCTTATCAATCTCCTCCGGTTTGGAATTCATTTCCATACGAAGCTTTGAAGCGGCTTCATCAATAAGGTCAATTGCTTTATCCGGTAAGAACCGATCTGAGATATAACGTTGGGAGAGCTCTACAGAGGCGATAATAGCTTCATCTTTTATCCTAACCTTATGATGGGTCTCATAGCGTTCCTTAATTCCGCGAAGAATTGAAATGGCGGATTCGGTATCAGGCTCGGTTACCAGAACTTTTTGGAAACGGCGTTCCAACGCCTTATCCTTCTCGAAATACTTTTGATACTCATTTAAAGTAGTGGCACCAATAGCCCTTAATTCACCGCGCGCCAATGCAGGCTTGAGAATATTAGCTGCATCCATAGCACCTTCTCCTCCACCGGCTCCTACCAGGGTATGTATTTCATCAATAAAAAGCACCAGGTGACCATCGCTTTCGCTGACCTCCTTAACTACGGCTTTCAGTCTTTCTTCAAACTCGCCTTTATACTTTGCTCCTGCAACCAAAGCCCCCATATCTAGGCTGTAGATCTTCTTGTCCTTTAGGTTTTCAGGTACATCACCTTTTATGATACGATGCGCCATTCCTTCCGCTATCGCAGTTTTACCTACCCCCGGTTCTCCAATAAGAATAGGGTTGTTTTTCGTACGACGAGAAAGGATTTGCAACACCCGACGAATTTCTTCATCCCGTCCAATTACCGGATCAAGCTTCCCTTCCTCTGCTAATTGATTCAAATTCTTAGCATACTTATCCAATGCGTTGTACTGCTCTTCTGATGAAGCAGAATTGGACTTGCTGCCTTTACGAAGGTCCTTTAAAGCCAAGTCCCAGGCATCCTTGGTCATCCCGCTGTCTTTCATCATTCTGGCAACCGCATCACTGCCATCCATTAAAGCATAAATCAAATGCTCCAAGGCGACATATTCGTCTTTCAGAGCTTTGGCCTTATTAAATGCTTTCAACAGAACCTGATTGGCATTTGGATCTAAATATTGCTGTGCACCTTCCACCTTTGCGTAGGATTGCACAATACCTTCTAAAGCGCCATTGAAGGCTGCTTCGTTTACCCCCATCTTCTTCAGGAAGAAGCTCAGAATGTTAGAATCTGCTTCTGCGATTCCACTTAAGAGGTGTCCGGTTTGAATGGCTTGATGCTGATGCTCCATGGCCATAGCCTGAGCATGCTGCACCGCCTGTTGTGATTTTATGGTGAGTTTACTTAAGTCCATTTCCAGCTTTTTTGCTTTTCACTTTTACAAATAGAAAGCCAAGGCTAAAAGTCTGACTAGGTGGCACACGAATGCAATGACACCTGACCATAAGTCATTATTTACGAGGGGGTTATGACAGGTTTGGAAGCTGGAAGTTGGTAGCTAGTAAGTGGTAGATGGTACAATTAAAAAACCCTGCATACTATTAGCATACAGGGTTTTTATAATTCTTATGACGTTTGTCTTATTCTACAATGAGCTTACGTGTGATACGCTCTCCGTCGATCATCAGGTTGATGAAGTAGATTCCGGGAGTGTAATCATAGGTCTCAAAGACAAGGGTTGAGCTACCTCTCTCCAATTGATAGTCTCGTTCCATCATCGCTTGTCCAAGCACATTGACCACCTTGACCGATACGTTTTTCGCCTGCGCATTAAACAGCGGTAAATGCGTGATTGTATTGGTCGGGTTAGGACTCAACTCCCCAATGTAAGAGTCTGGTACCGGATTGTACTCCTTGTTGCCAATTACGAAAGTTGGTTTTTGAGTGGTCGTCTTCATACAGAAGTTGTCAATCGCCCAACCTTTATCCTGGATAGACCAATCACTCTCGAATCGGAAACGGAAAACTGCACGGTCAGCAAGAGTATCAAACTGGAATACATAACGGGCAGTATCCCAATCAGCGGTATCCGTCCAACCTGGCTTAATGATATCAAGTGCAGTTACGTACTCCGTATTATACCAGTTCTGTTCGTTCGCAAAACCTAATACTTGCCAGCTTAAACCACCATCAAGCGTAACTTCTACTACTCCACCATCATGATACTTTTCAGTTTCAAATCTATGCATGAATGATATTTCATAGGCCGTTCCTGTATCAATTACAAATACGGGTGAAAAGAGTCCGGATTCATCTCGGGATCGATAGTTACTATCCAAACCTGTCATCCAACAACCAACTCCCTGATAAGCTCCTGGGAACTGTGTTGGCGTTCCTAGTTCCCAGCTCCAAACTCCATCCGCATAGGTTTTCGTGTTAAGCGGGAAGAATGGTAAGGCACCATTACCGGGTTCAAAGTCATTACAATAAACCGTATCGCCAGCAATAGAATCGAAAATATATTCAGGTAGTACGGCGATAGTTCTGGTCAGTGTATCATCACCCTGTAAATTATCTGTCTTGGCATTTGGTCTTCTTGTAATGGCTCTATATTGGTGTAAACCTGGAGTTACAAAGGCTCCTGGAACAGAATCCAAATAGGGTAGCCAGAAAGTACGGCCTCTTATGAAGAATGGTGGTGCAGTTGCACTTTGCCATGGACCGTCCCAAACTAAATTGGTTCCGACTGCGTCATCAAACCACTGGAATTTTATTTCACAAGAATCCAATACCTTCCATCCGGTATTCTCAATTCTCATTCTAAGCGCCTGTGGGAAAGTAGGTATTTGCAATGGGTTTACAAAGTTCACCTTCTCAGGACTAGCTGAATTTTGAGGTGGAATGTAAATCTCAAAATCATCGATCGCCCATCCTTCCAGAGTTCTGGAAGTATTTGCTCCCGCGGTGGAACTAAAATAGAATCTAAAGGGTAGAGCGTTTGGCTCGAAGTTCAATTCGGACATTGGGAAAATGGATTGTCGCCATCCGTTAGAAGTCCCTGTAAAACCAGTTGTTACCCCAGTACCGGCAGGACCTTGTAAGGTTCCAAATGGTCCGGTATACCAGTTAGAAGCACCGATAACATTAAAGGTACCAATATTGCTACCTACTTCTCTCCAGGCTCCATTGCGGTTTACTTCGAAAGAACCAGCTGCACTATTACCCATATCTACATTTTGCCAAAACGACACATGGGCAGAAACAACAGTATCAAAACCATCCAAGATTGGGATACGCAGAACCTCTTGCTTTCCATCAATGAAATGCCCGGTACTCAATCCGGTTGCCCAGATATTATCTGATGCTTGTATAGATGAGAATACACTATTGGAAGGAGCCTCTCCACGCTCCCATTGCTGATAATAATTTGACCTGGAACCGTTATTCGGACTCCATGAGAAAAATCCATACTCATCATCATCGCAGTTTTGGAAATCATCTGCAAAGTCAATATCAAAGGTTCCTAAACCGGTTACATCTCGACATACAGTATCATTCCAGGTGTAGGTGTCATTAGTCAAACTGGTGTAAGCACAAATCTCACATTCCCCTGCTGGAACTATAATGTCAATATTTGGCATCTGTAGTGGCACACTACTATTTGCGGGCACATTCACAGAGGAGGTGCTATTGTACACAGTAGCTACCCCAGCATTAGCTCCACATTTTGGTGTTATCGAAATAGAAGCGGTTACGCCAGTTGCGGTAGAAGTACCAAAGTTTCTAATCTCTACCGTTTCCATGATATTGGCGCCGGCGAAAACTACACCAGCCGGCCAGGATAACTTAGGCCAGGTAATAAACTCCACGCCCACATCACTTTGGATACGATTGTAAAGCATCACCTTATCGATAGCGATGTCTGCTAAATCACCAATTCCGGTACGGCTTGCTTTGATACGTAATTTAACTTGCTTGTTATTGAATGCAGAAAGGTTAACCCTCTTATACTCATAGTCTTCCAAAGGATAGTTACCTGCATAACTGGTAACCAAACTATTCGGAACAGGGTTCCATACATCAGGAGCATCTACTCCTGGCTCATTAACCTCTAATTCAATCTCATCGGCATTGACACCAACCATGTGATAATAGAAATCCAGGGTGGCATTAGGCATATTGGTGAAGTCCACACACTGGGTGGTGACCATATAGGTGGAAACATCCCCCGTACTACCGGTTGCCTCTGTGTAGAAATATTGTCCTTTACGGTGATGACCATATTTAGGTCCGGTTCCACGAGTAAAGGTGTAGCCATCACCTACTTTCCAAACATAGGCTGGATCCAGACCAACTTCGGTAGTAAATAAATTGGTACCGGTTTGACTAGTGTTTGGAGTTACACTCTCAAAATCCATTAATAATGGGAAGGTATTAAAGGGAGCTACGTGATCAATAGTAGCACTATACCCTGTATCATTATCATTGATAGTATCAGTTGGGTGATTGGCCCAAACCTTAATGTCATAAGTACCAAAGGCTGACATATTAGAGGTAGTACTAAGGGTATAGGTAATAGTATCACCTGTTCCGATCGCTACGGTAGCAGTCTCATTTTGAATCGCCCCGTTATTGGTCTGAATCTGAAGAGGTAAACTGGTGATACTATCACAACCATTGTTACGAATAACCACCTCGATGGTTTCATTAGCTGAATAAGAACACAAACCTTCAACCGGTGCGGTTACAGACAGGATCTCTGCATCAATTGGGGTAGGTTCAAAGATTCTTAAATCGTCAATCGCCATATCCGCACGGGCTGCTGCACCAACCTTAGAAGTTTGTTTAGCGGATAAGAAACGTAAACGGATAAACTGGCCGTTAAATTCTTTAAGTGGAACTAAAGCACGTTCCCAGGGGTCAGCTTGTGCTTTCTGCTGCTCCTTACGAATGAAATAGTATCCATTATACCAGGCAGCGTTATTGGTACCCGTATCCACATCAATACGCATAGTACCCATATCCTCACCAAAGAAATGGTAGTAGAATTCTAGTGCATAACACTTGGTTACGCTGGTCAAGTCAATACACGGAGTAATAAGCGTTGTTGTCGTATTCTGGTTACCCTGAGAAGCTTCAGCATAGATATACTTCACACCGGTTGGAGTATGATTTCCGTTTGGACCGGTAAAAGGTGTAGCAGTAGGACCCGTTCGGATACTCCAGGCATAACCAGTGGCATTCTCCGGTGGCTGAACATTCCAATAGTTCATCCCTGATTGCTCGTTAGGGAAATCACCGCGGTGAGCAGTACCATTATCCCCGATACCTGTTCCGGCTCCCCATTCGGGACCTTCGAAGTTTTCTTCCCATGGGAAAGAACTGATTGTTCCAGGAAGGGTTCCACAATCCGGAGCACCACACTTAAATGGTAGACCTTGCTGTGGCCAGAATTTAATGTAGGCTGCGCTAGGGTTGGCCAAAGAATCCGGGAATCGGGTAACATTCGGACAAGCTAAATCCCATGCACGATAAAAGTATTCAATGGTATCTCCTAACTGCACATTATTGAAGGTACCCTGATACTCAAAGTTTGGTGCTGAACTCAAAGTCAAATTGAAATTCTGCCATGGACCAGTTCCGGTTGAGTTTATAACTCGATAGAAAACGGTTACACTGTCAATTCCACTTACCCAGGTCGGATTAGTTGCTCCACCAGGCACGGTATCGGTAACTCTTGCACCAACTTTGTAGTTGTTTGTCTGCTCCTGAGTAATCGCTCCCGTAGGACGAACTGGAAAACAAGGAATAGGAGTATAATTGAAATGAAATGCCGGAGGGAACAGCTCACAGTTAGAACCAGTAATCACCAGGTTATCTACCCACCATCCGTCGCCGTACGTTCTAGTGCCAGCAATGGCCGGGTTTAAAACCTCAAAACAAGAAAACTCAATCTGGACATTAGCAAAACCAGTCCCCATAGGACCCGTCGCTAAACTTGAAATATCAAATTTTTCAAACTGCCACCACGAATTAGATACTGGAGGATCAGTGCCGGCAAACCAATGGTTTATACCTTGGTTGGGAATATTGTAAGCCGCTTCCTGAAAGTTGGAAGATGACCGCCAATTACTGGTACCCAAATAATTACAGTTGCTATTGTTTAGGGGAGTCCAAGTAGTCCCATTATCCGTAGAAATTCGAATAAGGCCCTGGTTTACCTGATTGATTTTTGCAATGTGATAGAACTCCAAAAACACAAAGGACTTACCAGTGGTGTTAAAGGAGTTTGTGCGAAAAACTACCTCTGAGCTGTTTGAACCAACAGCAGGGGCTTGAACCTTTCCGTGATAAGACTGATTACCACTAATGGATACATTGTTAGTGTCTTTCCAAATGGTAGTGGCGGTTCCAAGGGACAGAGTGGTTATGGAATCACCGGGATCAAAAGTTTCAATAAATAGGGTGTCAATCTGGGCTGAGACGCTGATGCTGAGCAATAAACCCAAGGACAGAAGTAATAACTTCTTCATACAAGTTAGTATTAGTGCAGTTTTGACTTTGCACAAATATAATAAGACAGTACGATTAACAATTTGGTAATTATTCTTTGCGCGATTTTTTTATTTAACGCGCAACTGAGCAATGGAGCGACCTTCAAGCTGAAGGTCTAATAAGTCATTAGGTTCTACTGCTCCTACCCCGGCCGGAGTTCCTGTGAAAATCAGATCGCCAATCTTTAATGTGAAGTATTTTGAAAGCTCAGCGATAAGCCTATCAATGGAAAACATCATCTGTTTGGTATTCCCGGATTGGACCGTTTCACCATTCCGTAATAAGCTAAAATTCAGATCATTCAATTTATAATCGGATACTTTATGCCAAGTACCAAGGAAGGCCGAGCCATCAAATGCTTTCGCCTTTTCCCAGGGCAAGCCTTTCTCCTTCAATTGGGATTGTAGGTCTCGTGCGGTGAAGTCAAGACCCAAAGTAAACTCATCATAATAACGATGGGCGAAGTGCTCCTCGATATGTTTTCCGAGGCGGTTTATGCGTATCACCACCTCTATCTCGTGCTGTAAGTTTTGGCTGAAATCGGGAATAAAAAAGGCATTGCCTTTAGGTAGAATCGCACTATCCGGCTTCATGAAAACCACCGGCTCTGCTGGCAGCTTATTATTCAACTCACGAACATGGTCGGCATAATTTCTACCAATGCAAAGGATTTTCATGACTGCAATCTTCTCAATTTGATTGCGGTTAATATCTTCTTAGTGTAGAGCGGAAAATCTGCATTTTGAACCCAACCAAAATAACCGGGATCCCTTTCTAATACTTGCTCAACCGCCTGACCTTTGTACTTGCCAAAACTGAAGCACTCAACGCCTTCTTCGTTGAAAACGATAAAACCTGCGAAATCAGCCGCCTTGAAACGATTGCTGTAGTCAGCCAAAAAGTCCATATCATTCTCAAGGTCATCGTAACGCTCCAACTGACTCTTGAGAATCTCGTAAGTGGCCTCGGTATCTGCTTCTGCCGAATGGGCATTCTCTAATTCCCTACCGCAATAAAACTTATAAGCTGCGCTTAAGGTGCGCTGTTCTTTTTTATGGAAAATGTTCTGCACATCTACGGCAACCCGCTTACCCATATCAAAGTCGATATCGGCTCTTAGGAATTCTTCAACCAAGAGGGGAATATCGTATTTGTTGGAATTGTAACCCGCTAGATCAGAGTCTTTTATCATCTCCAAAATGCGATGAGCTAATTCCTTAAAGGTAGGCTCATTGGCTACTTTTTCATTGCTAATTCCATGAATAGCAATTACTTCATCCGTCATCTGCATTTCAGGATTAACCAGCCAGGTACGACTTTCCTTATTGCCATTGGGGAAAATCTTTAGAATGCTGATCTCTACTATCCGATCCTTAGTTACTGAAGTACCAGTAGCTTCCAGATCAAAAAAGCAAATGGGACGTTTGAGCTTTAATTCCATATTTAGATTTCGCGGTCGAGATCGAAAGCCTCTAGGTAATCGGCCACACGGCGTACAAACATGCCTCCTAAAGCACCATCAACCACTCTGTGGTCATAGCTATGGCTAAGGAACATTTTATGACGAATGGCAATCATATCTCCTTCGGGAGTCTCCACAACTGCCGGCTTTTTTACAATCGCTCCAGCTGCCATAATGGCTACCTGAGGCTGATTAATAATCGGGGTACCCATAACATTACCAAAAGTTCCAACATTGGTTAAGGTATATGTTCCACCTTGAATCTCATCAGGGCTCAACTTGTTCTCTCTGGCACGACGTGCTAAATCATTAACCTGCTTGGTTAGGCCCAGTAGGTTGTAATTATCCGCATTTCTAATTACCGGCACAATCAAGTTTCCACTTGGCAAAGCAGCCGCCATGCCAATATTGATGTTTCCGCGTTTAATGATTTTATCGCCATCAACGCTAACATTAATCAATGGAAAGTCCTTAATAGCCTTAACTAATGCTTCAATGATTAGGGGAGTAAAGGTGATTTTCTCTCCTTCACGTTTCTGGAATTCACCTTTTACTTTGTTTCTCCAGTTTACCAGATTGGTAACATCCGCTTCAACGAAAGATGTAACGTGAGGTGAGGTATGTTTGGACATCACCATATGCTCTGCAATAAGCTTACGCATACGATCCATCTCTATAATTTCATCATTGCCCCCAATTGAAACTGGTGGTGCTGTTTTCACGGCCGGAACCTGTGCCTTTGCAGTGGTTGAAGCGGGCTGTGGCGTACTCCGTGTTGATGGTGCCGGAGCTTCGGTTACACTAGCAGCCTGACTTCCTCTATTTTCAATGTAGGAGAGAATATCTGCCTTGGTTACTCGTCCTTCATTTCCTGTGCCCGAAATCGCTTCCAACTCTTCTAAAGAAATGCCTTCTTCCTTAGCAATAGAACGAACCAAAGGAGAATAGAACTTACCATTCGCAGAGCGTGGGATTTCTACCGCTGCAACAGCAGCACCGTTTGAAACTAACTTCTCAGCCTCTACTGCTGCAGCTGGTGCAACTTCCTCTTCTACTACCTCAGCCGCGGGTGCCTTGGATACTGAACTTGCAGCAGCATCCGTTTCGATAATGGCGATTGCCTGACCAACTTGAACTACATCATCTTCATTGAAAAGCTTCTTCTTAAGGATGCCATCTTCAGGAGCAGGTACTTCACTATCAACCTTATCGGTTGCAATCTCCAGTACTGACTCTTCTGCTTCGATAGTTTCGCCTTCTTCTTTTAACCATTTGATGATGGTTGCTTCGGCAACACTTTCGCCCATTTTGGGCATAATCAGTTCGATTTCCGCCATAATTCGAGAGGTGATTAAATAGCTTTTTTAAGGCTGCAAAGGTATGAAATCTTGAGGCGCAATAAAGCTTTCCTTTATTTTCCCAGATGTCTGCGATATCGCCAAATAAAGGCTAGGTCTTTTTGCCAATCGTAATCCTTGGCATAGAGCAGATTAAGCTGTTTCAAAATGACTGGATCTCGTCTGTTTAATTCCAATGCAACATCGAGACCCAGTACACCAAGTCTTAATTTTGGGAGACCGTTCTGATCGGTACCATAAGCATAAGAAACCCAAGTCTTGTTAGCAATTAACACAGCTATGAGATTGGTTAGCATCTTAAAGGGTTGACGATAAAACCAGATTATAAGCGGAGAAAGTGGTAGTAAAATAAGAGCCAGACTAAAATCCAAGACCCGTTTTGCCCTGCGATTGCCGGGCTTATCAATACTATTGAAATCTTGAGTATACCAGGTTCCTTGGGAATGAATCGAATTACTACCGATAATGAATTGGCTTTCGGGAGGGGCAATCTTAAACTCTAATTTATAGTCTTGAAGTTCCCGCATGGCCTTGAATATTGATTCGGCACTCATATTCGCGGAGCAAAAAATAATCTCATCAATATTGAATACCGAAACTAAATCAGGCAAGTCTTCTAAGCTGCCAACAGACTGATTGTCGTATTCATTATTGCTACTCACCCAGCCACAGAAACTCATTAAAGGCTGATTAGCCTTCAGTAATTGATTCACTCTTTGCAGCTCCTCCCCTTCTCCAACAAGCAGGATCCTAAGGTCGTCTTTGGAAGTTATGAGCACGGGCTTCTTACTAATCAAAGACCAGAGATAGCGCCATAAGATTAAACTTGTTCCTGCCCATAAGGCTCCTAAGATGATGATCGCCCGCGAAAAACGCCAACTTTCAGGGATCAAGCTGTAGGCCACCAGAATAATAACAGACCCAATCCCAATCCCACGTAAAATCTGACTGATCCTAACCTGACGATCATAAACCCCAGAGAAAAACATACCTAGAATCCATATCAGGATGTACACCGGAACTGCCACCTGCATCAATTCAGGAGGATACTCTCCACCCTGTATAAAGCGATGGTTATGTTCCCAATATTCCTTGATATAATAGAGTCCACCAAATAATATGGCAATATCTAACAGGGGTTGAAGTGAACGTTTTAAGGCTCTTGAGATTAAGGCCATTGCGGCCCTGAAATAGATGGCCAAATTGATAAAAAGTGAGTATAGGCGCGCAAACCGGGAGTTAAAGTGCTTCTCGGTAAAAATGACCATTGCCCGATAAAACACACGAACGTAATTGAGCGATCCCTTTTTAGTCGATTCGCCCTTGTAATGAATGATCGTACTATCTGCTAAATAGTAATTCTGGTATCCACCCTTTAGTATGCGATAGCTGAGATCAATGTCTTCGCCGTACATAAAAAAATCCTCGTCCAATAAACCCACTTCATCGAGCACCTTTTTTCGCATGAGCATATAAGCTCCCGCCAGCACTTCCACCTCTTGGTTTTCATCTTCCGAAAGGTGGCCTAAATAGTATTTTGCAAATCTCTTCGAACGTGGAAAAAGAGCGCTTAAGCCGAAGATTTTGTAGAAAGCAACCCAGGGCGTAGGTAACCCTCGTTTTGATTCGGGCAGGTAATTACCTCGTCCATCGATCATTTTAATCCCTAATCCTCCTGCCTTAGGATGGGCATCCATAAATTCTAAACTCCTTTGAAAGGTCTGTTCTTCAACAACCGTATCTGGATTGAGAAGTAAAATGTATTCCCCCTGGGCCTTTCGTATGGCCTGATTGTTAGCCTTGGAAAAACCTGGATTATCCTCATTCACAATCAGCTTGACTCCAGGAAATGACGCCCTGACCATTTCCACCGAGCTATCCGCAGAATTGTTATCCACGACAAACACTTCGGCATCAATTCCATCCAGAGCTTTGTATACCGACTTAAGGCATTGCTCCAGGAAATAGCGCACATTATAATTTACGATAACAATGCTGAGCTTCATGGTCTCAATAAGGGCTGTCCTTCCTCCACTAATCGTGAATGTCCGGACATTATTTCATTTTGCTGGCCAATTTCCGGTAAATATAAAATTCGCAGCCCAGCTAAGTGAGCGGAGTCAATCTGATCTTGGCTTGCATAGTGCAAGATCTCATGAGGACCATCAGGATACTTATATAGTAACTCCGGTAAATACCAGCCCGCTACTACCAATGCGGGTTCAGATTTCTGTAAAATCTGAATACCCTGCTCTACCGTCGCACTCCTTACTCGCCTTTTACTCTGATCAATACTAAGCGGTCCTTGAAAGGGGGAGCAATAAATTTCTTTGTCACCAGCTTTAAACTCAAAGTGGCCAGCAATCGGTTCAGCCCCTCGCCAGGAATTCTTGTAATCGAAACCGAAAAACAAGCATGAAGTTAGCGAAGCATAAGCTGCCCAACGTCCCATTTTGCCTCGGCTATGGGCTGCCCAGGCTAACAGAATAAAGGGTAAGGCGGGAATAAAAAACTCTGCTTTAAAAGGGAGACGCAGAAAGACCAGCAGTTGCAAAAGAATTACAATCAACAAGAACCAGGGCCAAGCTAATCCTTTGAAATGATTGGGCTTAAATACTTCCGCTTTTCTTTTGATTAAGATCCAGGAGCTTAACAACATAAAAATCAATAGTGGTAAACCCCAGATGCCAATGCTCAATTTGTATAAGACAGAAGACCAACCTGGAAAGGGAGGTTTGTGAAAATCAAGAAAGCTCCAACCGTAGGTACTAATAGGTAAAGCATAAGAGATGGCTGAAACTATAAATGCGACGCTAAACAACTTTAATAGCGGCCTCCATTGAAGTCCCAACAACAGGAAGAAAGGAAGTAAAAAACCAAGAGAGCTAATTCTAAAACCGGTGGCCAGACCAAGGAAAACTCCCGCCAGTATATATTTCTCCCTCAATAAAGATAGATAGGCTAATAGAATGAAGGCCAAGGCATAATTGTAATCTATGGTATAGGTTCCTGCAATAAAGAATACCGGGATGAAATTGAAGGCCAATGTCCAAGTGAAGGCATCCCTAACCTGATGAAATTTCAAAATTTGATAAAATGCCCAAACCGCAAAAGCACTAAAAATGGCACTCAAAAAATTAAACAGAAAGTAACCTTGATCTGCAGACCAAAGACTGCTAAGAAGCATCTCCTGCAATGGGTGCCCTGGTAAACGAGAAACTTCGTAAACTCCGGTTTGAGATATAATTCGGGCATTTAGCGCATTACTCCAGGCATCAAATTCCTTTCCATAACCTTCCCATAAAAATGGGATTCGACATAGCAGGGCTATTCCAAAAAGACCAAGGGCTCTTAGGTCTTTAAACATGGTCTAGGAACGGTTTTGTTGAAGAGATTGCTCATAAGGCAAGCGATGCTGAATACTGCGCGCTAAGGTCAGTTCATCAGCATATTCCAATTGATCACCTACGGCAATGCCTCTGGCAATGGAAGATAACTTGAGCTTATAGTTCTTAAGCCTTTTATAGATATAGAAAGCGGTGGTTTCACCTTCCATAGTTCCACTAAGTGCTAATATGACTTCAGACACTTTGGAAGCCTCTACTTTATCCAATAAACTCTGAAGGTTAAGGTCGGTAGGGCCTACTCCATCCATAGGACTTATTAAAGCGCCTAATACCTGATATGCGCCACGATACTGACCTGTGTTCTCAATCGCCATTACATCTCTAATATCCTCAACTACACAAATCAAACTGTGATCGCGTTTGGGATTGGTGCAGATTTCACATAAATCCTGATCGCTAAGGTTTCCGCAGGATTTGCAACGTTTTACCTTTTGCTTTAGATCGAGCAGGCTTTCAGCTAAAGCTTCAATCTCAGATTCATCGCGCCTAAGCATATGCAAAGCCAGGCGCAAAGCTGTTTTCCTACCTATTCCCGGTAGGCCTGAAATTTCCAAAACTGCTTTTTCGAGGTACTTGGAGGAAAAGTCCATGGGGCAAAGATAAAGGCACTAAGAAGCATTTTATTTTATTTGCGGAAATTTCATTCATGGAAGCCAGCTTACTCATTGGGATCATACTAGGATATTTTGTCTTACTCATTGGTATTAGCTTTCTATCGGGAAGAAGTGATGATCACCAGGCTTTCTTCCTTGGCAATCGACAAAGTCCTTGGTATGCAGTGGCTTTTGGGATGGTAGGCGCCTCTTTATCGGGGGTAACTTTCCTCTCTGTACCTGGATTAGTGGCCAATAATTCTTTTGCCTACATGCAAGTGGTTCTGGGTTATGTGGCGGGTTACATTATCATTATTCGGGTCTTGCTTCCCCTCTACTACAGATTACAACTCACTAGCATTTACACCTACCTCGAGGGGCGATTCGGCCGAAGCTCCTATACAACCGGATCCGCTTTCTTCTTGCTCTCAAGGGTCATTGGGGCTGCATTTCGCCTATACCTTATTGCAATTGTTTTACAGTCCGCCATCTTCGATCCTTTAGAAATTCCCTTTTGGCTTACGGTGATGATTACCATCATTCTGATATGGGTTTACACCTTCCGCAGTGGAATTAAAACCATTATCTGGACCGACACCCTACAAACGGCCCTAATGCTTACAGCGGTGATCATCACGGTAATCACCATTAAGCAAAAGCTTCTACCAGAGCTCAATTTGTTGCAATATGTAAGTCAATCCGAATATTCACAGATCTTCTTTTTTGGGGATTGGAAATCCGGAAACTTTTTTCTGAAAAACTTCATGAGCGGAATGTTTCTCACGATCGTGATGACTGGATTAGACCAGGATATGATGCAGAAGAACCTCAGTTGCCGAAACCTCGGGGACGCTCAGAAAAACATGTTCTGGCTGTCGATTATCTTGGTAGTGGTCAACTTAGTTTTCCTTTCCCTCGGTGCCCTTTTATATGATTTTGCAGCGGCCGAGGGAATTACTTTTGGCAAAGCTGATGAATTGTACACTGCAGTGGCACTTAGTGGGCAATTAGGAAACCTTGTATTGATCCTCTTTATTCTCGGCCTGGTAGCAGCGGCCTACTCCAGCGCTGATTCTGCCTTAACAGCATTAACCACCTCATTTTGCGTGGATATTATCGGTATCGATAAGATGGAAGTAAAGCGTTCCAAGACTCTGAGGAAACTAGTGCACTTGAGCTTCTCCGCATTATTATTTCTGGTCATTCTCATTTTCAATGAGCTCAATGATGATAGTGTAATTACAGAACTCTTTACCGCAGCTGGCTATACCTATGGTCCTCTTCTTGGGCTCTATGCATTTGGCCTTTATACCAAATACGAGGTTCGGGATCGCCTGGTACCCATAGCCGCCATTGTTGCACCTCTACTGTCCTATGTAATACGCGAAATGGCCTACGAATACTATGGCTATAAAATGAGCTTTGAACATTTAATCCTTAATGGATTTATAATGTTCCTATTCCTACTACTCTTGTCTAATTCAAAAAAGAAGAAGCTTGAAACTGTCTAGCCTTTATAATATCAGTCTTCTCCTGGTTCTATTCCTTCTGGTATCCTGTAATGGGGATAAATCCATGGAGGCCCAATATCACGGTTATGCGCAAGGAACCACCTTTAATGTTTCCTACCTCTATACCGGATCGAATATTCCCAAAGTAGAAGAAAAGCTTGATCAACTTTTTAGGGATGTAGATAATGCGATGAGTACTTATGTAGAAAACTCTCAAATAAGCAGATTGAATAGAGGGGATACTTTAGAACCAGACCCTTTTCTGGCTACTGTACATGAAAAGTCGATTGAAGTTTGGAAAGCTTCCGATGCCTATTTCGATCCAACAGTAGGGAAACTAGTACGATTCTGGGGATTTGGTCCAGATGCCCGACGTAAGGTGGATACCAGTGCCGTGGATAGCATAAAATCCTACGTTGGTCTGGAAAAGCTGAATCCACTTAGTGATACCTGGTTTCTACCTAAGGGCATGGAATTGGACTATAATGCAATCGCACAAGGCTATACGGTTGATCTCATTTGTGAAATGCTAGCAAGCTATGGTGTAAAAAACTACATGGTTGAAGTAGGGGGCGAATTGCGATGCCTGGGTAAAAACATTAGTGGCAATCCCTGGCGCATTGGTGTAGATAAACCAACCGAAGAGATTGATGAACAAGATCGTTTTCAGTTTATACTCGGATTGGATTCTCTGGCTCTGGCTACTTCCGGAAACTATCGCAAGTTTTGGGTAGATACGGCCAGTGGCATTCGTTACGCGCATACCATTAATACGAAGAGCGGCTATCCCGCGAAAAACCGATTACTAAGCGCTTCAGTACTTGCGCCTACCTGCATGGAAGCAGATGCTTTTGCTACGGTATTTATGAGCATGGGGCTCCAGAAGAGTTTAAAGTATCTGGAAGAAAACCCCAATCAACTTGAAGTATATCTAATCTATACGGAACCGGGAAAAGAAGATTGGAAGATTTACCAATCAGAGGGATTTAAAAGTAGAGTACTTAATCAGATACCCTGAGGGCTAATCTGACCGGATTTAGATTCATCCTTCTTACATTGATCTTTCGGCGCTGCACCACAAAACGAACAGTTTTCCCCTGTTTCGTTTAGGAAGGGACTATTACTAGCACAGGTACCTGAAAACTCCCCATCCTTCTTAGCCCAGATTTTAATTGCAATGCCGGCAAATCCGAGTCCTAACAATACTGCTGCTACTAAAAAAACTTCCATTTCTACTCTTTAAATAATGTTCACTTCAGCTTCTAAAGCGACGGCAAAGGTACGGTAAACTGATTCTTGTACGGCCTCTGCCAATTCTTTAATCTCAAAACCTCTTGCGGCCCCATAATTTACTAAAACCAAGGCCTGCCTTTTGTGAACTCCCGCATCGCCTTTGCGGTATCCTTTCCAACCAGCCTTTTCAATTAACCAACCCGCGGCTAACTTCATTTGTTCTACTCCCGCAGGATAGGCTATAATCTCCGGGAACTCCTCTTTTAGTCGTTCGTATTCCGATAAACTTACAATCGGGTTTTTAAAGAAACTCCCACTGTTTCCGATCTCCGCCGGATCAGGCAATTTCGATTGACGAATTTCAATAACTGCCTCTGCGATAGAGTCAATACCTGGGGATTGCCCCTTCTCCTTCAATTTATCTTGAATGGCACCATAATCCGTGTGTAGCTGGTGGTCTTGTCGACTTAAGCGAAAGCATACGGAAGTAATAACGTAACGCCCCTTATGGGAAGACTTGAAGATTGATTGCCGATATCCAAATCCACAATCTTCTTTCTTAAAAGTACACCAACGCTTCTCTTGAAGATCAAATGCCTTTAGCGATTCAAAATGGTCCTTGAGTTCTACCCCATAAGCTCCAATGTTCTGGATGGGAGCTGTACCAACATTTCCGGGAATCAAGGATAGGTTTTCCAAGCCTCCCAAACCCTGGCTAATCGTCCATTGAACTAAATCGTGCCAATTCTCTCCACCGGCAACCTCAACCAGGGTCTCGTCATCATTTAAATGCTGAATGCTCTTTCCTCGAAACTCAAGCTTGACGACTAAACCTTCATAGGCTTGGGTTAGCAACATGTTTGAACCTCCGCCAAGCCATAAGATGGAATTCTCCTTAAAGAACTCATGCTGAATGAGCTCTTCCAATTCGGATTCTTCCTGGATTCTAACAAAAATCTTTGCTTCTTCATCCAGACCAAAAGTATTGTAGTCCTTGAGGCTGTAATTCTTTTGAAAATGGAGCATTAATAGTGTGTTCCAGGATATTGCTGAAGGGCTAAGCGTATTAGCTCCACACATCTTTCTAGCTTATCCGATTCCAAAACATAGGCTAATCGAACCTGATTCTGTCCCATCCCAGGAGTCGCATAAAAACCTTCAGCCGGAGCGATCATTAAAGTTTGATTGTTATCAGCAAAAGCCGATAGCAACCATTGCGCAAATCGCTCTGCGCTGTCAACCGGCAACTGGGCGATTACATAGAATGATCCGGATGGCTTGGGACAAATTACACCTTCAATACTGTTTAGCCCATCCACCAATATATTGCGTCGATTGACGTATTCTGCCTTTACCTGCTCATAGTAGGATTCGTCAACCTCTAAAGCCGCTTCAGCAGCGATTTGCGCCATGGTCGGTGGACTCAAACGTGCTTGCGCGAATTTAAGCATGGTTGCATTTAAAGCGCTGTTTCTCGAAATCACACAACCTATCCTGGCACCACACATACTGTAGCGTTTGGAAACCGAATCGATTACAATAGCATGCTCCTCTAAACCTTCTAAGTTGAGGATGGAAATATGATGATGATTATCGTAAGCAAACTCCCGATAAACCTCATCGGCCAAGAGATACAGATCATGTTTTAACACTAAGTCTCTCAAGGCTTCTAGTTCAGCCTCGGTATATAAATATCCAGTAGGGTTCCCAGGATTACAAATCATTATTGCCTTGGTCTTGTCTGTAATAGCGGCTTCGAAAGCTTCTATTGGCGGTAAGGCAAAACCATCTTCAATCTGAGCGGTAACAGGTACCACATTCACACCGGCGTTAACACTAAAACCATTGTAATTTGCATAGAAGGGCTCAGGGATAATTACCTCATCACCGGGATCACAGATCGCACCCATTGCGAAAAGAATCGCTTCTGATCCTCCGGTACTTACTATTAGGTCATCGGAATTGATATGGATACCATTCTTTGCATAATAGGCAGCCAGAGCCTTGCGATAAGAGGCGAATCCTTCTGAGGGGCTGTATTCCAATATCTCCAAATTGGCATTTCGAACCGCTTCAATGGCCTCCGGTGGTGTTTGAATATCCGGTTGACCGATATTGAGATGGAATACCTCTTTTCCTTGAAACTTCGCAGCTTCCGCAAATGGAGCCAGTTTACGAATTGGCGATTCGGGCATGGTTTGCCCTTTGAGTGAAATTGCCGGCATGGAAATTATTTAGGCGGCAAAAATACGATGAGGGTTTCATTGGGCAAAGGGTACGGGAGGTGTACTTCTTTGTGGTTTTTTTAATGCTTGCTTCAACGCTCGTCCGCCGGGGGCGGCCTCGAGAGGCAAAGAGCGCAAAGTTTCACAGAGACCCTGATAACCTTAGCGATACTTTGCGTCCTTTGTGTCTTTGCGTTGAAGTAACCCGATTTCCCTAACCGCTCGTCCGCCAAAGGCGGCCTCAAGAGGCAAAGAGCGCAGAGGAACGCAAAGCAACTCTTCACCCTTAGCGTCACTTTGCGTCCTTTGTGTCTTTGCGTTGAAGTAACCCGATTTTCTTAACCGCCCGTCCGCCAAAGGCGGCCTCAAGAGGCAAAGAGCGCAAAGCTTCACATAGCAACTCTTCACCCTTAGCGTCACTTTGCGTCCTTTGTGTCTTTGCGTTGAAGTAATCTGATTTTCTTAACCGCCCGCCCGCCAAAGGCGGCCTCAAGGCGCAAAGGGCGCAAAGCTTCACAAAGCAGCTCTTCACCCTTAGCGTCACTTTGCGTCCTTTGCATCTTTGCGTTTAAGTAAACAGTTTTTCCTAAGAGATACTATTTGCCTTTGCGTTGAAGTAACAACAGCCACTCCATATTATTTAATAGTTTTAGATCGAAATCACCAACCAACCTAATCATGAAATATTACTACAGCTTCATTGCTGTTCTACTCAGTCTCTTTTATGTCCATGGTCAGAGGGTAAACACAGGCACCCTTAATCAAGGTACTATCCTTTCCATTATTAGCGATCAGGATATTTTGGCTCCCAATAATGAAGATCGTAATTACACCATGGGCTTCAACATCGACGTCACCAATAAGAATATGGGAAAGTGGTTTACCCATTATCCCCTAAGCCTGCTTCACAAAATCACCCCATGCTCAGGAAAATTTGAGAACTATTCCAGTGGCATGGGACTTATCGGCACGGCCTTCACCCCAGAAAAGTTAGATACCACTGGTGTAGTTATTGGGGACCGCCCCTATGCATTTTTACTGGCGCTAAGCACCAGGCAAATCACGAAATACACTAAAGAAAGCATGCGAGATGTCTACCAGGCCTGGACCATCAACTATGGACTCTTTGGCACCTATCTAGGTCGGGAAGTACAGTCAGCCATCCACCGTTCGCCAGCCATCACTCGCCCCGTTCCAGAAGGTTGGGATAATCAAATTGGTAAGGAAGGTCCAAAATTCACAATGCTCATTGATTTTAATCGCTTTCAAACTTTTAATAAATACGAAGATCCGGCAAGCAGAATTGAACTTAAATCCTGTAGAGGAGCGGATGCCGGCTGGATGGTTGGCGGCTCCGCAGGATACTATATGAGAGTATATGGCGGAATTGGTGGTCGCTATGGCTTGATTGATAAGAATGACATCTACAATTGGTTTAGCGCATTTAACTCTTTAGGTACTGCCTCCATGAACTTGCAGCAAGTTCCTGAAGCTAATCGCAGAAAAGAGTTTTTCGTTTTCGGTCAGTTTTTAACCACTGTAATGGCCAGAAATTCAATGCTGGTTGGTCGACTGTTTTATCAGGATGATGAGGTATATAGACTAGAAGAGGATTGGGTAAATCCATTGGTTTATGAATTTGTATTTGGACTTGGCTATTCTGTAAAATGGGTGAGTTCCTGTCGACCTAATAAGCTAAATACCTTGGCCCTTCAATTCAAAAACACAATACGTACCGCTGAATTTGATTCAGGTATATTCCCGGAACGAAACCACTATTTCGGGAGCGTAGCCATTGTATACTCGCTATAGCACATGCCCTTACAACTCCAACTTAAAGTCAACTTCGATCCTACTTTTTATAAGGAGGAGAAGGTTTATACCACCAAGGTTCTGAACTTAATGAAGGGAGCCATTAATAGCCATGCCTTTAGCAACCGGGTTCTGAATTATGAGGGAAAAAGTGGCAATCAGTTTAATGGAATCAGTGGGCTTGATGTTTTAGATACCATCAGGAATGCTGAGGAAATCAAAGCGGTACCTGGAACAAAAAGAGTGATCGATCTAAAGCTCAGATTGGTGAATGGCTATAGTAAACTATCCCATGGTGAGTTTGATCATTATAGCGGTAAGATTATCACTTATCGAGGCAATTTCAAAAAGATGAGTGCCGCTGGACTGGCAGGGCATTTCGCGCATGAATGGTGCCATTCCCTGGGTTATGAGCATCCTAATAACTCAATGGACAGTGTTCCCTTTGCTATAGGGCATTTGGTGGAAAAACTTGCCTCCAGCCCAAATCAGTTACATGCCTTGAGTTAGAAACATCATTTTTAAAACAGAATGGAAATGAATAGAAACTAATTTCGCAGCATGAAGAAATTCGATACATCCTTGCAATGTGAGGGCTGCGTAAATAGCATAAGAAAAGGTCTTGACGGTCTTTTAGGAGAAGGAAATTGGCAAGTTAACCTGAATAGTCAGATTAAGACTCTGGAAATTGAAACCGAGGTTTCATTTGATGAATTAGAGGGAATATTCACAAGAGTGGGACACTCAATTAGCAAATAGTCCACCCTTTATAGCTTTTGCATTTTCAATCGAAGACTGTTTAAGACTACAGAAACAGAGCTAAAGGCCATTGCAGCACCGGCAATCATAGGATCCAATAGAAATCCATTGTAGCTGTATAGTACCCCTGCCGCCAGGGGAATCCCAATCAAATTGTAGATAAATGCCCAAAAAAGGTTTTGACGGATTCCACCCACTGTTTGGTGAGATAGCTTCATAGCCTTTGGAATTGCACGAAGATCTGAGGTAAGTAAAGTGATTTGAGCTGCCTCTATAGCAATATCGGAACCATGACCCATGGCAATACTCAAATCGGCTTTTGCTAATGCTTCAGAATCATTTATTCCATCTCCCACCATAGCTACCTTTTTACCTGAGGCTTGTAGCTTTTGAATGTAGTCTCCCTTTTCATGGGGTAAGACTTCTGCTTGAAAGTGCTCAATCCCTAATTGCTTCGCCCAAAAGGCGGCAACTTCAGTTCTATCTCCCGTAAGGATATGCAACTCAACACCCTTTTGCTTCAAGGTATTTACAGCCTCCATAGATCCTTCCTTAAGTGGATCACCGATTATAAATTGAGCCAAGAGCTCTTTTTCATTAAAAAAATAGATCACCGTAAAACCTTGAGATTCGGCATGCTTTGTTCGTTTTAACCATTCCGGACTTACACTTAAATCAAAGTCCCTTAAAAACCGATCGTTCCCGCTGGCCCAGAGTTTCCCGCTTTCATCTCTAGCTTTAATCCCCTTTCCTTCTACCAATTCAAAATTATCCAGCTGAGGTAAGTTTACCTGGCCTGAGTTTAGATGCAGCACCAGGGCATTGGCAATTGGATGTTGAGAAAGCTGCTGTAGGGCTAAGAGCAGAGCGGAATCTTGATCTACCTCTCTCCAATATGATTCAATTACTCGGGCTTTTGACTGACTGAGGGTCCCGGTTTTATCCAGGACAATTGCGTTTACCTTAGGTGCGATTTCCAGACTTTCAGCATCGCGGATCAGAATATTATTGGTTGCTCCTTTACCAATACCCACCATGATTGCTGTAGGCGTAGCCAACCCCAAGGCGCATGGACAGGCAATTACCAAGACTGCTACCGAGGTATAAATAGCAGTAAATATTGCTTCTTCTCCTCCCCAAATACTCCAATACAGAAAGGTAATTGTTGCGATAAGGATCACGCCAGGCACGAAGATTTTAGCAATCTGATCAACGAGGCGCTGAATTGGCGCCTTGGATCCTTGAGCTTCCTCCACCCTCTGAATAATTTGTGCGAGTAAGGTCTCCCCAGCTAGCTTCTGGGTGCGTACGAGTAAGGACCCTGTTTGGTTTATCGTTCCGGCATATACAAGATCGTCTTTAGTCTTGTTGATAGGCATAAACTCTCCACTGAGCATACTTTCATCAACCTGCGAAAAACCATCGATTACCTGTCCATCAATAGCAATACTTTCTCCTGGCTTAACTCTCACGATATCCCCTGGCTGCAATTCTTCAATATCAATTATTTCTTGCTTACCATCATCTAAAACCCGGTAGACCTGTGGATTTTGTAAATCAAGCAACTGCCCTAAAGCCCTGGAAGTAGCGACTTTGGCTCTTTCTTCCAAGGTCTTTCCGAGGCTCACAAAACTTACAATCAAGACTGCAGCTTCATAATACACATGAGGCTCCATTCCTCTCTGAATCCAAAAACCCGGATAAAACGTATTGAAAAGGCTAAAGCCAAAAGCAATACCAGTGCTCAAGGCCACCAGAGTATCCATATTTACTAGACCATGTCGAAATTGCTTCCAGGCATTTCGATAAAAGTGAAAACCCCAGATGAAAAGCACGGGTACAGACAATAAGGCGGATACCATAGACCCAGGCTCCCAGCTTGGGAAAAACATTCCAATGGTAAAGACGGGAAAACTGAAAACAAAGGACCAAATAGTCCCGCGAAGCATTTTCTGATACTGAGCCTTCTTTTGCTCTTGTTGGGATTTTCGATTCGCATCCAGATCCAAATCGTAGCCTAGCTCCTGCAAGGCAGACTTTAAGTCTTGCTCTTTAATTCCGCTTGAATACTTAATCGTTGCCTTGTGGGCGGCAAAGTTTACAGAAGCCTCCTCAACACCGTCTTTGTTTTGCAAGATTCGCTCTACGGTATTTGCGCATGCAGCGCAGGTCATACCCTGAACTGGGAAAGTTGCCGTTTTCGATGAGCTAGTCATGAAGCAAAGGTCAACATTCAGACTAAATACTAACGGTACTTTTGTCCCACTGGTAGAATTACCTCTCCAATTTGTATTTCAGAGTTGTTTTGAGCATTAACATGCTGGGGGTTTATGGCATAGGAACGGTGAATGCGTCTTAGAAAGGTAAATGCAGGTTGAGAAAGAAAAACCCCCAAAGACCCACGACTTAATAGGCGACCTTCCTTAGTGTGAAAGCGGGTATAGTCTTTTATCCCTTCAGCATAGTAAATGTCTCGTGGTTCCAAAAGGAAGTCGCGTCTTTCCGCACGGATAACGACCTTTTCACTCTGACTCCGGTTTTTAATTCGGCTTTGACAACGTTCTATCGCCTGGGAAAAACGACTAAAGCTAATTGGTTTTAGAAGGTAATCTACGGCCTGAACCTCAAATGCCTCTGGCGCGAACTGGCGATGTGCCGTGGTGAAAACAACCAGTCTTTTAGGGTCAAGGAGCTTGGCTAAATCTATTCCGCTTAATCCGGGCATTTTGATATCCAAACAAATGATATCTGCCGTTCCGGTTCTTAAAAAATTCAAGGCTTCGATTGCAGATGAAAAACTACCAGCATGTTCCAGAGAACTGAAATCCGCAACATATCGCTCTAATAGCTCTTGTGCAAGCGGTTCATCATCTACAATTATGATCTTATGCCTTTCCATTCCAGATGATTTTTGTGCTATAGGATTTGGCGGCTCGATCTGAGACAAGCCTATAACCAGCCCCAAAATGTAGCGACAACAATTCTTTTAAAAGCTGATTACCTCTCTGCTTCAACTCAAGGGTCTCCTCCTCATCAGATACCGAATTCTCAACCGCCAAAACTATTCGTCCCTCCTCCCTACTAAGTCTAATAATTAACTGAAAACGTTGAGACTGAAAACCGCCATGTTTAAATGCATTCTCCAAAAGGCAAATCAATACAAAGGGAGGAAAATCGGTTTCCCCGTCCAAATGATCCTCCCATTGCAGATCCAACCGATCCCGATACTTTAAGCGATGCAATTCAATATACTTTTGAGCCAATAGTTTCTCTTTCTCCCAACTAACCAATTGAGAAACTTCGGTATGCAGAAAGTACTCTAAAACATCTGAAAGTTGAAGCAGACTTTCGGCCCCTTGCTTTGATCCCGCTTGAATTAAGCTGTAGATATTATTGATAGTATTGAATAAGAAATGGGGTTGCAATTGCTGAATGACCAACTCTAATCTTTGCTCTGCGTTGATGCGCTTAATCTCTCTTAATTCCCCTTCTTTTTGACTCCAGTCTTTGATGAAAAGTATACCGCTCATTAAAGCAACCATACCCAAATCACGAATCACACTCTTTACCACTTTTGACCAAGGTAAAAGATCGATCCGGGTGCCACCAAGGTTAAAATCGTATAAGGCCCATAGGTAGCGCCCGGTGTATATCAAAGCCAATAATGCACTAAAGGAAAGCAACAAAGGCAATGTATTGCGATCCTTCATAAAACGAGGAATAGCCCATAAATAGAGGAAGTAGGTTGAAAGCATTATTAAGGGCAAATACTGAGCTATATCCAGTAATAGCTTTGGCCATTCATCCGGGCGATAATGAAAGTAATTGGCCAGTATCTCCAAGAGAATATAGGCTAGCCAGAAAAGGATATGTAGGCCCAGCTTAGACTTCATCCTTTAAATATGAGAAGATTTAAAAGAGTATAAGCTATTTGAAGGGCTATGTAGACCAAGCCAGGCTTTTTGCCGACCTATCGCTGAAAAAAGGAAGTTTTTATACCGATAAGCTTATCGATCTACAAAATCCAGACCGTGGTCTACAAAGCTGGAATGGCCTTTCTGGACCCTCTACTTTCGGAGGAAAGATTTGATTTTGAGATACAAAAAACGAATACTCATTCTTGCTGGCCTCCTTCTATCATCCTGGCTTTTAGGAAGGTGGACCTGGGATTTGGAAAGTAAGAATCCGGAACCGGGACCAGGCACTAAACTTCCTTTTAACACTAACAGTTTGCAGCTCTTAAAAACGGCCTGCTTCGATTGTCATAGTTATGAAAGTCGAATCCCATTCTATGCACAATTCTTCCCCGCCTCCATTTTCATTACCGATCATATTAAACATGGGCGATCTGAACTCAATTTGAGCGAGTGGCAGCATCTATCCCTAACGGAAAGGTTCAATCATTGTCGACAGATGATCCATAGTATAAAAAGGAATGAAATGCCTTTGAGTAGTTATACCCTACTTCATCCCGAAGCGCGACTCAACAAAAATGACAAAGAGCAATTAATTCAAGTACTCGCGACTGAATTGAGCCGGTTAAAAGCGGCACTAATAAAACAGACCTTCCAAGGTCAAAAGCTTAGAATTAAAACCAGTCGAAAAGACTCCATCTTTTCGATTGGAAATAAGGGTACAGGTCGTACTATTCAGCTTTACCCTTCTGAACTATTAAAATTGGTAAAGGCCAATGAATCCAAGGGATCACAGCTCTTTTATGCAGAAAATCCTGAGGAGGAATATGTCCCTATTTCACAAAACAGTCCTGCAGTTTATGGGGCATTTCTCAGTAATGCCCCGCCTGGTATTTTCTACTGCATTCTGATTGAAGACCACCATCGGCTGATCTACAAGGACCTCAACACATTTCAAGATTATGAACTATTTCATTCTCATGATTCCATTCTAGAATATGACTTTAATACCTATTAAAATGATACGTAAAATCGCTTTTACCTTAATCCTATTCATGAGTTTTTCTGCCAGCAATGCTCACCCCAGTTGGGGCATGGTAGTGGATAGCAAGGGACTCATCTATTTCGTCGATGTGCTTCACCACAATGGCACCTTATGGCGTTTCGACCCTGATAGCCGAGACTTAAGGGCCTTGATCAAGGGGAACTTTCATGCACATTCCTTGCAAATTGATGATGCAGATAATCTATATATAGGCACCCAACTTTGGATCGACGGAGAAATTATGGGCGATGGACAAAACTGCCTGATTCGTTATCAAACTAAAAACGGCCATATCGATACCCTGCTTTATTCTGAAGACTATGATGTATTCTTCGGTGGAAATGTCCTGTACGACAATCAAGAATCAAAAGTCTACTACCCGCACGAAAACAAACTAAGGGTACGGAACCTAAAAAGCCGAGAAACAAGGCTGGCTTTGGATCATCAATTCGAGAGGTTATGTACCACAACCTATGGACCGCAAGGTGAACTTTGGATTAGTGATGCCTATGCTAATGAAGGCAGTATTTACTCCTGGAAAGAGGGAAGTGAGTTGAAACAGATTCATTGTCATGTTTTTGCTAAAGAACCTGAAGCTCCGGTATATAAAGAGCGAAGCCATAGTTTGATTTATGGCATGACAGTCTCGCCAAAAGGTAATGTAGTGTATTGTGAAAGTGCACATCGAGCCGTACATGAAGTTCGCTCTAATGGCCGCGATAAAATCCTCTACCAAAGTCCAGAACACTATTTCCCCACCGGAATATTCTTCGCCAATAAAAAAATGTATGTAATGGAAGTAGGTTTCATTCCCGGTAAAGGTCATGTCGGTCCCAACCTGCTTATCGTTGCCGGAAACAAGAAGATTAAGTATGAGTTGGAATTTGATTAAAAAGCTCAAGGCGGCTTTAGCTTTTGCCATTCCCCCCGGTGGAATAGCGAGCTAAATTACAAGAAGAAGCTGTCCAGTAAAATTGGGAATCTATTGCTGCTGCATGTAGCAGGATGTCAGCACTGTTCGTCTTCTCAGCTTCCCTTCCCTTGTAGTTGTTCCTTATTGGTTAATATCAGAATACAACCAATTGCAAATCCGCTAATCAGCCCACCAACATGAGCAGCATTATCAATTCCGCCTGAAACTCCAAATAGCAAACTTACTCCTGCAAAAAGCCCCAGAAACACCCACGTTATTCCTCTCATTTGATTTGGATAAATTTTAAAAACTGTAAATGCTAGAATCAATCCGTAAAGGCCAAAAATCGCTCCGGATGCACCAACACTTACCGTGTTCTCGTGCCAAATAATGCTCGCAATACTGGCTAGAATACCGCAAGCTATATAGCTCAATATTAGCTTAGTTCTACCAAGAATGCCCACTAACAGAATCGCTCCTAAACTCAAACCGAATAAATTCATCATAAGGTGAATTAGTCCACCGTGGATGAATATTGAAGTGAAAAGTCTCCAATACTCTCCATTCAATACTTCATATCTCCTATTTCCCCCAATCTCTAGCAGCTCTTGGGGCGTTGGTGATAAAATATTCAGGCCTGAGAGAGTCATTACTACAAAAACAACAATGTTTGGAAGAAGTAGGATTGCAGTTGCATTATTAGGTCCTCTCGGGTCTAGTATCTTCAAAACATCTTTAAGGACGTCTTCCTTTAATGGCTTGCCTTCTCTATAATCTCTTAGCTCTTTTTCGTCAATATCTGGAATGACCACCATTAAGAAAAGCACAATGGCCCCAATTCCGAAAGAGCCAAAAATCCATAAAAAGGTATTTCCTAGCCTATTCTCAAAAATGTCAGATTTAGGAACCAGAATGATCTGTTTCTCCTCATTTACACTAGGATGCTTTTTCTTAATTGCCTCTATAAAACCATCCCAATGATCCGAATAACCCAGCTTTTCAAAGTATCTCACTTTTTGAAAATCATAAATACCAAACTCTCGTTCAGATTCCTTTATGAAACTCCTGTATTCAGAATCCTTTCTTTCATCACTAATACGGTTGCTTAAATTCCTTCGATACTCAACTCCATACCAAACATTACCTGAATTCTCAAAAGGGCAAGCGAGATACAAATAATAGTCAAGATCCTCATTATTTCTACCTGAACTCCTGGCCGTTACATATGGTAAACTTTCGATTTTATCAATTCGAAAAGAGTTGATGTCAAAGTACTTTTCGTTGATATAACTATTGGTTTCAGAAGGATGTGTAATTGATATTAAGCTGAAAGAAGCTTTTTGAATATAGTTCTGGCTCACAATTATGGGAGCAACTATGGCAGCGGCCATTGCAAACTGATATCCGAAATGCCCATTGTCCATTTTGCCTTTTACACTCAAAATTCGAATTCTCCTTCTCAACCAAATCAAAACCGGTATCCAGGGAAAGATGAAAGGAATCCAAAAATTGAGTAAGTCTTCTTTTAATGGAAGAATTCCGAGTTTAAGGTCGAAAGTCCACCTGAACAGGTTGTAAAAAAGAATAGTGCCTATAGAGACCGCTAAGAAGGGAAGGTATACTAGCTTTATTTTTACCGCAATGTCTTTCAAGTTTCGGCTCTGTCTTTAAATGCAAACTAAGGATTGAAATGCAGTATGTGAATCTATGAAAACCTTTCAGTTTGTTGGCTCGAAGGATTGGTTTGAGTTATAACGTTTCATCCCGGATCATCCGTTCCAAAAGCTATAACCTATGATTTTATGTCGCTATTCTTCCTTCTTTTTAGATCTCATTATCCTTTCGACCATGTAATTTGTGAGCCTGAAAAGACCAAAAGCTATACCTGTCAAAAATAAAATGGACAATGTCGTGGTATTCAGTATCCAGGCAGGCGAAAAGACCGGTGTATGCCATCCGGGTACAACACTAGTTGCATAATCACTTGTTATAAGTCTTAGTAGTTCCCTTAGAACCACAAACAGAACAAGAATTGTAATAGAGATTGAAATGGTCTTTTTCATGTTTGATAGACTCTAATACCATGTCTAAAAGCAGTTGCGTATCATGGTACCTAACATAGATTTTACGGTTCAAATTGCAAAACTCGCAGGCATTGCAAGAGCAAGTAAGTACAAATGTCCATTGTTGGTAGCAGTTCAGCTTATCCGCAACCTTCGTCAAGCTTGCTAATATCGAAGCCCTTGGGAATTGGTATGGTACTGATAAATGCCAGCCAATCTTCCTCCAATTGGTTTATGGAAAATCCATAAATATCCTGAAAACTCTCAAAACCCTGGGTCCAAAGAAGTTTCATTTTGCTAACCCCATACTTTTCGTAGAGATACTTAAAGATTCCCGCGCTTTGGATGTAAGCAATCACATCATTCTGCTTCGCTTTATTGTCAAAATCATTTAATAGGCCTTCAAGAGTAAATAGCTTGTTTTCCTGGAGATAGAACGCATTAATGGAATACATAGGATTATCATAAAAACAGAAATTGTCAGTATATGTAGCCCCTCCTTCATCTAATAAGCGATATTTCGTTGGGCCCCATGTCTCGAATGATATTAGATGAAAAATTTCGTGTTTAAACTGAGGTCTTATATTCTCATTAAATACAAAAAACACAAGGTCATGGCCCTTTGCTGCACCACCCTTTATGTTGTATCCCATCACCTCCTCCATTTCATCTTTACTGTCAACAGCTATCAAATAAATACCATTAGAATAGGTTGCTGTATCTAGAATCGATAGTATTCTGGCATATGCCTCATCTAAATCCTGTTTAATTCTGTCAAAATGAGAGGCTGTGTAAGAGTTCTCTTTAAAATAGACACGAAACGAATCATGATTTATTGAAGCAAGCTGTAATGAGTCGTTCCCTATAAAATAATCAACATAGGATGATGGTTGCCTGAAAATTGTTTGTTGACCATAAATATTCAAGGTCGTAAGAATAGCAAGGAGGATTGAAAATATTCTTCTCATGATGGCTTCTTTAGCATTACTGGAGACCTATTCGGATAAAAGATCAAAGGAAAGCGAAGCTAGGATTTGTAGTGGTTGGGATAAGTTAAGGTTTCCTTATATCAGGAGCGATGGTTGAAGTAGCATCCTTTTGCAATGGATGAATAATGATACTTGTTGGAAAGAGCGAACCGAAGCATTATGCACTGATACGCCTAAAAAGTCTTGAGCTGCTGGGCTGCTTTGCCTTTTTTACTTCCTTTGGCAATCAGGTTTAAAGGAGGCGGGAATAATTCATGATCCTGTTGCCGCTAACAATTTGAAGTTTACGACGAATTTATCCTCCAGAGCCTTTGCGAAGGATGAAAAGCCTCTGCTTCGCAGCTATGTCTATTTTATTTCTTTCAGTAGGCAAGTAAGCTTGAGCTGGGACAGGATTACTTCGTGATCCTTTTGCCGCGGACAAATTGAAGTTTACGACGAATTTATCCTCCAGAGCCTTTGCGAAGGAGGAAAAGCCTCTGCTTCGCAGCTATGCCTTTTTTATTTCTTTCAGTATGCAAGTAAGCTTGAGCTAGGGCAGGATTACTTCGTGATCCTGTTGCCGCGGACACTTTAAGGTCTACGACGAAAAAACCTATCGCTCGCAAAGCGAGCCAGGTCTTTTTTATGCCCTTGCAGACTCAAGCGAGCTTGGTCTGCGGGCATAAAAAAACCCCGTCCATTTCATGGACAGGGTTTTTTCGTCGGGGCGGCAGGATTCGAACCTGCGACCTCCTGCTCCCAAAGCAGGCGCGATGACCGGGCTACGCTACGCCCCGTGGCGGTGAGAGCGGGATTCGAACCCGCGGTACGGTTGCCCGTACGGCAGTTTAGCAAACTACTGGTTTAAGCCACTCACCCATCTCACCGGGTAATATCTTAAAAACTATGAGAAGGCAGTTTAACATCTCGGCTTAGCCGAGATAAGCCACTCACACATCTCATCGGGTTCATTACCTAAAACAATTGGAAGTTAGTTTATTACTAAAACCGTCTCCTTAGTTTAATATCCTAAACACGATAAGAGAATCTCATCCTTATCATCTGGCTTATTTCTAAATCCAAAAAAAGAAAATAGAGTACTACTCTTCTAATCCCACGGACTTAAATCCTAACATCTTAAGGTATAGCAGACCATCTCGACAAAGCCAAGATAGACTAGCTACCTATCTTATTAGGTTATAAACCTTACAATCATCTAGAAGGTAAATCTTAATCTTTAAAATCCAGATAATTATAACCTTATCAATTCAGAAGGTACCTTTCGGCTTCTCTTCCCAATCAAAGGATTTAATTTCAATAATTCAATAAGGTGCCTATCTCAACACCTAAACGTTTCTATTTCTGAACTACACACACCACAAAAGTGCTTTGTAATTCGGGCTGCAAATTTAAGTATAGAATCATTCCTCACAAGCTTAAAAGCGCAAATTTTTCTGCAGAATAATGCCAGGGTATTTAATATCCTATTATTAACCCTACTCGGTCTTCTAAGGGAATCGTACCTTTATACAAATCCTTAAAATCTCTACTTGAAACCATTTGGAAAGATTGTAATGGGTATCGGTCTCAGTCCGAGTCTGGTAGCCAATGTGAAGGAAGCGGCACGCCTTTGTGAAATGCTGGGTGATGAGATCAGTTTTGTGCATGTAAGCGATGGAAAGAGCAATCAAAAAGAGGCTATTGAGGCCGAATTAAGCAAGATCACTCCCCTTTCTGTTAGCCACAGATTTATCTGGGAAAAAGGAGACATAGCGAATGTAATTCTCAAAGTCTGTGAGGAACAGAATGCTGATCTGTTACTAGCCGGTGCTCTGCCGAGGGAGGGTTTATTACGCTATTACATGGGATCGGTAGCCAGACAATTAGTGCGCCGTTCGAACTGCAGTATCATGCTGCTCACCAAGCCGATGCGCTTTCCTAAAGACTATCGACAGGTAGTTGTGAACGGGGCAAAACATCCTAAAACAGAGGATACTATCACTAAAACTTTAGCGGTGGCTGAAGCTTTGAGCAGCTCAACCGTGCATATCGTAGAAGAAATTCCTCCAAACAAGAAAACCAGTCGGGCGGCCGATGATGAAGAGCAAGCCCGTTGCAATCGTTGGCGACATATCATTGAACAACGCGAGCAACATCGGATAAAACTTTCATTAGCGCAAAAGGAGACTGGCAAAATCGAAATCGAGACAAAAGTAATCTTTGGCAAACCTGGCTACAGCATCGGTCATTTTACCCAAAGCAGTGGAGCAGAATTATTAGTGCTCAACTCTCCAGATACCAAGCTGGGCTTTATGGATCGTGTGTTTACCCATGATTTGGAATACATCTTATCAGAACTACCAAGTGATCTCTTGATCGTGCACAGCAGTGCCGTATCATCTGTATCCTAATGATTAGAAAAGCCGAAAACATCCTTCAAAATGCGCAATCGGGCCTTGTAGTTTCGCTGGTAGCGCTTCCCTTAAGCTTTGGCTTGGCGATGGCTAGTGGTGTCCCTCCCATGGCGGGGATTATCGCTACCGTAGCAGGGGGGATATTCTTCTTTCTCTTTGGTAGTTCGCGACTGATAATAGCCGGTCCAGGGAATGGTTTGGTAGTGCTTAGTCTGTATGCGATAGGGGTTTTGGGAGCAGGCGATGCTTTTAAAGGTTATCAATTGCTTCTGGGCTGCATATTCGCTTCCGGAATAATTATCCTGCTTATGGGAGTGGTCCGTTTTGGAGTGCTTTCTGAACTCTTTCCAGCCGCAGCAATTCGAGGCATGCTGGCAGCCATCGGGTTGATTATTCTCAGTCGGCAATTGCATATCCTTTTAGGTATTGAGCCGCAATCATCCGGGGCTTTCGCCTTGATTTGGGAATTAATCGACAGTCTCAAACTGATCTTTACGGGCGAAACACCTATTGCCGTTTATGGATTAGGCATAATTAGCCTCATTCTGCTTTTCATAATTCCTACCCTGAAACTCTGGGCTTTTCAAAAGATTCCCGCCCCAATGTGGGTATTGGCCCTGGGAATCGCTTATTCCTATCTGGCAAAGCTATTTCCTAACTGTCCTCAGATATCTCCTGATTACATGATTAGTCTACCAAAAGATATTGAAGGAGCTTTTGTCTTTCCTTCATTCGATGCCTGGTTATCGGGAAGTTTTTGGACCATCAGCTTATCCCTGGCCTTTATTGCAGCGGTAGAATCCCTACTGAGTATCAAGGCCATCGATAAATTGGATCCTCTGCAAAGACGCTCAAATACCAATAAGGATTTGAGAGCCCTGGGTATTGCTACCATCTTTTCAAGCCTGGTGGGAGGACTTAATGTGGTAGCGGTAATTGCCAGATCCTCTGTAAACCTGAATAATGGAGCGACCAATGCTTATAGTAATCTATTCCATGGATTGTTTCTTGCCCTGTTTTTAGGACTCTTTGCCAGTCAATTAGAACATATTCCTTTGGCCGTGCTTGCCGCAATTTTAGTGCATACAGGGTACAAGCTAACTGCTCCTTCACAATTTAGGGCAATGGCCGATCTAGGTCGAGATGAACTTCTCCTCTTTGTCTTTACCTACCTAATCACTTTAGCGACTAACCTCATCATTGGCATTCTCAGCGGGATGCTCATCACTTTGATCTACCAGCTTTTCACCTTAGGAAGAGGCTCTTACTTTATCCGTAGTTTACTAAGGCCCAATGTCTTATTATTCGAGGAGCAACATCGTAAATATCATATCAGCGTAAAAACGATGTCTAATTTCTTGAACTTTATCCGCCTTAAAAATCAAATTGACACGATCGAACCTGATTCAGAGCTGATTCTCGATTTCAGCCTGGCTCATTATGTAGATCATTCGGTGCTGGATCATCTTCAGCAGTACCGGAAGCGTTTTGAATCAGCGGGCGGCTCCATTGAGTTAATTGGCTTAGATGATTTAAACCCTGTTTCCAGTCATCCATTAAGCAATCGAAAACCCCGTGAAAATGGTAGTGCTCAAAAAGGCAAACTCACGCGGAGACAGAAATTCTTAAGACTCTATTCCTCTGAACAAGGTTTCAAATTCGACTATCGCGAAGAGAGCGGCGGAGGCCTTTTTAAAGACTTTGAATATTTTAAAGGGAAATACATTTTGCTGCTTAGAAATCGTATTCAATGCTCCTCCAAGCGCTGGATGTGGGCAGATGTCCATTTTGAAGACAATGACTTTTATGGCAATACCATTCGCTTTGCCAGCATGGTTTATGTGCCTTTGTCAAAAGAAACTGCAGCTTTTGTTTTAGATAGAGAACGCTTGCTTGATCGAGTGGTAAACCTTGCAGGTTTCAAGGATATCAGCTTTGAATTACATCCTGATTTCTCTCAAAGGTTTAAGCTTAAGGGAGAAGATGAAAGGCAAATCAGGGCTTTCTTCAATTCAAAACTGATAAGCTTCCTGGAAGGCCAAAAACAATATCATATCGAGTGCAATGGTCAGGCTCTACTAATCTTTGATAAAGAAAGACTTGCAACTATAAGTGAGACCAAGCAAATGGTTAATTTCGCCGAACAGTTGACGGAAGTTCTAAACACATGAGTGTACTGAGATTAAAATTGCCTACCGATCCGCGTTGGGCTAACATAGCAGAGAAGAATATCGAAGAGATTCTTACCGATCATGCTTTTTGCGAACAGAAAGCTGCTTCTACGGCTATTTCCCTTTTAGTAACCTACCCTGAACACAGCGATCTGGTTGATGCCATGGCGGCTTTAGCCAGAGAAGAAATGAGCCATTTTGAAATGGTCCATAAACGCATTCGGGAACGAGGATTGAGTCTGGGACGCGAGAGAAAAGATGAGTATGTAGCACGTATCAATAAATTCTTCCCCAAAACGGGAGATCGTGATTTGCGTTTGGTACATCGCCTGCTTATCGCAGCCCTTATTGAAGCGCGCAGTTGCGAACGTTTCAAGGTTCTCTCCGATAATATTGAAGATCAAGAACTGGCAGACTTCTATCGTAAATTGATGGTGAGCGAAGCCAATCACTACACCATGTTCCTCAAATTTGCTCGGGATTTTGGCGATCGCGAAAAAGTAGATCAAATGTGGGATGAACTCCTGAACTTTGAAGCGGAAGTAATGAAAGACTTCGGCACCAAGGAACATATTCACGGATAAAACACCTCTTAAAACCTCTCAATGAAAAAGTTAATTCTCGATCAGGTACATCAAGACCTGGGCGGTAAAATGGTAGATTTTGCCGGTTTTCACATGCCTGTGCAATACGAAGGCCTTAAAGTAGAGCACCTACACGTGCGCAATAAGGTTGGCGTATTTGATGTAAGCCACATGGGTGAATTCTTTGTGAGCGGCGATGGCGCTCTTGAATTCCTGCAAAAGACTACTTCGAATGATGTTTCCAAGCTCAGTCCGGGTAAGATCCAGTACAGCTGTATGCCCAATGACCAAGGGGGAATTGTTGATGACTTATTGGTTTATTGCCTGGCTGAAAATGAGTACCTGTTAGTGGTTAATGCCTCTAACACTGAAAAGGATTATGCATGGTTAGACAGCCATCGTCCTGAAGGCGTGACTCTGGATAATCAAAGTGATGATTGGTCTCTTTTTGCTGTACAAGGACCCTTAGCTACTGAAGCCTTGTCCTCTTTAACTTCGACTGACCTGGCCAATATGACCTATTATACTTTCGAGCAAGGAAGTATTGCAGGTGCTGAGGCGATCCTTTCTGCAACTGGGTACACGGGAGCAGGAGGCTTTGAAATCTATGTGAAGAATGAAGATGCCATCAAAGTTTGGGGAGCCATAATTGAGGCTGGGGCTGATCAGGAAATAAAGCCGATTGGCTTGGGTGCCAGAGATACCCTGCGCATAGAAATGGGTTTTTGCCTGTATGGAAATGACATCGACGACCATACTTCACCGCTTGAAGCAGGATTGGGTTGGATCACCAAATTCACCAAGGAATTCATCAATTCCGAAAACCTTAAAGCGCAAAAAGAAGCAGGTATAAACCGTCGCTTAACTGGCTTTGTGATGCTCGATCGTGGGATTCCGCGTAAAGGTTATCGAATTCTAAATGCAGAAGGTGAAGCGATCGGCGAGGTAACCTCCGGAACCCAATCACCTAGTTTAGATCAGGCAGTAGGTTTAGGTTACCTTAACAAGCCCTACAATGCTGCGGATACTGAGGTGTTTATAGAAGTGCGTAACAAGAAACTGAAAGCGCGGGTTACGAAACCACCATTTCTGAAAAAATAAGAATTGAAAGGCCCGTATTTAGCGGGCCTATTTTTTTACCCCTCGAAAACGGATCACCTCTCCCATGCCTTGATGCCCCGGTCCTTCGTCCAGTTCATAGCGCTTGATCTCGCACTGACGAATTTGAAGTTCAGAGAAGTCATTCAGAATCTGTTCTTCATTGTAAAGCATATCCAAATCCTTCGGACCGCCAGAATTGAATTGCAATTGACCGGGAGCAAAGGCTTCTAACCACAGCTCTCCAACCGGTTTTAATAGACCTTGCATTCTTTGATGGACTTTAGAACGAACCTCAGAAGGAAAATGGGCGTAGATCAAGGCAATAGCATCAAACCTCAATTCGCTTTGAAATTCCAAGGCATCTCCAAGCTCATAGTTCAATTGCACTCCTTCTTTTTCGGCCAGGCTTAAAGCCTTTTGTTGCGCTTTATCCGATTGGTCCAAAGCATGCACCTCCCAACCCAGTTTTGCCGCGTACACTGCATTACGACCCTCGCCTTCTGCCATAAATAAAAGTCGCCCGGGGGGACGACTTTCTAACATTAATTCTAAAAAGCGGTTAGGCTTTAAACCGTAATGATAATCCTCCCGCTTGTATTTCTCATTCCAAAACTCTGCCTTCATTATGCTTTAGTTGAAGGGCAAACATAGTCGGTTGTATCGAAACCGGCTTCTTTTATCGCTTTAAAGCCTCCCTTGATGTCAATGATATTATGATAGGCTCTTGACTTCAAAATAGAAGCAGCTATAACCGAGCGATAGCCTCCTGCACAGTGCAGGTAGAATGTCTTATCCCTGGGGAATTCAGCCATATTCTGATTGATGTAATCCAAAGGTATATTGCTTGCATCGGCAAGATGCTCTGCTTCAAACTCACCGGTTTTCCGAACGTCAACTATGGGCAGTTTATCCACTTCCAGTCTGGTTCTTGCTTCCTCCGCAGAAATAGATTCGATTTGATCGAGATCCTTCCCTGCTTCTTTCCAGGCAGCAATTCCCCCTTTGAGGTAGCCTAAAACCTTATCGAATCCTACTCTAGCCAGACGGGTTATTGTTTCTTCTTCTCTTCCTTCCGGAGTAATGAGTAAGATGGCTTGATTCACATCGCCAATCACCGATCCTACCCAAGGAGCAAAACCACCATCAATACCAATAAAAATGGAAGAAGGAATGTGAGCTTGCACAAAATCATTCTCATGACGCACATCTAAAACCACCGCGCCAGTCTCGGCTGCGGCTGCCTCAAACTCTTTTGGACTAAGTGCTCTGGAGCCTTGGGCAATAACCTCTTCAATGCTGGAATAACCTTCTTTATTCATCCTCACATTTTGTGGGAAATAGACGGGAGGAGGCAGTAATCCATCCGTAACTTCCTGGATAAACTCTTCCTTGGTCATATCAGCCCTTAAGGCGTAGTTCACCTTTTTCTGGTTTCCTAAGGTGTCAACTGTTTCCTTCATCATGTTCTTTCCACATGCCGATCCGGCCCCGTGTCCAGGATAAACAATCACCTCATCTGCTAGGGGCATAATCTTAGTTCTCAGGCTGTCAAAGAGCAATCCAGCCAATTCCTCCTGAGTCATACTTGCTGCCTTTTGGGCCAGGTCAGGTCTTCCTACATCGCCAAGGAATAAAGTGTCTCCGGAATAGATTGAATGATCATTGCCATTCTCATCCTTAAGGAGGTAAGTAGTACTCTCCATCGTATGTCCCGGTGTATGTAAAACCTTAATGCTTAAGTCTCCAACTTTCAATTCTTCGCCGTCCTCAGCAACATGAGCATCAAAGCCGGGCTTGGCAGTGGGGCCATAAACAATCTTGGCCCCGGTTTTCTCGGCCAGGGTAAGATGTCCACTTACAAAGTCTGCATGAAAATGGGTCTCTAAAATATACTTGATACGCGCACCATCCTTAGCGGCGCGATCCAGGTAAGGCTGAACTTCCCGCAAGGGGTCGATAATTACTGCTTCACCATTATTCTCAATGTAATAGGCCCCTTGAGCGAGGCAACCGGTATATATCTGATCTATATTCATTTTAGCGTGTATTTAATTAATCAAAGCTTTAAAGGATGGTTTCTTTTAATAGAATAAAGATACCCATCAGAAGGACGAACCATCCAAATCCTTTCTTTAAGGTCCATGGTTTAACAAATTGAGTGGTGAATATTCCCAGGAACATACCCACTATTGAAAAGGCGGAAAAACTAAGTAGGAAAAGCCATTCTACCTCCTGTCCGCTGCCCAGATCACCTAAGAATCCTATTAAACTCTTGATGGAGATAACAATTAGCGAAGTGCCAACCGCAACTTTTATGGGAAGACCAACCAAAAGAACTAAAGCAGGCACAATTAAGAATCCTCCGCCAGCTCCTACTAACCCGGTAACTAATCCTTCCAATAATCCAACGATTAAAAGAAGGGAAAGCTTTATTTCCTTCACCTTATCGGGATTTTCCCGTCGACCGCGAATCATCGAATAGGAAGCCAGAAGCATGACTATCGCAAAAAAGATCATGATTGCCACTTCTTTAGTAAGGCGGAAATCTCCCAGCGCAAATAATTCATCAGGTAAATTGGGCACAATTGCAAAGCGGGTAAAAAAGACCGCTGTTAAGGATGGAAGGGCAAAAAGCAAACCTACCCGCCAATTTACCAGGCCCTCTGCACTGCGACGCACTGCACCAACCACTGCAGTGCTACCCACAACAAACAAGGAATAGGCCGTGGCCAATATTGGGTCTACAGCGAGTATATAGACAAGAATCGGCACGGTTAGGATCGAACCTCCTCCCCCTAAAAGTCCTAAGGTAAAACCCATTACTATGGCCAATGCAAAGCCTAAAATTTCCATGGCGCAAAGGTGAGTGATTTGGTCAGGAGGTCAAGTAACTTCTATCACTCAAGTGGAAGACCTTATGATTTTATAAAGCTCAGCTATGATATTAGTCTTGCCTAAAATGCAGGAGCTTTCGCAATTCTGCGATACGTTTTCGGCTATAATCCTGGTACTGATAGTGTTCATCTCCCGCCTCGTCGAGAAAGAGTTGATAATGCTCAAGGGCAGGTTTTTTATCGAGGTAATACTCATCGTAATCTCTAGCCAGATAGTAGAGAATTAGAGGAGACTGAGTTTCCTCCCATACCGCTTTGTAATAGGGAATTGCTTCTCCGTATCGTCTTTGCTCATCCAGGCTAAGCGCCAGATTTAACTGGTACAAGGGAATGGATTCTGAAATCCCAGCTTCTATTGCCATTCGCAAATATTCCTGCCCTTCCTGTAATTGTCCTTGCGCTATTTTACACATGCCCACATAATAAAGCAATTGCTCCTTGTCCTCACTTAAACCAAGTGTCTTTAAGAGGAGTATTTCAGCATTTTTCCAATCTTCCAAATGATATCGAGCGATACCCACCATGCGCATAGTTACCCTACTGCTATCCTCATCTTCTGTTAATAGCCGGTTACCAATTTCAACAACTCTGGCATAAGATTTCTGACTATAAGCTGACCTTAAGTTCAGTTTGGAGAAGAGTAAATTTTGGGGATCTTCGAGCAATACTGATTTAATAAGACTATCCGCTTTTGGATAATTCTTTAACTCTATATAGATCCGAACCATCTGAGCGATAACTTCCTGATCCTTGGGAGCAAGTTCCAAGGCGCGATCAAAGGCAATCATTGCACCGACCTTGCTTTCGCGTTTAATCTCCAGATATGCCAGAGATTTATAGAAGTGAGGGTTCAAACTATCAAGCATTATAAGCTCCAAATACAGTTCCGAAGCTTTGGCATAATTCTGCACGACGGTTTCCAACTGGGCCCAGGAAGCTAAGGCCTGAACCGAATTTGAATCAGACCTCCACCACATCTGATAGGCATCTCTCGCCTTGGGAAACTCACCGGTAGCCCGATAAACCTTTGCGGAGTACTCAAAAAATTGAGCACTGTTTTTTAAGGAATCCTCTAAACCATCTAATTGGATTCGAGCATTGTCAAATTGATAATTGGCCAATGCTGACTGAACCGAAGCAAATGCATTCTTATCCTGAGCAAACAATGGATAGGTGAATAAGAATAGAATCAAGAATTGTTTCATGCAACAAAGAAAGCGGAATAATTCTTATTCAACTAAGTTTTTAGTTATAATTGGATCTAACTAGTTTAGTCCATGCTCTTCTCGAAAAGCCACCTCTTCATCAGAATGCTTAGCGCGAAGCACTTCGTATATGGCTTCCATATCCTTTTGACTGATTCTGCCTGGTAAAACCCTTACTTCCTTTTTCTCCCCGGCGAGGCATAAAACGCCGGATTCATTTCGCCACTCTTCAATATCGCTCAGCTTAATACTCTTTTTAACAAAAATCCCTTTGGTAAAGTGGCCACCGGATATGGTTATGTAAGGGCGGGATAATTCCATGTAAAAGAGAAAACCAAAGCTAATTCCGGCCAGTATAAAAAAGAGGTCTGCATTGTTTAAGTCGAAACCTTCAATCAGTTTATAGATAACAATTCCAAACCAGACCAGGCTTAAAACCAGATTGCGATAAACCCTGGAGCGACGAGTATAAATTTTCATGGCAATAAGTTAGGCATTTATCTAAAAGACAAGGAGTAAGAATAAAAAAGACCTCTTGGTTATAGGAACTCAAGAGGTCTTTTTTAATACTCTAAAATCTTTAGGTCGCTTTTAATTGCGTTCCCTTAAGTCTAAGGGCTTGCCAATTATGGAGCAGAAGATAGAGCGGTATGCCATATACTAAATGTCTCAGTAAGGAAGCCAAAGGGGTCATCCAACCCAGATTTAATCCGGCAACCCCAGCTCCTAAGAGTGGGAACATAAAGAGCCAAACCAGGGCAATAGTCTCAGCCGTAAGAAAGGTTGCTACCCGAAGCCAATTCGGACCCCAGAGACTTGAGCTTATTCCTGCGTATAAAACCGCCAATAAAACTCCGTTACCATAATGACCCGCCAATCAATAAGCCAGTCCCAAACCTGTTTTTTCACCTAAAAGCGCAGGTACATCCCAGAGTTCTCCTGTGAAGACATAACCACTTAGGTCAAAGAGTAAGGTGCCTAAAACACCCGCCAAAATGGCCCGATTCCAATTTATTGTTCTCATGATCCAATGGTCCTTAAAAGCATTAGTGAGCCAAAGCTTCCTCTAAATCAGGAACGGCAGGAAAATCAACCGGAATCTGGATGGTATTGTGCAGATAATTCATTACCATCTTGTCGGCAATAGCAATGTTCAAATCTACCAGGCTTCCTTTGGTGTAACCAGCTAGTAAGAAGTCTTCTAACTCGCGATCCACTTCTTTTCCTTTAGTAGCTACTATGGCTAGAGTAAGTCTTGCTAAAGCAGCATACTTGCTATCCCATTCAATGTTTGCGCTACGGATGTCCAAAATCTGATCATCGCTGAAACCATTCATTTTGCCAATTGCGGTGTGGGCAGATTTACAGTAAGCACATCCATTAAATTCACTTACTACTAGATTGATGATTTCTTTCTCTTTATTGTTAAAAGATGTTTTCCTACCCTGAAACTGCAGGTAATTCGCCAAACCAGTATCAGAATAGGCCATGCTGGCATAAAGATTAGGAACAAAGCCAATTTTCGATTTTAGGTTGTCGAAAATCTGCTGGTTTCCTTCGCTTACTTCTTCTCTTGTAGGTACTTTGAAAATTTCCATCTTGTTTTTGTGTTTGTTTATGAAAAATGAACACTGCAAAGATGGAGCGCCTCTAAAGGCAAGATATAGGCGGGATTTCCCCGATGCTTGTCAATTTTTCCCTTGGCTCTTGATAAAGTCCGTTGGACTTAATCCTTCCATCCTTTTAAAGAATCGACTAAAAGACTGAACATCTTCAAAACCAAGCTGATAAGCTACATCTTGAACAGCCTTATCTGCCTGAAGAAGCAAACGTCGCGCTTCCAACATTCTTCGATCCTGTATTACTTGCAAGGGAGTTTTGTTTGAGACTTTAGCAAATGAATTAGCCAGAGTCTTGGCCGATTTATGAAGCAAATCTGCATACTCCGCTACGGTATGTTTTTCTCGGAAATGCTTTTCAACCAAATAGTTATAATTCCGAATCAGATCATTTTGATAGGAATCCAGGTTGGACATTCCAGCCTGGTCCTTGTACTTCCGAGCGGTAAGAATTAGAAAGCGTTTAAGCATCATTTGTAACATCTCTAACTGTAAATGATCTGCTTCCGAAAACTCATGCCTGAACATGCGATACACCGTTTCAAAAACCGATGAATCGCCACTTTTAAGATCTATACGAGGTAGTCGGTTTGAGCCGAAAAAGAGCAAACCCTTGCAGCCAACCTCACTATCATGATCGAAGATGCAATAGAAAGCGCGATTAAACTTAATGAGTCGTGCCTCGGTGATATCCGCCTTATCAATTCTATGGTACTCGGTTAAGGCAATCATCTCATCTTCTTCGAAAGTATAATTGCTTCCATCGATGGTTAAGCTACTGCCGCTCTTCTTAAACCATAAAACAGCCAGGGCACCGGGAAGGTCATCCAGTAAACAGCCCTTTTCAACTGCGTTTAATTCTTCAATTGCTAAAAAGGCTTCCGCCTCACCTTTATAGATCATTACTGAGGATTTTGAATTGGATAGTCGGATGTTAAAAGAATCATGACAGCAAAAAATAGAACATAGTTCGTCCCTCAGATAGATTTTGCATCTTTATACTGATAAAAGGAACTATGTCATTTAAGTCTTTCGGATTTCTCCTTTGCCTGCTTTTTTTGGGGCACTTCGCTCAAGGCCAGGCAGCTGAATACCTTTTCTGTGTAAATAGTGACAACTACGAGACTTTTAAGGCCAGAGTAGTTTTTCGAGGTCTTGATTTCGGAAGAAACTCCGCTCGCCAAATGGTCCTTAATGATCTGGAGGCGGTTCTGGAGGGGAAATTTCAAATTAGTCCTTATAATGATTCTTGTCCCTGCGGAGCGGATTGCCCTCAGGTAGAGGTTACTTCTAAAGACTGGAATGGCAACCTCAATGAGAACGATGGTAACTTCAATAATCTATGGGGATCTGCTGTAGAAATCACCGATGCGGTAGTATCTGAGGGCAAAGCTCTCTGGGAAAACCCGGGTAATTTCCTAATGACTCGTCTATTAGGTCAGGACGAAAAAAAATGACTCGGATCGAAATCATTCGTCCCTCAAATTTCAAGCCTGTACAACTAGAGAACCTCAGATTGCTTTGGAATGCTGAATATCCTAAGCAAGTTTCTTACGGAACAACTGAGGAATTAAGTGAATACCTCGGTAAGCTAAGCTCGCTCAAGCACATCATTTTAACTGATTCTAAGGGAGCCTATAAAGGCTGGCTGTTCCTATTTGAGCGCAACGATCTCCCCTGGTTTGCAATGATTCTAAGTAGGGATATCCAGGGATTGGGCTGGGGCAGAAAAATGCTGGAAATGGCTCAACAGGAAAGTGAAATGCTCAACGGCTGGGTGGTAGACCACGATCGTTATCTGCGATCTGATGGTACGGCTTACCCTTCTCCATCGGCCTTCTATAAAAAGCTAGGATTTAGAATTGGGCGTCAAAGGTTTGAAACTGAAAACCTCTCCTTAGCTCACATCATCTGGCCTTGAAGATCCGATATCGAGCGGATAGGAACAATGCCCAGGATCGATACAAAGTCCGATCGAAACTTGCAGGAATCCTCGCATCACCTACGAATACATTGTTGAAATTGAAATCCGTCTTTAGCCCATAGGCCAAAATCATAGAGCCACTGGACCATTCTTGACCAATACGCATTTCCATTCCCCAGGCGTCACTGTAATTAGAACTTATATCATTTCCCAAATACTCCGCATTACTAAGAAGTCCATAATAGGGTTCGAGCCCAAGATTTAAAAACCATGGACTGCGAGCTGAGCCAAGCGGAATACGATGATCCAGGCCTAAACCGATCCGGTGGAACTCCAGTGCCATATCCTCAGCCACAAACTGACCTTCACGATAGGTATTGTAGTCCAACCGAAAAGATCTTTGAGGCTGATAGCTAAGGGAGAAGGACCATTGCTGATTCGGATTGTAACGAAGGAATGCCTTATAATTATGACTATACACCGAATTGGCTCTTATCAAGCTACGTGGATCTTGACTCTCACGATAAATGTTGTTGCTTAAAAAATCCTGATTGAAACTGTACTCAAAGCCCACTTCCCAAGTTGCGTTCGATCTGATGATAGCCTTCTGCTCAGACTTGGTTTCCTCCTCTGGGTTTGAATGAAAAGCAAATAGGCCAAGAATAGGTCGATTAAAGTTAATTGACTTTATCTCTCGGGGATATAATTGAATCCGTGATTCTTCGATTGAATCTAAGGGCAGTACATAGAAATCCTCCCTGCTGACCTCGGCCACTTCATTTTCTTCTGCGTTTGAGATGCTCACAAATCGCTGGTTAGCCGAGCCCTGGCTATTAGTAGAGGCTTCTTGATTAACAGGCGATGAAGATTGGATTGAAGCAGCTCTTCTCGATAAAGTATTTGCTTTTCCGCGAATGCTTTCCTGACTTTCTTCCCGGAGATCAATTTGAATGAGGGGATTTGACTCCTCATTAAAACCCGACCACCATTGTAAACCAATCAATAGTAGTATTAAGGCAGCTACTCTTGCCGTCCAACGATAAGCAATCTGCCAATTCAAGTAGCGATTGATCCCTACCCAGGCACGATCTATACTTAATTGCCGATTAATTCCCTGCCAAACCTGTTCGGGAGCAGCTTTAAAATCCTTTTCGAAAGCGTCTTTAAGCTGCTGGTCGAGCGCATTCTCCTCTGGCAATTGCCCCTCCATGGCATCCCAAATTCCCTGGGGTGCTTTCGGCGCAGTGCTTTCAAAGCTTTCGCGAATCTTCTTATCTGTCTTTTTAGAATTCGCCATTCAATTTGCTCAATTTCTCTCTTAAAAGCCCTCTTGCTCTATTTAGCTGAGACTTCGAGGTACCTTCTGAAATCCCCATCATATCTGCTATCTCACGGTGTGCATAGCCCTCAATAGCATAGAGTTTTAATACTAATGCTGCCTTCTCCGGTAACTTATTCACCAGGGCAACTATCTCCTTAGCCTGAATGCCCGAAAGCAGATCATCGGTGCTGGTGTTTTGATGCTCACTGTACTCCCGGATTACTTCTTCCTTTCTTCGCTTTGCGCGATAGTATTCCAGCGCTTTATTAATGATAATGCGTCTTATCCAACCCTCAAATGAACCCTCAAACTTGTATTTACTAAGGTTTCGAAACACATTAATAAATCCATCTTGTAAAATATCACTGGCTTCATCTTCATCCTTAGCATAAGTCCAGGCCACGCGATACATGGTATCCGCGTACTTGCGATAGAGTGCTTCCTGATAGGGTCTCTTATTCTTAAGAGCACCAGCAATTAATTCCTTATCCTCCGCCCGCTGTAATTGCTCCACGCTCATCGGATGGTAAGGCTATTGAGTTCATCCAGACGACTACTTACTTCAGTGAAAATTCCGGAATTGGATTGCCGATTTATTAGGATTCCCATCTGACCGGAAAGTAAACTTTGGTCTGCCTCTTCAAGCTGTTCAATACTAATTCCCGAAAACCAATGGACAGGATTCAACTTCACCAAGGCATTATAGCCCAGTTGATTGTCTATCACAATCTCACGATCCCCCTCAATATTATCCGCAAGAAGACGGAACAGCTCAAAACTATCCACCTCGAGTAGTAGCGGAATCCAATTGTTTGTAGAATCCTGGAATGAACCCCTAACCTCCAGCACAGGAATATTTGCGGAGGGAATTTCAAATTCCATGGCAATCCGGTTATAGATTCCTTGAGGTAAATCGAATTGCAATTCGGGATTAAAGATGGTCGAGTCTAGCGCCAATTGTAAGGGAGGCTGATATCCATTCTGGAAGAAATAATCATCGGCCTGCACCCGATCTCCTTCCATTTGCAATCTGGAAATCAGTATTTTACCCCCATCAAAGTAGAGACGATCGGATTTAGTGAGCTCGCGATTTAAATCCATGGAAATGCTCAAGCCGGTGGGTTCCTTGAGACTAAAATCATCATCACTGGAACAGGCTTGTAAAATCAATATGCAGACTAGAAGTAGCTTTCTCATTCCCAATATTCAATGCATAGACGATTGCACTAACTCAATAGTTGGAAAGCTACAAAATTGATCGTGTCAGTTCTAATTAAGACTGAAATTCAATGATTTGAGAGATGTAGTGTTCTACCTCACCACTTTTGTTTCGGACAGCGGTAGCACCTAGAATCGCCCGGAAGAGTGTACCATCCTTACGGATATATCTCTTTTCCATCTGATAGTTTTGGATTAAACCCTGGTTTAGCTTTTCCAACTCAGATAAGTCCTTCTGTAAATCTTCAGGATAAGTGAGGTCCTGAAAAGTAAGCTTCCTTAACTCCTGAGCCGTATAGCCCAGCATCTCGCATATCTTATCGTTCACTTCTAACCACTCGCCGCCTTTGCCAATAATGGCCATGCCAATGGCCCCATTCCTGAAATTGGCTTCAAAGGCACTTTGTGATTTCCGGAGTTGTTCCTGAGCAGCCTTTTCGGTACTTATATCTTCCGTATAAATGATCATCCCTCCAACCTGCTGATTTTCATCATACCAGGGACGAATTTCCCATCGCACCCACTGCTTTCTGCCATCGAGCCGAATAAAGAGGTCCTCCTCCCGCCTCAAGGTTTCCCCTTTTAAGCATCTCTTATGCAATTGCTTCCACTCCTCACCGATTTCAGGGAAAATATCATAGTGACTCTGTCCGATTATAGGTACTTCCTCCAAACCATAATCAGAGCGCCATTTATTGGAGCAATTCAAATAGCGCATATCCGCATCGAGCATGGCGATGGCCAAAGGCGCTTCCTGAATAAAGGTGCTGTAATAATCGGTTTTCTGTTTTTCGGAATGGATATCCTTCCACACTCCAACAACCCGCGGTTTTTCAAAGTGTAAATCGGGTTGAAACAGTTTGCCCGTAATCAAGAGCCAACGATATTGACCGTTCGCACGACGCAGGCGACATTTTGTTTCAAAACTATCCAATCGACCTACCAGATAGTTTTGGAGCTCATCCCGAACTCTTTCAGACTCTGAGGGATGAATAAGATCAAACCAGTAAATCTGACCCTCTCTGCGCATGACCTCTAATTCATAGCCCAGCATGCTGGCAGCCTTATGGTTCAGCGTCATATGGTCGGAATCAATATCCCAATCCCATGCTCCCATATTGGCCCCTTCCAATACCTGGCGGTATAAACTGCGCTCTGCCCGAGTTGCATTTTGCGTTCTTATCTGTAGGTCGATATCCTGAAACAAGCCATATAATCTTAGGGCAATTCCATCTTGAATTTCGGGTATCCCGATTACCCTAACCCATTTTTCCTTATTCTCTGCATCAATGATTTGAAGCACTTCATCAAAGGGCTCGGCGTAATGCAAAGCCCGATCTATAAGCTCAGTGATCTTCTGTTGGGACCTTCCTTCCTTATAAAACTTTATTGCAGTGCGGTATTGGGGCTGGAAATCCGGGGCTACCGCATGTATATCTTTGGTTACCTTACTCCAATGCAATTTCTTACTGCGAATATTCCAATCATAAAAGCCGATACGAGCCATTTCCGAAGAGCGACTTAAAAACTCTTCTTGTCTCTTTAAAGCAGTAATCTCATTAAAAGCAATAACCATACGATCCGGTCTTGCTGCACCTTCGGAAATCAGCAGACCTTTTAGCCTCATCCAAATCAAGCCACCATCCGCATGGTAAAAGCGCAAGGTTAAATCATAGCTTTCCTTTTCGGGGTTTTTAATGTAGTCGTCAAAAGCTTGCTGCTCCCTAAATTGATCTTCCGGTAAAAGGCAGGAATGCCAGAAATCCAGATCTCCTTTTATCTTTTTTGGTTTATGCCCTAGCTGCTGCCAAAATCGTGTATCGGCCCAAAATTCCGACTCACCACCCACTTCTCTAAAGGCAATGCCATCCAGCGCTTTCTGCTGTATGAAGTTGAAAACCTGATCGTTCTTCCTAAAAATCTGTTCAAACTCCTTCTTAAGATTTGTCATCCTAAAGCCCCTCAGTTTCTGATTGAAATTAGACCCCCCAGTCTAAATCCTATTTAGTGATTTGCGTCCGCATATTACATTAAAATTCCTTTACGTGCCTCTATCGGTGGTGGCAGTTCTTCTTCACCCAGCATCTCCAGAAGATCAATTTCGATGGTACGACAAAGTGAAAGCATCGGAATATCATTGGCCATCCCCTGAAAAGGGTTTTCGGAATAATCTCCCACTAACTCCATCACCATATAAAGCCAGCCCACCAAAACTAAAAAGGGAATTGACATCCAGGTCCCAATGGTACCAAATTCAGAGAATGCGGGAATCAACCCAAAAGGCAAGAGAAAGATAAAGATCCCTACAAAAATGAAACTCATGTTGGCATATTGACGGGGAAGCGGAAACTTCTTAATACGTTCACATTTTCCCTGGTGGTCATATAGCTCATTGAGCAGCTTTTGTAATTCCATATGTCGAAAGTCATCAATCATCCCCTGCTCATAAAGCCGTTTCAAATCACGACCCTGTTGATATATGATTTGGGTAGCGGTATTCTTAGCGTCAATTAGGGATTGATATTCTTCGCCGGGGAGAAAATGACTCAATTCAATTTTGGTCACCTCGTCATCCACTAAGCCTACTCCAAAATGCTTCTGATACCGACGAGCATAAATCCCCACCATACCCTTTTGATTGGAATGCTCCCAGGGAGTACTAACCAGGAGTTGGCTACGTAAGGCATACAGCCAGGCAATATGGCGGTAAACCAAGCGTCGGTGCCAGGGTTCTGAATCCTGATCATCCGAAGCCTCAGTAATGAAGTTTAAAACCATACTCGACCAGGATCTGCTGCTGTTTACTATGGCGCCCCAAATTTTACGAGCTTCCCACATTCGGTCGTAGGCGCTATTGTTTTTAAATCCTACATAAAAGGCAACTGCAGTACCGATTATGGAAACCGGTAACCAGGGAATAAACATCCAATGATGAGAATTGTACTCAAATAGTAGCACTACAATAGTCATCCAGGCGGTAAGCCAGGGAAGGTGATGTCCGGAAAATTGTACTACTCTCCGAAAGGAGAAGTTCTTGGTAATGATCATGTTGGGCTTTGGTTTGGATACTAGTAGAAGGTACAAAAGACCTAAAAATAAATATCAATGGTAGTCATTCTCTTTGAATTACTTAGCTACAATTGCGGCTAATACTTAGTTCTAAAGTCCTATAAACAGTGCTGATTAGACATTTTTCGATTATAAATTTGATGGAATTATTTCTAAATTGCTTTTAAAATAATGCGGTATGAAAGGAATTGTGTTTTCGGAATTTATGGATTTGGTTGAGGAAAAATTCGGATTAGAAACTGTAGACGATTTAATTGAGAGCACAAACCTTCCCTCTGGCGGAAGCTATACCGCAGTAGGCACTTACCCGCACACAGAAATGGTCTCCATGGTAGTGCGCCTAAGTGAAATGACCGATATCGCAATTCCCAATTTATTGAACCTTTTTGGGCATCATCTATTTAAAACCTTCTACCGCAATTACCCAGGTTTCTTTGCAGAAGTAAAGCATCCCTTTGATCTATTGGAGCAAATTGATAATCACATTCACGTGGAGGTAAAAAAGCTTTACCCCGATGCTGAATTACCAAGATTTGAAACTTTTAGAGAGGATGATAAAATGACCATGATCTATAAGTCTGAACGGAAAATGTCAGACCTTGCAATTGGTCTTATTGAAGCCGCAGCAGAGAAGTTCAATACCGAGATTAATATTGAAACCGAATTTCTAAATGAAGATGGGAGCGAGGTGAAATTTAAACTATCCTAAGTGGAAGACCTCGAAAAACAAACCCGTATACTCAGTAGAGCTCTTGACAGGGAAAAAAAGGCCAGGAAAGAAGCAGAGAAGCTTTTAGAAGATCGAGCCCTTGAGCTTTATAAAACAAACATTGAGCTTCAGGAACTCAACCGGAGTCTGGAACAAAAGGTATCGGAGCGAGCGCGAGAAGTAAAAGAGCAACGTAATTTTTACGAAACCATACTGAATCAGGTTCCCGCGGAAATCATTGTGGCGGATCAAAATCAGCGCTATATCTTCATTTCAAAGAGTGCAGTAAAGGATCCGGAAATTAGGGAATGGCTAATTGGTAAAAACGATTTTGACTATGTTAAACGTCGTAATCTTCCCCTGGAATTTGCTCAGGAACGAGCCTCTCGCTATCAAGAGGTCAGGACTAGCCTGAAGCTAACCGAGTGGACGGAGAAGATTGAAAGAAATGACCGTACTTTTTACTACCTAAGGAGATTGCTTCCGCTATTCTCGGATAATGATGAAATTGAAATGTTCATTGGCTATTCACTGGACATCACCGAGAGCGAGAAGTATCGATTAGAGCTTATTGAAGCCAGAGATATCGCCCAAAAAGCAACCTCAGCAAAATCTGAGTTCCTCTCGAAAATTAGCCATGAAATTCGTACGCCACTAAATGCGATTATTGGGCTAACTAATATCCTTATGAATGAGGATCATAATAATTCGCAGGCTCACTATTTAAATTCCATGAAATACTCTGCCGACAGTTTGCTCGGCATCATTAATGAAGTTCTGGACTTCTCTAAAATTGAAGCGGGGAAAATCACCTTCGAGTCCATACCCTTCAATTTTCGACATTTAATGCAAGGGGTTCAACAGACTTTTGAATTCAGAGCCAATGAGTTAGGTATAACCTTAAAGACCCTTCCCGATCCGGGTATTCCCAGAATATTAGAAGGGGATCGCGTTAAACTGAATCAGATATTTCTGAATCTGGTAGGCAATGCGATGAAATTCACCAGTGAAGGACATATTCACATCATCATTGAGCTCTTAGATAAGGCAGATAATAATCTGAAAATTCGATTCACCGTAGAGGATACCGGTATTGGCATTGCTGAGGATAAGATTGACAAGGTGTTTGAGAGCTTCTCCCAGGAAGGAGACGATACTACTCGTAAATATGGAGGCACCGGTCTCGGATTAACTATTACTAAGAAGTTTATCGAAGGTCAGGGCGGAAACATTTGGGTGGAGAGTGAACAAGGAAAAGGCAGCAGATTCATTTTTGAAATGCCTTTCAAATTCGATCCCAACCATAAGGAGAATAGCGACCGAAATGCCTCTTGGTCGAAAGACCTATCTGTGGTAGAGGGAAAGAAAATTCTGGTGGCAGAGGACAATTTGATGAATCAACTGGTGCTCCAAAAAATGCTAGAGAAATTCGAGCCTGAACTGGATATGGTAAGTAATGGCCAATTGGCCCTTGAAAAACTTAGAGTGAAGGAATACGATTTAGTCTTCCTTGATGTACAAATGCCAATTAAGGATGGTATTAGAACCATAGAAGAGTGGCGCGATTATGAAGCGAATAAGCTAAGTGATAGGACAGCCGTGGTTGCCTTAACGGCTGATGCTTTTGCGGAAAGTAAACAGAAAGCCTTAGAAGCAGGAATGGATGATTTCCTATCGAAGCCTATTGAGATATCAGAGCTCCGACGGGTACTAGGGAAGTTCTTAGGTTAAGACTAAAAAAAGAGATCACTCGTCCTTTTTCCCTATCATAGAGTTAAGAATTGTTCTCCCCCCACTCAGTATTGAGTTTTTTGAACAATATCTTTCGGACAAGTGATCTCCCGGTTACCTCGAGGAGTTTACACCTTTAGGCTAGTAAAATGATCTTCTTAGATGGCCAGATGAGGAATAGGAGCAAGTATGCGTGGCATCATCTTCGAAAAACTAGGTTTGGTGAAAAACCCATCGAGGACTTCGTAATAAAAGGGACACTGATCGACGACACTTAAGTCGTCAGCAACCATGATTAATTTAGTGTCCAACTTTCGGTCGCGAAGTCCGCTTAGGAAATTAAAACCGTCAATTTCATCAGTCAAATAATCACTCACTATAGCAGCGCTCTGCTCTAAAACCTCCCAATTTTCAATGCTTGTGGCTTTGTCATACACCTTAACCTCCACCCCTTTCCAATTGAGGAATTTTTCTACTATACTTTGAAACTTTGAGTCCTGGGTAACAAGGATTACATGGTTCATTCTGCTTGTGTTTTTTTGATGACTCAAATGTAGATAGTATCCAGCGGTAGGCCTTGATTAGTGGGTAGACAAGCAAGGGACAGTACTTGTTTTTTATTGCGAGCCTTAATCTATGGTTCCAAATGCTTTACGGTACCAATTCTCTCTTTCACAGCTACTCTTAACCACCTTTTTACGCATCTCCCCAACTATTCTCGTCATTAAGGGGTCGTCAGGTCTTAAAAGCAGGAAGCGACTTCGGAACTCATTGTAGTTTAAATAGAGATGCCCTTCCCCAGACTCCTTGAATAAATGGCTGCCCATTTCAAGGTCCTCTAATTGATGTCCTAATAATAAGTCCACCGGAGAATCTCCAAACGTAACGCCAGCCGGGTTTATAATCTGAAGTAGAATTAATTGCACCTTAAACTTGGCCACCAAAATAATCATGCGACAATGCAAGCTGCCTACCTTAAGTCGGTACTGCATTTCGAAGCAACGCTCTTTGCGGAACTTTTTACTGTCCATTAAGGCTGGAGAGCCAAGCTTTTGGATAACCATATCCGCGCCTGAACCTAGCTTTAAACCGAAGGGAACAAACTTAATGGCCGCTTCAGAGCCTTCACTGAACTTATGACTGCGCTGAGCTTTGGAAATTTCCGTCCTAAGCTCGAGTTCAGGGAACACATCCGTAGAGTACTTCAATGCGGATACCATCTTCTTTCGGAAGATGCAAAATTTAAAAGCCAGGTAATAAAACTGTAACCTGGCTTGTAAACGCGAAATAATCAACCTTCTATCATTTTATTGCTTGAATAGCGTGAACCAGAGTACTACGGCTAAAGGGCTTGAAAAGCAAGGCCTCAACCCACTCATTAATATCGGGATGCAGCTTGGGAATCTTACGATTCGCGCTGATCATAATTACCTGGGTACGCGGAGAGAATCGCTTAGAAATTCTAATCAATTCATAACCGCTCATCCCCGGCATATCATAATCGGTAATAATTACATCAGGATCGGTTTCTTCAATATCGCTTACCAATTCCTGAGGGTCTGAATAGCATACTACTTCCCAATCTGATTTGGGAATCATAAAACGCACTATAGCTCTTACTATAATACAATCATCCACCACCGCCATTTTTCTCATAGCTCTCACTTTAGGCCTCCAAAACTAGTAGATGTGCCTGCTGGAGCTAAAAAAACGGTAGGGACAAATTGGGGACTCAGCCTAAAAAGGCCTGATTTAGAAGGTACTAATGAACTGACGTAGATCATCATCCACGCCTAAATCCATTTTTTTCTTGAGGCGAGTTAGGCTTTTTCTTACCGAGCCGGACTCAACATTTGTGAGTTGGGCAATCTCCTTGTTTGCCAGGCCAATACGCAAATAAGCGCAGATTCTGCGATCGTTAAGACTAATCTGAGGGAACTGTTCTTCCAGGTTTTGAAAGAATTCCGGGTGCACATCTTCGAAATGCTTGAAAAAGCGCTGGTTTCCTTGCTCCATACCTTGACGGGAACGTAGACCATTACGCATTTGCAAAATTGCCTGTCTTTCGGCACCCACACTTTTAGTAACCAATTGGTTGAGCCCTTCAATTATCTCTGATATCAATTCTCGATTGTTACTTTCATTCAGAGCAGCGGTGGTTAACTCTCGATCCTTACGGGCCAAATCATCGGCCAGAAGTTCCTTCTCTCTTCTCATGAGGCGAAGAATTTCCTCATGCTGACGCTTGATGCGAAGGTTAGCCTTAATCCGTGCCTTAAATTCAATGGGGTGCAAAGGCTTGCGCATATAATCCACCGCCCCTGACTCGAGGGCTTCTTTAAGATCCCCCGGCTCGAGCATTACACCGGTAGAAATGATAATGGGAATCGAAGATGTTTCAGGGTTTTCCTGCAAACTGCGTACAGCTTGAATGCCATTAACGATCGGCATCTCCCAATCCATTATTATAAGATCCGGGATCTCTTGCTCGGCTAAATCAATTGCTTTTTTCCCATTTGGCGCATAAAGCAAAGTTTGTTGCTGATCGCCCAAATATTCCATGATAAGTTCCAGAATCCCTGGATCATCATCAGCAATGAGAATCTTATAATTCATGGGCCATTGCTTTTAGGATTATCTCGCGATAGTGCTTATCATCCCCTGAATAGACGGTGGCCTTTACCCTGGCCACCCATTTTTGATCCGCTCCATTATCCTCCATTTTTTGCAGAATAGGTAACACCTTACCAGCTTCATGGATTTGACATTTTAACAGCGTTTGTAATTCTGTCTGAAAGGCAGAGAGATCTTTTTTATGATACTCCGGCCCCTCGCGATCCCGATCGGGACTCAAATCTTGCTGGATTACCTCATGAAGAGGTAAGCTGATGTATACAGAGGTGCCACTATCCTTTTCTGATTCGGCCCAGATTTTTCCTCGATGAGCTTGAATGGCCAGTTTGCAAAAATCTAATCCAATTCCGGTACTGGTTGATTTTGAGATATAGTTATCCTTACGCAAGTCCATCGGTTTAAACATATGCGCTAATTCCTCCTCACTTAATCCTTTACCATGGTCGGTTATTGCAGATAGTAGATAAGGGCGCCCCTCTTCTACCTTGGCCTCCACTTTAATGATAATTGCCGATTCAATCGGTGAATACTTGATGGCATTAGAGAGAATATTGATTAAGACCCGAATCAAGATGCCTTCATCAACCGGGACAATCAGCCCTTGTGGAATCTCTTTAATGATCTTTATGTTTTTCTCCTCAGCCAGATAATCGACTGATTGCAAGGCCTCATCAAATAGGCTATCAACTGAATGCGGTAAAAGCTTTAGAGCAATACTGGCCTTCTCAAATTTGTAGATATCGAGCAGGTCCATTAAGAAGTTTAGCATTTGATGTCCGGCTTTCTTTATGAGCCTCTGCTTTTTAGGAGTTTGCTCACCATCGGAAAGACCAATTATCATACTCAGCGGTCCTTTCATATCATGAACGGCCATGGCCGCAAGACGCTCTCGGAAGTCCGAAAGCTCCTTAATACGTTCATTACTCACCGCCAACTGCTCCGATTTGTGCTGCAGGTTTTCCTTTTGTTGAGTAATGGTGGCATTTAAATCGCGTAGTCCAGCCGCCGCTCGCGCCCCCTTGCGATAGGACCGAAACAATACCAAAATAGCGATGAGAAAGAAAATCGAAGCAATGGTCCAAACTACCCTCAAATCCTCGAAATAGGTCAAGTCCTCCTCCATCGACTCCTGATTAGCCAGGAGGGTTCGCTTTTCATCTTCAAAGGTTACCTCCAAATCTGTTCGAGCAACTTCGCGATTGTATCGTGCTTCGTAGTATTGCTCGTTCATGCGGGTGTAGCGCTTGGCATAACGTAGGGCCTCTTCATAATTACCGGTGGCTTCTTCTAAAAGGGAGAGATCCTGAAACATGTTTCGGTAACCAGCCATAAACTTATTCCCTAAAGACTTGGCGTACATGTATTTCTCTCGCGCCCGATCATAGTCTTTAAATCTACGCGCTAAACGACCACTCATAAAAGTGAAGTGAAACAGGTTTGCACTGTCTTTACAATTGTCTATAATTTCCGAGCCGAGCTTGTCGAAATAGGTCGCAGTATCTACATTCTGCTCCCTTAAGGCAATGTCAATTAAACCTGCGTAGGTCGAGGCCAAATCACAGTCGTTTTCTCTTGGGCTTTTTAAGGCTTTATAATAGTAATACCAGGCACTGTCCCTGTTACCTTGCGCTAAGAATAGTTCACCAATATTGGAGAGCAAGGCCATCCTGCCCAGGTTATTGGTATCCATATTCTCGAGGGCAATATTGAAATACTCAATTGCTTTTTCTCGACTATCGTAACGTTGATATAAAACAGCAATGTTGTTGGCTGTTACAGCCGCTTTTTGCTTCTGCCCAACAGCCAGGGACAGTCTTAAGCTCTGATGCGTACTTCGCAGTGACTCGGCTGGTCGATTAAGAGCTAATTGTACTGCTCCCAGATTAGAAAGCCTCACAATCATCTTTAAGGTATCCTTTCGCGCTTTATCCGTTTCAAAAGCCTTTTCCAAATAATAAAGGGCTGAATCATTGCCACCCATTTGGTAGATACATATACCGATATTGCCCAGAAATGCAGACTCGCGTTCAGGAAGTTTATAAAGCTTGCTCAGTCTTAATCCGCGCCGAAAAATGCTCATAGCAGTATCCCATTCTGAACTGGCGTAGTAGTATACGCCCTCCCTTTGCATGGCATAGAGATACTGATAGGGCAGCTCCAATTCATTGGCTAAATCTTTACCAAGAAGAGCATAGTGGAACATGCTATCACGGTTAAAGTAGACATTTGCTTCTGCCAACTTTAAATAGATGGAAAGACGGTTACTGTCCTGGGCGGGATAGGCATTGAGCATTGAGCGCAAACTGTCAATGCGTCGATTCTGGGCGGAGAGATCACCCACAAAAACCACTGCCAATAGCAGTAGCATGCCGCCTATTCTTGTCCTCATAGTATGCGAAAATACTCTAATCCCATTTTAGACCTTAAGGACAATGGTGTACAAAGTGTAGACAAGATGGAACATAAAGTCTTGAAAAATAATGTTCAGGAGTAAAAAGTGAAAGACAGGTCGGGAAGCCTCGAATAGCTAAATGCAATGAATCTTATGGTCTAAAACATCTGTAATCTATCCTTCAGCTCTTTTTTGTACTGCTCGCCAATCGGGATTTCAGTGCCATTCACGATCAGGAAGCCCCCACCGAAACTATCGATAGCGTTCGTGTTCACCATGTGGGAGCGATGTACTTTCATGAATCTATCTGCGGGTAGGATTTCTGCGAAATCGGATAGCTTTCCCCTAACCAGATGATGCTTGCTCTCAAGGTGAACTTCCAGGTAATTCTTATCGGATTTCACAAAGAGAATATCTTCTATTTTGAGTTTGACGTACATGTAGTCGTCTCGAACAAAAATGCTGTCCTTTATGACCACTGCCTTATTCTCTGGATCGACTTCTTCACGATCTTCCTCGGGAGCAGTGCTATGGGATCGATTTTGCTGAGCAAAATTCTTCAAGGCTACCTCTATCGCCGTATACACATCCACTTTGTTGAACGGTTTTACGAGGTAGCCATAGGGCTCGGCTTCAATTGCTCGTTCGACGGTCGCCTTGTTGCCAAAAGCGGTAAGAAAGATGAAGGGGATATTGTAGGATTTCCGAATCTTCTTTGCAAGCCAAATTCCGTCTTCCGCGCCCTTTATATTAATGTCGAGTATGGCTAAATCCGTATCTCCATTATCTAAAACATCCAGCGCGGCAGCGGCAGTCATCGCCTCCCCGGAAATGCCATAACCCATTTCACTTAAAACCGAATTCAAACTTTCACGAGTGATGAACTCATCTTCGACTAATAGGATTTTAACTTGTTCTTTCATAAGCGACAAATTAACTGGCTAAGCGATTTTTAAACTGAACATAAAAGTGTGCGCCTGAATCGTTTTCGGCCCGAAAACTCCCTTCCATCTGACTACTTAACCCTCTTACTAAACGCAGGCCTAGTGATTTACTTTTTGCCGGGTCAAAGCTCTTGGGCAGACCTAAACCATCATCCTGGATCTCCATCTCGCAAGTAGTCTCACTGATCGATTTACAACGAATGGAAATGACTCCTTGCTTGCGGCCCTTAAAGGCATGCTTGTAGCAATTAGTGATTAGCTCATTCACAATCAAGCCCAAAGGCACAGCTAAATTGAGGTCATAATCGAGATGCTCCACATCCACCTTTAAAGTAATATCCTGATCGGGCGCACTAAATGTAGAGGCTATCACCTTAGCTAAGCGACTGATGTAATCCTCCAGATCTACCTGTCCGAGATCCACATTTTCATAAAGCTGTTCGTGGATTAGAGCCATTGATTTAATGCGTCCCTGCCCTTCTTCCATTATTTCTCTTAACCTGCTATCCTCAAACTTGGTGCTCTGCAGCTCAAAAATGCCAGAGATCAGTTGCAGGTTATTTTTAACGCGATGGTGGATTTCCTTGAGCAACATTTCCTTCTCTCCCAGCGCTTTCGATATAATTTGTTTCTGACTTTCAATTTGCTCGTTTTTCTTGGTCAGATAACGATTACGCTTTCTACGTTGTACAACCAGTACTACCAGAAAAAACAGGATAACTGATAATAATGAAACTGCCACAAGCATCGCTAAAAGCCGCACCCGCTGTTTGTGATTATTGGCCTCTAAGGTTAAGGTCATTAAGCGCTGTTTTTCAATTTCACGGTTCTTTTTATCGACCTCGTAAACCACCTCAAGAACTGCTAAGCGCGCCCTGCTTTCTACCTGGGCTATAGAATCCTTAAAGGCTACCAGTTGCTTATGCAGGGGATAGGCCTCTGCAAGGTTTCCCATGGCCTCCATTACCTGGATTCTTGTTTCAAGGTTTCGCTGAATCGCCGGTACATTGGGTGTGAGCTTAAGAAAGTTCTCAGCCGAATCCAAAACCTCCAAGGCCCTATCAAAGTCATTCAGTCCGTTGTAGGATTGACCCAGAGAGTTTAATCCATGTGCTTGAGCTTCATACCTCTTTTCAACTTTGAACATTTCAATATCCCTTCGGATTAGGGGGATAGCTTCCCGGAATCGTCCCTGTTGATTATAGGCCACACCCGTATTGCCATCAAGGAGATAAAAGAAGTGTTGATCTGTAGCTAATGATGCGGTCTTGTTCTTAAGGTTTCTTTTCCAATACTCCCTTGACTTTTCAAAGCTAAATATGGCACTATCCGGTTCTTGTAATTTGAGGAAGGCCAAACCCATATTATTGTAGGCTCCTGCCAATCGATGCCAATCATTTTCGCGGTAAATCGCTATGACCTCCCTAAGTTGAGTTATTGCTTTCTCATACTTACCCCATTTCAGATAAAGATGGGCACGATCGTTCATCTGGTTGAAACGAAAAACTTCGAAAAATGGATCCTGGTTATCTGTTCCATCCAAAACAGCGTCCCTGATTCGCAATACCTCTAGGGCTTCCGCATAGGCATGTGCTTTGAGATAAGCGTCGTATAGAAAGTAATAGGTGGATAAGCTATCTTTTATGGGTAATTCCTCCCCCGACTGGAGGATTTCTTGCAGTGGTCTAACGGATTCAACATAGCTTTCTTCCCTGAATAAGATATTAACCTGGCCCAGACGTATAGTATTAAGCAGGCGAAGGTTAGGATTCTGCTTCTCCCATTTAATGGCCTCATCCAGGTAAGGTTTTAAAACCTTATAATCTACTTCATTAAGATTTGCACTACGTGTTACCTCTGCTACCTTCCACGCTCTTTCCCCTCCTTGATTACCTTCAAACACATTGACTATACTATCACGCCACAGCGTATTAGCCTCTTGTGCCCCAATAGAGTAACTAATGGATAAAAGGAAGAGAATTAAAAGAAGCCTCGTTTTCAAGAGCTTTAAAATTTAACCAAAGTCAGCCGGTGGATTTCACCATTAGGCCAAGTTAATATAGCTGGATTTTATTTCCCCTAGAGCTCAGAGAAAAGCACCACCAAAAGGATAATATGGATAACGATGACAATCGCTGCTAATATCACCCATAGCACTGTAGAACTGCGTGATTCAGAAATGTTAAGCTTCTCTTTCCGATCTTCATATTTATTTAGCATATGAATAGCTTCTTTAGGTTGTGATAATGTATTTTTAAAAAAGCCATCATTCTTCTTTTACCTTAAAACGATCATGGGCCTTTTTACCCCCAAGTGCAGCCCCTGCGAGGACTAAAACCTCAACGAATCCAATTGGTGCAGGAGGACCCGGAGGATTAGGTTCGGCAGGTTGTGCATTTAGTAGAACGGTGGAGCAGCTTAGTACTGCGATAATTATTAACTTTTTCATTGCTGTATTTTTTTCAGGTTTAAATCACTTGAAGACTTTCTGGGTATGGAGCGTAATGTTCTCCTTGTTTATTCTTATCAGGTATACTGCTCGGGAAAGTCCGCTAAGGTTTATACGAGTGTTTCCATTTAATTCAGTCTCTCGGACCAACTGTCCATTAAGGTTTATGACCTGCACTTCAGCATTGTGAACATCGCTCTCTACAACAAGCATATTGTCCTCTACAAAGACTTGGAAATCATTGGATTTCACTTCATTAAACCCAAGGGGATTGGTGTTTATTAAAACCTCAAAGCGCTCTTTAAAATCTGAGGAATAGTGGGTGAACAGATAGGGTGCCTTCCTAAGGTCTACGGTATTCTGTGATTCCAAATCCTTTAGCTCAACCGTCCAGGAACTGGGTAGTTGATCATTAGCAATGCTAATTTCATATTGCCCGTGTAAATCACTTTCTAGTGACATCGGGATCACTTTTGAGCTAAACCTGTTGTTAAGTTTATTATAGGTGAAGGAGTTATCTAAGCTATCGGTTGTATAAAGATTAGGCACTCGATCCTCATAGTTGAACCGTTTAAGTCCATCTAGATTCAGATCGAAACCATCGGTATAAGTAGATCCAAAACCAATTACAGTTTCATCACTGCCTCCTCCCGTCGCACTTGCCTTTAAGCGAATGAATCCGGAATTCGTGTTGGATTTATGCCTTACTGGCTTTTTGTTAATGTTCCGATGATTGTTCTTGAAACTCAAGGTTTGATTAGCACTAGCTTCTACAAATAGAGCCTGCAAAGGAGCCAGTCCCGAGGTTCCCAGGTTCACAGAATCGTTCATATCAGCATCAAAGCTCCTAAAGGTTCCCTCTTTAGCTACCCAGTAAGCTGGGGATAGATTCTGAGGTGACTCAAGGTCAAAGAAACTGTTCCAATCCAAAACACTGGGATAGGGATTGGCAATGAAATTCCAGCCTCCATTTGCCGGGCTCAAGACCAAATCCTTATTACCGTTGGCAATAGAATCGCCCTTAGCCGTAAGGGTAATGGGTAAAGTGCCAAACCAGGGTGCCCCTAAATACAAGGAGAAGCCTCGATTATCAGTACTGAAATTGCTGTCCGGTACAGCTGTCCAACTGCCCTGAAGGGTGTTCGGGTTCTGAACATCCGGATTATAATAGTAGATATTGACCTGATTCGCATTGCCGGTCGAAGGAGTTATGATACTGCCATCGGATACGGATAAGTCGGCAATAGTGCCTCCTACCATTGGCGAAGCAATATTGAACCAATAAGAGGTATCGGTGCGACTGGCACTTAGAAATGCTTCTATTTCGAATTGTCCATACAATCCATCTCCAATTACCCTAACATCTCCTTTTAATTGGGCATAACCGCTTGCATCGGCATTTAATAAAACATTTCCTAATGCATTAAGTACTACACCGTCATTGACATGAAGAAGGGTTTTAGGGGCCAAGGTGATATTACCTACCTGGAGGTTGGAGCTAATATTGAGCAAGCCGGAGCTAATCTCAATATTATCAAAAGCGTTTATCCCGCCCTGCAAGGGATTAGAAGGAGTCCAAACACCATTGTTATAGTGGTAGGTTATTGGGCTACCACCTGGCGAACCACCATTCACTGAATTTCGCCAATTTGAAGTAGTACTGGAATTATCGCTAGCCGTATCTACTATTTCAATAGAAGGACCAAAGCCGTTTGTAAATGAAACATGACCTTTATTGTAAACCACCTGGTCGATAATGCCTCCACTGCCGTTGGTTAAGGTAATGGTGGCTGTAGAATCCGGTATTCGATTGCTGTTTGTAGTTGCGGCAACATTACTGTTGCTCACACCTAAACTATTGTAATCTGGCGTGAATGGATTTAGGTTGTTGAAGCTTCCATCTCCATCACTTCCCAGGGCCAGACTCACATAATTACCAGAGGCTTCATTGCTGTTCGCGGGGAAAGTGAATACTTTGGTGTCATTAACCTTGACCGTGTAGTTAGTGAGGTTGGCAGCAGAGCTTTGATTAACATAGAGTTCTATCCATTCATCATTTCCCCTACCTGCATTGTACATGATTTCTGATATCACAATGTTATAATGAGCATTGCTATCTAAGCCTACATAGGCCATATCAGTAGCTGTACAGTTCCCGGCATTAGTAGCCTGAACAGCGTAATCTCCCGAATCAGAAACATAAATTGAAGCTGAAGCCCTGGCTAGCCATTCTTTATCGATAAAATTCATTACCGTTGGCCTGTTAGAGTTTGCACCATCAAGAAATGCAAGGTGAAGAATACCATTTTCTGCAATGGCCAGACTAGTAAATTCCGCCGTACCTGGGGAGAAACCGGGTACACCAACATTTTGCCAGTTACCACCTTGGTATCTCATTAGGCTGGCCTTGTCAGAATTCGCTCGATCCTGAAATGCCACATAGGGCGTACCATCTGCAGATATAGCGAAGCTAATGTAGCTGGCTTGTCCCGGAGAAAAACCTGCTGTACCTAAAGTCTGCCAGCTGCTGCCATCATAATATTTTACGGTGGCTTTGTGGCTATTAAAAACATCTCGATAGGCTAAATAGACTACCCCTTGACTGTTTATCGCCAATTTATTGTCGTAGGCGATAGCGTCAGAAAATTCGGTATTTCCCAAATTTTGCCAAGTGCTTCCATTGTAATACATCACAACCGCCTTACCACTCGGGGCTCCTCCAAATGCAATATACTTGGTACCATCGGAGGCAATGGCCAAACTTGGATGTATAGCCTGACCTGATGAAAAGCCTGCATTTCCTAAAGTTTGCCATCTAGAACCATCATAATACATAACGGTTGCTTTATCAGAGTTAGCACCGTCCTGAAAGCTCACGTAGGGGGTACCATTTGATTCAAACGCTAAGCTTATTTTAAAGACACTTCCGCTAGAAAAACCAGCATTACCCAAAATTTGCCAGGTACTCCCGTTATAATACATCACAGTAGCTTTGTTGGAGTTACCTATATCTCTGTAAGCCACGTAAGGAGTACCATTTGGGGCAATTACCACACTAATCTGAGTAACCGCATCAGATGAAAAACCTGGATTACCTAAGGTTTGCCAGGCACTTCCATCAAAGTACACTACCGTTGCTTTTGCCGAATAGCTCCAATCCTGATAAGCTACATATCGTGTTCCATCCGGGGCGATAGCCAAGGTACTGACAGCTGCATTACCAAACGAAAAACCACCTTTACCTAAGATGTACCAGGATTCCGGAACCGATTTGTACCAATCATAGCTTACCCCATTTTGAGGGTTAACTGCTAGTTGAACTGAATCCCCACTTCGGTAATAAGCTGTATCCCCTTGCAAAATGGCTGCCGCCATATTTGGGTAAGATGTTACGGTAATAGAAGTTGAATCGGTCTCGCCACGGGCATCTGTAACAACCAAACTATAGGTGCCACCGGATTGAATGGTGATAGATTCTGTAGTTGCACCCGTATTCCATAAAAGACTAATTGGTGCTATAGCATTGGTTACCCTGGAATTTAAAGTAACATTGGTTGTTCCAAAACACAGCACTGAATCTCCACTAATAATCACTTCAATAGGACCGGCTACACTATCTACATAGATACTGTCATAAGCCCTACAGTCACCAGCATTGGTTGCCTGAACCGCGTAAACCCCAGTATCGGAAACGTAGATTGCAGAGGTGTCTTTAGCTAACCAGGTCTTATTCGTGAATGTCCTTAAGGTGGCTTTAGAACTATTGGCGTTATCGCCATAGGCTAAATAAGCTGTTCCGTCAGTGGCAATCGTAAAGCTTGGATGACTGGCACCTCCATTTGAAAAACTGGTATTACCCAAGCTTTGCCAGCTACTCCCATCATAATATTTAACTGCCGCCATGGAAGCATTATCCTGTTCCAGATAAGCTACATAAGGAGTGCCATCGGCAGATATAAACAATCGAACAAAACTAGCTGTACCGCTCGAAAAACCTGCTGTGCCCACAGTCTGCCATGCGCCATTGAGGTAGGACATGACGGTAATCTTATCCGAGTTACTTTGGTCTTGGAAGGCCACATATGGAATATTTTCAGGAGATACGGCCAAAGAGGTATAACTCGCTAATCCAGAAGAAAAACCTGCGGTGCCCAAAACCTGCCAGGAGCTATCGGTATAATACATTACAGTCGCTTCGCTCGAGTTTCCAATGTCCTGATAGGCCACATATGGTGTCCCCGTAGGACCAATATCCAAACTGATATAATTCGATGAACCCGCTGAAAAGCCCTTAGTACCAAGATTCTTCCAGTTGGTGCCATCGTAATACATCACTGTAGCTTTGCTGGAATTCGCATCGTCTCTATAGGCCACAAAAGGGGTTCCATCCGCCGCTACCGCCATGCTCATGTATTGAATAGCACCCTCCGAAAAACCGGCATTTCCCAAAGATTGCCAGCTGCTGCCATTGTATTGCATTGTAGTAGCTTTTCCGGAGTTCCCATTATCCTTATAAGCCAGATATGGAGTGCCATTGGGCCCAAATTCCAAATCGCAAAAACTTACGATTCCCGCAGAAAGGCCCGCATTGCCAAGAGTAAGCCAGTTCTGACCGTCATGATACTTTACAGTGGCCTTACTAGAACTGGCCCAGTCGCGGTAAGCCAGGTAAGGGTTGCCATTAGGAGCCAGCTCCAGACTTAAGTATTGTGCTACATCAGATGAAATTTCTGTGGGTGCAAGTGAATACCAGTCCTCACTTAAAGGCTTAAACCAATCATAAGTTATCCCACTCTGAGCATTTACCGTTAGCTGAATAGAATCTCCACTAATATAGTAAGTAGTATCCCCTTGTAGAATATTCATCGAATTAAAGGAGTAGTCGGTTACGGTAAAATCAGCAGAATCCTTAAAACCAGCCGCATCAGTAACAACAAGGGTGTAAGTAGCCGCTGCGAGGTTTGCCACATCGGCGGTGGTTTGACCATTACTCCACTCGTAAGCATAAGGAGCTAAACCGTTATTAACTATAGATTTTATAAAGGCATTTGATTCTCCGGCACAGAGAATGGAATCCCCCCAAAGGCTCATTGAAACCCGAGTGGCTACGCTATCTACGTATATACTATCATAAGCGAAACAGTTACCCGAATTTCTGTATTCTAGGATATAAGTGCCCGTATCAGAAGTAAAAATTGAAGAAGTATCAGATGCAATTAACTCCTTACCGGTAAACTGCAAAACCGTAGCCTTAGTAGAATTTCCTACATCGGTATAAGCGACATAAGGTGTTCCATCGGGGCCAATAGCCAGATTGGTATGGCTTACTGATCCGGAGGAAAAACCGGTACTGCCCAGGGTCTGCCAGTTGCTGCCATCATAGTAACGCAGACTGGCTTTCTGGGAATTTGCATCGTCCCTGTAAGCAACATAAGGAAGGTCATCCGAATTAAGTTTGATACTTGGGTAGTTGGCGGAACCAGCGGAGATTACAGAAACCCCAAGGGCTTGCCAGTTACTGCCATTGTAGTACCTCACATTTACGGTGTTGCTATTTCCTCCATCCGTGTAGGCTACATAAGGGGTACCCTCTGAGCTAAGATCTAAACTGATTCTGCCTACCGATGAAACCGCAATTCCATTGCCCCCTAATCTTTGCCAGAGGCTACCATTATAATAGCTCACTGTGATCAAACCGGAACCTCCATCGAAATAGGCGAGGTAAGGTGTATTGTTGTTTGAAATAATCAAGTTGGTATGATCCGCGGGGCCATTGGAAAAGCCAGCTTCCCCCAGGGCTTGCCAGACACTTCCATCATAATACATCACAGTCGATCTAAAACCAGAAGCATTGTCTCTAAAACCAATATAGGCTGTTCCATCGGCGCCTATCGCAAGACTAGTATTACTCACAGCGTTAGCTGAAAATCCAGCCGTTCCCAAAGTTTGCCAAGTGCTACCATCAAAATACATTACGGTAGCCTTTTGAGAATTCGCTCCGTCTCCATAGCCTGCGTATAGAGTTCCATCAGGACCTAGAGCAAGGCTAATATTACTCGCTAAGCCGGCCGAAAAACCTGCAGTTCCTAATGTCTGCCAGGAAATCCCATTGTGGTATTTCACCGTTGCTTTTGATGCAGCAGATACATCCAAATAAGCAACATAGAGAGTTCCATCAAGAGCGGTAATCACACTTGATACATAAGCCTGTCCCGTAGAAATAGCTTGATTACCTAATAGAAGCCAATCGGTTGCAATTGACTTATACCATTTACGGCTCAATCCCGCCTGGTAACTTGCCGAAAGCTGAACCGAATCTCCGCTGATATAATAAGCCGTATCTCCTTGAGCGATTATGGGCGTGCTGTTCGAGAAAGCGCTAATGCTAAGCGATGCAGAATCAACATGACCCAAAGCGTCTGTAACCGTAAGTGTATAAGCTCCATGATTTAGGTTTGATATTCTTTCAGTGCTACTGCCATTACTCCAACTATAGCTGTAAGGCTTAAGACCAAAGCGAACTAAGGAGTTTATAGCACCCTTTTCCCCAAAGCAAATTGTGGTATCAGCAAATAAGTTTACCGACACAGAAGCTTGAAGGCTATCCACATAAATGGTATCTGCAGCCCAGCAAAATCCGGCATTTGAGGCTTCTGCAATGTAGTTACCTGTATCCGATACATAGACAGCCGAAGTATCCTCATAAACCAATTCTTTGCTTTTCAAATACATCACCGTCGCTTTCTGAAGTAAAGCATGGTCTGAATAGACTACGTAAGGGGTCCCGTCTTTGGCAATAGCAATACTGGTAAAGTCAGCGGTTGATGAAGAAAAGCTTGCATTTCCGGCATTTCGCCAGGCACTTCCATCAAAATACTTTACCGTTGCGTTGAGATCATTACTCACCAAGTCCTTATATACGACATAGGGAGTACTATTAGGGCTCAGAGCGATGCTGGGATAATTAACCGATCCGGCAGAAAAACCAGCGCTGCCCACCGCTTGCCAGCTGCCACCGGTATAGTGCATCACCGTTGCTTTACTAGCATTAGCAGCATCCTGATAACTTACATAAGGAGTTCCATCAGAAGCCAGTGCTAAACTGATTGCATTAGCGGCCCCGGCAGAAAAACCATGGGTTCCCAGGGTTTGCCAGGCGCTCCCATCATAATACATTACCGAGGCTTTGCTAGAATTACCCGTAGCCTGATAAGCTACATAAGGCGTTCCATCGAGAGCGATGGCTATACTGGGATTATTGGCCGCTCCATTAGAAAAGCCCGCTATACCCAAGGTTTGCCAATCGGTTCCATCAAAATACATTACCGTGGCCCGGTAGCCATTCGCTACATCCTGGTAAACTACATAAGGACTGCCATCGGGAGCAATAGCAATATCTGTGTAAATGGCCTGTCCGGCAGAGAAACCAGCCGTACCCAGGATTTGCCAGGCGCTCCCATTGAAGAACATTACTGTAGCATTATTTGAACGCGCTCCATCCCGATAGGCTACATAGGGTGAGCCATTCGGCGCGACAGCTAAATTGATGTAATTAGCTACTCCCGAGGAAAAGGAAGCGTTGCCAACATTAGACCAGCTACCATTTTCATATTTCTTTACGGTTGCTTTGTAACCATTGGCAATATCCATGTAAGCCACATAAGGTGTGCCGTTTGAAGCCAAAGCCAAACTGGTATAATCTGCCTCCCCGCTTGAGAATCCAGTGCTACCTAAATCGCTCCAGTTTTCGGGCAATACCCTATACCAATCGTAAGTAACACCGCTTAAGGCATTTACCGACAGCTGAACAGAATCGCCACTAATATAGTAGGCCGTATCTCCTCCCGTAATGCTGGGGGTGATATCAGGATAAGAGCTTATTGTAAATGTTGCTGAATCCTTATAACCCAGATCATCGGTCGCGGTAAAGCTATAGGTACCTGCGGGCAGATTGAAAACAGTTTCAGAAGTAGCACCATTACTCCACAGATAAGTGTAAGGTCTTTTACCCTCACTTACGGTGGCGCTTATTAAACCTGTTTCTCCAACACAAATCTGAGAATTACCGGAAAGATTAACAGTAATATGGGATACCGCCCTGATAGTAATAGAATCAAAGACCTCACAACCGTAGGCATTCCTTGCCCTTAGCACATACTTTACTGAATCTGAAACATAGGTGCTGGCTGAATTCCTTACTACAAAGTCTTTATCGGAATACTGCATTACGGTAGCCTTATTACCAGAACTGGCATCAGCGTAGGCTACATAAGGATTACCATCAGCTGTGATGGCAATGTCGGTAAAACTGCCTCCCCCTGCAGAAAAACCAACATTGCCCACATTTTGCCAGCTACTACCATCATAGTACATAGCAGTAGCCTTAGCTGAATTGGCTAAATCCAGGTAAGCCAAATAAGGAGTACCCGAAGCAGATAAAGCTAAACTGGGATAATTAACCTGACCGGCCGAGAAACCAGCGTTACCAACATTTTGCCAGCTACTGCCATTATAATGCATAACCGTCGCCTTACTAGAGTTGGCTGCATCCTGAAAGCTCACATAGGGGCTTCCATCTGAGCTAAGTGCTATATCGAGGCCATTGGCTATTCCAGTTGAAAATCCATTGGTACCTAAAATTTGCCAAGCGCTACCGTCGTAGTACATAACTGCAGCTTTTTGGGAAAAGCTATTTGCTTGATACGCTACATAGGGCGTTCCATTAGAGGCGATAGCTATGCGCGGAATATTTGCTCCTCCGATCGAAAAACCGGGAATCCCCAGAGTTTGCCAAGCACTACCATCATAATACATTACTGTGGCTCGATAGCCATTCGCCACATCCTGATAGACCACATAGGGAGTGCCATTAGGCGCAATAGCTATATCAGTATAAATTGCCTGACTAGCTGAAAATCCTGCATTCCCCAAGACTTGCCAAGTGCTACCATTATAGTACATCACCGAAGCATGATTGGAATTTGCTCCATCCCTATAAGCTACATAGGGAGTACCATTTGGCGCAATATCAAGACTCAAATAGACGGATGCACCAGAGGAGAAACCCGCATTGCCAACGTTAATCCAGTTTCCATTATCAAATTTCTTTACTGTAGCCTTGTAACCATTGCCTACATCCATATAGGCGAGATAAGGTGTACCCCCGGAGTTAAAAGCCAAATTTGTGTAATCCGCTTGGCCGGCTGAGATACCCGGGTCAGCCACATCGTGCCAGGCTTCTGAAACGGGTTTATACCAATCGTAAACTATCCCGCTTTGCGGATTTACCGAGAGCTGAACCGAGTCTCCCAAAACATAATAGGCAGTATCCCCTTGGATGATGCTGGCAGTGATTTCAGCATAAGAGGCGATGGTATGTGAAACGACATCGGTATGTCCAAGAAGATCGGTAACGGTTAAGGTGTAAGTACCAGCGGCCAGATTGGAAATGGAAGTTGCAGCACCGCCATGACTCCAACTGTAACTATAAGGCTCCAAACCATGACTCGTTTGGGAACTAATGGATCCTAGGTGTCCGAAGCAAACGGCCGAATCTCCGGAAAGGGCGAGGGAAACTCCATTGGCCAGAGTATCAACGTAAACCGTATCAAAAGCTGCGCAGGTAGAAGCATCCATGGCCCAAACTAAATACTGTCCGGTATCAGATACATATATACCGGAAGTATTTAGCGCTACCGGCTCCTTAGTTTTATAGTGCATTACAGACACCTTGTTTGAATGCGCCAAATCTGCAAATGCGATATAGGGGGTACCATCTTCGGCAATAGCCAGGTTGGTCGTAGCCGCCTGGTTGCTTGTAAAACTTGCTGCCCCTAATGCCTGCCAGGCACTACCATCAAAATACATGGTGGTGGCCTTATGAGAATTAGCGGCATCGGTGTAGGCCAAATACGGAGTATCATCAGGATCAAATGCCATGCTAATATGTTCCGCAACTCCCGATGAAAAACCCGGGCTTCCAAGGCTTAGCCAATTGTTATTCCCACTGTTGTAGTAGACTACCGAGGCTTTATACGAATTGGTTTGATCGGAAAAAGCAACGTAAGGAACGTTGGCGGAAGTGAGCGCAATACTGGGAAAATAAATCGCGCTTGTAGTTATACCGCTCGGAAGCCCCAGCACTGTCCATGATCCACCGAAATCGGGTGTATAACTAAACACGGAAAGCTTGCCCGAATTTCCATCGTCTCTAAAAGCGGTATAAAGCTTTCCATCTGAACCGGCAATTATACTTGGCTGTACGATCGGACCAACTGTTATCCCAGCAGAACCGGCAAAGGCCCAATTGGAACCATCATAGTACATCATGGTTAACCTATTGGTATTTGCCCCATCGGAAAAGGCCACATAAGGGGTACCATTGGGGGTAATGGCTAAGTCGGTGTAATTTGCTGTTCCTACAGTAAATCCAGCACTACCCACATTTATCCAGGAGCTGCCATCGTATTTCATTACCGTTGCCCGATCAGAATTGGCAGCATCCTTATAAGCTACATAGGGAGTGCCATCAGGGTGAATGGCGAGGCTCACATAATCTACCCTACCGGCAGAGAAACCAGCACTTCCTAAAACCACCCAGGCAGTTCCATTGTGCTTCATAACGGTCGCCTTGTTGCTATTTAGACCATCTTGAAAGGCGATGTAGCGGGTACCGTCGAGAGCAATAGCCATGTCAGTATAATAGGTCCCTGCAGAGGAGAGTCCTCCTCCGCCTAAATAGGTCCAATTTGGAGTAACTGGTTTGAACCAATTGTAATTGACTCCAGCTTGTGGGCTCACCGAAAGATGAACAGAATCACCAGATATGAAGTAAGTGGTGTCTAAGGTTGAAGTCCCATTGGTAATAATATCAGCCTGCACACCATTGCAGGCTTGAGCTAAAATGCTTAAGGAATGCAAACTGAAAATCAGCAATAGCGCTAAGCGGAACAAGAAATTTTTCATGAGGCTTGGGGGGCTTGGTTAAATTCTGGTTTGTAGGCTGGTTTGAATAGCTATATCAAACCTATCCCCTACAAAGGGCTCTAAAAACTTTTTGTGACCAAGCCCGGCAGCTTTGGGAAGAAGTCGGAAAAAAGTGGGAAGTTTTTTTCTGGAAATCGGCAAGTAAGTAATTAACAAGCCAAATCTGATTGCTCCAAGTGAGGAATCGAATGCCCACATCACTTTTGGCTAGTGGAATCCTCCCATCACTCTAAACAAATTGTAAATCAGATCTTTAAGATACTTCTTTAAGCCAGGCTTAATGTTTTAATCGGCATATTAAATTGCCGTTATCGCTTTGTGAAATAGGCCTTGATTAAATCACTCCTCCTTAATCTCTGATTCATGATTAAGGAACCTTTGGTGGGGCGTTTTTTGTGCTAGAATAGCTATCAAACTTTAGCCCCCTATTTGATGCTTTGACCCGGTATATTCAACTCCCAAGTACAACCTTACTTTACCTTATAAACAGCTTTAAGGGTATCTATCTCAACTTTGAAAATCAAACTATCGCCATAATAGTTATCAACGATTACTTCCGCTTCAATAGGATTGACAGCTAAATCGCATATGGATAAGGCTACAAAATCATTTGAACCAGATTTGGAAATATTAGATTGAAGTTCAACTAATTCTTCCCGATTTAGAATTTCATAAACAAGCTTTTCCCTTCTGTTTGATGGCTTTTCTATAAGGATTGTTGGTCCTGAAAAAGCATCTACTCTTAGCGAGTGACCGTACAGCAAACATTCTTCCGTAGCAAGGTAATCCCCGGAATTGACGTCCGATCCACGCGACTTATCAGCTTTAAAATTCTTACAGCTGCATACCGAGAAGTAAAGAATTAGTATTCCAACTATAATCCTCTTGTATTCCATTGATTTCACCTTGATATCCATAATCAGCCGGATAGACTATTAGTAAAACAGTTGATCAATATTAGTCCATAACTGGCTTCAAGCTTTCAGCATTTACCCTACTCCTTAATTCTCCAGTTCAGCTCAAGAGTAAAGATTATAGGTTAAAAGAATCGCGGCCATATTATAGACTCCATGAGCCACAATTGAAGATGTTAAGCGTTTTGTACTGATAAACAACAGCGTATACATAAGGGTGGGCACCAAAATATCAAACCAATCCAGGGTGGTGCCTGGCATATGACCTAAAGCGAAAATGGCAATGGACAATATTGCTGAAAACCATAATCCGGTTTTCTGATTTTTAAAAAGGTCTTTAAGTACATTAATGAAATACCCTCTGTTAAAGAGTTCTTCGGTGATTCCCCCTCCTACTACTCCTAATGCGATAAAAGAGATGGTTCCAAGTAAACTGCCATCATACATATCTAGCATTGCCTGGATATCCGCTCTATTCATTCCGCCGGTTAAGGGTATAATAACAAGAAACTGAAGGATGGTCCACAATGCACCAAAGGCCAGGCCTATAAAAAAATCCCTTCTAAGGTTCACAAAGCGGAGGCCGATATGGCTAAAATCCTTCTTTAAGATTTTAAGGGAAGCATAGAGCAAGGCAGTAATGGAGAGAAATTGAAAGAGGGCGATATACAGGAGATTAATTCCAATTTTTCCTCCATTCGCTTTCGTTACTCCAAAAAACACATCCGGAATGATGAAAAGGACATAACCGAAAATGATAGTGAATACAAAAACCAAGATTGTCTTGGCTTTACCTGGTTTGCTTTGATTTGCTTCAGTCATTTTTTTAATTGATTAATGCCAATTTCAGTACTCGAATGGCTGCATAATTGAGCGTTAATCCACACATGGAGATAATAGTCAATAAAGATTTTGATAAATGCATTTTCATGCTCATTGGATTGAAGTTCAGGTATAACGCTCTGAACTTATTTCGGAGAACAGAGCTTTAGTTTAGTTAAATACTCGTGCTCTATCAGCGGCTTTCAGTTCTTAAAAATTCTATTAGCGCATCATACTCCTCCCGGCTAAGTTTGGTACGGGGATGTGTATCAGAATTAACGATTATATCGTAGAGTTGCTGATCGCTTTTACCTTTAATCGCCTCATTCAAGGCAGGCCCCACAACCGGCTTTTCAATGCGATGACACATTGCGCAATTCGACATATAAAGAGACTTACCTTTTACTAGTTTAGGTATCTCTTTAGCTGCTTGCATTAACTCATTATAGAGTGTGTCGTTAAAAACCTCATGGTCCTCGGATTTTAATCCACCTTTTACGAGGTAAGAGTAGACTTGAATGCCCTTCTCATATTCGATTACCGTTTTATCACATTCGCTACTCCCAGATGGACATGGGGAGTTATAAATAACCTTTCTGATGATAGTTCCGGACTGATTAAAAAAAGTTGAGGTATCAATAAGATGATCCAGGTTATAGTTTTTTATCCATTGCAAAGATCCATCGGGATAAAAGCATTTGAATTGACCATCAAATTTTCCATTTCGATAAACCTCTTCAAACAGCAAGTCCCCGTTTTCCCGGTAGGTATATGCATCTCCATTTCGCTGTCCACCAACCAATTGATATTGAAGATTTAATTGTCCGTTCTCATAATATACCCTCTCGAGTACAGTATCATTTTTCGGAATCTTAATATGCTCTCGCATTACCTGGCCATTGTCATAACGGCTTAAGACTTCCTTTTGAAAACTATCCTCCTGGGCGTTTAGAAAGTGGCCGGTGAGGATTAGGATCCTCGATATAAGCTTATTCATTCATCGCTACATTGAGTATATACTGGGACCTAATCCAATTCAATCCATTCAGTTTAAGTCGAATTAAAAGGCTGATTAGAGTTGATTTTGATTTAGGCATGCAAAAAGAGGAGCGATCCATCTCGCATTCCAAACTAATCCCGGAAAGGACAAATTAACAACTACAGCTAGAATGCGGTTTTAGCTAATCTCGATTGTTAATTGAAAGGCTAATTAGTGATGTCCCTACTAGCATTGCTCCGGCAACAAAGGGGAATCCGGCACCGATTAAATCGGCGGTATTAGATGACCATAAAAAAGGAAAGCAAAACAGCATTCCAAAAACTCCTGCCAGACCGATCAGGATTGAAGCAAGATTAATTAGTTTCTTGTTGTTCATTTTGATTTGAATATAAACCTCCGCTGCAACATCAAGCAATAGCGATTAACCCGATTAGAGGGAAGGAAGAAATGAGGTATTAGATTCCCCCCAATATAGGAAAGGATAATCTAATAGGTCTGTGCCCAAGAATGGATTGGTAGGGGGCTTATGAAAATCGTAAGATCGGCTAAATGCATTGTCGCGCCATTGCCACATTGAATTATGACCATTGTTGTTCGCTGGTTTTCTATTCCGATATACTCTTGATCAAGTCATTTTGTAAATATTCAGATTCCGTTCTTTTCCAAAATGACAAGCTTAAAAGTCCGGTTGTACACTCCTCTATCCACTTATCGTTTTCATTCGATTCAACCGTCCATTTTATCGTCCTTTTGCCTTTTTTCGTCAGTTTCAGTCGACAGTCTTCTGAGAGTCCAAATACAAAACAATTCAGTGCGTCACTTTCATTATCAAATTCCTCATGCCAAAAGTCAAACGCAACTGTATAATTTCCATTTCCGTTATCAGTCAGAGAAACATGAAATCCATTTTCGGTTGTCGGATTTACAGTTATCGATTCTTCATTTAATTCATATTCCGCTTCAGGATATTTTTTAAGTCGACTTATTATTTTCTCTATCGTCTTACTCATTTTTCAGTTTGCGCTAAGTGGTAGGTATAGCCTTAAGCAACTGCGAAGTCAGGCTGTACCAGTTAAAATCAATCCTGTCCAATCTCAGGAATTTAAGCTAAAGTCTTAGGCCTTTTAGGCTATAGATAGAGTTAGGCGCTGTGAAGAATCTCCAGGTAGTCGCTTTCAATTTCAAAGGTGTCTGAGGTCGCGACAAAGACAACCGAGTTCTAGAGCGTAACTCCTGGCAGATCGCAATCCTGGGATCAGTCTATGTGCATAGCAGACCCAGAACTTCTTTCTATCGACTACCCAAAACAGCAGGATTAAACACAAAACATTCGCGAATCCAGGTGGAGGTTTGCAGGCGGTGAAGGGATAGCGGCTAACGGCTTACATATGGCTTGTGATAGTTTAGCTTCGACGATTTTCATTCGAAGCACTTTCCTGTGCACCTATAATAAACTAAGCTAGATAGCGAAAACTCTGCCTTACGGAAGGCGGGCTTACTAATAACCATAAACACGTTATAAGCTATATGTGTTGTTAGGGCGCGTTTTTATTCTTTCATCCTAAATCCATCTGTCTTTTCATTTTCACGAAGTACCAATTGTCGTTAAAGGAATTTAATATTTCATCTTCATTAATGTCATTTTCAACATTATTAGAAAAGATAAGATAGTATTGAACAGAAAGATAAACTCTCAAAAAGGATTTGTCGGTCGATTCTGAGTAAGCAAAGACACCATATCTCTCAATACGCTCTTTAAGACCATTGAAATAGTCCTCAGGATTTTGTTTAAAATCGTGAACTTTAAAAGTTGTTGAGTCGTAGCTAATTTCTGTAAAAATCGAATCTTGTTTCAGAAAGTATCTTCCTTTAGACACCTCTAATGGAGTATTATTAAATGATTCTGTCAATTCACAGCTGTCTGAAATACAGATTAGTAGAATTTCATTGTCTCTTGGGAAAATCCGATAGTTGTTCGAGGTGTCTTTTTCATAGGTAAATTGTGCTCTTGGGTGATAGCTGTATTTCAAAAGTTCAGTGTCTTGTAAAAATTCAGCAGAATACATTTCAACAAATCTGATTGCTTTCTGCTGTGAGTATTCAAAGAGCCGCTTTTCTTCATTACAAGAAATTAGCAGAATCGCAAGTAAGAGATATGTAATCGAAGTTTTCATTTTTTTAATGCGCCCTAATGGTTTGACTATGTGAGGTGTCCCGACTCGTCTTTGCGAAGCTTCAGCGGAGCAAGGCGGGCAGGCAGCATGGTCGTTATTGGGACTAGTTATTTTAGTATTCCAAACTTGTCCAAAAAGCTTTCAAGTGTACACAGGCGTTCTTTAAAACTCTCTCCATCTTCAACTGTCAAATTCAAGGTGTAGAATCTTTTATCCGTTGGGTGATTGACCGTAAAATATAGTGTCATCATTTTATCAACTTCGAATTTCACCAAGTTCCAGTGTACTTCCTGATTTTGATAATTAATTGTTCCCTTGTCTATCACATCAAACTTAGACTCAATGTCTTTTTGTTGTTCATCCCAATCGGTGAATTCAAAATTTCTTTCAAGCTCCGTAACTGCGAACACTCTTATATACCCGAGACTAGTATCTCCAACGGTTATTCCATTTCCATTTGTATCAAGATTAAGAATTGGCAGCCAAGTCGAATCCGGATAAGTGATTTGGTAATGGTCAAGCTTATCCCTGATTTCCATTCCATTTTGCAGATCAACTTGTTCGCATTTACAATTCTCGAACACCATCGACCTCTGCTTGCACGAATTCGTTAGGATTATGACAGCTGAGATTAAAAAAACGCGTTTCATTTTTAAATTGGTCGCAACGGTTTGCCTTGAGTGCATCAGCATCCCGCAGGCTGCTACACCCTATTTTAATCTTTTAAGATAGGCTTCTAATTCCGAGATTACCCATTCAGGTTCTCCAAGGTGGATATAGTGGCCACTATTAGTAGTCTCCAATACTTTCACATTGGTCTTACCTTCTTTCCAAACAGAAAATAGCTCCTTTTTGATCTGAATATTTTTCACAGTAAGAAACTTGCTCTCTTGGTAAGAAGCAAGTATGGTTATCGGAATATTAGAAGGAAGGGGAGATTTTCTCATTATTTGATCAATGTTATAAGCTTCTTTCCATTCATTGTAAACTCCAACCGGTTGTTTGCTAAAACTATTATCCCATGCGGTTTTCATAGAATCAGCAGATTCTTGAGACATTTGTTTGAAAAGCTCTTCGTAGAAGTATTCATTGGTTGGGTCAATTAAGAATAGACCTACCACTCTGGAGGGGAATAACTGTTGATACTTCCTTACAATATGTCCTCCAAGAGAGTGTCCTACCAAAACAATTGGTCCGTCAATTTTATTTTGACTGATTAAATGGTCTAAGTCCTTCACCAAATTCTCAAGAGTCCTTGGATTATCTGTAGCCGGTGATTGCCCTATTCCATTTCTATCGTAAGAAATCGTTTTATAGTTATCGGAAATCCTTGTCTGAATACGCTCCCAATTATTTAAAGGAGTTCCTAAGCCTGATTCAAAAACGATAGTCGGACTTCCAGTTCCTTTTATAAGAGTGTTAAACTTTACAATTTCACTCTTTTCAATTTTATCTTCTTGCTTTGACTCACTAACCTTTTCATTTTCATCCCTAATGCTCATGCATGATATCAAGGTGATAAATATTAAGAGACTTAAGTATGATATTTTCATAATTGAGTACAACGGTTGATCTATAGCCTATAGGAACTGCGAAGTCGGGCTATAGCGGTTAAAAATTGCCAGCCTAAGTTCGGGAATTTAGGCTTAAGCCCTAGTCCTTTTTGATTATAGATAGTATTAGGCCCTGTGAAGAATCTCCAGGCAGCTGCTTTCAGTTTTAAAGGTGTAATGAGATTTCAACAAAGACATTACAGTCCGAGAGCGTAACAGCTGGCTGATCGCAATCTTGGGATCCATCTATGAGCAAAGCAGACTTGAAAGGTCTTTCTATCAACTATCCTAAACCGCAAGTTTAACGACAGGAGTTTCCAAGCAGGGGAAGTATAGGTTTGTTAGCGGTAAAGTCATTGCGTCAACGTATTGCATATACACTGTTAACGGTAGCACTTTTACTTACCGAATATCAAGTTTTCTTTTGCTACAATTTGCCACCTCTTCTGCCGATGTTTATAAAATCGTTTAGCGAAAGAGGTAATTAATCCGGTCATAGCACCACCATAAATTACGATTTCATCGGTATAAAGAGTTCTGTTATTAGTTGACCTCTCTAAGGTAATCTTGTGGTCCCACACTTTGGCTCCTTTATCCCATTCTCTGGTTTGAATAACATATTCATTATCTGATATTTTCTCAAAATAAAGATGTCTTACTCCGCCAAATGGTAAAAACCCGAAAACTCTGGTTTTAGTGGAAACCGTATCTCCTTCTTGCCATAATTTAGGGAACGCACCATTTTCCGGTTTCAACTTTGCGTATCCTTGAGTAACAAACATTAACAATTCGGATGTTTTCACATTATTCCAAACACTGTCAATTTGCATTGGAATTTCTGAGCTTACAGTAAGCTTTTTAGCTTTTACTTTTTTGCCTTTATACTCAATCGAGATTCGCTCAACCTTTGTACTTATTTCAGGCTTTTGTGCAGAGGAATTAAACAAAATTCCTAAAACCAAGAGGGAGGTGGTAATACATTTCTTCATCATTCACAGATTTGAATTTAACATTGGTGGGCAAAATTCTTTTACCTGCCACTCCAATGCATTGATTCAAATCAAGAAATGTGTCTGATGTGCTCCGTGAACTGAAGAACTATCTTCATTGTCTTTCATTATTCGACTCTTAACACGGCTCAATGTCTCAGGGGTCATATTCAAGTAGGAAGCAATCATATATTGAGGGACTCTTTGCATAAGACTTGGTCGCTCGGCAATAAATGTTTTTACTCTTGTATCATAGTCATCATGAATTATTCTATTTGCTCGTAAAACGGATGTAACGTAAGCTGATTCTGCTAACAGCCTTCCAACTCGCTCCCAATTTTTTGATTGGTCAAAAAGTTTATCAAGTTTAGCTTTATCGATACTATATATTACTGAATCTTCAAGGGCCTGTATGGGTCTTATGGAAGAGCTACTTGTGAGGTAGCCAAAATAATCGGTCATGAACTGATGATCTGAAAAGAATAGCATTATCCTTTCTTCTCCTTCTACTTGATAGAACAACCTGAACAAACCTGATTCAATGAATGAAACCTTATTTGAAGATTTCCCTTCTTTTAGATAATAATCCCCCTTCTTAAATTCTTCCTGATAAAAGCAATCAAGAGCTAACTCGATGTCGTTTTCTGAGAGCTGATTCAGACTTTTTAAATATTCTTTAAGTTTCATTTTTCAAATCGTATTACCAGGGTTCGGGTATGGTTCTTATCTCGCAGGGTATGCACTATACTCCTTGTTTCGAGTTTTTTTATTCTTTTTCTATCGTGAAGGTTGCGGTTAAGCCAACACTAAAATTTCGAGGAAGCTTTTCTACTCCAAATATGGCTCTTGAGTGTTCACCTTTATGTTCTAAGACTTTTACAAATAAATCAGATGCACCGTTAACAACTTGAGGTGAATCATCCCAGTTTTCGCCTGATTGGAAGTAAGCATCAATATGATTTAATCCAACAATTCTCTCAAATCCAACCTTTTTGTCGATCTGAGCCAAAACGTTCAAAGCACAGAGCTCCATTGCTTTATAGCCCTCATCTGTACTAAGATCATCTCCTAAACGCCCCTGATATAGATATTTTTCATTGTGGATTGGGAACTGGATTGCTATGTATGCGATATTGTCTCGAATATTTACTGAAACATAACTTCCACCTGGTATTGATACATCAGGTAGTTTGTATCCGTGTTTGTCTAAATTCTCTTTAGCCTTCATTATTTCCTTTAATTGCGCACAAAGGTTTGGCCAAACTGCGTTTTAATGCAGTTTAGGTGTTGTTATAGCCAGTTAATATTTCTTTAAATGTTACTGTTAGTTCAAAATCACCGGATAACAATTTTAATCTGAACACTTCCTCGTTAAGCCAGTTTTCAATTGCGAAAGACTCCTTTGTCCATAACAACCTGAGCTTATTGATAAACTTCTTCAAACTTCCTGATTGAAATTCACAATCCATAATTAACCAAGGTCCAGAGTCAGTAAAGTCAGGTATATAATTAAACTCTAAAATTCCTCCCAATTCAATCTTCTCAGGAAATTTACCATTTTCAGAAACTCTTAGCTGAAGAGAATTATCCGTTGAGTTAATTAATACTGATTCAAGTTCTTTTGCTTCTAAGGATTTTACAATTTGTTCAATAGTTTTCATTTTCAAAAATTGGCTACCTCGGGCCCGGCTATGGCATTAATGGAAACGCGAAGCTAGGTTTATCTCAGCTTAGATTAATTAAGGTTTTCCAATATCCGGTACAATGGTTGAAGCGGCAAGACCTTTATTTGCTAAAGCAATTGTCTGCGGGGGTTATTTTTCCCTTTATTCAAATCTCACTCCATTCCATATGAATGTGTACGTATGTAAGTCCCCCTAAAAATCCAACAGTTTAAAAGTGTGTAAATTTAAACTGTTGACTATGAGGAAATCAAGATTTTCAGAAAGCCAGATCAGCCAGGCTTTATAGGAGCATGAGGCAGGTAAGAAAGTGCAGGAGATCTGCAAGGAACTTGGCATAAGCGCCAATACCTTTTACCTGTGGCGCAAGAAGTACGGAGGTATGGATTCAGCGATGCTTCGCAAGTACAAGGAGTTGGAACGTGAAAACGCGAAGCTTAAGCAGATGTACGCGGATTTAAGCTTGGACCACAGGATCCTAAAAGACGTTGTCGAAAAAAAGCTCTAGGGCTCTGTCAGAAGCGGTTTTTAGCAAAGCAGATTAAAGCGGATTACGCTGTGAGTACTGCCAGGGCCTGTAAAATAATTAGCCTGGAGCGCTCTGGATATTACTATGTGTCCAAGCGGGAGGATCAGGAGGTAGAGGAAAAGCTACGCTGGTACGCGGAGCATTATCCCACCCGTGGCTGCCCGTTTTATACCAAGCGCATTCGTAAAGAGGGTTATGCTTGGAACAAGAAGCGAGTTCGCAGGGTGTACAACAAACTGGGGATGAACAAGCGCAAAAGGAAATGGAAGCGACGTATTCCTAACCCCAATAAGGAGGTGTTACTACAGCCTTTAGCATCTAACCTTTGTTGGAGTGCCGACTTTATGCAAGACCGCTTAGAGAACGGTGTTAAGATGCGTGTGCTCAACATCATTGACGACTACAACCGAGAGGCTTTAGCTTGCAAAGTGTCTAGTAGCTTCCCATCAGAACATGTGGTGGAGCAATTTGAGCAATTAATAGAGTGGCATGGAAAGTCACTTACTATACGAACCGATAACGGAACAGAGTTCATGGCGGAAGCCTTTCAAAAGTTTTGCAATCGACATCAAATTAAGCACCTAAGAATACAGAAAGGAAAACCAATGCAGAATGGATATTGTGAACGCTTTAACCGCACCCTGAGAGAAGATGTGCTCAACGCCTATCTCTTTGAAACGAAGAACCAGATGCAAGAGCTAATCAATCATTGGATGGAAGACTATAATCAGAATCACCCACATTCTTCTCTTGGTGATATGTCGCCAAGAGAGTTTAAACAAAGGCTTATCGCCTAAAATCGATATTTTAGACCTGTTGGAATAAGGGGGGACTTACATAAATTTTCCTTGAGTATCAGTTCAGCTTTTTGAATGTCTTCAATTGTCGGAGTGAATCTTTCTTTGTCTTGAAGGCACAGAAAACAGTCCGCCTCCTCTTTAAATATCACACCTATCACTCTACCTCTTTCAATTACCATTGAGTATTCTGTTGGTTGTTCTTCAACTTTATAGGTCGAAGAATAAGAAGTCAAAAGAAAGAGGGGCAATATGATTTTGAAGTTCTACATTTTTATCTACGACAACTGGAATGATCCTTTTTTTATCACTTTTTCTTAATTCTGAAACTGCTATACCTATTTCTGTGGAAATCCATTCAGATTTAACACTGTCTTTGGAAAAGATAAAGAGCACGATTTCAGATTCGATGATTTCTTTATAAATCTTTTCGCCCCAATCAACTCCTGCTTTCAAATTCGAATGATCATAGAACTGTAAATCAAGCTTAGAATTCTCTAAGCTCTTTTTTAGTCGCTCCGCAAATTTTTGATCCTTAAGCGAATATGATATCCAAGCTTTCATCTATGTTCTCAACTGCCTTCTAATTGCGCCCAACGGTTTTGCTAAATAATCGCAAGGCTTTTGGAACTCGGCATTGTCTGCCGACTAATACTGTTCATTAAGAGCTCCGAACGCTCTGAAACTACTGTCAGTACTGTGTTTTTTATCATTTGTTGTGCCTTCGTGCTTTTTTATTCTTTTCCTTTTTGTCGAGTACAAGCGAAATTTTTATTCTATTTTCTAATTCACTGTCCTTTAGGACAAAGTGCGCGTTGGCCTTTTGCTCTTTGCCGCCCGCAGGTGCGAGTACGGCAATGTGCAAACTGAATGGCGTTAGAACTTCAATTCAAATTTATTTACTTCTCCAATGCTAATATTGCCGCTGAGAATAAAATAGAAATAGTAAAGCCTCAGATATAAGTCGGCAATGCTAAATCTCCTATTTCTCCGCCTTTGAAACAGGAACGAGGATAAAAGTAAATTGTACAGAAGGCCTTGGTATTTGTTATCATGACGAATAGGCATTCTAATTCTATTTTTATGGAGGAACTCCTCCTCAAACTGAGGCGAAAACTCTCTTTCAAATCGAGGAAAAAATTCTTCTTCAAACCTATGCGACAAATCCTTTTCAAACCCGTGAAAAAACTCTTGCTCAAATTTATATGATAACTCTCCATCAAATATGTGAAAGAACCCCTCATCAAATCGGAGTGAAAATCCATTTTCAAACCTATGAAAGAATTCTTCCTCAAATCGTGGTAAGAATTCCTTCTCAAACCTGTAGAAGAACTCTTCCTCGAACCGGGGCGAAAACTTCTTTTCGAAACTTTGAATATTACCTTTTCTGTCATATGCCTTCAACCTTCCAGGAATTTCAGTATCTATCCACTTTGCCAGTTCATCAATAATGTCATAAAATTCATCGGGGAATAGCCCTTTTTGTTTTTCTCTGATTTCTCTTACTTGAGTCATGAATAGAGTTAGACATTTGACAAGAAGTTTGAAAATCCCCTGGTAATCAGTGGCAACCCAAGTAACTGATTGGTTTCTAGACGGGTCTAGAGAAACCGAAATAGTATCATCAGACAGCACTTTTATAGATAGGTGAAATAACTTTCCCTTCAAGTCCCTTAGAGCAGAGTTGTTTAGGCCGTTGTGTATGAAAAACCGATAGACGTTGTCCAGTGCCGATATTGGCAAATCTTTGCTTTTTGCCTTGCTGTAATCTATAAGTTCACCAGCTTGTATTGCTAATAGTTGGAGTGCTTTATCAAGTTGGAAGTGGTTGTTTTTAAAACGCATGATTTTCTCACGCGATACATCCAATTCTATGTATGAAGAAGGAAAGTTATAGTATTGATTGCAGAAAGGATATTTAAAAGGTATTTCAGGAACATTGGAAAGCAGTATGCCGGAATTGAGGAATGCCGCCTCTTGTTTCTTTTTGTAAGGATTGGCCCGAAAGTCTAACAGCAGCCCAAAGTCATAATCACTGATGAACTTGCCTGTTTGTACTTCCTTGACCCATGATATCTTTTCCATTCCCGTGTCAGTCAGGGGAACAAATAACGGAAGCGTGCAATTGTGCTTGACATGGTGAGCTTGCCAAGATTCTGACTTGTTGGAAATTTTATCGATTATTTCAATATCAAGCTGGAAGTCCAGCATGGTTTGTTTTATGTACTCAATTATATTCTTTGAATTAAGTAGTTTTCTTTCATCCTCATACAAAGTAATAGAAGTGCCTGTTTGTTTATCGTCTGTTTTGTTAATGAAAAAGCAACCATCAAAATTGGGTATCTGAATTTCAAGCCCTGAACTCTTGTCGTAACTTTTCGTTACTACATGGATCTCTTTGCAAACCATGAACGCAGATAAGAACCCAATACCGAAATTGCTAATCGGTCTATATTCGATTTCTTCACTTTTCTGCAACTCCTCAAACTCGTCTGAAACATAGAAACTCCTACCTATGCTTGTGAAGTATCTTTCAATCTTGAATTCATCCATTCCGACACCGTTATCCGAAATCCGTAGAAATTTTCTGAGTTTCCCGCTTTTCGGATTTTTTTCTTTGCCAAGGGTAAGCCTAATGGTCTTGTCAATGCCATTATTCTTATCAACTTTCGCTCTCAGGAGAATAGCATCCAGTGAATTTTGAAGTAATTCTCTTATGAAAACCTCTTTTTGCTTATACAAATTATCACCTGTAAGGAGTGGCAGGAGGGTAGGGATGTAGGCTTCAAAGTTGAAGTTCTCTAAATCGTAATTGTCCTTTTCAATTTTAGGACTTAGGTAGTATATTTTTAAGTCCAAAATCTTGAAGCTATCTTCAATTTTGTTAATTCGCTTCTCGAATTCCTTTACTATAAGGACGGCAATCTTATGAACCGTAGGGTTTTTGCATTTGAACTGAATAAAGGAAGACCTTCGCTCTACATCACTACTTATCTTGATTGTGGTAACAGGTATGTTGGTCTGAAACGTGTTTTCATCTAATTTAATATTGGCATTTAATCCTTCTTTCTTGTAATAGAATTCACCGTATTGGCTTAATGTCAGATACAAGTCTGTGAAGAAGATGGCAATTGTGCTGTAAGCTGTCAACATCCTCTCATTTCTTGAAGCGTCCTTTTCGATATCATCATAGTGCTTCTCGAATTCAGAAGTGGTATTAGCTTCAAGTAATTTGAATAGCTTCTTTTCGTAGTCCTCTGAATCAATAACCTCATGTAGCAGTTTCCTAATCTTATTGATTATTGCTTTAGACGCCTTCTGCGTAGAGCTTCGTTGACTTGACAAGGCATTGACTCTGTAATGAACAGATAGCAATAATGTCAGTACACTTTTTGAAGATTGTTTTAGATCCTTTTTAACAGCATCGAACGAGGTAATAGTTTGACTTATGTTCTTGATAATCTCATCAACTCTCAGGTTTTGTGAAATGTTATCAAATTCATGAATTTGATTCAGATATTTATCGTAATCATCTGAGAATTCGGCTTGCAGCACTTCAATCAACATAATGTAATCGTGCTGTTCGTATTTTCTTCTTGGAGGAAAACAAAAGGATTCCGGTGTTTCAAGTTCTTCAAACTTGTAATTGAATCGATGTACCTCAGCAATTCGATTGTTATCCGGGCTGTATAAATCAACGATTTGAAAAGAACGGTTACTCACGTCCTTTTTTCCAATACTACCAGCAGAAAACACATATAGCATTGAATTTGGGTCTGTTAAGTACTTTTGGTTAGTAACAGGTCTTATAATAGGAATGTGTTTGTGACCATGTAAAACGACTTTTACATTACTCTTTTGAAGTTTATCAATGACATTAGAGAAATTTCTTATTAGGCTGCTATCGCCATACTTGTCATAGATCTCTGGAAACGGATAAAAATGATGATGAAAACAGGCAAGAATGGTATATTCATTAGGGTCATTCAATTTGTTACTTAGGTCATCGAAAGCATCCCTTAGCTGGCTCTTGCTAATCATACCGTAGTCATCCCACTTACCTTGTGTCTCTAGTGTTTCTATTATATTTTGCTTCTCGTCTTTATCTTTAAACGGGATTGCATCTAACCATTTAGTTTCCTTATCTATTAGAGGTTGTTTTTCAATCATGCAGGAATTTAATCCGACCATAGCTATCTTCTTGTCCTCAAAAATTTTTATTGTAAAAAGATGGTCTTTGTGGTAGTTCTTCTCAAAATAGCCTCTGGAGTAAAATTCTTTAAGGAATGTCTTGAATTTAACTAAGGTATCTCCATCTTCTGTTCTTATCTGGTCATGATTCCCTGGAACAAAGAGGAAATCTGAAGGCTTTAGATTCTTAGCACATTTCTTGTTCAACTCGATGCGTAACTGCTTGAAAAAACCTACTGCGTCTTTAATGTCCTTGTCGGTGTTCTTTGACTTTCCATCGAATATGTCTCCCGAAACAACTACACAGTTAACCTTTTTCTGATGGTCTTCCATAGCCTCAACGAGAGATATTGCAAGATCGTTTACGTTGGGATAAACGAAGTTCCCTATATGAAGGTCGGAGATGTGCAATACACTTAATTTACCCATTATTCGGTTGTTTTCAATTGGTTCTACTTCTTAAGGTAGTCTGCTTGTTATTGCTCAGTGGAGCGATTGCAAAAGCAAGCTCTTTGGCAAGTTTGCGAAGGCCGAGCGGCTCTTGTTTGCATTTTTTTTGCAAACTAAAACGCACGACTTCTACATGTGCTTGCTGTTCGCAGGCGAAAATCAAATAATAATTTCTTATGCGTTGGTCTATAATCTTTTTCGTCCAGCGTCATTGTTTGGATTGTCCCCTGTCTGTTTTTATATTTCAATGTCTCTACTTGTATTGTCGTCTTTTCAGCATGAGGTACAACGGTTTAGCTAAACTGCGTTTTAATACAGTTTAGGTTTTGTTGGGCTAGGTTTTACTTTGGAATATCTACAATTCTAATCCACATGCCAGCTTGCGAACTCCCTTGCCATGAGCCTTCTTGAACATCTCTGACTAACCACTTCGAATTTGTCGAAACTTTAAAATCGGTATAATCTGCAGGATCCAGGTATTCATCTTGAACTGGTGAAACAAAAGCTTGACTCATTCCACTATTTTTGTAGTTATTCACAATTAAATCACTCGAAACTTTCATTTGAACTATGTCTCCCTTTTCAACATAGTTGCGCTGTCCTCTAGAATTAGTTTCTATTATCGATATATAGGGACCCTCAGTCCAATATCCCCTGTCAACATCGAAATATCCGACAAACACCCATCCTGTATTTATTGGTAGTTTAAATGAATCCAATTGTACTTCGGAGGTAGATTTAACAGTTTTTTTGCTAATGACCTCTACATAGGTCCAAGCTCCAATTCCTGCAAGAGCAATCGTCCAAACAGCTATTGTTATAGTTAAAATTATTCTATACGAGTGCTTTTTCGCAAGATTTACGAAGAATTGTTCTTGAATTATCTGTCTAAATAGTATTAAAGCTACTCCAGAAACAATTCCTGCTAATCCCGCTATTTGACCAAGTGATTTAAGTAACTCTTGTTCCATATTTATGATTCTAATTCAGCACAACTTGTTTATATGCTTAGAAAAGTTGAGTAAAAAAATCCTAGAGGTAGATTTATCCAGACTTTTGTTTAAGATTTATATCAGGGTTAAGCCCCTAAATTAATCATTTAATCGAGACCTAAATCGTCGAAAGGACTTTAGAGTACCACAATGATTTTTCATTTACGAAGCTGTGCTCAACCCCTATTCAATCCTCAACCCTTTATTCTTCAGTCTTAACTCAGAATAGTTCGATCTAAAGTCTAAGCTATCTTGATACTTGAATGTCCTTTGAATTCTATTTGACGTATTTAGCTTACTTATTCTAAGTGCCTTTTCGCTCGAATTCATCAACATGATTATCGTTGTGTCATTTTCCCAAAAGACATTCTCGACCCATTGGAGAGGACTATAGAACCCTACTCTAGTTACAGTCTCTTCCTCTACATCAATTAAGTTGATCTCCTGATCTGCTGAGAATTGAGGGATTCTGTTTTCATTTAGAGTCCACTGATAACTATCAAAGTCTATATATCACTTTTTATCCTGACTATAGACGATAAAATCAAGATAGGTTTGGTCGAAATTCTTGTCAAAAATCCCCAATACATTCCCTCGGTTAAAATCTAAAGTATCAGTTCGTTCTAAGTAAAAGTTTTTAATGGAGAATGATGAGTCTAGGGATTGGTAATAATTTATCCAATCCAATAAGATATCATCTTCCAATTTTTCAAGAACTAGGGACTCTGGCCCCAAATCGGATTCTTTCTTTTCTATGACTTCAATAGTGGGTCTAATCTTCTCTTCTTCGTTCCTTATTGAGCAGGAAATAAGAAGAGTAAAACTGGTTATTATGTGGATTATCTTTTTCATAATGAAGCACGACTATTCGTATATAATATGTTTACAAGGCTATTTGCTCGGAAGAACGCTTCAAATTGTCCTTTACAGCCCATTAGCCCAAGCCCTTTCTGGACGTAGGTGCCATAAAGCTCATTGTGCTTAATGCTTGTTAGACTTTCTATCTTTTTTGAAAGTCTTTATCATCTTCCCAAAGTCCTTGTCTTTTTTGCGTCTTTCAGCAATAGTTGAAATGAAATGTTCTTTTTCCCGCACCATTCTAAGGTAATTCTCATAAGGATCTTCATCCAGCTCGCCATTTGTCAAGGCCTGCAAAACGGCACATCCCATTTCTGATTGGTGCGTACAGTCTTTGAACTTACAGCTTTTGGACAATTCAATGATGCTATCAAATGTTCTTTCTAAGCCACTGGCTGAATCGGCAATACCAACTTCCCGCATTCCGGGGTTATCAATCAATATTCCACTGTTGTCAAGAACAAGCAATTCGCGGTGAGTGGTTACATGCTTACCTTTATTAGTACTCGCGCTAACCGCGTTTGTTTTCATATGCCCTTTACCCGAAAGGTTATTTAGAAGGCTGGACTTTCCTATTCCTGACGAACCTAGTAGACAGTAAGTTTTACCTTTTTCCAGACTTTCCTTTAAGCTTTCAATTCCTTGCTGGGATTCATTGCTTATCGCAAATACCGGTACTTGATGAGTTCGTTCATGCACTCTGGCAATTAGCATTTTCAATTCATCATCATTAATCAGGTCTATTTTATTGATAATGATAATCGGCTTTACATCAGACTCATTGCAGACTGTCAAATACCTTTCGATTCGATTGAGGTTAAAATCCCTGTCAGCGGCCTGCACAATAAATGCATAGTCAATATTTGTAGCGATAATTTGCTTCTCCCCGTATTTACCTACGGCTTGTCTTTCAATAACGGTTTTTCTTGGATATACCGCATGGATAAGTACTTTGTCCTCTTCATATTCAGAAATAGCTACCCAGTCTCCCACAGCAGGAAGATCCGACCTTTGATCCGCCATATACCTTAGGTTTCCAATTATTTCCGCATCATATTCCTTTAGGGCTGTTTTTACGACATACCTATCTCTATGTACGGAAATCACTCTAGCTACATCAAAAGAATTCAGGTTCTGATTCTTGCGATAGTTTTCGAGTTCTTTATTGTAACCTAAATCTTCTAAAATCATCTCTTTGTCCTTGAATTAAGCGCAGCTTCTAATCTGTTTGAACATTTTATTCTGGATGACCTGAGTCAAACTTCCCATAAGGTTTTTAAGCTAAACAAGCTTAGGTCGCCAAGTTGCCATCCAGTCCTTTTAGGTATTATCTCTTTTTGTTCCTCTCCTGTATTTCTTAGGTTCCCAAAAAGCTGTAAACCCATTCTCTTCCGTCTTTATCCAATAAGATCATTTCAGCATTTCCAAAATTGATTAGGTGGCCATTAAACTCAAAGATCAGCGCCTCTTCCCCTTCCCCGCTTTGCGATTCCTTAACTCTATCATCTATAAAATTCAAATAGAAATATCCGAGTCCATCATAAGTCCTGATTTCAATTTCATATTGTCCCGTCCAATAGAGCTGTGGACACTTCATGCAGGCTTGTTCGATTTCAAAGTTCCGCAAGGAATCCATGACAATTTTTGTCCAGGCTTCTGCACCCGGACTAAGCCAAAGCCGTGTTGTAGGTTCTTGAATAATTGTATCACCATCTTCGTATCGGATAGTTCTTTCAAGTTGCCACGTTCCAGCTAAGCTATCAACCAACATTGACATTTTATTTCTTGTATCCGGATCAAGTTTAAATCTTTCTCCATCAACCATTATTGTTTGGCCGAAAGTCAGATTGAAAAGAATGAAAGTCGTAAAAACGGTCTTGAGTATTTTGTTGGATGTAGGTCTCATTCAATCCTATCCATAGATTTGAATTTAGTCATAGGTGATTTGATAGCATATTACTAGGCACCGAAAAACTTAAAAGAACTGAAGACCGCAAAGCAGCAACTTAGCTATTAAAAGCTATTTGCTTAATTGGAAGGCCTCTTTACCTTATTTCTATCCCACTTTCCCTTAATTCTCGATGCTTCTCTGTTATAGGTTGAAGGTACTCATTCAAGTCGCTAAATACTTCTCTGTATTCCATTTCCGAGAGACCTAATTCATGAGCAGTTCTTTGAAATTCTCTTGACTTGCTGTCCAATTGACTTTCAAAGCTTTTCAATTTCGGACTTATCCTTTCACCAATCTCACTTGGCTCCTCCCCATTTTTCAAAGCCTCAAATCCCAGGTCAAAGTAATAGATTGACGAATCTGCAAGAGCCTTTATTTCGTTCTTGAATTCTTGTATTCCTTGTTCTTTAGATTTAGCACTATTTCCAATATTGTCCGGTGGTGTAGGCGGATAAGTACCTAGAGCGGTCATCGCCATAATAAATACAAGGAGGAGTGAAAACAGTCCGTTAATGGTCAACATGGTTAATAAGGATGCTCGTAGATATTTTTTGCCATAGGGCAGTTTTCTAAATGGAAAAATGGCTACGAGCAATCCAAGCAAAAAGCTCAGAATGGGAACTCCAATTAAGAATGTTGCGAGTGAGCCTTGCAATGCTTTAGCCTGATCATAGGGAACATATTGTCCGCTCGCATCATAGCCTCCAGACTTAACGAATAGATTGTAAAAAATCAGGTTAAACAGTACAAGTCCACCGATTATGAGTTGATGCTTTTTCTTTTTATCGTAGGGCTCTTCTAGATTTTCCATTGTTTGTTTTGATTGTGTTGTTAAAGGTTTAGTGGTATGGCAAGTTGAAAGAGTCTTAATGTACCTAACAAATTGTTATGATACGTTTTCTTTTAGTGCTTTATAAAATTCGTCTCTATCGACACTATCAGGTAACCCCGCAACTTGGCCGTCTCCCAGTTCCATAATTATCCAATCTCCATTTTCCTTTTTTGCAACATCCATGGTAAAGAAATTGCTATCTATGTTTTTAGCGATTTCAATAAAGTTTTCAAGTTCGGGCTGAGTTTCTCCATATTCACCTTCATCCCAATAGTTTAAAACTTTTACTAGCTTTTTATTCGCAAAGAAAATTCTAAACTCTTTCGTCAGAGGCATTCCACTTTTTGAGTGCTCAGTTAGAAATTCAAGTTCTTCGAATTGTCGAAATACTATTCCTTCGTTTAAAGAATTCCCTCTTAACTCCATGAATCTATCTACAACCGATTTTACCACATCATAATCAGAGGCATTTGGAATGAAACATGCTTCTTCCCAATTATGCTTTTCTGATTTAACATAGTCTTTAACTATTATAGAACTGTTTCCAAATTCTCCCGTCATTTTGCGTATTGAATCATCAGTCAGATCTTTTGTCCAATTAGATTTTGGAGTTGTAGATTCTATCTTTTGGTATGAGTCCGGTAAGTAATGGCAATGCTTATACTCTATAGGGGAATTTATTAGTTCAATATTCCTTTTTAAAAGTCCGTTATAGAGGAGTTGATATTGAGCTGGGGTGAGCATCCATCCTCGGTATATGCCAAGTTCTCTACCCTCCAATTCTCTTACAAATCTTAGGGCGGTTGATACATTTCCGGCTACCAACTCTTCGAAACTGATTATAGAAAAGTCAAACCCTGCGTTTACCGCAGATCTCTTTTCTCCTTCATATTCTGGTTCAATTCTTTTATTGTTGAAAATACTATCGCAATAAATTATTCTCATCTTCTCTTTTTCATGATCGACTACAAAGGTTCTAGCTGACTCGAAACACTTTATTCAGACATCGATTTTATTTTATCATTAATAATTTCACTGATCTCATCAGCTCTATCGACAATCATAAAGTGCTCTCCATCTTCGATTAGTTCAACCTTAGCAGTGGAATTCCAGGGTATGAGTTTATCCTTAGTTCCGTGAATTCGAATCACATTCTCTATTCGGTCTTGATTTTCCCAATTGACTAGTTCATTCACTGCCCATTTTGCGAATTTTAAATCCATTTTATCCAGAATTGAATTTAAAAGTGCCTTATTATTTGCACCAAAAACACGCATGGCTATACTTCTAGGTGGATCAAAAAACTTCATTGGAAGCCTTTCCAATAAGCCCACTTTACCAAAGCTCTTATAAATCGCTCTTAGCTCTCCCTTTGTTTCAGCCGACGAGATTAAAAATGTAAAGCTGGGTTTGAGTACCTTACTTATTTCCACTGCAACCAAGCCTCCAAAACTGACACCAATTAAACCAAAGTTTGACTTGGTATCTATTACCTCTGAAAGTCGAAAACTGTAGTCTTTTAAAGATTCCTTTTCTACTGGCTCGATCCACTCAATTGGAATTAGAGGAAAGTCTAATCTTAGAAAGTCAAAAACTCTCCTATCAGCACCAAGTCCGCTTATTCCATAAATTTTCAAATCCTAGAATATATTCTTGTATCGAGTCTCGATTTCCTTATTCAGCCAAATCAGCGGCCTCCATCTGCCCAAAGTCTTCCAATTCTCTTAGTCTCGTTTCGAAGCTGCCATACTTTCTATCGAAGAATAATTTGACTAATTCCTTAACGGTTATTGTGTCTTCGCTTAATCGCATCTCCAACCACCTAGTGGGCACTGGCTTACCTAATCCCAATACATCCTTTTTCTTTTTGGGGTATACGTATCCAATTACATATCCGTAATCAGTCCTATCGCCTGCCATCGAAATCCAAAAATCCTTACCCGTATGTAAGTCCTTAATGGAAAGTGTTGGTGATACCTTGTCCGGATATCGATTTGCTTCTTCAATCTGATCCAGCCAAGGAAATGATTCAAACTCCTGAATAAAACTTTCATAATCTGTTTCTCCCTTCTGGTCGGCTTGATCATGATTGTAACCGGCTAATTGCACATTCCAGGTGAATCTATCAGGCCCTGTTACCATATTTTCTTTTCTGTCGGTCGAACAGGAAGTGAAAATCACGGTCAACAACATCAATAATCTGATTTTTCGTGCCATTTGAAATGCTCTACTGGGTTCAGGATGCCTTTGAATCCTCTACTAATTAAAATCGCTTCATTTCAAAATTAAGCTTTATGGAAGATTTGGGCTTAGGGTCCTAATGAGTCAAGGATGCATTTTAGAAACTCTCTTTGAAGAATGAAGTGAATAGTGCTGGGTTATCTATTATAACCCTTCTGATTGGGTGTTCTCTCATCTGCAGGTTCTAGCGAGAGCGCATAATGAAAGTGCAAAAGCACTATAACCTATTAGACCGATTTCATCGGTCCCTTTTTCATTCCCACCAAGCGGCGGCTTCAAGATAGCAGGATCACTCCGTGATCCTTAGGTGCTTTATTGATCCACACCAAGACTGAATGACCGATTGAATCGGTCCTTTTTTCATTTCCGCCAAGCGGCGGCTTCAAGCAAGCTTGGCCTGACTTGGCGGAAATGAAAAAGCCCCCTCGGCTTAGCCGAGAGGGCTTTCTGTCTTGGTGATCGCGGCAGGATTCGAACCTGCGACCGTCTGCTTAGAAGGCAGATGCTCTATCCAGCTGAGCTACGCGACCATTGTATTAAACATGAATCTGCTTATTACAGGGGCGCAAAATTAAAACTTTAATCTGGCATCCGTATAAGGCGATGCACAATTTCATAGTTTAGAGGAACCAAACTTTATCTATGACCTTTAAATTTTTGAAAGAAGACCTTTCAGCATCACTGGTGGTCTTCTTAGTAGCCATTCCCTTATGCCTGGGAATTGCAGTGGCATCAGGAGCATCCCCCCTTTCCGGTTTAATAGCAGGCCTTGTAGGTGGAATCGTTGTGGGATCTTTCTCCGGGTCATCTTTAAGTGTTAGTGGTCCAGCAGCAGGGCTGACCGCTATTGTGGTAGACGCCATCCAAAGATTAGAACATTTTGAAACTTTCCTCTTAGCCGTGGCACTGGCCGGGGTAATTCAATTTCTCCTGGGGACTTTCAAAGCGGGAGTAATCGGATATTACTTTCCTACTTCCGTTATTAAAGGAATGCTCTCCGCCATCGGACTAATCCTTATCCTCAAACAGATACCTCATGCCCTGGGAGACGATAAAAACTATGAAGGCGATACAGCCTTTTTACAAGCCGATGATCAAAACACCTTTAGCGAAATATTACTGGCCATTCAAAACCCCTCTACCGGTGCGATAATCATCACCCTGATTGCGCTCTTAATCGTAATTCTATTCGATCAAAAGTTTTTTAAGCGCTTCTCACTTTTTAAGATCGTCCCTCCAGCGCTTTTAGCCGTACTTAGTGGCGTAGGGATGAATGCGCTGTTCAGCCGGATTAAACCGGAGTGGGCACTACAAGACTTGCACCTCGTAAGCATTCCCACCAGTGATAGCCTGGCCGGATTATGGGAGCAGTTTGTCTTCCCGGATTGGAGCCAATTCGGCAATCAGGAAATCTATGTAATTGCCTTAACCATCGCTCTAGTAGCAAGTATCGAAACCCTACTAAGTGTGGAAGCCACCGATAAACTAGATCCTAAAAAACGAGTTACGCCCACCAATCGGGAGTTGCGAGCCCAAGGAATTGGGAATTTTACCAGTGGTCTCCTGGGTGGACTTCCGGTAACGGCGGTGATTGTTCGGTCCTCCGCTAATGTGAGCTCCGGAGCCCAAACCAAGCTCTCTGCGATCCTCCATGGTATCTGGATTGTCCTCAGTATAATCTTCCTTGCGGATATCATGAATCTGATCCCCCTCTCGGCATTAGCGGCGGTACTGTTTATGGTGGGCTATAAACTGGTTAAACCTGCCCTCATTAAATCAATGTACCAAAAAGGTTGGGACCAGTTCATTCCTTTTGCCGTAACGATCCTGGCAATCCTCTTTACAGATCTGTTGATCGGAATTAGCATTGGTATGGCGGTTGGACTCTTCTATGTGATTAAGACCAATTTCCAGAAATCCGTACGGATGGTGGAAACAGATGATCAACATTATATGATTCGTTTAAACAAGGATGTCTCCTTTTTAAACAAGGCTATTATTCTCGAGTACTTTGAAAGAATTCCCGATGGAGCAGAAGTACTTATCGACGCGAAACGCGCGGTATTCATTGACAATGACATTCAAGAAGTGCTGGATGATTTCGTACATTCGGCTAAAGACCGTAACATAAAACTAAGTTACCAAGGTTTCGACCGTAACATTTAACCAAAAAGCATGGATCTTCACAAAAGACTAATCCTACAAAACAAAGCCTGGGCCGAGGAACAACACGAAAAGAATCCGGAACTCTTCGAGGAACTGGCCTCAGGGCAGCACCCCAAATTTTTATGGATCGGCTGTTCCGATAGTCGCGTTCCCGTGAATGAAATTACCGATACCCATTCGGGAGACATTTTTGTACATCGTAATATCGCCAATATGGTGGTGCACACTGATCTAAACCTCTTAAGCTGCCTGCAGTACGCGGTTCAGGTTTTAAAGGTGGAACACATTATCGTTTGCGGCCATTACGGCTGTGGAGGAGTTAAGGCTGCTTTCGAGCATGGAAACCTGGGTCTCCTCAACAAATGGCTTCGAAACATTAAAGATGTATACCGTTTACACCGATCCGAGATTGAAGAAGTTAGTGATGAAGACGATCGCATTAATCGCTTCATTGAACTGAATGTAGAGGAGCAGGTGCACAATCTTGCGAAAACTAGTATTGTTCAGCAAGCCTGGGCAGATGGACAAAAGCTATTACTACACGGATGGGTATTCGACATCGCTACCGGTTTGGTCCACGACCGCATTGTAATGGAAGACGGAAAAGACCTGGAGGATATTTATCGATACGATATTGATTCGGGAGTGCAATATTAGTAGTTAGTAGATAGTATAATGTAGAAGGTACTTTATAATACACACAGTAGTGTATCCAGTTCCAATTATATAATGGAAGACGATAACTCTGTTCACTAAGCTCTAAGTTCCAAGTTCTCATACTCTCAAATCCCACATCTCAAATCTCAGATCTTAGAACCTAGTAATTAGTACGCTGCGCTTTTAGTTGTTAGTAGCTAGTAGATAGTATAATGTAGAAGGTACTTTATACTACACACAGTAGTGTATTTAGTTCCAATTAAATAATGGTAGACGATAACTCTGTTTCACTAAGCTCTAGGTTCTAAGTTCTTATAATCTTAGATCGTAGTAATTAGCACCCCAAAAAAAAGTCCCTCGAGTGAGGGACCTTTTTTTTTGGGTCTTATAATATCTATCCACCAAAATCGTCGAAACTCACGTTCTCCGGTGGTACACCCCAATCGTCGCACATCTTAAGTACGGCGGCATTCATTAGAGGGGGTCCGCAGAAATAGAATTCAATTTCTTCGGGTTCATTGTGTTTACTCAAATACTGATCGATAACCGCCTGGTGAACGAATCCGGTAAATCCATCTCCAGAATCTTCCAAACTTGATTTTGGATTCCAGTTATCCTCCGGAAGTGGCTCAGAAAGCACTACATGGAACTTGAAGTTCGGGAACTGCTCTTCGATTTGCTGGAAGTCATCCAAATAGAACAACTCACGCTTAGAACGTCCTCCGTACCAATAGCTCACTTTACGACCGGTTTTAAGGGTATGGAAAAGGTGGAAAAGGTGTGAACGCATTGGCGCCATTCCTGCACCACCACCGATATACAACATCTCGGCTTCAGTTTCTTTGATGAAGAACTCTCCATAAGGTCCGGAAATAGTAACCTTATCACCCGCTTTCTGATCAAATACGTAGGAAGAACAAACTCCTGGATTTACATCCATCCACTTATTCTTAGCACGATCCCAGGGTGGAGTAGCAATACGGATGTTCAACATCACGATATTACCTTCGGCAGGATGGTTAGCCATCGAATAAGCACGGAAAAGAGGCTCATCATTCTTCATCTTCAAATCCCATAGGCCAAACTTGTCCCACTCAGACTTGAAGTCCATTGGATCGCGACCTAATTTTGGATGAGAAGTGATATCAATATCCTTGAAGTCTACCTCACATTTAGGTACATCAATCTGGATATAACCTCCTGCTTCGAAGTCAAGGGTCTCTCCTTCCGGAAGCTTAACCACAAATTCCTTGATAAAGGAAGCTACATTGTAGTTAGAAACTACTTCACACTCCCACTTCTTGATACCAAAAATTTCTTCCGGTACATGGATATTCATATCCCCACGTACTTTAACCTGACAACCCAAGCGCCATTTTTCCTGTACTTCTTTACGAGTGAAGTAACCTACCTCAGTAGGAAGAATCTCTCCACCACCTTCGGTAACCTGACACTTACACATGGCACAAGTACCACCGCCTCCACAAGCGGAAGGAAGGAAGATTTTCTGCTCGCTAAGCGTAGTTAATAAGGTGCTACCTGAATCAACCTGACGCTCCTCGCCATTAATGGTTAAGGTTACTGGACCACTTGGCGACAATTTAGCCTTGGCACCAAGTAAGATACTTACCAATAAGAGTATCAAAGCAAAGAATACTACTATACTGGATATGATAACCGTACTGGTCGCTAATAATACCATCCGTTCTAAATTTCTTAATTACAATTTAATTCCCATGAAAGCCATAAAGGCAATCCCCATCAATCCTGTCACAATAAATGTGATTCCCAATCCACGTAAAGGGGCTGGAATATTAGAATAGCGAATCTTCTCACGAATCGCTGCAATCGCTACAATAGCCAGGAACCAACCTACTCCACTACCCAAGCCGAAAACAGTCGCTTCGCCAATGGTATTGTAGTTACGTTCCTGCATGAATAATGCACCACCCAGGATAGAGCAGTTTACCGCGATCAGCGGAAGGAAAATCCCTAAGGCACCATAAAGCGCCGGAGCGAATTTCTCTACCACCATCTCTACTAATTGCACCATAGAAGCAATTACCGCGATGAACATGATAAAGCTCAAGAAGCTCAAATCAACCTCAGCAAATTGAGGCCCGAGCCAGCTTAATGCGCCTTCTTTCAATACATAATTCTCTAGCAGGTAGTTTACGGGAACGGTAATTCCCAAAACGAAGATTACTGCTGCTCCTAGTCCCACCCCGGTACTTACTTTTTTCGATACCGCGAGATATGAACACATGCCCAGGAAGTAGGCAAAGATCATGTTCTCAACAAAGATGGCTTTTACGAATATGTTTACTAATTCTTGCATCCTTCGTTTAGTTTTCTTCGATCAAATCGGTGTTACGGGAACGCTGTACCCAAATAATGATACCCACGGTAATCAAGGCCATTGGAGGTAATAACATGAATCCATTATCACTATAAAATCCTCCTTCGGTGAGATACCATGATTCTGGAATAATCTGGAAACCGAAAAGTTCTCCGGAACCAAAAAGCTCGCGGAAGAAAGCTACCGCTAAAAGGATCCAGGCATATCCGAAAGCGTTACCTACTCCATCGAGGAAGGATTTCCAGGGACGATTCGCTAAGGCAAAAGCCTCAAAACGGCCCATGATGATACAGTTGGTGATAATCAGACCTACGAAAACCGAAAGCTCTTTACTGACATCGTAAACAAAGGCTTTCAAAACCTGGTCTACCAGAATTACCAAACTCGCTACTACCACTAATTGAACAATAATCCGAATTCGGTTGGGAATGAGATTACGCATTAATGAGATTACCACATTCCCTACTCCCATTACGAAGAGCACGGAAATAGACATTACTAGCGCTGGATACAGCTTAACGGTAATCGCAAGAGCCGAACAGATTCCCAATACCTGAACGGTAATAGGGTTACTGTCGTTTAATGGATCCGTAATTAAGGCTACGTTCTTCTTACTAAACAGCGACTCGCGCTCTTTCTTTACTTCTTGTACTTCGGCCATAATTGCAATTAATCGATAGTTGCTAAAGTTTTGTTTTCATCGGCAGTAGTAGCTGCCATCTCATAAGATTTCAAGAAGCCAAGGTAACTGGCCATGCAATCCATGATCATATCCTCTACTCCATCAGAGGTAATGGTACCACCACTAATACCATTCACTTCGTTATTAGCGCTAGCGGTTCCTTTTACCACTCTAATCCCCTGGAAATTTCCGGAATCCATAATTTCCTTGCCTGGAAACAGCTGAGTGAACTTTGCGTCTTTGATCTCAGCCCCCAAACCCGGAGTTTCTGCCTTGTGATCGAATGTAGCACCAAATACAGTACTCACATTCTTTTCTAAGGAGATATAACCCCAAATCGGACCCCAAAGACCTTTACCACGCAATGGAATAATGAAAAAGGTTTCACCGTCTTTCTCAGCGATGTATAGAGGGGCTTGACGCTCTAATGGCTCTTTTACCAATTCCTTTTTCATTTCTACATCAAAAGCAGCAACGCCTTCGATGGAAGCATTGTTCTGAATAACAAGCTCAGAAGTGATATACTTCTTATAAGCTTCTTCAGCCTCTTCTCGAGATACTTCTACTTTGATAGAGGAAAGGATATTTTGCATTTTCTCCAGACGCACGTTATTGTCCTGCATAGGCTTAAGACTCGTCGCTGCGAAGGAAAGCAAGGCCGCCACTACGATCACCATGATCGCAGCGAAGGTAAATGTGTAGCTATTTTTATTTACGTCCATCGTATTAAGCTGCGTTTACGGTTGCCAAACGCTTCTTGCGCTTGTTAATATTGGCTTGCACTAAATAATGATCAATAAGAGGAGCCATTACATTCATAAATAGAATGGCAAGCATAATTCCTTCCGGATAGGCTGGGTTAAAAATCCGAATCATGATCGCAAAGAAACCGACCAGGAATCCATAGATCCATTTACCCTTGGTCGTCTGTGCTGCCGATACAGGATCTGTTGCCATAAACACTAGTCCAAAGGCAAAACCTCCCATGATAAGCTGCTGCCAGTAAGGCACACTCATAAAGGCTTTTTGCTCAGGAGAAATAGCGTATTCTGCAAAAGTGTTAAAGATCAATCCCATGGCGATCGCACCTATCAAACCACTCAACATGATTCTCCAGCTACCGATTCCGGTATAAAGCAGAATCGCGGCGCCAATTAATACCGCAACGGTAGATGTTTCACCGATTGATCCGGGGATAAACCCAAGGAACATATCCATTTGGCTATAGGATACTTCTCCACCTGTGGCATAAGAACCTAATACGGTAGCACCGGAAAAGCCATCAACTACGGCCTGACCCTCACCAGGAGTAGCATTGATCCAGACCTTATCACCACTCATATAGGTAGGATAAGCGAAGAAGGCAAAAGCACGTGCAGTAAGTGCCGGGTTTAGAATATTCATTCCCGTCCCGCCAAATACTTCTTTACCAATTACCACCGCAAAGATTACCGAGATTGCTACCATCCATAATGGGATGTCAATCGGCATAATCAGAGGAATAAGCATTCCCGAAACTAGGAATCCTTCTTGGATTTGGTGTTTCTTGATAATACAAAAGATAAACTCAACGCCTAGTCCTACTCCATAGGATACAATAAGCATTGGTACCACTTTAGACGCTCCCCAGAGGAAGTTTTCCATCAAGGTAGTTTCCATTCCCAAAGCTGCATAATGCATGCTTCCGGCATTCCACATACCAAAGAGTAAAGCGGGAACCATAGCAATAATTACGGTTACCATCGTTCTCTTTAAATCAATGGCATCACGTACATGCGAACCATTGTGGGTAGTATGTCCAGGGGTGAAAAGAAAAGTCGCAAAACCGTCGTATACCGGATAATACTTTTCCAGTTTACCTCCTTCTACAAAGTGAGGTTTGACAGAATCAAGGATGTTCTTAAATAACTTCATTTTTAACTCTTTAGTCGCCTAACTCATTCAACATTAAATCCAGACCTTCACGTAAAGTTTCCTGTACCGGCATTTTAGAGGTACATACTACTTCACACAAAGCCATATCCTCTTCGGCTACTTCATAGATGCCAAGATTTTCCATGGCTTCGATATCTTTAATCATGATCGACTTCAATAGCTGAACGGGATAGATATCAAATGGAAATACTTTCTCATATTCTCCGGTAACCACAAAAGCACGCTCTTCGCCATTCATATTGGCATCAAGATTTAAGCGCTTATTTGGCATGGCCCAATTAAAGAGAGCTCTGGAGATACTGAACTTACTAAAGTTTGGACTCAACCATCCAAAGAATTGATCTTCGCCCCCTGCTGGAATCACCGTAATCTGGTTATCATAATAAGAAAGATAACCTTCAGAACTAATTTGGGTTCCGGTCAATACATTACCAGAGATATAGCGGTTGCTTTCATTGGCAACATTATCCTCTAAGATGGTTTTAAGGTTAGCACCCGTCAATACTTTGTAATAACGTGGCTTGGTAACCTGAGCACCGGTTAGAGCAATACTGCGTTGAGCATCGTGCTTGCCAGTCTTAAAGAGGCGGCCAATCATGATTACCTCCTGGATACCTACTGTCCATAAAGTCTCACCTTTATTAATAGGAGCAGTGGCATGAATCTGCACCCCAACATTACCTGCGGGATGTGGCCCTTTGAAACGGTTTAATTGTACTCCATCTACTTTAAAAGCTTCTGATGGATTGGTACTTCCGTCAAGACCCAGGTTCACTTTACCATCGGTCAGTTGCATCAAAGCTTTAATCCCTAAACGGAACTCTTCTTCCTGACCATGTACGATAAAGTCGGCATCTGGAGCCAAAGGAGCAGTATCAAAACAAGAAACCCAGATATCACGTGGTACGCGATTCGGGTTTGCAATGATATTGTAAGGACGCTGGCGAACTACCGGCCAAAGCCCCGCTTCGAGAATTTTCCCTTTAACATCTTCTCTGCTAATTGCAGTGGGATCAGCAGGTGCTACTTCACGATAACGGATTTCCTGATCGGCGAGAATACGAACCTCGAGGATTCGACGTTTTTCACCACGAACTACCTCTGCAATTTCTCCGCTAACCGGAGAACCAATGGTAATTTCAGGACGGTCTTTGTCAAAGAAGATAGGATCACCAGCCAGGACTTCATCGCCTTCGCGGACTTTGAGCTTCAATCGAATCCCAGGGAAATCCGACGGCTTGAGGGCATAAGTGCTGGGGGTATCGGCTTGCGCATAGATTTTCTCTGCTTCGCCTTGCAGCTTGATGTTTACACCCTTTTTGATTTTGATAACTTCAGGCATCGAATGGAATCAAAAATTGTCATTATTATTGGCTTGCAAAATTAAGACGATGCTTGAGCCCGCCTAAACCGCAAGTAATTTAGATGAGTTCTAAATTAGGCGCAAAAATAGAGCTTAAGTCTCAATAAATCAGCCCTCAACGTTCAATAATAACTATGTCGCGATTGGCTTTGTTTTTCACCGCTGTGTTCCTCCTAGGTCTAGGGATCGGCGAACTCAGTGCTCAGAAGGATGATTACTATCACGGGGGGCCTTTACAATATTCAGATCATGTTTATCAAGCTGGAATTCGTTCAGTACGCTTGGTACCTCGAGGTAATGATTTAGCCATGCCTGTTATCGCTCTAAATAGCGGTCAAACGCTTGAATTGAGCTTCGATGATCTTTATGAGGAGTTCACCAATCTATCCTATTCCATTTACCATTGTAATGCGGATTGGACTCCCTCTGATTTAATTCGCAATGATTACCTCACAAATTTTGGAGATGACTACATCCAAAATTTCGAATATTCTATCAATGCATTTATCCCCTACACTCATTATACCTTAAGTATTCCGAATGAGAATGTAGGCTTGAAGATTTCGGGAAACTATGTAATTGCCATCTTTCGCAACAACAATCCTGAAGATCTGGTATTGAGTCGGCGTTTCATGGTCTATGAGGAAATAGTAAGTATCGGCGGCCGGGTTAAAAGACCAACCCGCGTAGAGAAAATTGACACTCATCAAGAATTAGATTTCACCATCTCTCATGGAAGTTACCAAATTCCCAATCCCTTTACCGATCTGAAAGTCGTAATGCTACAAAACCAGAGATGGGACGTGGCTATCACTGACCTCAAACCCTTGTTTCTTCAGAACGGACAATTGATTTATCAATATGATGATGAGAACACCTTTGAGGCCAATAATGAATGGCGAAACTTTGATATAAAAAACCTCCTCACGCTCAGCTTAAACGTTCGCCAGATTAAGCAAGACACCTTTTTTAAAGTCTTCCTTCGTCAGGATCAAAGCCGAGCAGTAGAAAGGTATTCGGTAAACTTCGATATAAACGGACAAAATCGCATCCGACGCCTGGATGCAGCAAATTCTGACTCAGAGGCTGATTATGCTTTGGTTGACTTCTATTTAGACTATCCCAATGATATTGGTTCTGAAATTTATCTCTTTGGAGAGTTTAGTGATTGGAAGCTGCTTCCTGAGTATCAAATGTTTTGGGATGCTAATCGAGGCGCTTATCGCAATCAATTCCTCTTTAAACAAGGCTTTTACAACTACGCCTATGCGGTGGTTCAACCCGGTAAGGATCACGCGGATCTAAGCTTTCTGGAAGGCAGTCATTGGCAAACTGAAAATGACTATCAAATACTCGTATACCACCGTGAAATAGGCAGTCGCTTCGATCGTCTGGTTGGATTTGCTACATTTAATTCCGACGATCTATTTAATCAGAACGACTAATGTTCCGCAGACAAAAAGGAGAAAGCTGCCTTAATTGTGGAGCCTCCGTATCCGGTCAAAATTTTTGCTCCGAATGTGGTCAGGCCAATGATACACGCCGCCTCACCTTTCTGGAACTCATTGGAGAATCACTCTCTAACTTCTTTGCTGTAGACGGACGAGTATTTAGAACTATAGCGGGGGTTTTAACCCGGCCAGGCAAAGTGGCTTTAGAGTTTAAAGCAGGGAAGCGAATGCGATTCATGAATCCGGTCCGCTTCTATTTCCTCTCTTCGGTTCTGTTAATCACCTCTATTCAATTGAGCCGCAAAGGCGATATTGTTCAGAATTCTTCCAATACAGAGGAATTAGCCCAACTTAAAAAGGAAGGGCCGATGGAACAAAGCCAGCGCCTCTTCGATATCTGCACCGAATTTAAAAAGGATGAAAACCCCGGCTTGATGAAACGCTTTCGAGCCATGACCAATTACCTCATCGTTTCACCTGAAAGCAGCTCGGAAGAAATCTTTTTGCAGTTGGGATTAGAACCCGGTTTCTGGAATGAGTTCGCCTTCTCCCAGGCCAAGAAAGCTTCTCGCTTTGGTCGAAATCAAACGGATAATCTTAAAGACTTTAATCGAACTCTTCTTTCACAACTTTTCTGGATTCTATTCCTCTTTATCCCAATTCTGGGACTTATTCTGAAACTGCTCTACTGGCGGAGGGACATTTATTATCCGGAACACCTCTTCTTTACCCTTTATCAACAAGGATTATTCTTTATCGCGTCGTTCTTATATAATCTGATTTTCGACAATGAGTTGATCTTTATCCTCCTGATTAATGCATTTGGCATTCATCTCTATTTCGCCATGAAAAACTTCTATGGTCAGGGATGGGGGAAAACATTTGCCAAGTTTCTACTCGTCAATCTTTTTGGCATGCTGAGTTTTACGGCTTTCTTCATATTGGCTTTGATCTTGGTCTTCCTGATGTTCTAGAATAAATTTGCCAAATGAGTCAAATGGGGACTGACATTCTCAAAGCAGCGGAACTTTTAAGAGCAGGGAAAGTTGTCGCTATACCAACCGAAACCGTTTACGGACTGGCTGCAAATGCACTAGACACAAAAGCCGTGGCTCAAATTTTCGAACTCAAACAAAGGCCCGCTTTTGATCCTCTGATTATTCATTTAGCCAATAAGGAACATCTGGATGAATATGTGAAGCAAAAAAGCGCATCGTTCAAATCCCTGTATCAAGCCTTTTGCCCCGGCCCTATTACATTCGTGTTACCAAAAACCGATCTGATTCCCGATCTGGTAACCGCCGGTCACTCAACGGTAGCGGTTAGGTTTCCCGCGCATAACGTTTGTAGGAGTTTATTGGCAGAATTAGACTTCCCCTTAGCGGCTCCATCCGCAAATCTATTTGGTCGGGTGAGTCCGGTTAAAGCAGAACATGTTGCGGAGCAGTTTGGCAATAAGTTGAATTATATATTGGATGGAGGCCCCTCCACTATCGGACTTGAATCGACCATTATTGACCTAAGTAATAAGGATCCAATGGTCCTGAGACTGGGAGGTTTGAGTATGGAAGAGATCAGAACAGTCTTGGGTAAAAAGATTCCCTATACCCGAAGTTCCAGCAGTAATCCAAAAGCCCCAGGCATGTTAAGTGCCCATTATTCACCAGGTATCCCCTTAACGCATGGAAACCTTGATCATAACTTGCAGAAGGTAAATCGGGATCGTTGCGGCAGTATTTCCTTCTGTAAAAAAATAGCGGGTATCCCCGATCGTCATCAAAGGATACTGTCTCCTATCGGAGATCTAAAAGAAGCAGCCAGCAAATTGTTTGAAGCGATGCGCAGCTTCGATACTAAAGATGTGGATGTAATCCTTACTGAGGAGTTCCCCAATGAAGGATTGGGAAGAGCAATAAACGATCGATTACGACGCGCCTCCGTTGCCTGATTGGTCCTGGAAAACCTCAGCACGCTTTTTCCGAAGCTCAAAATTCTGACCTAAATACACTCTTCTCACCTGCTCATCTGCCGCTAATTCCTCAGCTGTTCCTGATTTTAGAATTCTGCCTTCAAACATCAGATAGGTGCGATCAGTAATGGCTAGCGTCTCCTGAACATTGTGATCAGTAATAAGGATCCCGATATTCTTACTCTTCAAAGAGGCGACAATACTCTGAATATCCTCAACGGCGATTGGGTCTACCCCAGCGAAGGGTTCGTCCAATAAAATGAAATTTGGATCCACCGCCAGGGCTCGGGCAATTTCAGTCCGTCGACGTTCCCCTCCCGAAAGCAAATCGCCTCGGTTCTTTCGAATATGCTGTAAACCAAACTCATCTAAAAGTGCCTCCAATTTCTTCTTCTGCTCCGCCCGACTTAGCTTAGTCATCTGCAGTACTCCCAGTATATTGTCTTCAACGCTTAGTTTCCGAAATACGCTTGCCTCCTGGGCCAGGTAGCCAATACCCTTCTGGGAACGTTTGTACATCGGATCATCGGTGATTTCAGTTTGATCAATAAAGACCTTGCCTTCATTTGGCTTAATGAGACCAACTACCATATAAAAGCTGGTGGTTTTTCCTGCTCCATTAGGCCCTAGGAGTCCCACGATTTCCCCTCTGTTCACTTCAAAGCTCACGCCCTTCACAACTGTACGGGAACGATACTTCTTAACAATATTTTCTGCGCGTAAAATCATCTCATTCGTTTTTAACCAGGGGCAAAGTTTCTTTTGCCCTGCGCTTTTCAATCCGAGCCGCGATTTTAATACTCACCTCATAAAGAAACATGATGGGCACCGAAACTAAAATCTGACTGGCTACATCTGGCGGAGTAATTATCGCTGAAAGAATCAGAATAAGAACGATGGAATGCCTGCGATATTTTCTCAGGAAATCCGCGGTAACCAATCCGGTTCTCGCCAGGAAGTAAATCACTACTGGCAATTCGAAAATAAGCCCTGTCGCCAGCGTTACAGTACTTACGGTGGACAAATAGGAATTCAAATCTATGAGATTATTCACCTCCGCACTAACGGTATAAGTACCTAAAAACTGCAGGGATAGTGGCACGATGAGGTAATAACCAAAAAGCACCCCACTCATAAATAAGATTCCGCCAAAGAACAGAACCCATCTTGAATAACTCCGCTCCCCTGGTTTAAGACCTGGAGCAACGAAACGCCATACCTCATAAAGCACATAGGGGAATGACAAAATGAAACCAGCAATGAGCGCTACCCAAATATGAGTAGAAAACTGCCCGGCCATGCGCGTATTCAAAATTTTAAAGGGCATCTCAGTGAGGCAGAAAAATTCCGTATTGCTAATTTCGCGCGAAATAGCGCAAAACAGTCGATAGGTAAAGAAGTCAGGCTGCTTCGGTCCGAACAAAATAAGGTCGAAGAGGATTGACTTACTTAAGAAGGCCAGGATGGCCATGATGAAAATTGCTAGGGATGCCCTGATGAGGTGCCAACGTAGTACCTCGAGGTGTTCCAAGAACGACATATTATCGCTATCCGCCTTCGCCATTGTTTTTAGAAAAGTGCTGCAAAGGTGCTAAATTTTAAGCCCGCTTAAGCTTTTAATAAGGGCTAAGATTTATTTGCCTACAGCCGATGAATATTAGTATATTTAAGAAATTATAAGAGCGTAAAGCATTGGAAAATTATGTTTCCACGGCTCAAGAACACCTAAAGCGTTTCTTTGGTTTTAGCCAGTTCAAGGGAAATCAAGAGCCAGTTGTAGAAAACGTCCTCGCCGGTAATGACACTTTCGTAATAATGCCCACCGGGGGAGGAAAGTCCTTATGTTATCAGTTGCCTGCGATTATGCAGGAAGGCACCGCCATAGTTGTCTCACCTCTCATTGCCCTGATGAAAAATCAGGTGGATAGCCTACGTGGCTTTGCCGCCGAAAATGGCATTGCCCATGTATTAAACTCATCATTAAGTAAAAGAGATGTGGAGCAGGTAAAATCCGATATCCTGGATGGTACCACTAAACTGCTCTATGTCGCCCCAGAGTCGTTAACCAAAGAGGATAACATTGAATTTCTCAAAAGCGCTAAGATTTCTTTCTTCGCTATTGATGAAGCTCACTGTATCTCCGAGTGGGGACATGATTTTAGACCGGAATACCGCAATCTGAAAAACATCATAAAAAAGATTGGTCGTAAACCTATTATTGGCTTAACTGCCACCGCTACCCCTAAAGTTCAGAGCGACATTCAGAAAAACCTGGGTATGGAAAATGCCGAGGTGTTCAAAGCCAGCTTTAATCGGGCCAATCTGTTCTATGAAGTAAGGCCCAAAACCAAAAATGTAGATCGGGATATCATCCGATTCATTAAAAAGAACGATGGTAAAAGTGGGATCATCTACTGCCTCAGCCGTAAAAAGGTGGAGGAGTTGGCGCAAACGCTTCAAGTAAATGGTATCAAATCGCTCCCGTATCATGCGGGTTTAGATGCCTCTTCTCGTTCCAGACATCAGGATGCCTTTCTAATGGAGGAAGCTGATGTTATTGTGGCTACTATCGCTTTCGGAATGGGGATCGACAAACCTGATGTTCGATTCGTGATTCACTACGATATGCCGAAAAGCCTGGAAAGCTATTACCAGGAAACCGGAAGAGCGGGTCGTGATGGTGGTGAAGGACATTGCCTGGCTTTCTATTCCTATAAGGATGTAGAGAAACTGGAAAAATTTCTAAACGGTAAACCTGTTTCAGAGCAAGAAGTAGGTATGCAGCTTTTGCAAGAAGTTATCGCCTATGCGGAAACGGCCATGAACCGTCGCAAGTTCCTTCTGCATTATTTCGGAGAAGAGTTTGATGAGGAAAATGGACCAGGAGCTAAGAATGACGATAACAGTCAAAATCCGCGCAAACAGTTCGATGCTCGGGAGGACCTGCAATTGGTAATTAAAACTATTGTGGCTACCGCCCAGAGGTTTAAGGCTAAATCCTTGGTTGACACCCTTACCGGAAAGCTCAATTCTATCACCAAACAGTACAAGGTTCAAAACCTGGATGTCTTTAATCAGGGAGCGGATAAAGATGAGAAGCATTGGATGTCGGTAATTCGCCAGGCTATCGTACAAGGCTACCTGCGCAAGGATATTGAGAAATATGGAGTGCTTTTTCTCAATGAGAAGTCGCATCATTTCATGGAGAATCCTACGAACTTCATGATCGCGGAAGACCATGATTATGTGGAAGAAGCCGGTAAGGAAGAAATTATCTCTGAACAGAAAAGTGGAGCATCCTTCGATCCTCAACTTTTTGGGATGTTGAAAGATCTTACTCGAAAAGTGGCTAAGTCTAAGGGCTTACCTCCTTTCACCGTTTTCCAGGAACCCTCCCTCAATGAAATGGCCCTGCACTACCCTACCAGTTTGGATGAGTTAAAGCAGATTTCAGGAGTCGGAGAAGGCAAAGCGCGAAAGTTCGGCGGCCCATTCCTGGAGCTTATCCAGAAATACGTTGAAGACAACAATATTGAGAAGGGAGACGGACTACTGGTAAAATCAGTGGTCAACAAATCCGGCCTCAAGGTTTATATCATCCAAAGTACCGATCGCAAACTACCCCTTGAGGATATCGCGTCGGCCAAGGGATTAAGTATGGACGACCTGATTAGAGAGATAGAACACATTGTTCATTCGGGAACCAAGGTCAATCTGAACTATGTACTGGAAGATCTTTTTGATGAAGAGCAATTAGAAGAAGTACATGATTATTTCATGGAAGCAGAATCGGATGATCTCGAAGAAGCTTTTGAAGAATTTGATGGAGATTATAGTGAAGAAGAATTGCGATTAATGCGCATTAAATTCATGAGTGAAGTGGCGAACTGATTATTTTAGCCGCAAAGCGATATTTCCCTACTACATGCAAATAATTGAAACCAACATTCCGGGACTCCTGGAGATTGTACCAAGAGTTTTTGGTGATGATAGAGGCTACTTTTACGAGTCCTACAATAAGGAGGCCTTTGAAAAAATTGGCGTCAACCTCGAGTTTGTTCAAGACAACCAATCTTTGAGCAGTAAAGGTGTTTTAAGAGGATTACATTTTCAAAACCCACCATTTGCTCAGGGTAAACTGGTAAGAGTCATACAAGGTGCCGTACTAGATGTAGTTGTTGATATTCGCAAAGGTTCACCTACCTATGGACAGCATCACAAAGTGAAGCTTAGTGGAGAAAACAAACTGATGTTTTGGATACCACCGGGATTTGCGCATGGCTTTGCTACCCTTGAAGACCATACCATTTTTGCTTACAAATGCACCAATGTTTACAATAAAGAGTCTGAAGGTTCGGTTCTATGGAATGACCCTGCACTGAATATAGATTGGGGAATTGAAAATCCTCTATTATCTGAAAAGGACATCAGTGCCAGACCGCTCTCGGAGCTGGAAACTCAATTTTTATTTTGATGAAAAATACTACTGAAAGAATTGCCCTCTATACCGCTTTAATTGGCATTGCCTCATTACTCACTTTTGCAAAATATGGAGATCGAGATGATGAAGGTCAGAAGAAAGATTTACAGGACAATTACAGCATTTACAGTTTACCTATTCCCGAAGAGCTGGACTTCGCTGGGGAATCAGTTCCCATGAGTGATCCTCAGGTTATAGAGGCCTTTGATCGGGAGCTTCTGGTTAATACTTATTGGCAGAGTCAGACTGTACTTTTTATTAAGAGGTCTGCCCGATATTTCCCAACAATTGAAAGGATTTTGAAGGAAAATGGAATTCCTGAAGACTTCAAATACCTACCCCTCATCGAATCTGGTTTCATGCCGGTAGTTTCTCCTGCGGGAGCAGTTGGCTTTTGGCAGATTATGGAAAAGACCGGGAAGCAATACGGATTGGAAATAGACCGTGAAGTCGATGAGCGCTATCATCTTGAGAAAGCTACCCAAGTCGCTTGCACCTATCTTAAGGAGGCCTATGCAGAATTTGGTTCCTGGACCCTGGCAGCGGCTTCGTACAACCTGGGAATGTCTGGCTTACAAAAGCAAATGAAACGTCAAAGAGAAAACTCCTATTACGCTCTAAACTTAAATCCCGAAACAGCGCGTTATGTCTATAGACTGCTCGCTGTAAAGGAAATTCTGGAAGACCCTGAGGCATATGGTTTTCACGTTCGAAGTAAAGACCGCTATCAACCTTTGGAAACCTTTACAGTGCAAGTAGATAGCAGCCTAAGCCACGTAAGCCATTTCAACCAAAAGTATGGAATCAGCTATCGCGTATTGAAATACCATAATCCCTGGCTAAGGATGGAGTATCTTCCTAATCCAGAGGCCAAAGTTTATGAGTTTGTAATTCCTAAAAAGGATGCGAATCGGATGGATCAACCTATTGATCAGCCGATTAGGCAGGAGGCTGCAGAGCAGGAGTAATAACTATTAAAACCTCGAACATGCAAGCACCAAAATTGCCCAGTTTTATGCGCCAGAACAAGCATAAGACTTTTGAATTCACCCCACGCTATTACGACGAGAATAAAGAACGCCTCGACAATTTGAGGAGGAAGTATCAGAAGCAAGAAGATGGTAATTCAAATCCTAGACGAACTGAAATGCTTCGCGGGGATTTACGTCAAAGCTGGCAAAACAATCGTCCCAGCAAAGTGAAATCTTCCAATCGTACCTTATTACTAATCATCGTGGCCCTACTAGCGCTCACCTATCTCTTAATCATGAATTAAATGGCGGATATCATCCGGCTTCTGCCCGATAATGTAGCCAACCAAATTGCTGCCGGAGAAGTAGTTCAGCGACCCGCCTCCGTAGTTAAAGAGCTACTGGAAAACAGCGTTGATGCTGATGCAAGCGAGATAAGCTTGATAGCAAGCGATAGTGGTAAAAATCTCATTCAGGTTAGTGATAATGGCAAAGGAATGAGTGAAACCGATGCTCGCATGGCTCTGGAACGCCATGCCACTTCCAAAATTGAAAAGGCGGAAGATATATTCTCTATTACCACCAAGGGATTCCGTGGTGAAGCTCTGGCCTCAATAGCGGCGGTGGCTAAAATGAACCTGAAAACTCGCCTGCGAGGCGAAGAGCTTGGCACTGATATAAAGGTCGCCGCAAATGAGGTTGAATCTCAGGAATTTTGCCAGTGCCCGGAAGGCACAACCATCAAAGTGCAGAATCTTTTCTACAATATTCCCGCCCGACGAAATTTCCTTAAGTCTAATCAAGTTGAGTTACGTCATATCATTGATGAGTTCGAAAGGGTCGCTTTAGCGCATCCTGAAGTAGCCTTTCGCTTTGAGCATAATGGATCGGAACTCTTCAACTTGCCTGGCAGTAGTCAGCGGCAACGGATCGTAAACATTTTCGGAAAGCGCTATAACGAAAAGCTAGTGCCGGTTGATGAGGATACGGAACTCATTCGGCTACGAGGTTTTGTCGGTAAACCAGAGTTTGCCAAGAAGACGAGAGGCGAGCAGTTCTTTTTTGTGAACTATCGCTATATCCGCAATCCCTATTTACACAAGGCGGTACAAAAAGCCTTTGAAGGTTTACTGCAGGAAGATTGCCACCCTAGCTATTTCCTCTTTATGGAACTAGACCCTGCCCGTATTGATGTCAATATTCATCCTACCAAGACCGAGATAAAGTTTGAAGATGAAAGGGTGATTCACAGTATTATTCGCACCGCTGTAAAGCATTCCTTAGGCCAGTACAATATTGCACCCAGCCTAGATTTTGATCACGATCAGCAATATGTCCCTCCCACCGATAAAAGGCCGGTACAGGCGCCGGGTATCTATATTGATCCCAACTTTAATCCTTTTGAGTCTCAAAAATCTGGTGGGGGCTCTAATCAGCAGTCGGCCCCTAAATCTCGTGAAAGTCAAGAATGGGAGTCCTTGCTAAGTCAGATTCCTGAATTTCCTCAAGAACAAGAGCAAGGTCGATTAGTAGATCCGGAGCAACACGATTTGGTGTCTTACATTCAGGTAGGAAAGAAATACCTTTTAAAATCTCATGGAGAGGGTTTGATGTTGATTCATCAAAACCGGGCTCACCAACGAGTTTTGTTTGAGAAAATTCTCACATCCTTAGAAAACCAACAGGTCGCTTCTCAACAGCTTTTGTTTCCCAGTCAGGTCTCCTTTACAACAGGGGATTTTAATGAAATAAAAGAACTATTGCCCACCCTTCGAGAGATGGGCTTTGATCTTGATGAGTTCGGGCAACAAGAGTTAGTCGTGCATGGCATCCCCCTATTCCTGGAAAACCCAGACCTGGATGAAATGCTCCATCTACTGCTTGAAGCTGCCAAGAACCACAATGCTCACAGCAGAGAAGAATTGCAGGAAAAAATGGCGGCAAAAATGGCCAAAGTGGCAGCATTAAAAGTGGGCACTGTTCTTGAACCTTCGGCAATGGCTCATCTGGTTGATGAACTATTTGCCTGTAAAGCACCTTATCACAGTCCAGAGGGCCGACCCACAATTATCAATCTCGATTTAGACGAGTTGGATAAAACATTTAGTTAATGCGACGTTTTTCTCTTTTGCCTCCGGTCATTAAGAATTTGATGATCATTAACCTGTTGTTCTTTATTGGAACGGGGGTACTATTTAATACCGGTTTGGATCTTGGTCGTTATTTGGCCCTGTACCTACCAAGCTCGGGATTTTTCATGCCTCATCAATTAGTCACTCACATGTTTATGCATGCGGATTGGGGTCATATTTTCAGTAATCTCTTCATGCTTTGGATGTTCGGATATGCATTGGAGAATATTTGGGGGGCTAAGCGTTTTTTGAACTATTACATCATCACTGGTTTAGGTGCTGCATTTTTGCACTTTGGAGCTCAATATTTTGAACTCTATTACGCCATTCAGGATATAAGTGCGGCTGGTTTAGAATTAGTGCGAAACGAGGGCTATCAGGTCCTGTTACAAAACAAAAATTATACTGATCCGGCCCTGGCCAAAGTCAATCTTTTAATGAACCGGCCAACTGTAGGTGCTTCAGGGGCAGTGTTCGGAGTACTTATGGCTTTCGGAATGATCTTTAAGGATCAGGTAGTTTATCTGAATTTCCTATTCCCAATTAAAGCCAAATACCTCGTTTTAGCCTTTGGGCTTTTAGAATTATACCGCGGTTTTGCAAATGCGGGAGGAAATGTTGCTCATTTTGCTCACCTGGGTGGAATGCTCTTTGGTTTCTTAATTTTACGATATTGGAAAAGTAAACACGGAACTTATCACTAATGAACTCCATTTGGGATCAGATCAAGCGGTTTTTTAGAGAAGGGGGGGCTCTTACCCAATTGATTATGATCAATTTGGGAGTCTACATTCTCTATTTACTCCTCGGAATTATAGACTTCCTGTTTCAGGCCCAACACGCCATAACGGGAACCTTTATTTCCTTTACCGCACTTCCGTCTGATCTTTTCCAATTTGCGACCCGACCCTGGTCCATTATTAGCTATATGTTCTTGCATCAAGGTTTGCGGCATATCTTTTTCAATATGCTGTGGCTGTATTTTGGTGGTCGGCTCTTTCTCCAATATTTTGGCGGTCGACGGCTGATCGCAACCTACCTCATTGGAGGAATACTGGGAGGCATACTTTACATTCTAGCATACAACATTTTTCCGGCCTTTACAGAGGTAGTTAGTGGAAGCGATAACCGAGGTGCATCTGCTGGTGTTATGGCTGTAATCATTGCCATCGCAACCTATAACCCTCGTTATCCGGTTAATCTTTTCATTATTACTATACCCTTATGGGGAATCGCTGCATTTGCTTTCTTGATTGATTTGGTAGCCCTGGGAGAAGGAAATAATGCCGGCGGACGCTTCGCCCATATCGGTGGTGCTGCATTTGGGTTCATGATGGCAAGAGCCTACACCCAAGGACGCGACTTAACCGAAGGCTTTGCTGCAATCCTGGACCGAATCTCTAATCTTTTCAAGCCTAAGCCTAAATTGAAAAAGGTATATTCCAAGCCTGGCGGGAGCCGCAGTAGAGCTAAAAAATCATCTGATGAACAGGATGAGGAAAAACTCAATCTCATTTTGGAAAAGATATCGCGCAGTGGGTATGACAGTTTGAGCAAAGAAGAAAAGGACCACCTCTTTAAATTTGGCAAGGACTAGGAGATGGCCAAAAAGCGTAAATCTTTTTTAGATGGTCTCCTATATGTTGTAAACACCATAGCAGCCTTTGGGCTGATGTGTTCCTACCTGAGTAATTATGTAAGCCCGAAGTACTTTACAGGATTCTCTTTCCTGGGTCTGGCCTACCCCTATCTTCTCTTAGCCAACATCATCTTTGCCCTTTGGTGGGCGCTTCGGGTAAAAATCAAAATTGTTCTGCCACTGGTGGCCATTCTCCTTGGGTTTAATCAAATCCCTCTTTTATATCAAGGACATCATACCCGGCAAGTTGTAGCTGCAGGCTCAGCTTTAAAGGTGATGACTTACAATGTGCGCAGCTTGAATCAATTTATGTGGTTGGAAGATGAGCAGATCCCGGAAAAGATTTCCGCCTTAGTACTCAAGGAATCTCCAGATTTACTCCTATTACAAGAATTTCGAACTGAGCAACAAGGATGGCAGATCGACTACCCATATCAATACAGCCTGTTAGATGAACATCATACGCGAAATGGCAACATCATCTACTCGAGATACCCCATTGTAAATAGCGGTTATTACGAGTTGCCCGGACCGGAAGGAAGTCTTAAAAATGGCAGGGCAATTTGGGCAGATATCGCCTGGAAAAACTCTGTTTTCCGAGTATTTAACCTCCACCTTAGCTCGGTAGGACTAGGAAGTGCCGATTACGAAGATCTCAATCAATTGAATCAAGACGGACTGCAAGAAGACCTTAATCGAATTAGCGGTAGTCTTTCCAATGCCTTTAAGAAAAGGGCTTATCAAGTGGAGTATCTGGATAGTTTATTCACTGACTTGGATATGCCTTTAATTGTGGGAGGTGACTTCAATGATCCACCATACAGCTATACCTATCACCATCTGAATAAGCATTTAGAAGATTCCTATATCGCCGCAGGTGAAGGCTTCGTTACTACTTTCGATCGAAAACCGCTAAAGCTTAGAATAGATTACCTCCTCTATAGTCCAAACTATTTCCAGTGTCATCAGTATGAGGTGATCAAAGAAAAGCTAAGTGATCATTATCCGGTTATTTCAGAATTCACTTTAAGGTAAAAAGGCCGGATTTTTGTGATGTACTCTTTTAATATGAAACTCCGCCTATTCATCATTTTCTTCAGTACGGGCTTTCTCGTTCAGGCCCAAAATCAAAACTTCTCCAATCTGTTTAAACCGGTCGCAAGCATCTGCTGGGAGAATGAGAAAATGATCATGAAGCAATTACAAGCTCCCGAATTTAATCCCTACATGAGTGATTCACTCATAGATCTTTGGGAATCATATTGCGGAGCCAATGAGGCCAGTATCCGCAGCCGGCTGGTATTTGATCTCAAAACAACAGGCCGACTGGACACTAGTATCCCACTTAGTTACTGGAACCTTTATCTGCGAAACTTCCACAATCAAGGAGGGCTTAGTAGTCCATTAAAGTCTCATTTGCTGTGGACCAGAAAAGAAGCGCAAAAGCTACTAGCTATAGACCGCTGGAGGGATTATGAAAAAGGCGTTTTGGTTTTACTCGCCTCAGAATCCATTCAAGGTGCCTACGACCAATTTCTGGATAAAGAGTTATACGACTCTCCAGAACTTAAACCGCTACGAGAGCGGGTTAAAAAAAATGCTGAGGGGAGTATTCCCCCGCATGGATTCGGAATCATCTACAACTACCAATATCTAAGTGGTAGTCTTCGAGAGGAATTACAGGCCATGCATAGTATTGGCTTGTTAATCGAATACAACTGGGAAGACTTCCTGGTCGGTTTCAGTGCGGCGGCAGGTTTAAGTGAACGGAAGTCTTACTTGAGATTTAGTAATGAAGGTGAACTCGTTACCAGCGACCTGGAATCCTATTTTCATTTTGAGCTATATGGTGGCTATCAGCTTTGGGAAAAAAGACGGAACCATGTACATCTAATCGCGGGAATTGGGTACAACATCTTTACTACTGATCTCACTTTTATAAATGAGTTCGATGAAAATCAAGTGCTAAATATGACGTCCATTTATCCAACTTTTGGCATTGACTATCGAGTTCAGGTTTATGGAAGTCGAAGTATTGGACTTCGAAGTCAAATTCAACTTCAAGATTTCAGTAGCAATCCCGAGCTACGGAGTTCACTAAGCGGAGCAGCAATTTTAGGCAGTATCTATTTTCGTCTGTAAAAAAAATCCCGGGACAATGCCCGGGACTTATTAATCTCTATACTTTGAGCTTCTGCTCTTAGTTCTTGCTTAAGTATTCCGCTACACCTTCGTGGGTATCTTTCATACCTTCTTTCCCTTCATCCCAGTTAGCTGGACATACTTCACCTTTCTCTTCAAAGAACTGAAGTGCCTTAACCATACGCATCGCCTCATCTACATTTCTTCCTAAAGGCATGTCATTTACGATCTGATGACGTACGATTCCTTCTTTATCGATAAGGAACAATCCGCGGTAAGCAACCATCTCACCTTCAGCTTGCATTTCATCGTTTTCGTCGTAATAGTAGTTTCCAGCTAATACATCGTAGTTAGCAGAAATGGTTTTGTTAGTATCTGCAACAACTGGATAGGTAATTCCCTGAATACCACCTTGATCTTTGGTTAATTGTAACCAACCCCAGTGAGATTGCTCAGTATCCGTAGAAACTGCAACCACCTCTACATCCAGGTTTTGAAAATCTCCAAGACGCTCTTGGAATGCATGCAATTCGGTAGGACATACAAAGGTGAAATCCTTAGGATAGAAGAAAAGGATTACATACTTACCATTGTACTGCTCAAGACTGAAATCTTCTACAATCTCTTCACCGTTAATTACTGCGGCGGCAGTAAACTGAGGGGCTTTCTTACCAACAAGTACTCCCATGATCTGATTTTTAGTTTCTTACGTTAAATATTTATAATAGCTATGCAAATTCCTTTTTAATAGCGAATGCAAATGTAGGTCTATGGATTGGCCTACTATATATCAGGACTTCAATCTTTTCTATGATTCTTCAGAAATACTAATGTGATACCGATAACCAGGCTACCACCAATGCGAATAGTATTACCCCGTACTTCAAAAAATTGAAGCGGTGAGACTGATCTCCTTCAAATAGGATGGTTGTACTGATATGGAGAAAGATACCGAATACAAAGGCCGTAAGTTCTGCACTGTAATCAGCGAAAAAGGAAAGTGATTCTCCCAGTAAAACACCTAGAGGTGCCATCAGAGCAAATAGGAGAAGCCAAAAACCGATTACCAACCAACTCTTGCTAAACTCACAAAGCATATTGTAGAGAATTATACTAACCGGAAGCTTATGCACCACTAATCCCCAAAGCAAGGCATCCCGACTTAAATGATCGATATGGCTTCCGACCGGAATACTTTCAATAAAGGCATGCAGAAAAAGGCCTATCATCACTCCTGCCGGTAAGCCCTTATTATGAAAAAGCTCGGTGTGACTATGACCATGCTCAAGACCCTTGCTCATTGCTTCCAATAGCAGCTGTACAAAAAAACCAGCCATTATAAGGATCCCAAAATGGTGACTATGCGTTTCAAAAATTTCAGGTAGCAAATGAAAGACCCCAATACCTAAGAGGTAGGCACCACTGAAAATAAGGAGAAATCGAATGGGCACTGCTTTCGTATCGCGTATCCATTTCCCTAAAAATGCTCCAATTACTACAGTGGCGAAAAGGTAGATATATGTACTCATGCGCGTGCTAGCAGTATTAACCGCTCAGATTTTCGAGCTTCAAATTTCGCCAAATTATATGAACCCCAAGTGCTTATTAATTCAATATCGCAAGCCTTAAAGAGGGTTTGAAAATCATCTAAACTGAGCGCCCAAACTTCTTCCTTAAAATGATGCTCTTTGCCATTGGGCTCTTTTAAATCAATGGTTTTGAGAATGCGCTGCTCATTCATAGAACGATTAATCTGAAATTGATAGTCCTCAATACGAAGCTCTTCTGATGGGATCAGTTTCTCCCGCACCAAATCGACATTCAGAAAATCAATTACTAATAAACCACCGGGCTTCAGGGCCCTTTTGGCTTGCTGCAAGGCGCTTAGGTTATCCTCCCAGTTATCAAAGTATCCGAAACTCGTGAATAGATTGAGTATTAGGTCATATTCATTTTGCCCGTAGGGCTTTCGCATATCAGCTACCTGAAATTGCAATCCCTCCTCAAGGTATCTGGAGGCATAGGAAATATTACTCTCGGCTAAATCTAAGCCAGTAACTTTTACTCCTTTGTGATGTACATAGCGGGCGTGCCGACCTCTTCCACAAGCGAGGTCCAGAACATGCCATTGCGGAACTGGGGCCAGTTCATCAAAAAGCGCATCAATGAAAACTCTGGCCTCATGATCATCTCGATGTTTATAGAGCATGTGGTAGTAGTGGGTGTTAAACCACTCTTCAAACCATGAGTTTTCTTCCTCTTTTGTCATTTCCAAAGTGTGCTAATCAGCTCGAAAAAACCGAGCAAAGTAAAGGAAGAAATACTGAGAATTGTAATCAGCGTATAACGCACTATGGTATTGGCCTTTGGCAAGAAAAGAATGTAGCGCGCGCCAAACCAGGCACCCAAGCCTTGCCCAGCCGCCAGAAGTAAGCCAGGTATCCATTCAATATCCCCATTTAAGGCGAAAACCAGAAATGCCGGAAATACAAAGAGGAATGCAAGAACAAGTTTTATAATGTTTGCATCACGCAAGCTGTAATGGGCTACCAATACTAATAAGGATAATAGCATAATTCCGATCCCCATCTGCAAGAAGCCTCCATAAACGGCCACAAGAAAAATGAGAATCCAATTCAAAGTGGTACGATGTGACTTCCCAACATCTGTGGGTCGAGACCATTTAGCGGGTTTATAAATCATGGTTGCCAGGAGTAAAAACATGATCACTCCAATAATCCTACGCAATACCACAGGGTCAACGTCCACAGCTAAAAAAGCCCCTATCACAGAACCAAGGATGGCCGGTATCAAAAACCAATAACTATCCTTAAATAAAAACAGGGTACGGGGAGAACGCCTTAAGCTTAGCACAGCAGTAATAGTTTGAACTAGTGCTCCTACTCGATTGGTTCCATTCGCAACATTGGCGGGCATTCCACTTAATATCAATATACTAAGGGTAATTGCGGAGCCATTTCCGGCTAAGGTGTTAATTACACCGGCCAGTAATCCGCCCGCAAAAAGTAAGAGGTAATACCACCACTCATCCATAAAACAAAGGTAATCCCGAAGAACGGTTTTAAAATGTATGAATCAGAACAATACCCTAATCCTCAAACATTTTAAGTTTATCTTAGCGCGAATAATTTTAATTATAAATCAACTGCTTAAGTTTTGGATAAAACCAGAACTAGCTTAACCTAAAACCAGTTTTATGCTAAAAAATCTACTCTTTGCTGCAACATTTCTATCAACCGGTCTGCTTAGTGCTCAAATCACCTTGAATCACTCTACTCACGTTCCCTTGATAGGTACCTCCTACGACTATTACCAATCTCAAAGCTTCACATATCACGCTGGTGCCGGTGGAGCTAATCAGACTTGGGATTTATCAGGGATCTCAGGTACATTGATCACTTCAAACTACATCAGCCTTTCAAGTGCTTCCTCTCCTTCGGATTTCCCTGATGCTAATTTGGTGGAAAGCATCTCGATTGCCGAAAACTACTACCGTAGTAATTCTAGCGAGCATTCTCTGGAAGGCCAATATATTCCTAATGTAGTGAGGCTTACTTTTTCCGACCGTAGAGAATTGTTGAAGTTTCCCTTGAACTATCAGGATAGCCACAGTGAAACTTTCGCAGGAACCTTGGAAAACTTAGGAGCCGGTCAGAACTTTCAACGATCAGGTACTTCTACCATTACCGCAGATGGTTATGGTGATCTCATCTTACCCTACGGAACGGTGAACAATGTACTTAGAGTAACAGGAGTTTTTGATTATGGAGATGTATTTATGGGAACTCCTTTCTTCAACTATATTGATACTATTTGCTTCTGGTACAATCCGGGAACCAACAACTTTATTGCCTCAACGGTGGTAACCTATGCTAATGGCTCTCTTGCTTTAACCTCGGGCACCTATATTGATCAGGCTGATTTAAGTACAAGCGGTGTTAGCTTAGTGGAAAATCCACAATTGAAAGAGCAGCTTAGCTTCGCTCCAAATCCTGCTAGTAACAGCATTAATGTCTTAAATGAATCTTTGGAAAGTGCTCAGGTTGAACTTATCGACTTCAGTGGTGCACTCTACTATTCCACTGAAGTTGAAGTAGGAAAGACCGAGATTAACACTTCTCAACTTAATGCCGGAGTATACCTTGTTCGTTACATACAACACGGCCAAATCCTAACCCAGAAACTGGTTATTCAATAGGATAAAGGACAGAGTTAAGTAATTAAGGGCCATCGCAATCTGTGATGGCCTTTTTTGTTACTGTTAGGCTACCAATTTATATCCTACCCCTCGTACATTTTGAATTTTGACTTGGGGATCTTGCTCTAGCTTTTTGCGCAGCTTAGAAACAAAAACATCCAGGGTTCGGCCTACATAATCACCTTCATCACCCCAAACCTTTTCCAATAACACTTCTCGTTTCAGCGTCTCATTGCGGGAACGATAAAGCACCCACAGCAACTCACTTTCCTTACTGGTAAGCTCCAATGAGTTTCCTTTAAATATTAATTCATTTCGCTGAGGCCGGAACTGATACTCCCCTAAATCTAGAAGGTTGGCATCTGCAAGAGATTTGGGCTTCCTCCTGCGCTTATACAAATAAATCACCGGTAGGAGTAAAAGCGCTAACCATAACCAGGCACTCCAGGATTCCCCTTCGGCATTCGCGGATTGAGGTTCGATGATTTCCGGCTCGGAAAAACTAAGCAAGAGACTATAACAGGATTGCTCCTGCATTCGGCCGCTGCAGGGGATGATATCCTCCTGAGCCTGAAAAAGAATCTCATAGCTGTAAACTACTTCCTCGCTTGCACAATCTTCCACTTCCAAAACATAATCGGTGGAAAACCCGGAGCGAGAAAGCTCCTTATTCACAATAGCAGAAAGGGTTCCGGGATCAAAGGCAAATGGGGTTTCAAAGTCCACGCGATACAAGCCACTTTCCTCTTTAATAGGCATAATTCTGGAGGTGCTGTCCCCAGTCGCCAGGAGTATCTCATGACCTGCCCGGCGCAAAGCGGCCTTGATTTGCTTTTGCTCTGGTAAAGATGGTTTCTGAGCTATAGATGCAAATGGCTGCAGTAAAACCGTTATAATCCCAAGGATATATAAATATCTCATTAAAGCAAAACTATCTCAAAGAATGACTTCTACAGTAAGCTTAAGGAAGATTTACATTAATTTACATTCGCTTTACGCTCTGATCCTCAAGCTACTCATAGTTTTGGGGAAAGCATAAAACAAAAATAATGTCTGAATACTACCCAAAAATTACTGCCCTTGTTGCTACCCTTGGAATAATTGGACTTAGCTTCATTCTGGATAAGCCAGATGTAGAATTCAAAGTAGAAGAACCCCATAGTAAATCCGTAGCCCAAGAGGACACTCCCAGGCAAGCAAACAGTCATGTTTTAGCAGATTCGATCGCCTCCATAGAAGAAGAACTCTATTACAATATCGGACCAAGATTTGCTCCTATTAAGATGTCCGCAATCCGAAAGGCAAAAAGAGTGGAAGACATCCTAAATGAAGAGGATAGCAAAAATTTGGAAGGTCTGGAGACTGTTACGCTTAAGCAATTGGTGGCGGAGCGCTTTAATGGTATCGAAGCAAAGGGAAATGATGCTGATCTAAATGAATCACAACTGCGATTCCTGTCCAGTCTAAATCATTCAGATCATTTTGCCTTACAAGCGGAATTCCTATTGCAAAACGAGCTTAAACAATATATTTCTGATTTTATCTTACCCCATTATACCATTGTTCCCGAAACTCAAACATTCTACATTCCCGGTAAACGCAACCTGTTAAACTTCATTCGAAGTGAGAACAAGGCATTCACCAAAGGGATGACAAATGATGATTTGGGATTAGCCATGATCTATTTCGTGGTAAAAGCAGATGGCAGCATTGGTGAAATTTATATAGACCAGAGAAGCTCCTCCCCTGCGGTGGACGCAAACCTTATTAGGATATTGGAAAACCTGCCGGGGAAATGGGAACCCGCAACTAACGCTAAAGGAGAAAAAGTAGATCAAGAGCTTGTTCTAACCTTCGGACTACCTGGATGCTAATCTCCAGGTTCTAGGCTCTAAGCTCTAGCTTCTATATCAATATGGAATCTCCGCCACCGGATACCGCAAATGCTCATCCTCATAAAAGGAACTCTTGCGATAAAAGAAACTTAAAACCACATAAGGATTACTAAGCAGTTGAGGGTTATCCGCTTTCCATTGCTCAAACTCCTTGGCTAGTTGAGGATCACTCTTTAACATTTCCATAGCCCGGTCCTCAAATACATAAGGAGAGAAATACTCTTTCTGCTGAAATATGGGGTTAAAAAAGCCCCAACTTAAGTAGCTATCGATTGCCATCGGATCTAATACCGTGGCCAGAAAATATGGATTTGGTCCATCGGTGTAAACCAGGTAATCACCTTCAAGGAAAAGTCTCTTTTGTTGTATGCGCTCCACCTTTTTAATCTCGGTTCGGAAATGACCTTCATAGGGTCTTGATCCATGTTCCCAGTCTTTTAGGTAGATGGATTCGACCGAAATTAAAGTATCCCTCTCTAGGCGTTGCATTTTAATTTGATGATAGCTAAGCCTTCGAAGCACCTCATGCCAGGCTTGAGGAATTACATAGTACTTAGGGAGAATTGCAGTCGACTTTGTATAATAGCTTGGATAATAATCCATGGCCATGGGTAGAACCTGAGCACGATTATATTTGAGTCTTTGATAGTTACCCAATTCACTTTCCTCATATTGATAGGAATATGCCAGAAAAGGAATCTGCTGAACATCAGTGCTATCTAGCTCCCATTGAATTGGAAATTGACGAGTCTCCTTCTCCCACTTTAAGGATAATTTCCTGGCTTCCAAAATGGCCGTTCTCTTCTCCTCAGCAAATTTTGAAACAACCTGAAAGAACTCATAAGTGGCAGCTACCCTATCCTTATAGGGTTTAAACATATGAGCCTCAGTGATAAAGCTTAAGGAATGAAAAAGTGCGGTGTAGCCACTAGCAAAACGAGGGAGATCGAGAAAGGCTGCATATCCTTTATTGGGTGGTCGACCAAATACATTCACATAGGGAATCAAGGGCCAATTGGCCTGCATATTCTCGAAAAGATAAGGTACCATCACCTTGCTTTGAAAATCACCTAAAGGTGGAGCCAGCTTGTCTTTCTGGCTGGCGATAAGCGTTAAGGTATAAGGATAATCAGCTCCATTACTGGTATGGGTATCAATAAAGATTGCCGGTTTTAAACTTTGATAAATCGCCCAAAAGGAGGTGGTATTTAAGGCATCAGCTTTAATGAAATCCCGATTGAGATCAAGGTTAGAAGCATTGCCTCTAAATCCCTGTAGCGCCGGTCCATTCTGGTTTGCGCGACTCTCAGGTCGACGATTCAAACTTCCACCAATATTGTATACCGGAATTATGGCAATCAACTGACCTTCAGAAGGGCCTCCTTTGCTTAAAACTTCCTGCGACCATTGCAGGGAGGCATCCATTCCGCAGCTCTCTCCAGGATGAATACCATTATTGATTAAGGTAACCAGCTTGTTATCCGCAATCTCCTGTAGGGTAAACTCTTCGGGCAGGGGTGCAGATTGCATTAAAAAAAGGGAAAGGCTTCTACCCGCATCTGTAGGCCCTAAGTCGAGTAATACGGCATTGCTATAGAGGGAATCCAGCTTTTTATAGGTCTTGATAATTTGGTCATAAGACCAGGCCTCATCAGAGCCTTTAGCCGGTAAAATCTGTGCAGCTGTATCTAATCCTAGGGCAATAAAGATGAGTAGCGATAAGGTCCTACGGATCATCTTATTACTCCTCCTCGCTTTCAACCGTAGTTAATGCGGTTAAAACATCGGTCTGTAGGGTTTCGTATTGATCAAACAATTGATTGAACTCAGACACAGAAGCTCCCGTAATGCGAATGGGCTTTGTTTCACCGTAGGCATGACCTGCCAAATCACCCTTTTCATTGTAGAGGTAAACATCCAGTAAAAGGCGCAGGTTAGCATATTCACCGAAACGCGTAACCTTATCCACAACAACCCTTCCGTGACCTATCGCGATTACCTCACAATCCAAACCTTTCACCGCATTCCGAACAGAAGATCTTACGCGAGGGCTAGATTTTAAATAGGGCTGAATCTCTCCATTCTCAAAATCAAAAATGTTCAAACCTCCTTCTCCAAGATGCACCTTTGGGAATTTGGGTTGATCCGATATCTGCAAACCATATAGGTCCTCCTTCTGCTTTAAACGATCGTATTGATCTGTTACTCCAAGGCTGTCTCCGTATACTACGGTTCTGCCTAGGTGATACTCCAAACCCATGGCTAGCTCCTGGTAAAATTCCTTGCTGTTTGCTGCTAAACGCTCATTTAGTTTATTGCTAATCCTGAATACCTTATCGTTGAAGGTACTCGCATCTGCAGCCGGCACTTCTGGTAAAACGGGGGGAGCAAGGTAAAAGGCGGTTAAGGCAACATAGTCTACATCCGCCTGAGGCATGTAGCTTTGGTAGGATTTAATCCTCAGGTTACCGCATGCAGTTAACAGGAGAACTAAAGTGGAAATGCTTAAAAATCGGAATAAATTCATGTTAGTTAATTGTGGTGGGACGAATATAAGGTCTGAGCTGCAAATTTGGACCCCTTAGGATTTAGTATAAAGGTCGCTTCTACGCATAAAGAAGCCCAATGAAAATAGGGCGACTACCAAGAGGCCAGACCAAATAAATGCTTCTTGATACTCATTAAAAATCCAGGCTCCTAGAGCAAAAAGGGTACTATACACGAGCAAAACACCACTTAGCCAGGCACCAAAAAGTGCACCGGTACTGGATTTCGGCTCGGCTTCTGAACGGAAGGGTTTCCAAAATCCCTGCGGACGGATTTTAAGGTAAAACTCACGCAAGAGAGTGGAATCGGTGGGTTTAGTAAGAAACGTAACCAGCAACCAGACCAGAGTAGTGAAAACCACCGTGCCAATAAAATCTCCATTTTGCTGATAAAAGGCATCGGGCAAATAGTTCCGCAAAGGATACTTAAGTAGGGCCCAGGCAAACAGAGGAGCAATAGTTGCGCTGAGCTCACTCCAAGCATTAATTCGCCACCAATACCATCTTAAAATCAAAACCATTCCCAGGCCTGCTCCACTGGCAATAAGGAATTGGGCAGCTTCATCGATCATACCAATCTGCGAGGTTGAAAACATTGCGACCAACATGATCAATAGGGTTATAACTCTTCCTGCCGCAACGTAATGCTGATTGCTTGCTTCTGGTTTGAAGAATCTTCGGTACAGGTCATTGGTAAGATAGCTGGAACCCCAATTCAACTGGGTAGAAATCGTACTCATGTAGGCCGAGAGGAAGCCCACAAACAGCAAACCTTTTAATCCGGATGGCAAATGATCTCGCATCGCAAATACAAATCCCTTGCGAGACTCTTCCAGGGGTAATTCCGGATAGAGTATTAGCGCGGCTAAACCAACTAAAATCCAGGGCCAGGGACGTAAACAGTAATGAGCTATCTGAAAAAACAAGCTTGAATAAACCGCATGTTCTCGTCTTTAGCACTCATCATCCGTTGGGAGATATAACCTCCTCCACCGGGCTCATTACCAGGGTACCAGCTGGCCCACCACTGCAGCACTACATAGGAGAAAAATGCCCCGGCTGAAAGCGAAAAGGTACCAACCGCCAAATTCGAAACGCCATCTATTTTAGGGAAGAAGTCCAATCTCCATTCCGGTAATTGACTTTTTAATCCGCTTGCTCCTCCCACTTCAGGCAGATTAAGGACCACTATGGCTAAAATGATACTGCCTGTCATGGCAATAATAAACTGCACAAAATCCGTGATCGCAATTCCTAAAAGTCCGGCAACTGAGGAATAGATTGCCACTATAAACATAGCCGCCAAACAAAACCAGAAGGCCGTGGAATAAGGGATCTCAAAAAACACCTCCAGTATAGAAATCAGTGCCGCATTTACCCAGCCAATGATTACCACATTCATGAAAAGACCTAAATAGACAGATCTTAAACCTCGGAGAAAGACTGCAACCGGACCGGAGTAACGCATTTCGAGCAGCTCCAATTCGGTAATGATTTCGGCCCTTCTCCACAATCGGGCAAAGAAAAAAGTGGTAAGCATTCCCCCTATGGCCATATTCCACCACAGCCAGTTCCCGGAAATTCCATGTTGGGCAATCTTTTCGGTTACCCATAATGGGGTATCCGCAGCAAAGGTGGTGGCCACCATACTCACGCCCGCTATATACCAGGGTAACTTTCTACCGCCCAGGAAGAAGCCTGCTAATCCCCCTTCTGGTTTTCCCCGGAAGTAGATTCCCAAACTCACGAATAGCACCATGAAAAAGCCAACTACCCACCAATCAAGCGTACTGAGATGTTCCATGCGTCCGAACTTAGGAAAAAGAATAGCTAGAATTGACTGAATCTAAAAATCAACTTCAACAATTAAACCTTTAGGGACATGCTTCATCTAAGCAAATATTTAAGCCAATTAATCCCTTATTTGATTTCCAGGGGATTAAGTATCTTTCAAAAAATCAAACTAATGAGAAAATACCTACCCTTAACTCTTAGCCTTCTCATGTTTGGAATAATTGCCGGGACTATCGATCTCAGTAACCTGGACAATTATGCCAATCAGGGGCATCCCAACTACATTACTGATGATAACAGTCCGAATGGCAACCCGATTACCGATGAGGCTGCAACATTAGGGCGAGTCCTTTTCTACGATAAGAACCTTTCGAGAAACAATACTATCGCTTGTGCGAGTTGCCATATTCAGCAATTTGCCTTCGGTGATACCGCCCAGGCAAGTGTAGGTGTAAGCGGGACTACCGGTCGGCATTCAATGAGACTTATAAATGCGCGTTTTGCAGATGAAGTCCAATTCTTCTGGGATGAAAGAGCGCCAACCTTAGAATTCCAAACTACCCAGCCTATTCAGGATCATGCAGAAATGGGTTTTAGCGGAACAAATGGAGATCCGGATTTTAACGATCTCCTTGATAAATTGGATAACATCTCCTATTACAACGACCTTTTCTATTTGGCTTTTGGTGATACTAACATCAATGAAAATCGGATGCAAAGGGCTCTATCCCAATTTATCCGTAGTATTCAGTCATTTGATTCACCTTTCGATGTAGGCCGAGCCCAGGCGGCCAATGATGGTCAGCCCTTCCCCAATTTCACTAATCAACAAAATGCAGGTAAGGCACTTTTCCTTGCTCCTCCCCAATTAGACAATACCGGAACTCGAATTGGAGGCGGTGCCGGTTGCGGCGGATGCCACCAGCCACCAGAGTTTGATATCGATCCTAATTCTGGCAATAATGGGGTTATCGGAAGTCTTGGTAATCCAGGCTCCAATGACTACACCAATACGAGATCACCGAGTTTGAGAGACCTATTTAACCCTAATGGTAGCCTAAATGGTCCTTTAATGCATACCGGAGGCTTTAATTCCATGGCTGCGGTGTTAAGTCACTACGATTCCATTGTAATTGACCCCAACAATCAAAACTTAGATCCAAGGCTGGCCGCAAATGGAAACGGTCAGAAATTAGCGCTCACGAATAATGAAAGAGCGCAATTGGTATCCTTCATCCGTACCCTATCAGGTTCCGACGTTTATACCAACGCCAAATGGTCGGATCCTTTTGATGCAAATGGAAATCTCACCTTGTTAAATAGTCCCTTATCTATTGCAGAACTGAGAACCGGAATCCAGATCGAGGTTTTTCCTAATCCTGTTTCAGATATCCTTCGAATTGAAGGACCGATAGAGGGAAGGCATCTTGAACTTATAGACTGGCAAGGACGCAGGCAATTACAATATTTGTCTGATTCTGACGAGGTAGAACTTGAAGTAAGTAGATTTAAATCAGGGGTATATACCTTAATTCTCAAGGATCATTCACAAAATACTCTGGCCCGACAAAAACTCATTATTCGACATTGATGGCTTAAGCTTTAAATTTGCAAAAAGCTTAAGGAGAAATGAGAAAATATTGGAGTCTTGCCTTTGTATTGCTAGGTCTGTTTGGATGCCAGAACGATATACAGGAAGTAAACCCCTATCCTACTTCCGAATTGACAGAAGTGGAACTAAATGGAAATCGCGTTTATGTAGTAGCCTTGAGCGACTCTAGTGCCAAAAGAGAATTGCGCTCTTACCAAATCAGCTTGAAGCTTCAGGATCGAGTTTGGTATGATACCCTGTATTTGGAATTACCCGGCAAGGAAGTGATCCCTGGTGAAGTGATTTTTACCGAAGCTGTGGTGAACGATATGGGAGGAGCTGAATTCGAGGTTGTCCGAGTAGAGGTGGACTAAATTGAAGGATCAAAATCTAAACATTCTTGTAAAGACCTTACCTGGGCTGGAAAAAGCTTTAGCCCGGGAATTAAGGTTGCTAGGAGGACGAGAAATAAAAGAAATCCGCAGGGCAGCTCTTTGCCGCGGCGACATTGGGTTCGTATACAAATGCAACCTCTGGCTCCGAACTGCTTTAAGGGTATTAGTTGAACTGCATCGATTTAAAGTTCGCGATGAAGATCACCTCTACAAAGTCGTTCGCAACTTCCCCTGGGAAGACTATTTTGATGTAAACCAAACTATTGCTATCGATGCAACGATCTTCAGCGATCGGTTCAGGAATAGTTTATTCGTCGCTCAAAAAACAAAGGATGCCATCGTTGATAGATTTCGCGAAAGAGAAGGCAAAAGACCCTCAGTGGACCTGAAGAATCCCGATATCAGGATCAACATCCATATCCAAAGTCATTTTTGTACCCTGAGTTTAGACAGCAGCGGAGAATCGCTTCATAAAAGAGGTTATCGAGTTGAGGTCGATAAAGCACCATTAAGTGAAGTATTGGCGGCGGGTATTCTCGCTTTAATGGATTGGCAGGGTAAGGGCCCATTAATTGATCCAATGTGTGGATCGGGAACATTTTTAACCGAGGCAGCTCTATTCGCTTCTAATGTTCCGGTAAACGTGTTTCGTAAAAAATATGCTTTCCAAAACTGGAAGCAGCATGATCCGGAATTGTTTACAACGATTTTTGAGGCTGCCTTAGCGAAGGAAAATCAAGCCTTACCGACTATTCAGGGATTTGACATTGATCCTCGTATTCTTGCGAAAGCAAGGCGCAACATTAAGAATGCCCTGATGGAGGATTTTGTAAAAGTTCAAAAACGCAACTTCTTAGATTGGCCCAATGAGGCCGAGATTCCAAATGGGGCCACCCTGATTATGAATCCACCTTATGATTTGAAGCTGGAGGCTGATATCCCCGTATTATATAAAGGCATAGGGGATACCTTAAAGAAACACTTTAGCAATTGTACAGCCTGGATCTTTACCGCTTCCGAAGAGGGTATTAAACACATCGGCCTTAAGCCCAGTAAAAAAATTGCCTTGAAAAACGCCAAGCTTGATAGTTGGCTCCTACGTTACGACCTTTACGAAGGAAGTAAGAAAAATAGATCTTGATTGGATCATTTTGCAGAAATCATATTACCCCTGGCCCTGCCAGAAAACTATACCTATCGCATACCGGAATTCCTGAAAAAGTATCTCAAGGTAGGAATGCGTGTTGTGGTGCCTCTAGGAAAACGGAAACTCTATACCGGACTGGTAAAGGAAATCCATCAGCGTAAGCCGGAATTCGAAACTAAAGATATCCTTGATGCTGAAGATGAAAATCCGATTATCAGTGAAAAGCAATTACAGTTCTGGGAGTGGATAGCCCAATATTACCTGTGCAGCGAAGGTGAGGTTATGAATGCTGCCCTACCCTCGGGTTTGAAACTGGAAAGCGAAATGGTAATCCAGAGAAATCTAGCTAAGGAGATTATAGATGAAGAACTCAATGATGCTGAGTTTCTTATTGTGGAAGCTTTGGAACAACAGGATCGTCTGAGCATTAAAGAAATCGCGGACATCACTGGTTTTGCGAATCCTCTTTTTACGATTAAAGAGCTAATGTCCAAAGCCTACATCCTATTGGAGGAAGAGATTAAAGCCGGGTATAAAGCCAGAGAAATCCGGATGGTCAAAGCAGGCCCCGCATTAAATGAGGATGTCATTGATGAGGCTTTTGAAAGTCTGGGTAGAGCTACGAAACAGCGGGAGCTTCTTTTAGGGTTTTTCCAATATCGGGGTGATCAATTAAGTCTTCCGGCCGCGCAATTATTAAAGAGATGTAATGCCAATGATGCTAGTTTAAAGGCGCTACACAACAAAGGCTTATTAGAACTCTACTACTCTAATCCCTCTGATTTAAGGGCAGAGCCCGAGGCCAAAGGGCTGTTTCCCCTAAACGATGTTCAGCTAAGGGCCTTTAAGGAAATAAAAGAGAATTGGCGAAAACCTGTACTTCTTCACGGTGTAACATCTTCGGGTAAAACCGAAATCTACACGCATTTGATGGCCGAAGTTCTGGAGCAGGGCAAGCAGGTATTGTATCTGGTTCCAGAGATCGCCCTTACCACTCAGTTGATACAAAGATTAAAGCGATTTTTTGGAGAGTCCTTAGTGGTCTACCATTCTCGCCATAGCGATCGTGAGCGAGTCGAAAACTGGCTCAAATTGAAAGAAAGGGAGCAAAAGCCGGCCCTGGTTATTGGTGCTCGCAGTAGCATCTTTCTTCCCTTCCAGAATCTTGGTTTGATTATCGTTGATGAGGAACATGAGAACAGTTATAAACAGTATGAACCCGCACCAAGATATCACGCCAGAGATGCAGCATTAGTGCTGGCTCATCAGCAAGGGGCCAATATTCTTTTAGGAAGTGCTACTCCTGCTTATGAAAGCTATTTCAATGCCCGCAATGGTAAGTACCACTTAGTGGAGCTTAAACAACGATTTGGGGATATCGCCCTTCCTGAAGTAAGAGCAGTAAACCTTCGAGAGCTAAGGCAGAGAAAGCAGATGAGGGGCTACTTTTCTCCGGAATTAGTCGAGTCCATCGAATCTCAATTGAAGCAGGGGAAACAAATTATTCTCTTTCAAAATCGAAGAGGCTTTTCGACTTTTCTGCAATGCGAAACTTGTGGCCATGTAATGCAATGTAAAAATTGCGATATCAGTTTAACCTATCACAAGCACCGACACCAACTCCGTTGTCATGTTTGTGGCTACCACACCCCTCCTCCACGAAAATGTCCGGCCTGTAAAAGTCAACAGATAAAAAGTCTGGGCTTTGGTACAGAGAAACTTGAGGATGAATTAAATCTCATGTTTCCCTCCGCCCAAATTCAACGCATGGACTTAGACACTACTCGCAAGAAACGGGCTTATGAAAACATTCTCCATGCCTTTGAAGAAGGAGAAACAGATATCCTGGTCGGAACCCAAATGGTTACTAAAGGGCTTGACTTTGGCAATGTGGGCTTAGTGGGCATAATGAATGCAGACTCTCAAATTTTTTTCCCAGACTTTCGGGCTCATGAGAAGGCTTTTCAAATGCTAGCCCAGGTCTCGGGTAGAGCAGGTCGCAAGGGCAGTCAGGGTCTGGTCCTTATACAATGCTCTGATCCGAATCATCCGGTAGTACAGGATGTTATGGGGAATAGATATCGAAGCGGCTTTGAAAGAGAGATGCAAGAGCGAATGGAATATCATTATCCTCCATATTATCGCTTAATACGTCTCACATTGAAACATCGGGATCGAAGTGTCTTAGAACAGAGGGCATCTCTGCTGGGTGCAGCACTTCGAAACCTCTTTGGCAGAAGAATATATGGACCTGAATATCCTCTTGCTAATCGGCTTAGGGGGATGTATCAAATGGAAATCCTTCTTAAAATCGAGAGTAAACTGAGCCTTAAAAAGCTGAAAGAGGCCTTACAGGATTGTGTTGATTCCTTTCAACAGGAGCACAAAAAAGGGCCTATTCGAATTATTTACGACGTTGACCCTATTTGATCTCTGGGTAACAGAAATCCTATTGCGATCAGGCCTTGGGCCAATCCATAAGTAAGCATAATTGCAAAGTGATTGTGCCATTCAATCCTTAGTCCACCGCCAAATTTGGCCCAGGCAATCCACCAGTCGGAAACTATAAACAGGATAATTCCTAGTAATGGATACCAGTTTATTCTTCTATTAAATACCGCAGAGGCGCTCCAGATAAAGTGGAAGCTTATTAACCCAAAGTAGAAGTAAATAGGAAGCGCCAGGCTTTTGGGTAATTCAACCAATTGCTGTAAACCATAGAGGGCTAATATCGAGGAACCCAAAGCAAGTACACTTGGTAGTAGCGCTAGCTTCACTCCTAATCTAATGTAACTAAAGCTGTAAAAGAGTTGAGCAATACCAAATAGGCTCATCCCAATTAAGAAGGAGGCACTATCCTTGAAAACTAAAGCGATATCGCCTGCCAAGGAAAAAACGAGGGCAAGGACTAACATACGTCTCTCCGACCCACCTGATGAGAGCTTACTCCAGACGTAAAGAATAAGTGAGAAAAGCAGCAGTGGTTTAGAAAGCCATAACATCATCCCCTCATCTTCGCGATAGATCACCGCCAGATGAAAAGACACCAGAGCTACATAAATCTTTAAAAAGTCTCGTATCTGCAAATGCTATTGAGCCTGAGTTTCTAAATAGTACTTCATGGCTTGCCCCATATTGGCATTTAAATCACGAATCCTTTTATCGTGAGATGGATGGGTCGACATAAACTCGGGAGGAGCAGATCCCCCACTCTGCGCTGCCATGCGCTCCCAGAACTTAGGAGCCTCGCGAGGATCATAACCGGCCAAGGCCATAAAAACCAAACCCATTTCATCGGCCTCGCTTTCATGCAAACGACTAAAAGGCAAAAGAGCCCCGTATTGCGATCCTACGCCATAAGCCGCCATATACAAAGCCTGAGTTTGCTGTGGCTTATCTGATAATGCCACTTGAAGAGCGATTCCACCAAACTGCTGAATCAAACCTTGACTCATTCTCTCTGAACCATGGTTTGCTATGGCATGAGCTATTTCATGTCCCATTACCACCGCTACCCCAGTCTCATCTTTGCAAATAGGCATTATCCCGGTATAAAATGCAACCTTACCACCAGGCATGCACCAGGCGTTTACCGAATTATTGTCGATTAGGTTAAACTCCCAGTTTAAATCCTTGATCATTTCAGCATGTCCCTTCTTACGCAAGTACTTTTCTACCGCTTTTGAGATTTTCGCTCCGGAATTGGAGACCATATTGGCTTGGCTCGTACCGGTAATCACTTTAGAATCTGCTAAGACCTTTTGGTACTGGTCCACCGCCATAGCATTCATCTGCGATCCCGGAATTAAACTCACCTGTTTCCTTCCCGTTAAGGGAACCGTTTTACAAGCCGACAAGGCAAATAGTGCACTGAGGAGGAGGATTCTTTTCATGCTGGTTAATTTGAGGACAAAGAAAACATTTTGACAAGAGAAATTGCTGCCGGCCTGAAAATTTGACGGGTTAAAAATAAGTATCGCGTCAAAAAGACAGTTTTAATTGAGTAAAATGATCTTATTTGGGATTGGCACTTAAGTTGTCTTAATGCAGGCATGTTAAATACTAAAATAAGACCCATGAAAATTATAAAAAGAACCAACGACCTTCCATTCTTCGATCAATTCTTCGATGGATTTTTCAGAGATGAGCCAGCACATTGGATGAATCAAAACACTCGCGAATCCGTAAATATTAAAGAGGATGATAACTCCTACTCTATCGAGTTGATGGCACCAGGGTTTCGCAAGGAAGATTTACAAATTGAGGTAGAAGGAAAGCTGCTGAAACTAAAAGCCGAACGCAAGGAATCCAGTGAGGATAAAGATTCAAAATATCTACGTCGTGAGTTTCGGGTGAACAGCTTTGAGCGTCAGTTTAAATTACCTGATAACCGCATAGCCGAGGATCAGATCAGTGCTCGTTTCGAAGATGGAATTCTGTTTCTTGAACTTCCTAAGAGAGAGGAAGCCAAAAGCACTACCCGAATGATTGAAGTTCACTAAGGATTTTTAAAATCCGATATTAATCTATTTAATTCCTCGGATTTAATTTTATACTGAGAGATATTAATAGTGTCTTGTTCGTTGATTAAAAGCTGAATAACCTCCTGGTTATTCAGCTTTTTTATTGCATTAACCTTATAAACTTCATGTTGCCTCCAGGGATGGAGCTCCTTAATGGACTGTCCATCTATCCCTAGCCCGGTGCTCATTGCGGAATAAGACAAGAATAGAAAAAGAACCAGACCTAATGAATACTGTACCACCCTAAAAGTTCCAAAACTCTGATAGCCCTGAGCAAGCTCCTGCAGTTCTTCCAGATAAAAGCTTAAACCATCCTGTTGCAATTTTCTGTTTAAACGAAAAGCCACCAGCGATCCTACCAGCAAGCCTCCTAAGAGAGCCGGTTGCCAAAAAGCAGAATCCTTCAATGGAAAATACGCGGGATACACACTGCTGTAAACAATCCCTAAGTTTTTTACATAAACCAGGATCAGGTAAAATACGGTTCCGAAAATGGCTATAAAGAGCAGCAGTAATTGGAAGTACCGCATTCTGAATTTTCGCAAGGCCTTTAAGGACTCTGGAGAGAAGCTCTGCATTTTCGCTTTCTTTGGTAGAAAGCGGCGTACAGCTCCCCTGAAAAGAACAAATAATAAGATCAGTGTTAATAGTTCCAGTAAGAGTTTCATTCCAAAATCTTAGGGTTAAAGATACGCCAAATGGCATCTTCCCCCGGATTAGCAGCCCTTATATCAACCGGATCACCTCCTACCGGATGCTTAAACCTTAAACGGCCAGCATGCAGACTTATACTGGCATCGTGATTTGAACGCGGAAATCCATATTTCAAGTCCCCTTTAATCGGACTACCAATCGCAGCTAGCTGAGCCCTAATTTGATGATGACGACCAGTGTGCAATTCGATTTCAAGCAAGAAATAACGTTGCGATTCTGCTTTAAGCCAATAGGTCAATTCCGCTCTTTTCGCCGATTTATCATCAGAAGAACGAGGAAACGATTTGTTCTTACTTGCCTCTTTTTTAAGGAAGTGTGTTAAACGATCTTCAGCTTTTGGTGGCTTGTTTTGTACTACCGCGAAATAGGTTTTCTGAACTTGTCGCTGCTCAAAGATTTTATTCATTCGGCTTAGGGCCTTGCTCGTTTTGGCAAAAACTACAATTCCGGAGGTTGGTCGATCCAAGCGATGTACGAGCCCACAAAAAACATTTCCCGGTTTTTGGTACTTCTCACGGATATAGTCACGGGCATTTTCCAGGAGCGGCTTATCACCAGTGTGATCACCTTGAACTAACTCGCCGGCGAGCTTATTCACTATTAATAGGTGATTATCCTCATAGAGAACTCGCTCCTCAATGCCCACTAATACTGCTCTTTCTCGTTCGGGAAATCCAAACTCTTAACATCATGTACATAATTCTGTACAGCAGAACTGATATCAGAAAACAGGTCGAGATATCTTCTTAAGAAGCGAGGGTTAAACTCATGGGTCATCCCAAGCATATCGTGCAGAACTAAAACTTGACCATCAACACCTGCTCCTGCACCAATACCAATAACGGGAATCTCCAATTCCTTAGATACCTTTTCGGCTAAATCTGCAGGAATCTTCTCTAGTACCAGAGCGAAGCAACCCGCTGCTTCTAGGGCTTTGGCATCGCTTAAAAGCTTAGCGGCTTCGGCTTCTTGTCGTGCTCTTACAGTGTAAGTTCCGAATTTATAGATGCTCTGCGGAGTTAAACCCAGGTGTCCCATCACCGGTATACCCGCGGTAAGAATGCGTTCCACAGATTCAATTATCTCAACTCCCCCTTCCAGCTTAACCGCATGGCCCCCACTTTCCTTCATGATGCGAATAGCTGAACCAAGGGCTTCTTTAGAGTTTCCCTGGTAGGAACCAAAAGGTAAGTCCACTACAACTAAAGCACGGTTTATAGCGCGAACCACACTGGAAGCATGATAGATCATTTGATCAAGAGTAATCGGCAAGGTAGTTTCATGCCCCGCCATTACGTTAGAGGCACTGTCCCCCACCAGGATTACATCCACACCAGCCTTGTCTATTATCCCTGCCAGGGTGAAGTCGTAAGCGGTGAGCATGGAAATCTTCTCTCCATTGCGCTTCATGGCCTGAACGGAGTTAGTGGTAACTTTTTTGAAATCGGAGCTGGCTACTGACATATGAGTTTATTCTAGCTGCAAATTTATACTTTTGGACATTCTGCCCAGAGCGGACAATATTACTCTGTACTATGAAAAAACTCTTCCTCGCACTATGTGGTTTACTCCTTATACAGGGCTGCGATAACGAGATCGACATTAACGCCGAATATCAGGAACTTACGGTAATGTATGGTCTGTTAGATCCACGCAGTGATGTCAACTACATTCGGGTGCAAAGAGGTTATCTAGGCGATGCTGCTGCTAGTGCCTCCTATGGAATTAGCGACTCCCTCTATTACGATTCCACTGAAATCGATGTTTTCCTGCGTGAATATAGTTTCGGCGCCAATACTCCCGATCGCGAAACCGAATTGATTTGGGATAATAGCATTGGCTTGGATTCCGGAACATTCGCTCGTGATGGTCATCATCTCTACCGCGTTCCTGACAATTTCGACATTCAAAGTAGTAAGGAATATGAGGTAGTAGTGCGCAGAGCTGACGGCAGCGAAGCCAAAGCCCGTACAGGAATGGTAGGAAGAATCCGAATTATTCGCCCTCTCCAACCCTTCTCGATTCGAATTTTCAATGGACAAATCCAGTTTCAAATCGATCAGGATACCGACGGTAATAATCCCGAAGCGACATTAAAAATGACGGCCTATCAGCCGATTATCTATTTCCACTACAAAGAATTGGATCAAAGTACCGGTGCTGAGAGTTTCCACACTGCTACCATTCGTCTCCCTCTTCAACAGACGCCTTTCGATCAGATTGATATCGTATACAACTCTACCCAATTGTATGCAGCACTAGCGGACCGAATTGAGAAAGACCCTACCAAGAACATCCTGCGCTTTTTCCAAAACATGGATATTGAGATCATCGGCGTATCTGAGGAAATGATGACCTATATTGAGCTTAACGGTCCAACTACCGGAGTGAACCAAAACAGGCCTCAATTTGAGCAAGTGGAAAATGGGACCGGTATTATTACCTCTAGAACAGTGGTGCGTAGAGACAGCATCGACCTTCAGGTTAGTATCGAAGATCGATTACTGGAAAGCAGTGTTGCTTGCGATTTGAACTTCACGAAAATTGAACTCAACGGTTCTGACACATGCTACTGCATCAGCAATGCTAAGGTTTGTTTCTAACTGACAGAGCGACATTTTAAACTCAATACGTCAGTCAAAAAATACGATCCTGCCAGAAATGACAGGATTTTTTTGTTCCCAGGCCAATGGCATAAGCTTTGTCCTAGTGATGCAGAATTTTGAGATAACCTTTAAAAACCAATAATAGCCATGGGAAAAATCATTGGCATTGACTTAGGAACCACCAACTCATGCGTTGCCGTAATGGAAGGTAATGAGCCAACGGTTATACCTAATAGTGAAGGAAAGCGCACAACTCCCTCCGTTATCGCATTTGTGGAAGGTGGAGAGCGCAAGGTGGGCGACCCTGCGAAACGTCAAGCCATTACTAACCCCCACAAGACGATTAGCTCTATTAAACGTTTTATGGGTTCAGCCTATTCAGAAGTGGAGAAAGAGGCTAAGCGCATTCCTTACAGCGTGGTTAAAGGCGAAAACAATACCCCCCGTGTAGAAATTGACGATCGTAAATATACTCCTCAGGAATTGTCAGCAATGGTGCTTCAGAAAATGAAGAAAACTGCTGAAGACTACTTGGGAGAAGAAGTAAGTGAAGCAGTAATCACTGTTCCCGCATATTTTAATGACTCACAACGTCAGGCGACTAAAGAAGCCGGAGAAATTGCCGGATTAAAAGTGCGTCGTATCATCAACGAACCTACCGCTGCTTCTTTAGCCTATGGTATTGACAAGAAGGTAGAGGATCAAAAAATCGCAGTATTCGATTGTGGTGGTGGCACGCACGATGTTTCCATTCTGGAATTGGATGGTGGCGTATTTGAAGTTTTAGCCACGGATGGAGATACTCACCTTGGAGGAGATGACTTCGACCAGGCTTTGATCGATTGGCTAGTTGCTGAATTCAAGTCCGAAGAGGATTTTGACCTTAGTACTGATCCAATGGCATTGCAGCGTCTAAAAGAAGCTGCAGAGAAAGCTAAGATTGAGCTATCCAGTTCTTCGGAAACCGAAATTAACCTTCCTTATATCACCGCGACAGCAACCGGTCCTAAGCACTTAGTTCGTAAGCTAAGCCGCTCTAAATTCGAGCAATTAGTACACGACCTTGTAGACCGTACAATCGCTCCTTGCCGCAATGCACTTAAGAATGCAGAGCTTGAGGTATCTGATATTGACGAAGTGATTCTGGTAGGTGGATCTACCCGTATTCCTGCCATCCAGGAAGCAGTTAAGAAGTTCTTTGGTAAAGATGCTTCCAAAGGGGTTAACCCTGATGAAGTGGTAGCACTAGGTGCTGCTATTCAGGGAGGTGTATTAGCAGGAGACGTTAAGGATGTTCTTCTTCTGGACGTTACTCCACTTTCCCTTGGTATTGAAACCATGGGTGGTGTAGCCACTAAGCTGATTGAGGCCAATACTACTATACCTACCAAAAAGTCAGAAACTTTCTCTACTGCTAGTGATAATCAGCCTGCCGTTGATATTCACGTACTTCAAGGTGAACGCCCTATGGCGGCAGATAACAAGACTATCGGTCGTTTCCAATTGACCGATATTCCTCCTGCACCTCGTGGAGTTCCTCAAATTGAGGTAAGCTTTGACATTGATGCGAATGGTATTCTAAACGTATCAGCCAAAGACAAGGCCACTGGTAAAGAGCAAAGTATCCGCATCGAAGCTTCATCCGGCCTCAGCAAAGAGGAAATCGAAAAGATGAAGCAAGAAGCCGAAGCTAATGCCGAAGCAGATAAGCAAGCAAAAGAAAAAGTGGACAAGCTGAATGAGGCAGATGGCATGATCTTCCAAACTGAAAAGCAGCTCAAAGAGTTTGGAGACAAGCTTTCGGATGATAAGAAAGCGCCAATTGAATCTGCTTTAGCCGAGTTGAAAACTGCCCACGGTGCTCAAGACCTTGCTGGAATTGAAGCAGCCATGGAGAAGATTAACGAAGCTTGGAAAAATGCTTCTGAAGAGATGTACAAAGCGCAGCAAGATGCAGCTGGTGCCGGCGAAGCAGGAACAGGAGCAGGAGCAGGAGCAGCCGGCGCTGCCGAAGGATCCAATGACGGTGGCGATGATGTTACTGACGTTGAATTTGAAGAAGTAGACGACAATAAATAGTCGCTTTTAAAATAAATGAGAAGCCCCAGCGATCAATGTTGGGGCTTTTTTGTTCATAGACAAAACAAACATTAACAATGGCACAAATTACTTTAGGAGGAAATCCAGTGAATACCCAGGGAGATTTACCTGCAATTGGAAGTGAAGCTCCTGATTTCTCATTAACTGACACTAACCTTCAAGATCGGAAGCTATCCGAGTTTAAAGGTCAAAAAGTAGTATTAAACATCTTCCCTAGTATCGATACAGGAGTTTGCGCAGCTTCAGCTCGTAAGTTCAACGAAGATGCTGCTTCACGGGATGGCGTGGTAGTTCTGAATATTTCCCGTGATCTTCCCTTCGCGCACAAACGCTTCTGTGCTGCAGAAGGTATTGAGGATGCTATCGGTTTAAGCGAAATGCGAAATAGTGATTTCAGCGAGCATTATCACGTACGAATGATCGACGGTGGAATGAATGATTTATTCTCACGTGCCGTAGTAATCGTAGATGAAGAGGGTAAAGTAGCATATCAGGAGCAGGTTCCTGAGATTGCTCAGGCTCCGGATTATGAGGCGGCGTTGGCGGTATTGTAATTGGTAGATGGTAAGCTGGTAGTTAGTAGTTAGTAGTTAGTAGAAGGTAGAAAGTACTTGATACTACTAAGTTCTAGGTTCTAAGCTCTAGCATCCCATAACCAACTCAAAAAACAAACCCCCATTACCTAATACATTTAGATAATGGGGGTTAATAGTATTAATATCCTTTTCTAGAGCTTAGCCATTAAGCTACGAAGGTATTCTTCCTTATTGCTGGCGGAGCCTTCTACCAATTGGCCATCTTTAAACACTGCCAGAAAGGGTAGGTTATCAACTCCGGCTAACTTGCGTGCTTCCGGATTCTGCTCGGCATTCACATCCAGGAAAAGCTTATCTGCATGCTCCTCCTCATTACTTACGCGCTTGTATTTAGGGGCGAAAAGTTTACAGTTCCCGCACCAATCTGCCTGGTACTTTACTACCACCTTGGAGTGCGAACTAATCAAATCTTTGAATTCCGTATCGTTTACTACCTGTACAGCCATCTTTTAATTTTTGACAAAGGTATATTAGTCGGTAACTATTAAAAAATAAAACTAATAGTTATTGATTATATATCATTGGTAATGCTCTCGGTACAGAAAGCGTACGATCCCATCTGCCAAACCTTTTTTCGGGACGATCATTTTCTCACTTCCTGCCCATTTCATGGCATTTGTATAGATCCTAAGAGCGTGGGGTAAAACATCAGTACGATCAGGGTTAAGATCAAACTCAATCATACGCGTCTCCTCATCAAATTTGAGAATAGCTTCGCGGATGGCTTTTAAACCCTGCAAACTCATCATTTCCCCCTTTTGCTTCTGAGCGAGTTTGAAAGTACGGTTAATGTTACCGCCGGAACCAACCATTAAGACCTTATTGTAATCTTTGGTCTTATCCTGAATCCACTCCTTCATTTCCTCCCAGCGTTTCTTTTTCACTAAATCCTTGAGAAGTCGGATAGTTCCAATTTTAAAGGATCGACTATTACGAATCTCACCTTGATGAAAAAGAGTTAATTCCGTACTTCCTCCCCCTACATCAATATACAGAAAGGTTTCATGTTCTTGCGCCACATCACCAATCATTTCAGAACTGAAAATCATTCGGGCTTCTTCCTTCCCACTAATCAGCTCAATATTAAGACCTGTTTCCTTGTAGATTCGCTCTACAACCTGAATTCCGTTTTTAGCTTCCCGAAGAGCGGAAGTTGCACAAGCGCGATACTTTTCCACACCATGCACCTCCATAATTTTACGGTAGGCCGCAATTCCACTAAGGAGTCGATCTGTATTCTCCTCACTAATCCTTCCTTCCGAAAAGGCGTCTGGTCCCAATCGAATGGGCAGCCTTACTAAAGATGATTTTTTAAAAACCACTTGATCTTCTGTCTCTATGACATTGGATACTAATAACCTTACCGAGTTAGACCCGATATCAATTCCCGCTAATTTGTGGATGTTCACTTACCCAGCTTTAATTGCTTTTTCACATACTCGTGCATAGCATATTGGGAGCGAATTTTAGGACCTCTTATTTGACGATATTCATTATTGAGATCAGCATTATGCCAGCGCGACTTAACATTGTCTTTCCAGATAATCTCGAAATGATCGCGTAACTGCCTTTTAACCTTATCATCGTAAACCGGAGTGCTCACCTCTACCCGATAATCCAGGTTTCTTGGCATCCAATCCGCTGAACCTAAAAAGTATTTCGGATCGCCACCATTCTCAAAAATGATCAATCTGGAGTGCTCCAAATAACGGTCCAAGATAGAAATTGCTTCAATATTCTCGCTTAACCCTTTCTTACCTGGAATTAAAGAGCAAATTCCCCGAATAACCATTTGAATTGAAACACCATAGGAGCTGGCTTCATATAGCTTATCAATAAGCTTAATATCGGACAGAGAATTGAGCTTAATCTTAATACCGGAGGCCATTCCTTTCTTGGCATTTTCAATCTCCTTATCAATGAGCTTGATAAAGCCCTTTCGCGTATCATGGGGTGATACGAAAAGATGGCGATACTTTTTGATTTTATAATTGTTCCTTAGAAAATCGAATACTCTCGCTACATCTCTGGTAATGCGTTTATCGGTAGTTAGTAGGTGGTAATCCGTATAAAGTCGAGAAGTGCTCTCATTAAAATTACCGGTGCCTACAGAAGCATATAGCTTCTCCCTACCCTCTACTTCCTTGGTAATAAGAATAACCTTACTGTGAACTTTTAATCCGGCCACACCGAAAATCACATTTACTCCTTCAGACTGCAGGACTTCGGTCCACTGAATATTGTTGGCTTCATCAAAACGAGCCTGTAATTCTATTACTGCCGTAACCTCCTTTCCATTCTTGGCCGCATTTACCAGAGCAGAGATCACTCTGGAATCAGAGGCCATTCGGTAAAGGGTAATTTCGATCGATCGAACTTCAGGATCAATAGCCGCCTCCCTTAAAGTTCGTATGATATAGCTAAACTTATGATAAGGCAGGAAGAGCAAAACATCCTTCTGCTCTATTACTTCAAGGATACTGCGATCCATATCCAAATCAGGATGTGCAAGCTGGGGTAAATGATCAAACTCCAGGTCTTCATTACCTAAATCCGGAAACTTGATTAGGTCCTTCTTATTATGATAGCGGCCACCGGCGATTAAGCTATCATAATTGTCCAGGTCCATCCGATTTATAAGGTAATTGAGAGTATCTTCATGAATGTTCTCATCATAAACAAAGCGCACCGGATCTCCCGAACGACGGTTCTTCACCGACTTGGTCATTTTCTCCAAAAAGCTCTTGGAGACATCATCATCCAAATCCAATTCCGCATCACGAGTTATCTTAACCGTATGGGCTTCAATACGATCCAGATTAAAAATAAACATGATGTACTCCAGATTATAGCGGATCACATCCTCCAGATACATCACATATTGCTTACCATAGCGCGGCAATTGAACGAAACGACCTACTTGATCTGATGGTACTTCAATGAGTGCATATCGCGGGGCATCCGGAGCTTGCTTTTCGAACATGCGAATCGCCAGGTAAATTGATTTATCCCTTAATTCCGGAATCTCCATGTCCGGATTCAGCATTAAGGTGAACACCGTTGGACCTACCTTATCGATGAAGAAATTTCTTACATATTCCTTTTGTCCGGTAGTAAGTTCCTTTTCATTTACAATTTCAATATCCTGTTCTGCAAGCTCCTTAACCAAATGATCCTTAATCTTCTGCGATCTATCCTGAAGCGACTGCACTTTTTCGGAAATCACTTTTAAAACTTCCTGTGGACTACTACCTCCAAGGCGCTCCTGCTTATGGGATGTAAGCTGAGCCAGACGTTTCATTGAGGCATATCTCACTCGGAAGAACTCATCCATATTGGAAGAGTAGATTCCAAGAAATCTCAGTCTTTCAATTAAAGGATTGTTTTCTTTATCTAAAGCCTCTTGCAGCACGCGCTCATTAAAAGCCAACCAGGAAATATCACGTGCTATAAGGCGTTGACGAACAGGGAAATTCACTTCTTCTTATGTCGTTTCGGGTAGTCGAAAAACACCAGTTCCGCTTCTCTACCCAGATTCTTCCACTCGGCAGATTCAAATTTTAAGCAGGCCACTCCAGTGGTGGGGACATTATCTATAATATGATCTATGCAGTGATTAACAAAATTGGTGAGTGTAGGATTATGACCAAAAAGATAAACTGCATTAATGCTATCATCAAGCTTTGCTAAACTGCGATGAATGTCATCCATTCCTCCATGATATAGATCTGCTTCAATTAGGATGTCGCTAAAGGGATATTGTAATTCCTGAGCGAAAATCAAAGCGGTATGCATAGCCCGGGTTGCGGGACTGGAAATCATTAATTCCGGAGTAGCTTCCTGTTTACTTAACCATTGAGCGGTAGTGTGCGCATCGCGGATTCCCCGCCCCTTTAAAGGACGATCAAAATCCGAAATACCCTCTTCTCTCCAGGAGGATTTTGCATGACGGACCAGATAGAGTTTTTTCATAAAAATGAAAAATAAGGCTACGGGTCGTGAAGGTAGCTAAAAGGCAAAAGCTAACCTTGAGAATGTTAAAAATTAACCGAGAGATAAAACTAGCATAGGGTCGGAATAAGACCGATAACCAAGCTTAGAATTTAGAGTCCTTTCGCTTTAGCTTCATCCCAATAATGGTCCATTTCTTCCAAAGACATGTCTTCCAATTTCAAGCCTTGTGCTTTGGTAGCTTCCTCTAAATACTGAAAACGACGAATGAACTTCTTATTGGTGCGTTCCAGAGCAGATTCAGGATCAACCTTTATAAATCGAGAAATATTGATCAGGGAAAAAAGAACATCTCCAAATTCCGCTTCTATCTTATCCTCCTGTTCTCCTTTTACTTCATCTTCCAATTCGGCTATTTCCTCCCGCAACTTAGCCCAAACCTGATCAGTCTCTTCCCAATCAAATCCCGCACCTCTGGCTTTATCCTGGATTCGGGTCGCCTTTACTAAAGCCGGTAGGGATCTGGGAACGCCTTCGAGAACCGATTTCTTCCCTTCCTTAAGCTTTAGTTTTTCCCAATTGGCTTTAACCGTTTCTTCATCATTAGCCTCTACATCGCCATAGATATGCGGATGTCTATGAATCAGTTTATCGCATATAGCATGCAATACATCGGCAATATCGAAAGCTCCCTTTTCCTCCCCAATCTTGGCGTAAAACACCATGTGCAAAAGCAGGTCTCCCAGCTCCTTTTTTACTTCGGGTAAATCTTCATCCAAAATGGAATCACCCAATTCGTAGACTTCTTCTATGGTGAGATGCCTAAGGCTTTCCATGGTTTGCTTACGATCCCAGGGACACTTCTCGCGTAAGTCGTCCATTATATCCAATAGACGACCAAAAGCCTCTAATCGCTCTTGCCGACTGTGATTCATTTAAGCTTCTTTTTCTTCCTCGCTGGAAGCTTCTTCCTGACGGTTAAGAAGATCAGAATCATGCAGGAGATTGTACCAGCTAAAGAGCTTTTTGATGTGGGAAGTGTATACCCGGTCTTCATCGTAATCCGGTAAGAAATCCGACATGTAGTCTTTCAACTCCTCCGGCTTAGCAGTTTTGGTTTCAATTGCCTTGGCCCCTTCGAGCTTCTCATAAAGACGATCGAAAACTTCCTCCAGAGGTAGTTCCTCTTCATAGGTGTAAATAGCAATATCGCTCAGGGCAGATACGTCCGCTCTTTGAGAAACGGGCATGCGTTTTTGATCCAATAAGGATTCAACTAATACACCTTGACGGGTAGCTTTCACCAGTTTAAATAAACCTGGTTTTCCACCGATTGCCAGAATATCATCTAATTTCATAGGACTATTTTTCAGAGTTTTGGGTGCTGTCTTTTGCTTTCCTCATCCACTGCTGCACCAATTCGATATCGGTGAGGTTTTCATTTGCCAATAAGTCTCGGAGCTCACGAGCTTGATCTGCCAATGGATGACTAGGAAAGCGCTCAATAAAAAGCTCATAGGTTTCCAATGCCATATCCTTCTCCTGAATCTCTTCATAGTACAAAGCCAGAGACAACATTCCGTTCGATCCTTCAGGATAATAAGTGTATTCCTGAATCAACTTTTCGTAAGCCTCGATCGTCTCACCACGCTTTCCCGGATAAGCTCTATACAATTCTGCCACCTTCTGCTGATAGCGAGGTGAAAGGGAATCTTTTGGATAGGCGTTTAAATAGGAATCATAGGCTTTGAGCATTTCATTGGCAAGAGCGGTATCCAACTGATCGAGTTTCAGCATCTTGACTTCAAGCTTGTGAATTTCCGCCCTCTGCTTATCCCGCTTTGCATCTTCATTTGCACAAGCGGCGGTCATAATGAGGAAACAAAGTCCTAAAAACGGTTTTCTCATTTGGCAAGTGGGAATTTCATTCTGTAGCCGACCTGTATCTGGCCTTTTGAAATGTTGTTCAACTTCTTCTTAAGCATATTCTTTCGAAGCGGACTAAGGTGATCAGTAAATAGAATTCCATCGATATGGTCATACTCATGTTGGATAACCCGGGCCTTTAAACCTTCATAGGTTTCTTCATGCTCCACCCAGTTTTCGTCGAAATAACGAATAACCAGACGCTCTGGACGATCTACATCACCTCGTACCTCAGGAATACTGAGACATCCTTCATTAAAAACAAAGTCATCGCCGTCTTCCTCGATAATCTCCGCATTGATAAAGACCTTTTTGAAATCTTTTAATCCTTCTGCATCCTCTTCTCCCTCTTCTACAAATCCAGATGTATCAATTATGAAAAGACGAATTGACTTTCCGATTTGTGGAGCAGCAAGACCAACGCCATGGGCATTGTACATGGTTTCGAACATGTTTTTAATTAAATCCTCCAGACCGGGATAATCCTTATCAATGTCCACTCCTTCTTTGCGGAGTACGGGGTCTCCATATGCGACAATGGGTAATATCATGCTGCAAATTTCGGCAAAAATAAGGATTGGTCTTAGAGACCCAAAGCCTCATTGCTTTAGGCACCCTGTAGATAGTCGTTTAGTATAATTGCTGCACTAATCGGGTCCAGACTACCCTTCTCCCGACGCTTCTTTTTCTTCATCCCAGACTCGATTTGAGCCCTTTGGGCGAGCTTTGAAGTAAATCGTTCATCCTGAAGGACGATCTTTTTATCAGGATATAGAGCACTCAGCTTTTGCTGCCATTCGCGCACTCTTTGCGAGTTATCGCTTTCACCACCATCCAGACCTAAAGGTTCACCTAAGACAATTGCTTCAACCTCTTCCTCCTGAAACCAATTTTTAAGGTATAATTCCAATTGCTCCGTAAGAACTGTTTCACGCGGAGAAGCTATGGTTTGGAAGGGATCTGTCTCAGCAATACCAGTCCGTTTACCTCCAATATCTAATGCAATGATCTTAGCCAAGCTCTTTATACTTTTGCGCAAAAGTAATTGAAACATGAAGCAACACGAAGCCTTGATATTAGAAGCCTGGGACAACCGCGATCTTCTGCAAAAGGAAGAAACAGTACAGGTGATTGAAGAATGCATTGAAGCTATAGATAAAGGCAGGCTGCGTTGCGCGGAAAAAATAGACGGCGAATGGCAGGTTCATGAATGGGTTAAAAAGGCCGTAATCCTCTACTTCCCAACTCGTAAAATGGAGAAGTTAGAAGCCGGTCCATTAGAGTTTCATGATAAAATACCTTTAAAAAAGGATTATAAAGAATTAGGAATAAGAGTGGTTCCACATGCTATAGCCAGGCATGGAGCCTATGTTGCACCTGGGGTGGTAATGATGCCTTCTTATGTTAACATCGGAGCCTATGTGGATAGTGGTACTATGGTGGATACCTGGGCTACGGTGGGAAGTTGCGCCCAAATTGGCAAAAACGTTCACCTGAGTGGCGGCGTGGGTATCGGAGGAGTTCTTGAACCAGTTCAAGCTGCTCCGGTAATTATTGAAGACAACTGCTTTATCGGTTCCCGCTGTATCGTAGTTGAAGGTATTCGAATTGAAGAAGAAGCCGTTCTCGGTGCTAATGTCGTACTTACCGCCTCTACCAAAATAATCGATGTAAGCGGGCCTGAACCCAAAGAAATCAAGGGACATATTCCCGCCCGATCGGTGGTGATACCTGGCACTATGCCCAAGGAGTTCCCCGCTGGAACCTATCAAGTTCCCTGTGCCCTAGTTATTGGACAAAGAAAAGAGAGTACCAATAAGAAGACCAGTCTTAATGATGCACTACGGGAATATAATGTATCCGTCTGAGCATATTACCTATACTCCATTGCCTTTATAGCAATTGAAAGGTCTATTCCTTCTTCGCAGGGTTAAACTCGCCTGATAATCGGGATAGTGAACTGTGGGCAACCGCTATGCTAATTAAGACTAGGCCTGAAGCCAAAATGAAGGGGGCTCCGGGGAAATAGATATCATTTTCAGGATTGGTGAAATATCTGAATATACCTGTCATCAGGAGTGGCCCTACAATATTGGTTAGGGTTATTACCTGCGTGAGACCACCTTGTAATTCGCCCTGGGCATCTTTGGTCGTTTGACCTGCCATTATAGACTGCAAAGCCGGACCGGCTAATCCACTAAAGGCGAAAGGAATAATTACAAGATAAACCATCCAACCTTCCGTAAGGATTCCGAAAAGCAAGGACCCAACCGTATTAAAAGTGAAGCCAATATATACGGCAGCAACTTCGCCCCACTTAGCTACCACCCTTGGAACCACAAAGCCTTGAACAAAGGCCACCATTATTCCAACGAAACTTAGGGACAAGCCAATTTGGGAGGGTGTCCAACCAAATTTCTCCTGTCCAAAAAAGGACCAGTTTGATTGGGTAGCATGACCGGCAACATAAACGATGAAAAAGCTAATCAAGAGAGGCACAATAACCTTATGTGAAGCAATGGAACGTAAAGTTCCGATTGGATTAGCTCTTTTCCAGTTGAACTCTCTTCGATTTTCCTGAGCTAAAGATTCGGGGACTACAAAGTATCCATATAGCCAATTCAGAAGAGTCATAGCTGCGGTGGCAATAAATGGTACGCGGATTCCAATCTCACCGAGGTAACCGCCTAAAATTGGACCGAGGATAAACCCCAATCCAAATGCGGCTCCAATCAGACCAAAATTCTTGGCCCTTTGATCGGAAGTACTAATATCTGCGATGTAAGCATTGGCGACAGTAAAACTGCTACCACAGATTCCCGATATAATCCTAGCCAGGAAAAACCAGGCGAGATTAGGAGCAAAAATGATTACTATATAATCCAAACCCAGACCCAGCAGAGAGATCAATAACAATGGTCTACGGCCAAATTTATCACTCAAGCCACCGAGAACCGGAGCGAAAATCAATTGCATTAAAGCGTAGGTAGTCGTGAGTAATCCGCCATAAAAAGCAGCCTCACTTGTACTCATATCAGCAAGTTCTTTAATCAAATCAGGGACAATAGGAATGATGATTCCAAATCCCATTACATCAATTAGAACCGTAACGAAAATGAAGCCTACAGCGGCTTTGCGTCCTTTCATAAAAACCCGGTCTAACGACGCATGGTGAATACCCGACTGATATTAAATCCGAAATGAATATCACCATCTAACCAGGAACCTGGGGTTTGGGCAAAAGCATAAGGTTCAGCCACCCCTCTTGCATTGGTGAGAAACAATTGAAACACATGTCCTCCGGTTTCGATATCCATCCCAATAGAAAGGGCATTCTGGAAATCCCTGGTGGCACCAATTTGCTCAGGATCGGGGAATGAATTCCCGTTTATGACCGGTACCCATTCCACAGTTATAGCATGCATAGGGCTGATCTTATAGCGAGCAGCTAATCCCATGGCAACCTGAGTATTAATATCATTTATTCCCTGGACCATATTGGAATGAATTATGGTCGGTACAATCTGAGCAGAAAAGTTTTGATTGAATTTACGCGCAATAACGAGCTCATGAACATAACTCATTCTACGACCGGTGGTCCATTCAAAACCTTCATCACCAAAGCGCTGTGCTGTGTAATAGGCGGCGGAGAAACCAGTAATGCTTACCGGCATATTTACAGCCCCCTTGGATTGTCTTGCCAGTCGATACTTTGCGAAAGCATCATAGGTCTTTAAAAATCCGGTATGCCCTAAACCAACATTTAACCAGGACGTAGGACTGTAGTCAAGGGTTAGTCTTACCTGGGCATTGTTTAGTCCAAAAAAATTGTGAACAAAATCGGGGTCGCTAAATGCACCAAAGCGATGCAATATGGTGTATTGTAAAACACCCTTTCCCGGGAGTTCATTGGTTTGGAGGTTAACTACTTTCGTCCCCTTCCAGGTAGCAAAAGTGTACTCAGTTTTGTTGGCGGCCTCTCCTTCTAGTTCGGCTAAGAGGTCATCTTGAGCTATCGTTAAAAGAGGCAGTAGGCAAAGGAGGTAGGTTAATGATTTAGTCATAGTCAAACTTTACGGTAATGGCAATCTCATTGCTGATGTTATCAGATTTCGTGGCAGGAATTTCAATGCCATAATCAGAGCACTTCAATAAGAATTCGCTGTTAATAGAGGCCTTGCCATCTTTTACGACAAACACTACGGTTTGACTTAATTCTCGATCTACGCCATGAATGCTCATTACCCCTTTTAAGTTTTTACTAACTACTTGGTCTGTCTCGAGATTTAAGCCTTCATAATCTTCAATAGTTCCCTTAAACTTCGCATTTGGGTATTTGCCACTTTCCATGTAATTCTCATTGAAGTGCTCTTGCATCAGCGCCTTTTCAAACTCAAAGGCCTTAACGGGTACCAGAAAAGCAAACTCTCCGTTTTCGAGATTTACGATACTGCTGGCTTGATTGTTTTCTGCTGTGATATCTTCTACCGCTGCATCTGAAAAGAATTTGACGTAACCACTACGGGTTTTTAGTTTTTGGGCCTGAAGACCAAAACTTAAAGCAAGGGAAAGAATTAATGCTAACTTTTTCATATTGGTGTTTTTTAGTTTCGACGCGCACCGTCCTGAACCCAGGAAGTGATCTTATTAATTTCACAGGGAGGAAGCTTACCCCCTGGAGGCATGATTGCCCCTGTTGTTCCATTTATTCTACCAATCAGATTTCCGTTCCCCGCAATCTGCTTTACATCCTCATAGCGACTTAAATCCAAGCCGCCAATTCCATTTGGACCTACATGACAACCAACTGTAGCGCAGCTATTGGTAATTAAAGCTGCTAATTCATTATCATAACTGATATCTTCAGTATTGCAATTGTTAGGGGGAACACTTAGTTCCTGGACGCTCTCACTACTACAGGCGATGATAAACACGACCAGAAGAGCGATTAGAGATACTTTTCGCATGGTATTGAATTGGAGTAGGACGAATATATTCTTTAATTTGAGGATATAGTTCTCAAATAAGAAAAACGATCTCGCCTTTAAGAAGGTTTGTAATTAAAAAGCCCCAATCCATGAGAAAGCTTTTGTACGTTGTTTTAGTTCTCGCCATCATAGCCGGACTTACCTATTGGTATGTATTTCATAAACCTCATCGTGATTTACAAAACGAAGCAGTGGCTTATACACTAACTGCAGAACAGTTAGTACAACAGTTTAGTCAGGATCGACCTTTGGCTGATTCCCTCTATATTGATCAGTTGATTGCCTTAAATGGAGTTATAAGTGAAGTTAAGGATCGCTCGCTTATCCTTTACCCGGGAGTTTATGGAAGTCTGGATAGTACTGAAACCATGCCCGAGATTAATGTTGGGGACTCCGTATTGATTAGAGGTCGGGTTTTAAGCTACGATGAGCTTTTTGAAGAGGTGAAACTCGACTATGTTCAATTTGAGAATTAGTAAACCCAGGTTCCTTTCCTTAATCGTAACAGCTGAGTAAAACCGATTACGAAGAATACGGATAAGGCTAAAGCACTAGTTCGCATATCACCAGTGATCTCTATCAAGTATCCGAAAACGAAGGTTCCACAAATAATAGCGACCTTTTCAGTGACATCATAGAAACTAAAGAAGGATGCCGTAGACTGAGTTTCAGGCAATAGCTTGGAATAGGTACTTCTACTTACTGATTGGATTCCTCCCATTACCAATCCTACCAAGCCGCCAATTGCGTAGAATTTATATTCAACTAAAGGATCGTTATTGTCTAAAACAAAAGCTAATAGACAGACCATCACCCAGATAACAATGCTAATCTTCAGAGAAATAATATTCCCATATCTCCGTGCAATCCAGGCAAACAAATTAGCGCCGGCAATCCCTAAAAACTGAATTATCAGAATGGTAGCAATAAGCTTGGTACTCTCCATGCCCAGTTCCTCACTACCGAAAAGGCCTGCCAGAAGAATAATGGTTTGCACGCCTACACTAAAAAAGAAAAAACTGTATAGGTAGACCTTAAGCCTGAGGTCCTTCATTACTATGTCAATCACACTGCGTAATTCGCGGAAGCCCTGCCAGATATAGCCCTTTTCTTTTGGCTTGCGACCGTGGATGTTCAAGGGTAATCTTCTGAAGCTAACCTGAGCAAAGCCAATCCACCAAATACCCGTCGTCAAAAAACTGAAGCGCGTCGCAGCCCCGGCATCCGCAAAGCCAAATGTTTCCGGTAAAGTGATCATGCTCAGATTGATAATCAATAGGAGAGCCGATCCAATGTATCCAAGGGTGAAACCTCTAGCACTTAATCTATCCTGTTCTTCCGGAGATGCGATTTCTGGCAAATAAGCATTGTAGAAAACAATAGATGCCCAAAACCCTACGCTGGCAATAACGCTCATTCCCAAGCCGAAGTAGATATTGGAAGAATCGAAGAAATACATAGCCATACAGGCAATAGAACCCATATAGGCGAAGAATTGTAAAAAGCGTTTCTTATTGCCGGTATAATCCGCTATCCCCGATAAAAACGGACTCATTATCGCTACCAGAACAAAGCTGAATGCCAGGGTGTAGGAGTACATCGCTGCACTGTGAAAAACCTTACCCATAAAATCTATCTTCTCTGGACTGACTTCTGCGAAATAGATGGGGAAAATGGCGGTGGCAATAACAAGTGAGTAGACGGAATTAGCCCAATCATAAAAGGCCCAACCGAACTGAATGCGTTTAGTGGTCATGACTGCAAGATAGTAATCGACACCTATTAATTGATTTTATATTTGCCCAATGCAAAAATTAAGCGCTCTCGCAGAGGAAATGAAGGAGTTCCTGGCCCAGAGGCCGGATATTGTGGTTACCAATCACCAGAACCCTGATGGAGATGCAGTGGGATCTGCCATCGCATTGACTGGGGTATTGATGCAGCTTGGCTTTAGAGTAAAGATGATTATGCCCAACGACTATGCGGCTAATCTAAAATGGATGAGCCTTACCGAAGAAGTGCTTTTCTACGATCAGTCCTTTTCTGAAGCCGATCACATTATTGAAAATGCCGGCTTGCTAATACATTTGGACTATAACCATCCCGCTCGCAGCGGAGCCATGGAACAAATTATTCGGGAAAGTGGGGCCAAAAAGCTGATGATCGATCATCATCAACAACCTGATAACTTCTGCGATTGGACCTACAGTGATACCAGTATGAGTAGCACCTGTGAAATGGTATGGCACTTTTTGGAAGCCATGGATTGGACCGAACTCCTCAATAAGAATTTAGCCGAGGCCCTTTATGCGGGCATTGCAACCGATACAGGCAATTTTCGATTCAGCGCGACCAGCCCTCTTACGCACCGCGTAGCAGCCCAATTGCTGGAAAAAGGGGTGGAAAATCAAAAAGTAGCTAGCCTTATATATGACAGCAATAGTGTAGGTCGTTTCCAGTTATTAGGTCGTGCACTTAACAACATGAAAGTTTTATCTGAACTACATTCTTCGATCATCTACTTGGAGCAAAAAGACCTGGATCAATTTGGATATAAAAAAGGTGACACCGAGGGTTTTGTGAACTACGGCCTTTCTTTGGAAGGAATAGAGATCGCCGCTTTTATAATTCCTAGAGATGGGAATTTCAAATTAAGCTTCCGTAGCAAGTCTAGTTTCGATGTGAATCAATTCGCTCGCAACTATTTCAATGGGGGCGGACATAAAAATGCAGCCGGAGGAAATTCGGATCAAAATCTAGAAGAGACCTTAAGCTATCTTCAAAATTGCCTTCAAAATCATAAAGAAGAGATATCAGAATATGCAGAGAGTATTTAGAATCCTAATTCTTTCTAGCATTCTGGTTTCCTGCCGACCTGGTGGAGAGGGAGCTCAACCTAGAGAACTTAATCAAGAAACTCCGCGTAAGGGAAGGACCAATAGCATTGAGGCAAACCGTGCATTCCTAAAAAAAGAAGTGGAATCGATCAAGGCCTACATTAAAGAACGAGGCTTAAATCTGGAACGTAATGGCACTGGTATACATTATTCCATTGATGGAGAAAGGGCTACAGGCGACAAAGTTAAAACTGGAGATCTGGTCAGCTACAGCTATGAGATTTCCCTGTTAAATGGTTCCAAACTTTATGAATCTGAAGAAGGCAAGGCCGCTCAATTGCTTGTAGATCGTGAGGATGCGGAGATTGGACTGCACGAAGCTTTAAAGCTTATGCGCGTTGGGGATAAGGGTTTCTTTATATTACCTTCGCACCGCGCCTTCGGGGTGGCCGGCGATCAAAACAAAGTCCCTCCTTACACTGCTTTAGTGTATAAACTTGAAGTCTTAGAAATTCAAAAACAAAACCAAGAAAAATGAAAAACTTCTGGATGACCGCAGTCTTAATTGGAGGCTTGCTGTCGAGCTGTAGCTCTCAAAATTCTGTTGTGATTAATGGTGAGGAGCAAGAACTAAATGATGGTGTGTATGCTCATATCAACACCAATATTGGAGACATACTGATTAAATTAGAAGAAGAGAAAGCTCCCTTAACTACTGCGAATTTCGTAGCTCTAGCCGAAGGAAATCACCCAGAAGCAGAGGAGCAATACAAGGGAAAACCTTTTTATGATGGATTGATTTTTCACCGTGTTATTCCACAGTTCATGATCCAGGGAGGCGACCCACAAGGTACGGGCTCTGGAGGACCAGGATATAAGTTTGATAATGAAACCAGTGATGAGTTAAGTCATAAAAAGGGAGCAGTTTCAATGGCTAATTCCGGACCTAACACGAATGGCAGTCAATTTTTTATCACCGTGGCTCCTACCCCACACTTGGACGGTTCTTACAATGTATTCGGATCAGTTGTAGCGGGTCAGGAAATCGCAGATTCTATTTCTCTGGTTCCTCGTAATCGTAGTGATCGCCCTAACGCGGATGTGATTATGAATTCAGTTAAAATCATCCGTAAAGGTGCTGCCAAATCTTACAATGCCCCAGAAGCATTCGCTAAGGCCAAAAAGGATATGGCTGCAGAGAAGCAAAAGGAAGCTGAGGCACAAGAGAAAATGATCGCGGATCTTACCGAAGGAATGGAAAAGACAGAATCCGGATTGTATTATCAGGTACTGGAAGCCGGTTCCGGACCAAAGCCTGAAACAGGACAAACCGTATTGATGGATTACAGTGGATATCTGGTAGATGGTACTCTTTTCGACAGTAGTATTGAAGAAGTGGCTAGAGAAGGTGGTCGTTACAATCCAGGTCGTCCTTATGAGCCATTTCCGGTACAAGCAAGTATGAATGCCCGAGTAATCCAAGGATGGAGAGAAGCCCTGGTGCGCATGCAAGTTGGAGATAAGTGGAAACTGGTAATTTCTCCTGAATTAGGCTATGGAGCCCGTGGTGCCGGAAACTTAATCCCACCAGATGCCTGGTTGATATTTGAAGTTACCATGGTAAAGATCCAGGAAGACAGTCAAGCTGCTGGTCAGAAATAAACAAATAGAACAGAGAAATAATGGAGAACGGTATTTACGCCCGTTTCACTACTAGCAAAGGAGCAATTACCTTAAAGCTAGAGCATGATAAAACCCCTTTAACCGTAGCCAACTTTGTAGGTCTAGCGGAAGGGAAAATAAAGAACGATGCCAAGAGTGAAGGAGAACCCTACTATGATGGTTTGACCTTCCACCGGGTAATCGCCGATTTCATGGTACAAGGAGGTGATCCTACCGGTAGTGGTGCCGGTGGGCCGGGATACAAATTTGTTGATGAAATTCATGCCGACTTAAAGCATGATAAAGCCGGAACTTTAAGCATGGCCAATGCTGGTCCAGGAACCAATGGTTCGCAATTCTTTATCACCCATGGCGCAACCCCTTGGCTCGACGGAAAACACACTGTATTTGGAGCAGTGGTTGAAGGTCAAAGCGTGGTGGACGCTATCCAGCAAGGTGATAAAATGGATAAAGTAGAAATAATTCGCGAGGGAGAAGAAGCCCTGGCTTGGGATGCTGCTGCCGTTTTCGAAGAGATGATTGCCAAGCAAGATGAAATTGAAGCCAAAGCCCGCAAGGCTGAGGAAGAAAAAATGGCCGGCCTTACTGAAGGTTACAATAAAACAGACAGCGGACTTTTTTACAAGATCGAAACCGAAGGAAGCGGTGAAAAGCCGGAAAAAGGCAAAACTGTTGCGGTACACTATGAAGGTCGATTGACTGACGGGACTGTTTTCGATAACTCCAGACATAGAGGTGAGCCTATTAGCTTCCCAGTTGGAGTAGGTCGTGTTATCCCTGGTTGGGATGAAGGTATAAGCCTTTTAAATGTTGGTAGTAAGGCCAGTCTGATAATCCCTCCAGATTTGGGTTATGGTGCTTCAGGTGCAGGTGGAGTTATCCCTCCTAATGCCTGGCTCATTTTTGATGTTGAACTGGTAGAAGTAAAATAAGCTCCCAGTCTTTAATACAATGACCCTGATTTCTAACTTAAGAAATCAGGGTTTTTTATTTCCCTAAACCTAAATCCTATATTCGTTTTTAAGGAATGTCTATGAGATTGGCTCTCTTACTTCTACTTACTGTACCGCAATTGCTATGGGCTCAAATTCCAATCGCAGAGACACAGGTACTTCAATTAAATGGAGCGCAGGTTCAAAGGGGTCTGTTTGATGAGCCTAAGCTTGGAAAGGAATCACCGAAAAAGCCTTTTCATCCTACTTACCAAAAACTCTATCGACCCCAGGAGTTCTTAATTGATTTGAAAGGGTTTTATCAATTGGATTCTATTGAGTTTTATGATGGTGCTGGACGCGACAGTTTCCTGATATACTCCGGCAGCCCAGCGGAGTGGAACTTAGAGGCTGCGCTTTATACCAATCGCTACAATACTTGGCGAAATGCAAAACTGAAAGGCCATAGCCAATGGCTATTTATGCGCTTCCTGGGACCTCAAGCAGAAATTGGCGAAATGCGCATTTACGGCAAGAAAACTAAAAGAGAGGAGCTTGTTGTAAAACCCCGCAAACTCCGCTCTCCTATCCGACTGAAGGATTTTATGGGAATTAACGCCTTTGTAGATGACCCTTCAGATAAAGTTGAAGCAGTAGCAGGCTTAGTTCGTGAATACCATAATTGGGATTGGCATTATCCACCAGAAATAGAAGCAGGTCGGGTTTCAGTGGAAGGTCTGAGATTTTCTCCAACACCAGCAGGAAACTGGAACTTCGATACTTACTACACCGATTTAAAGAAAAGAGGTCTTAAGGTATACCCATGTATCCAGGGTAGTCCGCCCTGGCTAAAGGAAAATTTTGACTACAAACCCCAACACCTTAAGTATGCCAGCGATGATCCGACTGCCTATAGATTGCATAGTCTGTTTATATGGCAATATGCCGCGCGTTATGGGAGCCGAACCCATGTTCCAACGATGCTCAATCTCGCTAAAGATCAAACGAGTCGTTCAGGCCTGAATTTAATTGCCGGCATTGAAAGTTGGAATGAGCCTGACAAATGGTGGCGAGGCCGGGAAGGTTATTTCCATCCCTTCGAATATGCCGCTATGCTTAGTGCTGATTATGATGGACATAGCGGGCAACTGGGCCGCTATCATGGCTTAAAACAAGCTGACCCTAATCTGGAGTTCGTAATGGGAGGATTAGCTGGTTTAGACACCAATTATATCGAAGCCATTCGAATTTGGGCCATGTATCTCAGACCTTATGGCGATTTCCCGGCAGATGCCCTAAACTTCCATCATTACAGCAATGATGCCGGGGGTCAAGATGATAAAGCTAAACATGCTATCCCTCCCGAGGAAGATGGATTTAGAAAAAAACTTGAGGCTTTGGTAAACTATCGCAATCGGAAGCTGCCAGAGAAAAAAATCTTCCTCAGCGAATTTGGCTTTGATACTAATCCCAAATCCATTCAATCGCCAGCTGGCGGTGATTCGGTCCAATTGCTCGAATTACAGGCTGACTATTTGGTGCGATCGATGTTAATGGCCCATGCTTCAGGAATTGATGGCGCTTTTATCTATATGCTTAGAGATGTTAATGCCGCTAACCCAAACAAATACAATAGCAGCGGGCTTACATCTGAAAAATGGAATAAACACCGACCTAAACCAAGCTTCTACAAGCTACAAAATCTTAAGCTAATACTGGGCGACTTTGTTTTTGAGGAACAAGAACAGGGATTCCTTGAAAATTTGATCATCTATCGTTATTTCAACCCCAATACAAAACAGAAGGCTTATGCCCTTTGGAACCCTCAGGATGATCAACGCTCGCATTATGATCGACCCTATTTCCTCGAAGAAAATAGTGAACCTAGCTATTATGATTTAAACAGTAGTGAACCGGTCGCAATGGATTCAGGATTTACCATTGGGTCCAGTCCGCTGATTTTGATTTATTCACCTAAAGAATAGATCTGCTAGAATTCGCCACCTTCAAAACCACCGCCTCTGGACCCGGATGGTCTGCGGGACTTTCTTTGGTTTAGACGGTAATTCAAATTAACCGTGATCTGACGAACCCGCCACTGGAAGGTGCCATAATTATCAAAATATCCTCCTTCGCCAATATTCCCGGTCGTGTAATATCTCCGAATGCGATTATTGAATAGATCTCTTACCGAAACGGTTAGAGTAGCATTACCCTTCATAAAGTCCTTACTCCAGGCTAAATCCATGGTGTAAATACCCAAACGTCGTATTTGAGCTGTTTGAGCAGGCCCACGCATGTTAAAACTGAGCTGCAAATCGCTATTCCAGAATTCAAATCGATTTACCAATCGACCACTGCTCGAAGTATTGGTGGCTCCAAAATCCTCGCCTTCAAAATCGCCTGCGGTCTCGGTATAAAAGAGATTTAGATTCGCATTAACCTCATACCATTTGGCAAACTCATACTGAAAGTTAAACTCTAAACCGTAAGCATCCTGTACTGCCAAGTTAATTGGGAAAAAGCGAGTGAACTCCTGTCCATTTCTTTCTTCAACTACCGTGATCCGCTCAATAACTCCGGTACGATGTCGATAGTACAGACCGCTATAAAGACTGCCCTTCTCGAAGTACCGTACATAAGCGGCTTCGTAGCTATCCGTAAATTCCGGGTTCACATTGGGATTACCGGAAAAGAAGTTTCGATTATCACTAAAGCCGAAGAAGGGCGCCAAAGTTCTAAAACCAGGACGACTGATCCGTCGACTGTAACTCAGTTGCAAATCGCTCAAAGGACTGAAACTATAAGTGAAAAAAGCACTGGGAAATAGATTGGCGTATAGCCTGGGATTGATGCTATCTCCATCACCCACCTCGGTGCGTAAATCTGTTACCTCGGCTCTTAGACCTACTTGATAGGTTATTTTATTGCCGATGGCATCATTATAAATTCCATAGCCCGCATAGACATTTTCCGTAAAAAGAAATCGACTGTTAAAATCAGGATCGGGGATAAAACTTCCATCGTCAGCCTGATCACTTAGTCGATAATCGTTTTCTATTTCTCGGAGGGTCATTCGCGCTCCAGTTTCGTAGCTGCGCTTCTCTCCGAGGGGCTTGATATAATCTGTCTGAATTAAAGTGCTTCGCTGAAATTCCACATTGGCTACTTGCTGCAAAAAAGTGCCGGGTACTCCTATGGTATCCTGAGTTATATTCGAATTTTCTCGATCGTCCTCGAGGCTGTAGCGCAAATCGGCCGTCCACTTATGATCCTTGTTCCCTCCAAATGTTTTCTGCCAACTCAGATTTCCTTCAACTTCTGAGGAAGTTTCATCCTCCACATCCGAACGGTTTACAACCCTTACTTCTTCCCCATTCGCATCCAAATCGCGAAACTCAATATCCACGAAGTTTTTGCGCTGGCTTGGACTGTAAATAAATGAACCGGTGAGAGTTTGATTCTCTGCTAAATAGTAATCCGCACCGAAACGAAGATTCCAATCAAAACCTCCCCGATTTTGACGGCGATCTCTCAGGAAGGAATAGTTAGTGTCTGGCAGAAAGAACCTCTGATCAGATCTCCCTCCTCCTGGGGAACGATTTTGATTAAAGCTCAGATTTGTAAAGAAATTCAGACGATTGCGCCTATAATTCATGGTTGCACCGGCACCATATAATTCCGGATATCCGCCACTCAAGTCAAAGCTGCCATTAAATCCTTTTTGGTCTTGCTTCTTAAGGACTATATTGATGATCCCCGCTTCTCCTTCTGCATCATAACGCGCCGAAGGATTGGTGATGACCTCTATTTTTTCAATTGAGTTTCCTTGTAATTGTCTGAGTGCAGAAGCCGGATCTGAACCTATCAGGCCAGAAGGCTTTCCGTTAATCAGTATCCTAACATTTGAAGATCCACGCAATGAAACTTCACCTTCCACTCCTACCGTAACCGAGGGTAGATTATTAAGAATTTCTGATGCATTACTTCCAACGGCAGTTTTATCCTGACTTACATTAAACACTCGCTTATCCTGCTCAAACTCCATCATCTTGGCCTTTGCCACCACCTGCGCTTCCTGCATAACGATGGATGACTGGATCATTTTTAAAGTTCCCAAGTCGAGCAGGCCATCGGCTGGCACGGTGATGTTCAAGCTATCATCCTGGAGTCCTACAAAACTCCAATTCAAGGTATAATCTCCTGGTGAAACTTCCAGACTAAAACTACCATCTAAGTCAGTAGCAATTCCTTTAACCACCTCCCCATCCTGACTGAGTAGCACATTTGCCATCGGCAGTGCTTCTCCATCTTGATCCACTACTGTGGCTTGAATCTGGGCTCGGAGACTGCTAGCACTAAAAATGATAAGAAAAAAGAGGCAGAGTTTAAAATGCATAGGTTCATATTGCTTTTAAAAGCAAATTGTTCATCATTGAGGAAATTCTTTTTGCATTCTTTCTTCCAGACCTACCATTTCATCCCGTAAGGCAGCAGCTTCTATAAAGTCAAGAGACTTAGCGGCCACTTCCATTTTACGTCGAACCTTCTCAATGGCTTTGCGCATTTCCTCTTTACTATGGTAAACGGCTGGTTCTTCGGCAGCAACCAAAGGCGAGGCCAGTTTACTCTTGTAGGGATTATGATCTTTTTTAGAACCGGGAAGAACCGAATCTGTAGACTTCTTTAAAGCCGTAGGTACCAGACCATGCTTATCATTGTACTCTTGTTGTACCATTCGACGCCTATTGGTCTCGTCTATGGTTTTGCGCATGCTTTCGGTGATTTTCTCAGCGTACATTATAGCCAGGCCATTTACATTTCTGGCGGCTCTTCCAACGGTTTGAACCAATGACCTTTCAGCTCTTAAGAATCCCTCTTTATCCGCATCAAGGATGGCTACTAAACTAACTTCTGGTAAGTCTAGTCCTTCTCGAAGCAGATTTACTCCAATCAAAACATCGAAAAGCCCTAAGCGCAAATCGCGCATGATTTCAACTCTTTCCAGCGTATCTACATCCGAATGCACATAGCGACAGCGCACCCCGTATCGAGTTAAATATTTGGTAAGCTCTTCAGCCATCCGCTTAGTAAGGGTGGTAACGAGTACCCTCTCATCAATCTCGGAACGTTTCTTTATTTCCTCCATCAAATCATCAACCTGATTTTGGACAGGGCGAACCTCAATCGCAGGGTCTAATAATCCGGTTGGTCTTATCAACTGCTCTACCACCACACCCTGGCTTTTCTCCAACTCATAATCCGCCGGAGTCGCACTCACGTAAATGACCTGGTTCTGCAAGCTTTCAAACTCATCAAAAGTCAACGGACGGTTATCCATGGCTGCCGGTAAACGAAATCCATACTCCACAAGATTCTCCTTCCGGGAACGATCCCCACCATACATGGCTCTTACCTGGGAGACCGTAACATGACTTTCGTCTATGACCATTAGATAGTCCTCTGGGAAATAGTCGAGCAAACAGAAAGGTCGGGTACCCGGGGCCCTTCCATCCAGATAACGTGAATAGTTTTCAATTCCGGAGCAATAGCCTAGCTCTCGAATCATCTCCAAATCAAACTCGGTTCTTTCCTGCAAACGCTTTGCCTCAAGAGGACGACCTTGCTTGTTAAAAAAGTCAACCTGAGCAACCATATCATCCTGAATCTGATGAATAGCCTGCTGTAAGTGTTCCTTTCCCGTAACAAATATGTTGGCGGGAAATATTCTCAGTTGATCAAAGGTTTCTAATACCTCTCGATTAGATGGCTCAAACCTTTCAATTCGTTCTATCTCATCTCCCCAGAAATGAATACGAAATGCCGTATCAGCATAAGCGGGAAAGATGTCCACTGTGTCTCCCTTTACCCTAAAACTCCCTCGCGTAAATTCCGCAGCAGTGCGATTATAAAGGGCGTTTACAAAAGCATAAAGCAGCTTATTACGAGCAATCACTTGCCCTACCTCAATCTCAATTACCTGTTGATTGAAGGACTCGGGATTACCAATTCCATAGAGACAGGAAACGGAGGCTACCACGAGAACATCCCTTCTACCTGATAACAAAGCAGAAGTGGTAGAGAGACGCAATTTCTCAATCTCATCATTAATACTAAGATCTTTCTCTATATAAGTACCAGTGGTTGGGATATAAGCTTCCGGCTGATAGTAATCGTAGTATGAAACAAAGTATTCTACCGCATTATTCGGAAAGAACTGCTTGAATTCTGAATAGAGCTGTGCTGCGAGAGTCTTGTTATGACTCAGAACCAAAGTGGGTTTGTTAACCTCCTTAATAACATTAGCAACCGTAAAAGTCTTTCCTGATCCGGTCACACCAAGCAATGTCTGGTATCGTTCTCCTTCATCTAAACCTTGGGTAAGGTCTTTAATCGCTTGGGGTTGATCTCCGGTAGGACTGTATTCTGAATGAATATCAAAGTGCTGCGCCATGCCGCGAAATTAAGCTTTACTGGGGGTTTGGCCTTCGCAATTTATCGCTGATCGATGCTTCTTATGCTCTTCTAAAAAACCGATTAGCGAATTCTAAATACCAAGAAGACAAAAAGTTCCGTTGGTTTAATACATCCCAATTCCAACATCATGAGAGAACCAAAAATTCAAATCGGAGGAATCTTACTTATTGTCCTCCTTAGCGCAACCGGCTGTCGCGATGACCAAGATGGCGACAATCAGGTAAATCAAAATGTTTTTGAAGAACTAAGTGCCCTACCGGCCAACTTCATTAGCCCCACCACAAACAATTACACCGAAGCAAAACGAGATCTGGGAAGATTGTTGTTTTTCGATCCGATTCTTTCCGGAACCCGAAACGTTTCTTGTGCCACCTGTCACCACCCCGATTTCGCTTATGCAGATGGTATTAGTCTATCCATTGGAGTAAACGGAATGGGCCTCGGACCAGAGCGTCGTAATGGGGTACGAATCGAAAGAAACGCCCCCACCATTATTAACACCGCTTTTAATGGGATCGACCAGAATGGGAACTATAATCCGGATCAAGCACCCATGTTTTGGGACTCACGGGAAAATAGCTTAGAGGGTCAGGCCTTACTGCCAATGCTTTCTATGGAGGAGATGCGTGGGAACCAAATTGCTGAAAACGATATTGTTGACTCCATCATTACTCGACTGAACTCAATTAATGAATACCGAACCCTCTTCGATCAAGCCTTCGGCTCTGCCGATATTAATCAATCAAGACTCTTAGCTGCCTTGGCTGTCTATGAAAGGAGCATTCTGGCTAATAACAGCCGTTTCGATCAGTTTATGAGAGGAGATAATTCTGCCCTAAATGTGGCCGAACAAGAAGGATTAGAACGTTTTGTGCAGGTGGGCTGTGCCGATTGCCATGGTGGCCCAATGTTGAGTGATTTTGAATTGCATGTCCTTGGAGTTCCTGATGCAAACGGTATCACTGACAGAGGCGCCGGTAACTTTGATTTCCGAACTCCCAGTCTCCGCAATATCGCCCTTACCGGTCCTTACATGCACAATGGAGAAATGGCCAACTTAAGAGAGGTTCTTGACTTTTACAATGATATCTCAGGTAACCGAGTGAATAATGCAATCAATGATAATTTGAATGCAAATGACATTGCTGATGAAGCGAGACGCTTAGAAATGAATGGCGGTGATATTGACGAAATTATTGCCTTTTTACGCACTCTCACTGATCAAAGCTTTGACCGCACCATCCCGAGCCAAGTGCCTAGTGGTCTGCCGGTTGGAGGAGACATTCTTTAATCAAATAAATTTTAGAGTTCATGTTGACCGGTGTTTTAATCTTACTTTAGTGGCAAACATCATCAACATGAATCCAACCTTACGCAACATTTTGGGCTTTATCGCCGGACTAATCACTGGCAACGTAGTGAACATGATCATCATTATCGCTGGAACAGCGATTGTAGGCCTACCGGAGGGAGTAGAACCCATGGACCCCGAATCAATTAAGGCGAATATGGATGCCTTCGAAGTCAAGCATTTTCTAGTACCCTTGTTGGCTCATGCTCTGGGCACCCTTATTGGAGTGTTTGTAGGCGCAAAAATCATGGTAGGATCTAAAATGCCATGGTGCTTAGTTTTAGGCGCTCTTTTCCTGGCTGCCGGCATATGGAATGTAATGGACATGGGAGGACCAGATTGGTTTAATATTACCGATTTGATAGTTGCCTATATCCCAATGGCATGGCTGGGATACAAATGGGGAAAATAAAGCACTAAGCTTTCTCCTTCTGGACCTTGAAATTTTCCAGGCGGTGTTTTAGCAACCAACCTACCAACCAGGTGGTAAAGAAGCTAAAGCTACTGTACATGATTGCTATCAATGCTATTTCTGGTTTCTCAAGGACTTGAACCGCAATGAATATTGCCAGGGCGGCATTTTGCAATCCGAATTCTACCGCAATGGTATAGGATCCATCATGTCGAATCCCAAGCCAACGAGAAAAGAAGTAACCGATTACCATAGTCCCGACATTGAAAAACACCAAAGGCATAAAGAGAATGTAATTCTCGGTGAATGCGGCACTTTGAGAACCGCCATCCTCAAAGAAAATGGTGTAGGCAAATATGGCAAAGAGCACTGCTGGTAAAACAAAACGTAAGGGTCTTTGCAGACTGGCAATGGTTCTTTTTGGTCCGTATTCATTCAATAGAATACCAACCAGCACAGGAATTACAACTGTAAAGAGAATCTCCTTAAAAGTGTCCATAAAGCCGATGCGTATATCAGACTCTGTTCCTAAAAACCAATAGAGTGCTAGATTGAGATACAGAGGGATACTTAATAGAATCCCAAAACTGTTAAAGGAAGTTAAGCTAACCGAGAGCGCAACTCTGCCTTTTAACATGTGTGTCACCAGATTCGATGCTGTACCTCCGGGAGCACAAGCGATTAGAACCAAGCCTACTTTGTAGAGTGGATCAATGGGTAAAACCCAGGCCATAATAAAGGCTAAAACAGGTAGAGCAATAAATTGCCCGCTTAAACCAATAATTATCCCCTTTGGCCGGAGAAACACTCGACCGAAGTCACGAAAGTGCAGGCTGAGACCTATACCCAGCATAATGAAGGCAATGCCTCCAGGTATTAGGTAATCGCCGATATTCTGCACTATGATTTACTATTCTGAATCAGCTTGCTCTTCAGATTCTTTGGCTTGCATGGCCTTTATCTTTTGACTCAACATTTTCAATTGAGCTTGAAGAGATGCCACATTTGATTTTTGGGCGTCAATATTCTTCTGGGCCTCCTTAACAATGGGGCTATTGGGATTACTGCTGCTGAAAAAGCTCATGTTGTTCTCAAGTTGCATGAGTTCCTTCTTAGCTTCGTCCAACTTACGTCTTAGGAAATCACTCTCCCTTTGCACTTCATTTTGCCCTTGCGCGGCAAGACCTTCTACTTTATTCTCAAAGCGAATACGTTGAGATTCTTTTCGATCTAAATCAATCGCCTTGAAAAACCCGTCAATGGTCTTATTAAAACGACCTTCAAGTTCGTTGCGCATTTTACGAGGTGAGGCTCCCAAATTGCGCCACTCACCAATCTTCGCTTTTATTGCTTTAACGGCCGCACCTTTGTCAGACAGGTCTAGCTGCCACTTTTCCAATTCATTTAAAAAGTCCTGCTTCTCCTTAGCATTCGCTTCAAACTCAGCGTCCCTTCCTTTATTATGAGCGGTAAGTCGATCGAAGAAATGATTGCAGGCTGCGCGGAACTCTTTCCAAATTTTATCGCTTTCGCTTTTTGGAACATGCCCGATGCGTTTCCAGTCTGCCTGAATTCTTTTTAACTCATTAGCTGCATCACGCCAATTCTCGCTATCCTTAAGCTCTTCAGCTCTTGCAAGAAGGACCTTCTTCTTTTCCAGATTATCGTGATGTTCTTTCTTAAGGTCTTTATAAAAGTTGTTTTTCGACTTATTAAAGTCTCTTAAAGCCGATCTGAATTCTTCCCAAACCTCATCATTTCCTGGGATGTTTAAGCGACCAATCTTTTTAAACTCACTCTGAATTTCGTTTATCCCTTTTATCGCCTTCTGCCATTCGTGATGCTTAGTAAAGCTCCTAGGGAAATCCTCCAGTTTCTTAACCAAGGCTTTCTTCTCAGCTAGCATCTCTTCCCGCTTACCGCGCAATGCCTTAAAGAACTCCTCTCTTTTCTCGTGAATCTGCTTGGTAATTGCTGAAAACTGCTGCCAAAGCTGTTCTCGTAACTCAGGTTCAACCGGACCAACCTGACGCCAATCCTTGTGTAGCTTCTGCAGTTCTTTAAATCCGTCACGAAGATCATCTGAATCCAAAATGACCTGGGCCTTTTTAACCAGTTCCTCTTTTTGCTGAAGGTTTTTCTTATAATCGAGGTCTCTTAGTTCCTTGTTAATCTTAACGTACTCGTAGAAGTTCTCTACGTGAAAGTGGTAGGTACGCCAAAGGTCTCGACTATCTGCACTTGGAACCGGTCCGGTATTACGCCAATCCTCCTGAATTAATCGGAATTCTTTAAAAGTATCTCCTATCGATTCCTCCTTATTAACTAACTCCTTTAAACGCTCAATCAGATTCCTCTTAACAAGAAGATTTTGATCAAGCTGCGTGCTGAGTTCATCGTAATACTTCTTTCTACGGGTCCTGAATTCACTAAATATGGTTCGAAACTGTTCCCTTAGTGGCTGGATGTATTCAAAGTCTAATTCATTACCGCCTTGCTCAACAAACTCAGCAAGTTTTTCTGCTCGCTCCTCATTAAGCTGCTTCATCAGGTACTTGCGAATTGCAGCAAAGTGATCGCGTAACTTTTGAATTGGATGATCCCTTAATAATTTGAAGGCAGATGAAACGAGATCTTCTGGAAGGTAAGTGCCATAATCTGGCATCTCTAATTCATCAGGATGCTCCTCATGTTCTTCATCACCTTTAATCTCGGCGGTGTCGTCATCCTTTTCCAGATCCTCATCACTTAGCACTATGGGGTCAGATGACTCTGGATCGCTTTGCTCCGCGGCTTCTATCATTGCCGATTCTGCGGTATCATCTTCCTGATCAGCGATTTCCTTTGATTCGCCTACCGATTTAATATCAATCGGTTCTTGAGAAACCGGCTTTTCTGATGTAAGCTCACCTTCCGAAGCCGATTCAGGCTCACCGATTAACACTAAATCCGAAATCTCTTCAGTCTTCTCTTGTGCAACCTCTAGCATTGCCGATTCGGTAGCATTAGCCTCCTTCCCCTCCGTTTCCGGATTTGTGTTTGATTCTTCCGAAGCACTTGATGCTTCATTTTGAGCCTCGCTCATATCCTGTCCTACTTTCTCCTGCTCCTCACCTTGTGGTAAGTTGTTCTGTGTATCTTCCATAATGCTTAATAATGGGAGGACAAAAATAAGCGAATTTCAAAGCAGGAAAGAGTTATTCATAAAGCTTAATATGGAGATAATTAGGCTTTCCTATCCCGCCAGATTTTCCATGAAGCTTCCGCTTGATGAACCAACATTTTATAACCATTTAAGGTGCTGGCACCGGCCTGCCTAGCTTTAGCAAGCCATTGTGTTTCAGTGGGATTGTATATTAAATCCATAAAGAAATGACCCCTCAAATCTCCTTTCGGTTCCAGATCAGGTTGAGATTGAATATTAGGGAACGTGCCTAAGGGTGTGGTGTTAATCACTAAATCGAAGAGTAACAATTCCGCCTGAGCTTGCGTATATGACCTATAATTCGTGTCATATTTCCTACTCGCGATTTCAAAGGGAATCATCATTTTACCTAGAGCAAATGCTACCGCCTTGGAGGCACCACCACTCCCAAGTATTAAGGCCTTTTTAAAAGATCTTTCTGGCCACTTTTCCTCTAATGCTTTCTGAAATCCGAGGTGATCAGTGTTTTGACCAATCCACTTTCCATTGCGATAAGAAATAGTATTTACCGCTCCAATCGCCATAGCTTCCGCCTCTATCTCATCCAGATAATTAAGAATGGACTCTTTATAGGGAATCGTAACGTTAAATCCTTGCCATTTCGAAAAATCCAGGAATTGACTTACATCTTCAATTCTGGCTAATTCAATATTCTGATAGGAATAGCCCTTTAAACCTTCCTGCTGGAATTTATTACTAAAGTAGGAGGCAGAAAAGCTATGCCCCAGGCTTTCGCCTATCAGGCCCAATTGCATGGTTAAGCTTCTTTAGGTTTGGAATTTCCTAATCTCTCTAATAGAAGAATCAGCACCACTCCGGCCAAAGCGAGACCTAAGGCGGGCCACATCTGAGGATCAGCACTCTCCTGGCCAACAATCTCTCCACCCTCTCTAACATAGGTGGTAAAATCCTGAGGCAAAACTGCTTTTTCCAAGATATTCACGACCTCCTCGTCCGGCTCCCCTTCGTGTTTAACCATTATGGCCTCCACCCTTTTCCAGGGCCAGATCTTATTCAATGAACCTAATAAGAAACCGGAGAGCAAGGCAACCGTAAGATCGTGGTAACGGGCAAACATATGCTTAAGAAGCCGTGCAAACGATAATAAGCCAATAACTGCTCCAATACCAAACACTGCAATTATGGTAAAATCCAATTCTTTTATCGCGTTTAGGACAATCGCATAGGAACCCAACAACACCAATATGAAGGAACCTGAAATACCGGGAAGTATCATGGCACAGATAGCGATCATCCCACTTAAGAAAATATACCAAAGGGCATCATTGGAACCGGAGGCGGGTAAAACAGTGATCATGTAAGCAATCGCAGCACCAGCGATAAAGGCAATAATAGGTGGAACGTTCCACCGCTTCACCTGCTTACCCACGAAAAAAATACTGGCCAAAACCAATCCGAAGAAAAAGCTCCAGAGTAAAACGGCCTCATTTTCTAAAAGCCAGGAAATACCCTTTGCCAAGGAAACAATTGAAACTCCAATTCCTAAAAAGAGGGGAAGAAAGAACCAGCCATTCACATACTTCCAGGCTGCGGCGAATCCCTCTTTGCGCAAAGTTTGCAAAGCTCCAAGGTTCACTCGGTTGATGCTATCAATCAGTTCTTCATAGATACCCGTAATAAAGGCTATGGTACCTCCACTCACGCCAGGAACAACATCAGCCGCACCCATTGCCATACCTTTCAGGAAAAGGAAAAGTCTGTTCATCCGAAAATTTTGTCAAAGAAAAGAAATGCCCTTAATGCAATTGCAATATGCCTTGCACCTTTACATTTTCTTTAAGCCAAGGAAAGAGTGCGAGAAAGAAACTACGTCCACCCGGATCGAGCCCTAGTGCTTTCTTGAGGTAGATTTCCGCTTCATCAGCCTCCTCAATTGTATAGAGATAACCGGACATTTGGAAGTGCAATTCACTAGACTCAGGAAAAAGTTCCAGAGCCTGATACATCACATCCATTCCCTGTTTGAACTCGCACATATCAAAAAGAAGCTGAGCATATTCCATAAATGTATGGGCATTGCAATATTGATCTGCAATGAGCTTCTTGTAAATAAGAACTGCTTCATCCTGCTTTCCTGCTCGACGATGCATCAATGCCGAACTGTGTCTGTACTCCCAATTCTCAGGATCCAAATCCACAGCCTTATTAATCATGTAAAGAGCCTCGGCCCATTCCTTCTGCTCATCTTTGAGCAATGCTAGCTCGTAGTAAGCCTCTTCCAATTCAGAATCCTCCTGAATGGCCTTATTGAGGTATTTCTCCGCTTTGGCCATTTTACCTAAGCGCATGTAGCAGAGGCCGGTTTTATAATAACCATAACCGCTGGCTCCATCATATTCGAAGGTGGCCTGATAGGTTTCGGCTGCTTCCTGGTAGCGAAACTCTAATTCTAAAATTCGAGCTTTCTCATAATAGGCGGCGGAAAAGTACTCATCGATTAAAATGGCATAATCAAGTGCACGTAGAGCCTGTGAAAAGTATTCCAATTTGGCCTGCATTAATCCCAGGTGGTACCAGGCAATCTCCGAATACGGGTTCTTATCAATGAAATCTTCCAAATAATCTACTCCATCTTCCGGTCGCTCTAAAAGATCATAACACAGAGCCAAATTATAGAGGGCAATCTCATCTTCAGGAAACTGAGATAAGGACAATTTTAAATAGCGAAGGGCTTTATCATATGTACCTATTAACTGGTACTCAAGAGCCAGGAGATGATAAACATCCTCGGGAAACTCGGCATGGCTCAGGGCTTGTCGGTATTGTTCAATTGCTTTTTGATGATTTCCGGTTTTGGAAAACAAGCCTGCTCTAGCCATGTGTAACTCAAAGCGATCATGGGTTTCCCCTTCTAATTCATTTAGAACATGGGCAGCCTCTTTGGTTTTATCCAACGCCGTTAAGAATTGCACTTTTTTCAATTTCAAGGAACTGGCGTAGGGATGTTGTTCTGCAGCCATCTCTATCACTTCCAGGGCTTTCTTAACTTTCCCTATCTCATAAAAGTAATCTGAAATAGCTTCAAACTCTTCCAAATCGTAAAATCTGGAGCGACCTTCCGCCTGCATTTTTTTGAACTCATCAATGAGATCAAGCAGGTTAAAAAAGTCGTCTTCGTTTTCTTCTTCGAACATATAGAGGGATTGGATAATTAAATGTACCCAAATGCTTGCGGCAAAGGTAGACTGGCTCAATCGCTTATCCACAAAGAAATCAACACCAAAAATTCAATTATCTGATTCACAATTGCTTATAAAAAAACGGGGGATTCTATCCACATATTGTTAAAAAATTGACCTGCTATTGATCACCTTAGTTAAAGGATTTAATGTTTTCTAAATGCCCTGAGCTACCTTCATTGCTTACTAAAATTATCTTTGCCGAAAATTTCGTCATCGATGACATTAATCAAATCTATTTCAGGTGTTCGCGGTACAATTGGAGGTGCCAAAGGAGACAATCTAAGTCCACTTGATGCTGCCGAATTTGCAGCTGCTTATGGCCACTGGTTAAAGAAAAAGCACCCTGGTAAACGCATAAAAGTAGTTATCGGTCGGGATGCTCGACCGAGTGGACCTATGATTCAAGGTATTGTACAAAACACCTTGGTTGGAACCGGAATAGACGTTATTGATTTAGGCTTATCAACCACCCCTACTGTGGAGATGGCGGTAGTTTTCGAAAAGGCTGAAGGTGGAATTATCCTCACTGCCTCGCACAACCCCAAGCAGTGGAACGCCTTAAAACTCTTAAACCAACGGGGAGAATTCATTTCGGGAGCCGATGGTGCGGAGTTACTAAAAATGATCGAGGAGCAGGATTACGATTTTGTTGAAGTGGACGACCTTGGTGAAGTAAAGGCTCTGGAAGGAACCATCGAAAAACATGTGGAGGCAATATTAAACTTACCCTATATCGATGTTGAAGCAATCGCCAAAGCAGACTTAAAAGTAGCGGTTGATGCTGTGAACTCTACCGGAGGGATTGCCATTCCGATACTTCTCCAAGCCCTGGGCGTGAAGCAAACTGAATTGCTCTACTGCGAACCAAATGGACAATTCCCTCATAATCCAGAACCATTAAAGCAACATCTAGGAGACATTATGAGTATTGTTAGAGAACAGGGATGCGATGTTGGGATTGTCGTCGATCCGGATGTAGATCGTTTAGCCCTGATTGATAATAATGGGGAAATGTTTGGGGAGGAGTATACCCTGGTTGCAGCAGCCGATTTTTTATTACAACATAAGACTGGCCCACTAGTAAGCAATCTGTCAAGTTCAAGGGCATTACGTGATCTGGCGGCAAGTCGGGGTCAGGAATATCAGGCTTCAGCGGTTGGTGAAGTTAATGTGGTCCAAAAAATGAAGGACATAGATGCTGTTTTGGGAGGTGAAGGAAATGGAGGTGTGATTCTACCGGACCTGCACTACGGCCGTGATTCTCTAGTGGGCATAGCCATGATTCTTACGCATTTGGCCACCAGCGGGAAGAAACTGAGTGAGCTACGATCAGAATACCCAGCCTATTATATGGGAAAAAACAAGATCGAATTAGAACCCGGAATGGATGTAGATGCGCTGCTTAAAAAAGTGGAAGCAAAATATCAGAATGAGGAAATCAGCACTGTGGATGGGGTGAAAATTGATTTCGCTGAAGAATGGGTACATTTACGTAAGTCGAATACTGAACCAATTATCCGCATTTACACCGAAGCAAAAAGCCCTGAAAAGGCTGAATCCCTTGGGGAACGATTTATCGAGGAATTGCGGGCCTTAATTTAGGAGCTTATGGCAGAAACCATGGAACAGGCCAGGATTCCTGGTACAAAATGGGAATCTCATTTTGATTTCTACCGTGAAAACATTGTAGGTCAGTATGCCGAATTAGAAGGACCCTTTGGAAGGAAAAGAATCCTCTATGCTGATTGGATTGCAAGTGGTAGACTTTACCGCCCGATAGAAGAAAAAATGCTTCATGAAATTGGCCCGATGGTCGCCAATACCCATACCGAAACTTCCTACACGGGAAGTATCATGACCAAAGCCTACCATCAAGCCAAAACTATTATCAAGCAGCATGTAAATGCTCATTCCGACGATGTCTTAATACCGACCGGAACGGGCATGACGGGCGCCGTACTAAAGTTTCAGCGAATTTTAGGCCTGAAGGTACCAGAACAGTTTAAGGGAAGTATTGAGGTAGAAGAACAGTTTAAACCTGTGGTTTTCGTTAGCCATATGGAGCATCATTCTAATCAGACTTCCTGGTTGGAAACCATTGTCGACCTTGTGGTTATAGGACATACAGAAGATGGACTAGTCGACTTAAACCACTTCGATCAATTGCTGGCTAAGTATCAGGACCGGCCTTATAAAATTGCCTGCCTGACATCATGTAGTAATGTTACCGGAGTATTCACTCCTTATCGTGAAGTTGCAAAACGAATTCATAAAGCAGGAGGTTATTGCTTCGTAGATTTCGCTGCTTCCGGACCCTATGTTAATATTGACATGCACCCTGATGAAGAGGGAGCACATCTCGACGCGATCTTCTATTCGCCTCATAAATTTCTTGGGGGACCAGGAACACCGGGAATTTTAATTTTCAACTCCAAGCTTTACCGAAACAGCGTGCCTGATCATCCCGGAGGGGGCACGGTACTTTGGACTGATCCGTGGGGAGGTCGTTATTACATTGAGGATATAGAGACTCGTGAAGATGGCGGAACCCCTGGCTTTCTGCAGACCATTAAGGCGGCATTTGCCATGCAGCTTAAAGATGAAATTGGTGTAGAAGCTATTCAAGCTCGAGAAAAAGAACTGCTAGCTTACATCTTTGATCGATTTGAAAGAATCCCGGGGATGGTGGTTTTAGCCGGACACATAAAAGAGCGTATCGGTGCAGTTTCCTTCTACTTAGAGAATATCCACTACAATTTAGTAGTGCAATTGCTAAATGACCTATTTGGCATCCAAACCCGCGGGGGTTGCAGTTGTGCCGGAACCTATGGGCATTACCTTTTGCATCTCGATAAAGAAACCAGTCGTAAAGCAGTAAATACCGTGCTTGCTGGCGATCAATCTTATCGTCCGGGATGGGTTCGTTTATCGGTACACCCCACTTTTACTGATCAGGAAGTTATTGATATCTGCGATGCCGTTGAACACATTGCAGTTAATTGGAAAGACTACGCAAAGCAATATCACTACGAAAAAGGAAGTAATCGCTTTATTCATTTGGCTAGCCCTGATTACAGCGAGGAACAAGTACAAGGCTGGTTTAAATAATGGAATACATCTACCTGGACAATGCAGCCTCCACTTCACTTAGATCGGAGGTAAAAGAGTACATGCTAGAACTGATGGATAACGCCTATGGCAATCCATCGAGCACGCATAGCCAAGGTCGTAAGGCTAAGGTAATTCTGGAAAGTAGTCGTAAAAGCATTGCGAGTATACTAAACTGTTTACCTGCAGAAATTACCTTTTGCTCCGGTGGCACGGAAGCCGATAATACGGCAATATGCATCGCTCTTCGCGATTTAAAAGTGAAAAGGGTGATCAGTTCACCACTGGAACATCATGCGGTATTGCATGCACTTGAAAGCTGGTGCAAAACCTTCGCCGTCGAACTAAGATTGTTAGATGTGGACAGCCAGGGACGCATCAATTACAACCAATTAGAAGAGTGGCTTGCGGAAGATGAAGGTCCTTCTTTGGTAAGCCTAATGCACGGCAATAACGAAATTGGAAACCTTAACGATTTACAAAGAATCGGAGAGCTTTGCCGAGCCCATAACTCCTATTTCCATAGTGATACTGTCCAAACCGTAGGACACTTCAACTTGAACCTTGGAGACTTACCGGTCGACTTCGCCGCTGCCTCCGCTCATAAATTTCATGGACCAAAAGGGGTTGGTTTCCTATATGTGGATAGAAGGGTAAAAGCCCATTCCTTTATCACCGGAGGTTCCCAGGAACGCGGTTTGAGAGGCGGTACCGAGAGTATAGTTCAGGTTGGAGGAATGACACGTGCTTTGGAACTGTCTTATGAAAATCTCGAAGAGGAAAAGGAATTCATTTTGGACTTAAAAATGAAATTCTGGGAGGGTTTAAAACAGCTTTTCCCAAAAGCTTATTGTAATGGCCTGGGGGATTCTAGGGATGAAAGCCTATATACCGTCTTGAATGTGAGCATTCCCGAATTAGCCCAGGACAGCATGTTGCTATTTAACTTAGATCTCAAAGGAATTGCCGTTTCGGGTGGTAGCGCTTGTTCTTCCGGCAGTGTGCAACAATCCCATGTTATCGCAGCTCTTAATCCAGATCATACCGATCCTGTGATTCGTTTCTCTTTTGGGAAAGACAATACCCAAGAAGAAATCGAAAGAGTATTGAAGATTATGAAGGAAATGGCTCCAGCCTAAAAACCCTATGCCGTCTCTTCTTCAGTCTCGACGCTTTCGCCATTATGACTAACAGGGGGCACATAACCAAAAAGACCCTTCTCTCGAATCATCCGATCCACGTAGGTTGGTAGACAATCCTCCCATCCTGGCTCTCCTTCTCTAATCTGGCGTAAAACTTCCCTCGAAAAGATTTGCAGGATTTCAGGATCATAGTCCTCCAGATCCTTAATTCTGCGGTTAGAAGCCAGGAAGTCATAAAGAGCCTGGAACCTCGGATGAATTTCAAAATGCTCGGTGGTCTCAATAGGTCCGCCCTTAACCGGCTGCGATGGATAGACGTATATCTTCAAATCGCTGGAGTACAAGATTCCAAATGCCTCAAGAATTCCTCCTTTAAGATCGCGGTAGTACTTGTTATCAAAGAGATCGTGCAGATTGGTTACCCCCATGATCATACCCATACGTTCCTCTGAGTATCGGGAGAAGTATTCTACCAGTTTATAATATTCCTGATAGTTCGAGATTAATACTGTTTGACCCAAGGAACAGAGAATATCTGCTCGAGAAAGGAAATCCTGTTCATCAATCTCCCCTTCCGCTTTTAAGTTGTTCAAGGTAATTTCAAAGAGAACCACCAATTTATCGCGGTTCACTTTTTTCTCTTCAATAAAGGCATCCACTCCCGTCCGGACCATATCCATGTTCACCTTGGTAACAGGTCGGAAACTACCACGGGCGGTAAGTATGTTCTTCTTATAGAGTAATGCCGCCGGTAGAATGTTATTTCCCTCTGGTCCGAAAATTACCGCATCCGTCATGCCATACTGAATAAGACGAAGCGACATCAATCGATTATCAACATCCTTAAATTCAGGTCCCTCAAAATGAATCATGTCAATCTCCATCTTGTAGCGGGCGATATTATCGTAAAGTGATCTAAGAAGTTCTTCCGGGTTATTGCGAATGTTAAAACATCCGTAAATCAGGTTCACTCCCATGACACCAATCGTTTCTTGCTGCAGAGAAGCCTCCTCCTCTTTCATACGAATGTGAAATAGCACATCATTGGGTTCCTGATCAGGATCCAATTGAAAGCGAAATCCCATCCAACCATGACCCTTAAACTTTCGAGTGAAGTTTATAGTGGCTATAGTATTAGCAAAAGCGAAATAACAGCGTTTAGGATTTTCCTTCCGGTCCAGCCTCTCCTCGATTAAGCCGTACTCATGATCGAGCATCTTACGCAATCGAGCCTCCGTTACATAGCGGCCATCATCTTCCTTACCATAAATCGCATCTGAAAACAGTTTATCATAAGCGCTCATTGCCTTTGCAACCGTACCGGATGCCGCACCCACTCTAAAAAAGTTTCGTACTACTTCCTGTCCTGCACCAATTTCTGCAAAGGTGCCATAAATGTTCTCGTTAAGATTGATCTTCAAGGCCTTCTGAGCCGTAGATAGCACTAATCGCTCCATAAATAATCAAACAGAGGTTTATCCTAACAAAAGTAATAGAATAGCTATGTTTGAAGGGTAAATCGGCGAAATTTTGAAGCCAAATAAACAAGGAAACTCCTGGCATTTTGAAGTTCTCGGAAGCGGCACCTCACAAGGTGTTCCGGTAATTGGATGCACTTGTGAAGTTTGCCAATCTACCGACCCCCATGACAAGCGTCTTAGAAGTAGCTTTCTGGTAGAAAGAGGTACAACGAGAATTTTGGTGGATGCGGGACCTGACTTACGTCAACAACTTCTGCGCAGTAATACGCACGATCTTGATGCCGTTCTTATCACCCATGAACATCAAGACCATACCGCCGGCCTGGATGAGTTAAGGGCAATTAACTTTTTACAAAAGCACCCTATCCCTATCTATTGCAGCGAAAGAGTAGAAAATCGATTAAGAGAGCAGTACTCCTATATTTTTAATAATTCCGATTACCCTGGCCTTCCTCAAATTCATTTTGTGCGACTCCCTGAAAAAGCATTTAGCATCGGCGCCATAGAAATAGAGCCTCTCGCCCTTTGGCATTGGGACCTACCTGTAACCGGTTTTCGATTTGGACCCTTAGCTTATCTAACCGATGTTGATCGAATTCCAGACAGTGAATGGTCAAAGTTAGACAATCTGGAAGTGCTCATTCTTAATGCCCTAAGACAGGAAAAACACCATTCTCATTTTAACCTGGAACAGGCGATAGCGGTTGCCGATCAGATTGGAGTTCCTCAAATGTTTGCGACTCATATCAGTCATCAGATGGGCAAACACGAAGATATCGAGCAAAATATGCCCTCCGGCAGAAATTTGGCTTATGATGGCCTAAAACTGACCCTCGCATGAACTAGGCTTCTTATTTTCGCCAAAAGTTTCAGAGATGGAGAACAACTATGATCTTATTGTAGTCGGAGGAGGAATTGTAGGGATTTCAACTGCCTATAAGTACCAATTGGCTTATCCAGAACATCGTATAGCGATACTTGAGAAGGAAGATCATCTTGGCGCTCATCAAACCGGACGCAATTCCGGAGTAATCCATTCAGGAATCTATTATAAACCGGGAAGCTTTAAGGCTTTAAACTGCACCAATGGCCGGAAGCAAATTGTAGCCTTTGCTAAAGAGCATGGGGTAAACCACGATATCTGTGGAAAAATCATTCTCGCTACCGAGGATCGAGAGGTGCCCGGTTTGGAGAAGATTTTTCAACGCGGTATAGAGAACGGAATTGAAGGAATCGAGATTATAGGTCCTGAGGCAATTCGAGAAATTGAACCTCATGCACGTGGAGTTAAAGCGATTCGGGTGCCGGTTACCGGAATTATCGATTATGTGGGTATGTGCTCGAAACTGGTTGAATTGATACAAGGAATAAATCCGGAGAGTACGTTAATGCTGGACACCAAATTCTTAAGCAGTTTTACGGAGGATGGAAAGGAAGGTATTAAAACCAGCAAGGGTACATTTTACAGCAAACGGAAGATTTTCTGCGCAGGCCTACAAAGCGACCGCCTGGCGCGAAAAGAGGGTGCTAAACCTGATATGAAGATTATTGGCTTTAGAGGAGACTATTACGAACTCACTGAGGAAGCACGCCATAAAGTAAAGCATCTTATTTACCCTGTTCCGGATCCGGATTTCCCATTTCTGGGAGTTCATTTTACCAGAATGGTGGATCAAAGCGTTGAATGCGGCCCGAATGCCGTTTTCTCATTTAAAAGAGAAGGATATACTCCAACATCCTTTAACTGGAATGATACAATAGAATCCTTAAGCTATGCAGGAACCTGGAAGCTATTTAGTAGACACGCCAGACAGGGTATGGAAGAAATGAAAAGAGCTTTTTCCAAAAAGCTATTTCTTGATGCCTTGCGAAAGATGATTCCAGATTTACAATTGGAAGATATTCGTCCCGTTAGAGCCGGCGTACGAGCTCAAGCTTTAAAATACAACGGGGACTTGGTGGATGACTTTAAGATTGAAAAGTTCGGAAACTCAGTGCACGTTTTAAATGCTCCTTCACCAGCCGCTACGGCCAGCTTAGCAATAGCTGATGAAATATTGGATATGGCCGGTTTAGTGGAAAAGAAACAGTGATTTAATAGGAAATCACTTTTAAGTCTTCACTATAAACCTTAGAACTTACTCGGGCTATATAAATTCCCTTAGGGAGTTGATTTAAATCGAATTGGTGCATTCCTTCTTCATAATCCTTTTCAAGAACCAAAGACCCGCCGAGGTTTAAAATTTGCAGTTGAGCTTGAGGAAAGGGCACTTCAAAAAACAGCTCTTCATCCAACTGCTTTAATCCAAATCGATCTTCCTCGTATTCCTCAATGCCTATCCAGGGAGACCCTTCCCCAGCCCTAATCTGTTCGCCAAATTCTGTGTTATAGGCGTAGTCCTTAATGGTAACAGATTTGTAATCCGCCGCAACATCTACTCTTACCCAACCGTAGAAGTTTCGAATGGTATCATTGACCTCTGCTCGAAAACGCAAACCAATTAACCCATCTATCGCTCCATTAAACTTATCATTTATCTGACCACTCCCGCTGATCTCTAAGGCCAACTGCCCCAAAGCATTACCACCACCTGATCCTTTAAATGGTTTACCGGAGCCAATGGTATCGCCTGGACTTAAATTAAATGGATAGGCATAATTTCCATAATCCAGACCTAAAACGGAATTCCCTGCTAGCCCTAGAGATTGAATGAAGGTTCCACTAACATTGAAAATAGAAGTATCCACAAACTGGATGAAGCGATAATCGATCACCCCAGCCGTGTCAGCATCAATATTCAGATTCCAGGTCGCATTATTGGTGTTCAAAGTGGTGTCGGCAATATCCACATAAGTGATTTGCGCATCTGCTCCATAAGCTGCTAGCAACCCACCAATCGCACCTAGATACTTTAAACTTTCCTCTTTCTTTTTATCCTTCATAAAACTAAAACTGGGCAAAAATCTATAAAAGGTGTGGACTAGCCAATTTTGTTGCGATGCAATTGTGGATCAGCGGCAATTTCCCAGTGTTCAGAACTTATTTCCCTATCCAGGAAATGGGTCAACCTTTCTAATTCATCCGGATAACTTTCCTGCATTAGCTTCGGATAGGATATTTCAATCCACTCCACATTAGGTTGCTGATTGAGCCACGTTTGCAAACGTTTCTTTTCCTCTTCTAATTGTTGACCCTTGCGAAACGGAAAGTTCTGCAGGTCGGTTGGCTCCCCCTTCATCTTCGCCTGCGAGAGAATAAGCTCTAATGTCGGACGATCCATCCATATCACTCTATAGGCTCTATCCGCTGGTAAATAGGGTAATAGGGGGGCAACTACTTTTATGGTTTTACCATGGGTATCCATCAATGATTTTGAAGAATCGCTAATATTTTTAAGTTCTTCCCATTCAAAATATCCTCTGGGATTATGTTCATCTGCTGAACGGTGATTATCACTTATGATTGAAAATCCTGATTGCTGTAACAAGCTCATCATAAAACTAGTGCCGGAACGTGGAAACCCACTTACCACATAAGTCCATGATTTCTGAACCTTTCCACTTAATTGCTCCATTAGCGCAAGTGCTTTTTGATGCCTGGGCGCTATCTGCAAACAAAATTGCAGCGCCTTTTGAGCAGACTCCTGATCTCCATTCTCAAAATACAAACTAGCCCACAAGTAATGTAATTGGGGCTGATGCATTTTTAACTGTAAGGATCGGTTAGCCCAAATCTTAAAGTCTTCCTCTTCACCGAGCGCAAAGGCTATTTGTGCCTTAGAGTTTAATGCCGCTGCAGAATCACTATTCAGGGCCAGAACTTTATCAATTTGCTTTTCTGCAGCTTTTAATTCTCCCGCAAGAAACAAAGCCTGTCCCATTTCCAAACCTAAGGCACTAGTCCCCATCCCCTTTTCTTCCATCGCTTGAAAAACCAAAAGAGCATCTTCTGCCTGACCAGCTTGCAATAGCATTAGGGCTTTATTAAAAAGCAAGTGAGGATCAAGTTTCTGCTCCTGACTTAAGCTTTGCTGGAATTCTACCCATCCTTCCTGATCATTAAGTGCGGTAAACAGTCTGGCGTGTAAAATTTGCCAACGATAGGGTTTAGGACTTGATGTTCGATAGTGCTCAGATATCTGTTGGGCTTCCTGGAACCGACCCACCTCCTTAAGGCTTACCGCTCTATTATAATCCTGCTCTTCCTCAATACCCGACTTTAAATCATTCCCAGATAAATCGATGTATTCCAATTCCTCCAAATCCTTGATACTTTCCAGAGATTGATGCTTTTCAGGAAACTGAAACCTAATATCCAATAGTCCATCCCAACTAGGAATGAAACTCAAAGGGTGCTGAAAAGAAAAAACGCTCTGTTTGCGACCGGACATATCCTTCCCTTGTGGCAACTTGAAATAATGCAACAAGGTTGGCGTGATATCCAGTAAGGACATTCCAAAAATTTCAGACTCCACATCTACATCCGGACCGGCGGCAGCAAAAAATGCATAAGGTTGATGATCCAGCGCTAAGGCTGCTGGCAACTCAGGCATAAGCTCAGCCTTAGACGAACGAAGGTTGAAACCATGATCAGACATAATCATCACATTATGTCCTTTTGCTCGATTCAAGAAGGAACCCAGCATTTCATCATGCCAGCGATAAGCTGCCTCAACAATGAATTGATATGGCGAATCATTGTCCTCCACAAACTTTCCGGCCAGATGTTGAATCTGATCGAGGGCCTCAAAATAGAAGAACCGGCAATCCGATTCCATGGAAAGAAGCTCCATAGACACATCAAACTGATGCTTTGTGCGGGCCAAAATCCGAGCTATCTTTTCTACTAAGTCATCTTCTCGTAAAGCAGAACTGGTGTGATAAGGGAAAAAACCTCTTAGAACACCTTCATCCAAATCTTCGGGACTGGATTTTTTTTGCTTCAGTAATTCTGCTAGATCAGCCGGCCAGGTTTGACCTCTAAGCGAACCTGCACTAAATGCCAAGTTAGAAACGAACTGCCCCTTGATTTTCTCGGCGGGATTTGAAGGCCACCAATTTAGTACCTGACATTTCAAACCGGATTCGGATAGGATATTCCACAAAGCGGGAACCTTTCGTTGTAGGTTTGAAATCGCCCTGGGACCTTCGAGACTGTTTTCCACAAAACCTAGAATCCCATGATCATGCGCCCGCTTTCCAGTTACCATGGTAGTCCAAAGTAATGGACTAAGCATGGGTTGCAGACTCGCAATATTTGCCGAAGTACCATGCTCTAAAAAGCTCTGCAAATGGGGCATTTTCCCCGCTTCACATAAGCCCCGGATCATCGACCATTCTGCACCATCCCAGCCCAATACAAGCAAGGGATTGCTATCTTTAAAACTCTTATTTGAAGTTGTTTGATTCAAGATTTTTAAATAAGTGCATTATCGTACTTTAGGACCATGAGAAAAGGCCTCTTTTTCGAGTATTTCAAAATTGCCTTGCAAAGTATAAAAAGCCAGGCCCTACGTACCATAATTACGGCGCTAATTATTGCGATTGGTATTACCGCATTAGTCGGGATTCTAACTTCGGTAGACGCGATGAAGTCTGCTCTTACCGGACAATTTGCCTTGCTTGGGGCAAACACTTTCACCATTCAAAACCGGGGACCGAATATAAGGATTGGACAGGATGGCGAAAGACCAAAAAACTACCCGAGTATTACCTATTATGAGGCAATGCGGTTTAAGGAGAAAATGCCTGTAACACAAGCAAAAAGCAGCGTTTCTTTTGTGGCCACCGGTATTGCTCAGGCCAGCTACCAGGGTAAAAAGACCAATCCGAATATATCCTTGATTGCCGCAGATGAAAACTTTCTGGTCACTGGAGGATATGAAATTGAAAGCGGTCGAAACCTCAGCTCCAATGATGTTGCCGACGCTTCCGCGGTGGCGGTTATTGGTCAGGAAGTAGTAAGTGGGCTTTTTCCTAAAGAAAACCCCATTGGCAAGTTCCTCCGAGTGGGAGAAACCCGTTACCGGATTGTAGGCGTACTCGCTCCTAAAGGAAATTCATTCGGGTTCGGAGGAGACAAATCGATTATCATACCTATAACCAAAGCCAGATCACGCTACGCCACTGGAAACAGGAGTTTTGCAATAAACGTCATGGCTTTGGAAAGCACCAACCTGGATGCAGTTGTTGATGAATCAACGGCAACAATGCGTGCCGTGCGGAAGCTCAATCCTAAGGAAGAAACAAATTTCCATATCATTCAAAGCGATAGCCTTAGTGAGAGTCTTATCGATAATCTAAAATACCTTAGTCTAGCGGTAATAATAATTGCTGCTATTACCCTGTTTAGTGCGGCAATAGCGCTTATGAATATCATGTTGGTTTCCGTTACTGATCGCACCCGAGAGATTGGAGTACGAAAAGCAATTGGCGCAAAATCCAACGCCATTTTAAGTCAATTCTTGGTAGAGGCAATCACCATTTGTCTGATGGGTGGATTGGCTGGGATATTGCTCGGCATACTTATCGGCAACATTGTTTCCTACGCCTTTGATGGATCCTTTATCATTCCTTGGGCCTGGATGAGTTTAGCGGTTTCACTTTGTTTTGCAGTAGGACTATTATCAGGTTTCTATCCAGCTCTCAAAGCTAGTAGGCTAGATCCGATTGAAAGCTTAAGGCATGAATAGTCCTTCTATTTGATGAATGACTATTTACTCGAAGGAATAGGAATATCGATTTCAGTAAAAACTAAAAAAGCTCCTCCTCCCGTTACATTTTAAACAGGGAACATGAGGAAGCTAAAATTGAAGCAAATCATTTTGATCTTGCTATTAATGGTACTGGCGGTTGCATGCATGCCGCAATTTTTTCATAGCAATTCTGGTCAAAGCACATCACATGGCAGTCCGGGTAATGGGAGTTTAGAAAAGGGCTACCTCATGGATTATAGACTAAACAATGCTAAATACTTCAGTATTACGAGTTATTACCTTTTCGGCAATGGCTATGTCAATTCTAGACTTTATCACACCTTAATAGAAGCCTATTCAATTTGTGAGCAAAGCTGTCCTGGTAAACAGTTTAAATTTATGGAATGCTCTACCGATGAAGGAGGAAAACAGCTGATACATCGTACCCATCAAAATGGATTAAGCGTAGACTTCATGGTCCCTAAGAAAATAGGAGATCAGCAATACACTCTGCTGGATCACTTAGGTCTCTGGCATTACTTTTTAGAATTTGATGGCGATGGTAAGTTGAGCTTTAATTCCAAAGTCGAAATTGACTTTGAAACAATGGCTAAGCACATTCTGGCCCTTGATGATGCGGCGCGAAAGAATGGTTTAAGGATTAAGAAAGTTTTACTGCAGATTGATCTAAAAGATGATTTTTACCGTAGCAAATCCGGGCAGGAGGTAAAGGCGCGTGGTATCTATTTTGCCCGCTACCTTACTCCAAGAGTTGACCAATTTCATGACGATCACTATCACATTGATTTCACCCTACAATCTTAAGCCATGTTAAAACTCATTCATAATTGCTTTAGGGTATTACTTCCCCTCTTAATCCTGGTGTTCATAGTCAAATCTGCACCAAAATACCTTACTCATAAAAATGTCTCCGACCGGGTATTGGCTATCGTCCCTTTTGAAAATTTCGATGTGAATCTCAGTAAAATGGTCGCGGAAAAACTGAGGTCTAACTATGGAACCAAAGTTCATATCCTTGACGCTAAAGATCTACCTGGAAAGGCTTTTGTAAACATCAAATCCCCAAGATATCGCGCGGATTCCTTACTGATTTACTTAAAAGAAATGAAGCCTGATAGCATCGATCATATTATTGGCTTAACCCACAAAGACATATCAACTACTAAAAAAGACGCCTTCGGTCGTATAAAAGCTCCGGAAAGCCGATACTCAGATTGGGGGATTTTTGGATTAGGTTACCGTCCGGGTCCAAGCTGCATAGTATCAACTTTCAGATTGCATCGCGCTCCGAGTTATAAATTCAAGGAACGACTTTTAAAAGTCGCCATTCATGAAATTGGTCATAACCTCGGCCTTCCCCACTGCGAAAATCATGGCTGTGTAATGGCCGACGCCGCCGAAACTATACGTACTGTGGACCAGGTGAATGCTGATCTCTGTAATGAATGTAAAAGGGATATAGGAATGCAGGAATCTTCCCTACCTTCAAGGCATGAAACAGATTAATGCTTTCATCCTTAGCTGCCTCCTAGCCTGTAGTGGCTACAGTCAATCTTCTATCCAGAAAGCGGAGAAAATGATTGCGGCCAGGCAGTATAAATCTGCCTTCTCACTTTTAGAAAAGGCCGATCCTGAAAATCAGTCACCGGATATTGTAATTCTTAAGACGAATATCCTCCTGGACTTTTTCATACTAAGTATTCACCATGAGCTTTTTGCCTTGAAGGATCTCGAAGAAAATGAAACTCTTCTTGAATTAAGACGTGAAGCAGATGGAGATTATGAAATGATCGTATTTGATACGGATTCAATCATTAAAAACCTATTGCTAAAAGACCCTGGAAATTTCGAACTTCACTATGCATTAGGTCGCTATTACCTGGAGACGCATTTCAAGTATGGTAGCAGTGGTTCCATGCCAGAATCTGTTCTGCTCAAGAATATGGAAATGCATATGGGGATTGCTTTTAAGAATGGAATAAATGAGCATTGGGCCGCTTATGGTTTAGCTTATGCAAAATTGCTCGCTGAAGATTTTAGTGGAAGCATCCCTCTTTTTGAAAAGTCGACGGAATTAAAACCGGATTACCCTACCAGCTACTACAATCTAGCCTACGCTAACCTGCAATTAAACCGGCATGCCGCAGGCATTAAAGCTGCGAAGAAAGCCTATGAACTCTATGAGCCAAAGGAGCTCAAGGCGGATGCGGCCAGGATGGTTGCAATAAGCTATATGGAAATTGACAGTATCGCTCAGGGGCTTGAATATTTCCGACTTTCCGACCTCCTCGAACCAAAAAACTATTACACCTTAAAAAACTTGCTAAAACTGGAAGCAGACCTGGATACTGTACGCTTCTTGGAAACTCGAAAACGCTTCTTTCTTTTAAGCCCGGAAAGTCCAGCTATATATCAGGATTTATATTCTGTGCATCAATCGAAAGGCTGGAACCCTTCCCTTTTAAGTTTCTATCAGGAGCAGATAGCTTCTCAACATACGGATAGTATTGTACTCGGTAATTTGCACCTTTTCAGTGCTGTTATTCTCAAAGAACTTGCTAAAGATGAAGAATGGCCGGATTATGTGGAGCTCGCTGAGACTTATTTCAAAGATCAATACCCACCTGATCATCAGGTATTTATCTTTATGAAATCTCATTTTCGCAAACCTAAATGAACTCCGCTTACATCAGCCGAGAGGCAGGCATGACCGATTTACCTGCCATGAAAAGACTATTTGAACAGTCCATTCGCAGCACTTGTGCAAATGACTATTCCCCATCGGAAATCGAGGCATGGTTACTCAGTCTAAGAAATGAGGAACGTTGGCAAAAGCTAATTCAGCAACAATGGGTATTGATTTTGGAATCGGATCAAGACCTTTTAGGTTTTGGATCCCTGAAGGGAGCAGACTACTTGGATTTCCTCTACGTTTCACCTCACTTTCAAAAGAAAGGTGCAGCACGGCAAATCCTCAGCCTGATAGAAAGAAAAGCGATGGAACTAGAAGCAGAAACCCTCTCTTCAGATATTAGTATTACCGCTCGGCCATTTATGGAAAAGCAGGGTTATAGGGTTATTCGAGAAAATCGCAATCAGCGCGGAAACGAGGTATTGATAAACTATCGGATGGAGAAATTACTCAAAAAAAATCCCGACAGCCTCAGAGGATGAGATTGTCGGGAGCTCCTATTCGAATCAAAAAAGATTTTAAGCCTGTTCGGCTACTACTTCGAAGTTTAATTCAACGTTCACCTCACGATGTAAACGGATGTGAGCGGTGTAAGGACCAGTTGCTTTAACTGTTCCACCTTGAATCTGAATGAACTTACGGTCAATCGAGTGGCCTTCCTTCGCTAATGCCTCTGATAGATTGGCATTGTTTAGTGAGCCAAACAATTTGTTTCCTTTACCCACCTTAGCAATCATCTTGATTTCTATGCCATTCAAAGCTTTAGCGGTAGCCTGAGCATCCTCAATAGCTTTTGCTTCTTTATGACGACGTTGCTTCAAGTTTTCTGCTAATACCTTTTTGGCAGATGGGGTTGCTAACTCCGCATATCCTTGAGGAATAAGGTAGTTACGACCGTATCCATTTTTCACGGTAACGATGTCATCTTTATATCCCAGATGCTCAACGTCTTGTTTGAGAATTACTTCCATGCTTCTGGATTATTTAAGGTTATCGGTAACGTAAGGCAGGATCGCCAAATGACGGGCACGCTTAATTGAAGTAGAAACTTTACGTTGGTACTTCAATGAGGTTCCGGTGATACGACGTGGTAAGATTTTACCTTGCTCATTTAAGAACTGAGCCAAGAAATCAGGGTCTTTGTAATCCACGTATTTGATACCATAGCGACGGAAACGACAATACTTTTCACGCTTGCCGGTATCAATTTTCAGGGGTTGTAAGTAACGAATTTCGGATTGGTTTGATCCGGTATCCAATTCTGCCATGATCTAATGTTTTAAGCGTTTTGCAATTTCTGACGACGCACCTTTGCATAATCCACATGGTGCTTGTCCATTCTCACATTCAAGAAACGCATGATGCGCTCATCGCGTTTCATTTCTACTTCTAAAGGAGTGATAATCTCTCCTTCAGCCTGGAATTCTAACAAATGGTAGAAACCACTGCGCTTACTTTGAATTGGATAAGCAAGCTTCTTAAGGCCCCAACTTTCCTGGTGGAGGACCTTGCCACCTTTAGCTTCAATGAAGCCTTTGAATTTTTCTACCGTTTCCCTTACCTGATCTTCAGATAAGACGGGATGCATGATGAAAACGGATTCGTATTGATTCATCTGTTAAACAATTAAGAATTAAAGCTTTAAACCTTTCTTTAAAAAGGACGGCAAAAGTAGGGAAAAAGATGGGAAATGAAGCATGGAGGTTGAAGAAGTTGGGAATTAGTAATTAGTAGCTAGTAACTAGTAGAAAGTAGAAAGACCTTGCCCTGTAGATTTTAGAACCAAGTATTATTGGTGAGGTGAAATTCTCAAATGCTTCTTAAATGAATCAAGACTTGGAACTAAATCCCATCTTTTTACTCTGTACTAGATACTAAGTACTATTTATCTATACACCCTCACTGTCCCCTGCTCAAACTTCTCAATGCGTCTCCCTCCAATCTCAGCATAATAAGTGATTTTATAAACGAACACTCCCGGTGGAGCATCCACGCCTTTGGAAGTTCCGTCCCAATAATCACCTATGTTATCATTGCTGAAAACAAGGATGCCCCAGCGATTAAAGATTTCAATTTGATAATTAAAACCGGCGCAAGCACTTTTAATTTCAAATTCATCATTAAAGCCATCGCCATTTGGACTAAATGCATCGGGCATGACCAAATTGCAATCACAGAATTGATAGGATAAGCTAAAATCTGTAGTCCGAACCCCACAAGGATGCACGTATTCGATGCCGTAGAGACCAGCCTCGCGGAAATGGAACAAGCCATTTTGGATAGGACTGCCATTAATTCGCACTTCAGTAAATGGCTCCTGATTGAAGTCATAATAAAAGCTCTGTCTAAAACAAAGGCTTGTATCCGCAGGCAAAGGAACCTTTAGAGAATCAAGATCCAGAAAATCTACGACAATAGTATCCTGGATCGTATCATTGTTTCCCATAATCCTCAGCCAATAGGCTCCACTTTGATAAACCGTTCTACTATGGGAGGTACTGCCATTATCCCATAGGTAGTTTATGGTATTCGTATCGGGCATTATTATTTCCAGCGAATCGCCTAAACATAATGAAGTATCCTGTGGTAATCTGGGCAAGGGATCTGGAACCTGACCTTGAAAAATGGAATCAATTTGGTTGGAATTTAAGGCGCAGTCAAAAATCTTTAAGTCGTCAATCCTACCCTTAAAAAAGCGAATAGTCCTGGAGCGATGAGCGCCAATAACCAAGTGTACATAGGCGCTGAAAGAACTACCATTGGAATTGGAAAGTGCACCTGCCCTTAACTGTCCATTAAAATAGTAAAAGCAACTATCTGGTGTGCGCACCAGTGCAACATGGAACCATTTTGCCGTATCAATTGGCGCTGCATAGGTTAAACTACCTGTACCTCCTGCCCTACCCACCAAGCTTCCATTATCGATTTCTGAACTAAATGCACCGTAATTAAGGGTGTTGGCATCATGCGAAATAATGGAGCTCCTAGTGTTGATTTGCTCTGCGTACGCCCAAAAAGTTACAGTGCGGCTGGGGAAATCATAAGTCGTATAGGTGTCAATATAATCGTCTACCCCGTCAAAATAAACGGCTCCGTTTGGATTGTTAAAGCGGTCTGGAGCAGGACTTAGGTTTCCGCCAAAAAAGGTTCCATGATTTTGGTAAACACTTGAATCTTGGGCATCACCATTTAAGGGGAAGTGAGCCCGTAAATCACATTGCGCCGAAATTGATTGGGCACCTAATGCACAGAGAAGAAATAGGGAGTAAAGACTTTTAATAGGACAGATTTTATTTAAAAATAGAGAAAAATCAAATGGTAGTTAGTAGATGGTAGTTAGTAGATGGTAGTTAGTAGATGGTAGTTAGTACATAGTATTTAGTAGAAAGTAGAAAGACCTAGCCCTTTAGGATTTTAGTTCCATGTATTGTGAGCAAGGTGAAATTCTCAAATGCTTCCTAAATGAATCCTGACTTGGAACTAAATTCAATCTCCCGGCACCAACCCACTCTTCCTACTTCCTACTTCCTACTTTCTACTTTCTACTTTCTACCTTATACCTTGTACTAGCTACTAAGTCCTATCTTTGCTGCTCTATGGAAAACTACATTGTATCGGCACGAAAATATCGCCCGCAGGCTTTTAAAGAAGTTGTAGGTCAGGACCACGTAACCAATACGCTGCATAAGGCCATAGAGAATAATCATTTAGCTCAGGCGCTTTTGTTTACCGGTCCTCGTGGAGTTGGAAAAACTACCTCAGCCCGGATCTTAGCCCGGATGATTAATTCGGATGGACAGGAAGCTCCCGATCAGGATTTTTCTTTCAATATTTTCGAGCTCGATGCTGCATCCAACAACTCCGTTGATGACATTCGAAACCTGATCGATCAAGTGCGTTTTGCACCCCAGGTTGGAAACTTTAAGGTGTATATTATTGATGAGGTGCATATGCTCTCGCAACAAGCATTCAATGCTTTTCTTAAGACCTTAGAGGAACCACCCAAACATGCGATTTTCATTTTAGCGACCACGGAAAAGCATAAGATTATTCCGACCATCTTAAGTCGCTGCCAGATTTATGATTTTAAGAGAATATCTGTTGAGGATATTGCTGGGCATCTACAGAGTGTTGCGCAAAAAGAAGGCGTTACGGCTGAAGATTCAGCCCTGCGCATCATTGCCCAAAAAGCAGACGGCGCTCTTCGCGATGCACTTTCGATCTTTGATCGTATCGTCTCTTTTTCAGGTGAACATGTAAGCTATCAGGATGTCATCGAGAATCTGCGGATTTTGGACTATGACTACTACTTCCGCTCCATAGAGCTGGTAATGAATGGAGATCAGGCTGGTCTTTTAAATCTTTTCGACGAAATCCTAGAAAACGGTTTTGACGGCCATCTCTATATAAATGGCCTTGCATCTCACTGCCGGGATCTGCTGGTTTGCCAGGATCCGAGCACCCTTTCGCTCTTAGAGGTTGGCAATGAGGTAAAAGAACGCTATCAGCAACAAGCTCAATTAGTGAACAGCCGATTTATCCTAAACGCTTTAAAAGTTCTGGGAGAAGCTGATGTGCGCTACAAGAATAGCAACAACACTCGACTGCTGGTAGAATTAGCTCTATTGGAGTTAATGATGCTTTGGCAAAAAACCAACTCCGCCCAAAGCGGAGAAAAAAAAAAGCCTGAGTCATTAACTAGAAAGGAGGCTCCTCCAATTTCAGTTAGTCCAACTTCAGAGTCAACTACCAAGGAGCAGGCTAAGGAAGTTATAACTGAGCCTGAAATCGTCAATACGGAAAAAGACGGCCCTAAGGAAGATTTACCGAAAGTCGCTGAAACAAATCCTCGGTTTCAAAAGAAACGAGAAGGCTCCTTCTCGATAAACAAGGCTTTAAAAGGAGAACTAAAAAACAATAAGGATAGCTCCGATCAGGAAGAGGAGGATTTAGATCGTCCAATAGCGGGTAAACCCCAAAATGCCTTCAATGAAGATCAACTTAAAAAAGTCTGGAATCAGTTTATAGAAGAAGCGAAGGGCAAAGGGCAGAAAGTAGTGGTAGCCACTTTAATTGACAAAGGACTGCACATCAAAGAAAACTTTGAAGTGGAAGTAACCCTGGATAATACCATTCAAGCTCAGAAATTCCAAGAGATCAAGAGGGATCTCCTCTATTTCTGTAGGGAACAGCTTCAAAACTTTGGACTGTTTTTCAGCATCAAGATTGTAGAAGGCAGCCAAAAACTAGATCCCTATTCAGCCAACGAGAAATATCAATACCTCCTGGAAAAGAATCCTCACCTGGCTAAGATGCGAGAGGACCTCGGATTGGATATTGAATAAATGCTATCTCATTTTAGCAAGGTATACCAATATGAAGGCCCACAATGACCTTCAATTTTCTATTTTTGCTCGCCTCTCCGACCATTTTAATTGACCAAACCTTTATTGATGAGTAATCAAAACAAGATTCTGTACACCCTAACCGATGAGGCACCTGCACTAGCTACCCGCTCCTTACTCCCTATAATTCAAAGCTTTACCAAGCATGCAGGGATTGAGGTTGAAACACGAGATATATCCTTAGCCGCGAGGGTATTAGCCGCCATGCCAGAATACCTTAGCGAAGATCAAAGGGTGGAAGACAGTTTGACGGAACTAGGAGAAATAGCCCAAACACCCGAAGCCAATATCATTAAGCTTCCAAATATCTCGGCTTCCTTACCGCAATTAAAGGCTGCAATCAAAGAATTACAGGAACAAGGATTTGCTATTCCAGACTATCCTGATCACCCTAAAGGGGATGAAGAAAGAAGTATTCAGGAAAGATATATCAAGGTTAAGGGCAGTGCGGTTAATCCGGTCTTAAGAGAGGGCAATTCTGATCGAAGAGCACCAGAGGCAGTTAAAGATTTTGCCCGTAAACACCCGCATTCCATGGGAGCCTGGACTGCTGACTCTAAATCCCATGTTGCGCACATGGAGGACGGTGACTTTTACGCCAGCGAAAAGAGTCATACCCTTTCAGAAGCTACTACGGTCCGCATTGTACACCGTTTAAATGACGGAACGGAAAAGATCCTAAAGGACTCCATTGAGCTGCAAAAAGACGAAGTAATTGACGGCTCATTTATGAGTGCCAAAGCCCTGCAAGCATTTATCGAAAGGGAATTGGAGGATGCAAAAGAAAAGGGAATCTTATTCTCCGTGCATCTGAAGGCTACGATGATGAAGGTATCTGATCCAGTGCTTTTCGGATATTTCGTAAAAGCCTATTTCAAGCCAGTCTTCGAAAAGCATTCTGAGGCATTCGCTGCTCTAAGGGTGAATCCAAATACAGGGATGACCCCAATTCTGAATAAAATTGCCATCCTTCCTCCTAGCCAACAGGAAGAGATCAAGAAGGATATCCAAGCTTGTTATGACCGAGGTCCGGATTTGGCGATGGTAAACTCTCATCGAGGAATCACCAATCTTCATATGCCCAATGATGTAATCATAGATGCCTCAATGCCGGCCATGATTCGAACATCCGGACGCATGTGGAATTTGAAGGGTGAAACCCAGGATACCAAAGCTTGTATTCCAGATCGTAGCTATGCCACTCTTTATGAAGAAACTATAAACTTCTGCAAGGCCAATGGTGCATTTGATCCAACGACCATGGGAAGTGTGAGCAATGTTGGTTTAATGGCTCAAAAGGCAGAGGAGTACGGATCGCATGATAAGACCTTTATCCTAGATCAAGCTGGTACAATCTCTATTATAGATGCAAACGGTAATTCCCTGATCAGTCATGAAGTGGAAGCTGGTGATATCTGGAGAATGTGCCAGGTTAAAGATGCCGCTATTCGCGATTGGGTTAAGCTTGCAGTGAATCGGGCCAGAGCCACTGGAGCGCCTGCGGTTTTCTGGCTTAGCGAAACCCGAGCACATGATAGGGAACTCATCAAAAAGGTTAAAGCCTACCTAAAGGACCATGACACTTCTGGATTAGAACTACCCATAATGAGTGTTCCTGAAGCTACCCTTTACAGTTGTCAAAGGGCCAAAGATGGATTGGATACGATTTCCGTAACCGGGAATGTGCTGCGAGATTACCTTACTGATCTTTTCCCAATTCTCGAAGTCGGAACAAGTGCTAAAATGCTAAGTATCGTTCCCCTTATGAATGGCGGAGGCCTGTTTGAAACCGGAGCCGGTGGTTCGGCACCCAAACACGTTGACCAATTCGTAAGAGAAAATCACCTTCGCTGGGATTCTTTAGGAGAATTCCTGGCCCTGGCTGCATCATTAGAACATTTGGCTGAGGCCAGCAATAACCCAAGGGCTGCACTCTTAGCAAAATGCCTGGACCAAGCCAATACGGATTATCTAAATAATAATAAGGGACCTTCACGGAAAGTAAAGGAAATCGACAATCGCGGCAGTCATTTCTACCTTGCGATGTATTGGGCACAGGCTTTAGCAAAGCAAGATGAGGATCAGGAGTTAAAAATGATCTTTGAAACTATAGCCTCTAAGATGCAGGAGAGCGAAGAAATGATATTCAAGGATCTTATTGATGTGCAGGGAGAACCTATTGACATTGCCGGTTACTTTAATCCGGGTGAAGCCAAGGTTAGCAATGCCATGCGGCCAAGCGAGGCGCTCAATGCAATTATTGGATAGAGAATGAAGGGAATGCTGAAAGCTGCTCTAGCATGCTTGTTCCTTTTTGGGCATTCCAGCTTTATACGCCTGCCGGAGTTCACTAAGGCAGATTTACTTGGAGATATAGATCCATCCTCACATCGAGATTTTGATAAGGTCCGAAGTAAATATTGCAACAAGCCTTCCTACTTAAGGGAGGAGACTTACAAAGCCTTTAAGGAAATGTGGAAGGCTGCTCGCAAAGATGGAGTTGATCTAACTATAGTATCAGCCACCAGAAATCGTACCTATCAAAAAGGCATCTGGAACAGGAAGTGGCTCAGTTTCGGGGGACCTGAATTGGATAGAGCTAAACGCATTCTGCAATACAGCTCTATGCCAGGGACCAGTCGTCATCATTGGGGCACAGATATCGACCTTAACCAACTGAACAATGAGTACTTTGAATCAGGTGAAGGGGCAGTCATCTATGAGTGGCTCCAAACCCATGCTCATCATTATGGATTCTATCAACCTTATACCGCCTTTAACCCCTATCGGGATGTAGGTTACCGCGAGGAAAAATGGCACTGGTCCTACTACCCTACCGCTCAAAAAATGCAAAGAGCCTATCGTTTTGCCATAGAGTATCAAGACCTAAAAGGGTTCATGGGTGATGAGTATGCTATACAACTAGAGGTAATAAATCGTTATGTGATGGGTGTTGAGGCATGGCCGGATAAATCACCTTTTTAGACTCATTCCATAAAATCGCAGCCTACTGTTAAAGACATGTTAAGGCCAGTTGTTTGTAAATGAATTGCCTACATTCGTCTGACTCTGAAAAAGAAGAACCTTGAAGAAGAACCGTAATTTATGGATCGGAGGAGGAGTTCTCGCTCTGATTCTTGTTTTTTGGATATTTAGCGACGAGGAAGAAATTTCCCGCGATATCACCACCAAATCATTTGTAGCTGAATTTCAAGATGCTGTAAGTAGTTCAGGAGAATTACTAGCTAAAAACTCCGAAGACATCCGCGGACCTCAGAACGTAAGGCGATACGGTTTATTCAACATTAAGATTTCTGATATCGTACCCGAGGGTACTTATGTTGAAAAAGGGGATTTTGTAGCACAACTCGATAAAACTGAGCTCAGTGGAAAGCTTAATGAGCTTTTTAATGAGTTAGAAAAAGCACAATCTCAATACACACAAATCCAACTAGACACTTCACTGGAACTCCGACAACAGCGCAGTACCATTGAAGGATTGGAATTCGACATCCGCCAGAAAAAGGTAGAAATAGAGCAAAGTATTTATGAGCCACCAGCAACTATTCAGCGCTTGAAGCTGGATTTAGAAAAACTCAATCAGAACCTCGAGCAAAACAAGGAAAACTATAACATCAAAAAGAAGCAGAGTAAAGCTAAAATGGTAGAAGCTGGTGCTAATCTTGCTCAAACCCGCAATAAATACGAGAAGCTTCAAGAATTAGAACAAGAGTTCAGAATTATTGCCCCTAAACCTGGTATGGTTACCTATATACGTGAGTGGGGAGGCCAAAAGCGTAAAACGGGTTCAACTATTTCTCCTTGGGATCCTGGCGTTGCTACCCTACCCGACCTCAGCCAAATGGAAAGCAAAACCTACATAAATGAGGTGGACATCCGTAAAGTAAAAAAGGGACAAACCGTGAATATTGGTTTAGATGCATTTCCGGATGTGAAACTCTCCGGCACGGTAAGTGAAGTAGCCAATGTAGGTGAGGATAGAGAAAATTCAGAAAGCAAAGTATTTGAAATTGTTATTAGCGTTAATGAGTCCGATAGTACATATCGACCAGGTATGACTACCTCTAATGAGATCGTAACCTCTACCCTGGACTCCGTGGTTCAAGTTCCTTTAGAATCGATTTTCAGTGAGGAAGAGACGACCTTCGTTTACATGAAGGATGGAACATCAATTGTTAAACAGGAAGTAACAATTGGAGCCAGTAATGATGAGTTTGCCGTTATTGAGAAGGGGTTAGAAGCAGATATAGAAGTTTTCCTAACTGAACCTGCGTCAGCAGTTGACCAAGAAATTCGCTCCTTAAACTAGGAATATGGAGCGCTTGCTGACTAATTTGAATATCGCTCTCGACGCGATTCTTGCTAATACCATACGCTCGGTCCTTACTGCTTTGGGAATCATATTTGGCGTGGCCGCAGTGATCACCATGTTGGCTATCGGTAAGGGTGCGCAAGCAGAAATCCTTCGCCAAATTGAGTTAGTAGGGGTAAACAATATTGAGATAAAGCCAGTCGTAGAGCAAAAGGACGAGCAATTAGAAGAAGACGTTGCCGCCGAGCCGAAGCGGTTTTCGAAAGGACTTGACTTAAGCGACGCCCAAAGTATTAGCTCCGTTATACCTACCGTCAAGGCTATCAGCCCAGAAGTCGTAATTGAGACTTTTGTTATTTCGTCAGGTCGTCGCAGAAGCACCAAACTTATTGGAGTTAAGCCAAGCTACTTCCCAGTATCTAATATTCCTCTTCGTTATGGTCAGATGTTTTCTGATAAGCATTTGGAAGATCAAGCACCGGTATGCATCATAGGAAGCGGCATGGCCAAAAAGCTATTCCCGGGAGAAAGACCTTTAGGAAGAAAGATTAAACTAGGCTCCCAATGGCTTACAATTATTGGCGTTTCTCAAACACTTAGCATTAGCACTAAGGCTCAGGAAAACCTCGGTATTCGCGACTACAATATGGATATCTACGCACCGATTACGACCGTATTAAATCGCTATCGGGATCGGGGTCGACTGAAAGAAGCAACACGGGTATTTTTCGATAATGATGAGCCCAAGGTTGATCCCAATTATCATCAATTAGATCGCTTGGTTGTGCAAGTTGATGAAAGCGACTACCTGGCAAGCAGCGCAGAAATCATTAGCCGACTTCTTAAACGAAAGCACAATGAAGTAGTTGATTTTGAAGTGATTATTCCTCAACAATTATTAGAACAGAAACAACGCACCAAAGACATCTTCAATTTAGTTTTAATCGCCATTGCCGGTATATCACTCCTGGTTGGAGGAATCGGTATTATGAACATTATGCTGGCCTCTGTTTTGGAACGCACTAAAGAAATAGGTACCCGTCTCGCTATTGGGGCAAAAAAACAAGACATCATTACTCAATTCCTCTTTGAGGCGCTGCTTATCAGTTTAAGCGGTGGCATAATTGGGGTAATCCTGGGATTAGTTGCATCATATCTGGTGAGTGAATTTGTGGGCATTGAAACCATTGTTAGTGCATTTTCGATCGTCATCTCCTTTGGAGTGGCATCTATTACCGGTTTGATATTCGGTTTATCTCCAGCATTTAAGGCCGCTGAGAAGAATCCGGTTGAATCATTACGTTATGAATAAAAAACTGCTTGCTCTTGCTTTTCTATGTTTTGCTTTTACCGGAAAAGCACAGGATCGAATACTGAATCTGGATGACGCTATTCTTGAAGCGCAAAAGCAATCTCCATCCTATTATCGGGCGATTAACACAGCAGAGAACCGCTATTGGAACTATCGCCAGTTTAGAGCGAGCTTATTGCCGCAACTCAATTTAAATGGATCGCTACCGAACTATAGCAGCGCGATCGACCGAGTTACTTTGCCGGACGGTACCTTCGATTTCCCGGAACGGGAGCAACTCTTTCTCAGCGGAAATCTCTCTCTCGATCAAAATGTAATCTTAACAGGTGGGCGACTGTCATTAATCAGCAGTTTACAGCGAACCGATGTATATCGTCCTGATCGAAGAGTGAACTATTTCAGTACGCCCATCTCGATATCCTACTTCCAACCCATGTTTCTCTACAATGACTTGAAATGGCAAAACAAAATACAGCCCTTAGCTTACGAGTCATCTCGTCGCGCCTACTCTGAGGACCTAGAAAACATTGCTTCGGAAACCACCCAGCTTTATTTCGCGGCATTGGTATCGCGCATCAGCATGCAGATTGCGGAGCTGAACGTAAAAAACAACGATACTATTTACAAGATTTCGAAAGGCCGCTATAATCTGGGGAAGATTGCCGAAAATGATTTATTGCAAATCGAACTCAACTTGCTCAATGCGGAAAACTCATTAACTAATGCAAAGCTAGACTACGAAGTGGCAGCCCAGGAACTCAAGCGCTATTTGGGCATAGGAACTGATCAAGAACTTCAGTTAAGTGTTCCCAGTGAAATCCCTTATATGGAAGTGAGTTTGGACAAAGCTCTTGCAGAGGCAAGAAAGAACCGCTCGGCAGTGCTTGATTTCAGAAGGCGCAGACTGGAAGCAGAACAATCTGTAGCTCAAGCGAGAGGCAACACCAACTACAACTTTAACCTAAGCGCCAATTTTGGTTTAAACCGTCAGGCAGATGATTTTAACACAGCTTATGGAGATCCATTTGCTCAGCAGCAAAACATTTCTGTTGGAGTTAATATTCCAATTGTAGATTGGGGCCAGGCGCGTTCTCAAATCCGCCGGGCCGAAGCTAATCGCCAATTGCAAGAAGTGAACATTGAACAAGATGAAATAAACTTCGAGCAAGAAATCTTCTTACAGGTGATGCAGTTCAATGCGCAATACACCAGATTGAGTATCGCAGCCAAGGCTGATACAGTGGCTCAAAAGCGCTACGAAGTTGCTCGCCAGCGATATCTAACCGGGAAAATCTCCATTACTGATATCAACATTGCTCAAAGTGAAAAGGACGGTGCTAAACAGAGCTATTTGCAGGAATTACAACGGTTCTGGCTGGCCTATTACAACCTAAGACAACTCTGTCTATACGATTTCATAAGGGATGATGTGATTAACTACAATCCAGATTTCATCAATTAGTTAAGCCAGCATCCCCTCTAAAAGAATTCGTAGTTCATCCAGAGCTACTTTATTCTTGAATTGGCCGTCATCAACCACACTGATCTCACCCGTTTCCTCAGACACAACTATTGCCGTGGCATTAGCTTTTTCAGCTATGCCCATTGCCGCCCTATGCCTTAGACCAAAACGAGAAGGTAAATTGGTTTTTTCGGTCAAGGGTAAAATACAACCAGCAGCCAAAATCTTATTACCGCTTATGACAACCGCTCCATCATGCAGCGGTGAATTCTTGTTAAAGATGCTCTCTAAAAGGCTGGCACTAACTTGAGCTCCAATTGGGGTTCCGGTGCTAGCATAAAAGCCCAATTTTGAATCCCCTTCGATCACTATTAAGGCGCCGGTAAATGTACGCGCCATCTGCTCGCAAGCCTTGACTATCTCGCCATAATCGGTTCGGCTGCTATCATCCTCCTGAATTCTCCAAAACCTTAGCAGGGCCCGGCGTCGTGTGAAATTAGTAGAGCCAATCATCAGGAGAAACCGCCTAATTTCCTGCTGAAAAACAATTACCAATGCAATTACCCCTACCCCAATAAACTGCCCTAGAATTTCGCTAAGCAGTTCCATTTGTAAGGCTTGAACTAGTTTCCAGATAAGATAAATCGCCGCAACCCCGATAAGCACATTAATTGCTACCGTGTCTTTGATTAGCCGATAAAGCTGATAAAGGAGAAAAGCCACCAAAAGGATATCAACCAGATCCAGGAGGCGAAAGTCGAGAAACGACATCTAGGCGAAATTTTGGCTCAATTTAAGGATTTTGCGCACTTCCACCGCCTCGCGAACATCATGCACCCTAAGGATATCTGCCCCTTTCTGCAAGGCCAAGGTATGTAGAACCGCTGTTGCATTTAAAGCTTGTTCAGCAGTTGTTTCCAAGGGTTTATAGATCATAGATTTCCTGCTGATTCCAACGAGTAAAGCAAGATCAAAGAGGGTTTTGAAATAATCCAAATTGTGAAAGAGGGTGTAATTATGCTCAAGGCTTTTACCAAATCCAAATCCGGGATCCAGAATCACATCATTTGCGCCATGGCTGCTCAAGGTCTCTAGTTGAGTGCTGAAAAAATAAGCGACCTCCTTCAGAACATTTTCATATTGAGGATCTTTTTGCATGGTCTCCGGTAAACCTTGCATATGCATCATTACATAGGCAACCTTACTTTCCCCCACAAAGGAAATCATCTTAGGATCTATTAAACCTCCGGAAATATCGTTGATCAAGACCGCGCCTTTATTTACCGCTCTTTCTGCAGTTGAAGAATTGTAAGTGTCTATGGATAACGGCATGTTCGGCACTTCCGAGCGAAGAGCGTTTAAAACTGGCTCTAGCAGACCCCATTCCATTTTTGGATCTATGAGTTTCGAACCAGGTTTGGAACTAGCTGGACCAATGTCAATTATATCTGCCCCTTCATTCTCCATTTTAAGAGCCTGTTCAACTGCGGCATTTACGGTTGTGTACTTACCTCCATCAAAGAATGAATCCTCGTTAATATTGAGGATTCCCATGATTAGAGGTTGATTCAAATCGTATAATCGACCTCCTAAATTGAGACTCCTCTTCTGGTAAAATGCCTTATCTTTCGCCACCTTTCAGCTATATTTAATAGCAGCGAAATTATCAAATGGCAAATACTTCGGAACAGTACGACGCGGTTATCGAAACCTGCCGTAGTCTCTACCTAAAAAAATATCGCGATTATGGAGCTGCCTGGCGCATTTTGCGTCTACCATCTCTAACCGATCAGATTTATATTAAAAGCAATCGTTTACGCAGTATTCAGGATAAAGGAGTACAGTTGGTAGACGACGCTATGGATGGCGAGTTTATAGGAATTGTCAACTACAGCCTCATGGCGCTGGTACAGTGCGATAAGGGGATCGCCAATGAACCAGATCTGTCAGAAACCGAGGCGCTCGAAGTTTTTAATCATCAAGCCAAAACGGCAAAAGATTTGATGGAACGCAAGAATCATGATTACGGAGAGGCCTGGCGCGACATGCGTATTTCCTCTTTAACTGATCTGATTTTACAAAAGATTTTAAGGATAAAACAGATTGAAGACAATCAAGGCCAAACTATTGTCTCTGAGGGAATCGAAGCTAATTATCTGGATATGGTAAACTATGCTGTTTTTGCCCTCATCAAAATGAATGAAAAAATGGACTCATGAAATTGATTACTCAAATATCCCGTATCCTGGTAGGGGCCCTGTTTATTTTCTCTGGATTGATCAAACTGAATGATCCAATGGGCTTCGCCTTTAAGCTCAATGACTATTTCGCGGCAGATGTATTGAATCTGCCCTTTCTGGTTGACTATACCCTAGCCCTGGCGCTTTTCATTGTAATCCTCGAGGTTCTGTTAGGAGTTGCTCTTCTAATTGGAATGTGGAGGAAGATGACGGTTTGGCTCCTCCTATTGATGATCGTTTTCTTCACCTTTTTAACTTTCTACTCAGCCTACTTCAATAAGGTTACGGATTGCGGTTGCTTCGGTGATGCTATACCCCTCACCCCCTGGCAGTCTTTTGGAAAAGATGTAGTCTTAACCGTATTAATCGGAATTATCTTTTTCAACCGGAAATACATCAAACCTATTATTGGCCCGGGACCACAAAATGTGGCATTAAGCCTAAGTTTAGTTGGATGTATTGCATTAGCCTATTATGTTTTAAATCATCTTCCGATTAAAGATTTTCGTCCTTACGCAGAGGGTCTGAGCATCATAAATGGAATGAAATCCGCAGAGGAGCTCGGCCTGGAGCCTACTAAGTATGCTACGATTTACAACTTAAAGAATGAACAAACGGGTGAAACTAAAAAGGTTAGTTCGGAAGAGTATGTAAATGATAATTGGTGGCAAAAGAAGGAATGGACTATTGTAAAGGGTGAAAGTGAAACGGTACTCTTGCAAAAAGGTTATGAACCACCGGTTCATGATTTCGTCCTCGAACTAAACGGAGTTGACATAACCAATCAGGTACTCTACGCCGACCGCATTTTCCTATTGATTGCATATCGGCTGGAAAAAAGTGAAGGATCCGCCTACCAGAAACTCAATGAATTTGCTTTAGCCGCGGCAGAGGATCAAATTCCCTTTATTGGCCTAAGCTCAAGCTTGCCAAGTGTTGTTGAAGCTAAAGCTGAGGAATGGGGAACACGATTTAGCTTTGGGAGTGCTGATGAAACGATGCTAAAAACCGTGGTGCGAGCCAATCCTGGTATTGTAATGCTCGAAAAAGGAGTAGTCATCAAAAAATGGCATTATCAGGACTTACCTGAATACGCGGAACTTTCCAAGAGCTGGAAATAGTTGCTGGGATTTCTATGGCATAAAAGCTGGTACGGCCTCCTCGTGATGTGGGGGGTTATCACGGTAGTTTTCTTTCTATTTAATGTTCTGCCAGGTGATCCTTCGAGGATGATGCTTGACCAGAGGGAAGACAGTGAACAGCTTGCTCGAATCAAGAAAAAGTACGGCTTCGATTTACCGATTGGAACCCAATACTTGCATTACCTTAATGACCTCAGTCCCATTTCATGGCATAGTGAAGACCCGGAAGACTTTAGTAATACAGTCCGTTATCAGAAAGAACCCCTAAAGCTGTTTTCAATAGGGAATGGCTTCTTAGCCCTTAAAGCTCCCTATCTGCGAACTTCCTTTCGATCGCAAGGCAAAAGTGTAGCAAGCATATTGGCCGAAACATTCCCAAACACGCTTGTATTAGCCCTGGCGGCAATGAGCATCGCGCTTATATTAGGGCTGTTTCTAGGATTGGTTGCCGCCCAGTTCAATGGTACCTGGCTTGATCGGGGCATCAGCCTCATCGGTACTTTGGGAATGTCCGTTCCTTCCTTTTTCTCCGCAATACTTATGGCATGGATATTTGGATACTTGTTATCTTCCTGGACTGGTCTTAACATGACCGGAAGTCTTTATGAAGTGGACTTGTATGGAGAAAGAAGGTATATCGCATGGTCCAACCTAATCCTGCCAGCTCTTACCTTAGGAATCAGACCTTTAGCAGTGATCATACAATTAACAAGATCCTCCATACTAGAAGAGTTGGCTCAGGATTACATTCGTACGGCTAGGGCTAAAGGATTAAGTGAAGCCCGCATTTTACGAAAGCATGCTATGCGTAATGCTTTAAATCCTGTAATTACCGCCGCTTCCGGTTGGTTTGCATCCATGCTGGCCGGAGCTGTATTCGTGGAATACATTTTTGGTTGGAATGGTTTAGGGAAGCAAATTGTAGATGCGTTAAATCAACTGGATTTACCAGTGGTAATGGGTGCAGTCCTTCTAATTGCAATTACCTTTGTAGCGATTAGCATCGTGGTCGATTTGCTTTATGCCTGGATCGACCCAAGAGTGAGAACCTAAAACAATCAATCATGGCAAGAAAGATAATCGCAGGCAACTGGAAAATGAATCTTCACCTTAATGAAGGTGCAGCCTTGGTTAAAGCCAGCAATGACTATTTGAACGAAAATCCAGTTAATCATATAGATGTTATAATAGCCCCTCCCTCCTATCAATTAGCTCAATCCGTAAGCCTATCGGGCAACAAAAAACTCTCCGTCTCCGCTCAAAATATGGCGGCGACCGATAATGGAGCCTATACTGGAGAAATCAGTGCGAGCATGATTAAAGATGCCGGTGCAGAACTAGTAATAATTGGACACTCGGAAAGAAGAGAAATCTTTGGAGAATCGGATGAGCTTTTGGAAACAAAGCTTCACAAGGCTCTGGAATATGGCTTGTATCCAATTTTCTGTGTTGGGGAAAGCCTTGATCAAAGAAAAAAGGGTGAGCACTTTGATCATATCAAAAATCAAATTGATGCTGGCCTAAAGAACTTTAGCGCCGAAGAGCTTACTCAAATTATTCTGGCCTATGAACCGATCTGGGCCATCGGCACCGGAGAAACTGCTAGTCCTGGTCAAGCCCAGGAGATGCATGCGTTTATTCGCAAGCACCTTGCCCAAAGCTTTTCAGCAACCATCGCCGATGAATGTTCAATTCTTTATGGCGGCTCTGTGAAGCCAAGCAATGCCAAGGACCTGTTTAGCCAACCCGATATCGATGGCGGATTGATCGGCGGAGCTTCAATTAAGGCTGATTCTTTTATCGAGCTCATCCAAATTGGAGAAGCGGTATTGCGATGAAAGATTACCTCGTTCTGGATTTCTCCATTAACCCTGTTGAACTAGGTAGAGATATCCTTCTTGCCCTTTTAGACAATCTTGGTTATGATAGCTTTGAAGAAACACCAAAAGGTCTTAAGGCTTATATCCTGGAAGGAGACTTTGACTCAGGTGCTCTGCAAGAATTACCCATCTTCAATTCAGATGATTTCTCAATTAATTGGACTAGTGAAAAGCTAGAGACCATCAACTGGAATGAGGAATGGGAGCGGAATTATGAACCCGTAAGCCTTGAGAATCGCCTTTTAATAAGGGCTCCATTCCATCAGATTGAAGGAGATTTTGAGCACGAGATTGTGATCGAACCAAAAATGTCCTTTGGTACTGGCCACCATTTCACTACTCGATTAATGAGTAAGGCCATGTTTAACCTGGATTTTGAAGGTAAGAAGGTCTTGGATATGGGTACCGGAACAGGAATCCTCGCTATTCTTGCCCAACAACTTGGTGCCGAAACTATTGATGCTATCGACAACTTTGAGTGGGCAGTCGAAAACACCGCCGAGAATGCCGAAAGAAATGGAGCCGATAGGGTTAAAGCCGAATTAGGTGACGCTGCCTTGCTTTCCGGTCGCAGCTATGAAGTAATTCTTGCTAACATTAACCGCAATGTGCTTTTAGAGGATATGAAATCTTACGTTGCTACGTTAGCCAGTGGTGGATTAATCTTGTTCAGTGGTTTTTTCGCTCATGACTTCGACTTGATAGATGAAGAAGCAAGGAAGCAAGGATTGAAATTTCAATCGAAAATTGAAGAAGAACGCTGGCAATGTGTGCTTTATAGCAAAGCTTAATTCCCTAATTTCCCTCGCCTATGCGTATTAGCCTCACTATTCTCTTTCTCTGCTCAATTGTGAGCCTGCAGGCCCAAAATCTAAAAAGATTTACACCAGAGAAGACCACTTTCCTAAGGGAACTCAAGGAATATTTGGAAGAAGAGAATGAGGTTGAAGAAGAAGACCTGCTGGCACTAAGCGCCTCATTTGACTCTCTTTTTGTAAGCGAATTCGATGAGCAAGAAGAGGAATGGGTCTATAAGATTGGAAACAATCTACTGCGGAAAAGAGTAAAGCGATTTGAAGACTGGAAGCATTTTTTAGGAATCCTGGTTGTATTTAAGGAAGAGTTGCCGGAGGGGGAAATGGTTAAATTTCTTCAGGATTTTGAGGACTTATCCAAAAGGCCAGCTAAAAGAATCTCCATCTATCTATCCACGGTTTACAATGTGCTGTACGACAACGTTTTATTCGATGATGGTCGCTTGCGTTGGCAAATGAATGGCGAGCCCGCCGAATATAGTTTTGACAAGGGACCAGTCTTCACATTCACAAGCTCTGACCTGGTTGGTTTTTACAAGAATGACAGCACTATTATCGAGGCTACAGAAGGAGTTTTTCGTCCGCGCCAGTATCTCTTTACTGGTAAGGGAGGCACTGGATACTTTACTCGGGCTGGTATGCCAAAAGACAGCGCCTATGTTGAAATCAGCAACTACAGCTTCGACGTGAGTAAACCTGATTTGAGCATTGATTCGGTTATTCTATACACCAACTTCTATTTAGATCAACCAGTTGAAGGAAGCTGGCAAGAGCGACTCACCTCCCAAAAAAGTGGGGTTGGACATGCTACATTTCCGCGTTTTCGCTCTTACCGTAGCGACCTTTATGTTCCATACATTTTACCCCATGCCCAGTTTCTGGGGGGCTTCTCAATAATTGGTGATCGCTTTTATGGTGGAGGCAACGATAGTAACCGAGCTACCATTATCCTCCAGTATAAGGACACCGTCCTGATCAAAGCCATTTCAAAACGATTCTGGCTACGGAAGGACAAGGTTTATTCGAAAGATGTTGAGGCTATAATCTATATGGGCAAAGACAGCATTTTCCACCCTAAAGTAACCATGCGTTATTTGCCGGAATTAAAGCAATTCAGCTTCATTCGTAAGGATGAAGGAATGGGATCGGCTATTTTCTCGGACACCTATCACAATCTGGATATGGTGTTTGATATCATCACCTGGGAGGTTGGGAGCCCACAAATGAAAATCTCCAGCTTAAATATGGGCTCTACTTCACCGGTGGTCTTCGAAAGTAAGAACTACTATAGAGGTAAGAGATTTGATGATCTAAGAGGAATGAGCGACTCACACCCCTTGTTCCAACTGCGTAGACTTGCGAAAAAGCTAGGAGACTCCCGCACCTTCACAGATGAAGACGTGGCCTATCACCTTAAGATGGATCGCAGTGATGCCCATCGTTTCTTAATGCGTTTTGCCGTATTGGGTTTTATTGATTACAGTGTTCAAACCCGAGAAGCTTATCTAAAGGATAAGGTTTATGAGTATATCCTCAATTATCAGGGAACGCGTGATTTCGATGTAATTCAATTTGTATCCAGATTAGAAAACGGCACCAACGCAACCCTAAGTTTAGAAAACTACAATATGGAAGTGGAAGGCATCCGGGCCATAACACTTTCAGATTCGCAGAAAGTAGGCTTGTTCCCTAAAGACGAAAAAATCATCATTCATAAAGATCTGAACTTCGACTTCGATGGAAAGATCAGTGCGGGCCGATTTAACTTCTGGGGAAACCAGTTTAAGTTTAATTACGATCAGTTCCGCATCGCTATGGAAGACATTGACTCCATGCGATTTAAAGTGCTGAGCTTTGAGCCAAATGCTTTAGGTCAACGCTATCTGGTTGATGTTAAGACCGTATTGCAAGACCTAACAGGAGATCTTCAAATTGATAAACCCAATAATAAGTCGGGCAAGGCTTCTTATTCCGAATACCCCATTTTCAATTCGGCAAAAGATGCCTACATCTACTACGATAAACCTAGCATTTTTGGTGGCGTCTATGATCGAGAGACTTTTTATGTGCGATTAGATCCCTTCGAAATTGACAGTTTAGATAACACTTCAACCACGGGTCTGTCCTTTGATGGCACCTTCACCTCAGCGAATATTTTTCCCGAATTTGATGAGCTAATAAAGGTGCAACGCGACTATTCCCTGGGCTTTACCCGACAAACTCCACCTGGCGGATTCCCAACATATGGTGGTAAAGGACAGTATACCGCACAAATCAGTTTAAGTAATCAAGGCTTGCGTGGAGATGGTCGATTGGACTATCTAAATTCAGTTGCTTTCTCAAATGAGTTCTTCTTTTTTCCAGATAGCACTAACGGAAAAACCAATTCCTACGAAATTGAAGAAAAAACTGGCCGGGCCGGATCAAATCCTCATGTAACTATAGACACGGCCGCTTTACATTGGGAGCCCTACAATGACGTACTCTACACCAGTACTATAAACGAGTCCTTTAAGCTATATGATGAATTAGGAATGCGTACCAGAGGTACCTTGGCTCACTCTCCAACCGGACTTAAAGGAAGAGGCCTAAATGAATTCCTGGATGCCGAAACCAAGTCGAAGGATTATACCTACGAAAGTCGCCGCCTTCTTTCACCTAACACCGCATTTAGAGTAAGAGCAAATCCCACTGCAGATTGGGGTTTTGGGGTTGATAGTGCCAGAGCCGAAATTGATTTTGATACCGAAAGAGGACGCTTTAATCTCCTGAACACCAATCAGTATTTTAGTCTGACCGCGAACAAATACATCGCTTATATGGACTTCGCTCTTTGGCAAATCCCAGAAAAGGCGATAGACATGCGTAAGGAAAGTGGATCCGGTCTTTCCGAGATGATTTCCGTTCATCCTAAACAAGATTCACTGCGCTTCCTGGCCGATCATTCTAAATTCTACTTGGAAAACACACTTTTAGAATCCTTTCAGGTTCCAGAGATCATTGTTGCTGATGCCTATATCTTCCCCGATACTGGATATGTAGCCATTGATAGTAATGCCTCGATGCGAACCTTAAGTAACTCTTCCGTTACCGCGGACCTTGTTGATCAATATCACCAGTTCTTTGGTGCGGAAATAGACATTTCCTCAGCCAATTACTACCAGGGTTCGGGTGATTATGAATACGTGGATAAAGACGGGACACCCTGGCCTATCCCCTTCGAAAGCATTCGGGTGGATACCGGAACCACGGTGGGCAGAACTAAAATCAGTAAGGACGACTACTTCTTTATGAGCCCTCATTTTGGTTATTATGGAAACGTCCGGCTAAAAGCCAATCAGAAGGAATTATACTTCCAGGGATATACTCATATCCAGGCAGAATGTGATGCTATAAGTACCAACTGGTTTGGCTTCAAAAGCTTTATTGATCCCAACAACATCCTAATTGAATTGCCGGATGTAGAATCGGATGATAAAACCAAGCTCCTCGCCAATGGTATTTATCTCAATTCCGATACGATCAGTGGCTATGCCGCTTTCTTAAGTCAGGAAGTACGCGCCGTGGACAAACAGATGTTCTTTGCTAATGGTGTTCTGTATTATGATGAGGATATTACCAGCTATGTTATCACCGAGCGAGAGAAGATTGAGGACCCTAGCCTTCCTATAAACATTCTCCGTTTCAACAATTTTGATTGTACCATGGAGGGTGAAGGCGCAATGAGCTTGGGAGACGGTAAGAGTCAGTTAGATATTAATTCCTATGGAATAATCACCTATGATCTTAATACCGACGCGATGCAGTTGGATTTAACCATGGGAATGGAGTTCTTCTTTGCTAAAGACTTAATCGAAAAACTTGCGCTTATCGTTGCCGACAATGCTGATGGTAATGGTATAGATATTGGCAGAAAAGCTTTTGAAATTGCAACGATCCATCGCTTAGAACCAAAAGATAGGGCTAAGTATCAGGAAGAGGTGAGCGCCTTTGGTGCACCGGAGAAGGTACCTGATGATCTTCAGCAAACTCTGCTATTTGGAGAGTTGACTATGAACTGGACTCCAGAATCGATTTCTTTCCTTAGCGAAGGACCAATAGGTCTGGCTGGCTTAGGAGAAGCTTTTGTAAACTCGAAAGTAGACGGATTTGTAGAAATCCAACGAAAGCGCCGAGGAGATGAAGTGTATATCTATCTCAATCTGGGATCGGATGAGATTTACATTGATTATAAGCGAAACAAGATGGGCGTTTACACTACGAATGATGAGTTCATGACGATTCTTAAAGAAATGGATGCTAAGGACCGTCGCAATGAAAAACGTGGTCTGCCTCCATTTACCTACACAATTAGTACAAAAGGCAAGATGAATCGATTCATTCGCCGTTTTGATAGCTTCGACGATCAATAGCTTTTAACGCACTAAACATGACTGAATTAGGCGTTTATCGCCTATTCGATGACTCCAACAGGTTATAGTTTCGAACCTGAAACCTTATCTGAGCGAGTCCGGTGGGTTAAACCTCTTGAGTTTTTAACTATACCGGGCTCGTTAGCTTTCGGAAAGTGAGCAAATCATCTCGTTTTATTGCTTCTCTGCTCATCATTGGGCTGATCTTAATTGCTACCTGGCATTATAAGAATGCCATTCCTACTTTACTTATAGAAGCTGAAATAGTCAATTCCAGGATTATCAAGGTAGTCTCAATAGAAAGGAAGCAATCAGGAAATTTTGCTCGAATACGCTACCAAAGCAAGAATTACCTTCTTAGGATTTTAAATGATGCCGATTTTCAGGAATTCAAAGAAGGAGATATCTTATTGGTCAATGCACGATTAAGGCCTTTACCAATATGGAAAAACCCCAATAGTTTCTACTATGGACGCTACCTAAAGTTTCAAGGGTATTCTGGTTTAATAAGAATCGATCGCCTTGAGTATTTAAGAAGTGAAAAAACACTGTTAGTACTTCTGCGAGCCTTTCGTAACAGGCAGGCCGAAATCATCGATGAATGGCCCTGGACCAAATCCACCAAGGGTATTTTTAAAGCATTGTTTTTAGGAATCAAGTCCGATTTAAGTTCAGATTCTAAACTTGCCTTCCAGAAAGCCGGAATCCTGCACTTGTTAGCCGTAAGTGGTTTGCATCTCGGAATAGTCTACGTCGTCCTCGTCTTCTTCACAAGGTATCTTAGAATAGTCCGGTATGGAAGACTTCTCGAATTCATAATTCTTTTAGGTGGACTTTGGTCCTTCGCTTTCTTTACTGGAGCTTCTCCTTCAGTGCTACGCGCAGCAACGATGTTCTCATTTTTAGGGATTAGCAAGGTGATTCGCAGGATAAATTCTGGTTTTAGACCTTTGATCGCTTCTGCCATCCTACTTTTCTGGCAGAACCCCTTGATTATTCAGCAGCCCGGATTCCATCTCAGTTATGCCGCGGTAATAGGCATTTTGTATCTGGTCCCAAAGCTGAATGCCTGGCATCACTTCTCTAACCGAAAACTTTACGCGGTACAACAAATCTTGTATGTTTCCATTGCCGCTCAATTCTTCACCCTACCAGTAAGTCTTTACTATTTTGGAAGTTTCCCCTTGTACTTCCTTGTATCTAATCTTCTTATTCTTCCTTTAATGCCGATAATCATGTATGGGGGCTTCGCGGTTTTACTATTATCCAATATCGGTTTCCACCCTCCATGGATCGATCTTTTCGCATACTCCATAAAATTCATTGAATCAGTAAGTAATAACATCGCCGAATTTCCCTCGGCCCTAATTGATTTTAAGTTAGGCCTACACTCGGCTCTGATTCTGATAGGCTTTCAGGTTTTCTTGATTTTAAAACCCCGATTACAAACCACGCAATTCTTAAAATCAGCCATTCTCCTTTGGCTGCTGTCAGGACTACTTAGTATAACTATTAACTGCACTCAATACCCAAGCCTCGTAGTATTACCAGGACCTAATTTGAATGCCTACTTGGATTTAGGAAGCACTAAATTGCAACTCGTTGATGAGCTTAATGATCGAAAGGTCAACTCCTACTTAGTTATGAGAAAAACGGGATCGAACTATTTAGGACTCACCTGCAAATTGCAAGCTAAGAATAGAATAGTCCTGATAACATATGAAGTTCCTGATAAACAGTATCTAAATGGTATCGACCTTCTTATATACACTGGTACTTCATCAAGTCAGGAAGCAACTTGTATCAAGTTGTGTTATGAAGCTGAAATAGAGTTTTATTCAACCCTAAAAGGATGGATTAGGATACCCTAATTCTGAAAAATCGAACTTAATGCCGCCAAGATGGTGCGCTTTTCAAGCGGACGCCTTAGTACATAGGAGAAGCCATTGTGTAAGGCCCTTCCAACCAGATCATTGCTGCTAATAGCCACTACTGGTGCATTGATTAAGGCCTCCTGACGAAGCTGAGCCAAGATTCCTACTGAGTTTTCACCTCCCAGACGAGAATTCATTAGGATAAGATCATAGCGGCTTTTCTCGAGGGTTCTTTTCATATCCTCAGCAGAAGGAGCTACATTTAATACGCCGCCACTTTGCTCCACCATATAGCGAAGAAGCATTTCATCTACTTCATTGGCACCAGCCAACAAAACTCTCTTTCCTTCTAAAAAGTGATTCATCGTCTTATTTACAATCTGAAGATGCTCATCAACTGAATCAAGAACGTCCTTTTTGCTGGCAATCATATTAAACATGTATTAATCTTTCCAATTAAAAGCGTAAATAATACACTTAGTAAAGAAAGGTGAGCAAATATAGGGTTTTGGTTTCTTTCGGCCTTTCCTCTTTACTTTGGAATGTACTATTGTTAAACTCTGATTTAGAGGCATTAGTTCAGACCGATCAGAAATTTAACACCAGAATAGAATAAATACTATTCCCCAGACCTCAAGGATATTCCTTAAGGAAGTGTATCCTGCAAAGTTTTAATGGGAATGCAAACCAGTTTCTTCCTTTCCATTTAATTCTGCTTTGCTGAGAGGAAACAAAAAAGCCCCTTCAAATGAGGGGGCTTTTTGCGGTCCGGACGAGAACGAACTCGTCGCGGCTTAGCCGAGATGACAGGCATCCACTCTAAGCAATTCGTTCTTTTCAGATAGTATCAACCATTTCAGATACCTATGATTTTGGCGTTTAAGTTGGCGTTCACGAATCAAAGCTTCAGTTTTTGATCTATAACTCTGTATGAAAACCAAGGTCCAAGGCCCCTTGTCGTGAGTATATCGACTATGACCTTCTTGATGCCGCTCGAGTCGCCTTTTAATATCTTGAGTATATCCCTTGTAAAACAGGTCCCTGGATTCAGAATAAAGGATGTAGACGTAATGTTTCCCTTCCATGCTATAATATTTAGCGAGAGGAAACAAAAAAGCCCCCTCTAATGAGGGGGCTTTTTGCGGTCCGGACGAGAACGAACTCGTCGCGGCTTAGCCGAGATGACAGGCATCCATTCTAAGCAACTCGTTCTTGTCAGATAGTATCAACCATTTCAGATACCTATGATTTTGGCGTTTAAGTTGGCGTTCACGAATCAAAGCTTCAGTTTTTGATCTATAACTCTGTATGAAAACCAAGGTCCAGGGGCCTTTATCGCGAGTATATCGACTCTGTCCTTCTTGATGCCGCTCTAGTCGCCTTTTAATATCTTGAGTATAGCCCTTGTAAAACAGGTCCTTGGATTCAGAATAGAGGATGTAGACGTGATGTTCCCTTGCCACTTTTCAAATTCTTTAGAGAGGAAACAAAAAAGCCCCCTCTAATGAGGGGGCTTTTTGCGGTCCGGACGAGAACGAACTCGTCGCGGCTTAGCCGAGATGACAGGCATCCATCCTAAGCAATTCGTTCTTCTCAGATAGTATCAACCATTTCAGATACCTATGATTTTGGCGTTTAAGTTGGCGTTCACGAATCAAAGCTTCAGCTTTTGATTTATAGCTCTGTATGAAAACCAAGGTCCATGGGCCTTTATTGCGAGTATATCGACTATGACCTTCTTGATGCCGCTCTAATCGCTGATTAATCTCTTGAGTATAGCCCTTGTAAAACAGATCCCTGGATTCGGAATAGAGGATGTAGACGTATTGTTTCCTTTCCATCTTATAAAGTCTAGCGAGAGGAAACAAAAAAGCCCCCTCAAATGAGGGGGCTTTTTGCGGTCCGGACGAGAACGAACTCGTCGCGGCTTAGCCGAGATGACAGGCATCCATTCTAAGCAATTCGTTCTTTTCAGAAAGTATCAACCATTTCAGATACCTATGATTCTGGCGCTTAAGCTGGCGTTCACGAATCAAAGCTTCAGTTTTTGATCTATAACTCTGTATGAAAACTAAGGTCCAGGGGCCTTTATCGCGAGTATATCTACTATGACCTTCTTGATGCCGCTCTAGTCGCCTTTTAATATCTTGAGTATAGCCCTTGTAAAACAGGTCCTTGGATTCAGAATAGAGGATGTAGACGTAATGTTTCCTTGCCACTTTTCAAATTCTTTAGAGAGGAAACAAAAAAGCCCCCTCAAATGAGGGGGCTTTTTGCGGTCCGGACGAGACTCGAACTCGCGACCCCATGCGTGACAGGCATGTATTCTAACCAACTGAACTACCGGACCAATGCTTTAAAGAACTGCGTTTTCTCAAACGCGGGTGCAAATATAAACCTAGATTTTAGGGAAACAAGAAGGGATTCGAAAAAAAAGTGAAAATTTTAGAGCTGGTATTTGTTTCGATTTGGACGGGGTAAATGAACCGTGAAGCAAGTGCCCTTATCTTTTACGCTTCGTACATCAATGGTGCCGTTCATATAAGTGAGAAACTCCGCACAAAGCATCAATCCCAAACCAACACCTTTTTCTCGATTAGTCCCTAAACCAACCTCACGGTGAGGAGAAAAAAGCTTTAGTCTTTGCTCTTCGGTCATCCCTATACCACTATCCTCAACTTCCAGCCGCAATTCAGACTCCAATTCATAAGCCCGTAATTTTATCCATCCCCCTTTAGGAGTAAACTTTATGGCATTGGATATAAGATTTCGGATAACCAGTTCCAACATGTCTTCATCTCCGGTAACGGTGCCCTCGCCTTCATCAATTAGCACTTGGAGTTTAATTCCCTTGGCTTCAGCTAATGGTTTTAATTGATCCCCGACTTTATTTATTAATACCGGATAATCCACCCGAGTAGCTTGATAGGCCTTCGTTTCGCGTTTCGCCCATTGCAATAAATTATCCAGTAACTGCCGGCTATTCCGAGTTAACCTAAGCAACTCATTCTGCATCAGCTTACGTTCATCATCAGGCACTCCTCCGTGATCAATCACATTTAAAAAGCCTTCAATTCCGGACAGTGGACTCCGCAGGTCATGACCAATAATCGAAAAAAGACGATCCTTCTGTGCATTTAGCTCTCTTGTTTCTGTAATCTGCCGTTCCATCTTGGAGTTTAATTCTTCCAATTCCTTCTTTTGAGCATCTACCAGCATGGAAGAATTATCGTAAACCGCCTTAAGATATCCAGTACCCAGATAGAAGATTGAAGTGAAAGCGATGTAGGTTATAAAGTACATCAGCTCAATCTTAAGGTTATCTCCAGGTGCGACTTTGAAGATTAGATACGCACCTAGAATTAAGATATGCAGTAAACTTAAACGCTGCTCTATCTGACTGCGAGAGCTTGCAATCGCCAAATTGAAGTATAAGACCAATCCATATATAACTGGGCCTTCAAAATATCCTGTAAGCGGAAAGAGTAATACTGGAAATACCGAGGCCACGATAAGTAGTGAAACCCGAGCCATATCAAACCACCGCAGGATTCTGACCAGGATGTGACAAATGATCAGACTTATTCCCAATAAAAGAAGATAAAATGCTGAATCCTGATTTTCGATCAGGTAAAGTGGAAGAGTAAGTAGTATAAGAAAGATTGCGCCTAAGAAGGTAGTACTAAGAAAAAGGCGCTCTTCAATTCCGAACACCTTGTCAATTCCCAATTTCTTCCAGATCCATTGTTCCATCAGGGAGCATTAACCCATTACTGGAAGCAAAATACTACTATAAAGCTTTATTTGAACAAGAGTAGCGCCTTTCTAGACCCAGACTAGTGAAGTATGGTTACAAATCCACGTTTAATACGTGTCTTCGTCTCTCTCTCACTACTGAACCTGAACTCCAAGGTATAGGTATAAACACCTTTGTGCTCGGCATTACTGCCATCCCAGCCTACATCAGGACTTTGAGACTCAAAGACTTTTCGACCCCATCGGTCAAAAATCCGTAGGTCATAGTGCTCGAGATAACCGTCTACCTCACATACTGGTTGAATACTGAAGATATCATTGCGATTATCGCCATTGGGAGTAAAAGCATTTGGAGCATAGACTACGCACTCCTCACAGTTTACTTGCTCTACGTTTATAGTATCCACATAAGAACAAATACCATTTGAAATAGAAGCCCAGTACAAACCTGGCTGTGTTACGATTAAAGTATTGTCCGTACTCTCATCATTCCATTGCACACTAATGTTTGGTCCTGCAATGCGTAGATCTATCCTACCCTCCTGACATATTACAGTATCCTCGGGTAATTGAGGTAGATCATTTTCAATAACCTCTACAAAGTCAATCATGTAATATGCGGTTGACGGGCTATTTGCATTTTCAAGTGGGACAATGCTTGTTTCCGCATCCTCACTGAAATTACCAATGGTTATGTAGCGTTCTCCTCCCTTGGCCATATAAATGCCACATACCGCGGTCCAATAGTTTTCTTGTACCAGGGGATCTTCGGCGACAACCTGAGGTGTGCCAGGGACAATGTTATCAGGTTGAATTGTATCAACAATGGAATCGGTAAGCATCAATCCAATATTGTTGATGCCATAGGAATCACCCTTTAAATCATTATTTCTTGGACGGACATAGAAGCTTACCCTGTAAAATTTACCCGCTTCAAGTGGTTCTCTTAATTGCCCGCGTAGATATTCTCTATTGAAGGTAGCTCCATCGGTGCCGTACACATCAATACCTGCGAATCCATCGCCATCGAAAGGTAGACTATTGTTAGTTGCAGAATCACTGCCTGGGAATCCACAAGGGTGGTAATAATCAGGATCCCCGCCCAGAACCGTCCATGGATCGGCGAAGTTCCTCCACAAGGTATCCGAAATAGGACAATCGCTTGTGTTCTCTATTGAACCATTACGCACCAAATTTTGGGCAGAAAGCGCGGTACTCAATAGAGCAAAAATCAAAAGGGCTAGTTTCTTCATAAGGTGTTACCCATCTCGGGTGCAAAACTCTCTGATTGGCTAAAATATAAAAACGCTTACTTAGTCTGCAATTGTATCTCAATTATTGAACGTAGAGATAGTGCATGCAATTGTTCAAATAAGCCTTAAAGGTTAAGTCAATAAGAAATATAGTTCTTAAACAGACTCAAAGTATTGAGACTAGGATAGCTTTATTACTTTCGCCCTTATTTTCAAAGCATGAGTAAGGAATACTTTGCGCATCCCACAGCAGTGGTTGATGAAGGGGCGAAAATCGGTAAAGGAACTAAGATTTGGCACTTCTCTCATATAATGCCAAATGCTGTTTTAGGCGAAAATTGCAACTTAGGACAGAATGTGGTGGTAAGCCCGGATGTAAACCTAGGACGAAATGTCAAAGTTCAAAACAACATTTCGATCTATACAGGAGTGAATTGCGAAGATGATGTCTTCCTGGGGCCATCTATGGTGTTTACTAACGTCACCAATCCCCGTTCTGCCGTGAATCGACGTGGTTCCTACGAGAAAACAACCGTAGGTAAAGGTGCTAGTATTGGTGCTAATGCTACAATTGTCTGTGGTCATGACATCGGCAAATTTGCTTTCATAGGCGCCGGAGCAGTTGTTACCAAAACAGTTAAGCCATATGCCCTAATGGTCGGCAATCCTGCCCGACAAATAGGTTGGATGAGTGAGTATGGACATCGATTGAATTTTGATGAAAATGGCTTGGCTGTTTGCCCAGAAAGCCAACAGAAATACAAATTAGAGAACGACCAAATAAGCAAAATCAATGACTGAGAATAGCATTGTAAAGTTCGCCGTTATTGGATGCGGCCACATTGGCAAGCGTCACGCCGAAATGATTTATCAAAATCCAGAGGCAGAATTAGTTGCATTGTGTGATGTCCGCGCTCGAAAGGACTTAAACTTGGATGCCAAATATGATGACGTCCATGTTTACGGCAATCTCGATGAATTACTAGCCGCGAATCTGGAGTTTGATGTTTTAAACATTGCTACTCCAAACGGATTGCATGCCGACCAGGCCCTAACAGCACTAAACCACGGCTATAATGTAGTAGTTGAGAAGCCTATCAGCCTGGAAAAAACCAAGGCAGAGAAAATAATCTTTACCGCCCTTCACAAGCACCGACAAGTGTTCGCGGTAATGCAGAACCGCTACTCTCCCCCATCTGTATGGATCAAGGAATTAGTGGATAGCGGCAAATTGGGTAGGATTAATATGGTTCAGATAAACTGTTATTGGAACCGCGATGAGCGTTATTACAAACCAGGGAACTGGCATGGCGATAAGAACTTAGACGGAGGAACACTCTTCACTCAATTCAGCCATTTCATCGATATCATGTACTGGCTGTTCGGCGACATTGAGAATATTAAAGGCCGGATGATTGATTTCAATCATCAGAATAGCACGGATTTCGAAGACTCGGGTATTGTAAGCTTTGATTTCTGCGATGGTGGTATGGGTGTTTTGAATTTCAGCACCTCTTGTTGGAATAAAAACTTCGAAAGCAGTATTACTGTTATTGCCGAAAATGGCACCATTAAGATTGGCGGACAATACATGAACGAAGTGGAATACTGTCATGTGAAGGATTATGAAATGCCAGTCTTAGAAGAGTCAAACCCTCCAAATGACTATGGCCCCTATAAAGGCAGTGCCGCAAATCACGTTTATCTAATCAACAATGTTATCGATGTGCTTAAAGCACGGGCTCCTATTACTACAAATGCTCTGGAAGGCTTGAAAGTGGTAGATATCATTGAAAGAATGTATCAAGCGGTTAAATAGAATGCTACTTTTTGATCAGTCCGGAGTACCATAGCGTCGCTACCTTGATTGCCATTGCAATCATGATTGCCTTATTGGTTCTGGATCGATTTAAGACTTCACTCGTATTTCTTTTCACCGCCGCAGCTCTAATGTTAGTCGGTTCGGTGGATGCTTTGGATTTCATTAGTGGAATGAGCAATCCTTCCATTATTAAGATTTTCTTGCTCATTGTTATCACGGCTGGAATAAATGAAAGCTTTGATATAGTTGGCTACCTAAATCGATTATTTAACAAGGTTCGAAGCCCAGGAGGATTCATCATTCGCTTAGGAGGTTCCGTTGCCGCACTCTCGGCATTTATGAATAATACTCCGGTAGTGAACGTGATGATCCCCTTTGTTTACCAGTGGGGGAAAGGTAAGGGCATCTCTCCATCTAAACTGCTTATGCCCCTTTCGTTTGCAGCCATCATGGGTGGAGTGATTACCCTGATTGGTACCTCTACAAACCTTTTACTTAATGGATTGATTCAGGACGCCGGTTTAAAGCCCTTGGGATTTTTCGATTTTACACTCCCGGGGATTCTTATCTCCTTAATAGGAATAGGGGCCATGGCTTTGATTGCGCCTAAGATCCTCGGTTCCAAGGACGATTTTAGTACAGATGTAAAGGAAAATCAAAGAGAATATATAATCGAACTAAGGCTCGCTCCGGGAAGTGAATATGTAGGAAAAAGCGTTAAAGAGGTGGGCTTAAGAAATTTAGATGGCCTGTTCTTATCTGAAATCATTAGAGGCAGTCGGCATATTGGGCCCGTCCAACCGGATGAGGTATTGGATAAGAATGACGTCTTACTCTTTGCTGGGGATACAAAACTCATCACCACTTTAATTGACCGATTTCCTGGCTTAGCATTATCTAAAACCAATGAATTTGAGCTTTTAGAAGACACCACATTTATTGAAGCAATTGTGAGTCAAAACTCACGCCTGGATCGACAAAATGCTAAGAACTTCGGATTTCGTCAGCAGTTTGACGCCGCTATAATCGGCATACACCGAAGAGGCGAAAAGCTTTCTGGTAAAATTGGTTCGATAGACCTCCATGTCGGAGATGTATTGCTCTTAGTAGCGGGATCTAGATTCAGTGAGCTCAACTCAAATACTGGAGATCTCATTGTCCTTCAGAAGCACGATAAGTATGAAACTCTACCTACTCAATCGAAGTGGATTTTTCTATTGGGTAGTGTTTTAACCATCTTATTTTCCAGCCTTGGGTTCTTAAGTTTCTTAGAATGCCTTCTGGTGATTCTAGGAATCCAAGTTGCAACCAGAATGGTTTATGTTGGATTAGTGAGTAGAGCAGTAAGTTTGGATTTATTGATAATCCTGTTAGCATCGCTAAGCCTTGGTGATAGTTTGATTTCCTCGGGGGGATCGGAAATCATTACAAATGCGTTCTTTGGTAATGCTAGTCAATGGAGCCCTTTAGCCTTAATTACCATCATATTCTTTACCAGTTTCCTCCTTACCTCCTTCGTAACCAATGTAGCAGCGGTCTCCATCATTTTCCCAATTGCCTACAGTTTGGCGTTGAGCTCAGGCATCAGCTTTGAAGCTATGTTTCTGAGTACGGCTTTTGGAGCTTCCTGCAGCTTCATTACACCCTATGCCTATCAAACCAACCTGATGGTACTGGAAATTGGCAAATACAAATTCAAAGACTATTTCAGTCTGGGAATCATACTCAGTGCATTTTATGCTACTGTAATCATCTCATATATCTACTTCTACTATTTAAGTTAAGCAAGGATGACAGAAAAACTTCACATTATTCCGCATCAGCATGAGATTGATGCTAAGGATCGGGCCGAGTTAAACGGACATAGCGGCAAAGTAATTTGGTTTGTTGGCTTAAGTGGTTCAGGAAAATCCACTCTTGCTTCCAATCTGGAACGTCGACTTTTCGAGGAAGGTAAGCACACCTACATCCTGGATGGAGATAACATTCGATCTGGCCTCAATTCAGATCTGGATTTTTCTGATGCTGCCCGTATTGAAAACATCAGAAGAATTAGCGAAGTAGCCAAATTAATGGTTGATGCAGGCTTAATTGTGCTTACAGCCTTTATCACCCCTTTCCAAGAGGAACGCGAAAAAGTAAAAGCGCTTATTGGGAAAGAAAATTTCGTTGAGGTTTTTGTAAACTGCCCAATCGAAGAGTGTGAAAAAAGAGATGTTAAAGGTCTCTATGCTAAAGCTCGCAGAGGAGATATCTCAAATTTCACAGGTATTAGCTCCCCTTTTGAAGAACCCCAAAATCCTGATGTAGAAGTTCCGACTCATTTAATGAGTATTGATGAAGGAGTTGGGAAAGTGCTGGAGTATTTGGAGGGGAAAGTCTGAGATGTGGAGTTGGGAAATTAGAACCTAGAACCTGGAACTTAGTTGGTTGTACGTACCTGAAGTAGTGTAGATAATCATAGGGTTTTCTACAATCCCCACTTTCTACTTTCTACCAGCTACCAGCTACCAACTACCAACTACCAACTACCAACTACTAAAAACAAAAAAACCCTCTCCGAAAAACCGAAAAGGGGTTCAAAGAATATACTTTAATACTATAGCCTAATCATTCCGGCCGCAACAGTTTCATTGGTCGACTCATCAACCAAAATAATCGAGCCGGTGTTTCGGTTATCATTATACTCATCGATGAAAAGCGGCTTGGTAGACCTGATACGAACCCTTACGATGTCGTTCATATTGATCTTCTTATCATCTTCAATTCGATGTAAAGTATTAATGTTCACTTTGTAGAGGACCTCCTTAATCATGCATCTCGCTTCATTGGAAGTATGACGTATAACATACTTGGCGCGTGGCATAGCCGATTTATTATTCAACCAACAAAGCATAACATCCAAGTCCTGCAACACCTCAGGTTGATTATTAGGTCGAACAATCATGTCTCCACGACTCACGTCAATATCATCCTCTAACCTTAAGGTTACAGACATTGGAGAAAAAGCCTCATCAACAAGGCCATTCATGGTTTCGATCGACTTAATCTTAGAACTAAAACCACTAGGAAGAACCATTACCTCATCTCCAGGTTTGTAGATTCCGCCCGCAATGCGTCCAGCGTATCCTCGGTAGTCATGAAACTCATCACTTTTCGGACGGATCACAGTTTGCACTGGAAAGCGCGCATTCACATGGTCCTGATCACTATCAATATGGATAGTCTCCAAGGTATGCAGGAGCGTTTCACCATCATACCAATCCGTATTCTTGCTTCGGTTCACCACATTATCACCATGCAAGGCTGAAATTGGCACAAATCGGATATCGTTAACGTTGAGTTTTGAAGCAAACTCCTTGTACTCCTTAACAATCTCATTAAAACGTTCCTCGCTATAATCCACCAGGTCCATCTTGTTTACACAAATAACCAAGTGTGGGATTTGAAGGAGACTCGCAATAAAAGAATGGCGGCAGGTCTGCTCAACTACTCCATTTCTAGCATCTACAAGGATCAAAGCGAGGTTTGCGGTTGAAGCTCCGGTAACCATGTTTCGGGTATATTGAATATGCCCCGGAGTGTCAGCGATAATGAACTTTCGCTTTGGTGTTGCAAAATAGCGGTAGGCTACATCGATTGTAATACCCTGTTCTCTTTCATCCTTTAGTCCATCGGTTAGGAGGGCTAAATCCACGTGATCAACTCCACGCTTTTTACTGCTGGTTTCAACTGATTCTAATTGATCCTCAAAAATTGATTTGGAATCAAATAGCAGTCTTCCAATTAAAGTACTTTTTCCGTCATCCACGCTACCTGCTGTGGTAAAACGGAGTAATTGCATATCTAAATAACTAGTATCGCTCATTTCAATTCGGTTTGGATGGTTTAGAAATACCCTTGCTTCTTACGGTCTTCCATGGCAGTTTCACCACGCTTATCATCTGCCCTGTTTCCCCTTTCGGTTTGTCGGGCCGAAGCAACCTCCTGAACAATTTTCTCCAAGGTATCAGCATCCGACTCTACCCCACCAGTAATAGTAATATCTCCTAGTGTACGAAAGCGAATCATTTTGCGCTCCACCTTCTCCTTTTCTTCAATCTGAATGTATTCAGAAACCGGAAGCCAGGTATTATTTCTCCAAACTACATCACGTTCGTGAGCAATGTACAAGCTCGGAATAGCTATATTCTCATGAAGGATATACTGCCAAACATCCATCTCTGTCCAATTGGAAATTGGGAATACCCTAAAGTGCTCACCCATATTCTTTTTGCCATTGAAGAGGTTCCAAAGTTCTGGGCGTTGATTTTTCGGATCCCATTGCCCAAAATCATCTCTATGCGAAAAGAAGCGCTCCTTGGCCCTTGCTTTCTCCTCATCACGACGAGCCCCTCCCATTGCGGCATCAATCTCATTTCCTTCTATGGTGTCTAGTAAGGTAACAGTCTGCAAGGCGTTACGACTTGCATTCTTCCCGGTTTCTTCCTGAACTGCGCCTTCATCGATAGATTGCTGGACGGAACCAACAATTAGCTGAACACCTAACTCCTCAATAAGATTGTCACGAAATTCCATGGTCTCAGGAAAATTATGACCCGTATCAATGTGTACTAATGGAAACGGAATTTTCGCAGGCCAGAATGCCTTTCGGGCTAGGTGGGTTAAGACTATCGAATCCTTACCTCCACTAAATAGGATCGCCGGATTCTCGAACTGAGCAAAAACTTCTCGGATTACATAAATCGCTTCTGCTTCAAGCTCCTTTAGGTGGGTTAATGTATAACGCATAACAGTTCTCAAATACAGGCCAAAAGTAATACTTGATAATTAGATCGAAGTTCAAACGAATATTATTATTTGCAGATTCAATTGATAAGAATCACTAATCATTCTTTATCGTGTATTCATCTTCTTAATCTAGCCTTAACCTAATGAAACTCTATACTTAAGCTAGGCCGAATTAAAAAAAACCTACATTTGCACAGTAACCCCAGACGACTGTCGCTATGGAAAGCATAATGGCGAGGCCTTTAAGAGCCGACATTAGAGAAGTCTATAAAAAGGCTATTCTAAAAGAGAGGGGGAGGGAAGTTTTAGAATTTGTAGAAAAACATCTTGACGTAACTGAAATTTTGGATGTTGCATTGGTTGACACTACTTCCCATGTAAATCTTACCAATTTTCACTCACTACATAATTTAATAGAAGAAGGTTTAGGGGGTATTGTGAACATTAAGCGTATCAATGATATGCAGTTCATTAACAAATTCTTTGAAGCCTCAAATCGAAGACTTCGTCAAGGAGGATATTTTATTGGATGTGTAGAAACATCTTGCAATAGAAAGAAGAGAGTATTGGCAAAATATGTTCCGCCAATTAACTACTTAAGATATACAGTGGACTTCTTCTTTAAAAGGGTCGCTCCGAAAGTACCGGTAATGAAGAAAATCTATTTCTTTCTTACCAGCGGCAGAAATCGAGTTATCTCCGAAATAGAGACCTATGGTCGTTTATACTCATGTGGATTTCGACTTGTTGAAAGCAAGGTGATTAATAACATGATGTATTTCGTAGGAGAAAAGATTGGTGATCCGGACTACAACCAAAAGGCTACCTATGGCCCATTAATCAGGTTAAGAAGAGTTGGGAAAAATGGAAAAATCTTCAACGTATATAAGTTGAGGACCATGCACCCATATTCCGAGTATCTCCAGCCTTACATCAAGGAAAAATATGGATTACAAAAAGGAGGAAAGTTTAACAATGATCCTCGTGTAACCACATTAGGCAAGATCTTTAGAAAATTCTGGTTAGATGAATTACCAATGCTTATTAATCTTCTTAAAGGAGATATTAAGCTCGTAGGCGTTCGTCCTTTAAGTGTTCACTATTTTGGTCTTTACCCGGAAAAAGTTCAGGCGGTTCGTAAACACTACAAACCAGGACTTTTACCACCCTTTTACGCCGACTTACCCGAGACATTTGATGAAATTGTCTACTCCGAGGTAAAATACTTAAACGCGTATAAGAGGTACGGATTCTTCACAGACGTAAAATATTTCTTTGTGATTCTCTACAACATACTCATCAAGAGAGCTAGAAGTAACTAGAAGATTAAAGCAATTAAACCATAAAAAAGGTCCCGTTTTACGACGGGACCTTTTTTATTCCTTTATATCCAGAGACTAGCCAAACAACCTTCTCTTCCTGTAAGCCCATGCTTCTTTCAATTCCGGCGTGGTATTGTAGGTGGCTTCATCATCATTATTATCCATGAACTCCCTTTGCCCTTCTTCAAGCAAGTTGATTGCCTTTATCATCGCTTTAGGGGCAATCTCATAGTTTTTACGTACGATCTTGTTGAAACCATCTTTAGGCGAAACCGGATATTTCTCCTGGACTAAAATATCCCCAGAGTCAATGCCCTCTTCAACAAAATGGATGCTCACCCCTGTCTCGGGTTCTTGTTTAAATACAACCCAAAATGGAGTAAGTCGGCCACGGTTCTTCGGTAAAAGGGCATTGTGGCGATTCAATACTCCAATGGTAGGGATCTCCAAAAGATCCTTTTTTATAATGCTTTGACTTTGATTGATTATTATATCTGGTTTTAACTCCATCAACATGGCTCTAAAAGCTTTGCCATTTGGAGTCTTAATCCGATGCACTGGAATTCCCTTACTGGCAGCATATCCCATGATAGTAGGGTCTTTCATTAGCCCCATCTTACTAAGCTTCTTCTTCAGTTTATGGATAACTGATACCCAGGCATTTTTTATAAAAGCCGGAATTCCCATAATCAGGAGTAAGGAAATCAAGTAGGTATACTTGGATTTACCTTTACTTAAAGTTAAGCGATCACCATTTGGAACCGCTAAGCCAATAATCTGGTCCTGCTTGGCGTCAATGATTTTGGCAATAAACTGCTTGGTTTGGACGGGATCGTCCATCGTGATTATAAAAATCCTCATGCTTTCTCTAGTAATCCTGTTTTGCGGCAATAGTCCTGTATCGTGATTAGCTCAAACCCACGGTCCTTGAAATGCTTGATCTGTTGTTCGTAAAGCGGGCGGGCAGCAGGACCAAGATTCTTTGTTTTCAGATTAGACCTCAAGTAATCCTGAAGGAAGTAGGCGATTGGGTTATTTGACCTTTTCTCAATGGTACGAGGCAGATCGCTCTCGTCAATAAACTCATTGGGGTGAATATCAAAAACCACTGGCTTCCCATTTAAGGAGGATTCTGCAGAGATGATCCTCTTCTGAAGGTTAGTAAGCCACGGAAAAGTGCGCATTGTAGTACCTAAATAAGGTAATAAGGTCGCACTTAAAGGCACCTCTATTAAATCGCTCTCTCCCTTTTTAAAGATGTTATCCAGCCTCGCTTTGTACGGCATTCTCGGAGCCACTAACCAGTTCAACTTTTTTAAGCCTCCAAAAGACATAAAAAGATCAAAGCGTTGAGAGGCGACAGAACTATCAATCCTATGACCAGTCTCCAACAAGGCCTTTCCAGTGTACTCATTAACTCTGAGCGCCGGTGCCCGAAAAGAAATGACCTCTTCCCCAGATATATCCTCGAGAATTTTCTTCGTTTCAGCCAAATGCTCAACCTGCTTTTCATAAGGCATTACATCAAAGCCATGCTCTTTGGTGTGAAGTAATCCATGACTAGCAATTTCATGGCCCCGATTCTGGATCATTTTTACAATATCCGGAATCAATCTAGCGATATAGCCCGTGAAGTAAAAAGTGCTTTTTACCCCAAACTTCTCATAGATATCAAGAAGCATGGGCATCCCCTCCTTATAAACGGTATGACCAGTTTCATCCCTTAGAGTATTCAACCAGATTGATGTCGTTTCTACATCATTTGTTAAAAGGCAATACTTCCCTTTCATCGACTTTTTACAATCAGTCTCTTAATTATGTTTTTCAAGTTCTGCATGATCAGCTCACGGTACCAACCAAATCCAGGATTAAACCAACGGTGTGGATGTGTATTGATCATCACCACTTCTGGCATACTATCATCCTCAAACTTTTCTTTTATGTGTTGGGTGCTATTGATAGTGATGTCAAATCCTGAATCAACCCGATCCCTAACATTAAACTCCGCATTATCCCAGGATCTACCTGTATCCGTTATATAAAAGGTTTTGGAGTAGTCAACATCAAAATAGGGCTCAGCAATAATGCCATAGTCCTGATAATTGTACTTCTCCCAAATCTTCCGATTATCCCATTTCGACATGGGACTACCGTGCATACAAATAGTTTTTGAAGGGTAAAACTTGCGAAGTGCCTCCAGATGTTTTTCGAAGTGCTTAATCGACTTTTCAAAATCCCCCTTGCAGATGGTCATATCTTCATAATGATATGCAACCTCATGTCCCAAATCCGCAACAGCTGCGATAATCTTTTCATCCCAAACGCTTGGGACAATCCTAAAGAAGTAACTCGCTTTAATCCCTGCTTTCGACTCAATTTGAGCCATTTTCAGTGCATTAATAGGAATGCGATCAACATCATGACGAAGAACCATCACCTTTCCCTTAGCCTGCTCGGTCATGAATTCTTCAAAGGTCTGAAATTGGTAACCTTTCGACTTCGCACTAAGGATCATCTCCTCGTAAATCTTCAAGGTAAAATCTTTCATCAAAAGTATGTTTGGTCTCTGTTTTCTATTTAGTAGCCAATACCTATTCCGATGATAAAGGTATTGGTCTCACCATGCAAATATTCTGGTCCAAATCGCTCCAGGTAGTCTTCGGCGCTCACTCCATCCACATCATAGGCCTGAACATTGGAATATTGATATTCCGCAAAGCATCGCATATTGGGGAAAGGATAGTAGTTCAATCTGAATCTCAATAATTCCCTGGTCCAGGTTTCATCTTGCAGGATTGGAAACTCATCAATAGCATAGGGACCATTAAAATTGTACTGGTAATCATTACCCTTTCGTGCCTGAGAATATTGCACTTGCAAGTTCGATGCTCCTATTAAATTATATCGCAGTCCGATATACAATTCCTGAGCATTATCAATAAGATAATGTCCAAGGTTAATACGATTCATTTCAAATGTAGTGGCCGGTAATCGATGCTTAAAAGTCAAGGGATTAGTATGGGTGAACTCTGAAGTAAGAGTAAGGTCTTTCAAAGGCCAACCTCTAAGTGAGAAACCTGCCTTAGCTGAATAAAAATTGTTTCGATCCGGATCGGTAATTCTAAAAACCGAAAGTTCATCGATATAGAAAGAAGCAAACAGATTTAAATATTTAATCTGCCTGGAGCTAACATTGAAAAAGACTTGTGAATTCTGATTATCGATCCCCTTATTAAGTGTGTGATCAATCGATTTAAAAAAAGAAAATGGGATCAGATAAGCCGGATGGAAGCCAATATCACTATAGATAATTGAGTTACCGAGTGATAGATACAGATTGGGCCAAGGACGAAAAGTATACATGTTGGCCGCCATATACTTCTCTCTAAAAACAGAACGAAAATCTCCGTTAGGAGTGAAATAGGATCTGGAACTATCAATCACCTCAGATACCAACCAGCCATGGAAATAGTTAAACTCAAACCAATCGGTTGGCTTCATGTGAAACTTAATCATCGGGAATGATGGGGTCCTCCCTGAAAGTATGTTGGTACCATTATAAGCATCACCCCACATCAAGTGTTCTTTTACAAGACCAATATCCCCCCAAGACCATTTGAAGGTGATACCACCTCGCATCTCGCTGTAATCGGCTCCACCCTGATCCTGTACATTTAATTTATAGGCACCACCCCTTTCTTGGGTTAGATAACCCGGAAGGGCCAAAGCCTCTTCACTTTGATGATGATCGCGAAAACTTGCGTAAAAGGAAAGGTTATCTCCAAAATAAGACACCATCTCACCTAATCCGTAACTATGAAAAAAATTGGCATTGGTAGAATTGATGAATCGAATGCCATAAACCGGACGGAAAAGAGCCCGGTACATTCCTTTATTCCATGTGAGCTCAGGAGGCAGAAAATGCAGGCGCATTGGATTGTCGTCGGCCAGGAGTTCAAATCTTCCCTCCTTTGAGGCTCCCCTCTCCAGACTATATTCAGAAAGGTAGATATCTAATTCTGCCTGCTGGGCTTTCGACAATTCCGCTCTTTTCTCATCTGCTTTTAATAACCAATCTGCAATTTGCTCGCGACTATAAGGCTTTATTGCAGTGTTTACTTCAATTATATGCTGTGAGTATAGCTGATCTAAATAGTCGTAAATGGCTTCATTGCGAATATGCTCATATGCAATTTGTCCCTTTAAGCCTGCACTCGTGACAGAAAGAATCAAGATCAAACATAGTAGGCCTTTGCTCCTTAAAAGTGATTTAATATGATCGCAGAGATGAAACAATGTTAAGAACTATACTGAGATTTAAACCATTCGAAAGTACGCTTAATTCCTTCTGGAAGGCGTACTTGAGGATCATAACCAAATAGTTTTTTGGCCTTAGCAATGGACGCTAAGCTATGCGGAACGTCTCCCTCTCTGGATGGACCAAAGACCGGATCAAGGTCAACACCGGCAGCGCTGCGAATCGCAGACCATAATTCTAAAAGATTGGTGCGCTCTCCCACGGCAATGTTCACAACTTCATGTTGTTTCAAATCTTCGGTCTCCAGTAAGGCCTTCATATTGGCCTGAATGGCATTATCTACGAATGTAAAATCCCGAGAATTTGTTCCATCTCCATTAATCGTTGGAGCAGCTCCTTCCAATGCGGCTTTCATAAAGAGTGGAATTACCGCAGCGTAAGGATTGTTGGGGTTTTGATTTGGTCCAAAAATGTTAAAGTAACGCAGGCCAATCGTATGAAAACCATATACCTTACTAAAAACATCCCCATATAGCTCATTCACCCATTTTGTTACAGCATAAGGTGAAAGTGGTTTGCCTTCCTCGCCTTCAATTTTAGGAAGGGCCTCACTATCACCAAAACTTGATGAACTCGCCGCATAAACCATCCGAATCAAGTTTGGAGATTCTTTGGCCGCAATTAGCATATTAAGCTGACCACTAATATTTACAGCATTTGTATTAGCCGGATCCTTAATGGACCTGGGTACAGAACCTAAAGCGGCTTGATGGCTTATGTACTCAATGCCTTTAACTGCTTCAAGGCAGGTATCAATATTACATACATCTCCTTCAATAAACTCGAAGTTTTCTTTTCCGATATGTGGCTCTACATTTTGGTAGTAGCCATTGGATAGGTTATCCAAAACTCTAACCAGACCGGCACCATTATCCAACAGATGATTTACAATGTTAGAGCCTACAAATCCGGCTCCTCCAGTAACTAAAAATTTCTTTCCTCGTATTAAACTCATAAGCTATAGCTTCCCCGTTTTATCTTCTGAAGTTGATCGAGTCCCTCATTCCAAAATTCTGCAGCATTAGATACTATTCGTTGCTCGAAACCTACGCCAGGTCGTTAATTATTCGTTCACATATGAATTTCCCAGCATTACCATCACCAAAGATGACTGGAAATTCTTTGCCTTGGAGCTTGATTAAGCTACTGAAGGCTTCCATAATCTTATCATAGTCTGCATCCGCCAACTTTGCTAAACCAGTATCTAGTACTTCCGTCCATTCCGTTTGTGGACGAAGTATTACGCAAGGCTTAGCGAAGAAATAGGATTCCTTTTGCACCCCACCAGAATCGGTAATGATCATTTTAGAATTTCGTTCTAATTGAATCATGTCAAGAAAGGAGACGGGTTCAATAATTTTAATACCCTTACTAGATTCTATTAGTGTTTTTAAATTCGGGTTAGGATGTTCACTAATACGCAACTTAGTCCTGGGATGAATTGGCAGCAGAACCGGTATTTCTTTTCCTATTTCAGCTATAGCTCTAAAAATGGATTCCAAGGAATCCGGATCATCCGTATTATGATCTCTGTGAATCGTTGCTAAGATGTAGCGGTTCGCTTCTAATTGATTTTCCTCTAATACGGTGGAATCACTTTTTGCAAGCTCAGAGAAGAAAAGTGAATTGTCAAACATCACATCTCCGCAATGGAAGACTCCAGGATGTTCTGCAGTATATGGGCCTTCCTGCTTTTCAAATCCCTCTTTGATTAGCTGATCATAACCCTTCTTAGTTGGCGAAAAAAGTAATGTAGACAGGTGATCACAGACTACGCGATTTACCTCCTCCGGCATTCTCCGGTTAAATGACCGCAATCCGGCCTCCACATGCACAATAGGCACATGAATCTTAGATGCTGCAACACTAGCGGCAAGAGTAGAATTGGTATCTCCATAAACTAATACACAATCCGGTGCAACCTTTAAAATCACCTCCTCTAAACCTTCGATCATTTTTCCAGTCTGTTTACCATGACTACCAGATCCCACCCCTAGATTGAAATCCGGCTTTGGTATGCGTAACTCCTGGAAAAAAACATCCGACATCTGTTGATCATAATGCTGACCGGTATGTACAATCACTTCTTGTAATTGATCCTTGTAATGCTCCTCAATGGCTCGACTTATTGCCGAAGCCTTAATAATCTGAGGTCTTGCTCCAACTACAGTTAGTATCTTTTTCATTTCGAATCCGCCTTAATTCCCAAATGCTGATAGAATTGATCGTTTACGTCAGGTTTAGAAGCAAAGTACTCTTTGCGCTTATTCAACCAATTTGATTTACTATTCTGGTCCTTAAATACCGTTTGGATCGCGTTTTTCACCTTATCGAAATCACGGAAGTTCATCAATAAATGATGATCATTTTCCAATACCCTGAAGTTCGACATATCGTTAGGGCCCACAAATGAATTGTAGCGGATAGAAGGCGTTCCCAAGAGTGAGGATTCTGTAGCCATTGTTTGGGAGTCGCCGATATACCCTGAGGCAAAATGTAATACCTGATGAATATGCTTCGGATCAATTTTCAAAATCCGATCCTGAATTTCCTTGGGCGCATTCCTAGTCTCTGCGGATATATACACCGAACCAACAATTTCTAATTGTCGGACTAATTCGATCTTCTGAAAATCTGAGAATCCAAACTGGCCTAAATCATGGTTCGCATCCCAACCCACAAATCTTAAAATGAAATAAGGCTTTCCCAAATCAATACCATACTCCTCGACAATTTTTTGATTGGGAGTAAATCCTAGTGGAGATAGGTACAATTCCTCAAAGAAGCCTTGCAATTTCAGATGCTTTGAACCGTGATTGATCTGATAATTATCTGGAGTTATAATTAAGTTAGATAGGGGCGCCACAAACTTTTTGGTGAGCTCTACTACTTCAGAATCAGGGGTGATAACAGTTCTAACCTTTCTAACAAGCCTCGCAAATACCGCATAGGGAGATGCCTTTGATAAAATGTAATCCGGTTTGAATTTGAGGCTTACTTTAATGTAATTGATTATTAAAGAAGGTATAGCAAGCAGCTTTCCGAAGATCCCTTTCTTATGAACTCCAAGAATTTCATAATCATATCCTTCAGATCGGAGTAATTCCAGGAGTACATCTTTATCCCTGGCTAAGAATCTAATATTATGACCCTCTCTTTCATATCGCTTGATCAGGGCTCGATATTGGTAATAATGCTTTGGATGTGAGAACTCAAATAGAAGATTCATCTCAGCTGAATTTTTTTAAAACTTTAGCCGGTATTCCCGCAGCTACTGAGTGATCTGGAATATCCTTTGTAACTACCGATCCTGCTCCAATTACCGCCCCTTCTCCAATTGTAACACCGGGCATTAATATCGCTCCAATACCAATATGAGCCCCATCTTTTACAGTCACAGGGGCTGTTTTTAGAGGACAGTCCATTACGGCCTGACCAATTTTATAATGACTTAAATCCCTTTGATGACAAAGGATCATCACACCCGCCGTTATCCAGACTTTTTCTCCTATACGAACTAAACTGGGATCTGAATCCTCAATATATGCTGTTCTGCTAATCTTCGAACCCGATCCGACCTTAACACCACGCATACGGTGTAAGGCGGTAGTAATATGAGCCGGAAAGGTAAAGGGGATGATAATCGATAAAAATCGAATCCAAACACCTTTTAAAACCAAGGAAAAAGATCGTTCGTTATTGGCCATAATTCGGGGGAGATTGTGCTAAAAGGATTTACCTTTTTCGCTTGATCAATTTTTTAGCCTTTTGTTTTATTGGAGAGCCGATATCATAGATGTTCTGCTTCACCTTATTACTGAACTGAAGCTTTCTTAACTCTGCCTCAATTAAATCTCGATTCTCCAAGAGCTTTTCTTCAAAACTCTGCTTGGCATAGTCATACAACTTAATATCAGCTTGATTAAGCTCTTTCGCAAGAGCAATATCTTCTTCGGATATACTCTGCTTGGTAAGAACCTTTTTGCTAACCTTCCTTTTGACGTAGGAAATTGAGTCCCAGTTTAATTCCTTCTTAAGTAAAATGAGCGCCTCATCAAACCTTTCTGTTAAGCCTAAAAAAAGAAAGTGGTTTTCAATGTTCTGTATAGCCTGATCATAAAGTTCATCCGCAGGAAGATCCTTACCGGCCATCACCCGGCTTTGACCATTGTTTCCTTGCTCATGATACTTATCAATGTTCTGTATAAACGCTCCAAATGAGTCCCGCTCCTCCAGTGGAATCATATTCCTAAATCTGGGATTAGGTAAGGAATGAATATGATTATAAAAGGAAATCAGACGCGAAATTGGCTCTCTAACAAATGAAAAATAGGCCGTTCTTCCGTCGAAATACTCGTGCATCCCAAATGATTGATGTCCACGAAACAGCTTGATTTTATTACGATCTTCAGCAGGAAGAGATTTAAAATGATCCAAAGGACCAGTTTGATAACCTAGTTTGGTTATTTGAAAGACCTCCTCAGGATGATAATTCTTATTAATAACCGATTTAATGGTGTTTCCGCCGGTTTTTAACATGTGAAAAAAAATCACATGATCATATCCTGCATTTACATTTTTGCTCATTGATCTTCTTTTAAGGCTATGATGAATCTATGTTTCCCAGAAGCCGCAGGCTTTATTTCGGACACAATTCTTATGTCTACTTCCACTTCTGGACCAGCGTGATGGGCAAGATTTTCAGCAATCTTCTGTTTATCAGCCGGACTAAACCCTTCCTTTGGAATCAAGTTTACGGCAATGCTCAAAGGACCTGTCTGAATAAGCTGATATGATTTCAATTCGAACAAGCGAAAGAACAAGGTAAAAGCCGGGCCAGCTAGAATATTTCCATTGGCAAATTTTATCCGTTCCGTAGTCCTTCCAATTATTCTTTTAAGGTTGGGAGTTTGACCATCCTGTGAGGTAGAAGCATTATCTATGGTAGCCAAATCACCAGGGGCATATCGCAAAACCGGCATAGAATAGTTATACCAATTAGTGAAGATTAATTCCACAATTTCCTCACCATCATAGTTTTTCTCGGGATTTATAAACTCAGAAAAACTAGGTTCAAAGGATATTTGAAAACCAGCAGATGCATCGCGCTGGCTGGCATGCCCACCGCTATCTGCGCACCCGTATTGATCAAATACTTTGGTTTGGAATACCTCTTCTATTATCTCTCTATGTGCGGGTTGCAAAACTTCGGCCGTGCTAAAAATAGCTTTCATCGGAAGAACCTCTCCTTTTCGCTTTAAATACTCAGCAAAACTTAGGAGACTTGTTGGATAACCCCTTAGAAATTGAAATTTACCTGAAACAACTTCCTTTTGGGCTTTAGCAAATGCCGCGTCATTATAATGCGCCATAGGAAAAGGGTGTATTCCGGTAATCTTGTTCCAGATTTCTCTTTTAAGATTGAATCCACTATTTGGTATTAGAGAGCCACCCGCAAATACGCCCATCTTCTGACCGAGGCTATAATTACCATAAGACCAATCACGAAGCTTGAGCGCCCATCCTAAGCTCCAAGCTTCCTTGTCGCTGTAATAGACGAGAGGAGTTCCGGTAGTTCCTCCTGTGCTACGTTTCATTGGCGCAAAATGAGCCATATTGGTTGCAAGTAGATCATCTAGATTTTCAGCAACATCCTCCCGACGCATAACGGGAAACTTCCCGATATCATCAAGGCTCTTCAAATCGGATCTTTCAATTCCTCTTTCTGCAAAGTACTTCATGTAGAAAGGGGAATTAGAAAAAACATGATCCACCAATCGATGAAACTGTTCCTCCTGGTACTGTCGAATCTGATCTTGAGACCAGTCTTGAGATTTCATTACGAATTTCGTCCAGGAATCAATATTGGATTTACCAAGAAAGTCTAGAATTCGAGTCCTAACGCTATACATTCTGAGCTTTTAGACTTGTAAATACTTCCCTCCACATGAGTTGAGCACTGGAAAAGGAATGATGATCCTCAATTAATTTTCGACCATCCCTAACCAATCTCTGTCGATCTTCATCTTTAAGATTGATGGCTCTTTTCATGGCTTCATATATGGCTTCATCGGTACCACTATTAATGGCAATACCGGTTACACCATCATCAATTAAATCTGGTATGTTTCCAACTAAGGTTGACAATACAATATTGCCATTACTCATAGCTTCCATAATTGCGCATGGTAAACCTTCAGACTTTGAAGCCATAATGAAAAATGGTGCCTTATCAAGAAAACCTTTAACATCAGTCTGAAAACCAGCGAAATCAATTGAGGAATTAAGCTTGAATCTTTCAACCTGATTCTTTAGTTCTTCTTCGATAGGTCCTCCACCTACTATAAGAAGTTTAAGTTCGGAATTGGTTTGATGCAACCTATGAAATCCACTAATAATTAAATCAATTTGCTTGATGGGATTGAGCCGACCGACAAATACAAAATCATATTTCTCCTGACCCTTTATCCTTTGAAAGGCTCCGGTATCTATTGTACTGTGAAGAGTTCGAATCTTCAATGGATCGACGCCCCATTTTTCCCAAAAATTCCTTGACTGCTTTCCAGGGGTATAAAGAAATCTAGCTCGTTTGAGGATTAAACTTATCCATCTGCCTTTAAAGCTAGAGCGAGGGATATTCTGCACCAATAAACCGGTTTGAGCAACTATAAAGGGTTTGCCTGATAACCTGGATGCGATGTGAGCAAAAAATGCATACGGAACAAAGTGATATCCAATGATCACATCCACCTTATACTTGCGAGCGTAATAGGCGAGATAAAGCGGATGTAAAAGCAAATGAACGAGGGAGTTCTTTACTGCCTTTGGCATATTCAAATACCGAACTTTTGAAATTACATCTGCGGGCTCCTTTCTAAGAATTAATATCTCATCTACCTCGGGCATCCCTGCCAAAGGTTGAATTTTGGCCCTTAGAGTACCTGGTCCCATATTGGCTGAAACCAAAATTCGTTTACCTAAAGTGACTTCGCTGGAATTATTCATCCGACAAGGTTTTCAAACATCTGTTTATAGTCCTTGATGAATTTATCTATCGCATATTCATGCTTCACAAACTCCTGAAGTTTATTCTGATTTGAATGATGAACTGATTCTTCAGCATCTAAAAGTCCGGCCATTAATTCGGCTAGAGATTGAGGGTTTTCAGACTCGAAGGTAAAACCATTGTTTCCGTCATCAATTAGTTCCTTAAAGCCTCCTATATCTGATGTTATCGGACAAATTCCAAAATGAAAAGCCAGGCTAAGAGGACCACTTTGCGTTACCTCTCGATAAGGCAAAACAAAGTACGAAGCCTGATGAAAGATTTCTGGAATCTCTTCACGATCTAAGTAGTGAATCTTAAAATCAAATATTTCGGGATGCTTTACAAGCTTTCGGTATTCTTCGAAGTCCTTTGCCCTGCCCGCTATGGTTACCTTAAAATCCTGGCGTTTAGACGCTAACAGTTCGGCAGCCTGAATCAATATATCTACTCCCTTATAGTGATATATTTTGCCAAAATAGAGGAAATTCAGGGTCTTAAATGATCGATCCTGAGTAGGAATAGCTTCGGGAAAATCATTCTCTATTAAGAACAACTTAATGTATTCAGTACGTTTGGAAGGATGATCTAAGCGCAGGGCCTTAGCTTGTTCTGAGGAGAAAAGATGAAAGTTCCGAAAATAAGTGAGGTAGATTTTCTGATAAATCTTTTCAGACCTCTTTCCAACAGACTCTCCATAGGGATGGAGCTTATAGTCCAAAATTGAAAAAATCACTTTTTTTCTTGGTAAAAAGAGGCCTGAGTATAAGGCGAAGAATAAGCTACCAAAACTCTCGATGTAGATATAATCAGGTTTAAAGGAGCGTATTTTACTTATCGTTGAAAAATCTTTCCAAACTCCCTTTATACTGCTTGCCTTTCGATTTGTAAAGTCGACGATTACTAGTTCGATATCATTTTCTGAGGCAAAGGAGTTAATCCCATCGATATTATAATTTAGGTCTCCTGAGTGATTAATGACTAATTGGATTTCATAGTCGTCTCGCAGAGCACTAACAATTTTGCGCTCACGATTCCAAAAGTGCTTCCCCCCGTTCATGAAGGTGAGTCTTTTTTTACCGTCCTGTTTAGTCATTATCAGCCTTAGTTAAGGAAATGTAATCTCTTCTTAATTAGGATTAGCTCTATTTTATTAGCTCAGCAAATTCATTATCTGAACTCCTTCCCCCCAGTAATCCATTTAAAAGGGTATCCAAGGTAGAGAGCGGTTTGGGAGTTTTAGCAGTAATCGGTTTGGCACCTTTTGTTCGCATAAAGTTGCCCCCTAGATTATGACCCATGTTTTTAAGGAAATATTCCTCTGAATTATAATCAAGCGCATTTTCATTAAAGTCGAGATCGAATTGCTCACTTATGAACTTAATAACCTCAGAAGGATTCTCTACCATCTGTCGATAATTAAGAAAAAACAAATCCTCTTTTGCAAGCCCATGTGCTTTAAGGTAATCCAGACTTTTAAGCTTGTTCTTCAAAGATTGTCGTATGCTAACTACATACTTCGCAATATCCTTAGGGCTAGCGGTTTTATCTAGCTTTTTCTTTAAGCGTTTTACATATTCCGGGTCCAATTCTCTACCCTTATTATGATCCATCACCTCCTTGAACTCATTACTCATTCTTCTACGTAGAGAATTAATGAGTTCAGGACTATTTCGATAGAGATAAATCACTTTTATATCAAAGAGTCCGGAAAGCCACAATAAGATCAACCTTCGGTGGTTTTTTGAAGAGTCAACTATATAATCCCTTCCACTATGCTTCAATATCTCTTCAAACAAGGCATAGGTGCGCTGACCATAGTTTTTAACCAGATCATGAGGAACCTCTGCCTTTAGTCCCTTAAATACCTTAGAAAAATAGGACTGTGCTTCTGGCTTTCTAAGAACTTTCGTGAACTCATAAATATCCTGTGAGTCCGCATATTCTTCCAATTTAGATTCAAAAGCACTTAAAACCGGGGTCCAATATGGACAATCCTTTAGGTCAATTCCGCAAGTGCAGGGGTGATTCCAATCAAGCTCCTTGCGTAGCCTTATAATCTCACCAACAGACTCCGCTTTAGGCATTGCCCCAAGAATGAGGTCCAGAAGAGTAGACCCACTGTGACCAAAACCTAAAATGTATACCAGCTTAATTTTTTGCATGATCTCTCAATGAGTCATTCAAGAATAGTACTGCTTGTATAAAAGATCAATCTTCTCCTTTATGCGCAAGGTGCAACGATCCATATTGTAGTACTTCTCGGCCAGTTCGCGGCATTGGGTAAACTCACTATTATGTTCAAGAAGGTAGTATAGATTATCCACCATTTTGTCAGGATATTCTAGCATACGCCCAACCTGCATTGCCTCCTCTTTTCCACCTTCAAAATGCATAAGCTGATCGGTCATAACAGGGGCTCCGCAAGCCAGGGCCTCGATCGTTGAGCGTCCCATACCTCCAAAATGCTTTACATAATGATCCACTATAGGCATGATGTACACATCGGTGGCTTGATAATATTTGAGCAAACGCGACCGATGAGTTTTCTCTACCATGGTTACACCACTCTCCTTACCATACTGATAGAACTCGTCAGTCTCTCCTCCTCCTATCATAACCAGCTGGATTTCTGACTTATTCGGTAAGCCGTTGTAAGCATCAATTAGCTTATCTGCACCTTTCGTCTTATAAAACTTACCGGTGTACATCACCATCTTCTTGCTCGGATCTAATCCAAGCTCCTTTCTAACAGCAGCTTTATCCTCTACTGGCTTAAAGAAATTGAAGTCGACCCCATCTTGATGGTAGAAATAGTTCTTGAAACCAAGGCTTTCCAGATAATCGATCTCGGTAGTTATAGAAACACTGCCGTATTGATCGATATATCCTTTCTTCAACAACCGCTCCTGCTTACGCTTTTTGTTCCAATGGTAGGGAAGCTTTAAGAATGGAACATCGTCCGCTTTGAAATTCTCAAACCAAAATCCCCTTTTGTTTGTAACTACTGCCGCCTTGTTGCCAATTTCATCCAGAATGTACTGGGTATAGTTAGAAGGAAAATTTGTGATGAGGACTGCTCCTTTCTTGATCTCCTCCTTGAGCATCGAAATCATTAGATCACTTTTAGTGCGCTTTCGCCCTAAACGATCCTTGTAAGTATTAGCAGGAATAAGCTTGCAGTTTACACCCGCAATTTCTTTACTATACACTTTTGAAATGTCTTGATATGGACGCCATAGTTCAATCTGAACATCTTCCCCATCATAAAATGGGACCAAACGTTCTGCTTGATTTAAGGCAAACTCATCATAAAAAAACACTCTTTTTATAGGCTCATCTATATCGAGATACTCTACTCGTCCCACATTCTTCTGGTAGTGCTCAGTATATTCATAGATATCCTTGAAGCGATTTTCTGCCAGATTAATGCGTGGAGCAAAAGCGATGATACTAATGATTTTCATCTATAAGATTATTTCCTGAGGTTACTTCTTTTCAAAATAAGCTACAGCCCAGTCAACGGTTTCCTGTAAGCCTTTCTCGAAATCGGTTAGGAATTCTAAGTTCATAGCCTCTCTGATCTTGCTATTGTCTATATCGAATACCTTAATATCACCTGGAGTCCAATCTCCATAGTTAATTACCGGATCGGAAATATTCAGGCTTTTGGCAACCATATCTGCCAACTCTTTTACAGTTACTTTAATCCCCGATGCGCAGTTGTAAACCTCGCCATTAGTATTTTCCAATTCCGCTGCTGCAATGTTTGCTTTTACAACATCTTTTACATTGGTAAAGGAGCGTTGCTGGGTTCCATCACCGAAGATGGTCATTGGTTTACCCTCAAGTAAATTCCTACAGAAAATAGAAACCACTCCCCCAACATCACTGGATTCCTGACGCGGTCCATAGATGTGGAAGTAGCGCAATACGGTAGTATCTAAGCCATACAGGTGATTAAAGATTTTCACGTATTTCTCTCCTGCTAGTTTAGAGCATCCATAGTAAGAAGTTGGCACTAAGGGATGATTTTCATCTTGAGGAAAATACTGAGCTTCACCATAAACAGAACCGGTAGAAGCGTGTACAAATTTCTTCACCTTATGCTTTACAGCAAGCTCAAGTAAGTTAAAGGTACCTTTAGCATTAATGTCTAAGTCGAGGCGAGGATTGTTCAAGCAAATGGTCTTCTTAGAGGCGGCTTGGTGAAAAACTACATCCACACCTTCAAAAAGCTCATCCAAACGCTCGAAGTCTAAAACATCGCAGTTTTCCTCCTGAAAATTATCATACTGCTTAAGGTGAGCCAGATTCTCTTTCTTTCCTGCGAAGTAATTATCCACGCTAATGGTGTATACACCAGACTTTACCAGTTCCTCAACCAGATGACTGCCAATGAAACCGGCACCTCCGGTTACTAAGGCCTTCTTGTACTTAGTCATTATCCTTGTTTTTAGTTAATTCTTTGACGATATATGATTTTAGCTTTTTCACGCTCCCTATTTGCCCAACCTGGTCCATCAATTCATTATCAAGAGTTTTGGTGAACACTAAAAAAGCGAATATGGTCCCTGTTGACAAAATGCCGAAAGCAATAGACCAATAGGATTGTTGAAAACCTCCCATCCATTGCAACCAGTAAAAACCAAATAATAGAGCAATTGGACCTAGAAACATCAAGTGTTTCCTACGCCAGAAACTTCCACTGGTTAGTTTAGCTGCATAAATCTGGAACATAACAAACTCGGTCATTTGCCCAATCAATACGCAAGCAGCCAACCCTATTGCTCCCAGGTTAAAGAAGTCTTCTGAGAGAAAAAAGTACAGGGCAATAAAAAAGATAATCGCTCGGATCGTATTCACCCAGGTGAGCTGATAAAATTTACCCGCTCCGCTGATGATATTCCCAAAAGGTTGACCTAAAAGAGTTAAAAAGGAAGAGCTTATCAAGAGAGTAAATGGTATCACGCTAGGCTCAAATGTAATTCCGTAAAGAGTCTTAATAATCTGGTAAGCTGCTACAATAATTCCAGCCACAAAAGGGAATATAATAAACATGACAAGCTCCATATACTTAGCCACTAAATCAGCCAATCTCTGATGTTCACCATCGGCTAAATAGCGGGTGAAAAGCGGGAAGAAAACTACACCAATTTGACTTTTAATTAAAAGTAGCATTCCACCCAGACTAAAGGCCACGGTATAAAAACCAAGTTCATTTTCGCTAGTGAATTCTTTTAGTAGAACTTTATCCAGGTACTTCACGGCTACTGTAACTATCATAAAAAGAATTAGCGGTTTGGCGTAGCCCCAGTATCTTTTTGCTAAAGATTTTGAAAAACTACCTATTGGCAGTCTACGGAGTAGTAGAAAGGTGAAAATGGAGGCAATTAAAGCAGCAGCCATATCCCAGAAAATCAGACCAACAGCAGTAAAACCTAGCAATACAACCGCTATACGACCGAACTGGAATAGTAGTCCCTTAACCAAGTCAGGAACGTTTGCCTTCACCTGTTCCATGCGCGCTTGAAAGGTTGTATTCCCGAATTTCATCAACTGATGGGAAAACACGGCAAGAAGAGCTAGATCAACTATTAGAAGTTGCTCTGAATCGAAACGAATTCCTATGATTTGTTCCTGAAGGAAGTGTGCCCATGAAAATCCCGCAATCAGAAACAGACTCATGGTTAAAACCTTAAGCCGTACAAACACTCCCATCGCCTCTTTAATTGGGGTTCCCTCCGCTACTATCTTTATATGGGGTGTTCCCCACAAACCTGTAATTATTGTAAATAGGGATGCAAAGGCCATCCCAAAAGTCACCTGTCCCAATACCTCCGGGCCAACGATACGAGCTACAACAATAGTGCTGATCATACCCAAAATCTTGAGAAATATTCCCGAGCCAAATTGAAGAAGGAATCGTTGCTTTAGCATTAGGCTTTCTGAAGGTTAACCTGGAACTGTTTATGCAATTGAATCTTGTTTCGAAGCGCTAAATAGCTTCCAACCACCAAACCACCATAAATAAAGTACAGGTATCCGAAGGAGCTCGCAGAAATAGGAACAAACCAATTGGGATATTCCAATACATTTCTTAGGAACTCAGCGGAAGCCGCTAAGAATATCATTAAGTTCACATGAGACTCTCTCAAATTTAATTTGAGCAACATCCAATTCCTTCGAATGAGTCTTAGACCTTTAAACACCGCAGTCAATATCACCACATAGTAGAATATGAAGATGAGAATTCCCATCGTTCCATATTGGCCAATTACTCCCAAGAAAATATAATCCGCACCTTCCCACTGATCATCCTTATCTCTATTGTTAAACCAGCGTTCATCATATCCTGTTCCAATTACTGGATTATCAGTAAAGGCCTTTAACATACTGGTTTGCTTAGTGAAACTAATGCGCTCATCATCTGCAGTTCGCTCATCGATATCCCCTTGCGCCATAGAAATCAAATTCACCGCAGTATCTCCAATAACAGTAAGGTATTCTCTCTTGGTAATCCCAAGAAAAACAACGAATGCCAACAAAACGCCCGTAACGGTTAATGCGGTTCTTTTAGGAATTAAAATCAAGGGAAGACTTCGAACGTAATTCATCATTATGAATACTATCGCAGTGTAAATTACTGCTCCAACCATCCAACGACGAAGAATTGCAACAACAATCATACTTACCACCAAGACGAAGGCAGCGTATATCTTGTAATCTCTTTTGTAATTCAATGCAAGATGAGCTGCAGTAAGGGGTAAAATAAAGTATATGATTTTACCCCCTTGAAATACAATTCGCTTTACAGAAGTAAAGTGGCGTTGATATTCCCCCATCTCAACGAGTTTAACACCGGTAAAAGCCGTTATTAAACTTAGGATACCTACAATTATTAGAATTGTAGTGAAGTGCTTGATAAAACGCTCACTAAAACCTATTGCAACAACCTGCGTAGTTATAAAAAACAGGAAAATTCCAATAATCATTCTATTATGCTTGGCGAATAGATCGAAAACTCCCAAGCTCTCATTGCTGTTATAGCCGGCATAAACCCCGAAATAAAAGATCGCCCATATGGTCAATACAATAACCATTGAACGATACAGAGGTTGATTTCGAGCATATCTGGCCATTTTGTGGTTTTTCACTTGTAACCAGAAGAAAACTGCTATAAAGAATAAGAAGTATCGAAAGAGCTTAACTAAGGTCGAGTCCTGAACACCAAGAATTGAGAAAAACCCAGCAGGATTGTCCATCAATATCAAAAAGAGCCAAAAAAGGCCTATGGCACGGGCTAATCCTTTCAAGCTAGTATTAGTGATTCATTTCGATATTCAGCAAATCGAAATATTCGGATAAACGAACCGACCAAGTGTGTTTCTCCATCACTTTGGATTTGAGGCTCTGAATTGACGCCATTTTTAAACCGGGATTCTTTTTGTAGTATTCAATCTTATCCTTTAGTTCAGGAATACTTTTAAATACCGGAAGCTCATCTTCTGTGAAATAATCGAATAGATCAGAACGATAATCCGCGATTTGGAATCCTCCGCAAGCGGCAACTTCAAAAACTCTGGGCTGAAAAGTAGAATAGATTTGAGGACTCGGCATGTTAAGATTAACATGAGTCAGGAAATAGAGCTTTCTGAGATCCTCTAAACTTAGGCGCTTACCCTGATAGCATTGAGATAAGCCCTTTAGATATTTAAATCTGAAACTCCAATTATCATTGCTCCAGAACTTAACATCAAACTCTCGGTGAAGATGATAAAGGATAATTGAACGATATGCACCCTCTGCATTTTCTGCATAACCAGCCCCTGTAAACGAAACATCACAGGTGAACTTCTCATGATCTTCCTCGCTAATTGAGTCGGCTTTAGGCTCGAAAAAATGCTCCTCGTTAAAACCTACGATCACTTTATGAATGTTAGCGTCTGGTGCTACATTTCTAATATTTGGAATCCATGCCCCTTCACATACCAATATATCATGGCACCAAGGGAAATTCATGGCAGTAAACTTACTACGAGAGCTATCAAAAGGATTATCCGGTAGAAAGCAAACCACTTTAGCTTTCAAACTTTCATTAAAATAGCGAATCGTATCCGGGGTTAATTTTCCGCTATTCAAGTAAAAAACTAAGTCAGGTTTAAACTCCTTAGCTTGCTCCCTTACCCTCTTGTTATAATCATCGATTCGCTTTTGATGCGAGTACTGATTGTACTTCTTTAACTGATTTAAAGGATTCTTGAAGCTCGACTTCTCTTTAGTATTAAATGGAAGGGTCAAAACTTCATGACCAGCAGCTCGAAGAGCTTTTTCCATGTTATCGATCATTCCACCGATCCAATAATACTTAGGAATTAAAACCTTCATACTTAGCTATGATATTGCTCTTTGGTAATGCTCATTAAGATGTAATCCCAATACTGGCCCTTGCGGTAAAAAAATTGTGGAAATCGCCCGGTCTCCTGAAAACCTACCTTGAGGTATAAGTCTTTTGCCCGAACGTTAAAGTCTGCGACGCGGAGGTACACCATATTCATATTAAATTCCTCAAAGAGGAATTTCAGTAGCATGTGGTAGGACTTTTTACCATAACCTTTGCCGCGGTGAGACTTTGAAATATCAATACCTACTTCGCAATTGTTATTCTGGGCGTTAATGTTTTGGATTCGAAGCCGCCCTATGATTTCTTGCGGATTATCCTCAGGACAGATCACATAGCGCAAATCATCTTTCTTCTTGTAAAGGCCTGACCACCAAGCTTCCTGACTGTTATCGTCAACGAAATCAATGTTAAAGAGATTTTCCCACACATCCTGCTCATTGTGGATGCGCTTTAGCTCCGGTAGGTCTTCCCTTTCAGTAACCCGAAAGGACAGGCCTTCATAATTATACATATCCAAACACTTTTTTGGTTGCTTCCACAACCTTCTCAATTTGATTCTGAGTAAGAGATGGATAAATAGGCAATCTTAGAAGACGATTGAAAAACTCCATACTACCAGGGAACTCTTCATCCGTCCCAAGATGTGAATAGTACTTGTTCCTGTGCAATGGCGTATAGTGGACGTTTGTAAGGATATTCTCTGCTCTTAAGGCATCCATAATCCAATAGCGCTCTGCCGGAGGCACCAGAATACCGAAAATATGCCAGTTAGTCTGGGCATTATCATTCTGACGTAAAAAGTCAATCTCCTTGATCCCAGCCAGTTCAGATCTATAGAACTCCGCAATCTCCTTACGCCGCCTGGTCATTTCCGGAAGTTTACGGAGCTGAGATATCCCAAGGCCTCCTAGAATATTAGACTGCACATAAGACATTCCAATATCTACATACTCGTAATAACCGCGGGTAATATTATCAGTAAGGAATGAATTCTTATCCGTTCCCTTCTCACGTAAAATCTTGACTCTTTCGGCAAGCTCATCGTCATTGGTAACAAATGCACCACCTTCACCGGTGGTCAAATTCTTGGTACCGTGAAAACTGAAAGTGGATACATCCGCCCAATTACCCGTTTTAATACCGTTTATCGAGGCATCGATTGATTGAGCCGTATCATGAACAACGTAAAGATCATGCTTCTTTGCAATAGCGTTGATTGCCTCCATATCCGCAGGATTCCCTGCATAGTCAACTGCAACAATTGCTACCGTCTTTGGTCCGATATAAGACTCCAACTTACTAACATCGATATTTCCGTTGTCGGGATTCACATCGATCAACTTGATGCTTAAGTTATTATAGAGTGGACCCAGTGCACTTGAAGTATAAGTGAAGTTTGGGATTAACACCTCACTACCCGCTTCAAAATTCTTAACTCTAAAAGCTAGCTCCAGGGCCGAAGTAGCAGAGTTAACGTAAAGGGCATGTTTAACTCCAAGATAATCCTGCAGCATTGATTCGAACTGACGACAGGCAGCGCCATCCCCGGTAACAAAGGTAGATCGCATAACTTCCATTACGCTCTCATTATCGTCCTCTCCTAAATAAGGCAAATGAATTAATACCGGATCTTCAATTACCGGAGATCCACCATTAATAGCAAGTTTCGCGTTGTTCTTATCCATTTTAAAATTTGGTTTTGTCTTTATCTGAACCGTAGAATGGGCCGTTCTTTAACTCATAAACGATAGTATCATCCTCCAAAATGGTGAAGTCGTGACCACCACGGAAAAAGATCAAAATATCTCCTTCCTCGAGGATTAGTGAGCCTACATCGCTTAAGTCCTCATCATACATCTTGGTTTCAACCCTACCTTTCATGATCACAAAGACTTCTTGAGTAATATCAGTCTTGCGCTCTAACTTGTTGTGGTAGTGCTTTGCCAGGTACTTTCCGGATTCATATTTGTACCAACTTCCTACCTGAACGAATTCTTCATCCTCGGAAAAGAAGTTTAAACCACTTTTATGATCCTCAGGTTTGATATGACGGGCTATAACACCTGCCTTTCCTACAATCTCCTTAGGCATTGTCTAGCTCTTTAAACTTCTCCATGTACCACTTGATGGAAAGACCCATACCCTCTTCCAAGTCCACTTTAGGATCATATCCTGTAAGTGAGGTGATTTTAGAAATATCTGGGCATCTGCGGTTCACACTGCCTAATGGCGCTTCTTCAATACTCAATTCGGCATCCGAGCCGTTCAATCTGATCAACAAGGCTGCAAGATCCTTGATCTTGATTTCCTCACGGTCATTTCCGATATGGATAATCTCTCCAGAGGTCTTATCTGAACGCATAGAAAGCTTGGTTCCTTCCACCGCATCATCGATATAACAGAAGGCACGGGTAGGCTCTCCTCCGAAGATTTTAAATGGATTCTCATTGTCATAAAGACGCTTCACAAATTCCGGCATCACATGCTCATATCCCATTCTAGGACCATAAATATTGTGATAGCGAATAACCGTGAAATCAACTTTGACTTTCTTAAAGTAGTTGATTACTAAAACCTCACCGATAAGCTTAGATGAGCCGTAAGAGAAGCGCTCGTTAAACACATCATTAACAGAAAGAGGAACATCTTCTTTGGTGGGAACAAGGTCCATTTTATCTCCAAATTCGGTGATGGTTCCAGAATAAGCTTCGGAAGAAGAAGTAAACAGGAATCTGCCTGTATTCTCTTCATTAACCCACTCTAAAAGGTTCATTAAGGCCAGGATGTTTACTCTTAAAACCTCATAAGGTTTCTCGTAAAAATACTTGGTTCCGTTTATTGCCGCTAAGTGGTAGATTTCATCATAATAATCATCAAGCTCCTGAAGGAAGTCCTTCTGAGTCATATCAGCATTGATGAATTTAACGTTGCTCTTAGCTGCTAAGGCTTCAAACTCTTCATCCTTGCGATTCCGGCTGAAATTATCAACTACGGTAAGATTAACATCTTCCTTTTGAATGCTATTCGCCAAATGGAATCCGATGAATCCGGCACCTCCGGTTACGAGAACATTTTTCTTTGCCATGTCTTAGCTTTTTCTTGGGTTTTTATAAAAGATTTTGCCAGTTCCACTGACGTTCCAGATATCTCCGAACCAGGTGTTTTTTCCAGCGAGCTCGAAAATCTCATCCAGATTATCCTTAAAGTCTTTGTGGTTAATTGCCATGAATACGATGTCTGCATTCTCCAGAGTATCCTTTAGAGAAGAATTCACATATCCGTTATCTAGTTCATCACCCAGATTAGGCTCATGAACCATGATTTCCTCTGGATTCTCACGCTCAACGTAACGGATCATTTTTGGTATAAGGCTATCTCGTGAATCGTCAACGTCATTCTTAAATACGTATCCCAGAACCGCAATCTTACGACCTAAGAAATTCACTCTACGCTTCATATTTTGAACCATAAAGCGAGGTGTGTACTCATTTACTTTCCAAGCACTTAGCAGGAGATCTGTATAAGGAACTGTTTCGTTAATCATACCGAAATCCTTACGCAAACAAGTACCGGCCGTCATTCCAGGCTGAGGAATCACACCTCTGTCGTAGTTATGATTTGTCATGTAGATCAAATCATAAATGTCAGCATCAAACTCATCTGCGATATAAGCCAATTGGTTAGCGATGGAAAAGTGAACGTAACGTGAGATGTTATTAAACAGCTTCACTAGCTCTGCAGAAATATAGTTGGTATGGATTACCTCATCGGCAACCTTACCAAAAAGCTTTTCTGCCATTTCCCCAGACTTGGTATCCATAGATCCAATTATCTGAGGAAGTTCCTTTAGTTCCTTCATGGCCTTCCCTTCCGCTAAGCGTTCAGGGCAGAATGAAAGGTATAGGTCCTTACCAATTTGGAAATCCGTATTGAGCTCGATGTAGTTCTTTACAAACTCAGTGGTTCGTGGCGCGATAGTACTTCTTAAAAGAATGTTATGTCCTTCTTTCAAATATGGAAGTATAGATTTGAAAACCGCTCTTACTTGACTAAGATCAGTTTCAATATGAGCCAGCAATGGAGTACCTACCGTGATCACGATGTTTTGGCAATCCTGGATCTTAGCAATATCATTAGTTGCACTGAAATCAACCTTTTGAATTAGCTCAGGATATCCAGGCTCATGAAACGGAAACTTCTTATTGTTTACATCCTCAATAAGCTCATCATTCTTATCAATACCAATGGCTTTAAATCCCTTGTCGGCTAAGGTTAAGGCTAAGGGAAGTCCTACCCGACCAATACCAATGACTGCTACGTCAAGTTTGAAATTACTTTTCATTTTTCTTATTCGATGTTTGAAGAATTATTTAATGAGATAAGACAAGTTGGAATTACAGACGTGCGTCTACTATAGCAGGATCTAGAAATCCTTTTACGTCATAAAGCACGCCGTCTCCAACAATCGAACGCACATCTAATTCTTTGAATTCATTGTGTGAAACGGTCAGGACTGCTGCATCAAATTTGCCGGAAGGCAATTCATTTACGATGTCAATACCATACTCGTGTTTTACTTCCTCTGGATCAGCCCAGGGATCGTAAACCGTGATATCCAGGTTAAAGTCCTTGAGCTCGTGATAAATGTCGATAACCTTTGTGTTCCGAACATCCGGACAATTCTCTTTGAAGGTAAAGCCAAGAAGAACAACGGACGCTCCTTTAACTTTCATGTCTTTTCTTACAAAGAGTTTCACTATCTCATTTGCAACGAAAGATCCCATAGAGTCGTTCAAGCGACGGCCGGCAAGAATTATTTCAGGATGGTAACCCAATTCCTGAGCCTTCTGAGCCAAATAGTATGGATCTACCCCAATACAATGGCCTCCTACTAGTCCAGGGGTGAATTTTAAGAAGTTCCACTTCGTACCGGCAGCTCTCAAGACTGCAGAGGTATCAATACGCATAAGGCTAAAAATCTTAGCCAATTCATTTACAAAAGCGATATTGATATCCCTTTGACTGTTTTCAATAACCTTTGCAGCCTCCGCTACCTTGATACTCTCTGCAAGGTGAGTTCCAGCGGTAATAACTGATGCATAGAGACTATCAATAAACTGAGCCGATTCCGGTGTAGATCCAGAAGTTACCTTTAGGATTTTACTTACGGTATGCTCCTTGTCACCTGGATTAATACGCTCAGGAGAATAACCTACGAAAAAGTCTTCGTTCATCTTTAAACCTGAAACCTTTTCAAGAATAGGTACACAGTGATCTTCGGTTACTCCAGGGTATACTGTAGATTCATAAACTACTACATCACCACTTTTTAATACCGAACCAACAGTTTCTGAAGATTTGGTTAATGGTGTTAATACGGGACGGTTATGCTGATCGGTTGGAGTGGGAACAGTAATAATAAACACATTACACTCACTAATGTCGGTAATAGCATCGCTACAGTAAAGACCTTTATCTGCCTTCTTCGCCTCCATCGGATTGGGAAGTGCAACAGCCATCAAATCTTCATCGCTTACTTCCAGAGTGCGATCATGTCCCTTCGTTAATTCCGAAATACGATCGGGATTAATATCAAACCCAATGGTTGGATACTTTTTCGCAAATTCTACGGCTAAGGGTAATCCTACATAACCCAAACCGATAACGGCAATCCGAGCCTCGCTTAAGTCTCTCATTTTAGATTAATTATGTTCCCAAAGCAATAGATGGGAGCGTTCTACTAGATATTTATTTAATTCCTGTTCAGTCGCGAAATGTACCCACCGAATCTTGCGATCGATTTCCGCCTCCAGGCGTCCAACCAATCTTTGCATGTAATCCTGTTTTACGGTAGGGGCTAATAAAAAAAGGTCAATGATTCCGCTGTCCTTCCCTTTGGCATAATCGCCTACCAGGTAAACAGCATTCACTTGACCAATTTTAGTGGTTACTCTCTCGATGACTCGATCAAGACCTACATATTTTAAAACTAAATCATGAAGATTCTGGAAAAGCGGATGATTAACGTTCGCTCCAAAAATCTTCTTATTGCCTATAAACTCTGAGGTTAGCATTCCTGCTTTCTCGAATTTGTTGAGCTCTAGCCTAATCGCATTCGAGCTTTCCTCAAACTCAGCTTCTAAACCGCGTAAATAACCACGCGACTTTGAATTCAGGAAAAACTTCAGAAGAAGTTTAATGCGTGTTTCAGAAGAAATTAAGGTCTCTAACATGAAATTCCAGGCAAAGCTTCGCCTCGTCAATCACAGGTATGGGATTAACAAGGTTTGGTAACTATTGATTGAGTAGAATAATTACTCAAACAAAAGTAATATGGTTTTCTAAATCCGCCAAATATCAGGGAGTTATTGATATGAAATCTCTGTTAAGAATGCTTCGCGGAACTCAATCATGGAGTATTATGAACAAGACCATGGGTTCTACCAAAAAAAAGACCGGAAAAAATCCCGGTCCCTTTTAATCAATTTAGTGCACTGTTAACTGCGTAAACGTTTAAATAGCCCTTTGGCACCGCCTTCATCCTCCTCGCCATAGTAGGCGCTACCGTAGCCATATCCATAGCCATAGCCGTAACCGTAACCATAACCATAACCGTAGCCATAGCCATAACCATAACCGTAGCCATAAGCCTTGTTTACTGTAAAGTCGTTAATCGCTATTGCCACATTTTGTAAAGTCTTATTCTCATAACGATCATTCACAAAGCTTAGCAGTTGCTTATTCGTGTAACCCTGACGAACTACATAAAAACTGTAGTCTACCTTCTTCATTAATTCAAAGGTATCTGCAACCAGCCCTACCGGTGGCGTGTCAAATACGATATATTCAAACTCCTCTTGTAGTTCTTTTAGAAACTGATCAAACTCTGGACTAAGAATAAGCTCCGAAGGGTTTGGAGGGATAGGCCCTGCTGAAATTATATAAAGCTCCTCAAACTTGGTTTTTTGCAAGGAATCTTTCATTTTCATTTGACCAGAAAGAACCGAGCTAACTCCAAAATCATTGCTAAGACCAAAATCGTTATAGATTTTCGGTTTTCTTAAATCAAGACCAACTAAGACCGTCTTTTTGCCTACTGCGGCCAGAATGCTGGCCATATTGATGGAAATGAATGTCTTACCCTCGCCACCAATAGATGAGGTAAATAACATCGTCTTAATTTCCTTATCCGGCGACAGATAAGAGACGTTTGACCTTAAAGCACGAAAAGACTCGGAAATACTAGACTTAGGATACTCGGCAACTACAAGATTCGTAGTTCGATCACTATGACCAATCATTGCTACAATTGGCATTGAGGTGATGCTTTCCACGTCCTCCTTAGTTCGAATCTTGTTATCTAGAAAATAGATGATCAAAAAGATTCCTATTGGAATGGCAATGGAGATAAATAAAGAGGTTATGAAAATGTTCCTACCATTTGGACTTACCGGCTTAGGATCTAATGTCGCAGGATCAATTATCTGGGAGTCAGGAGTATTTCCGGCAAGAACGATGGCCGTTTCGGCCTTCTTGCGCATTAAGTAGAGATAAAGATTCTCCGTAATCTGGAATTTCCTCTGAATTCCGATCAGTTCGATCTCCGTCTTAGGCAGTTCCTCAATTGCAGACTCCAATATCCGACGATCTCGTTCTAAATCCTCCAGCTGATAACTTAATGCCATACTATATGTAGCGACATTATCCTTCAGGGACTTCCGTAAATTTTCAATCTTAAAATCCAGGAGTTTTACAGAAGGGTTATCATTGGTTTGACCATAAGAGAGGCTTTTTCTTTGACCAATTAGTTTATTTAAGTCTGAGACAATTGCATCAATATTTTGATCCCCAACTGCAATCCCAATTGGATTAACCATTGGTTTATCAAGCTCCCCAACCGCCTGTTGAAAATCCAATTGTTCTAAATACCTCTGTCTTGTCTTTAGCTCAGAGATTTTTTTGTCCAATTGAAATACTTCATCAAATAGCTGGGTTCCCTTTTCTCCTAGACTTACTGCCTGTTTAGAAGATTGAAATTGTTTTAGAACAGATTCTACCTGAGCAAGTGAATCCTGAAGGCGAGCTAATTCCTCAGTAATAAAAGCCAAGGATTTTCTGCTGGTTTGATTCTTTAATTCCAGATCCAACAATTGGTATTGATGAATCAATTCATTTACATAATCTTGAATCTTGGCTTTTTCGCTACCTCTTAAGGAAATATTGATCGCGGAAGACCCTTCAGAAGTAGGCTCTACCTCCAGTCCCTTGAAGTAGCCTGTAACAAGACTGGGTTTACTGGACCATGCAACAATTACATTTTCTCCAGCCGGAATGCGACGATCGATCCTATCGGCATTGATGATACGAAAACGAAATGCGGGGCCCTCGATCCACTCACCAATAGCAACTTCGCTTTTGGTTTCTTGCTTATATGCCTGAACAAGTGTTGTATAGAACTCCTCTTGATCCTGCAATGAAGGTTCCACAAGAAATGAAACATTCTCGGCATTTGGGAACACCACAGTAAATGTTCCATTCTCCGTTTTAGTGATTTTGTATTCGCCTAAAGTTTGAGTATGCAGAGTGTCATACTCAATTTTCCAACTTGGATTGGGATATACCTCCGATGTACGAATTCTACCTTCGGTGAAATAAGAAATCTCAAAATCGAGGTTCTGAAGAGTCCTTTCGGCTAAACTTCGACTTTTTAAAATTACGACCTCATTTTCAAAATCAAGGCGGGGATTGTAGTAGCCCAAAGTAGACATCAAGGACTCCATTCCACCCTTCCCGGAAGAATCAACCATAACGGTGGCCTTTACCTGAAAAATACGGGTAGAATATTTATTAATGAAGAAGGCTAGGGCGAATCCTACTACTAAACTTGACAACAAAAATGGCCACTTACCTAATAGAAAGAAGAATATTCTTTGGATATCGAATGAACCACTATCCTCCGCATCCATAGAAGCCAATTGAGCTGAAGGATAGCCCGGTCTGTTGTAATTGTCCTGATCCGTCATCCTAGTTATTTAGACTATTGATTGCAATAATGAGCGTAATGGTCGATGCCAATACGGAGAAAAGCTGCGTAAAGGTTTGGAAACCTGTTGTTCCAATACCTAAGGACTTCTGAGGTAATGGCCGAACGTTGATAATGTCGTTAGGCTGAACAAAGAAGTACGGACTGTCAATTACTTTTGAATCCGTTAAGTCGAGATAGTGGGTACTAGCACCACTCTCCGTCTGCCGGACAATCATTACCTGCTTTCGGTCTCCAACTATAGTTATATCACCGGCTGTTGCCAGTGCTTCGAAAATATTAGCCTGATTTTGATAGATAACGTACTTCCCGGGATTCGCAACTTCACCTACAACTGAAAACCGCATCCCGGCTAATTGTACCGTTACAAAAATCGCTTCTTCTACGAAATACTGATTCAATCGCGATTCCAATAAGGAGTCAATTTCACTAATCGTTTTGTTTCTAACATTAACACTACCTAGAACGGGTAGTACAATGTTCCCTTCTAAATCAATTGAATAGCCCTGCAGGTAGAAGAGTATATCCCCTGCTTGCAGACCATTTTGCTGATTTACATTGCTTACATTAAAAAGCTGATCGGTTTCAGGATCATAGGAGCGAATTGAAATAGAGAGGATATCATTTGGCTGTACCTTATAATCTGTTCGGATTAATTCATAATCGGCGGAAGCTGTCTCTCCCTCTTGCAGGTAGGTTAAGCGCTCGGTAGGAACACAAGCACTAAAAAAGCCCAGAATGAAAATCCAGACTAATAGTTTCTTAAACATCTTGTCTTATTAAAGATTGCGCAAATATAGTTGCATATAAAGAATCCCAAAAGCAGCTAGGGACTTTAGGAATAAATTAATATTGCTTTAAAACACGGGCTATAAGAGAAATAACCTCATTTGAGTCAACTTGATGTCCTGAAGGAAGACAGACTCTGTTTTGAATAGCATTCACTGAACTTGAGCCATAGAATTTTGATCCCTTGAAGGCTTCCTGCAAATGCATAGGGAAAAAGGAAGATCGTAGCTCCACATTCTGTTCTTGAGCGGCTTTCAAGAGTTCACTCGAATATTGGGTTTCGATAGTAGTTATCCAATTATTGCTTTGGGCATCTGATATTGATTGCTGGAATTGAACCTCTTGACCTAATCCTTCTTTATAGGCTCTATTAATATTCGAGCGATTATGAAGTAACTCTGGTAAACGTTTTAGTTGCACTCTACCAATTGCTGCGGCAACACTATTCATGTTGTAATTGTAGCCAATGGTAGCGTGACGATATACTCCTCCGGGCACTTTTGCCTGATTTGCTAAATATCTGGCTTGGAGAACAAGCTCGTGATTTCTCGATATCAAGGCTCCTCCCCCTAGTGTGGTCAATACTTTATTGGCATTAAAACTTATAACACCAACATCCCCAAGCAAACCCGCATTAACTCCTTGATAGCTTGAGCCCATCGCCTCTGCTGCATCTTCTAAGATGGGAATCCCATAGCTAGAAGCAAGCATAGATATGGCACTCATATCAGCCGGGTTACCATAAACATGCACCGGAATGATAGCCTTAACCCGTGAAATTAGCCCTCTTGCGTCCAAATCTTTAAGAGCAGCTTCAAGAGCGTTAGGCTCCATATTCCACCCCTCAGGTTCCGATCCAACAAAGATGGGGGTCGCCTTTACATAAGAAGTCGCAAAAGCTGGGGCGGCAAAGGAGTAGTCTTGAATTAGTACTAAATCACCCTCGGTAACTCCGAGGGCAATCAATGCTAAATGCAAAGCTGCAGTTCCACTACTAGTAGTTAAAACTTGATGATCACTTCCAAACCAATCTTTTAACTCTTCTTCAAAGGCCCTTACCTCAGGTCCATTTGGTCCGGCGTATCCACTGCTCAATACCCTGACTACCGCATCTTGTTCCTTCAGGCTCAAATCTGCCTGCGAAAGTCGGTTCTTTCTTTTCTCAGTTACTTCCATTGAATGCTTCCGAAAAAATTCCCTGATCCTTCCTGGCAGGACTCAGTATCGTCCAGACTAGAATCTTAAAATCTAAAACCCAATTGCATTTCCGGACATACATGATATCCCAACGAAGGCGATCCCGCCAACTCAACAAATTTCCCCCTTTTACTTGTGCCAAGCCTGTTATCCCGGGTTTTAAATTGTGTCGCTCCAATTGCTTTGGCGAGAAGTGTCTTAAATATTCTGGCAATAGTGGCCTGGGACCAACAAAACTCATCTTACCGCCCAGAATATTCAATAGCTGCGGTAATTCATCAACACCAGAATCTCTTAAAAACTTTAAATCTCTGCTCAGAACAATAGAAGATTTTTCACTCCAGGAAACTGGAAGGGTTCGAAATTTGAATATCGTAAAACTACATTGATCCTTGCCGATTCGAGATTGCGTAAAAATTGGGAATGCCCAAAAACGAAAGGACAGGTAAATCCCAATAATTAAAAAGAGTGGAGAGAGGATTATTAGGAATGTTAAAGCCAGAATCCAATCCATAAACGCCTTTAAAATCAAATAGGAAGACCTCGAATTAGGTCGAACAGCCTTATGATTCTCCAATTGAAATCCTATTTGACTTTCTAAGCGATCTTTCATTGCTTATCCCAATTGAGCCTTTAAACTCATATCCAAGCCCATTACACTATAAGTCAATGAGCCCATGGAAATAAAGTCTACTCCTGTTTCTGCGTACGACACCAAGGTCTCCTTAGTAATCCCACCACTAGACTCGGTCTCAATTTGCTTATTAACGACGTCAACGGCCTTATAGGTATCATCAACCGTAAAATTGTCGAACATCACCCTCAGGACACCCTCGGATTCTAAAACCTCATCTAGCTCACTAAAATTACGCACCTCCACTTCAATAGGTATTTTAAGCTGATGCTTTTCCTTGTAGTCTAGTGCTTTTTGAATTGCAGGTTTTACTCCTCCTGCAAAATCGACATGGTTATCCTTCAACATTATCATGTCATAAAGGCCAAAACGATGATTATAAGCTCCTCCCCAGCGAACCGCTTCCTTTTCGAAAACCCTTAAATGAGGGGTAGTTTTTCGTGTATCGAGCAGCTTCACATTAGTATGAGAGATTAAATCAACCAGAGATCTGGTTTTAGTGGCAATCCCACTCATTCTTTGCATCAGGTTTAAAGCTAATCGTTCTCCTTGGAGTAAACTATGGGCGGGACCCTCAACATAAAACGCAATATCGCCGTAATTCACTTTTGAACCATCCTGAATGCGAATATCCATTTCGATGCTTGGGTCTACCAATCGAAAAACCTCTCTCGCCACTCCCACGCCAGCTAATACGCCTTGGTCTTTAACAAGGAGATGCATTCTCCCTTCAGTGCCGATTGGAAATGCGCAATTAGAACTATGATCTCCATCTCCAATATCTTCTGCCAAAGCTGCCTTAATTAATTCATGATAGGCCTTAGTCATAATCCCGATTCTAATTACTTAAGTTTTATTCTCAATCCATTTAGAACAACAAATTTCGCTATTAAATGAGCTAGCTGCATAAATCAATCCTAAATAAAATGACCCTTTGAAGGAAGATGATCTTACAACTCTCCCAAATAGCTAGACCGCAATTTCTACTTTTGCCTTTATGCAGCAAGAACCCCTGCACATAGTCCCTGCTAGTGGATTCTCAAAGGAAATTGCGGCCTTGGGAAAAGCCCTTGGCTATAGGGACTTCCATTTTTACGATGATAATCCGAAGGTTGCCCCTTCGCCCCAAACCATACCTAAAGGAAGTAAAATTGCATTGGCCAGCGGATCTGGGAAACTGCGTAAAACCCTGGCTCTGCAATTTGAAGACTATCAATTTCCGAGTTTAATCCATCCAGAGGCGATCCTGATGGAAGCCGAATCCATAACTCTTGGAAAGGGAGCCATAATTACTGCTGGAACGATTTTGACAACCAATATCGAAATGGGTGCATTCCCGCTTATCAATCTGCATTGCAGCATTGGCCACGATTGTAAAATCGGAAACTTCTGCTCTCTAATGCCCGGTGTACGCTTAAGCGGTGGAGTGCAGCTAGAGGATGGAGTTTATATTGGCTCCAATACCGTAGTTCTTCCCAATATTAAAATTGGAGCGCACGCAGTTATTGGCGCTGGCTCGGTTGTTACTCGTGATATATCTGCTGGTAAAACTTATGTGGGAGTACCTGCCAAAGAAATCTCTAAGATGGATGAGTAGGAAAAAGGAGGATATCATTCTATTTGGCACACCTCGAAGCGGATCTTCCTGGCTATCCGAGGTTCTCACATACCAAGGCCAATTGCAACTGCAACATGAGCCGGATAATGAATTGAACAATTATTGGGGATTATATCATAAGATTGGGCTGGGCCGCTATCCATTTCTTAAAGAGGGAGATAGTAATACGAGATACCTAAAGCTCTTTGAGGAAGCATTAAAAAGGGATATTGCCAAACAGAACGATTGGCCCAACAAGCTTATCAAAAAACTGAACGGTCTTTCCATTCAAAAGCTGCAAAAGAATCTTGATCAATCCGGGATCGCGTTGGCTCAGGATATTCCACTGGCAAATCTGTGGATTACGCTCCTTAAAAGTGGTGAAAGCAATAGCCCCTTTTTAGTAAAGACAGTGCATGCTTTGCTTGCGCTTCCCTTCCTAAAAGAAAATCTCAGCTTTAAAGGCATCATCCTACATCGCCACCCTCTTAACTCCTTTTCAAGTCATGTGAAAATGAAGATGCCGGATGCAAACAGAAAGTTGTACTTGAATAAGGCTCTATTAAGGCATTTTGAAGTACCCGGTTTGGAGGGAGGCCCTGAAGAGCTTTCTCATTCTTATCTGTGTGGATACCAAGCAGGGCTCTTTGCGAGAGTTATTGAGAACTACAAAAAGCGATTTACAGATATACTTTATCTGGAGTATGAAGATTTAATCTCCGCACCTTTCGAACGGATTCCTGCTCTGTTTGAAACTTTAGGGCTCGACTATACCAACTCATTGGAAAACTGGATGAAAGACCGATTTACCAAGGGAGAAGGATACACTACAAAAAGGGATATTAGCCAACAATCTGCCATCTGGAAGCAACGGTTAAATGAAGAAGAAGCGACTGACTTTTTGAATGGATATGAGAAGAGTTTCGGAAGCATTAGTTTTGTGCATTAGGCATGCAAAGAATCTTTATCGTAGGAACTGCCCGTTCGGGTACCACATTGTTACAGAGCATCATCGCTAATCATCCTGCAGTTTTTACTCTTCCGGAAACTCATTTCCTACCTTACTCCATTCCCAAAAACAAACTCTTAAGAGTATTCCATAAGGTTAAGCATGATCAAGTAAGCAAGCTAAAAAGCCTATTTACAGAGATGGGACTTGGTGAAGGGTTTCAACCGCAGGAAAGGGATCTAAAGAATCTGAGCGCATGGACCCAGTACTTTCTAAAATTTATCGATGAGCTGGCATCAGAACATGGTAAAGAAGTATGGTTAGAGAAAACCCCGATGCACTTGCATTACATTGACCTGATAAAGAAGAATTGCGCTAATTGCTTTTTCATTCATACTCAAAGGGAGCCCAAAGCAAATATTGCGGCATTATACGATGTGAGTAAAAAGCATCCCGGAGCATTTAAACAAGCTTCTCTTGAAAAAGCGATAAAACGTTATAAATCTGATACTCTAGAAAGTCAGAAATACCTGGGAATGAAGAGTCATATTCATATTTATTATGAGGATTTGCTTAACATTCCCGAAAGCCAAACTGAAATAATCTTGCAGTTCTTAAAGCTCGAAAATGCTGAGCTCTTGAAGGACTTTCAGAATAAGGCAGATTCAATTATTCTAAAGGATGAAAGCTGGAAAGAAAATAATCGAAAAGAGATTAAAGCCACAGATAAAATAAGCGAACGATTGAGCGAGGAAGAAATTGAATTGCTCGAAGACTCCTTAAGAGATTTCAAACCCAAACTATTGGAACGGTATGAGAATCGCACTAATTGAGTTTGATTATCACGCCGAAGTACTGAGGAATACCTTGCATATTCTTCTTCATAACGGAAATGAAGTTCACGTTTTTACATCGGAAAGAATTTGGCAGAAGGTGGATTGGGACAAGGGCTCCAAGGGCTTAAGCCTTCATCTTCAAAAAAAGGATAGCCTGACAAAATTCCTTGAACATAAACGGTCTGCAATCAATGGATGTGACCTTATCCTTTTCAATACGCTGGCCTCAAATTTTAAGCTTTGGTCAAAACAAGAATTGAAGGCCCCAATAGTACTGAGAATTCATAATGCCAACGCCACCTTTACTTCTCTTTTAAAAGCATACCGGCCTATTTGGAAACCCTTCTTCATGTGGAAGGACCTCTCCTATTTCATTCGAATAGTCCTGGGAAAGCAAGAACCATTTTATAAAAGTCGATTCTTAAAGAAGGTTGATCATTATGCCTTTCCTGATGAGGGAATTCGAAGTTTTGCCGTAAATGAGTTCGGACTCAATCCAAACCAGTGCATAAGCCTTCCATTTGTGTTTTGGGAATCTGTTAAACCAATCCAAAAGACCAGCCCGAAAAACCTAAATCTGACCATAATTGGAAAAGTAGATCGCAGAAACAGAGATTATGAAATCGTAGTAAACGCTTTTAAACGCATTGCGTCGCAATTAGAGCAAAAGGGCATTCATATCAAATTGAACCTACTGGGAAAGGCGGTTGGGTCCTATGCCAGCCGTGTTATTGATGATTTAGAAAAACTAAATTCCGCTAATTTCCAATTAAACTCTTTCTCGGATTTTGTGAGTCAGGAGGAATTTGAAAATGAACTCGATCAAACCAGCTTCTTAATCATTCCAACCCGCATTCGTACTCGATTCACTGTTTATTCAGAATGGTATGGATCCACCAAGATTTCCGGAAGTATAAATGATGTTATTCGCTACCATAGATTGGCCTTGATCAACGCTGAATATCCGGTACCAAAGGACATATCACAAGCATTCAGACCCTATAAAGACGCAAATGACTTAGCCGAGCAAATTCTTCAGCAAGCCGAAACGCACGAATACCAGAAATTAGACTATCCAACCTTACTTAATGGGTATAAGTTGGAATCAATAAGTGAGACCTATCAGGAATTCCTTCAAAAGGCTGATGGAAGAAAGGATACCGATGCTTTAAGCTAAATTGCCCTAGTATACCAATGAAAGAAACCCTTCGTTTAGGAACCAGCACAAAGGCTTAATGGGAACAGTTGCCAAACAATCATTCTTTAACTCAATTAACTCCTATATCGGAGTTGCTTTGGGGGCTCTTAATACCATGATCTTTTTTCCGAGGGTATTTGCTCCTGAAGTGTATGGTGAATTCCAAAGTTTATTCGCCCTCATTACTATAATATCGACTTTCGCTCATTTAGGATTTCCTACCTCCGTGGTAGTCTTTTTCCCAAAGCTCGACAAAAAGGAACAATCAGCCCTCTGGAGTTTTATGCTCACCCTAATCAGTGCTAGTTCTATATTTCTTGCTTTGGTTCTTGGGCTGCTCCAATTTCTGAACCTGGTGCAAATCCCTAATGCAAGCCTCGGGCTCTTGGTTTGTATTAGTATAGTCTACTTCGAACTGTTCTCAGCTCTAAGTCAATATTACTCGAAGGTGGTGTTTCCCCAATTTGTGCGAAATGTCTTCCGAAGACTGATAATTACTGCAGCTCTTGGGATAGCCTTTCTATATGGCTCGGATGTAGACCTTTTTTACTCTCTTTTTGGATTAGGCTATTTAATCCATCTTCTTTTGGTTCTCGTTTATGCCCGGCCGGATTTACCAAAATTTAAGTGGCAACCATCTTTGGTTCGTGTCGCTCACACCCTGAGCTATGGCCTAATGGTGATGCTAGCAACCGGTTCGCTCATTTTAGTAAGCCGCATTGATATTTTGATGATTCGATCCCTTTTGGGAAGCAAACAGGTGGCCTTCTATTTCATTGCCTTCTTTATAGGTTCAGTGATCTCAGTACCCGTGAAATCCGTAATTGCTTCCATTCGCCCATTTGTTGCTAAAGCTTGGGCAAGAGAGGATCTGGAAGAAATTCATAAACTTTATAAGAAGTCGGCTCTCACTCAAATGGCCATAACCGGCTTCCTTTTTCTTGTTATTTGGATTAACCTTGATCTCTTCACATTGGTCTTGGAGGAAGAGTACCGATTTGAAGCTTTTCCTGTGGTTGTCTTTCTGATCGGATTAAGTGAGATTGCCAAAGGAGCGACCGGTATAAACGGAATGATCCTTACCGTCTCCGAAAAGCAGCGTTTTAATTTCTACTCAGGCTTGGTATTGTTGGCCTTAACGATAATTGGTAATTGGATATTAATACCTTTTTATGGATTAAGTGGCGCTGCTTTTGCAAGTTTAGCCGCCATTCTGCTTTTTAACCTTTTCAAACTATTTCTAGTCAAACGTTTTTACCATATCCTACCGGGGAGCAAGGAATTCTGGATAGTGCTTACCGTAGTTACCATAGCCGTGCTCCTAGTTAGTCTTATACGCGTTCAGGACTGGAGTTTATGGTTTAAACTCATCACTGGAAATCTACTGGCCGGTCTTTTATTACTTGTCTTGTTTAATTACAGCAAGGCACTTGATGATTTCAAGGTTTTCAAAGTGTTTAAAGCCACATCGAAACGCAATTGAAAGCGTCAGATTAGTAATTTTACCGCTATGTGGAAGAAGCTAAAAGCACGCTGGAACTGGTTTAGTGAGATCGTAGCCCGAAGCACCAAACAGATAACAATACCGCTATTTGATGGACTAAGTCTTTATGATGTTAGCATCTTCTTCTTTCGCGGAATTGTGCAAGGAAGTGTGACCAGTAGGGCAAGCTCCATTGCCTTTTCTTTTTTTCTAGCCCTTTTTCCTGGAATAATCTTCTTCTTCACCTTAATTCCATTCTTCCCGGTAGATTCTTTAGAAGCAGAAATCTTTAAGGTTTTCCAAAGAGTCTTCCCTCCCGACACCTTTGAAGCTGTTAAGCTTACTATAGAGGATGTGATGCACAACAAACGCGGGGGTCTGTTATCTGTAGGTTTCATTCTAGCCATGCTTTTTTCTACAAATGGAATAAGTGCAATCATCTCAAATTTCAATCAAACCATCCATAAAATTGAGGAGCGCTCCCTTTGGCAACAGCTATTAGTGAGTCTGGGCTTAACCATCGTTATTTCGGTAAACTTTATCATAGGTATTATCGTGATCATCTTTAGTGCCGATGTACTAAATGGTCTGCTCGACTTTTTTGGCCTGGAAGCCATCTCTTCATTCGCCGTTGAACTGGTCCGATCTTTACTCCTGATCTTTGTGGTGTTCATTGGGATAGTACTGATTTACAATTTCGCTCCTTCTGGCAAACGCAAATGGCGCTTTTTCTCTCCGGGAGCTATACTGGCTACTATCCTAATTCTTTTAAGCTCCTATCTATTCAGTTTCTACGTTGCAAACTTCAATCAGTACAATACGCTCTATGGTTCGATTGGCACCCTAATGGTGATTATGCTTTGGATTTATATTAATGCTCTAGTGCTGATTATAGGATTTGAGCTAAACGCCAGTATCGCTGAGTTAAAATTGAATGCGGAGTTGGAAGAAAAGAGGCTTTCGAAAGAGCTTCAGACTTAGTTGAAAAATCTTTTGGGCTTTCTTTTTAATTTGGAAAAACGCACTATATTTGCAGCCCGAAAAACGATACGCTTCAGTCGTGAGACTGGCAAAATAAAGAGATATGAAACGTACTTTTCAACCATCAAGACGCAAGAGAAAAAACAAGCACGGCTTCCGTGAGAGAATGTCCAGCGTAAACGGTCGTAAGGTTTTAGCCTCTCGTCGCGCCAAAGGCCGCAAGAAGCTTAGTATTTCCAGCGAAGGTAATTACAAAGGCTAAGATGTTTTTGTATTCAAAATAATTTTAAAGGTGTTGCCAGGCAGCACCTTTTTTTTTTGCCTGTCAATGATTGCTTCGTATTTTTTCCACTTCAAATTCTGATCATGCCCAAGGATAACTCAATCAAACACATTTTAATAATCGGTAGCGGCCCGATCGTTATCGGACAAGCCTGTGAATTCGACTATTCAGGATCTCAAGCAGCACGATCCCTGCGGGAAGAGGGCATTGAAGTTTCCCTAATCAACAGTAATCCGGCTACCATCATGACGGATAATGTTGTTGCCGATCACGTTTACCTGCTTCCATTAGAGGTTGCATCCTTAGAAAAGATTCTTCAAGAACAGAAGATCGATGCAGTTCTACCAACCATGGGAGGACAGACAGCATTGAACCTATGTATTGAAGCAGACAAAGACGGACTTTGGGAAGAATATGGGGTTCGAATTATCGGGGTGGATATTGATGCAATTAACATCACCGAGGATCGCGAGGAGTTCCGTAAACTCATGAACAAAATTGGAGTGGGCATGGCTCCAGCACAGACCGCGACTTCCTATTTAAAGGGAAAAGAAATTGCGCAAGAATTTGGCTTTCCGCTTTGTATTCGCGCATCCTATACTCTTGGAGGATCTGGGGCAACATTTGTGCACACTAAGGAAGAGTTTGAAGAATCATTAAGTCGCGGACTAGAGATATCTCCGATCCATGAGGTGATGATCGATAAAGCACTCTTAGGTTGGAAAGAATTTGAGCTGGAACTATTACGTGATTCGAATGACAACGTAATCATTATTTGTTCCATTGAGAACATGGATCCTATGGGCATCCATACCGGAGATTCAATCACGGTAGCTCCAGCCATGACTTTGTCCGACACCACCTATCAGCGTATGCGAGATATGGCCATCCATATGATGCGCTCGATCGGGAATTTCGCCGGAGGTTGTAATGTACAATTCGCGGTAAGCCCGGATGAAAAGGAAGAAATTGTAGCTATAGAGATTAACCCTCGAGTATCTCGCTCTTCTGCGCTGGCATCTAAAGCAACTGGATATCCCATTGCGAAAATTGCCGCCAAATTGGCCATAGGTTACAATCTGACTGAACTAGACAATCAAATTACCAAAACCACCTCAGCCTACTTTGAGCCTACTTTGGACTATGTAATTGTGAAGATTCCACGTTGGAATTTCGACAAGTTTGAAGGAGCTGATCGTCGCTTAGGGCTGCAAATGAAATCAGTTGGTGAAGTAATGGGCATCGGCCGTTCCTTCCAGGAAGCCTTGCATAAGGCGGCACAATCCCTGGAAGTTAAACGCAATGGACTCGGAGCGGATGGCAAAGGTGAGACCGATCAGAAAAAGGTTCTTGAGGCTCTGGAAAAGGCAAGCTGGAATCGCGTTTTCATGATCTACGATGCCATGCAAATGGGTATACCCTTGAGGAGAATCCACGAGATCACTCGCATTGATATGTGGTTCTTGCGTCAGATTTATGAATTGGTGCAATTACAAGAAGAAATCGCTGAACATAATCTAGACAGTCTACCACGGGAGCTGCTTCTTGAAGCTAAAACCAAAGGATTTGCAGACCGGCAGATCGCACACATGATTGGGGTGCTGGAAAGTGAAGTGCATAATAAACGGAGCGAACTCAATATCAATCGAGTTTGGAAATTGGTAGATACCTGTGCAGCCGAGTTTCCTGCTCAGACACCCTATTATTACTCAACATTCGAATATGATTTCCAGACTGCAGATGGAGAGTTGGGAGTAGAGAATGAGTCTGAGGCTAGCGATCGCAATAAGATTATTGTACTTGGTTCTGGTCCAAACCGAATTGGTCAAGGGATCGAATTTGACTACAGTTGTGTGCACGGTGTGCTTGCCGCCAAAGAATGCGGCTACGAAACCATCATGATTAACTGTAACCCAGAAACCGTATCCACCGATTTTGATACGGCTGACAAACTTTATTTTGAGCCAGTTTTCTGGGAACACATCTACGACATTATTCTTCATGAAAAGCCAGTAGGAGTAATCGTCCAATTAGGTGGCCAAACCGCTCTTAAACTTGCAGAAAAATTAGACCGTTTCGGAATTCCAATTGTCGGAACCAGCTTTCAAAGTTTGGACCTGGCGGAAGACCGGGGACGTTTTTCGGAACTTCTTAGAGATCAAGAAATCCCGTACCCGGAATTCGGTGTCATCACTAATGCAGATGAAGCCAGAGATTTGGCAGACAAACTTGGGTTCCCAATATTAGTTCGTCCAAGTTATGTGCTTGGAGGTCAAGGAATGAAAATCGTTATAAACCAGGATGAACTAGAGCATCACGTTGTTGATCTCTTCAAATCTTATCCTGGTAACCGGGTATTGCTAGACCACTATCTGGAAGGGGCAATTGAAGCCGAAGCAGATGCTATTTGTGATGGAGAAGATGTTTATATCATGGGTATCATGGAGCATGTAGAGCCCTGCGGGATTCACTCCGGAGACAGTAATGCTACACTACCTCCTTTCAACCTTGGGGATCTGGTAATTCAGCAAATTGAAGACCACACAAAAAAGATTGCCAAAGCTCTTAACACCGTAGGGCTGATTAACATTCAGTTTGCCGTAAAAGATGATAAAGTCTTTATCATCGAGGCCAATCCAAGAGCGTCCCGAACAGTACCTTTTATTGCGAAGGCTTACGATGAACCGTATGTGAACTATGCCACAAAAGTGATGTTAAGGGAAAAGAAGGTTAAAGACTTCAAGTTTGAACCCAAGCGTCAAGGTTGGGCAATCAAGCAACCCGTTTTCTCCTTTAATAAGTTTCCAAACGTGAATAAGAATCTAGGCCCGGAAATGAAATCAACCGGAGAGAAAATCTATTTCATTGATAATCTTCGCGATCCAGTATTCAAGAAGATCTACGCCGAACGTAATTTATACCTCAGTAAATAGTGTTATTAAGGTTTCTTGCCATATTGGCCCTCATCTATCTCGTTTCAAGAGTACTGCGAAACTTTTTTACCCGACCATTCCAGGAGGGTTATCAGGATAAAGCTGAACAAAATGAGAAGGCAGCTCACAAAAAACGCGAGGGAAGAGTGAGCGTTAAGACCAATGGAGCAGGAAAGGCTAAAGACAATAAAAGCATCGGGGAATACATTGATTACGAAGAGGTAGAGGATGAGGATTCTAAATAATCCTAATTCATCCAATGGAATACTTAACTGAAGATATTTCATATCCACAATTCAATCAATCTTCCTTAGACTTAAAATAGAAGCAGCTTCAGCTTCATTTAAGGTCTTCTAAAGGAGCAGCCACATTGGCTTTTATCTATATTTGGGCAACAATTTTGAAGAATGATCAAGAAAGCCCGAATTCACATTATTGCAGTACTGAGCTTCCTAGCCTTGTCTATTATTTTCAATTACCCGGTATTATCTGGGAAAACGATTGAACAATACGATAACAAGCAGTACAAAGGTTCGTCCAGGGAAATTCGAGAGTATAGAGAGAAAGATGATCGCCAGATTTACTGGACCAATGTGATTTTTGCCGGAATGCCGTCTTATATGACTTCTGTGGTTTACGATGGCGAAATTCTCAAAGCAATTCCGCGTACTCTTAACAAAGTCTTTTTTGATTCTTCAGTAAATTATATGTTCCTGCTTATGCTCAGCTTTTATTTGCTGGGCATATCTTTTAAAGTGGATCCATTGGTGGCGATATTAGGAGCGCTTGGCTATGGCTTTTCCAGCTATTTTCCAATCCTCCTGGAAGCTGGCCATAATGCCAAAATCCATGCTATGGCTTATTTACCGGGCATTTTAGCAGGCATGGTATGGGCCTACCGCCGATCAAAACCATTGCTTGGCTTTGGTCTGTTTGCATTCTTTCTGTCTTTGGAACTTGGTGCTCGGCACCCCCAAATGTTCTACTATTTCTTATTTCTGGCAGTTCCTTATGGAATTTACGAGGGCATTAAAGCCATTCGTTCGAAAGCCCTTCCTGCCTGGTTAAAGTCCACAGGTTTCCTAATTGCAGGTGGAGTTTTAGCCTTGGGCACAAACTATAGCTATTTAAAAAGTACCCTTGATTTTGGAAAGCATACCACTCGTGGTAAATCCGAATTGACTTTAAATGCAGAAAACAAAACCGATGGATTAGATCGTGATTACGTCACCGATTGGTCTTATGGGATTAACGAAAGTTGGACTCTTCTTGTTCCAAATTTTAAAGGCGGTAAGTCTTCCGTTTTAAAGGACTATGAGACGGCGATGGAAGCGGTTGATAATAGATGGCAACAGCAAATTGGAGATAATAATGCCTATTTTGGCGATCAACCTCTTACCTCAGGACCTGTATACGCCGGAGCCGTAATTTTTCTATTAGCCTTTTTGAGCCTTTTCTTTTACAAGGGCAATTTGAAATACCTCTTGCTTTTCAGTTTTGTCTTTACCATGGCTCTGGCATGGGGTAAAAATTTTGCGGGTCTTACCGACTTTTTCCTGGATAACTTCCCCTATTACAACAAATTCCGTGCGGTTAGCTCGATGATGGTAATCCCAGAATTTATCCTCCCCCTTCTTGCAATGTTAGGTCTCAATGCCTTGAGCCAATGGGATAAAGCGGAGTGGCAGAAGACCCTGAAATTACCTTTCGCCGGAAATGTAAAGAGAATTAATGCCCTGTACATTGGAGGCGGTATTCTCATAGGCTTCCTACTTTTAAATGTAGTTAGTCCGGGTCTTTTCAATGACTTCATAAATAACCGAGAAGCAGAGCAATTCGCTGAATTTGCGAGCAATCCGAATGCCAATCAAGCCCAGCTGGATGAATACATCGAAAACCTTGAAAGTGCACGCCAGGCATTGACTAAAGCTGATGTTCTTCGCAGTCTCTTTTATATCCTTGTTGCCGGAGGAATTACTTGGCTCTTTGGCTTAGGTCGGCTTTCAAGAAATGGAATGCTCATTGGTCTTAGCGCTCTTGTACTGCTGGATCTATTTGTAGTGGATAAACGCTATCTCAACAAGGAGAACTTCATTGCCGAGACCAAAGTGGAAAACAACTATGGTGTACAAGTATCACCTGCGGATCAGGTCATTATGCAACAATATGCTACTGACCCTTATTTCCGAACTCTAAACCTTAGCGTATCACCATTTAATGATGCCACCACTTCTTTTTACCACTATAGCTTAGGTGGCTACCATGGCGCAAAGCTTAAAATATATATGGAGCTTATTGAAAATCAGATAAACAATGAGATTCAATCCCTGAACAAGGTTCCTATTCCTCAAGTGTTTGAGCAAACCCCGGCATTAAACATGCTCAATCTGAGATATATTATCTCTCAGCCGAATGCTCGGCCAATTGAAAACCCCAAGCGACTTGGTAATGCCTGGCTAGTGAAGAATATTAAAGAGGTAAATACCGCAGATGAAGAGCTCCTTGGTATCTCAGACATTAACCCTGGAGAAACTGCGATACTCAGAGGTAAACATGCAGAACTGGCAGGCCAACTGCCCACCAATGCGGGAACGGGAAGTATTAAGCTCAAATCCTACGATCCGGAGAAACTGGTTTATGATTACAACAGTAGCACTGAAAACTTAGCTGTTTTCTCAGAAATCTGGTACCCCGAGCATTGGAAGATCAGTATCGATGGAGAGGAAACTGATCTAATCAGGGCCAACTACGTATTAAGGGCGGCCAAAATCCCCGCTGGGCAACATGAGATTACCATGGAGTTTTTAGCGGGAGAAAACACCGCCGGACAAAAAACTATTAGCTTAATAAGCAGCATTTTGGTCCTTCTAGCATTTATATTCACACTTTATCTAGAAATTAAACCAAAGAATTAAGTGCTGGCCATGAATCATATAAAGAAGGTGTTGCTTCTGGCACCGCATACAGATGATGCCGAATTGGGATGTGGTGGCAGCATGGCCAAATTCCTGGAAAATGGCATTGAAGTACATGTTGCAGCTTTTAGTACAGCTCGAGCATCTTTGCCTAAAGGCAGCGATCCAGACCTCTTGAGAAAAGAGTTCCTGGCGGCAATGAATCATTTTGAAATTCCTCGCGAGCATCTGTATATCTATGATTATGAGGTGCGAAAACTGAATTACTTCCGACAAGAGGTATTGGAGGAACTTGTAAAACTTCGCAATTCAATTGCCCCTGACATGGTATTAGTCCCAAGTGGTTCAGATGTACATCAAGATCATCAGGTGCTTTATGCCGAAGGCTTGCGCGCCTTTAAGGAGGTTACTCTCTGGGGCTATGAGCTACCTTGGAACCATATCAGTTTTTCGGCCCAGGCTTTTATAACCCTGGAGGAACGTCATCTGGAAAAGAAATGGGAAGCCTTACAACTATATAAATCCCAATTTGAAAAACAGAGGCAATACTTTACTAAGGAGTTTGTATATGGATTGGCAAAAGTTAGAGGCACTCAAGTAAGGTCCTCTTATGCTGAAAGTTACGAGGTGATTCGTACTAAGTGGTAGTGGTTTTTGCTTAAATTAGCAGGAAACAAACCTATCATGAAATTAATCGCTTCAGTTTCTTTGTTGGCATTATCGCTATGCCTAAACGCTCAAACCATTTCAAATGAGACCCTCTATCCGTCTAAAGATGCCCTAATCAGATCTTTGGGAGGTATTGGAACAAATCAGAATTTTCCAAACTATCAATGGCTTAACATGCACGCCTGGACTAACGGGGGATCCCTTGTGTTGCATCGTTCTCTGATAGACTTTGACCTAAGCCATATACCAGTAAATAGTACTATCAATTCAGCCTATTTGCACCTGAGTGTTCCACCGAATGGTTCAATGTATGCAGCAGGACATCATTTGGCGAATGAGAACAGTTGTGAAGTAAGTCGCATTACTGGCTCCTGGAATGAGAATCAGGTTACCTGGCAAAACCAACCTACTAGATCCGGCAATAACCAAGTGATTATACCCGCAGCCAGTTCAAATTATCAGGGATACATGGTTGATGTAACCGCGATGGTGCAGGATATGGTTAATAACCCCAATAACAGCCATGGATTCTATTTAAAACTGGTAAATGAAAACTACTATCGAAGGATGGTTTTTGCCTCATCAGATAGTCCACATGATAGCCTTAGTCCGGAGCTAATCCTGAATTATACTACTCCAACACCAATTGCAAGCTCTGTAGAGGTTGAAATACTTCAGGATGCGATGATACGTCAATTTGGGGGAGTGGGGGACAACCAAAACTATGGCTCCTATAAATGGATTAATATGCATTCCTGGACCAATGGAGGAAATCCCGTAAACCACCGTTCTTTAATCGAATTTGACCTTTCGCAGATTCCTGACACCGCTGTTTTACATTCGGCTGTTCTTAGTTTAAAGATGGATCGCGATCCCAATACCCCTTTATATTTTGGCGGTCACCAATTTGGAAATGGAATAGGAAATACCTGCTACATAAAACGGATCACCACTCCCTGGGACGAGTATCAGGTTACCTGGCAGAATCAACCGAGTGTAAGTAATCAATCAGTAGATAGTCTCCGTACATCATCTGCTGCTTTTCAAGATTATAATATTGATGTAACCACTCTAGTATCGGATATGCTAAATGATACCGCTAATAGCCATGGTTTCTATTTACAACAAATGTTTGAAACGCCTTTTCGGCGTATGGTATTTGCCAGCCGAAACAATTTGGATAGTACCGCACACCCGAAACTGCTACTCAACTTTTCCAATAACATAAATATTGACCTAAAAGAAACCAGGCCTTCCCGGAAGATTTCAGTTTATCCAAACCCAGCGCAGGATCTACTATTTATCGACCTCCCAGAGGCCGGGCCGGGAATCATTGATTTAGAAATCTATAGCCTCACGGGCCAGCTTGTTTTAAAGAAAGAATTAAGCCAAGTAGAGAACAAAATAGATCTCAGTGATTTGGGTAATGGAATATATATCTATCACCTCAATAGACTTAAGGATCAAGATGTTCTGCAATCAGGGAAAATCCTGGTTAAGTAAAATATAGATCTGGTCTTTATGAATAGGGGCTCTTTGAGGCCCCTATTTATTTAGATGTAACTACCTGATTCCGGGCCAACATTGAATATGAGGTCAAGCACGGATAAATGTGATACGAACTCAGCCCCTATCTGCTGATAAACTGGAGGATCATACTCCTGATAAAGAAGTTCGATTCCAGCCGCTTCGTACATCTCGGGGTCGTTGTATTTTTTTGCTCCTTGCCCGGATAAATAGGCATTTCCACCATGGTGTAACACCAAATTCAGGTTCCGGTCATTTTTCGTGCCCAGGTCTTCCTGCACTTCGGACGAACGCGAAAAGGGGGTATCTATACCGAGCAGCTTACAATAATGCTTTATGAAGCTAATGTTAAGGTCGGCTAAGGTTTGATGTTCATCATCAAACAGAACGGATTCAAAATCGGAAATGTATTCTTTAAAGTAGGGCGCTCTAGCGTAATTGCCGCGTAACAGATTAATCATCTTTCCGCGCCATTTCGGATCATAGGAAAGTTCCAATTCGTTGATGTTTACTTGTAGTCCCTTTTTATGGTTTACCGGAACAGTAAGCCATTTCTCCTCTCCCTCTTGTGTTTTTATCTTGTTTCGATTGCAAACATGCCCTTTCACGAAAGCCACGTCGTCCAGAAAAACAAAATGATCAGCCTGTTTAATCTTATCAAAATACCCTAACCAGGGAAGAAAATTAGGTTGGTGAATAGCTATTTTCATGACAAATGCTTTCGAAGCTTCAAATCTACAAGAAGCGAATCTTTTTAATCGACTATAAGTGCTAAAGAATTTGTTTTGGTTTCAGGAATCCGCAGAGTAATAGGTCCTGATTTTCTCACAAACCATATCTACTTCCGATTCCGAAAGACTGGGGTATATAGGGAGGCTCAATACCTGCTTCAATCTTTTCGCTGCATTAGGATATTCTTCATCCGGTAAATCCATTAAGGGATGCATATTTTCCAGAACGCCAAAACCAGTATGTATCCCTTGATCTTTAAGATAGTTTTTAAGATCTAAAAGATCCGGCACGGAAATGATAAACCGATAGTACATCGAATCCTCAGCTCCTTCCCAAGTCATCTTTACCTGTTTTACTCCTTCCAGTCCCTTCAAATAGCGCTTGGCTAAAACGTTCCTTCTGGCTATAAACTGATCAACTTTCTGGAGTTGACTTAAGGCCAAGCGAGCCGGTAAATTTGTAAGGCGGTAGTTTAAGGTAAGCTCGCTTCTTCCTTTAATGCCATTGTAACTTCGGTAGGCTCTCGCTCTATCTGCCCATTCTTTGTTATTGGTTAGCACCATGCCTCCATCGCCAGCAGCAATTACCTTCGAAGCATAAAAAGAGAAAATAGCTATATCTCCGAAGCTGCCTAATTTTTGGCCTTTATAATCCCCTCCTAAGGCTTGGGCACAATCTTCAATTATAGGAACTCCCAATTTCTTTATTTCCGGAATATCCACAGCGGGGAATCCAAAAGTGTGGGGTAAAATAATCGCTTTAGTATGGCTACTTATCTTTTCCTCTATTTGGTTAAAACCTGAGTTAAACCCATCTTCAGAAATATCGGCTATCACTGCTCTGGCCCCAACCAATGCTATGGGATGTAATAGAGCAGAACAGGTATAAGAAGGTATAACAACCTCATCTCCTTTAGTGACTTCTAAGGCTAGTAGCGCTAAGTGAATTGCACCAAAGCCGCTACTGGCGGATATAGCATAATCACGGCCTACGAAATTAGCCATCTTGAGTTCGAGGTCGTGCACCACTGCCCCATCATGCAGTTGTCGGCTTTTCAATAAGTCAACTACTGCAGCTATATCATCGTCTTCTATAGTAGGTAAAGAATGAAGAATCATAACCGACTTTCGATTTTCTCAAATTCCCTTGCCAGGCTTTGCCTCAAATCACTAGGTTCTGCATCTCTGCTAACATAAGTGAATTGCTCCGGAAGCTCCGAATTGGAATCTAATTGATAGTTAAAATGTGCTTTTACATGATCCCTTATGGACTGTGTAACCTGCTGCGGCTTAAGGCTTAAATCCTTGTAGTTAACTCTAATAATATGTTTCGGATTAAGCTTTTCTATCTGCTCGTTATAGTACACTTTAAGATAATGCAATTGAGCCACAATCTGCTCCATGGGTTCCAAGTCCAATAAGTCATGAACATTCGGGGGACTGTAGCTCCACCATTTTTTTAGATTATCTGGTCCGTAATAATTCAGTCTTGCATTATAAATTGATTCTGCCGCATCCAGCCTATCACGTTCAATGTAAACGAAAATCACCTTAGGCAATATATCAGCGAGGCGTTCCATATGGTAAGAGCCAAAAATATTCTTGAACACAGCTGGACCTTGCCAAACCTGCATCATATTTAGCAAGGTAGTTTTTAAGCCCTCCCAATTAATCTTTGCCTCATCAGCTTCAATGCTGCGCATTGCATCCAGAGAATCTTTCAACAACCAATACCGCCAGAAATAACCAAACTCATGGATATCCTTTATACTGTCTGTTTTTGCATACTTACTCTTAAAGCTTGGAAGATGACCCGAGCCCAAAATCTGTTGACTAAGCTTAATAGCAGTAACCGGATTTTTATAAAATCTAGCCTCTAGATTATTAATATAGTTTAACCTAAAGGCATTAGCCAAGGCCTGAGTGCAAAAGGTAGTTCCATTTCGAGGCGCACCAATTACCATAAAAATGGGATGCTCCTGTTCTAATTGTTCTTCATAAGAATCTAGCTCCCACTGATGCAAATGCTCATTTAACTGATCTAAAAAGGTTTCGCTTCCGAGATCCTTTCGATAGGCGGTTGCCCTTTGCTCGGACAATCTCCTTAAATCATTATCATCCATTATTTTCAATTACCTTTTGTAGTCTTAAAGTAAGGTTTTCAAAACTGTATTCTTGTAATGCATCCATATCAGGTTGTCGTGATGCATCTTCATTTTGCCATAGCTCAAGCTGAGTTTCTAAAAATTCCAAGGCGCCAATATGCTCTTTATGCGCACTTAGATAGCCCCCCTTAGCCTTCTGTATAATCTGCTGGGCCGCACCCCCTTCATGACCAAAAGCAAGGCATTGATTACCGCTTTTTAAATACTCAAAAAGCTTGGTGCTAAAAACTAATTTACTGCGCTGAGCTTCTCCTATTAGGAGCAGAAGTAAATCGGCTGATTGCATAAGCTGCACCGCCTCCCGATGCTCCTTCATCCCTAAATAATTGCACTCCAATTCATTAGGTACAATTCGGTTTAATTCCGCCTGAACCAGAGGGTCAACTGTTCCCACAAAATCGAAACGAATCGTGGCTCTTTTAGATTCGGGAATGCTTTGAATTAAATCCTTAAAGCCTTGACTTAACTGATTCATCTTAAAGCTTCCAACATAGCGAATGGTAAACTTATCGTTCCGAGTAGATGGATCATTCGAAAGCGCTTTGAAATCCTCAGGGTCATATCCGTTGGAGATATAATGGAAGTTTAAACCCTTCTGCTCATGAGCAGGAAAAAAACCTTTATTCACACAGACTAAAGCCTTGGCCGTTTTTAAGACTTCGGCTTCCATCCATTTATTCAGTTTGCGAGCCAAAAAACCTTGAGGGAAAGTCTCGTAATAATATATCTCGGTCCAGGGATCTCGAAAATCGCAAGTCCACGGTAAACCGGTTTTTTTCGCAATCGCTCTTGCAATCCAGGCAGTTGAAGGCGGAGGTGAGGTAGAAAACAGGGCGGTGAACTTTTCTTGACGAGCAAGTTTCAGGCCCAATTTTAGAGCTTTGAAATACCAGAGTATTTTAGCATCGGGAACCACTAAATTCAACCGTACCCATACCTTTAAACGAGCACGCCAATTCTCTTCTGCAGCATAAAAGATGGAAGGGTTCACCTTATTGCTCCGACCAAGCTTTTTAGGATTCCCCGGAGTTGAATGGACTTTTAAATTAGGATGTAGAAAGTATTCTGGTGTGGAATCCTGGCAGGCTGTAAGTACGGTAATCTTCCAATTATTTCGAAGGAGATATTTTACAAACTTTCCAACTCGATAGGTTCCGGTTCCCCCGTCTGGCAGCCAATAGTATGTTACTACCAATAAGTTTTTCATAATCTTAGCTGCTCTGCTGTGCCGCCTTTATTTGTTGGTCCACAAAGGCCAATCCATCTCGGAACGAGTGTGGAGTATAGCCTAATATGTCTCTGGCCTTATCGATTATAAAACCTGTTTTCGGGGGTCGCTTAGCCGCTTGGTTGAGGGTTAGGGAAGAAACCGGATTAATCAGGCTTTCATCCAATTCCCAAAATCGGGCAATCTCCCTCACCATGTCAATAATGCTAAAGAAATCAGGTCCTGAAATGTTGAATATGCCATTTGCCCTTTGTTTCGCCGCAAGCGCACATCCTTGAGCTAAGTCTTCTGCCAGGGTTGGTGTTCTGTACTGATCGTCTACAACCCGGATTGGATCACCCTTCTCCAGAGCTCCCTTTGCCCAAAGCACGATATTACTTCGGCTCATATTCTCAGCCACTCCATAAACTAATACGGTCCTTAAAATGGCATAGGATAAGGAAGAAGCCATGATTATTTGCTCGGCTCTCAACTTAGACTCCCCATAAAAGGAAACAGGATTGGGCTTCTCTTCCTCATCTAAAGGACCTCGGCTGCCATCAAAAATGAAGTCGGTACTAAGGTGGGTTAAATGACAGTTATGGGCCGCACAAGCTGCAACTATGTATTGAACCGATTCAACATTCAACTTCACACAGCCCGTCTTATCCTCTTCACACTGATCAACATGGGTCATGGCAGCCGTATGAATTACGGCATCGGGTTTTTCTAAGTCGAAAACCTCCATTACCGCACGGAGATCTGCAATATCCATGGAGTGATAGGTATAACCTTCTTGGCTATTCAAGCGATTTTCACCTCGTGCCGTTGCAACCAAGTCTATCTCAGGGTCATTCTTCAACAGGTGAACGAGTTTCTGGCCTAGCAGACCATTGGAACCCGTAATTAGAATTTTCATCTCAGGAGAAGGTGTTTTGGGTATTGATACTGGCTAATAACTCATTTAATGCCTTAATCTGATTGGCGTTTCCCAGCACAAAAAGTCGGGAATTAGCCTGCAAAACCGAATCGCTGTTTGGGTTTATCTCATACTTCCCCTCCGGACTTTTGATTCCGATCACGGTGCAACCGGTACGCTGCCGTATATGTAAATCATTCAGGCTGCAAGATCTCGCCTCACCAAGTAAATCTGATAGTTGAATTTCTTCCAGATTACTGTCAGATGATCCTTCAACCGAGAGATGCTCTAAAAACTCTACGATATCCGGGTTCATGACCAGGCTAGCCATATGCCCCCCTCCTACACCCTCAGGCATAACCACGGAATCAACCCCTACGGCTCGCAACTTGCTCTCCGTACTTTCAGAAGAGGCGCGGCTAATTAGGCGAATTTCACTGTTTAAGGACCGAGCAGAGATAACCACAAATAGGTTATCAGCGTCCTTACTTAAAGTTGAAACCAAAGCTTTTGCTCTTTCAACACCGGCCAATTTCAGCACCTCATCTTCGGTTGCATCTGCTTCCAGATAAAGCACATCAAGTGGCTTAATGTATTGCTCTATGATATATGGATCACTTTCAATTACGAGGACATCTTGTCCATAAGCAACTAGCTTCTTAAGCGCTCTTCGCCCGTTTCTACCAAAACCACAAATGATAACGTGGTCCTGAATCTTGCCAATATTTCGATTCAAAGTGCGTCGTTTTAAGTCGGCCACCAACTCTCCCGTAACTAAGACCTGGGTTAGTAGAGTTAGGCCGTAAGCGAAGGTACCAAAACTGCCAATGATGAGGAAAGAAGTAAACCATTGTCCGGCCGGACTTAATTCACTTACTTCACCAAAACCTACAGTACTTACTGTAATGATGGTCATATATACCGCCTCGGTAAAATCATAACCTTCAATTAGCGTATAACCTGCTACTCCGACCAAGGTTAGGATACCAAGTAGGCTAATTATAATACTGAATCTGGAGAGGGCGCTGGTTTGGTACAAAAGGTTAAATATCGAGCACCGAATGGCGCTTACTTCTTAAGTGATCTTTTATTTGAATCCAAAATGCGAGAACCAGATAAAGGATAACCGGAGAACCAAAGGTTAAGAAGGAGGTGTAGATAAAATACATTCGAATTACACCTGGGGCAATGCCCATTCTCTCTCCGGATCGGGCGCATACTTCAAATCCACCCCGTTCCAGAAAACTTCTTAATCTCTCCATGTTATTACCGGTTTAGCAACTCGTTCCCAAGACTGCAAGTTAAACATTTTTTAGGCCGGCAGTATCGCTGATACCAAGTAATACACGCCTGCGAATCAAAGGCTGAACGTATAGGTAATCCCAATTGTTCATAGCTTCTGCTTATGAAATTCTGCTCGGCTGGTATTCCAGAAAGTTGGTTTAAAGCTTCATCCTGTAAACTTTGATTCCCTGTTTTTCTACCATAAAAAAACATCATAGGAACAAAGGCATTCACCTCTAAATTTCGAATTAATCCTATAGGCCACTTATTCTGAAATCGCCGCTTGGTTGATGAATCCGACTGGTTTTCTAAGCGATAGTTCTTCAGCCAGTATTCTGGAATTTCCGGCCACTCCATATTGTGAATTCTACCTTTACGAAGGAGTCTGAACCACTGATCTGCATAAGGTAAAAGTGCACTAAGAAGGGCTATGCGCCGATCGGGGAAAGCAGCCGGCCTCAAACGAGCATATTTCCAATTCGCCTTGGGCATTGGTCTAAGTTGATGCTTATGGGCTAAATAGTAAAATTGTTCTTGCCAGGTTTTTATTTGACCTTGAAATTGATCAATTAGTAATCCCGACATACCTAGAAACAAACACATCCGTAGCTCGTGATCCTGAGCATATTTTCTCCAAAGTCTTAAAGGAACAATGCGAGCCAAAATCTCCATTGGCTCCTGGTTTACCTTGGCTCCCATAGTTTTGGCCAACAGCATGTAAAGTAGGGCATCCCAATCACCTTGAACAAATTGATAAGTCCGCTCCATCTCCTGGCATCGATCTTCTAAGCGCGTGATTCCACAGCGCTGAAGCATCTGTTCTTTGAGAATAAAATCAGCCTTCGGGAAACTCGGCGCACATACAATGCGTTGTTTAGATTGAAGCAGTTGTTCGAATCCTAAATATTTCTCAGGATTAAATAAACCCTTTAACTCTAAAGTTGGCATTGGAGCCCCACTCTCTGTTAATACTTCCTGGTTATGCTCATAGACTACATGCAGAATGACATTGTTGTAGGCAGGATCAAATTGATGTCGATGCGCATCCCAGTCTGAAGATTGCAGGTGAAGCTCCACATTTCCGATCCAAATTTGCTCATCAATCCGCAATTGGGCACTTTCGAAGTCTGGACCGCTATTGAAATTGGGATTCCCCGGATCTATTAACTCAATGATCTCACCTTTCGCCCCTTTCCATGGTCCAGGCTTTATACTTTGAAACCTCCACAAGTAATGTAGAAATTCTTCGGTCATTTCAACTAATGTTTGAACATTAATGTTATTTTCAAGTTATTTGCAAATTATATTTACTGCCGTGGGGATTAAAGAAGAGATTAAACAGAGCCATTTTAGAAATGCTTACCAGAAAGCATTCCTGAACATTCTCTATACCAGTAACTGGTTAGATGAACAAGTGAGGGATATGTTGAAGGATGAGGGTTTAACCAAACAGCAGTTTAACGTGCTTAGAATTCTGAGAGGAAGCTATCCTCAGCCTTTAAGCACCTTGCAGATTAGGGAGCGCATGTTGGATAAAATGAGCGATTCCTCACGTATTGTCGATCGACTATTGAAAAAATCCTATGTGTCTAAACAGACCTGCCCAGACGATAAACGACTGGTAGATGTTGTGATCACCGAAATTGGTTTAGAAAAACTAAAGCAAATTGACGAAAAGGAACAATTGGTTGATGACAGCCTTAAAAATCTCAGCGAGGCCGAGGCGGAGACTCTAAGTAATTTACTGGATAAGATGCGCGGCAGTTCAGTCGACTAAAAAACGCTCCATCTCCAATTGAAGCTTCCTGGCCTCCTCGGCAGCAGCATCCGCAAAATCAGTCCTACCAGAAGCATAGATGATGCCTCTTGAAGAATTCACCAAGAGGCCAGTGCCGTCCTTAGATCTGCCAAACTCCATAACCTCACTTAAACTTCCTCCCTGTGCTCCTACTCCTGGAACTAAGAGGAAATGATTCGGAACAATTTCCCGAATACCTTTCAGAAACTCAGCTTTCGTTGCTCCCACTACATACATCATCTCTTCAGCATTGCCCCAATCGGAAGAATGCCTGAGCACTTCTTGGTACAAACTTTCATCGCTAGACTGTAAGCGTTGTAATTGGAAGTCAGCGCCACCCGGGTTAGAAGTAAGTGCAAGTAAAATCACCCATTTCCCTTTATTCCCTAAAAAAGGTTTTACAGAATCACTTCCCATATAGGGGGCTACTGTAATAGAATCGAAGTTCAGCGTTTCAAAGAAAGCCTTGGCATAGCGTTTAGATGTGTTACCGATATCTCCGCGCTTAGCATCAGCGATGGTAAATATCTGTGGGTAATTCTCGTTGAGATATTCAATGGTTCGTTCAAGGCTTTGCCAACCCGATAAGCCTTCTGCTTCATAGAAAGCAATGTTCGGCTTGTAAGCCACAGCATACTGATGCGTAGCATCAATTATCGCCTTATTGAATTCAAAAATCGGATCCTCCTCTTCCAGCAAATGCTTGGGAACGCGATCTAAATCGGTATCCAGACCCACGCATAAAACTGAGCCTTTTTCACGAATCTGAGCTACTAATTCTTCCCTTGTCATAATTAGTCTTCGCTTCCTTCTCTTAATCTTTCGGCATTTTCTGCCAGCATTAACTCATCGAGGAATTTTTGTATTTCACCGTTTACAACATCGTTTAAATTGTATACGGTCAAATTAATACGATGATCCGTAACTCTCCCCTGGGGATAATTGTAGGTCCTAATCTTGGCTGAACGATCGCCTGTTGAAACCATAGTTTTTCTTTTACTGGAAATCGCACTATTATGCTTTTCGAGCTCCATTTCGTAAAGCTTGGTGCGAAGCATTTGCATTGCTCTTTCGCGGTTTCCAAGCTGAGTTCGTTCAATCTGGCAAACCACCACTATCCCCGTTGGCTTATGAGTTAACTGAACTTTGGTTTCAACCTTGTTCACATTTTGCCCGCCAGCCCCTCCGGAACGAGAAGTCTGCATTTCAATGTCGGCTGGATTAAGCTCAACATCAACTTCTTCTGCCTCGGGAAGCACTGCTACCGTAGCAGCAGAAGTATGCACTCTACCCTGGGTTTCTGTTGCAGGAACTCTTTGTACTCGATGTACGCCACTTTCAAACTTCAAGGTGCCATAAACGTCTTCTCCCGTTACCTCCATTACAATCTCCTTGTATCCACCCATGGTGCCTTCGTTAAAGTCAACCACCTCGGTTTTCCAACCTTTGGTTTCACAGTAACGACTGTACATTTTAGCTAAATCTCCGGCAAAAATGGAGGCTTCATCTCCACCAGTTCCTGCTCTGATCTCAAGAACCGCATTTTTTTCATCCTCGGGATCTTTGGGAATCAACATGAAACGGATTTGCTCCTCCAGGTTTTCGAGAGCTGGTTCAATTTCCTCCAATTCCATTTTGGCCATGTCGCGCATTTCCTCATCATCAGCATTAATGATAAGATCCTTGGCTTCTGCTAAACGATCGGTATATTCCATGTACTGTGCCCGAGCATCAACTATCTTTTTGAGGTCCTTATACTCCTTATTTAGCTTTACATATCGCCTTTGATCGGCGATGATATCGGGTTGAATGATCAGGTCGTTCACCTCATCAAACCGCTGTTTAATCTGATCTAACTTCTCTTGCATCTGTTAAGACTTAAAATACTCGAAACTACCATGTTCCGAATGGATGCTCACTTGAGCAAGGTCAGCCTGCTCTACCCTTCCGATAATTTGGGCCTCCACACCGAAAGATTTACTCACGGCCATAATTCCTTTTGCTACTTCCGGATCACAATAAAGTTCCATGCGATGACCCATATTAAATACCTCGTACATCTCCTTCCATGAAGTTCCGGAAGATTTTTGAATATGACGGAAAAGTGGAGGTGTACTAAACATCTGATCCTTGATAATATGCAAACCCTCCACAAAGTGCAATACTTTAGTCTGGGCGCCTCCACTACAATGCACCATACCTTTTACTCCAGCTCGATATTCGGCCAATACCTTGGCGATAATCGGGGCATAAGTTCGAGTTGGAGAAAGCACCAGTTTACCGGCATCGATAGGACTTCCTTCTACCGGATCGGTTAATTTACTGGAGCCGCTGTAAACGAGGTCGCTAGGAACGGAAGGATCAAATGACTCGGGATACTTTTCCGCTAGATAATGACTAAAAACATCATGACGCGCGCTGGTTAAACCATTACTGCCCATCCCACCATTGTAGCTTGTTTCGTAGGTCGCTTGTCCATGCGATGCCAGACCCACCACAACCTGACCGGCCGCAATATTCGCATTATCTACAACCTCCGCTCTAGGCATCCGAGCGGTAACCGTACTATCCACTATTATAGTTCGAACCAGATCACCAACATCAGCAGTTTCTCCTCCAGTTAATACCAGGTTCAATCCTTGACTGTTCAATTCATCAATAAGCTCCTGAGTGCCTTCAATTAGTGCACTAATTACCTCACCGGGAATTAAATTTTTGTTCCGACCAATCGTGGAAGAAACAAGAATTGGAACATCGACCGCACCAACACAAAGAAGATCATCAATATTCATGATCAAAGCATCCTGTGCGATCCCTTTCCACACACTTAAATCACCTGTTTCCTTCCAATACAGATAGGCAAGAGATGACTTTGTTCCGGCTCCATCAGCGTGCATTATCACACAATGATCTTCGCTTCCCCCCAAAAAATCTGGAATGATCTTACAAAAGGCTCTCGGAAAGAGACCTTTATCAAGATTTCTGATAGCCTTGTGTACGTCCTCCTTTTGAGATGATACACCCCGCTGACTGTATTTGCTTGTCTGGTCTTCCATTTTGCAAAAATAAAAAGCGCCCCGGGGAAATTAACCCCGGGGCGCTCTCAAATATTTTTTAAAGCTATTGCTGGTATTTAATCCAAAGACCTGGCTGAATACCGGTATCGTTAATAAATGGATTTAACTCCTCTAATACATCTTTATCAACGTCCAATTCTTTAGCGACATCACGCAATTTCATACCACGACGTTTTACCTGATAATGAGTAGCATCCCATTCCTCGTAATTTCCGTCTTTCTCAACCTTTAGCTGCAGACCCTCAAAAGGGCGTACACCTCTTAGGCCCCCATTGAGTTGCTTCAGATCGCGCATATTGATTTTAAACTTACGTGCAATTCTACCAAGGTTCTCCCCTTTACGCATGATGTAAATCTCTCCTTCAACTGGAGCTTCATTGCGCTTATCGGCAATCACATCGCGAGGATCTACCGAAAGATCCTCTTCAACGAAGCCATCCGGAACATAATCATCACGCAATACCTTAAAGTCAGTACGACGGTTAATCTGGTTTCCAATTTCCTGATCGGCCACAGACAGTCCCTTAATATAAGTCTCAGTTAGGGTGGTTCCTACCTTGTCAGCAAAACGCTCAAATCCATAACTCTTATAATTCTTAGGGATGGTAAATGGCTCCTCCTCACCCCGACCAATAGCGGTTAAGCGACGAGCATCTATGCCTTTCGAAATCAAATAACTCACACATGTATCAGCACGCTTTTGTGATAGGACACGGTTGGACTCTGCTCCATCCCGATAATCCGTATGAGAACGTAATTCAATAGTAATGTTGGGGTTATTATTCAAAATCGCCACTACTGTATCCAATGAAGCCATGGCCTCCGGACGTAAGTCCCATTTAGCCAGATCAAAGAGTACATTCGGCAGTACAATAGGCTTTTTAATCGGATCAAGTTCCCGGTTAAGTTGAAGCCTCTTGATGAAATAACCTGCTGAAGGAACATATTCGAAAGCACCGATCTCAAATCCGATAGTGGTAACATCGCCAGTTGCAGAGAGATACTTCTTTTTTGAGAAAGAAAGCTTGTAATTCACATTCTCCTGAACCTTGGTATCATCAAAAATGTAGTAACCATTCTCATCGGCTGTTACCGTTACGGATGAGCCATCTGATCCGGTCATTTCCACCGTGGCTTCAGAAATCGGAGTTTTCTCTTCCGAATCCAATACAACACCCTCAAGGTTAAATACTAAAGGTGTACGGTATACTGACCAGATATCATCGCTGTTGTTGTTGGAACCTTCGCGGTTAGAGGAAAGAAATCCCTTCTTAGTGTCGCTTCCTGGTGCCCAAATCAAATGAAAGTCGTCCTTGCTGGAGTTAATCGGATACTCCATGTGAATCAGATCGCCTTCCGGCATACCATCTTCTCCAAGCTTAATCTTGTAGATATCAAGTCCACCCATACCTGGATGACCATCCGAAGCAAAATAGAGATAACCATCACCGTGTACAACCGGGAAACGCTCAGAACCTTCAGTATTCACCACCGTACCCAAATTGCGAGGAGTCTTCCAATTTTTGGTGCGACGATCAAGGCTAGTCATAAAAATATCATGACGCCCTTTGCTATTAAAATCATCGGAAACGAAGTAGAGGTACTTGTCATCTTTAGACAGCGCGGGATCCCCGACATTTGCTAAGGTGTCATCGCCAATAATAACTCTTTCGGGTTCTTTCCAGGATTGACCAACAATTTCAGTGGTATACAATCCGCAACCAAGCTCCTGGTTATCCTCAACCATACAGCGAGTGAAGTAGAGTACCTTTTTACGACTATCAAGAGTAGCTGTTCCTTCGTGAACCTCACTGTTTAAGAACTCCTCCTGATCCAATAGCGTTGGCGTTGCCCATTTAAGATCGGCATAGCTCACTTCCTCACTCTCATCATTTCCTCTCCGACGACCCCGTCTTGATTTACGTTCAGCCTGAGATTTATAGAGATCCATAAATGGTTGTCCTGTCCAACCATCGTCATCGTTCCCCACTGATTCCTCACGAGAAGAAACAAAGTAAATAACATCATTCTCTCGGCGGTCCCCACCGAAAAAAGCCGCAAAATCCATTGCACGACTATTGATGTCTTTCATATTGTCAACCTGATATTGAGAGGGTCGATCCTTCTGGGCGATCGCGGCCCTGGTACTCTCAATCGCTATATCCCCGTTAGGGTCCGTAGGATTCTCTTTTTTATAATCCTGATAGGCTTCTATTGCATCTTCATACTGACCCTGTGCCTTCAACATATCCCCCATCAGCAGAATTGCCGTTGGGTCTTTGTAACCTACTTTGATTGCTTTGTTATAGAATTGCTCAGCATCCTTATACTGATTCATCATCCGATAAGCCTCTGCTGTTTTGAAAAGCACTTCGGATTTCTGATCCCTTCCTTTAGCTTCTTCATATGCATCCTTGAGAAGCTCAATTGCATAAAAGTATTCTTCAGCGTCGAAAGCCTGGTAGGCTTTCTCTATTTCTTTAGGAAGTTTTGGATCGCCATCTTCCTCTTGAGCGTATATGTTGGAACTGAGTAGACTAAGTAGAAAAATCGTGATTCCCAGGTGGAGATTCCTCATAAATACCGCGGTCGTTTATGGTCTGTAAGGCGCTAAAATAGTCAAATATTTGATTTGGCTCCTTAGCAATTACTGGCGGCTAAGTAAAAAAGAAAGCCGCTGGATATCCAACGGCTTTTTTGTCATTTTGAGTATTTCTTAAATGAAAATTAGCTCACGGTATTTAGGTAATGGCCAAAGCTCATCGTCAATCAACAACTCTAACTTATCACAAGCGTATCTAATCTTCTCAAAATAAGGAATAACATTTTCGCAATAAAGAACGGCCTGCTCACGAACATCCTCCAAGGCGTTAAGTCGCTTACGCTCAGCAATCATGGCATCTTTTTCAGCAATAATTGTACTGATATACTTGCTGATGCTCTTAATCATTTCCAACTGATCCTTAGCTACGCTTTTATACACATCCGCGTCAAGTACTTCTTTCAATCCGCGAACATTCTGAATCAATTTATTTTGATAGTTAATCGCTGTAGGTACTACATGATTACCTGCAATATCCCCTAAAATGCGACTCTCAATCTGAATCCGCATTTTATATTCCTCAAGCATAATTTCATGGCGAGCTTTAACTTCCACATCGTTCATCACCTCATTCTCAACAAAAAGCTGGATCGCTGAATCGCTTACATAGAAGTCTAAAGCATGAGGAGTAGTGCGCACATTACTCAAACCTCGCTTTTCAGCTTCTTTCGCCCAGGCTTCGGAGTATCCATCACCCTCGAAACGGATCGCGTGGCTCTGTTTGATGTAATCCCTCAACACGTTAAAGATAGCGTCGTCCTTCTTCATCCCTTCCTCAATAAGAGCATCAACAGAAGATTTAAACTCGCGCAATTGAGAAGCCATAATGGCATTCATAACGGTCATGGGTTGGGCGCAGTTAGCGTTTGACCCTACCGCACGCAATTCAAATTTATTACCGGTGAAGGCAAATGGTGATGTACGATTACGATCCGTATTATCGAGAAGAATTTCAGGTATTTTTCCTACCACATTCAATTTGAGGTCTGTCTTTTGTTCCGGGCTAAGCTTGCCTTTCTCCAATTTCTCTAATGCATCAAGAGTGGCGGTAAGCTGAGAACCAATGAATACCGAAATAATTGCGGGGGGAGCCTCATTCGCACCCAGACGGTGATCATTTCCGGCTGATGCGATGGCCGCACGAAGAAGATCAGCGTGCTTATTCACCGCCATTATGGTATTGATGAAGAATGTTAGGAATTGAAGGTTGCTCTTGGGAGTTTTACCGGGAGCCAGGAGATTAACCCCGGTATCTGTGGCTAATGACCAGTTATTATGCTTACCACTTCCATTTACCCCAGCATAAGGTTTCTCATGTAGTAAGACCTTAAAGTGATGTCGACGGGCAACCTTATCCATCACATCCATAATCAAGGAATTATGATCTACGGATATGTTTGCTTCCTCGAATACCGGTGCAAGTTCAAATTGACTTGGGGCAACCTCATTATGACGGGTTTTCACCGGAATACCCAGTTTATAGGACTCCATTTCCAATTCGCGCATAAACATGCGGGCTCTCTCAGGGATGGAACCAAAATAATGGTCATCCAATTGCTGTCCTTTAGCGGGTGCATGTCCTAATACGGTACGTCCTGTAAGTACTAAGTCTGGACGCGCATGGAATAGTGCAGTATCAACCAAAAAATACTCCTGCTCCCAACCTAGAGTTGCCGTAACCTTTCGCACATTACGATCAAAGTACTGACACACCGCTGTTGCAGCATGATCAACCGATTGAAGGGCGCGCAAAAGTGGAGTTTTATTGTCCAGAGCTTCTCCTGTATAGGCCACAAATACAGTTGGAATACACAGGGTACGACCCATTATAAAGGCTGGGCTGGTAGGATCCCAAGCCGTGTAGCCTCGAGCCTCGAAGGTGTTACGGATTCCACCGTTTGGAAAACTAGATGCATCTGGCTCTTGCTGAACCAACATACCTCCACTAAACTTTTCTATTGCCTGCCCGTCGCCAGTAGGCTCAAAGAAAGAATCATGTTTCTCGGCAGTCGCTCCTGTTAAGGGTTGAAACCAGTGAGTATAGTGAGTGGCTCCTAGATTTATTGCCCAGGCTTTCATACCCGAAGCCACCTGGTCAGCAATAGAACGATCGATTTTGGTACCGCGACGAATAGCATCCATCACACTATCGTAAGACTCGGGAGTCATAAACTCCTTCATCGCCCTATAATTGAAGGTGTGCTCTCCAAAAATCTCTGAAACACGAGTGTAAGGATATTCTACTTCCTGAGGCATTCTTTTTTGTGCCTGCTCTAAAGCTGAAAAACGAATTTGTGGCATGGGTGAAAAATTTTGGCAAATTTAAAGTTTCACCCCATTTTTAAGAGAAAAAAATACAAATAATTACCAACACCCCCTTAACAATAGGGGGTTAACCACGAAAAAACACTAATAAACTCCAATTACCCCTAAAAAGTACAGGACATAAAGCAAAAACATTATTAAGCCCTGCCCTCTACTTATAGTGCCTCGTTTCATCCAGCGCATAAATGGCAATAGCACCAGACTAATCGCGATTAACCATGGAAAATCAAAGGTCATTAAGGCTTTACTCTGCACCGGTAGATCGACGATTAAGCCGGTTATACCCAAAACTGCCAGGATATTAAAGATGTTGGACCCTATGAGGTTACCAAGTGATAAATCCTGTTCTCCCTTAAAACTTGCAATTAGAGAAGCGGCCAATTCTGGGAGACTGGTCCCGATTGACACTACTGTTAAACCCACTACCCTTTGGCTAATCCCCCACTCTCCGGCGATGTTAACCGCCCCCTTAACAAGAAATTCAGCGCCGAATCGCAAGCCAGCTATGCCTCCGGCTAAAAAGAGCAGCATTTGCCAAATCTTTAAAAGTGGCTCATCACTATAATCACTAGTGTTCAACTCTTTACGGGAACCACGAATCTGGAAAACATTATAGAGCACCAAAAGCATAAATAATATCAAAGCCTCCCAAAAACTGAGGACCTCATTCCAGAGGAAAATGAAAAGAAGGATTGTTACGAAAAACATAATCCCCCAATCAATTCTGATGGTTTTTCGGCTGACCTGCATTGGAAAGACCATTGCGGTTAAGCCAAGAATCAGGGCGATGTTAGCAATATTGGAGCCGATAACATTGCCAAAGGAAATATCCACATGTCCGCCTAAAGCGGCCTTGAGGCTAACCAACAGTTCTGGAGCAGAAGTAGCAAAGCTTACGACCGTCATCCCCACCACTAAAAGGGAAATCTTAGCCCTTAATGCAATATCTACAGATGCCTTCACCAGCCAATCTCCCCCAAATAGAAGGAGAATGATTCCTCCAAGCACCAGAAGGTAATCCATCCTTAAAACTTAGTGTTGCGCTTAATCGCACCGCTGATTTCTTCGATCTGCTTTTTCTCCTCTTCGATCTTCTCTTTGAATTTGCCTAGATCATTTCCTTCGGCGGTCTTGTTGATCTCATTCTTGATGTCCTCCGTCGCGTTGCGGACTTCGCGAATACCTTTTCCGATACCACGGGCAATCTCCGGAATGCGATTCGCTCCGAAAAACATGATCACCAGAAGCAGTACAATTATTATTTCGCCGCCGCTGATATTCAAAAAAAGTAAGGGAGTATGCATGGGTCAAAATTAACCAAAAAACCCCGATCAGGGTTCAGCCTTGACCGGGGTTTAAATACGGTAATTATTAATCTATTCCTTTTCCTTCTTCATGGTATCAATCATAATCGGAGTAGCGATAAAGAGTGAGGAATAAGTTCCCACCACGATACCAATAAGCAAGGCGAACATAAAGCCGCGAATTACCTCTCCACCGAAAATGAAGATGATTAATAATACAAAGAAGGTGGTTAAAGAGGTATTAATAGTACGACTCAAGGTGCGGTTCAATGCCTCATTAACAATATCATTCATTCCCTTGCGCTTATTGTGGGTGCGGATATACTCTCTAATCCGGTCAAACACAACCACAGTATCATTCAGGGAATAACCAATAACGGTTAGAATCGCTGCAATAAATGCCTGGTCAATCTCTAATGAGAATGGAAGAATACCATAAAGCAATGAGAATAGCGATAACACGATAAGTACGTCGTGGAAAGCCGCCGCAACTGCACCAGCACTAAACTGCCATCTGCTGAATCGAATCAGGATATACAAGAAAATCACCACAAGTGAGAACACGATGGATAAGACGGCCGAAGACTTAATATCATCTGCAATGGTTGGCCCCACCTGTCGCTCTGCTACAATTCCAATCTCCGAACTACCGGAAGCTTCAGAAACAAAATCTTCTTTGGAGGGAACTTCTTCGTAGAAGCCTACAAGACCATCGTACAAGCGATTCTTAATATCCTCCTCAACTTCAACTCCCGTTTCGTTGATCTTAAACTTAGTGGTAATAATAACCTGAGATGCTTCTCCAATCGTTTTTACTTGTGGGAAAACACTAGACCCATCTTCCAATGTGAAGTAATCGCCAAGTTTATTCTGAATATCTACCGAATTTACGGGTTGATCAAATCGTACCTGATAAGATCTACCACCCACAAAATCTACCCCTTCATTCAAGCCTCGTGTAAAGAGGGATACCACCCCGGTAAGGATGATCAATCCACTAATTGCATAGGCAACTTTACGCTTGGATAGGAAATCGATATTGAATTTAGTGAAAGCATTGCGTGTTGCATTAGTATAAAATGCAATAGACTTCTTCGCTGATAGGCGTGCTTCAAAAACCAAACGGGTTATAAATATTGCACAGAACAGAGAAGTAAGGATACCAATAATCAAGGTTGTGGCAAATCCACGAATCGGACCCGTACCAAATGCATAAAGGATCACACCTGTAAAGAAGGTCGTAACGTTCGCATCAATAATGGAAGAGTAGGCATTGTTATAACCATCCTGGATAGCCAATCGTAAACCTTTACCATTAGCCAATTCTTCCCTGATACGCTCGTAAATAAGTACGTTAGCATCCACCGCCATACCAATGGTAAGTACGATACCCGCAATTCCTGGTAGCGTCAGAACCGCACCTAAGGAAGCTAAAACACCAAAGATGAAGAACATGTTAGTGATCAATGCCAAATCAGAAACTGCACCAGCACCGCTGTAATAGAAAATCATATAAAGCATTACTAAACCAAGCGCAATTACGAAGGACCACAAGCCAGCGTTAATGGCTTCCTGTCCCAAGCTTGGTCCAACAATATCTGATTGAATGATTTGTACAGCAACAGGTAGAGAACCAGCCTTGAGAATGTTAGCTAAGTCTTTTGCCTCTGTAACTGTAAAATCACCAACTATCTCCGTATTACCATTGCTGATCTCATTATTTACTCGCGGAAAGGAGTAAGCCAAATTATCAAGCACAACAGCAACAGAACGATTATCTTCTTCTACCTGAGCATCACCTACAGCATCACGGGTAATCTTAGCCCATTTAGCTGTACCATTTGCGTTCATGCTCATGGTAACAATCGCCTGATTCGCCTGGTTAAAGTCTTGTTTGGCGTCAACAACTACGTCACCACTTAAAGCGGCACTACCATCTCTGTTAGTTTTAGCAGCTAGTAAGTAAAGCACCCCACGCTCATCCGGCTTAGCTGTCCAAACGAACTTAAGGTTGCGCATATTTCCAGGTAAAAGAGCAAGAATACGTGGATTAGAAAGGTACTCATTGATAGTGGCCGTGTCGCTGATCATAGAAGAACCAACGATAGGACCCGGTACCGCACGATTATTATCAAAGTCGTAGTTAATTCCAAAAATCTGAAATAGCGGGTTAAACCCATTCAAATCATCAATCGAATCATTAGCACCGTTAGAAAGGGAATCTAATTCCGCGAAAAGGCTATCTGCATCGTCAGCAACAGAATCTTCTGTAGCAAGTAAATCATCCTCCCCCTCATTAACATCGATTGCCTCGAAATCACCAAGAAAATCTTCAGCGAAATCGGCGGTATCCTCAGCACCTTGCGCATTTGCATTAGGATTCTCTACTAAACCTCTTAATCGTTCATTGGCCGAACCCAGGAAATTCAATAATTCATAACCTTCATAAAGCTCAAAGAATTCAAGCTCTGCGGTAGACTGTAACAGTTTCTTTACCCGATCGGGATCTTTAACCCCAGGCAGTTCAACCAGAATTCGACCGCCATCTCCTAATCTCTGAAGATTTGGCTGCACTACTCCGAATTGATCAATACGTGCTCTTAAAACGGTATAAACGTTTTCAACAGATGCATTTACTTGAGCTCTAAGTTCATTTTTAATGTCCTCATCAGAAGCACTAAATCCGAGCTTATCGTTCATCTCCTTGGTTCCGAAGATGCTTGGATCGCTGTATTTCAAATTGGCCTTGCGCTCGGTATTGAGCTGGTCAAATGCTATGAAGAAATTATCCAGATAGGCATTCTGATTAGTAGAAGCGTTTTCATCAGCCACTTTTAGTGCCTCGTTGAAAACTACATTGTTGGTTTTATTGGCAATCTCAATTAAGATGTCCTTAACTGATACCTCTAAAATCACATTCATACCTCCTCTAAGGTCAAGACCAAGGTTGATCTCCTTTTCTTTTACCTCAGCATAGGTGAAAGTGTTAAGAAATACTTCTTTATTGCGAATAGAATCCAGATAGGCTTCTCTTTTTTCGGAATTACCTTGAGCAAATGCATCGGCATCTTTTTCAACCGAATAGGTAGCATAGGTGAATGAAAGCTGGTAAATACATGCCAGAGCGAAAACTATGGCAAACAGGCGGATAACTCCTTTATTCTGCATTACTTAATGGTAGATGGGTGTTCAAATAAAGGCGGCAAATATAGTTTTTCACGGAATAAATAGCAATGGGCGTAAACTATATCACCAAGCCCTTGGTCAGATTAATACGTAATTTTACCAAAAGTCCAAATTAGATGCGAAAGATAGCACTCGGAATAGTTGCGTTTCTCTTGAGTCAAAACCTTCAGGCTCAGCTGCGCTTTGCCTTTGATCAACAGATTAACACCAAAGTTTATCATGGAAGTGATACACTTATTAATCCTTGGGCAGGTGGATTAAATTATCCCGTTTTTAACAATTTCGATCTAAACTTTGATGGTCTGGACGATCTTTTGGTTTTCGACCGCAGTGGCAAAAGACTAATTCCATTAGTTCAGGAAATTATAAATGGAGACACGGTACTCCGTTACCATCCAGAATACATCGATAAATTCCCTATTCCGAGAGGAGAAGGTGCTTTCATATTAATGCGCGACTTCAACTGCGATGGAAAGGATGATCTCTTCTATTCGGACGGCCTCTTTCTTTTAGTGTATGAGAATACCAGCTCAGGAGGACAAATAAGCTTCACCCCTGCTAATAATGGGAATCATATAGACACCAGATATGGTGCTTCTGGCATTTCTAAACTTTACATCCCAAGATCGGATTTACCAGATATAAATGATGTAGATGGCGATGGCGATCTTGATATCCTCACTTTCGGAAACGGCGGCGTAAATGTGGAGTTCCATGAAAACACTTCAAGTGATAATTGTGGATTAGTCTTCGAGCTTACCGGAAACTGCTGGGGGCTTTTTGAGGAAGGCGGCCTTTATCGTTCGGTTGAGTTACAGAAGTGTATGACCGGGAATAAGCGTAAAAATGGAAAGGTCCTTCATGCAGGCAGCGCCATGCTCACATGGGACATGAATAACGATGCAATATCAGACCTTTTACTCACGAATGTCTCCTACAATAATCTGTCCCGACTTATAAATGGGGGTACTTTGGACTCCTCTGTAATGATTAGTCAGGACACCCTATACCCTCAAGCAAAGCCAGTAGATCTTTTTGTTTTCCCTGCTCCATACCGAGTGGATACAGATTTGGATGGTAATGATGACTTAGTGCTAAGCAGCTTTAGCTCAGCCAGTAGTGGCAGTCCGGATATGTCATCAAACCACCGAGGTATATGGCATTATAAGAATGTAGGCACCAATGGACAACCCAACTTTGTTTTTAATCGGGACAATTACCTTCAAGGTAAAATGATCGACCCCGGGGCTGCTTCCATTCCACGATTTGCTGACTTAAATGGTGATGGTTTAACAGACCTGGTTTTGAGTATCGCGAATCGCTTTCAACAGCCAGGGATTTCATCTTCACAGCTTTATTACTACGAGAACACCGGTACTGCCCAGAAAGCAGAGTTCACATTGTTAGATACCAATTTTGCCGACATTCTCCAGTACAATCTGGGTACTGAAATTGTACCGGCCTTTGGCGATTTAGATAATGATGGTGACCTTGATATTATTGTCGGTGCGGTGAGTGGCTATTTCCATTACCTAGAAAATATTGGAAGCAGTACGAATCCTAACTATACCTTAAACACACCCATTATCACAAACACCGATGTTGGTGCAGATGCTGCCCCATATCTTTTTGATTTGGATGAAGATGGTGATCTTGACCTTTTTGTGGGTAATGAAAGGGGACGCATTTATTGGTTTGAGAATAGCTCTGCCACTAGTCCTAATTACTCTTTAAAATCACAATTCTTTGGTGCAGTAAATGTATCTGAGCTTGGTCTATCCGGTAACGCAGTACCAACATTTTATAGAGACAGCACCGGAGTGGCACTTTTTGTTGGTTCCACTGCCAATGGAGTGATTCAGTTTGATGAACTTGATACAATCTCAAGCCTTCCTGGAAACATAGCCGACACGATTGGTAATGCATCAGAGCAAAGTGTTAACAGCAATCAAAGCCCATTTGGAATCAGCAAAAGGAGCGGAAGAAATCAATTCATAATAGAAGCTTCTGAGTTAAAAGCGAAAGGCTTCCGTTATGGATTTATCGAAAGCTTAGGCTTTAATATTATTGATAAGGGTGGATCGGTATTGTCCAATGGGTTCACTATCAAGATGAAAAATACCAACTCCACAAGTTTAAACAGCTTTGAAGATAATTTTCCAACTCCATACCCGGTGGAAGATTACATCTACGGGTTCGGTAATGGCTGGAATAGCATTCCGATGCAATATCCCTTTCTGTGGGATGGACAATCTAACCTTCTTATAGAGGTGTGCTTTAGCGGGAATTTCCCAGCGAATGATGTTGTTGTTGCCATGACTGACAAGGGTTTCCCATGTTATGCAATTGGAGATATCACGAATCACAACACTATTTCGGCAAATGGTTGCACCATGCCTTATAATAATACCATTAGTAAACGACCTGATGTTCAGATTAACATCATCCCAGCTTTGATCCCTAGTCCTCAGGTTCCTGCTAATGATCTTTACATAGGGGAGAGATCAAACGCGGACTTTGCCGATCTCAACAATGATGGTTATATCGATGCAATTGTAGGAAATCTAAGTGGTGGACTTAGCCTGTTTCATGGAAGAATCTACGATGTATCCCTTCCAGAGGTGGAAGTGGAAGATCAAAATGTAAGCATCTATCCAAATCCCAACCAGGGCAATTTTAGTATTGATTTGCCTCTTGATGTGTTAATGCAATATCCGGACTTGCAAATATTCAATGTTCAGGGACAAATTATTTGGGAGGAAAAACTTCAATCGGATGGCCAGATTAATTTACCGGCAAACATTCCTTCCGGTCTTTATATTGGCATTCTTCAAAATGCCAATTCTAAGCTCAATTTCAGAGTTTTGATCCGCAAATAGTAGCATTCTTAAGGCTAACATTTATTTAACCTGGGATTCATTTTTTGGATTCCAAGGCTGTTATTTCTGTTAAGAAAAACTTACTATTGTAGACCAATTTTATACTCATCTATATGAAAAGATTACTATTAACCTTGTTTGTGGCGAGTTTGGCACAACTGACATTTGCTCAGTGTCCGCCTGCTAGCCCGCTCACAACGCCCTATTCGGAGAATTTCGATTCCGAAACAGCAGGTTACCAGGCTACCTTTGGTAACTGCTATGTTAGTACTAGTTCTTCCTTTCCCCGTTGGGAATATGAAGCTAGTGGAGCAGCAAATTCTACCGGAACCGGTCCTTTAAATGACGCTTCTGGTTCAGGTATCTATGCTTACCTCGAAACTTCAGGCGGAACTACTGGCGATACCGCCGGATTAATTCTGCCAGAAATCGATTTAGCAGGTCTTACTAGTCCGGAGTTGCGTTTCAAGTACCATATGTTCGGTGCAACTATCGGGGCTCTTGAAGTTTTCGCCGATACCGGTGCTGGTTGGATTTTTGTTGACTCAATCCAAGGTCAGCAACACACTGCAGAAACTGACTGTTGGTTACCCGCTTACTTCAGTCTCGGAAGCTTTACCGGAAATACTATTAGAATTAAGTTCGTAGGAACACGTGGTTCTTCTTTTACCGGTGATATTTCGATTGATGAGATCGAAATTGACGAACAACTAAATTGCCCAATTCCATTAAATCTAAGCTGGATTAGCAGTACAACAAGTACAGCTGATCTTACCTTTGATATGGTAGGTGCAGCGACCAGCGGATATAGAGTTTACGTTGGTGCTCCAGGCTTTAGTCCTTCTTCTGCAACCCCACAGCTTTTTAGCACGAATACTGTTACATTAACTGGATTAGCTCCTGCTACAACTTATGAAGCATACGTTGAGTCAGATTGCGGTGCTAACGGAGTAAGTGGAACTTTATGTTCAGTTACTTTCCAAACCAACTGTATCCCTTTCAATACAAATTACACTCGTGATTTTGAAAGTGATGCTGACGGTGCACCAGCTCAATGTTGGGCTGAGTACAACAATTTCAGCATAAGTGCTTATGCAAGGGTTGAAACACTGCCTACCTTTAACAATCCTCAGCCTTTTAGTGGAACTAATGTGGTAGAGCTCTACAGCTTTACCGGATCTTCTACCGATACAGTTGTTGCGATTAGTCCTGAGTTCAGTGATATGACGTCTAATGCGCGTCAAATCAAATTCCAGGTAGCATCCCAATCTCCTTCTAATACTTTACTAATTGGTACTACTAGCTCTCAAGCTCCTGGAGCACCAATTACCTGGATCGATACTATTACCAATCTATCGGCCACCTGGCAGTTGGTTATTCTACCATTAAATGCAAGTAGCGGATATAACGGCACTGATAAGTACGTTGTATTTGGGCATGGTATGGAAAACACTTTTAGCGATGTATACATTGATGATTTTGTTTACGAAGCCATTCCAGCTTGTCCACAGTTAACCAATATCACTCTATCAAGTGTAGGTATTACTAACGCGACTTTTACTTATTCAAGTCAAGGTAATCCTGTACAGTTTGAATTTGGTCCGGTAGGATATCTTCAAGGTACAGGTACAACCGGTTCCATTACTTCCGGAACAGGTGTTATTACTGGTTTAAACTCAGCTTCATGCTATGATGTTTACCTACGTACCGACTGTACAGGTTCTGGTAATGGTACTTCAGTTTGGTCAGGTCCATTTACAGTATGTACTCTGTGTCTGACTCAAACCCTTCCATATTCTGAGAATTTTGATATTGGATTAGGTTGTTTCATTGCTCAGGATGGTGGTAATACCACTGATACCTGGGTACATGTTACATCAGCAACAACAACCTCGAATCCACTCGGTCTTGATGGCTCGATAGGATGGGCAGAAGCAGATAGTGATAATGCAGGATCTGGTGCAGTTACGATGGATGAGACCTTATTAAGTCCCTACATCGATGCAGGAAACATTACCGGAACCCTATATTTAGAGTTCGACCAGTTCCACCAGGTATTAGGTTCTAATGCTATCGTTGATGTTTGGGATGGAAACAACTGGGTTAACCTACAGAATTCCAGCGCAACGATCGGTGCCTTCGGAAATCCGAACCATCAAAAGATTGATATCACCTCTTATGCGAACGATTCATTACAGGTTCGTTTCGTTTATAAAGACAATGGCTCTTGGGCCTGGTGGTGGTTAATTGATAATGTATTAATCCAAGAGGAGCTTTGTGCTCGCTCAAGCAATTTCCAGATTGCTTTTGCTACTTCTGATTCAATCGGTCTTACCTGGGATCCAGGTGCTGGTTTGAATTTCAGCATTGAATACGGAACTGCTGGTTTCGCTACTGGTACAGGTACCGTAGTTTCTACCACAGATTCAAGCATTACTATTACAGGTCTTAATGCTCAAACAGCTTACGACTTCTACCTGGTAGATTCTTGTGCCGGTGGTGTAGCTAGTCTCCCTGTTTTCCTAACCGGATCTACAGCATGTGCTCTAACTGCTCCTGCCGTATTGCCATTAGTAGAGGGATTTGAATCTTACATTCAAGGTCCAACCTTTACTTCTCCCGATCAACTTTGTAATCCATCCTATTCTTGGACAATGGAGCAAGGCTCGAATGGAGAATTTGATCTTCAGGCGGGAACTGCGTATTACCGAAATGGTCTACAGGCAATGACAATTGGTCGTTCGACCTTTGCTTCTAACCTGGCAGCTAATGATTTCACAATGACCATTGATCTTAGCAACTACACTACCGCAAATGGTATTGAGTTAAGCTTCTATTATATGCGTCATACCAACACTGCTCGTCCAGGCAATAAAGTATTTGGACGTGGTAGCGTTAGTGATCCATGGGTTGAGCTTGTTAGCTTAGGAGGAACCGCCGGAGCCTATGACTCTGTTATCGGCTTAGACATTGTTGCTCCATTGGCTAATGTTGGTCAGACTGTAGGTCCTAATACTCAGCTAAGATGGGTTGAAGAAGGTCAGTCAATTTCCTTCTCTACTACTTGTTGTGATGGATATACTTTAGATGACATCCGTCTTGAGGCAGTAGCCTGTCCTCTACCCGGTGGTTTAAGTGTAAGTGGTGTATTTGACACTACTGCGACCTTAAATTGGGCTGGTGCGACTACCGCTAATAACTTCCAGTACTGGTTTGGTCCTTCTGGATTCTTCCAGGGAACAACTACTACGGCTGGTGTTAAAGCGTTTAGCACTACCTCAGGTGTTGTTGTAGATACCTTATCCCCATTCACTTGTTACGAGTTCCTGGTACGTACAGTTTGTCAACCTGGTGATACTTCTTCCTGGAGTGCTCCATTCCAATTCTGTACTCCATGTAGCCCAATTAGTGCTCCTTATACAGAAAACTGGGATGCCTTATTTACCGGTAATGACTTGGGTTGTTTCGGTAGTATAGAAGATGCCAGTATCGCAACTAGCACCTTTGCTGGGGTAACCATTCAGAACAGTCCATTTGTAGGGGCCAATACTGCGCCTAACTATGTGGAGATGGATAACTCGAATTTGAACACGGTACCACTTATGCTGGTTTCACCGCCAACTACCGATATGACGGCTGGTGATAAACGAGTTGTGGTATTTGCAAGACAAAGTTTTGCGGCTGTTCCTCCAACCACCTTAGTAGTGGGTACCATGAGCGATGGAACTGATGCAAATACATTCAATGTATTAGATACTATTGTTCTAGATCCGACCAATTATACTCGCTATGTAGTGGACATTACTACTGCAAATGGATATAACGGAACTGATCAGTTCTTTGCCTTTGCACATGGTAACAACGGCATCTTTAGGACTCTTTATTTAGATGACGTGATTTACGAGCAAATTCCTACCTGTCCTGAAGTTAGCAGTCCTACTGTACTTCAAGTAGACAGTATGAATGCTCAGGTAAGTTGGACTCCATTTAGTGGAAGTACAGGTACCTTCCAAATTGAATATGGTACCGGTTCTCTGGGTGCAAGCACTCACAGCCAGGTAATTGCTAATAATGATACTGCGACCATTAGCGGTCTTATGGCAGGAACAAATTACTGCTACTGGGTACGTGAAATCTGTGCTCCTGGTGATACCAGTATCTGGATTGGACCTACCTGTTTCAAAACCGAGTGTTTAAGCATTTCTGCACCTTCTTATGAAAACTGGGATGCTCTACCAACAGGTTTAGATCTAGGGTGTTTCAACAAATACGAAGACCCAAGTTTAACACCTAGTACCTTCTCAGGAATTACCATTCAAGGAAGTACGTTCAACCAACCACATACCAATCCAAATGTGGTTGAAATGGACAATTCCGGAATCACCAATAACGACCTGATTCTGGTATCTCCAAGAACGACTGACTTAAATGCATCTGATAAGCGTGTTCGTTTTTATGCTCGTACAAACTCTGCTTTCGGTGTTAGAGACCTTATCGTAGGATCCATGTCTAATCCATTAGACACTGGTACCTTCAATGCAATTGATACCATTACAATGCAAACTGGTCCAATGCCAGAATACATTGTGAATTTTGACGCAGCTAGTGGATACAATGGTACTGACAAGTACTTTGCATTTGCTCACGGTCTGAATGGTACTTTCCAAACCATTTTCATAGATGACATATACTATGAACAGATTCCTACTTGTATAAGACCAGACAGCTTGGATGTTACTGGTATCACTACAACTGGTGCCAATGTAAGTTGGGCTAGTGTAAATGGTGGAACTAACTTCCAGTATGAGTTTGGTATCAATGCTTTAGGAGATCCAGGTAACACTCGTCTCGCAAGCTCAACTAATCAGGTTCCATTAACAGGACTTACCTCTGGAACAGGATACTGTGTATGGGTACGTGAAATTTGTGCTCCTGGTGATACCAGTTTCTGGAGAGGACCATTCTGTTTCACTACTCTTTGTGCAACTAGTAACCCTGCTCCATACTTTACCAACTTTGAAGGTATTAGCTTAGGTATTGCCACTGGCTCTCCAGCAGGATGGGAGAACTGTTGGACTACAAATGCTGCGGTTGGAAGTATCAACTGGGAAGCAGAAGATGCCGCCGGTGTTAACGAAAACAGTTTCGGTACCGGACCATTCTTCGATGCTACTTTCCCAACTGTTTCAGGTGGTACTTATATGTACATCGAGACTTCGTTCAACTTCAACACTTCACGTGAGTTAATTTCTCCTCCAATTGATATTACGCCACTTTCCAATCCGGAAATTGAGTACTGGTATCACATGCATGGAGTTGCAATTAACAGGTTGATCGTATACGCTGAGGATACTGCTGGTACCAGAACTATCATCGATAGCTTGGTAGGTCAACAGCAACCAATTCAGTCCGATCCTTTCTTGCAGCGTAATGTTCCAATTAACAATCTGACTCCAGGAGTTTACACATTCATCTTCGAAGGATTTAGTGGATCATCATTTACAGGTGATATCTCAATTGATGACTTCGCGGTACAGAATGGCGCAAGCTGTCCTGCTCCTACTGCATTAGTTCAAACCGTGAGAAACTTGAACGACATTACAGTTGGTTGGACCTCTAATGGTTCAGGTACTACCTGGCAGATTGAATACGGGGTAACCGGATTCACCCAAGGTAGTGGTGCAATCATGACTACCACCACCAACCCTGTTAGCATTACCAGCTTAACTGCCGCTACTGCTTACGATGTATACGTTCGTGAGATTTGTGGTCCTGGTGATACCTCAGCATGGGCTGGTCCATTGGTGGCTAGCACTGATGTATGTTTACCAAGTGATAAGTGTTGGTACTTCTTCGACCTAACTGATAGCTTCGGTGATGGTTGGAATGGTGCTGAGATCACTATCTATCAAAATGGTATCGAAGTAGGTAAGATGGGTAGCAACTTCCTTGGAGGTAGCTTATTTACCGACTCCATCCTATTATGTAACAATATCCCTACAACTTCAGTATTAACTACTGCAGGTGGTTGGCCAGCGGAAATTGGAATGAACGTATTCCACCCATCTGGAAGCAGCGCGGCAAGCTACTTGCCTTCGTTTACAACTGCTCAAGGCGATACTCTGGTTTCATTTACTACTAACTGTGCAGGAGCTCCTGCTCCATGTGCAATGCCAGATTCAATCTGGGCTACCAACAATGTTAGTTGTGATGCCATAGAGGTAGATTGGAATAGCAACACCGGTAGCTCTATCATCGAGTACGGTCCTGCAGGATTTACTCCTGGATCAGGTACTATGACGGGTATTGTTTCTGCTCCATACCTAATCTCAGGATTAACCCCAGGTACTGCATATGATGTATACGTAGCGGATACTTGTGGTAGTGATACCTCTTCTTTCAATAGCTTGAATACTTCTACTGCGAGTGGACCACTACCGGTAGCAAGCTTCACTATTGATAGTGCAGTTGTAGGAAGCAGCTATGAAGTATATGTAGACGCTAGTGGCTCTACCGATGCCAGCAGCTATCAGTGGGACTTTGGTAATGGAACCGTATCATCTAATCCGGCTGATACCATGATCTACCTTGGAAACGGTAGCTATACAATCACCTTGATTGTTACTAATGCATGTGGTAGCGATACCATGACTTATAACATCTTCGTGAACATCGGATTGGATGAAAATCCATTAGCGAACAGCTTGAATATCTATCCGAACCCAGCAAGTTATACAGTTAACGTAAACTTCGATGCTGTGAGCAGCGCAGACGCGGTAATCCGCCTGATCGACGCTCAAGGCCGTGAAGTACGTGTTGTTAACGAACGTGCTGCGGGAGGTTCATTCAACCATACTATGGATGTAAGTGATCTTGCATCAGGAATGTATATGATTGAAATTCAATCCGGAGATCTTAGTGCTCGTCGACGACTGAGCGTGAAGTAAGATTAAGGATACCTTAATAAGAACCCCAACCTTGGATTTACAAGGTTGGGGTTTTGTTTTTTTGGGGGATGAGATAGGTAGGAATTAGATATGAGATTGTGAGACTTTAGACTTTAGAGCATAGAGCATAGTCAGGTAACAGAAAACAACCATTAACCAGAGCCGAAAGCAATGGATTTAAGAGTATCAAGTACTAGCTACTAACTACTAATAGCGAAGCGCACCAACTACTGATTTGATATGAGATTGTGAGACTTTAGACTTTAGAGCATAGAGCATAGTCAGGTAACAGAAAACAACCATTAACCGGAGCCGAAAGCATTGGATTTAAGAGTATCAAGTACTAACTACCAACTACTAATAGCGAAGCGTACTAGCTACTAATTAGATATTAGATTGTGAGACCCTAGACCTTAGACCTTAGAGCATAGTAGGGTAGCGAGCAATAATCATTAAACAGAGCTAGAAGCAGTGGATTTAAGAGTATCAAGTACTAGCTACTAACTACTAATAGTGAAGCGTACTAACTACTAATAGCGAAGCGTACTAACTACTAATAGCGAAGCGTACTAACTACTAACAGCGAAGCGTACTAAGTACTAATTAGATATGAGATTGTGAGACTTTAGACTTTAGACCTTAGAGCATAGAGCATAGAGCATAGTCAGGTAACAGACAATAATCATTAACCAGAACCGTAAGCAATGGATTTAAGAGTATTAAGTACTTTCTACCTTCTACTAGCAGCGTAGCGTACTAGCTACTAATTCCCCTCTTCGGCTTTTAGTCTTAAAGCAGTTAAAAGAATTCGCCATTCCTCGACATGGTATTCCGGATACTTCTGACTCCATTGATAAGCTCCGGATGCAGAATCGGTTTTTAATAAGGCTTGCATAGTCCGAATTTGATCTGGTTCTAAAACCTCATCCAAAACCAACTTACCCTCTATTATCCCCTTCTGATAATGGCGGTAAATAGTTCCAATAGTCAAGCCTCTCTCTTCAGCTATTTCGGAAAGGGAAATACCTTCCTTCACCTTGCGGTAAGTCAACTTATAAGTTTCACCTTTTTGGGATTTACGACCTTTAAGCTTCAAAGGCAAGGCAATTTCAGGGAGCTCATTAAGAATTTCTTTCCAACAACGATCCTTTTGATCGGCTATCTGAGCAAAGGGTGATTTACCCTGATGATTGAAGAAATCGAATGCTTCTTGCACCAAAGTCAGTTTAAGGAATATGCTCAAGCCCTGAGAAATTGGTACCTCCATGCTCTCAACCAATTGCTTGGTGCGAGAAAGCTGACTGTAAGCAAGTTTTAACGCTTGTAGCTCCGCGAGGATCGATTTTAAACGTGGGGTAAAATATTCTTGAGCCTTATGAAGGCGCTCCAACAGAGTTTCTTGCTGATTAGAACGAATGAGCTTTCCCAATTGAAAACGGAACTTAGCGGCATGCGTGCTGTTGCTTTGAATTCCTTGTTCGATGCTCGTAAACCTATCCTTTAATGGCAACTCATCGAATCTCAGTTTCTCATAATACTTCTGCCAAAAAGCAGTAAAGGACTGATGCCATACCTGCCAATCAAACATATCAAGGAAGTACTCCTCTTGATAATTACGTTTAGCTGAACTTAGTTGATCCAGAACGTCTTCAGCCTGAGAAAGTCTAGAAAATGACCTTGCTTCAGAATCGGTAATTAAGGCCTCCAGGCGCAGGGGAGCACTTAAAAAGAGGCCATCTATACTGCGCAAACGGGTCAATGCAACATAAGCCTGTCCAGGTGCAAAAGCTCTCCCTAAATCAACAACTGCACGATCAAAGCTTAAGCCTTGACTTTTATGGATGGTTATGGCCCAGGCCAGTCTTAATGGATAATGACTAAACTCCCCTAAGAGCTCTTCTTCCAATTCCTGGCTTTCACCATTCAAATTATAACGAGTATTCTTCCAGGTAACAAGAGGTACTTTATAATGCACCTCATCCTCCATATCCACCCAAATTCCATCCGAATCAAGTTCTACAACCTCGGCTATCTTTCCATTGTAATAAAGGCCTTCTTCCGAATCATTGCGGATAAACATAACCTTTGAGCCTTGCTTTAATTCTAATACTGAATCCATAGGATAAAGCCTGTCTGGAAAATCCCCACGAATTTTAGCCTCATAACTGAAACCCTCAGCTGAAATTGAATCAAGGCGATCCCTATTGATCTTCGCTGCTTGGTTACGGTGGGTTACCAAATGAATCACATCATCTGGTATATCCTCCTTATAGCGTTGGTTAAGTGTTAACAGTTCCTGATCATCCAAGGAGCTATGCCTTATCTTGTTTAGAAGCTGCACGAAGCTATCATCTTCTTGTCGATAGACCTTTTCCAACTCAATTTTAGCGAAGCCCGTTTGTTTTAGTGCCTTGGAGCTGAAGAAATGAGGTGAGGCATAATAATCCTTTAATATCATCCATTCCTCCTCCGAAACAATTGGTGGCAACTGATATAAGTCGCCGATCATGAGTAGTTGAACTCCCCCGAAAGGGCGTTTATTCCTCCTGGCAGTTCTTAATCTCTGATCTATCGCGTCCAGTAAATCTGCTCTGCACATACTTACCTCATCAATTACCATTAAATCAATACCCTGCAGCACCTTTCTGCGAACGGCATTTAGGGGATGCCTGCTGTTCAAATCGCGACGATCATAGAACTTAAGGTGAGCATATTCACGGGCAGTGCCTTCAGGCAGAAATGATCCAAATGGGAAAAGAAATTGAGAGTGTATGGTAACACCTCCTGCATTTAAGGCAGCGACTCCAGTTGGGGCTACCACTATAAAGGACTTGGAACAGGTCTCAATGAGATTCCTTAAAAAGGTAGTCTTCCCAGTCCCGGCCTTTCCAGTAAGGAATACACTTTGACCAGTATAATTGAGGAATTCAAGAGCGGTCTTTACGGGATCCATTGCCATTAGGCTAAAATGCTGAATAAATGCGGATCAAGAATAAGAATATATGCTGATGAATTTCAAAAACATTTATAAACTTTCATTTATTTCTGAAAGTTTAATTTTTATTTATATATTTGAAGTATGAAAAGTGCAGAGGCCAAAAAAGAGTTTATTCAAGCCTGGGGAAGTTTAGGAAGCAGTTGGGGGATAAATCGTACCATGTCCTCTATTCACGCCCTGTTGATGAGCAACTCCAAGCCCATGAGCACCGAAGACATTATGGCTGAACTGCAAATTTCACGCGGAAATGCCAATATGAACATCAGGTCTCTGATAGGTTGGGGCTTAGTAAAGAAGCGCTTTATTGCAGGGGAGCGTAAAGAATTCTTTGAAGCGGGTAAAGACATCTGGGAAATCGCCCGTCAGATTGCCGCTGAGCGTAAGAAAAGAGAATTGAGCCCTGTAGTACAAATTATCGGCGATCTGAAGGAGAAGGAAGACCAATCTGATCCCGAATTCAGTAAGCTTTTGAAAGATATGCATGAGTTTACCAGCTCTATGGTTGGCATCATGGATCGTTTTCAGAACAATGATCGCAATTGGTTCTTTAAAAGATTAATGAAAATTATGAGTTGAGTTTTTTTGAAAATATTTTTCAATATTTTTTGAAAGTTTAGAATATAAAAACAAAAATCATGCAATGGATTTACATCATACTATACCTCTGCCTCGCACTGCTAATCATTTTCGCAGTAGGGACCCACCTCTTCCGGCATGGAGCGCCATTCCTAAAAGCCTTGTTTCCAAATGACCAGCTCGATATATTCATCAATCGTTTACTGCTTACCGGATACTACCTGATCAATATTGGATATGCTGTTTTCAACCTCGTTCAGAATCAGATTTTAGATCGAAGCTCACAATTAATCAATCTCCTAGCGCACAATATTGGTGTCCTCTGTCTGATCCTAGGAACAATTCATGTCCTTAATCTAATTGTGCTCTATAACCTTTCAAAATCTAGTATAAATCATCAAAAACAAGAATCATGACTACTATTGAAAATCCCGATTTCTATACCCTTTGGGCTTATGGGTTTTATATCCCCATCACCCTAATACTCACCTATTATGTTGCCAGGAAGCTATTTAAGAATGGGCTGGTTTATATGCGCGATATCTTTCATGGAAGAGAGGAACTCGCTTTGAGTACCAACCGTTTATTCGAAACCGGCTTCTATCTACTAAACATTGGCTATGCACTCTGGATCTTAGAAATGAACTACATCGATTCTACCCGCGATCTAGTAGAAGCTTTAAGTGAGAAGGTAGGTGGCTTTAGCATCTATTTAGGGGCGGTACTATTCCTCAACTTATTCCTCTTCTTTAAAGGGAAGAAGGCAGCTCGAATAAGTCGGGAGCAACGTGAAAGAGCTCAAGCAATTCCCACCGGAAAATGACTGTTTCTAATAAAATAAATGAAAAGGCTACCCGAAAAAACCGGTTAGCCTTTTCTTTCGCCGCGGTATCTATTTCGGTATTCCTTACCACTTGGACCTTGCATTTGCCCTTATTCGATTTTGATATCCCTATAACCTACTTCCCGCATTTTGCGGGTCCCTCCGCCTTTTTAGTTTGGTTATTTAGCATTTCCTGGGTTATTAGAATTATCCCTTTAGATAGCTGGTTCTATAAATCATGGAATCCTTTATGGATGTCTATTCTACATGGAAATATATTCATGCTACTGCTAGTTTTCACCAATGGACTCGCCGCAGAAAGAAACTTATCCTTTTTTGTTGTGAGCTCAAACCTTGGCGGATTGTATACTGGTATCTGTTTTATGCTTTTTCCAAAATGGAAAAACCTTGAAAATTGGTTCCGTAAAACGTCTGCAAATAGATACAGTGTCGTGCTCATACCCCTATTGATAGTTGCACTGTATTATAAGGTTTTCCCTACGGTCTTTCCCGAATCTGCCTTTAGGCTTATGCCGCAAAACATCCAGGCAGAAATTATCGAAGATGCATTTGATAAGCTAAAAATCGGAGATCCCATCAATGCGGTTTTTGATTTCTATCCCCAACCGCCGACCAGTTATGAAACTAAGGATGAGTACGCTCTTTACCCCCTGGAAGGTAGAGACCGGCGATACTTCATCACTAAAAACGACTCCTTACACAGTATCTACGACAACTTAGTTGAAGCGAAGACCGCAATTTCAGACTTACCCTAATTTATAATTGAGTATATCATGGAAGTATTTAAAGCTTTAATCATCGCTGCAGGAGTAGGGCAAATTTTCACCGCCTTGATCTATCCTTATATAAGACACAGAATATTCAATTGGTATGAGGATGTAAAACAGCTGAAACCTTTGAATCAAGAAATCGCTAAAACTTATGGGCGATACATTGTAGGGTTGAACTTTGGCTTTGGACTCATCGCAGTTCTCCTTCCAAATGAACTCATCAGTCAGAGTCCTCTGGCAATTGCTTTAAGTGGATTAATCGCAGCTTATTGGATCGGGAAAGTTATTACCCAATTCGCCTATTACCCGATGTACCAAATTCCAGAAAAACCCATCTTTAAAGCGGGCTCTTATCTTATGAATGGACTATTTGGATTCTTCGCTGTCCTTTATGCCTTGATCCTCTGTTTTAACCTTTGGAACTGATCGGCTCTACATATTTCGTCTGTACTGACCACCCACTTCGAATAGTGCAGAAGTAATTTGACCAAGACTACAATACTTGGTAGCTTCCATCAATACTTCGAACATATTCTCATTATTAATCGCCGCAGATTGTAAGTTCTCCAACCAATTAGCCGCTACATCAGCATTTCGATCATGTAACTCTCTCAAATTACTTATCTGTTGCTCCTTTTCTTCTGTCGTTGCGCGGATCACCTCTCCTGGTGTAGTGGTAGGTGAACCCTCAGAACTAAGGAAAGTGTTAACCCCAATTATGGGCATGGTTCCATTGTGTTTCAAGGTTTCATAGTAGAGACTTTCCTCCTGAATTTTACCTCTCTGATACATAGTTTCCATTGCCCCTAATACACCCCCTCTTTCGGTGATGCGATCAAATTCACTCAATACAGCTTCTTCCACTAAATCTGTAAGATCCTCAATGATAAAGCTGCCTTGTAATGGGTTTTCATTTTTCGCCAGACCTAATTCCTTGTTAATGATCAATTGAATGGCCATGGCTCGTCTTACACTCTCCTCGGTTGGAGTGGTAATCGCTTCATCATAGGCATTGGTATGCAGGGAATTGCAGTTATCATAAATCGCATACAAAGCCTGCAAAGTGGTCCGTATATCATTAAACTGTATTTCCTGAGCATGTAATGATCTACCAGAAGTTTGAATATGATATTTAAGCATCTGAGCCCGTGGGTTCGCGCCGTATTTATGCTTCAAAGCTTTAGACCAAATGCGTCGGGCCGCTCGCCCTATAACTGCATACTCGGGATCGATACCATTACTAAAGAAGAAACTCAAGTTTGGTCCAAAATCATTGATATCCATACCCCTACTGAGGTAGTACTCAACATAAGTGAAACCATTTGCCAGGGTAAATGCTAACTGAGTGATTGGATTCGCACCGGCCTCAGCAATGTGGTAGCCAGAAATTGAAACGGAGTAAAAGTTTCTAACCTTACTATTAATAAAGCTTTCCTGAACATCACCCATCAATCTAAGAGCAAACTCAGTAGAGAAAATACAGGTATTCTGCGCTTGATCCTCCTTCAAAATATCCGCTTGCACCGTTCCGCGCACGACAGAAAGAGTTTTAGCTCGAATCGATTTGTAGACTTCCGGTTCTAATACTTGATCGCCGGTTAATCCCAAAAGCATTAATCCTAAGCCGTTATTCCCTTTCGGTAGATGTCCTTTTACAGAAACTCCGCTTAATACTTCCTTCTGAATTCGGTCTTCGGGGCTTCCCTCCTCAAGTCCCAAATAGTAAGGTCTTGGTATCCCCTGATCATCGTAGAGTTCTTTGAACTTGGCCTCCACTCTGGCCTCCAGGCCATTCTCTCGAATATAAATCTCGCATTGCTGGTCCACCGCTGCGTTCATAAAGAAAGCCAGAAGCATGGGCGCCGGACCATTAATCGTCATACTAACCGAAGTAGTCGGCTCACTGAGATTGAATCCGGAATAGAGCTTTTTGGCATCTGAAAGATTACAAATACTAACCCCTGAGTTTCCAATCTTTCCATAGATGTCAGGACGATAGTCTGGATCATTCCCATATAAAGTAACCGAATCAAAGGCAGTACTCAATCGGGCTGCAGGCATATCCTGACTTACATAATGAAAACGACGGTTGGTACGCTCGGGGCCTCCTTCGCCGGCAAACATCCGGGTGGGATCCTCGCCGGTGCGTTTAAAGGGATAAATTCCGGCGGTGTAAGGGAATTCTCCCGGTACATTCTCTTGCAGGTTCCACTTTAAAAGATCGCCCCAGGCTTGATATCGAGGAAGCGAAACCTTAGGAATCATATTGTGAGACAAAGACTCCGTATGGGTTTGGATACGAATTTCCTTATCCCTAACGGTAAAGGAGTAAACCTCATCCTTATAGCGTTTTACTTTTGATTCCCAGGCAAGGATCAAATCCCAATTGTGTGGATCAAGATCCTTTTTTAGTTCCTGGAACTTTTCAATAAGGTCCTTCAGAGTTCCTTCTGCCCAAGCAATTTTTTCTTCTTTTAACAAGTCGGGGCCACCAAAACTCAAGATAGCTTGATAGAGTCCATAGAGTTTCTGAGCAACTTCAGATTGCTCTTCTACCCTACGATCGTAAGCCCTATTGTTTTCGGATATCTCGGATAGATAGCGAGTTCGATTGGGTGGAATGATATAGATCTTTTCACTCATCTCACCTGTGCTCTTAAACTCACTTTGAAGGTGATTTGCTCCTGCTTTTTCTACCAAAGCATCCATAATCGCACGATATAGAGCATTGGTTCCGGGATCGTTAAATTGACTGGCTATACTGCCATAAACCGGCATCTCATCCGGATCTGTATCCCAAAGCCCATGATTGCGTTGATATTGCTTCTTTACATCGCGAAGAGCATCCAATGCGCCGCGCTTATCAAATTTGTTGAGGGCAATCAGATCGGCGAAATCAAGCATGTCAATCTTCTCTAATTGAGTAGCTGCACCATACTCCGGAGTCATCACGTATAGAGAAACATCACTATGTTCCAGTATTTCCGTATCGCTCTGACCAATTCCCGAAGTTTCCAGAATAATAAGATCATAATCGGCAGCCTTCAGAATGTTAACTGCTTCCTGAACGTGTTTGCTTAGGGCCAAATTACTTTGTCGTGTAGCAAGAGAACGCATATAAACTCGATCGTCCTTAATCGCATTCATTCGAATTCGATCTCCAAGAAGGGCTCCTCCTGTCTTTCGTTTAGAGGGATCGACCGATACTATGGCCATAGTTTTTTCAGGATGGTCAATCAAAAAACGACGCACTAGTTCATCTACCAGAGAGCTTTTACCTGCTCCACCGGTACCGGTAATTCCAAGCACGGGACTTTTTGACTTTTGGGCCATTTTAGTCACCTCATCCAAAGTATCCCGATGGGCATCCATGAAGTTCTCCGCTGCAGAGATTAATCGAGCCAAAGATGGCTTGGACTTCTCTTTAATATGACTCAGTTCCCCATTTAGGTTTTCGCCAGTAGGAAAATCGCAACGCTGCACCATGTCATTAATCATCCCTTGCAAGCCCAATTCACGACCATCGTCTGGGGAATAGATTCGATCGATACCATAGGCATGTAACTCTTCAATCTCCTCCGGAAGAATTACACCCCCACCACCACCAAAAATCTTGATATGGGGAGCTCCTTTTTCTTTGAGTAGATCATGCATGTATTTGAAATACTCGATATGTCCACCTTGGTAAGATGTCATGGCAATCGCCTGAGCATCCTCCTGGATTGCAGTGTTAACGACCTCTTCAACGGATCGATCATGACCAAGGTGTATTACTTCACATCCCGTAGATTGTATGATGCGACGCATGATATTGATGGCGGCATCATGGCCATCAAATAGTGATGCGGCGGTAACGATTCGGACTTTATGGGTAGGAGTATAGGGTGCAACTTGTTGCATAGCGCTTTCTTTGAGTAGGGCAAATTTAATAAAGCCGCTTCGAGCAGCAGCACACTTATTAAAACAAGCCTTTGCCTAAAAAGGGATTGCCTATTAGAGGCAGGCCCTTACTTTTGATGAAAATTAGATCATGCGGCTTATCCTTCTTCTACTTTGCCTTGGCAGTTTTGGTTTAAGTGCTCAAAAGAAGCGGATTGTACCGGTTCAAACTTTTCCAATTAATGCCAAGGTGCTATTCACCTTGCAGGGAACCAGTGATAGGGCAGTATTAAGGGTAAAAAAGGTAGATCCAAACCCTTATCAGTTAGAAGTTGGTGATACCATTCTTTGTACCTTCTTTTGGAGTATAAAACCGGTTAAGGACGAAATGGCCGACTTTCCCGGAATTGGCTCCGGAGATGAAATTAGTGTTCACATCGGGGTTAAGAAAAGCCCCTTAAACGGTAGTAATCAGTACACTGCCTACCATTACGTGAATAGGACTCGATCCCGGTCTAAGCAGACGGCAGCAGAAGCTCAGTGAGTTCTGACAAATGGGTAATTTCGAAGGTCACTTTATCTTGATGAGCATCACCCTTTGGATTGTAAAAAACCTGATCCATCCCCACATTTCTCGCCCCAGATACATCTGCAGATAGATTATCGCCTATCATCAATGAATTCTTCCGCGTAGCACCAGTCTGTTTCAGGGCTTCAATAAAGATTCCTGCCTGAGGCTTGGTAATCCCTACGACATCGCTACAGAACACCTCATCGAAAAATGGTCGCAGGCCGCTCCCTTCCATTTTCAATTTTTGTGCTTCTGAAAAGCCATTGGTGATGATGTGCATGCTGTAATAAGGCTTTAGGGCAGTTAGCATAGGTAAACAACCCGGTAGCAAAGCTGTTTTTCGAGGCGTAATGTACATGTACTCTTGCTCAAACACCTCAATGATCTCCTGCTCCAAATGACCAAAACGGTGAAAGGCTGATTGAAACCGTTGGTGACGTAATTGTTGCTTGGTTACTTCTCCTTTGCGATATAGGGCCCATAATTCATCATTAATCTGATAATAGGCCGCCATGAAATCGTGAACCGAGGTTTCCAGCCTATCTTCTAGTTGATGCTTCTGATATAAATCCAATATTGCCTCTTGCGAATTGGTCTCGAAATCCCAAAGGGTATGATCCAAATCAAAGAAAAGATGCCGGTATTTTCTCATTTCCTAAATGTTGAAAGTGGCCAGGGCAGACGGTTGAAATACAGGCGTGAATAGTTTCGTTCCAAAGCACCAAAAGAAGCGTAAAACTGGCCTAAGCCGGGATTATTTGATCCCTCAAAATCCAACATTTTAAACTTATCAGAATGGTAAATTATGTATTCATTTAGTAGATGCGCCATGGCATTTAGCTCCTTTCCATATTGCGAGTTTGCAGAAAAAAGGAAAATACTCCGGTCGCGATACTCGAGAAAAAAGGCACCGGCTAACACCTGATTCGGCCCTCCATATATCGTGTAAACCTTAGCCAGGCCCTTGTGCAAAAGCAAGAATAATAGTTTTTCAAAGCCTCGATAGAAAGCGTCTTCAAGCTTGAGGCGTTTTCCTTGATCCTCTTTAAACAGGTCCATCAGTACATCCGGACCATCATGTTCGAAGAGTTGTAAATTGGATTTAGCTGTCTTCTTAAGCTTCCGCTTTAAATTAGAATTATAGCCCTGGTAAACCTTCTCATAGGATCGATTTAGAGGCAAAATGAAATTCCTTTGATCTTGCAGATTCAAACCTCTAAGAGGTTCAGAAGCCAGACTTTGACCTTCATTCAGATAGATATCCGCAAAATGGACCTTTTTGGTCATGGCAATGATAAACTCATCCACCTGAGCTAAACTGAGTTCCTTTTTACTGTAGATCCCTAATTGCTGGATGCCATAGGGCCGGAAGTAGTACTTCAAACCAAGCTTTCGGCGAAAGGGCAAGGGCCAGACTGCATCATAATCTCCTAGCACCAAACAATCCCATTGCTCACTAACTGCATTGAGATACCAGGAATGGGCATAGGGCAATGAAGAAGCATCGCGCTGTACGCATGCATCATATTTTTTAAGGTCTATATAAGCTTGACTGCGAAACTGAATCATACCGCTGCTTGGACCATTTTTTCAAATATCCGATTCCATCCTACCCATTCTGGTTCTTTCTCGCTAAAGATCCGATTATGCCATATGGGAATAAATTCCCCTCCATATTTACGATAGGTCTCAATATAGTACTCGATTATCGGCCAGGCCTCATCTGGTTTCTGTTGAAGGTAATAGATAAAAGTACCGTCCATGAAGGGAAAGGGATGAATCAATAGTGGGGTTTCCACCTCTTGCTCCAAATCATAAAAACGAAACGGCGTGCAAATACCGGCGCGAAAACCATGCTCTGAGGCATATCCCATGGAATAATCATCACTTACCTCCAATTGAAGGAGATTACGATAGGTGATTGGGAAACTCAGTTTTAAAAAGTGTTGTCTGCTCTTAGTGATATCCTTTTTCAAAACTCGCTGCAGGGCAATGAGTTCTTCTTCCAGCCAATCGAAACTTTCATTGGATCGATAGGATGGATGCAGTCCCATTTCACAAAAATCTGCGATCCCTTTTAGATAGCGCTGCAGACGGTTACTGTAGCGAGTTAAGCTGCGATCGTACTGTCCCATGCGCCCGAAAAGAGCGAAATAGATGGTGGAGAACTTGTGCTTTTCCATCAGGGCCAATACATAGTCGAAGGTGTCGAAGGGATCCTTTTCTCCCATAAAAATGCACCGGGTACGAGCCCAAATCTTTCGGAAGTTCAAAGAGATTAAATCCTGAAAATACCCTCCTACTGCCCTGAAGATACCCTTTCCCAGAAACGCCGCCGCATTATCGATATCCACTGAAGCACTGAAACGGTATTGAGGTTTTTTAAACTCTAAATTGGGATAATGCTCATGGAGAAGTTCCCCTAAAATCTCCGCGTAAACATTAACAACCGGAACCGTGAGTGCTTCCATCTTATAAAGGACCGATTCCTGAGGACTAAAACGAAGATGTTCATCCGGGATAAATGGCATATACTCTTCATATCGACTAACCAGGTAAAACGCTGCAGCTAGAGGATCAAAGGGCAGAGTGGAATTCCGAGAGGTTTGAAATAAGGTAGAGACTCCTTTATAGTGTCCAAAACGTAAATCCTGCTCAGAAATATCAGTTTCAAATAGCAGATGACTTGCTTGTAGAAAGACCCCACTTTGCAGGAAATCACGAGAGTAGTTGATCTTAGCTAATGTAGATTGCAGGTATTCCTCCTTGTCCTGAGTGTACCTAATCTCTAAACCAAGTAAGCCCTTAAATATTAGACGCGATACGTAACGCAGGCGTGGACTCATGTGAGGCGTGTAGAGCAAGATCATGAAACAAAGATATTGCTTCACATCCGACCTTCATCGCTGTAACTGTAATATGAAGAATTGGTAATGATCAGATGATCGAGGACTTTGATTAACAGGACTTCACCTGAAGCCACCATCTGTCGTGTTATAGCATCATCAGAACTGCTTGGCTCCAAACCTCCTGCAGGATGATTATGCGCAATAATTAAGGCTGTACTATTGAGTTGCAATGCTATGCGAAAGACCTCTCTTGGATCGGCAACTGTACCACTTAAACCGCCTTTGCTTATCCTTTCTCGTGCAATCAGGTGATTATTGTTGTTAAGGTATAAAGCCCAGAATTCTTCATGCGGTAAATCTCCAAGATGCGGCATCAGGATTGCAGCGGCCTGGGAACTGGAGCTTAGCTTTTTTCTCTGCAAGGCATTGGAGACTTCTTTGCGCCTTCCCAACTCTAATGCGGCTAACAAGCGAACTGCCTTGGCTGGCCCCACCCCTTTAAACTCTAAGATTCTTTGAACAGAAAGTCGTGATAGATCCAATAAACTGTAATCGACCTGATCGAGGATGGCCTTAGCCAAATCAAAGGCGCTTTGATCAGAATTCCCGCTGCCCAACAGAATGGTAACCAGTTCAGCATTGCTCAGTGCTTCGGGACCTTTCTGAAGCATTTTCTCCCGAGGCCGATCCTCTTCGGACCATGATTTTATATTGCGTTTGGTCAAATGATCAGGATATGAATAAACCAAAATAAAAAGGGCCTCGACTAAGCCGAGACCCTTTCCATTTAAGAAATGTTTATTCAGAATTAACCCTTAGAAGCCTGAAGGTTGATTCCTAATTCGATAGAGTTATCGATTACGTTCTCTTTAGCGATGTCAACAAACTCGGTAAATGAAGTAGAACGGAAACGTACTTCCCATTGGCTGCGATCGATCACTACGTTAGAAGCATTAAAGCTAACATTGTTATCATCGATGCTAACCTGTGCCGGGAAGGTGATGCTTTTGGTAATGCCATGCATATCCAAATTACCGGTAATATTATGAGTAGCTTCTACAGAGTCATTTACAGCTTCGTAAGGAGCAACAGCGGTAATTACAAAAGTTGCCGTAGGAAAAGAATCTACGTGGAAAAAATCCGCACTTTTTAAGTGTCCGTCCAGTTTTTGTTTCCACTCACCTTCTACATCAGTGCCACTGATTGAGGTCATATCGATAGTGAATTCTCCACCCACAAGGTTTCCATCTTCAACCTTGAAGTTACCTTCACTTACTTGAATTACACCTACATGCTGATCTTCTGAATAGGTTTTATAACCTCTCCAATTAATTTCATCAGCATCAGTTAATACTGCATAGGTAGCAGCTTCTGCAGTGGCAGTTTCATCTACTGCCTGTGCTTCTTCAGCCTCTACATTAGCTTCAGGGGCAGAGTTATTACAAGCGGCTAAAAGGCCAGCTACCAGACTAAGGGATAAGAGTTGCTTAGCGATTTTCATAAAATGTTTTTCTAATTAATGTTTAAACACTGAACAAAAGTATTACAATGATAGAACCTCGCCAAGGGTCCAATGTTCATTTTTTATGAATATTTCATCAATTTGCTCTATTTCCCTCTTGCACAAGCTGTTTCTGGTAAAAAAAAGCTGGGATAAGGAGCATCATTAAGACGGGATTCATCACCAGTCGATGTAAGTGCCCAATCAAGGAACTCAAACCTTCGGGCTGTGACAAATAGAGCAGTATGTAGATGGGAACTAAAAGAAACAAGCCAAACATCAATACATAAAAAGCAAATCGCACATAGGCCTTTTGTGGAAACATTGCACTGAGAATGGCCATTGCAAAAAGGTCATTAAGGAGATAGCGCAGCACCTTGTTTACAGTAAACTCCCACCAGTCTACCTCGATGTAGTTACTGGAATAACTTAAATCTCGGGGAGCCTTCAGCTGAAATAGATTGTAAAAATCCAAATAGTGTTGAAAGAAATAGACTGTGAATAAGCCTGAAGCACCTAAGAGCAGAAGGAAAATCCGTTTAGGACTGTGCAGTATCTCTTTGAGCATCTTTCTTCTTTTTTGGGGTCTCTGACCGACCATTCCAATGCATTACCCAGAAATACCATAGGATAAGAATAGCGACATAGAGTACTGCTGTAAATCCATACTTATGAAAAAAGTGAAATCCTCTTCCATCAAACTCCACATTGAGAATACTGAGCAACATCAGGCGTCCCAAATTAGCCAGGTGGATAAAAAAGAGACCGGCCGGAATAAAGATCAGCATATTCTTTATCCTTCCTCCAAAGCCCACCACGAAGGCAATAAATAGGATCATAATATTGATTCCATTACAACCCTCTTCCACTGAAACCGCTTGCTGCGCATCAAGCCAAAGCGTATCATAGGTCTGCTCTGCTTCTGATTGATCGATCAAATGCTGATCTTCTAAAACCTCAGATTCATAACCCACAACATTTGCTGTTGCCGCACATTGATAAGTAACCCAGCGAGTAGCCGGATCCAGTTCATTCTTTAAATCATACTGAGATATGAAATAGCCATAGAGAGAGCTACCAATAATATATATCGCGAAAAACTTGAGCAGAAAGTAAATGGTAGGTTTGAAATTCATGATATCGTGGCTAAACTGATATGGATTTCAATTCTGGTATTAGCCTGCTTAAGTCCTCCATCAAATTTTCTCGATAAAGATTGACTTTAAGATGATCCAAGAAGCTCCGGTCTATAGATTCATCATCAAACTCATCAACTATTCGTAGTACCTCTTCAATGTTGGTTTTCTCATAGCGCTGGCTATCCACGGTTAAGTTTTCATGTAAGCGCTCCCCGGGCCTAAGACCGGTGTATTGAATTTCTATTCCTTCCTTACCTGAGGATTCAATTAAATCAAGAGCTAATTGATTGATATTTATGCGTCTGCCAAATTTGATCGTGAACCTACCTCTGTCCTCGGCGAAAAGAATCGTCCTCAGGATTAAATTCACCGCATCTTCTCGCGACAGGAAGTATCTACTCGCTTTGGGATCAGTTACACTTATTGGACCTCCGTGATCTATTTGTCTTTTAAAGACCTGATACACTGAACCACTGGAGGCCATAATATTCCCTAACCTTAGAGATAAAAACTGGGTAGCTTGTTTTTTGAAAAAGGTGTTTTGTAAGTAGCGTTCGGCAGCCAATTTGGTGGCTCCCATGGTACTACTTGGATTATTGGCTTTGTCGGTACTTATAAACAGGAAACGATCTGCTCCTAATTCACAACTTAATTCCGCGAGATTGGCTGTACCCAGTAGATTGGCCGATACGGCTGAAATTGGATCTTTCTCCATTAAAGGCACATGCTTATAAGCTGCCGCATGAATAACATAGTCGGGCCTAAAGTCACTAAGCTTCGCAGATAATTCCTCAGAATTACGAATGTCTGCCAATACCAACTTTACCTTGGAATAAGCACTTCCTTTTTGAAAAGCCAATTCTGATGCCAGATCGAAGAGACCTGATTCTGAAATGTCGAGTAATAGTATGGCCTCAGTTTCGAATCGAAAGAGCCATCTGCTAATCTCAGAGCCAATACTGCCAGCCGCCCCACTGATGATAACTCGTTTTCCCTTAAAAGCAGCGCTGATCCTTGATTTGTCCTTATCAGCAATTTCACTTGAAATAATATCGGACGGTTGCATGCATCATTAATTAAGGTGTCTACCTATAGGGAGCAGTAACAAATGTAACCCTTATGCTTTTAGGATATAGTGGAAATGTTCAAATTCAATTTCCTGGAAGTAATGCATTAAGATGGATTTATACCCATAACCCTTTCGGCTCATTTCTATCGCCCCATCCTGAGATAAGCCAACCCCATGACCATATCCTTTCCCTTTTAGGACCACCTCATCCCCATCCAACTCGACTTTAAAATAAGTAGAGCGCAATCTAAAATCTTGTCTGACCTTAGTAAGCTTTAGACGCTTACCCTTGTATACAAAGTTCTTCTGGCGCTTAGATTGTTCGAAATTGAGTAAGGCTTTTTGCAATTCTGAATCATTCTTAACCCCGAACATACGGGCGAAATAGCTAAAAAACCGTTCGGCATTTATCCGCTTCTCCCAGGAATAAGAACCTACACCGATGCTAAAGCTATCCTCCTGCGCTCTGAGCTGATCAACAGGTTTTAACCAAACGTCCTCAGAATTTACCGTTTGCCCTCCGCTATTTGCATGAAAAACACTTAAAACCGGTTTGCAGTCGATATCTACCAAAACTGAGTCTCGAGTTTCGGCCACTGCTTGAAGGATCATTTCGGCATTGGTATAATGTGCCTTGGAAAAATAGACCTGAGATGTCACATCGTCCTTTAAGTTATAACCTTGAGCAAGGTGTTTGTTCAGGTTCCTTAAAGCGAAGGTCCTTGCAAGAACAGCTTGAGCCTTAAAGAATTCTAATTCGGCAACATGGCCGGCCTCACTCTCCACGACGCCTGCCACATAATGCTCTAGATTCACCTCATTAATGATGTGAACTTCCTGGGACTTTGGTATGACCCTCAGACCTCCGAAATAGGAGCGATTGCGACGGTTCGCGGTAATTCTAAATTGGTGTAGAGTATCTATCCCTTCAAAATAAAGCCCTTGAAAAGTTCCTAAATGCCTATCACCAGCGCTTAGTTTAAGCCTTTTGCCTTTTAAACTCACCACGAAACTGCGGCTTGGATTATCCTGGTAGATATCATAGATAGTATCCACCAACTCCCCTTCCTTATTAAGTGCGAGTAAGACAAAATCTGCACTGTCAGGGGTTATCACAAAGCGTTGGACCTTCTTATCAGAAAACAAACGCACCTTAAGATCCATGGAATGCGCTGCAAATCCACAAAAGCATAGTAAGATGAAGATCCGAGCTTTAAGTTGAGGCATAATCATATACTTCTTCCGCTGCCCTGGCAGAAGCTCCCGGTCCCCCCAAGGCCTGCTTTAAATCGGCATAATCCCCCTTTATCTTTTGAGAATGAGAGTCATCCAGACATCTCCCTAGTTCTCTTCTCAAATTTTTCAGGTTAAACTCCTTCTGAATCAGTTCCTTCACTACCTCTCGGTTCATCACCAGATTTACCAGAGAAATAAATGGCACCTTCACAAGTCGTTTAGCAATTTGGTAACTAATCTCAGATCCCTGATAACATACCACTTCAGGAACTTCAAATAGCGCAGTTTCCAAAGTCGCTGTTCCTGATGTAACCAGGGCTGCATCGGCAATTTCTAAGAGGTCATACGTAATACCGCTATAAAGGGGTAGTTCTGTGCGACCCGTAACTTCCTGATAAAACTCTTTGTCTTGAGAAGGGGCTCCGGCCAAAACCCAATTCATTCCCATTCCTTCTACGGTTGATATCATCTTGGGAAGCATCGCTCTAATTTCTTGCTTCCTACTACCAGGTAATAAAGCGACTACTTTTCCTTCCTTTGGGATTCCGAGCTTTGCTTTTCTATCGTCCGGATCAAAATCAGGACGATCTTTAATGGCGTCAAGTAAAGGGTGCCCCACGAAACTTACCTCCATATCAAAACGAGCATAAAAGTCCTTCTCAAAAGGTAGTATTGTAAGCATCCTGCCGACATCACGTTTCAGCTTATGCACGCGATTTTGTTTCCAGGCCCAAATCTGAGGTGAGATATAGTAGACTACCTTCAAACCTTGCTCCTTGGCGAACTCGGCAATCCGCATGTTGAAGCCGGGATAATCGATTAACACTAAAACATCTGGTTGATAGTCGAGGATGTCCTTTTTGCAATAGGATAAATTACCGAGGATGGTTCTTAAGTTCAGTACAACCTCGATGAAGCCCATGAATGCTAAATCCCGGTAATGCTTTACTATCTCGGCCCCTGCTGATTGCATTAAATCGCCTCCCCAAGCTCTGATCTCTGCAGCGTCATCCTTCAGTCTTAATGCCTTTATCAGATTACTGCCATGCAAGTCACCGCTGGCTTCTCCAGCTATAATGTAGTACTTCAAGTAGAGCTTATTTGAGCTTAAAAATAAGGTTCCCTTAGATTGTCTTTAATTCAAAGTTTAAAACTTTACAACAAGAACCTGTAAATAAATAGAATAACCATTAACAGTAGACTAGAAGCTAGTAATCCTCTGCTGAATTGCTCCTTCTCGAACTGAAGAGCTGCGAAAAACAGCGCCACATTGGGCATCATCGCAATAGTCATGATCTGAATATTTAAGTGACGAATTTCACCAAGATCATAACGTTGGATGGCTACTAACTCCGGACGTAATTCTGAAATTAAATAGAGACTAAGAAATGGAATCAGGAAGCCGCATAGAATTCCTAAGATCGCTGATACTCTAAAATTCATGTCAACAAAACGTATAGACGACTCAAGTATTACAATTGCCAGGAGCGCAATTTGTTCAGGGAATCATGGGCGGTAAGATCACTCTTAACAGGAACCACACTAATGTAATAGTCTGCCAAGGCTTGCTCATCATGATCCAGATCTTCGTCATAATTCACAAATTGTCCGGTAAGCCAATAGTAATCTCTTCCTCTTGGGTCTCGACGGGAATCAAATTCTTCCTCCCAATTCCCACGACATTGACGGGTCATTTTTATCCCGTTATACTCTTTCCCTTGGTATTTGGGAATGTTTACATTCAAGACTACATCGCGAGGCAGTCCCTCTTCTAAAACCTTAGCACAGATTTTCTTAATGTAGGGTAAGGCAGGCTTAAAATCTGCATCCCAGGCATAATCGCACAATGAGAATCCAATTGAAGGTATACCCTCCAGGCATCCTTCCATTGCCGCAGACATAGTACCGCTGTATATGACATTAATGGAGGCATTACTACCGTGATTGATCCCGCTAACTATCAAATCAGGCTTGCGATCAAGAACCACATTCACTGCCAACTTGACGCAGTCTACCGGTGTTCCGGTACAGCTATATTCCTTCTGTGGTCCGCTATCGACGCTTATAGGATCACAACGCAAGATGCCGGTTATTGTAATAGCATGTCCCATTCCACTTTGGGGACTATCCGGTGCAACCACCACAACATCTCCCAAGTCATTCATAACTTCAATGAGATTGCGAATCCCGGGAGCGGTAATTCCATCATCATTACATACCAATATCAGAGGTCTATCTGCCATTTTTTGAAAATCTGCTCAAAACTATTACTAATAAGACAATAGGCATATTGTTTGATTTTTAATCTTGCAATTAAATTGAACAATATGTTTTTAATCCTAATCGCTTTTCTGGTCATTGGTTTCATTGTCCAGTCCAGACTAAAAAGCAAGTTCCGTAAGTACAGTACGGTAGGTCTTCAAAATGGTATGTCGGGAAGAGAAATAGCAGAGAAGATGCTCCAGGACCACGGAATTAATGATGTAAGAGTAATTTCTACAAGCGGTCGATTAACAGACCATTATAATCCAAAAGACAAGACCGTTAACCTAAGCGAAGCGGTATACAATGAACGCTCCGTAGCTGCTGCAGCGGTTGCTGCTCATGAGGTAGGACACGCAGTGCAGCACGCCCAGGCATATCGGTGGTTAGAGTTTCGCTCTGCCATGGTGCCGATAGTTAGTTTTAGCTCTCGCGCCTTAAGCATAATTGTGATCATGATGTTTTTGGGAGCCAGCCTTATAGCCTTGTTTCCCTTAAACTTCGTATTCTACACAGTTATTATACTTCAGGCAGCGATTACGGTATTCAGTGTTGTTACCTTACCTGTGGAATACGACGCTAGTAATCGAGCCCTGGCCTGGTTAGAAAATACCGGAATGACCGGACGCAATGAACACGACATGGCCAAAGACGCCCTTAATGCCGCCGCCAATACCTATTTGGTAGCAGCCTTGGCCTCTCTTACCCAACTGTTCTATTATATCTTAATGTTCCTGGGCAACGACTAGAAAATTCAAAGCTCTAATACAAAGCCTCTCCTACCGAGAGGCTTTTTTTATGCGTGGCTGATGATAGTTTTTTCAACTAAAATTTTAGTTTCAACTAATTTTTTAGTTTATTTGCTTCAAATTAGATGATGAAGCTAAAAGAACTTACCAAGGCCGAAGAAGAAATCATGCAATATCTCTGGCAATTGGAGAAAGCCAGTGTAAAGGATGTAATTGCAGAAATCAAAGCTCCTAAGCCTGCCGTTAATACGGTGTCGACCATTATAAGGATTCTGGAACAAAAAGGATTCGTAGGGCATGAAACCAAGGGTCGCGGTTATCAATACTTTCCTTTAATATCAAAGGAGGACTATCAAGAATTTTCGGTGAACAAAGTTGTACGCTCCTATTTCGGAGGCAGTTTATCTAAACTGGTGAGCTTCTTTGTAGAAAAGGAAAACCTGGATACATCAGAACTAGATGATATTCTAAAGATCATCGAAAAAAACAAAGAGAAATGATGATTCTAAGTATCACCTACTATCTAATATTTAGTGCTCTTTTTTACCTAAGCTACCGCCTGGGTCTGGCCAGACTTAGCTTTCATCATCTAAATCGAAGAGCCCTCTTACTAATGCCTGCAGGGGCTCTGGCCATCGCACTTATTGCGCCGCAGTTTAGCCTAAACCCATTTAATACCGAAGAAGCAGTTTTTCAATTACCCGAAATAACCATTGAAGGTCAATCGCTAAGTCTCGACAGTGTTAAACATAGTCCCTTACCTTCGAGCTGGACCTTTATATATCTGCTAGGTTTGCTTCTCTCCTTGTTCTATTTCGGTTTAGGCTTGTACCGTTTGTATCGCCTAACCAGTAAGGCTGAGATTGAAGAAAGGGGAACACGTAAACTGTATTGGAGTAGGAACATTAAGAATGCATTTTGCTTTGGCTCCTACATCTTTATTCCTACTCATCTGAAGGGAGACAAAGATTTACCCCTGATTATCGAACATGAAATCAAGCATCAGCAATTGGGACATGTTTGGGATCGTCTCTTCTACCGCATTTTAAGCATCTTTTTATGGTTTGACCCATTTATCCATGTCTTTGCCCGAGAATTAAGGCAGGTTCATGAATTTCAAGTGGATGCTCGAGTATTAGAAAATAAAGACATTGAAGATTATGCGCATACGCTGCTACGCAGCACTCTGGGAGCCGATCTACAATTTCCGGAAACCGCTTTGGCCCCCAGTCCTTTTTTTAATTCATCCTTAATTAAATCCCGAATTTCTATGATGTATTCAAATCAAAGTAAGCCTTGGCGCAAGGCAATTTATCTACTGCTGCTTCCTCTCAGCTTTGCGATGATGGTTGTGGCTTGCGATAAAAATCAGGAGCCTGACGTGGTAGTAGGTGTAGAATCTGAATCCCGTGCAGTAAGCATGGATCAGATTGACGTCTTACCAATTACCGGCGACTGTAATGAAAACTCCTCGAAGGAGGACCGAAAGGCTTGTATCATGCAGTCTATTTACACTCATATCTCTGAGAATTTCGAATATCCCGAATTGGCCAAAAAACAAGGACTGGAAGGCAAGATTCTGGTCTCCTTCGTTATTGAAAAGAATGGGGAGATCGGCGAGGTAGAAATCATTCGCAGTATTGAGACTGAAGGCGAATTGGATCACGCTGCTCGTATTCAGGCGGAAAGGCAAGCAACAAAACTAGTTGAAGGTATACCTCAATTTGCTAGTTCCGCTGAACGCGATGGTCAGAATGTTAGAATGCGACTTATTGTACCAATAAGTCTAAAACTAACCTGAACTATAATGCCCTTAAATGCAAAAACCCCGACTGAAATAGTCGGGGTTTTTTAGTATTCACATAGGCTCTAAGCCTGACCTTGAGGTCCACCGAAATTAAGCGGAAATCCCTGCTGAGATTCCACATCTCTAATCTCTCCGTGTTGAGCCTCATAACGACCTACATTATCACCCAGTGCTTTTAACAATCGCTTGGCATGCTGAGGAGTAAGCACAATGCGAGACTTAACCTTTGCCTTAGGCACTCCAGGCATTACCCGGATAAAGTCTAAAACAAATTCGCTAGGTGAGTGATTGATGATCGCCAAATTGGCATATTCTCCTTCAGCAATCTCTTCACTTAACTCTACATTGATCTGCCCTTCCTGAGACTGATCCATCGCCTCGGCTTGAGCTTTCTTTTGGTCGTCTGTCATGATCTTATACCTTCTCTTCGATATTCAAATCTTCGATCGTCTTGAGCTTTTCGTACTCTTCTTTAGATCCAACGATGATCTGTTCATATTCTTTCATACCGGTACCGGCAGGAATCTTATGACCTACGATAACGTTCTCTTTCAATCCTTCAAGGTAATCACGCTTACCATTTACGGCAGCCTCATTCAACACCTTAGTTGTTTCCTGGAAGGAAGCAGCTGAGATGAAGCTCTTCGTTTGAAGTGAAGCGCGGGTAATACCTTGTAGTACTGGTTTCGCAGTAGCTGGATTCGCATCGCGAGCCTCTACTAATTGCTTATCAGCACGACGTAGGAGTGAATTCTCATCACGTAGTCTACGAGCAGAAATAATCTGACCCGCCTGTAGGTTTTCAGATTCACCGGCCTCAACCACTACTTTCTTATCGAAAATCCAGTCATTTTGCTCGATGAAATCGTTCTTATGCACCAGACTCTTCTCTAAGAATAGAGTATCACCCGGATCCTGAATATCAACCTTACGCATCATCTGACGAACGATGGTTTCAAAGTGCTTATCATTAATCTTCACACCCTGTAAGCGATATACTTCCTGGATTTCATTAACCAGGTACTCTTGTACTCTATTTGGACCCTGAATGGCAAGGATATCTGCTGGAGTAATAGCTCCTTCAGAAAGTGGCATCCCTGCACGTACAAAGTCATTCTCTTGTACAAGAATCTGCTTACTTAGGTTGATCAGATATTTCTTGATCTCACCGGTACGACTCTCTACGATAATCTCGCGATTACCACGCTTGATTTTTCCGTAAGAAACTACACCATCAATCTCAGATACAACCGCTGGGTTAGATGGGTTACGCGCTTCGAATAGCTCGGTTACCCTTGGAAGACCTCCGGTAATATCACCCGCTTTGGCTGATTTACGTGGAATCTTAACCAGCGTTTTACCTGATTTAATAGTATCGCCATCTTCTACGATGATATGCGATCCCACCGGTAAAGTATAGTGCTTAAGCTCCTCTCCATTTTTATCAACGATAGCAATGGTAGGAATCATCTTCTTGTTTCGAGTCTCAGAGATCACTTTCTCCATGAAACCAGTTTGCTCGTCAATCTCAACACGGTAGGTAATACCCTGCTCAATATCAGCGAACTTAATCGTACCACTGGTTTCAGAAATGATAACAGCATTAAATGGATCCCACTGACAAACTACATCTCCTTTCTTCAATTTATCGCCATCCTTCTTGCGTAGGTATGATCCGTAAGGCACATTGTTGGTCATTAAGTTGATACCAGTCTTGGCATCCACCAGACGGAATTCACCAGTACGGCCAATAACGATGTCTACCTCATTTCCTTCGTTATCCTCACCTTTTACGGTACGAACATCTTCAAGAACAGCAACACCATCAAACTTAGCGGAGATGGTAGATTCTTCAGAAACGTTACCCGCAGTACCACCTACGTGGAAAGTACGCAGAGTAAGCTGGGTTCCTGGCTCACCAATAGACTGAGCAGCAATAACTCCTACAGCCTCTCCTTTTTGTACCTTCTTACCAGTTGCAAGGTTACGGCCATAACAGCGAGCACAGATTCCTTTCTTGCTCTCACAAGTAAGGGCAGATCTCACTTCAACCATTTGTATTGGCGAAGCTTCAATTTTCTCTGCCTCTGATTCTGAGATCATTTCTCCGGTGCGAACATATACCTCATTAGTAATCGGATCGATTACATCGTGAAGGGAAGTACGACCGATAATACGATCGGATAATGGCTCAACGATTTCCTCATTCTTCTTCAAGGCGGTAACCTCAAGTCCACGTAGGGTTTCGCAATCGTCCTCCGTGATGATAACATCCTGAGCAACGTCAACCAAACGACGAGTAAGATATCCGGCATCTGCAGTTTTAAGTGCAGTATCCGCCAAACCTTTACGGGCACCGTGAGTAGAAATAAAGTACTCCAGAATCGAAAGACCCTCCTTAAAGTTTGCGATAATCGGGTTTTCGATGATCTCACCACCGCTAGATCCAGATTTCTGAGGCTTAGCCATCAGACCACGCATACCGGAAAGCTGACGAATCTGCTCCTTCGATCCACGTGCACCAGAATCAAGCATCATATAGATCGGGTTAAACCCTTGACGGTCGCTAGACAAATAGTGCATGGCTCTTTCGGTAAGACGAGCATTGGTATTTGTCCAAACATCGATTACCTGATTATAACGTTCGTTATTGGTAATCAGACCCATATTATAAGATCCAAGGATCTCTTCAATCTGACCTTCGGCACTTTTAACAAGATCATCCTTTTCCTGTGGAATGATAATATCACCCAGGGAGAAAGAAAGACCTCCACGGAAGGCGGTCATGAATCCTAATGACTTGATATTGTCCAGGAAGTCTGCTGTAGTTGGTACATCAGTTGCTTTAAGGATATCTGAAATAATACCTCTTAAAGCTTTCTTGGTCAATACAGTATTTATGAAACCTACATTATTTGGAACCACCTTATTGAAAAGGATACGTCCGAAAGAAGTTTCAATAACCTTATGCTTCAATTCGCCTTCTTCCTCAACAAGAGTACGAACCTTCACTTTGGCATTTAGGTCTACTATACCTTCATTGTAAGCAATCTCTGCTTCTTCATCCGAATAGAAGGTAAGACCTTCACCCTTTACAGTGATCGTCTTATCGCTCACCCGCATCTTGGTCATATAGTAAAGACCCAATACCATGTCCTGAGAAGGAACGGTGATCGGTGATCCGTTAGCGGGGTTCAGAATGTTATGAGAAGCCAACATCAACATCTGAGCTTCCAAAATCGCGGCCGAACCTAATGGTAAGTGCACCGCCATCTGGTCTCCATCAAAGTCAGCGTTGAAGGCCGTACATGCAAGAGGATGCAATTGAATTGCTTTACCCTCAATCATCTTGGGCTGGAATGCCTGAATACCTAAACGGTGAAGTGTTGGAGCACGGTTTAGCAGTACTGGATGGCCTTTCATCACATTCTCCAGGATATCCCAAACTACCGGCTCGCGCTTATCAATAATCTTCTTAGCCGACTTAACGGTCTTTACAATTCCGCGTTCGATTAACTTACGAACGATAAACGGCTTGTAAAGCTCAGCAGCCATATCTTTTGGTAAACCGCATTCGTGCAGCTTCATTTCCGGACCTACAACGATAACCGAACGTGCGGAGTAATCCACCCTCTTACCCAATAGGTTTTGACGGAAACGTCCTTGCTTACCTTTTAAGGAATCGGAAAGTGATTTTAATGCACGGTTGTTATCAGTTTTAACCGCGGAAGCTTTTCTGGTATTATCGAATAGTGAATCAACCGCTTCCTGAAGCATACGCTTCTCATTACGAAGGATAACCTCGGGAGCTTTGATTTCCATTAATCGCTTCAAACGATTGTTACGGATAATCACCCTTCGGTATAAATCATTCAAATCAGAAGTTGCAAAACGACCACCATCCAGAGGAACTAATGGACGTAATTCTGGTGGAATTACCGGAACCACTTTCACAATCATCCATTCAGGACGGTTCTCAATGCGGCTGTTAGCATCACGGAAAGCTTCAACAACAACCAAACGCTTTAAAGCTTCCTGCTTACGCTGCTGAGAAGTCTCAGTATTGGCTTTGTTTCTAAGCTCATAAGAAAGAGAATCCAAATCCAAACGACCTAATAATTCAATCAAGGCCTCACCCCCCATTTTGGCGATGAATTTGTTCGGATCACTATCCTCTAAATATTGGTTTTCAACCGGTAAACGCTCTAATGCATCCAGGTACTCCTCTTCTGTAAGGAATTCCATATACTGCATTGGAGTACCATCTTCTTTGGTAGCATTACCCGCTTGAATTACTACATATCGCTCGTAGTAGATGATCATCTCCAATTTCTTGGTCGGTAATCCAAGAAGGTATCCGATCTTGTTAGGTAATGATTTGAAGTACCAGATATGAGCAACGGGAACCACCAAGTTAATGTGTCCTACGCGCTCACGACGTACTTTCTTCTCCGTCACCTCTACCCCACAACGGTCGCAAACAATACCCTTATAACGGATACGCTTGTACTTACCACAGGCACATTCGTAATCCTTTACCGGACCGAAAATACGCTCGCAGAACAAGCCATCACGCTCTGGCTTGTGGGTACGATAGTTAATAGTTTCTGGTTTTAGCACCTCACCAAAAGAGCGTTCCAATAGAAATTCCGGCGAAGCCAGGCTAATGGTAATACTCTTAAAGTTTGAGTTGTAAGTGCTTTTATCGTTTTTCCTCAATGACATCTTTCAGGAATTAAATTCTTAATTTAATTAGTCGAGGGTAACTTTAAGACCCAATCCATTCAATTCGTGTAGCAATACATTAAAGGATTCTGGAATACCAGGCTCTGGCATTGCATCACCACGAACTATTGTTTCATAAGTCTTGGCACGACCCACTACGTCATCCGATTTAACGGTAAGAATCTCGCGTAGGATATTGGATGCACCAAAGGCTTCCAATGCCCATACCTCCATCTCACCAAAACGCTGGCCACCAAACTGGGCTTTACCACCCAATGGTTGCTGAGTAATAAGTGAGTATGGTCCGATAGAACGAGCATGCATCTTATCATCGATCATGTGGCCAAGTTTAATCATGTAGATTACCCCAACCGTTGCCGCCTGGTGGAAACGCTCTCCGGTACCGCCATCGTAAAGGAAGGTGTGTCCGAAACGAGGAATTCCAGCCTCATCGGTGTATTTGTTAATCTCATCTAAACTGGCACCATCGAAGATTGGTGTCGCGAATTTGCGTCCTAGCTTCTTACCTGCCCATCCTAATACGGTCTCATAAATCTGACCGATATTCATACGAGAAGGTACACCAAGTGGATTCAATACAATATCAACCGGAGTACCATCCTCCAGGAATGGCATATCCTCTTGACGAACGATACGAGCCACAATACCTTTGTTACCGTGGCGACCAGCCATTTTATCACCAACTTTAAGCTTACGCTTCTTGGCAATATAAACTTTGGCCATCTTCACGATTCCTGAAGGCAATTCATCTCCCACGCTAATGGTAAATTTCTTGCGCTTGTAGGCACCAAGGTAATCGTTGTACTTAATCTTAAAGTTGTGCAATAAGGTTGCAATCAACTCATTCTTCTCTGCATCGGTTGTCCAGGTTCCACCAGTAATTCGGGTGTAATCGTCAATACCATTAAGAATTTTCTGAGTGAATTTGGTTCCTTTCGGAATCACAACTTCATTAAGGTCGTTCTCAACGCCCTGACTGGTTTTACCGGCAACAAGGATTGAAAGCTTCTCTAAGAACTTCTGACGAAGGCTTTCTACCTCCATGTTGAATTCCTGATCCAGCTTTTCGATCTCTTCCTTATCCTGAAGACGAGTCTTTTTGTCCTTACGAGCTAAAGCGAATAACTTCTTATTAATTACTACACCATTCAATGATGGAGAAGCTTTAAGAGAAGCATCTTTTACATCACCTGCTTTATCGCCAAAGATTGCACGAAGAAGTTTTTCTTCCGGAGTAGGATCAGACTCACCTTTAGGAGTGATTTTACCAATCAGGATATCTCCAGGTTTAACTTCCGCACCGATGCGAATCAATCCGTTCTCATCGAGATCTTTGGTAGCTTCCTCACTAACATTAGGAATATCTGAGGTCAATTCCTCTACACCTAATTTAGTATCACGTACATCCAGGGTATACTCATCAATGTGAAGCGAGGTAAAGATATCATCGCGTGCTACACGCTCAGAAATCACAATCGCATCCTCAAAGTTGTATCCTTTCCAGGGCATGAAAGCCACTTGCATGTTTCTTCCGAGGGCTAGTTCGCCATCTTCAGTAGCATAACCCTCGCAAAGTACCTGACCAGCAGCAACGCGCTCGCCTTGTTTCACGATTGGCTTAATGTTGATACAAGTACTCTGATTGGTCTTGCGGAATTTCACCAAGTTATAGGTCTTGGAATCCTCTTCAAAACTTACCAATCGCTCTTCATCAGAACGATCATACTTGATTACAATCTTCTGTGCGTCTACATATTCAACAACACCATCGCCCTCTGCATTTACCAATACACGGCTATCTCTCGCAACGCGCTTTTCAAGACCGGTACCAACGATTGGTGCTTCAGGGCGTAAAAGTGGAACTGCCTGACGCATCATGTTCGATCCCATCAATGCACGGTTCGCATCATCATGCTCCAGGAATGGAATTAAAGATGCTGAGATAGATGCAATCTGGTTTGGAGCAACATCCATGTAGTCAACCTTCTCAGGTTCTACAAGAGGATAGTCAGCTTCATCACGAACTTTTACTCTATCATTAACAAACTCTCCATTGTCTTTTACCGGAGCATTTGCCTGCGCAATTACCTTTTGTTCTTCTTCCTCTGCACTTAAGTAAAGAGGAGCTTTAGAGAAATCAATCTTACCTTCTTCTACCTGGCGATAAGGAGTTTCCAAGAATCCCATCTTGTTCACCTTCGCGTAAACTGACATAGAAGAAATCAGACCGATATTAGGTCCTTCCGGTGTCTCAATAGGACAAAGACGTCCATAGTGTGTATAGTGAACATCTCGTACCTCAAAACCAGCACGCTCGCGAGATAAACCACCAGGTCCTAGAGCTGAAAGACGACGCTTATGCGTTACTTCCGCCAACGGATTGGTTTGATCCATGAACTGAGATAACTGGTTAGTACCAAAGAAAGAGTTGATTACTGAAGAAAGTGTCTTCGCGTTAATCAAATCGATCGGGGTAAATACCTCGTTATCACGAACGTTCATACGTTCTTTGATGGTACGGGCCATACGGGCCAGACCTACACCAAATTGATTGGACATCTGCTCACCTACGGTACGTACACGACGATTACTCAAGTGATCAATATCATCAATCTCGGCCTTAGAGTTAATCAGTTCGATCAAGTACTTAACGATGCTAAGGATATCCTGCTTAGTTAGTACCTGAATATCACTTTCAATCTCCAGACCTAATTTCTTATTGATTCGATAACGTCCTACCTCTCCCAGGCTGTAGCGCTGCTCTGAGAAGAATAACTTATCGATAATTCCCCTGGCCGTTTCCTCGTCTGGCGGCTCCGCATTCCGCAGCTGACGATAGATGTGCTCTACCGCTTCTTTCTCAGAGTTGGTAGGATCTTTTTGCAGGGTATTATGAATAATAGCGTATTCGGATGCTTCAATATCCTCTTTGTGAAGGAGGATAGTTTGTACATCGGCATCCAGGATCTCATCAAGATGTTCTTTCTCGAGAATAGTATCACGATCAAGCACCACTTCGTTACGCTCGATGGATACTACTTCACCAGTATCTTCATCTACGAAATCCTCTATCCAGGTCTTAAGCACTCTGGCCGCAAGCTTACGACCAATAGTTTTCTTTAAACCTGTTTTAGTAACCTTCACCTCTTCTGCAAGATCAAAAATCTCCAGGATGTCCTTATCTCTTTCGTATCCAATAGCACGTAATAAGGTGGTGAGTGGTAATTTCTTTTTACGATCGATATAAGCATACATCACCGAGTTGATATCGGTGGCGAATTCAATCCAGGATCCTTTAAAAGGAATTACCCGAGCTGAATATAGCTTGGTACCGTTGGCATGATAGCTCTGCCCAAAGAAAACACCAGGAGAACGGTGTAACTGGGAAACGATCACCCTTTCAGCTCCGTTCACGACGAAAGTACCACGAGGAGTCATATAAGGGATAGTCCCCAAATACACATCCTGTACGATAGTCTCGAAATCTTCGTGTTCCGGATCGGTACAATATAATTTTAAACGAGCCTTAAGTGGCACACTGAAGGTGAGGCCACGCTCGATGCATTCTTCTTCAGAATAGCGAGGAGGATCGATAAAGTAATCGATGAACTCCAATACGAATTGATTACGAGAGTCAGTAATCGGGAAATTCTCAGAGAATGTGCGGAAAAGTCCTTCATTCTCTCGATCAGCCGCTTTGGTTTCTAGCTGGAAAAAGTCTTTAAAAGACTGAATCTGAATCGCCAGAAAGTCGGGATAATCGAAGTGGTTTTTAATGGATGCAAAATTGACTCTTTCCATTCCTTTTACGGGTACCGGGTTATTCAAAATGCGGAGAAAATTTAGTTTACAAACACAAAAGGGTTAAGGTCTGTTGGGGGTATCCCAAAGACCTTAACCTTAGTAATTTAGCCTCAAAGGCTGTATGGTGCTTACTTGATTTCTACCTCAGCACCAGCTTCTTCAAGCTGCGTCTTAAGCGCTTCGGCCTCGTCCTTAGCTACACCTTCTTTCAAAGGTTTTGGAGCTTCGTCTACAAGGGCTTTAGCATCTTTAAGACCTAGTCCAGTTAGTTCTTTAACCAATTTTACAACGGCTAATTTAGATCCACCTGGAGCTTTCAAGATCACGTCGAATTCGGTTTGCTCTTCACCACCACCGGCTTCACCACCGCCAGCAGCAGGACCAGCAACAGCAACTGCAGCAGCAGCAGGCTCAATACCGTATTCTTCTTTAAGATAGTCAGCTAATTCGCTTACCTCTTTTACGGTAAGATTTACTAACTGATCACCTAGTTCTTTGATGTCTGCCATGTCTAGATTCTTTAAAAAAAAATTAATTACAACACTTAATATATGGAAGCTGAGTGCGTACTCATTAAGCTGCGCGCTCCTCTAAGGTCTTTAACAGACCAGCCAAAGTACCACCGGAACCTTTCAGGCCGCTGATAACATTCTTGGCAGGAGATTGCAGTAGAGCAATGATATCGGCAACCAATTCCTCTTTGCTCTTCAATGAACTTAGAGTATCTAATTGATCATCACCAATAAAAATTGCTTCTTCGATAAAGGCACCTTTGATAACAGGTTTCTCCTGTTTCTTTTTACGCAAGTCTTTGATCATTCGCGCTGGAGCATTACCAGCCTCGGCGATCATGATACTTGTGGAACCTTTCAACACAGGATACAATCCTTCGTAATCTTTGGAACTGCGTTCCATCGCTTTCTTAAGGAGTGTATTCTTTACTACGTTTAACTGGATACCAGCTTTAAAAGCAGTACGACGGAGGTTGCTAGTTTCTACAGCATCCAGGCCTTCGATATCAGTTATGTAGAGAACATTAGCGCCTTCAAGACGCTCTACAAGAGTTTCAATTTCTTTATTCTTTTCTTCGCGAGTCATTTCTCAACAAATTTCAATTAGGAAACAGACTTTGCATCAATGCTGATACCTGGGCTCATGGTACTGCTCATAGTGACACTCTTCATGTAGGTACCTTTAGCTGCAGTAGGCTTCATGCGCACAAGAGTTTTAATTAACTCTTCAGCATTTTCTTTGATCTTATCTGCTTCAAAAGAAGCTTTTCCAATACCCGCGTGGATGATTCCGTAGCGGTCAACTTTAAAGTCGATTTTACCACCTTTAACATCGCTAACCGCTTTTGCTACATCCATAGTAACGGTACCGGTTTTCGGGTTAGGCATCAAACCACGAGGTCCAAGAATACGTCCTAATGGTCCGATCTTACCCATTACGCTAGGCATGGTTACGATCACATCCACGTCGGTCCAACCTCCTTTAATCTTGTCGATAAACTCGTCCAAACCAGCGTAATCAGCTCCGGCTTCTTTGGCTTCAGCTTCCTTATCAGGAGTAACTAAGGCCAATACCTTTACTTCTTTACCGGTACCATGAGGTAGAGTTACCACTCCACGCACCATTTGGTTTGCTTTACGAGGATCAACTCCCAAACGCACCGCAAGATCAACGGAAGCGTCGAACTTAGCATTTGAGATCTCCTTTACAATTGCACTGGCCTCGTCCAAAGAATAAACTTTGTTACGATCGAATTTCTCCAATGCAGCCTTACGATTTTTACTAATAGTTGCCATCAATAATTTCGCTTTAGAAAGGCTTAGGGCCAGTTACTGTTAAACCCATACTGCGCGCTGTACCAGCTACCATACTCATGGCAGACTCAATGGTGAATGCGTTCAGATCGGCCATTTTATCTTCTGCAATTGCCCGTACTTGATCCCAGCTTACCTTACCTACCTTTTGCAGGTTAGATTGCTGTGAACCTTTCTTGATTTTAGCTGCCTCCATTAATTGAACGGCGGCGGGAGGAGTTTTAATTACAAAGTCGAAAGACTTGTCGGAGTAAACGGTAATAATAACCGGTAAAACCTTCCCTTGCTTATCTTGTGTACGCGCATTGAACTGCTTACAGAACTCCATAATGTTAACACCCTTCGCACCAAGCGCGGGTCCAACAGGAGGAGAAGGGTTAGCAGCACCTCCACGAACCTGGAGTTTAATTAGTGCACTTACTTCTTTAGCCATTGTTCTTTTTCTATTTAAAAACCAAAAATGTGGGTTGGAAGCGTCCCACTGGGCTATGCCCTATTTTGAGCTCACAATTAATTTAACTCTCTTTTTCAACTTGCATATAAGACAATTCCAGAGGGGTCTTTCTACCAAAAATCTTCACCATAACCTCCAGCTTGCGCTTATCTTCAAATACCTTTTCAATGGTTCCATTAAAACCATTAAACGGACCATCAATAACTTTAACAGTTTCGCCAACGATGTAAGGAATGTTAATTTTCTCTTCGGTCTCTGAAAGTTCATCAACCTTACCTAACATTCGGTTCACCTCGCTTTGACGTAATGGCACCGGATCTCCACCTTTAGTTTCACCTAAGAAACCAATCACTCCTTGAACGTTTTTAATGGTATGTACCATTTCACCGCCAAGGTTAGCTTCAATCATTATATAACCAGGAAAGTAATTTCTTTCCTTGCTAATTTTTTTACCGTTACGAATTTGAAATACTTTCTCAGTTGGCACTAGAATTTGACCTAGATAATCAACCAAACCATTGTACTCAATTTCGTTTTCTATGTAAGACTTAATCTTATTTTCTTGTCCGGAAATTGCCCGAACCACATACCATTTTTTACCGCCTTCGCTCATAAACAGGTCCTTAGAATGCGTTGTAAATGGTTTCCAAAATGAAACTAATACCGCGGTCCATTCCTGCAATGATCAAGGCAATAATAATAGAAGCAACTGCTACTAATACCGAAGTTCTCTGCAACTCAGACCAAGATGGCCAGCTTGTTTTGTTAACCAGCTCCTCGTAGGATTCCTGGAAGTAAGCCTTTACTTTACTCATTCTTTAAGTCTTTGCACGGGTGGTAAGAATCGAACTCACGACCTTCGGTTTTGGAGACCGCTGCTCTACCAGCTGAGCTACACCCGTATTTAGTGAGAAAGGTATCTCGGCTTGGCCGAGACACCTTTTACTCATAAACTATATCTAATCGAGCTAATTACTCGATGATCTCAGTTACCTGACCAGCACCTACTGTACGGCCACCTTCACGGATAGCGAAACGCAATCCTTTGTTGATAGCAACAGGGGCGATCAAATCTACGTGGATGGTAAGGTTATCACCAGGCATTACCATTTCGGTTCCTTCTGGTAATTGAATCTCACCGGTTACGTCAGTTGTACGTAAGTAGAACTGAGGACGGTATTTGTTGTGGAAAGGAGTGTGGCGACCACCTTCTTCTTTCTTCAAGATATATACCTCAGCTTTAAACTTCATGTGAGGAGTAATAGATCCTGGGGCACAGATTACCATACCACGACGGATATCTTTTTTCTCAATACCACGAAGAAGGATACCTACGTTATCACCAGCTTCACCACGGTCAAGAATCTTACGGAACATCTCTACCCCAGTAATGGTAGAAGTAAGTTTCTCATCACCGAATCCAATGATATCTACAGCATCACCAGTGTTAGCTACACCAGTTTCGATACGACCAGTAGCAACAGTACCACGACCAGTAATAGAGAATACATCCTCGATAGGCATCAAGAAAGGCTTCTCGTTGTCGCGCTCTGGCTCCTGAATCCAAGTATCACAAGCATTCATTAACTCCATTACAGTGTCAACCCACTTAGGCTCATCATTCAATGCACCTAAAGCTGAACCGGAAATAACTGGAGTCTCGTCGCCATCATACTCGTAGAAAGAAAGTAATTCACGTACTTCCATTTCAACAAGCTCTAATAGCTCCTCGTCGTCTACCATATCCACTTTGTTCAAGAAAACAACGATACGTGGAATACCTACCTGACGACCAAGAAGGATGTGCTCACGAGTTTGTGGCATAGGACCATCAGTAGCAGCAACTACAAGGATAGCTCCGTCCATCTGAGCAGCACCAGTTACCATGTTCTTAACGTAGTCGGCGTGACCCGGACAGTCTACGTGTGCATAGTGACGGTTTTCAGTTTCGTACTCTACGTGTGCAGAGTTGATAGTAATACCACGCTCTTTCTCTTCTGGAGCGTTGTCGATTGAATCGAAATCACGCTTTTCGGAAAAACCAGCATTAGCCAGTACGTTGGTAATGGCTGCAGTCAAAGTGGTCTTACCGTGGTCAACGTGTCCGATGGTGCCGATGTTCAAGTGCGGCTTGTTACGAACAAAAGTTTCTTTTGCCATGGTTCTTTTGTCTTAAAAATTAAAACGTTACATCAAAAATAAGCGAGACCACTGTGGTCTTTCACTTAGAGCCAATGAGGGGAATTGAACCCCTGACCTCTTCCTTACCAAGGAAACGCTCTACCCCTGAGCTACATCGGCTTACCTGGGTGATTAAACCCATAAAAACGATAGGCCCAAGACACAATTATCTTTGAACCTATCGTTTTAGAGCGGGAAACGGGATTCGAACCCGCGACCCTCAGCTTGGAAGGCTGATGCTCTAGCCAGCTGAGCTACTCCCGCCTAAACCTTTTGGTCTATAATAGTGGGGAGAGCAGGATTCGAACCTGCGAAGGTAAATACCAACAGATTTACAGTCTGTCCTCGTTGGCCGCTTGAGTATCTCCCCGAAACAATAAATTAAAAGAACTTCATAAAAGGCTACAGCCCCAATAAATTCAGAGCCTGTGGAGGGATTCGAACCCCCGACCAGCTGATTACAAATCAGCTGCTCTGGCCAACTGAGCTACACAGGCTTTTACGTGTTTCTATATAAAAGAACAGTCCGCTTCAAAAACGGACTGCAAATGTAAAAGTAATTTTGATTGCCACAATGGGCTATATTGAAATTTTTAGAGGGCCGCCATCCGGGGCTTATCCTTGTGCCTTATTAGCTGTCTGCGCAAGGCTTCAGTAGCCATATCGGCTGCTGCTTCAAAGGACTTATTTTGCTTTTTTACCACCAGTTCATGTCCTGGGATATGAAGTTTGATCTCAACTATCTTATTTTCTTTGGAAGAAGTGTTCTCAACTTTTAGAAAAACCTCTCCATTAATGATTCGGTCATTGAATAATTCGAGCTTATCAAGTTTGCGTTGAATGAATTCGATCAATTTCGCATCCGCAGTGAAATTTACAGACTGAAAGGTAGCTTTCATAGACCATCAGAATTTGTGGCTCTTGGATGAGCCTGGTTATACAACGATTTTAGACGATCAATGGAGTTGTGTGTATAAACCTGCGTTGCCGCCAAGGACGAATGTCCTAATAACTCCTTTACAGAATTAAGATCAGCACCCCGATTTAGTAAGTGACTTGCAAAAGAATGCCTCAAGGTATGTGGACTCTTTTGCTCTACCCCACTGACCAAACTAAGATATGCATTTACCGAATTGTAAACAAGCTTGGGATAGAGCTTTTTACCTTTCAAGGTTAGGAACAAAGGCTCTTCCGCATCCGAGGCCCCGAGGCCACTGCGATGCGCTCGTAAGTAAAATTGAAGTCGCTTTATCAATATTTCACCAAGGGGTATTTCCCGCTCCTTTTTACCCTTTCCGTGAACTTTTATATAGGCGGACTCTAACCTCAAATCACCAATCCTTAAATTGATCAATTCACTTAGGCGTAATCCACATTGATAGAATAGATCAAGAATAAGGGATTGCGTATACATCCAGTAATCCTCTTCATCAATTTCCAATGATAAGAGGGCCAGCATATCCTCTTCGGGAACAACCCTCATTAATTTCTTAGGAGGCTTGGGCACTACAACCTGAGCAGCAACATTGCTCTTCACCCTTCCCTCGCGCAAAAGAAATTTATAATAAGACCGTAAGGCACTAACTTTTCGTTTGATGCTGGTGCGAGCAAGCTCTTCCTCTACCATCTGCACTACCCAGGATCTAACCATGCCATGATGCACCTTGGCAAGATCTTCCTCTTCAAAGGTTTCTAAGACAAACTCTTCAAATAACTGAAGGTCCTTTTCATAAGCTCGAATAGTGTGTTCCGAAAACCGTTTCTGGAACTTCAAGTGATCGAGAAAAGCTTGAGTATTGGACATAAAAAAGCAAGGGAATGTAAAGATATACAAACCCTTGCTGAAATATGGTCAGTCTGAAATGAGGACTTATTCCTCTTCCTGACGGATCTGCTGAATGTAGGCAGCCTTGATGATCTCCTTGCGACGCGCTACAGATGGCTTTACAAACTGCTTGCGGCCACGAATCTCCTTCATCACGCCGGTGCGATCGTATTTACGCTTGTAACGCTTTAACGCACGGTCGATAGACTCACCTTCTTTAACAGAAATTACTAACATTCTTCGCTTTTAATTTTTTGGGCTGCAAATATAGCTAAATAATCAAATCGTAAATAGCTATTTCATCAATTCCCTGGAAATAACCAACTTTTGTATCTCAGTCGTTCCTTCGCCAATGGTGCAAAGCTTTACATCGCGATAGAACTTCTCTACGGGAAAGTCTTTCGTAAATCCATATCCACCGAAAATCTGAACAGCTTCATTACAAACCATCACAGCAACCTCAGAACTATACATCTTGGCTTTCGCTCCGGCCATGGTAACTTTCTCTCCTTTGTTTTTAAGATCGCAGGCTTGCCAGGTCAACAATTCAGCAGCTTCCATTTTTGTTGCCATATCAGCGATCTTAAAACTTACGCCCTGAAAATGACTAATAGGCTTACCAAATTGTACTCTCTCCTTAGAATACTGAACCGCTGCTTCCAATGCCCCAAATCCAATACCCAGAGATAAGGCAGCAATGGAAATTCTACCACCATCCAGAATTTTCATAGCCTGAATAAAACCGTCTCCCTCTTCACCTAACATATTGGCATGAGGAATTCGACAATCCTCAAAAATCATTTCAGCGGTTTCTGAAGCGCGCATTCCAAGTTTATTCTCCTTACGACCTCCTCTAAAGCCTGGAGTCCCACGTTCTACAACGAAAGCGGTCATGCCATGAGAATCTCTTTTCTCTCCGGTTCTAACGATTACCACTGCTACTTCACCACTTATTCCATGAGTGATCCAGTTTTTAGCGCCATTAATAACCCAATGATCGCCATCACGCACCGCAACGGTATCCATTCCACCGGCATCACTACCGGTGCCCGCTTCGGTAAGTCCCCAAGCACCAATATGCTCTCCAGTGGCTAGCTTGGGTAAATATTTTTGCTTTTGCTCCTCATTGCCGAAGGTTAAAATATGATTTGTACAGAGCGAATTATGAGCCGCCATACTTAGGCCAATCGAGGGATCAACTTTAGAGAGTTCGCGGATAGCAGCAACGTACTCAAAATAGCCCAATCCTGAACCGCCATACTCCTCCGGAACTAAAACTCCCATCAAGCCCATCTCGCCTAATTGACGAAGCACTTGGGCAGGAAATTCCTGGCTCTCATCCCACTTCATAATATTTGGTCTGATATGCTGCTCGGCAAAATCACGAACAGATTCTGCTATCATTTTCTGAGTTTCCGTGGACGCGAAAGTCATCCCGGCAGTCATAGTTTCCATACTGCAATTATTTAGAGAGGTTCACTTATAAAGAATCCAAAACAGCTTCTTTAAAGTAGGGTGCAAGTTTACTGAATAATACATCATCCACCAATTCAATGTTCGCGAGTTCGTCAATAGATTTAAATTGCCTGAACCTCTCTCTAAACTGCACTATACTTAAAGCGAGGTAATAATTGATATAAGGATGAGACTGCAAATCTTCTAAACTGCTTTCATTCAAGGAAAGGTTTCGAATAAAAACTCCAAGCCTAAGATTATCCTTAATACCCAGCAGAGTAATCGAATCTATAATATGATGATCTTCCAACTGCTGTAGACTATGAAATCCGCCCAAACGATTTCGCCATTCAATAATTCTTTGAGCCTTCACCGAGCCTATCCCATTAATCTTAATTAATTCAGTTGAATCAGCCTGGTTTAAATCTACAAATAGCGACTCATCTGGATTCCCTGTCGTATCCAAAATAATCCAGGGTATAAGTTGTGAAACGATACCTGAGTCCATACCATATATAAGGTATAAGTCCTGACTCCTTTTAAATGGCCGATACTTCTCGCGAAAACCAATGAGCCCGTTCTGAAAGTTTTTCGGAAAACCCATGGTCTCCATTTCATTTCGACTCACCAGATTTGGATTGAAGCTATCCGGTTTAAGCACCAAAGGTGATTCATTCTCCAAATCTGAGCTCTTAGAGATAATGCTTGAATTAGCGATTTGGAGATAAGGATACAAACGTTGATAAAGTGAACTATCCATCGAGTAGAGGCGAAGTAAATCTTCCTTATTCCTAAAATGTGCTCCGGACCGAAGGTAGTTTAACCAGTTAGCCTGCAGATGTATATCTAGACCCAAGGAACTCAGAAACACAGAATCAATAAGATTAGGATCAAAAGGCTTTAGAGCCCGGACAAACCGCTGCTCTTTCAAACTGTCCTCCTGAGCCCATTTCCGTTCGATGGCTTGTATCTCCATCGAGCTTAAAAGGGGTTCGGGTGGAAAAAGCTCCCAATAATAGACTTCGACAATCTGTAAGAGTAATGCCAGAACGAATAAAACTAGCAGACTACGGACCGTGCTGGGAGTTATCTTTTCCACAATACAATATGGCCTGCATCCACTAAGTAAGCACCACATTAAGCATTTAATAATAGCGATAGTCTGCATCTTGTACCGCTAGTCAATTTTACAAACTGCCTTTTTTTTGCGATACTTGTGGCTTCCTTAAATAACAGCACCTACATGCGTTTTAGAATAGCTCTTCTGCTCAGCCTTTTCACTTTCGGATCATTTGCCCAGGGAAAGCTGAAAATTGAAAACTTCGAAATCGTTAATCCAACAGAAAAGATCAATGACGGAAGAGCCTCAATAAAACTCTCCGGAGGTACCCCTCCCTATTACTATAAATGGAGTAACAAGGGTACTGATACCCTTTCTCGCACTGCCAACGGCTTGGTAGAAGCCATGGAGCACAGCGTTCTGGTATATGATGCAAATGATACTTTAAGTCAAACCTTTATCATCCCAGGAGAATCTGTAGCTGAGAAGCTTAATGGAAATATGAAACCCGTGGTTAATGGAATCGCTACCGTAATCTTTTGGGATCCTTTCCATTTTCTTGGGCTATATGACAATCGTGTCATTTTGGAAGATGGAACGATATCACGTCATCCTAATGGAGAACTTCGTACGAATAGCATTCCATTTATTGTTATATGGCTCATCTTCGGAGCAATCTTTTTTACCATTCGCATGGGATTCGTCAATTTCTGGGGTTGGAGACATTCAATAAAACTAGTAAGAGGAAAATATGATGAAAAGGATGCTCCCGGAGAGGTAACTCATTTCCAGGCTCTAGCAACAGCTGTCAGTGCCACAGTAGGTTTGGGTAATATCGCGGGAGTAGCAGTTGCTATTTCGGTTGGTGGACCGGGAGCAACATTTTGGCTTATAATTGTCGGTTTAGTGAGTATGGCGTCCAAGTTCACAGAATGTACACTTGGGGTGAAATACAGGGATATTGGTGAGGACGGAGTAGTAGAAGGTGGACCAATGCGCTATCTAAGAAAAGGATTAGCAAAGCGCGGTATGGGTGGTCTAGGAAAAGTTCTGGCGGTAGTATTCGCCGTCCTGGCAATCGGAGCCAGCTTTGGTGGAGGAAATATGTTCCAGGCTAATCAAGCTTTTGAAATTGTTTCCACGGAGTTCACCTTTATGCAGGGTCATGGCAGCGCTTTTGGTATCGTAATGGCTTTATTGGTTGGAGCAGTGATATTAGGTGGTATTAGGAGTATTGCTAAGGTTACGGAAAAGATAGTGCCCTTTATGGCGGGCTTATATATTCTAGCCGCTCTCACCATCATCTTGATGAACATTGGAAATATTGGTGAAGCCATCACTAAAATAATTAATGGGGCATTTAGTCCGCCGGCCATGTTAGGTGGATTTATCGGAGTTCTAATTCAAGGAGTGCGTCGTGCGGCATTCTCTAATGAGGCAGGTGTAGGTAGTGCAGCTATTGCGCACTCTGCGGCCAAAACCAAACACCCGGTAAGTGAGGGTTTTGTAGCTCTAATGGAACCCTTTATTGATACAGTAGTAGTTTGTACCCTAACAGCACTGGTACTTATTTTTACTGGATTCGACGAAGTTGGTGGTCTAGGAGGTGCTCAACTTACTTCACAAGCTTTTGGCAGCGAAATATCCTGGTTCCCTTACGTACTAGTTGTGGCGATTTTCCTATTTGCCTTCTCAACTATGATTAGCTGGAGTTATTATGGATTGAGAGCCTGGACCTTCCTTTTCGGAAGAAATCAAACCACCGAGATCATTTATAAAGTGATTTTCTGTGTATTTGTTTGGGTAGGCTCTTCGGTAGGTCTTGGCGCGGTCCTCGACTTCTCGGATATGATGATTCTCGCTATGGCCTTCCCTAATATCATTGGACTACTGCTATTAAGCGGTGAGGTGCGCTCGGAGTTGAAAAACTACTGGCAAAGAATCAAGAACGGAGAAATTGCTCCCACTAAATAAGGGAAAGCTTATTGGCTTAAATTTGCCGCCCAGATCCAAAAAAACAAATGGCGGAAGAAAAGAAAAAGCGGCAGCGATTAACGCGTGATTCGCTTCGAAAATCCCTTCGACTTTATAAGTATGTAAAGCCCTACCGTGGCGAGTTTGCCATCGGAATGGTTTTCCTGGTATTGAGTTCTGCTGCAAATCTTGCCTTTCCAAAATACCTGGGCGATCTAGTAGATGCTGTAAATTCTGATCAAATCTTTCAACAAATCGATCGAATTTCCCTGTTACTGATTGGCATCCTGGTGGCTCAAGCCATAGTCTCTTTTTTCCGGGTGGTCCTGTTCGTAAACGTTACTCAGAAAACTCTAGCGAATTTGCGACAGGCTACCTACGAACACCTAATTCAGCTTCCGATCGGTTTTTTCGGTAGGAAAAGAGTGGGTGAATTGAATAGTCGAATTTCATCTGATATATCCTTATTACAAGAAACTTTCACCACTACTCTGGCTGAGTTTATCCGTCAGATCATCGTGATTTTTGGAGGAATTACCATTCTTTTAATCACCTCCACGAAACTGACGCTCTTTATGCTGATGGTAGTTCCGGTGGTGATGGTTATTGCCGTTTTCTTCGGTCGTTTCATCCGTAATTATGCTAAGGCGATGCAGGATGAAGTCGCTGAATCGAACACCATCGTTGAGGAAACTTTGCAAGGGATTTTCAATGTAAAAGCATATGCAAATGAGTTCTTCGAAATAGCGCGTTACCGCAAGCGGACTAATGAGGTTGCCAAGCAAGGAATGAAGGGGGGACTTTATAGAGGGGCTTTCAGCTCGTTTATTGTCCTAGGTATGTTCGGTGCCATGGTAGCGGTGATCTGGCAAGGAGTAAATCTAATTGCAAGTAATGAACTACAAGTAGGTGAGCTTATTAGCTTCCTTTTCTATTCAGCATTTATTGGCGGTTCTATTGGCGGTTTGGCTAATGTGTATGCCAACTTACAAAAGGCGATAGGCGCCACGGAGGACTTGATGGACATCTTTAATGAAGGAACAGAGGACTTACAGGAAAATGAACTACGTAGACCCATCCCAAATTTCCAGGGCGATATCCGATTTGAGAATGTAGATTTCACCTATCCCAGTCGACCTGATTCCAAAGTTATTGATCAGCTTAGTTTTGAACTTAATGCAGGAGAACAGCTCGCAGTTGTAGGTCCTTCCGGAGCTGGAAAATCCACTCTGGTTTCACTTATTCTCAATTTTTACCGACCAGATTCCGGATGTATCTATTACGATGGGAAAGGTGCCGCTGATTATCAATTATCCGCCTTAAGAGATCAGATGGCAGTGGTTCCCCAAGATGTATTTCTTTTTGGAGGAAGCATTCGTGAAAACATAGCCTATGGCAAGCCGGATGCAACGGACAATGAAATAATTGAAGCCGCTAAGCAGGCCAATGCCTGGGAGTTTATAGAAACTTTTCCTGAACAATTAGACACGCTTGTTGGCGAAAGAGGAGTACAACTATCCGGAGGTCAGCGACAGCGCGTAGCCATTGCCAGAGCCATCCTCAAAGACCCTCTAATCTTAATATTAGATGAGGCCACTTCCGCCCTTGACTCAGAGTCGGAACGCCTGGTTCAGGAAGCCCTCGAAAATCTAATGAAAGGACGAACTTCAATCGTTATCGCTCATCGACTATCTACCGTACGGGAAGCCAACCGAATCTTGGTACTTGATAAGGGTAAACTTGTGGAAATGGGAAGCCATGAAGAACTGATCGCCAAAAATGATGGCTTGTATCAGAGCTTGAGTAGTTTACAGTTTGGATCGTGAAAGAGGTGATTGGTTGTTGTTGATTAGTAGATAGTAGTAAGTAGCTAGTAATTAGTAGAAGGTACGCCTCGCTTATAGTAGGGTACAACGGGAATCATTACAAGCACCTACCAAATACTTACTACTGGGTATTAGCTACCAACGGCTTTCTACCAGCCACAATTCACCACTCCTATCCTTATGCTTTCTAAGTTAATTGGGAATTGGTAAATGGTAGATGGTAGATGGTACGCTTCGCTTATAGTAGGGTACTACAGGAATCATTACTAGCACATACCAAATACTAACTACTAGCTACTAGCTACGTATTACCAGCTACTAACCACAACCTGTTCAATAATCCCCACTCAACCCCCTCTCAATCTTTTATTAATGCTCTAGATTTGAGCCATGCGTGACTTCTTAAAAAGCATCCGTCAAAAAACCTGGTTCAAAGTGCTGAGCAATCGCTTTGTGATTAGCATTGTGCTCTTCGGTTTCTGGATGATGTTTTTAGATGTTAATTCCTGGCTTATCCATCGCGAGCTAAATGAGGAAATTGATGATCTCCGCACAAGTATTAAGTATTATCAAGAAGAGATCAACAAGGATGAAGCGCAATTGGAACAACTAAATTCCGGCCCTGAGAATCTGGAAAAGTTTGCCCGGGAACAATACTACCTCAGCAAACCGGGAGAAGAAGTTTTCTTAATAGAAATCCCTGATACTGAGGATTAGCTAACGATCTCCATAAGCTTCGTAATTTAGGCACAAAGAACACCAATCATTATGCTTAAAAAGCGAAGAGCAGCTCTTAATCTGTTCCTTTTTACTTTCTGTTTTTTCGGCGCAGTCGCGCAAGACATTGACACCAACTATTTAAAAAGCCTGGAATGGAGAGGGATTGGCCCCTTCAGGGGTGGGCGCTCCTGTGCAGTAACCGGCGTTCCCGGTCAAGCTAATCTCTTCTATTTCGGAAGTACCGGGGGTGGCGTTTGGCGAAGTACGGATGCTGGAAATAGTTGGGAGAACATTTCTGATGGCTACTTTGGTGGGAGTATCGGAGCGATCGCCGTTGCGCCAAGTGATCCTAATGTGATTTATGTTGGCCAAGGTGAACAGACAGTACGAGGAAACGTAAGCTCTGGCTTTGGACTTTGGAAGAGTGTTGATGCGGGTAAAAGTTGGCAACATATTGGCCTGGAAGCTACTCGTCATATCGGGCGTATCAGGGTACATCCCAAAAACCCAGATATTGTATATGTCGCCGCGATGGGAAATCTATACAAGGATACCGAGGAACGAGGCGTATATAAAAGTATCAACGGTGGTGCTAGTTGGAAAAGAATTCTATTCTCTGATTCTAAAAGCGGGGCGGTAGATCTCATTATCGACCCCCAGAACTATCGAACCGTTTACGCCTCTACCTGGACTATCCGACGTAGCCCCTACTCCCTTTCAAGCGGAGGGCCAGGATCAAAGTTGTGGAAAAGCACCAATGAAGGTAAAACCTGGCAGGAGATTTCTTTAAATGATGGTTTTCCGCAAGGTTTAAAAGGCATCATTGGGGTGGCTGTTTCACCGGTAAATAATCAACGTGTTTGGGCGATAGTCGAAAATGAACCGGATGGCGGTCTCTATCGCAGTGAAGACGGCGGAAAAACCTGGAAGAAGATCAACCAGGATCGCTCTATTCGCCAAAGGGCATGGTACTACAGTAGGATTTATGCTCATCCTACGGATATCGATCAGCTCTACATTATGAATGTCCGTTATCATCATTCCAAGGATGGAGGCAAGACTTTCACAAAATACAATGCACCGCATGGTGATCACCACGATTTATGGATCGATCCAACTGAACCCCAAAGAATGATCATCGGGGATGATGGTGGAGCCCAGGTAAGCTTTGATGGCGGTAGCAACTGGTCTACCTACTACAACCAGCCAACCGCTCAGTTCTACCGGGTAAATGTAGATGATCACTTCCCATTTAGAATTTACGGCGCTCAACAAGATAACAGCTCCATTCGCATCAAGCATCGCAGTGATGGAGCATATATCCGCGAAAGAGATTGGGAGGTAACTGCTGGTGGAGAAGCCGGTCATCATGCTATTTACCCTAAAAATGAAGACATTGTTTTCGGAGGGGAATACGGAGGCTTTATGTCTCGACTCAATCATAAAACCAACCAACGACAGGCGACCCATGTTTGGCCCAATAATCCTTTAGGTCATGGAGTAGAGAACATGAAATACCGCTTTCAGTGGAATTATCCATTGTTCTTTTCAAAACATAATCCTGAAATGCTCTATGCCTTTAGTAATAAAGTACATCGAAGCAATGATCTGGGCCTAAGCTGGGAAACCATTTCTGAAGACCTCACTACCAACGACACAACCAAACAAGGTCCATCAGGTGGGCCAATCACCAAGGACAATACTGCCGTAGAGTATTACTGTACCATATTCGCGGCCGCAGAATCTGCACTAGAGCCTGGAATATTCTGGACGGGGAGTGACGATGGTCGGGTGCATATTAGTCGTGATAATGGCTCCAGCTGGCAAGAAATTACGCCCAAAGATCTACCTGAGTTTACGCAAATCAATAGCATGGAGGCTGATCCTTTTAATGCAGGAGGATTGTACCTGGCAGGCACACGTTACAAATGGGGGGATTTCACACCCTATTTATATTATACCAGTAATTACGGTAAAAGTTGGCAAAGGATTGATAAAGGAATTGATCGGATGCATTTCACAAGGGTAATACGCTGCGATCCTCAGCATGAAGGTTTGCTTTTCGCAGGTACCGAGTATGGTTTATACCTTTCGGTAGATGGTGGAAAGCAATGGCAAAGCTTCCAAAACAATTTGCCGTTTGTCCCGATCACCGACTTAGCCGTTAAGGATAGACATCTTATTGCTGCCACACAAGGAAGAGGATTCTGGATTATGGATGATCTGAGTCCCCTATATGAACTGGATGCTCGTTTCAAAGCAGATCAGCATCTGTTTGCTCCTAAACCCACCTATTTAATGCAATCCTATTATGGCGGAAAGTCAAAATCCGCTGGGGAAAACCATCCTAATGGAGTAATCATAAACTACTTTTTAAATGAAGTGGATAGCGCCACCGACTATCAAATACGATTCATCAATAAGGCAGGAGAAGAAGTAAGAAAGTTCAGCCCTCAAGCAAAAATGAAAGCCAATAAATGGGAACCCAAAGCTGGAGCAAACCGCTTTGTATGGAATCTTCGGAAGGCAGGCTTTGAGCAAATTGAAGGGATGATACTTTGGTACGTATTGCGTGAAGGTCCTTATTTACTCCCAGGAGATTATACGGTCGAGTTAATAACAGGAACCGACACCCTCCGGAAGTCTTTCCCCCTCATTTTAGACCCAAGAATCAAAGCCACCGATGTGGAACTACAGGCTCAGCATGATTTCATGAACCAAATCATCGCAGGGATGGATAGCATGAATCAGTGCATTAAGGAGATCCGAGAATTGCGTAGTGACTTAAATCGAGCTTTGAAACGAATAGAAGACAGTAGTCTTAATCAACGGATGAAGGACTTATTGAATGAGAGTCGAAAAATCGAAGAGGCCTTATACCAAACGAAAAACCGCAGTCCTCAGGATCCCTTAAACTTCCCAATTCGTTTAAATAATAAGTATGGTCACGTTGGTGCCCTGGCCAGTATCGGATTTCAGGCTCCTACAGCAAGTATGATCGGTGTGAAGAATGAATTGGAAGAAAAGATCAATGCTCAATTGATTGCCTGGCGGGATTTGAAAGCGCAAGTGGCAGCATTGAATCGAGATTTGAATAGGGCGGAATTTGATGTTTTAAAGTGGTAAACTGACAAATGCCCATAATTCTACCCGTGTTTTATTAAGACCTTTGCTCAAAATTTAAAAGACATGTCAGAGTCCAGCCTATTTGCGGAATTTCCGGCACAATCTGAGGCGGAATGGAAAGCGAAAATCATCAAGGATCTTCGCGGTAAAGCCTTTGAAGAAATCATTCGAAATACAGCTGACGGCATTGATATAATGCCCATATACAGCTCTGAAAGTACCAGCATTCAAAATCAACCATTAAAAGAACACCCTAAATGGGACAACGTTCTGGAGATCTTGGTTTTGAATGAAAAAGAGGCCAATGCGGAAGCTCTCAAATACCTCGATCGCGGAGCTACCTCCCTCCTCTTTTACTTACCCGGAAAGGTTGATTTAGATATCCTTTTGAAAGATGTCCAATTGGAGTACATCTGCACTAATCTGGTCATTGAAGGTCATATTGAATACTATCATAAGAGTTTTAGCCAGCTAATTCAAAAAAGAGGACTGCAGGAATCCGAACTGGAAGGATGCATCAACTTTGACCCATTAGAAAATCTGGCTCGGACCGGTGATTGGTTTATGAATGAAGCGGAGGACTTTAGCGAACTACGCGAACTCCAATTAGCAGAATTCCAAGGCTTACGCAGTTTAGCCTTAAATGTTAATCTCTTTGCTAATGCCGGGGCCTCTCATGCACAACAATTAGGCATTGCTCTGGCCATGGCTTATGAAAATGTGCATCGGCTCAAGCTTTCTGATAGTCGTCAATTCTGGATAAATTTTGCAATTGGCTCTGATTATTTCGGAGAAATTGCAAAACTGAGAGCCTTTCGTCGCCTCTGGGCACAATGGCAAAATGAATTAGGCTTTGCGGAAAAGGAAGTTCGCATCTATGCAGAAACTGCCTTACGAAATAAGAGCATACTTGATAAACACAATAACCTCATTCGAACCACCGCAGAGGCCATGTCAGCTGTAATTGGTGGAGCTACCGAAATTTGTGTTAAGGGTTATGGAGAACCACTGGAAGACCTGGGCTTTTTTCCCAGACGCTTAGCCTTGAATCAATTGAGCATGCTGCAGCATGAAAGCCGCTTAGATCAGGTTCGCGATATGGCTGCAGGTAACTATTGGGTGGAACAACTAACCGAAGTATTAGCCACTAAAGGCTGGAGTTTCTTTAAGGAAATAGAGGCTCAAGGAGGTTATGTAGAAAGCTTAAAGAAAGGTTGGTTGCAAGATGCCATTCAAAAAATGGCAGATGTAGAACAAGCACGATTTGATTCAGGAGAGTTGAAAATGATCGGGGCCAATGTTTACCGTAACGAGAATGAGGTTTATGAGGATGCAATTCTGGGAGCATTAAAACCTCGAAACTCAAACAAGGGGAAACAGGTTGAAATCATTAAACCGACCCGTCTAGCGGAGAAATTGGAGCGAGAACATATTTTGGAAAAAGTTTAGTCATGAGTCGTCATTCATTTAGCGAAGCCTATCAACCAAAAGCCTATCAGAAGTCGAACCTGGATCGACACTATTGGGCCTCACCCGAAGGATTAGAAATTCCTAGTCTGTTCAGCAAGGCAGATTTCGACAAACTTCAACACCGCCATTATGTAGCGGGTTTACCCCCATATCTACGAGGGCCATACAGCAGCATGTATACTTTACGCCCCTGGACTATTCGTCAGTATGCAGGATTTAGTACCGCTGAAGAGTCTAATGCTTTCTACAGAAGAAACCTTGCCGCAGGGCAGAAGGGCCTTTCTGTAGCTTTTGATCTAGCCACGCACCGCGGCTATGATTCAGATCACGAGCGAGTTGTCGGAGATGTGGGGAAGGCTGGGGTTGCTATTGACAGTGTTGAGGACATGAAGATTCTTTTCGACAGTATTCCACTGGATAAGATGTCTGTCTCGATGACCATGAATGGAGCAGTGATTCCGGTTATGGCTTTTTACATTGTTGCCGCTGAGGAACAAGGGGTAAGTCCAGAACAGTTATCCGGGACAATCCAGAATGATATCCTTAAAGAATTCATGGTTCGGAACACCTATATCTATCCTCCTCTTCCGTCCATGCGAATCATTGCCGATATCTTTGAGTACACCAGCCAGAATATGCCGCGCTTTAACAGCATTTCTATTAGTGGCTACCATATGCACGAAGCAGGCGCCACTGCTGATATCGAATTAGCCTACACTCTAGCAGATGGATTGGAATACATCCGCACGGGTTTAAAAGCCGGTTTAAAGATTGACGATTTCGCACCCCGACTTTCATTCTTCTGGGGCATCGGCATGAATCATTTCATGGAAATTGCCAAGATGCGCGCCGGTAGAATGCTCTGGGCTAAACTGGTTAAGCAGTTCGATCCTCAAAACCCTAAGTCAATGGCTTTGAGGACCCATAGTCAAACCAGCGGTTACAGTCTAACAGAGCAAGATCCCTTTAATAATGTCGCCCGAACCACAATAGAGGCTATGGCCGCGGCATTTGGTGGAACCCAAAGCTTGCATACCAATTCCCTGGATGAGGCCATCGCATTGCCCACAGACTTTTCGGCCCGAATTGCTAGAAATACTCAGCTCATTCTTCAAGAGGAGTTAGGCATTAACCGTAGTGCGGATCCCTGGGGTGGAAGTTGGTATGTTGAATACCTCACGGATCAAATTGCAACAAAGGCCTGGAAACTAATTGAGGAAGTAGAAGAATTAGGCGGAATGGCTAAGGCGATTGAAACCGGTATCCCTAAGATGCGTATTGAGGAGGCAGCAGCTAAAAAGCAAGCGCGTATTGACTCCGGACAAGAATCGATTATTGGTGTAAACGCCTTCCGAAATGAAAAGGACGAACCTATCGAATTGCTGGAGGTTGATAATGCTGAAGTAAGACGTAAGCAAATTGAACGACTGGAGCAGCTTAAAGCGAATCGCGATCCCGTAAAAGTTCAAGCCTGCTTAAGCGCTTTGGAGGAAGCAGCGAAAAACGACGAAGGTAATCTACTTGCCTTAGCCGTGGAAGCGGCCAGAGAAAGGGCTAGCCTTGGAGAGATAAGTCTTGCCCTTGAGAAAGAATTTGGCCGTTACCAAGCCACCATTCGCAGTATCAGCGGGGTTTATAGTAATGAGATGAAAAAAGACCAGAAATTCCACCGTGCCCAGGAATTGGCCGATCAGTTTGAAAAAGCTGAAGGCCGAAGACCACGTATTATGGTTGCTAAAATGGGCCAAGATGGACACGATCGAGGGGCGAAAGTTGTGGCAACTTCATTTGCCGATTTAGGCTTTGATGTAGATATAGGACCACTGTTTCAAACCCCCGCAGAAGCGGCAAGACAAGCGGTAGAAAATGATGTTCATCTTTTAGGTGTATCCTCTTTAGCGGCAGGACATAAAACCCTGGTTCCGCAGGTTATTGCTGAATTAAAGAATCTAGGTAGACAAGATATACTGGTTATCGCCGGAGGAGTCATTCCACCCAATGACTATCAATTCTTATTTGATGCTGGAGTAGTAGGGGTTTTTGGCCCTGGGACCGTAATCGCGGACGCGGCCTCTCGCATTTTAGAAATCATGCTGGGACATTTGGAAACCGAAAACGTAAAGTAATGCTAGGAAACATCAAGGACATGATGGGCAAACTGCAGGAAGCGCAAGCCCAAGCTAAAGAAATGAAGGAGCGCCTGGAACAAATTGAAATCAAAGAGGAATACCAGGGGATCAGTATTGTAGTAAATGGTAACCGGAAGGTTCGAGACTTAAAAGTTGATCCATCCATCTTAAAGGACACGGAAGAATTGGAAGATAAAATGCTTCTCGCCCTAAATAAGGCTCTGGATAAGGCCGAAAAACTTCATGATGAAGAAATGAAGAAAATGGCAAAGGGAATGATGCCTGGGATGGACCTTTTCAAGTAGATGGACCCCATAAATCCTAATTTTCGAAAACAAGGAAAAAGCCTTGGTAAGCCTAATCTTCAAGAACTGGAAAAGGGAGTTTTAGGTGGAAATAGGGCTAGTCTTAGCCGTGCCTTAACTCTATGTGAAAGCAAACTTGCCGAGCATCGTCTTTTGGCAGAAGCACTATTGCAAAAGCTAATGCCGCATACGGGCAACTCTATTCGAATTGGGATAACTGGAGTACCAGGCGTTGGTAAATCCACCTTTATTGAAGCTTTTGGCAAATACTTACTTGATCAGGGAAAAACATTAGCCGTGTTGGCGGTTGATCCCAGTAGCGGCAGAAGTAAGGGAAGTATTTTGGGGGATAAAACCAGAATGCATGAGCTTTCTCAGGATCAGAGGGCTTTTATAAGGCCTTCCCCGTCTGGTGGATCATTGGGCGGAGTAGCTCGCAGAAGCAGGGAAAGTATTTTAATCTGCGAGGCAGCCGGCTTTGATGTTATTCTGATTGAAACTGTAGGCGTTGGTCAGAGTGAAACCACCGTACGAAGCATGGTCGACTTTTTTATGCTCCTGATGCTCGCCGGGGCGGGTGATGAGTTACAAGGGATCAAACGCGGAATTATGGAAATGGCCGACATGCTGATGATCAATAAGGCTGATGATCCCAATGATCCTAAGGTTAAACTCGCAATGGGTGAATACAAAAGAGCCCTGCATCTCTTTCCTCCAAAAAGTAATGAATGGATTCCCAAAGTCCTCTCCTGCTCTGCCTTGAAAAACACGGGCATTACTGAATCCTGGCAAGTGATTCAAAGCTTTGAAAACCACCAGAAAACCAAAGGCTACTTTGAAGAGGAACGCAGAAGACAGGCCTTAGAATGGTTTGAGGAAAGCATCGGGGAAATGATCCTCGAGCGCACTAAATCCATGGAGCAATACGCAAACACCTATAATAAACTAAGGGCGCAGGTTTCCTCTGGGGAACTTGAACCGGGACTTGCTGCGCATTTGTTAATTGATCAGGTATTAGATTAGGTTCTTATTCTACTCAGAAAATAATAGCCCCAGAGTGTTTGAAACATCACTAAGGATTATTTTTCTGCCTTCCCCCATGGCTATGGTGGTTGTCTGAATTAAAAAAGCCCTGAAACAGTTTCCAGGGCTCTAATATCTAATTGGAGGTTAGTTTAATCTTCGTTACAACTCCGCTGCGCAGAATTGAATCATCTTCTTGCGAGTAATGAAGTAATAGTACTTTTTATCCATTTCGCTATAGTAAACTAAACGAGGCTTAATGTAAAGTTCGGGCTTTGTAAGCTTATTTTCTATGTAACCTATCCGCTCCCCCGTTGCCACATTCAATCTTTGAACTACCGGTTGGCTATTTTTAAGACGCTTGAGCTTATCTAGCTCCTGATCCTGCATTTTTCCCGCTCGATTAACCGGATCATCATTGTAAATAATCTGCAACTCTTCATCAACAATTGTCGCACTATAACCATAATAGTATTGAGATTTAAAAGGGAAGCTAAAGAATGTCATCCCTTCCGAAGAAGCCCATGTATAAAAGAGTCCTTGGCTCCAAAAGTATAGACCCCTAATGGGAATACGCTCTTGCCACTTTATGCTACCGTCTTCGCTAAAAGCCAGAATCATCAATTCGTCATAATAGGCTTGATAACTTGAAACTCCTCCATTTTGATTATAGATATAGACATCTCGTCGGGCCTGACCTATCATATAAGCGTTATTGTTATCATCAAATAATAGTTTTACGTGCGAAAAGTCCTGATTAATCTCGCCGACATGTTGATCCTCTTTATCATCATCAGAACGAAAAATGTCAATAAAATCCTGATCAAAAAGTGTGAGCTTTGAAGCAACAAACTCCTGGTTAAGTGGATCATATTCAAAATATTTGGCACCCTCTATTTGGGTATCGCCTTCCTTTCGATCCGAACGACGTTTATTGGCGTCCCGCTGATCTTCCGTATCAGTAGTTTGATAAAGCGCTGTTAATACCAGATCTCCTTTAGGGTTTATATCCAAGGCCCAATTGACCAATGAGCCATTAACAGCCAGATCATCGGTTGGAATTACCTCAGAGTATTCTTCGAATTCATTAAAGGGATCCATTGAAACTAAAGTGTTGCCACGAATAAAATACAAGGTCCCGTCATTATCAATTAAGGAATTTGTGCTTACTTCAATCTTATCACCATTGAAAAAGAACTCCCGTCGATGCTCCTCTTCAAAGTCACTATTAAACTTTACGATAGTTTGAACAGTGTTCTCCTTATCCTCATCATATACAATAGTGTTTAACACAAAGGAATTTCGATCTGGGGCTAGATCTATACTGTAATAGATATTATGAGAAGTGCGAGAATAGTCATAACTAGAAATCTCAATCTGATCTTTGATATTACCTTGATCCTCATCAATAAATACCGCTAGTAAAACGGACTTGTTTTCACGCCTCTTATTAAGATCCAAAAAAAGCACCAATTGATCTCCAATAAAGGAATACACCATAAGTTCAACACTTGTCTTCTCCCACTCGGGCATTTCGATAATATGCTTCTTGTCTGATTGTAACTTCTGCTTATCGAAAACCTCCAAATAAAGCTTATCGCCAAAGTATTCGCAACTGTATAAATAGTTGTCGTTTTCATGCAATATTTTCGGGCTATAGCCATGAAAATCAGCCTTCCAGACCTGACCATACTCCACGTTTTGAGCTTGTGTCTTGGTGGTAGTTAAAAGCGATAAAACAGTAAACAGTGTTAAAAAGCGCATATAAATTAAATGTTGATTAGTTTGAGATGATTTCAAGAGCGTAGCGAGTTTCTTTTTCCAAGTCTTTCATTGAGAGCCTCCTTCCAACATCAGCCAGATGAGAGAAAACTAGTTCACTTTTTTGAAGGTCAAAGACTCCTAAAAAATAGGTATTGTCTCCTTCAAAATCAATTACACCAACTATCCTACAGACATACCTTGGTCCTCTTTTTAATTCGGGGGACAAGTCGATGGAGACGGGCATTAAACCCTGACTATGAAAAAATCTTGCCTCAAAAACCCACTCCTCCAGTTGACAGAATCGATTATAAGCATCAACATCATCACTTGTAAAATCCTCCATGTATAGATTCTGAGTTTCTATACCCAATTCAGATGTTATTTCTTGCAATTTGAGCTTAAAGCTTTCTTCTTGCTTTAATGCGTCCAATCGCTCTTCACGGTCCTCCCCAACATTGAAAACGTTTATAGTTGGGTCAAGGATTACCATCTCGTGGATATTTAGCCCGCTACCTTCTTCTTCCATTCGAGTCTGCCTATCCTCCCAATATTCTTCAATCTCCACGGAAGACTTTCTTCTCCAATCCATAACGCTATCTCTGTAAGAAATAAAGGAACTCATTTCCCTTTCCAGCCATATCGCCTTGTTTGGATTCTTTATTAAATACCGATAAAAGTCTTTGTAATGGGATTTCTGCGCTCTTTGGTATGCGCGTGGAGAGCGAAAATCTGACTCAGCCTTAGTAAAGCTTGGTAAGGAACCTTCCATCTTTAAGAATTTACCAGGCTCCTCCTTGCAATAAACAACCAAATATTTCGCAAGTTCTGAACTGTATCTTTCAAGCCATTTCTCCTCAGGATATAGTTCCTGTGCGCTAAAAGTTGCTTGCAAAGCAATACTGACTATTTGGCTCCTGTTCATTTGCTTTGTTAAATGAACAACTTGCTCATAGGGGCCTTGCAGAGTTGCAGTAGAAGGAAGCACCGAACTAATTTTGTCTACCGCTTTATAGCTAGCCAAACCATATAGTGCCTTTACTCGTGAAAGGGTTAAGAATTTATTCTGGGGATAGCTAGCTTGAATATTGTAGATATCATAAAGAGCTCCCGAATAATCCCCTACACTTATTTTCTCTCGTATGCTTTCAAACCTCGCTATTTCTTGAAGATTGTTAAACCTTTCTTTTCCCAGTCTAAATTCTACACCAGGCTTAACACTTCTTTGAACTAAGGCACTACGAATCTTCGACCTTCGCTCACCAATATTAGGATGTAAATGCTGGGCATCTGGATAAAACTCGTCCTTCTGTAAGGGATCTAAATCATCCCGATAAAAAACCTCAGGAATAGTGTAGCAATTCGAAGGAACACAAAATGGATTGCTATTTACCTTCCTTCTTCCGAAAGGGAGATGGCTATAGTTTAAGGTTGTCAAGAGCGTATCAACCGCATCAAGTGTATAATCTGAGTTCAAATAGAGTTCTAAGCCTACTAAATCGGCATCAATCTCATGTTCCTTGCTTCGTGAAATCAGACTACTTGCCTGGGCCAAAGGGCTGATTGAATTGCTAAACCAACCACTCTTCTTATTTTGTCTGTTTAGTTTATATCTGTCATATAAATGATTCCTCTCGTAATGAGCAATTTCATGAGCTAAAACAAAGGCTAGTTCTGCTTCGGTCTTCACGTGGGCAATTAGTCCGATATGGATTGCAATTATTCCATCTGCCACAGTAAATCCATTCGCAGATGGCGCTCTGAATGTATAAATCCGAATTTCCTTCCTCAATTCAGGCTTGTCTCTCAACAAATGATCTGCAATTTCATTCAGGTATTGCGTAATTGGATCTCCAAATGCGTATCGACCACTTTGTAACAGGGCATCAATCTGATGATGCTGATCTAGCCAAAAATTTTCTATTTCCTTTTCACCATTATTCGCCTGAACCAGGCTTTCCTCAAGCTTCTCAGACCAAGAAACAAGAAAGTCTTTTGGTATTTGACCTCTACTTTCATAGAAATCACCGTCGGTTGTCTGAGCGGATAGGTTTAAACTAGTAACAACAAGACCAACTAGTAAAAAATAGCAAGGTAGGTTTGATAAACGAAGCATAGAATCTCTGCATTTCGCTTCAAATATAAGCACCAAAGCGGATTTTCTCTTTGCCTAATTTCGAATCAATACGTCGATGTAAATTGATGGTAGTGAGACAGCTTGGTAAGCTAATCTCTCTTGGTAAAATGAGCGTTCTAATCTGCGAGGCAGCGGGCTTTTATGTTATTCTGATAGAAACTGTAGGCGTTGGTCAGAGTGAAACCACCGTACGCAGCATGGTCGACTTCTTTATGCTCCTGATGCTCGCCGGGGCGGGTGATGAGTTACAAGGGATCAAACGCGGAAATATGGAAATGGCCGACATGCTTATGATCAATAAGGCTGATGATCCCAATGATCCTAAGGTTAAACTCGCAATGGGTGAATACAAAAGAGCCCTGCATCTTTTTCCTCCAAAAAGTAATGAGTGGATTCCCAAAGTCCTCTCCTGCTCTGCCTTGAAAAACACGGGCATTACTGAATCCTGGCAAGTGATTCAAAGCTTTGAAAACCATCAGAAAACCAAAGGCTACTTTGAAGAGGAACGTAGAAGGCAGGCCTTAGAATGGTTTGAGGAAAGCATCGGGGAAATGATCCTGGAGCGCACTAAATCCATGGACCAATACTCAAACACCTATAAGAAACTTAGAGCGCAGGTTTCCTCTGGGGAACTTGAACCGGGACTTGCTGCACATCGCTTAGTTTATGATCTATTCTCCTAAATGAAAAAAGCATTTAATACTGCGAGAATAAGGCATAGAATCTATACATTCGTACTAACCTTTTAAAGATGAGACTGAAAGCTGCTTCCCTTCTAGCTCTATCGCTATTTACGTTTAGTCTACTGGCCGATGGACAACCACCTTTAAAAAAAAGACTCCCTTATTATAAGAAGATTGGTATTCAAAGTAATGCTTTGGTCTTATTTGATGCCCATTTCAATATTGGTCTAGAATACACACTTAGCCGAAGAACCAGCCTTTTATTGGATTTCACCACGGACCGTGAAACAATTAATAAGAATTTTTCTGGAGCTATGGGATCCTCTCAAATTCTGGATACCGCCAAAGGATTCTACCTTGATATTGAAGTAAGACAATACCTCTGGACCGGTCGGAATAAGCCAAATGAAGGCTTTTATATCAGTGCTTATGGCAGACTAAACCGATTAAGCACCAGAGATAATGATCTTAATGGATTAGTAGCCTCTACAGACAACCCTGGAACCTTCGAGTTAGTAAACTTCGATCTAAATTATAATCAGTTTCTAGCCGGACTAAGACTTGGCCTTTTATCAGAGTTTGGTCCAGGGATTACTTTTGGAATGTCAGTCAGTTACGGTCTTGAATTAAGTGAATCTGGCTCCTATACCAATGGATTCGAGTCGACCGGATTAAGCCCAGTAAACCAAATATCAAAGCCTGAATTTGATTTGCGCTATTCCATCAGTTTTGGATATAGATTTCCTCTTTAAGAACACCATAAACCTATGAAAAGCATCAATCTACTTCGCATTTCTATTTTGAGTTTAGCCATTTGCTTTTCCGCTAATGCACAGGATAAAAGCAGTCGCTTAAAACGAAAGTCATATGGTCAAAACGTAGGGGCTTTTGTTAATGCTCCGTATTTCCTTCAGGGCTTTATGGCTGGATTGGAATACAGTTTGGATCCAGAATCTACCTTCATTCTTACCTACTCAGAAGAAATTGACGAATTCAGCTACTTTGATGGAAATACTTCAATCATAGGCCCTGGGTTTTTCGCTGGGAATAATGTCGATCTAGATCGAGTTTCCATCAGTTTGGAATACAGATTCTATATTAATCCGAGCCGACTAGGAAACGACCGGGCTTTTCTTTCTCCTTACTTGCGGTATTCCAGCGCAAGTTCGCAGGCTGATGAGGTACTGGGTAGCAATTTTAATCCAGAAACTGGAACATATGAGTCAATGCTATTTCAGTATACACAAACCAGTCTTTCATTTGGTTTTATTGTTGGTAGAACCTGGCAAAGAGAATCTGGTATCCATTGGGATATTTGGATAGGCTTGGGTTATCCGGTTATTTACAACACCTCTTTTAGTAATGACTTCAATCCCGGTCCCAACACTCTATGGAATGATCTTCTTATTCCTTTTGATGCCAGATTAGGCTTGGCACTGGGATACAGGTTTCCGATCTAATCTTCCGAATCCTCGGAATCTCCTGTTTCCGATTCTTCAATGGTGAAAAAGCCGAATCGAATTTCCTTTAAGCCCTCTGTTGCCGCAAGAATATAATTGTCTTTCGCATGGGCCAAAGGCCTTCTATTGGGAATGAAATAGTATTGATCTACTAGTGGTCCAGCTTGAATATTCTCCTCTATATCACCATTTTTCAAATCCAATTCCAGAAGTCTAAAGCCTGACTTACGATCGTCCTTGTCCATAACCGCGGTAGACCGACTTATTATAAAGTACAATTTATCGTTCTGTAAGAAGGTCTGATAGCTATTTCGCACCTTGCCCAAACTGAGTCCACCAGCGTAACTCCTTCCAAGCATCTGTAGATCGATCTGCTCCCCTTTGTCAATTATCTTGTTCCAAAGAAAATTACCCTCCGAATCAAATTTTTGCACCAAAATATCTGAGCTAAACCAAAATCCAGTAATTCGTGAATGATACTCACTAACTCTAAGATAGGACCCATCTTCAAGGGCCAGACTTTCAACCTCCTTGAAATAATTATCTACATAGTTCCTGCCTCTGCCAAGTCTACTTTCAGAATAACTAATTCTCTCCGGAAGGTTGAGCGATTCCTCTTCAGAAAACTCATGTATTTCAGGTTCCTCGGCATCAAAGTTCTCCAGAGAAATAACCTGTGAAATTGTACCAATTTCTTCTTCCAGATACTGGTCGAACCTTGTCATATCTCGATCTTCACGGTTTCCGGTAGTATCTTTCAATACAGAAGCTGTCATATAGAGTTTCTTGTTTTGAATATGAAAATCCATATAGTTCACGAAATAATTTCCGCCAATCTCTCTGGTGGCCAAATTGTAAATCCAACGATCATAGTTCTGATCCGCCCTAAAAAGAACTATCTGATTGGCATTTTTAACGATTATGTTTCCTCCTTCATCAAATATTGCGGACTCCAGGTTTAATACCGGAGCTAAGCCAACACGACGTTGCAGTGCATGCAATTGAAGATTGAACTTATCACTGGTCTCATATATCTTATGGGTAACTACTTCCAAATCGGCATTAAGCACTTTAATCTCTTCCTTATAGCGTCCCGTTTCATCACCTAAAAGACTAATAATTCCGAGGTATCTAGCTTGTGGATCGTTAATTACATACCACGACATGAATCTGGCATCTTCCACCTTGTGTTGGTCTAAAAGCTTTCCCCTTCCACCTTGCAACCAATTCTTCTTTACTTCTTTAAAAAGAAGTTGATGATGATCTGAATCCAATATTTTGGTATAAGCCAGGTAATTGACATCTCCCAGCTTTCCGAAAGTTTCAATTTGTTCATCCTTTCTTACTTTCTTGAAAGGTTCTTCAATGGTTCTGCTCAATTTGGTACGATCCTTCTTAATAATATGAAGGGTGTTATCGTCAAATGATTTATTGACCATGAGGTAGATGTATCGATCATCTTCCATGAAGACCTCGATTCCCAATTCCTTTTTCCAAAAACCCAGACCCTCAAATTCGGCGTAGTCCTCTTGAAAGGATAGTTCTTGGGCAATGGCTGAAGTGACTATTAGCAGAAAGCTTATGGACCAGAAAAAATTCTTCGTTGTTCTCATTTCTTTCTTAGATTTTTCAGATTTCTTTTTGTGGTTCTCACCATATCCCGAGGCAGTAAAGCCCAGCCCTCAGAATCAACCATGCGAACCATACTCTTCCCATTTCTTAAATCCAATAGATTGAAATAGTAGTAATCATTCCCTGGATCAATCAAGCCTCGAATGCTTAAAACATAAGGGCGATCAATTCCAAGCTCTGCCAAACTTTCTGCCCGACCTGTAGGGAAACCTAAGTCTTGAAACAGAGCTGCCTCACGCCCAAGCATTTTTATATCAGCCATAAGGTTATAGGTTTCGGCACTATTATTTCCAAGGTAATCGCTATGCAGGATTCTTCCTTCTATTCCCTGCTTCTCCAGGAGAGCAGGAAGCTTTTCCATTAAACGTTCTTCAACCAGCTGACTATTGATTCGGTCTACTCCATCTGAATCGTAAGGATTAACTAAAACAATGGGATCCAGAATATAAAGGTCTTTATAGTCCAAATCGAAAATAAAGTTGTTGGAAAGATAGTTGTAATTGGAAAAGGAAATATTTGGTCGATCCTCTATGATTTCATCCAAGTGATTCTGAACAGAATCAAGATAGGCATGGTCGGCTATCAAGTTCACCATATAGGCACCGGTACGTTTATCATGGCTAGGCAAAATGGAATTGAAAAATTCCATAGTGCGTTGATCTAATTCATTAGCTTCAGAATTCAAGTCCCGAGGGTCAGCAAGATCAGAATGAGCATAAATCATTCTGTTTAATTGCTTCTTATAAACTTCGGTCATCGAACTGGAACCATAAGCCCTTTCATAATCCTTTAAATACTTAAGGCTAACTCCCAACATTTCCAACCTGCTAAATTGGAACAGACTATTGCTCAGATTTCTAATAGGTCCGGGCAGCTTTCCTGGAGTGGGTACTACCTGGAAAAATCGATCACGTGTTTTAAAGGCTGAAAGCCCATAGAGACATCTTAGCTTGGCGGTTTCCAGGAACTTATTCTTGGGGAATTCCTCCTCCAAATAATTGATTTCGTAGAGGGCTTCCGTATAATTCGCAGCAAGCACGTTCAAACGAACTGTTTCAAATTGGCAAAGAGTTTTAGCCTCCTCAAACTGTGCCTGTCCCACCAAATAAAGAGCGGCTGAAGTCTGTGAAGAGCTATTTGAGAGGTATTTCTGAACCGAATCAATCCTATCTGAAATATTAGGGTGGGTATGACCTAAATCAAGATAGTTGTAATCCGTTTTTACTTCCTCGTTAAAGTTTTGAAAAGCCCAAAGTGGTAGGCGATAGCTGTTCCTAAAGGCCAAAGGATTATTCTTTATTTCGCTTCTTCCAAAAGGATGATAACTCTGATAAAGAACCTTTAAAGTGCTGGAAACGGCCGAGGTATCATAACCGGAGGTAAGGAAGTACTCGAGACCTAAAGCATCCGCTTCTAATTCCTGTTCGCGAGATCGATTAATCCTTCCTTCCACGGACTGATAATCATTTATATCGCCCTCTCCTTCTTCCTCGGAATCCTCCAAACTTTCAAATAGATGCTCCTTTTCATAATGGGCCGCTTCATGCGCAATAACAAATGCTAACTCAGCTTCATTATTCAAATTGGCAAATAATCCAGTAGACACAGCGATCATCCCATCCGCCAAACAAAAAGCATTGGATATCGCACTTCGATATAAATAAACCCGAATATCCGACCTCAACTTTTCTTCATCAGCCAGAACTCGATCGGCCACTTTTTTTAGATAAAGGCTGGCAGGATCACCATAAGCCACCCTTCCACCATAAAGGAATAAGTCGATTGCATGATTTTGGTAAATCCAAAACTCCTCAAGGTCCCTGTCCTCAGCATCAAAGTCTGAAGGAACTCGTACTTGATCAGCATCATAATATCTATCGAGCCAATTAGCCCTTAAGTCTTCAGGTACCTCACCCTGAGATCGAAGACCTGAAAAATTATTGTAATCTATGCTCTGGCCCCAGGAATAAGTAGCCAAGACCATAAGCAATGGTAAAAAGAACCTCGCTCTCATAGGAGAATAGATTTTAAGAAGGGGACTTTGAAGTGGATTGGAATCGGCTTCGAATCAGTGAAGCATAATGAAGTTGCGAAGGACATTAATCAGAAATTCAGTGGAATACAATATTATTACAGAACTCGCCTTTATGCAAGGTTTTCATGTAGAAAATAAGCTCTCACTAGTAGGTTTGCGCTTGGTTAAAAAAGGGCAACTTGGCGCTGCTTTTAACTGTGTCTTTAAAATATTAAGCAATACCAACTAATGTGAAATACCTCCGCAATCTCATTCACCCAAGCACAATGAGCATTTTTACCTTTTCTTTGTTATTGATGTTTTAATAGGCCTAATCTGCTTTGGTCTTTTTTTTCACCTTAAATCTGAAATTGTGAACACTTCGCTTAAATCCCTATTCATCATTCTCCTGATTTTCAATTGCCTATCTCTTTCTGCAGCGGAAGATGAAGAGGAAAGGCGTCGCAGAAGGGGCTCTAGCTTTGGGGTGCATCTCAACCTTGCGCCAATGGCTTTAGGGAATTACAGCTTGAATGGAGAATATGGCTTTAGCAAGAATATGTCTGGAGTACTGTCCGCTGGATTCTTAAATTTTAGAATCTCTACAACGGTAAGCTCGCCATTTGCTGGTACAACCGAAACTGGATATTCCCACACGGGCTTCATGGCAGCTCCCGAATTTAGATACTATGTAGATCCTAGTCGAAGAGGACTAGACAAATGGTTTTTGGGAGGCTATTTAAAAGTAAGAAGCACCCAAACCGGTTCCAATATTGCAACGACCACTACCGTAATCGACCCCCTAACTGGATTTCCTACCGTTCAGGAAGGCACCTATGGAATCAATTATTTCGGGGTTTCATTAGGCACAACCTTCGGATATATTCTTCCTTTTAAAAACGGTTTAACCCTGGGATTCTGGTCGGGTTTAGGCTATTTTGTTGTGAGCGATGTGAGCTATACCAATGATTTCACTACAACAACGGAATTCTCAGATTTCCCGGCCTTAGACCCTCGGATCGGGGTTACGGTTGGATATAGGTTTTAGACCTTAAATACACCTAAGCTTTGTGAAATAATTTAAATCAGAATTTGATAAGTGTACAAATTGAGAAACATCAGCTTATTCATAACTATCCTTTTGTTGAGTACTTCCTGTTCTAAAGAGGATGAAATCAACAATGCTCCTGAAATTGGAAATCTTAGAATCAATAATAGCATCACGTTTCAATCTCTACGAACCGATTGGACCTACCAAATTAGCTTTGAAGCTTCCGATGACAAAAACCTGAAAGAGTACCAACTTGAATTGCTGAATCCTAATGGAACCCGCAAGGCTTTGCTGCTCAAAGAAGAAAAACGAGGGCGGAAAGTTTTTATCACAAACCTATTCGAAATACCTAATGCGATACCGGGGGGAGATTACATTTTGAGTTTAACCCTAACAGATTTCAATGGAGCAACAGCTAGTCTGAACAGGGAGATTCTGTTAGTCAGCAGTTCGCCTTCCTTAATGATTAACACAACTCTATCTAGCTATAATCCAGGAGACCATATCACGTTCACGGGGCTGGTGGCTGATAAGGAGGATTTAGAGGCATTCCGAATCTTTGTTTACAAAAGGAACTCGAACATTTTTGACACCATAGGAAATGTGATTTATCGGGAATTTCCTGGGTCTAACGATACACTTTGTCGCTTGGACTCTACCTATCAAATCCAATTGCCTACAACCCTACCCATGGATAGGTATCGAGCAGCTTATTGGGTAATTGATCATCATGGAAATACCTCAGCCTACTCTGAGGAGCTAAGCATTAACTTCTAGTTCAGGAAATAGCTGAATCCTAAGATTAAGTCTGTTCCTATAAAGCCAATGCTGCTATAGGGCCTTCTGTTCGGTTGACTAGGTCTGGGGCTGAAGTTGGGATTATAATCCCTTACATAATCTGTATGTAATTCAGAAATTGTGAAACTATCTGTAATATCCTGACCTTCCTCCTCAATCTTATAATAATTAAAGTTTTGAGGTGCTAAATAAGCCGCCCGAAATTGAAAAGCCATGTGCAGATAGAGCTTGTCCGAAAGCTTCCTCTCTAAACCGAAAGCTGAACGGACTCCTAAACTGAGTCCCATTTCCCCCCTTGCTTCAAAGCGATAGTTTAAAGCTTGCTGGCCATCGTAGAATTCCCAGGTGAAATCCTGCTGTCCCCAAACGAAAACGCTCGGTCCAAAATTGAAATAGGGATACCAGGAATCACTAATTCCTACTAAGCGATAGTGTATTAAGGGGCTAATACTAAAGCTGCTAAATTGGAGTGTTCTAGGTTCTTCACCATAGGATACTGTTAGCCCTGAGTTTGCTACCCTATTTACCATGTTAATGAGCATACCTCTCTGGTAATGAGCATGAACCATAAATCGAAAATTGTTTCGGAGTTCAATCCCCAAGGCTCCTGCGACTTGTAATCCACCCGCGGTCCTTAACGGTACACTCTCCTGAGACTCTTGTCCAGAGATAGAATTAATAGTGAAATGATGCTCAGTAGGTAAACTCAGACCATATCCTCCTTCAAGATGTACTGAAATTGAGGGGGCTTTAGGCCTTTGGCAATAAACCGTGAATCCTAAAAGCAAAAAGAGGGTTGCGAAGCTTATTTTCATAAAATTCAAAACTAAAACAAGCCTCCCAAATCGACAAGGGAAAAACTGTGAGCTAGAAATTAGCCCTAATCTCACCTTTCAAATAGCGAATAGCGCCACGAGTGGGGAAGTTTTCCATTTCCATTACTCGATTGAGAATATGCTTGGATAGGTCAAAAGCAGGCGCCTCCGGATCTACCTCCTGAGCCCAATTATTGATTAGTCCTACCGTTGCACTTTTAGCATTCACCACTAAATTCCAGGCCTCATCACTAAGGTAGATTTGTTGGGAAAGGTTATGCTCGAACTCCATTCGGATGCTTTCCACCAACAAATTGCGATAGTGCCTGGCCTTGATATCCTTGGCATGAACCCTAATTAATAGACGATCCGGATGTATACGCTCTAAAAAAAGTGCCACTCGCTCGTAAGCAGCCATCCGAACCGGTAAAGCGCTTTTCTGGGTCTCCTTCTTTAAAAAGTATAATCGACGCTTCTCCTCATTGTCCATGAAATTGGACAACATCATATAAGTAAGCACAAGAAGAAATATGGAGGGTAAGGCGTATTTTAAGATATCTATAAATAGCTCCATGCAGAGAGGGAAATTTTAGCAAGCTCCAAATATCGTAAAAATCCCAAGGTGGCGAAGTGAAATTTGTAGCTTTGCTCGCTTCTATACTGCTTATGGATAAATTATCGCAACGCATTCAGAACCTCTCCGAATCGGCCACCATTGCCATGAGTCGACGCAGTCGCGAGATGCGACAGCAAGGATTGGATGTTATCAGTCTCTCCTTAGGAGAGCCTGATTTCGATACCCCTGATTTTATCAGGGAAGCTGCTAAAAAAGCAGTGGATGAAGGCTATTCTCATTATCCGCCCATTCCGGGTTATCAGGATTTAAGGGAAGCTATATCGGCTAAGCTTAAACGTGATAATGATCTGGACTATGGGCCATCGCAAATCGTTATTTCAACCGGTGCCAAGCAGTCTTTAGTAAACGTAATTCTATGTACTATAGACCCTGGAGATGAGGTGCTCCTGCCCGCTCCATATTGGGTGAGTTATTACGATCAGATTCGATTAGCCGGAGGCGTACCCATAGTGATTCCCACCGCAATTGAAAATGATTTCAAGGTTAGTAAGGCGGACCTGGAAAAGCATCATAGTGATAAAACCAAGCTACTAATCTTTAGCTCACCATGTAATCCTTCAGGTTCTGTTTTCAGTGAAGAAGATTTAGCCGGTATTGCTGAATACCTGCGCGCTAATCCTCAGGTTTTAGCGATTAGCGATGAGATTTATGAACTGATAAACTTCAAAGGAAGACACATTAGCCTGGCTTCCTTTAAGGACATCAAGGAGCAGGTTATAACTGTAAATGGCTTTAGCAAAGGCTTTGCAATGACCGGCTGGCGCTGTGGCTATATTGCTGCCAGTACTGAAATTGCCACCGCTTGCACCAAAATGCAGGGTCAATTCACGTCTGCGACTAGTGGAATTAGCCAAAGGGCAGCTTTAGCCGCAATAAAGGCTGCACCGGAAGAAGTAGCCTATATGAAGGAAGCTTTCCTGGAACGCCGGGAGAAAGTCGCTAGCCTATTAAAAGAAATTCCCGGATTTAAGACCAATGTTCCAGAAGGTGCATTTTACTTCTTCCCAGATGTTAGTGCACTTTTTGGCAAGAAGAATGGAGACAAGGTAATAGCCAACGCTTCAGACCTGTGTTTCTATTTATTAGAAGAAGCCCTGGTTGCTTTGGTCCCAGGTGATGCATTTGGCAGCCCGAATTGTTTGAGACTTTCCTATGCTTCCTCCCTCGCAGAATTAGAAGAAGCCCTGAGCAGAATAAAAACCGCTGTTGAAAAACTAGAAGATGCTTAAAGCTGAAGAAATGATGGCCCTCTTCAATCTTTCTATTGAAGACTATCATATAAAAGACGATGTAGATCAGGAAATGAAGATGCCTTTTCCCAAGGATAGCCTTCAAGAAATGCTCTATCATAAAAACTGGATTGATACCGTTCAATGGCATCTTGAGGATATTATTCGTGATCCCAATATTGAAGCAGAAAAAGCACTGACCATAAAGCGTCGTATTGATGCCAGCAATCAGGATCGTACGGACAAAGTGGAGCTCATAGATGAAGCTATTCTTGCCCTATATAAGGATGTTCCAGCTCAATCATTCGCCAGGCTGAACACCGAAAGTCCCGGCTGGGCTATTGATCGGCTTTCAATTCTGGCCTTGAAGATCTACCACATGAAAATTGAGGCAGCGCGGAATGATGTTGACGAAGCTCTTTTAAAGAAAAATCAACATAAACTGGAAGTACTGCGGGTTCAAGAGGAGGATTTATCCAATGCAATTGATCAACTGCTTGCTGATTTAGCTTCAGGAAAGCGAATTGCCAAGGTGTATCGCCAGATGAAGATGTACAACGATCCGGAACTCAATCCGGTACTTTATCAAAACAAATAATGAGGATTCTTGTCCAGCGTTATTCTGCCCTGGGCGACATCATGATCCTCCTTCCCCTACTTCAGAAATTAAAGGAGACTTATCCCGAACATGAAATTGCTTTATGTTCAAGACCCTTCATCAGACCTTTAGCTGAAGGTATAGGTATTAAGTTTTATGCTGCTGACCTTGCCAATCAGCACAAGGGCATCCAAGGCTTGAGTAAATTAGCTTTCCACATTCATAAAGACTTTCGTCCTGACATTATAGTGGATGCACATGCTGTCCTACGCAGTAAGGTGATCAATCGACTGTTCTATTTCTTAGGTCGTAAGATCTATTCCATTAAGAAAGACCGAAATGCCCGAAAACAGTTTCTGCATGCAGGTGCTGATTCAGGATTTTCTTTGGAGCCGATGTATAAAATTCATTTAGCGAATTTTCAACGCGCTGAACTGAAAATCGATTTCAACCCAAGGGAAATTGCTGCAGCGCCCTTTGAACTGGAATCGAAAACCTTGAAGTGGTGGAGTGAAAATAAATCTCAAATCAATATTGGCATTGCCCCTGGAGCACAACATCGCAGTAAACAATGGCCACCTGAAAGATTTTCTGCTTTCATGAAACTATTAAATAAGCCCGGTTACCGATTCTTTCTTTTTGGCGGTAAAGATGAGATTCCTTTACTGGAAGAAATTGGCCGAAGCTCAGGTGTCGATTATTCCATCTTAGCTGGATCATTCTCCTTACATCAGGAATTAGCCCTGATGAAAGAATTCAACCTCTTTGTGAGTCATGATTCCTCCAATATGCATATGGCAGCCTGGGCTCAAATTCCATTAATTTCGATTTGGGGAGGTACGCACCCTGGAGCAGGATTCGCCCCGTATGGATCCAAGAACGAAGTGTTCTCCCTTCCAGAAAACAGCCTGGATTGTCGGCCATGTAGCATTTATGGCACTTCAACTTGCAAGCGAGGGGATTGGGCATGCATGGAAGGCTTAAACTCAGCAGATTTAGTTAGACTAGCAAAGGAAAAACTGTAAGTTAGTCCAACCAATGTGGCTTTTCTTTCATCTCCTACCAAAGCCGATACAAATGAAAACCTTCCTTTTAATCCTTAGCTTCCTATTATTCGGATATGGTCAACTTCAGGCTCAATATGTAGAAGCAGATAGCACCAAGACTACCCAGCAACGCTTTGTAAGAATAGTTACCCTTGATGGTGATGAATTTGAGGGTATTTTACTTGAGCAAACTGCTACCCACATCCTAATTAGAGACGAAGAAGAGGATGAAGAATTCTTTTTGGCAATCTCAATAATCGCAGAAATAGAATACCAGGCTCCAAAGACCATAAATCAGTACCATTATAATCTGCAGGCCAGTCGCTATTTCTTTGGTCCCAATGCATTTGGTATGAACCGCGGTGAAGGATACTATCAAAACAATTGGATTCTGCTAAACCAGGTATCTGCGGGTATTACCGATCGCTTCACCTTAGGCATTGGAACTGTACCTCTCTTCTTGCTAGGTCCTAGTGTACCCGGTCCGATTTGGATTACCCCCAAATTCACAATTCCTGTTGTACCTGATCAATTCAATATGGCAATCGGCGGACTATTTGGAACTATTTTGGGCACGGACTTTAGCAACAGCTTTGGAGTAGCATACGGAGCTTTCACCCTCGGAAATCGCGATCGTAATATCAATTTATCGATCGGTTATGGTATGCTGGATGCCGAATGGTCTACAAATCCAACTTTCAGCCTTAGTGGTATGATTCGACTCAACCGCGTATTCTATCTTCTTACAGAAAACTATCTAATATCTGAAACCGGACTCGGATTCTTTGGGGGCCGGGTAGTTTGGAATGAAGTAGGTTTAGACTTTGGCGTGGGCGTAATTATGCCTGATATTAATAGATCAGATGAGTATTTCGGATTGCCGTGGTTGGGGCTTACGGTGCCATTTAAGGCTTGGTAGTTGGTAGCTAGTAGTTAGTAGTTAGTAGTTAGTAGAAAGATTTGCAGGTGCTAGGTACTTTGATTTGGAGCCAAACTAAATTCCAGGGTCTTAGCTCCAGGTTCTAGGTTCTAGGTTCTAATATCCAATCCCCCAATCAAATCCATCTATATGCTAAGTCACTCGCTCTGCGTACCTTTGCCGCCCATAAAAAGATTATGAGCAAGGAAGTAAAGCCCTATGAGGCAGAAGGAAGCAAGAAGGAGCAGGTGGCCGAGATGTTCGACAACATCTCCCAACGCTATGATCTTTTAAATCATGTGCTATCCCTTAGCATTGATAAAGGGTGGCGAAAAAAGGTGGTTCGCATGGTGGAGGCCAAAAAGCCCCATCTGATTTTGGACGTTGCGACTGGAACTGCAGACCTTGCTATCGCTTTGGAAAAAGCTCATCCAGATAAAATCACCGGAATCGATATTTCTAATGGAATGCTCGAGGTAGGTCGGGAAAAGATTGCCAAGAAAGGGCTATCCCAAATGATTAAACTGGAGCAAGCAGATTCAGAGAACCTTCCATTTGAAGATAATACTTTTGATGCTATTACTGTAGCTTTTGGAGTGCGGAACTTTGAAAACCTGAAGAAAGGATTGAGCGAAATGTACCGGGTATTAAAGCCAGGTGGTCATGTTTTGGTACTGGAATTTTCGCAACCTCAAAAGTTCCCCTTCAAGCAGTTCTATAACTTCTATTTCAAGAATATTCTCCCGGGTATTGGAAAGCTGATTAGCAAGGATCCTCGGGCCTATACCTACCTGCCAGAATCGGTTCAGGCTTTCCCGCATGGTCAGCAGTTTATGGATATTATGAAGGAGTGTAATTATAAGGCTGGTGCGCGAATTCCTCTTACCTTTGGCATCGCGTCGATTTACGAAGGATTAAAATAAGCGGTATTCAAAAACGTTCATTGTTCGTGATTAGAAAATACTTCATATTCCTACTTCTTATTGGTCTTAGTGCCGGTCTTCATGGGCAAGGCAAGCGCATTAAGAACAATCCTCGCTACGATCGTAAGCCACTCGATTTCGGATTTTCGATTGGACTGAATTACATTGATCTAAGAACACGGACCCTTCCCGATCTAAGCACTGAGCTACCTGGTTATTATCGCGTATACTCTGAAACCTCTCCTGGTTACAGCATCCGAATAATCAGTAAGGTTAGATTGAACGATCACTGGGATCTTCGTTTTAGCCCGGGTTATGCTTTTACCCTACGCACCCTTCGGTTTGATATTATGAACCAATTTACCCGTAGAAGGGAGTTGGTGGAACGCCAGATTGAATCCTCCTTTCTTGAGTTTCCGATTTATGCCAAGTTTAGAGCAGATCGAATTGGGAATTACCGGATGTATCTCATTGCCGGGCCCAAATACAATTTAGACCTCTCCAGCGATGAAGACGTGGAAGATGACCGGGTATTTAAACTACGTCGTAATGAGATTAATTATGACCTGGGAATAGGGGTAGATCTATATTTTGAATTCTTCAAGTTCTCTCCCCAAATCATCTACTCCTTTGGTATCACAAATCAAAAGGTGGATGATGATACTTTCCTGGCGGCTGGTTTACAAGGTGTTTATAGTCGGGCCCTGCTTATCAATTTCACCTTTGAGTAAATGCCTTTGCTGGAGCTTAGTTTAGGACCGGAGATCGCTTATGATCCGGACCAACTTGAAGCACAGCTTCGCAAAGTCTTAAAAATCGGAGCTGATGAATTCCTTAATTATCGTCATGAACGCCGCAATATAGATGCGCGTGGGCGAAAGATTAAGGTAAACCTAAGTATCAGCTACTCTACCGATGGGAATCTACCTCCCAGAGAAAAAACGCTTTTCAAATATGCTGATGTAAGTCAAGCCCCAGAAGTACATATCGTCGGTTTTGGACCAGCGGGAATGTGGGCTGCACTGCGCTGCCTTGAGCTGGGATTGAAACCAGTAGTTCTCGAAAGAGGAAAAGATGTGCGCAGTCGTCGCAGGGATCTGAAGGCGGTAAATCGCGATAACAAGGTCGATGCCGATTCAAACTATTGCTTTGGTGAAGGGGGAGCAGGCACCTACTCCGACGGCAAACTGTACACGCGCAGCAAGAAACGTGGAAACATGCAACGCATCCTCGATTCTTTAGTCGACCATGGTGCAGTAGAGGATATTCTTTTTGAGGCTCATCCGCATATTGGTACCAATAAACTCCCCAAGATTGTTCAGGCCATGCGGGAAACGGTCTTGAAATATGGAGGCGAAATCCATTTCGAAACCCGAATGACTGGCCTAAAACAGGAGGGAAATCGCATCACTGCAATTAAAACACAGAATGGGGAGCTATGGCCGGTTAAAGCCTTGATATTAGCAACCGGTCACTCTGCTCGGGACATCTATTATCTCCTAAACAAAGAAGGAATTCGCTTAGAAGCCAAGCCTTTCGCGATGGGGGTCCGGGTAGAGCATCCCCAAAAACTGATCAATAAGATTCAGTATCACGGAAATGAATTTGATGAGATACTCCCCGCCGCTGCTTATAAGTTGGTTCAACAGGTAGAAGGCCGAGGAGTATACAGCTTCTGTATGTGTCCTGGAGGATTTATTGTGCCGGCCGCTACTGCGCAAAACGAATTAGTAGTAAATGGCATGAGTCCGAGTAAACGAGACAATGAATTCGCCAATAGCGGCATAGTAGTAGCTATTGAGCTGGAAGATCTAAAGGATTATTCAAAGCATGGTCCTTTGGCAGGACTAGAGTTTCAAAAGCATGTAGAGCAAAAGGTCTGGGAAGCAGGCGGATCCACACAGCAAGCGGCAGCGCAAAGACTTATTGATTTTGTGAAGGGTCGCATCAGCTCAGAGCTCAATCCCAGCAGTTATATACCAGGTCTTGTCTCAAAGGCAATGCATCAAATTTTGCCGGCCTTTATGGCAACCCGACTCCAAAAGGCTTTTGTTGAGTTCGGCAAAAAGATGCCTGGCTATTATACCAATGAAGCAAATATTGTGGGAATTGAAAGCCGTACTTCATCGCCTGTTCGGATTCCCCGCAATAAAGAGACCTACCAACATCCGGAAATCGAGAATCTATTCCCCTCTGGCGAAGGCGCAGGTTTTGCAGGCGGAATAGTAAGCGCAGGAATGGATGGTGAACGTTGCGCGGAGTCGGTGGAGGAATATCTTAGGAAGTATAAAAGCTAGGTCCCAAAAAAGCCATCCAGGCGAGGCACCAGAGTGCGCCTAGGACAGTCCAGATTCTCAAACTCAAACTGGGCTCTTTATGGATCAAACTTCGAATCGCTACGAGCAAGAAAATATGTGCAATCATGGTGATCGGCAATAGCAACAATCCCCAACCCCAAGGGCCTCCACCAGTGGCTATAATCTGAACCGAAGCAATGAGATGAAAAGCCAGGTTGCTAATGATAATCAGGTAGGCCGGAATACGCCAATATAGAATTGATTCCCTGGACAAAACCTAGATATGTTTTAGATTCTTTTTAGTGAAATCTGATTCTATATCGCCCGTATTCAAGGTAGTAGCCGGTTCAAAGAGCATTACTTTCACCTCTTCACGAGCAATTGGTTTATGATAAATACCTTTTGGAACAATAATGAATTCCCCTTCGTTGATTGTTTCGGTTCGATCATCAAATTCCATTTGTAACTCCCCTTCTATCACCAGAAACATTTCATCTTCCTCTTCATGTTGATGCCGTACAAACTCTCCTTTTAAGCGAGCGATCTTCACCTGTTGACCATTGAGCTCACCCACAACATGCGGATCCCAATGATCCTTAACTTCATCAAACTTCCTACGCACATTTATTGGTCGCATAAAACACTAAGCCATTTAAATTAGGGCAAAATCTGTATTTGAAATAATCCGGTTGTCAAGCAAAACTTGGATAGACACCTCAAGTTATTTCGCGAATCCCTCCGCCTTCCATTGTTGCATCAAGGCAACTTCTGCCTCTGTTACAGCTTCCTTTTTCTGCTTAAAAGGCATATAGTCTTTTGAACTGGGTTTCAATTGCACCCGATACAGAATATCACTAATCTCCCTGCGCACTAATTCATAAGTGTGTAGGTAGGCAACTTTACCCTTTTCAGGAAAATGGCAGGGGCTACACTTCGTGGCAATAATTGGAGCAATATCGGTGGCATAGCTAACCTTAACAGCAGGCTCCGATGGAGATTGAAATATCGCGCAACCGGCAATGGTAAAAGTGATAAAGGCGAGAGTAAGAATCTTTTTGATCATATTTCTGGTCTTTGAGGAGTTCTAATTTAGTCTAAATGTTAGGTACCGCAATAACAGATTAAGGTCTTCGGAATAGAGATAACTAAGATTTGACTTTGCCTGCTTTGCCCGCTTTGCCTGCTTTGCCTGCTTTGCCTGCTTCGCTTCTTTGCGGAATTCTGAAATAAAGGAATAGCAATTCTCTATTCGGACCTGCAAGCCAGTCGAAAAGCCGACCTTTGCCGCCCATGAAGAAAGCGGTTGGTTTTATGCTCATCTCAGTCCTGGGATTTTCCTTAATGAACCTGACTGTAAAATACCTGGATCGACTGCCTGCCACGGAATTAGTCTTATTTCGGTCCATCGTTTCACTCTTCCTCAGTCTCTATTTTATCCGTCGCCGAAACCTCAGCCCCTGGGGGAATCAAAAGGGTTATCTCCTTGGTAGAGGTCTAGCTGGAGTTACTGCTTTATCGCTATTCTTTTACACCCTTCAAAAATTGCCACTTGGCTCCGCCATTACTTTACAATACCTCTCTCCTATCTTCACTGCTCTTTTCGGGATTTTCATTTTAAAAGAGAAGGTGAAATGGTGGCAATGGGCCTTTTTCGCAGTTAGTTTCGCCGGTATCGCCCTAATAAAGGGCTTTGATTCTGAAATCAGCCCCATGCTCTTTTTGCTAGGTATAAGCTCCTCTCTGTTTGCTGGATTAGCATATAACTTTATCCGCAAGGTTAAGAATACGGATCATCCTCTGGTTGTAGTCCTCTATTTCCCATTGGTGGCTACCCCCGTGATGGCCGTGATCTCCTATTTCAATTGGGTAACGCCCATTGGCTGGGAATGGGGATTGTTATTATTGATGGGAATTCTCACCCAAATTGCTCAGGTAAATATGACCAAGGCATTGCAATTGGTGGAAGCCAATGAAATAACGGCTTTTAAATACCTGGGAGTAATCTTTGCGCTTGGATTCGACTATTTCCTTTTTGGATATACCTACCAATGGCCAGTGTTGGTCGGTATGGTACTGGTAGTTGCCGGAGTACTGTTCAATATCTTATTAAAAGCTCGCCTGCGCCAAAAGGCTAGATTGCAAAGTGCTGCATCAGAATAGCGGCAGCGATACCCACATTTAGACTATCAATCTCAGAAGTAGACGGCTTCGGAATGGTAAGCTTTTTCGCATGGTTCCCCCAAACATCAGATGGCCCGTGACTTTCGCTACCCATAACCAAAGCCAAGGAAGCTTCTTTACTCACAGACACCTGCCTAAAATCCGCTCCATCCATATCTGCAATCAGAAAGAGATGCTGGGGATAAGAGCTCTGAATTTCCTCAATCTCAAGATATTCGATAGACAACCTTGACAATGATCCCATGGTACTTTGCACTGCTTTTGCATTGTAAACATCCGTGGTGCCGGCCGTACAAATCACTTTTTGAAAACCAAACCAATCCGCAGTTCGGAGCAGGGTACCTAAATTCCCAGGATCATTAATTCCATCTAAAATCAGTAATCGATTCTCTCGGGTTGCATGAAATTCCGGAAAAGGAAAAATAGCCAACACCTTGTTTGCGGTGCTTAGATGACTAAGCTTTTGCAAGTCCCTCTCACTAATCTCTTCAGCGTCAGCAAATTCTTCGGTCGACCAAATTGCCTGAGCTTCTAAGCCTGAATTGAGTATATCTTGTACTAACTTAGGACCTTCAGCTACAAAAAGCCTCTCTTGCCAGCGATACTTACGTTGACGAAGCTTTCGGATTAACTTTTGATCGGATAGACTAGGCATGACTTACTTTTGCCAAAATTTAAGGATTGCATGTTGAAGCGCCTCGTTTTATGGAGCCTCGTTTTGAGCACTTTTGCGGCTTGCAAATATAGCCGTTACGTGCCGGACGATCGCCATCTCCTTTGGAGGAGCGAAATCGATCTGGTTGATGGAGGCAATCCGACTGCTTTGGCCGAGGGAGTCATTCGCCAAAAACCTAATCGCAAACTCTTCTTCTCTCCACTAAGGCCTGGATTGGCCATTCATTCCTGGGGTAATGGTGAAGAAGATAATTTCTGGTCGCGCATTGGTCAGGCCCCTGTCATATTTGAAGAGCAACAGACTAAACGTAGCGCCGAGTTATTACAGCTGTATTATTTTAATAAGGGCTACTTTCAAGCACAAGTAAACCAGGAGGTGAGCTTTAAAGGCAAGGATGAAAAGGCTTTTGTGCGCTATAACGTGAGACGAGGACCACGCTATCGGATTGATTCGATCAGTTATGAATTTCTTCCCGCCCTGGAGAAGCTTCGACTTAGGGAAGCTAAAGAGTCTGAACTTAAGGAAGGAGATTATTACGATTTAGAAGATTTAGATGCTGAGCGTAGTCGCTTAAAGAATCTCTTCCGTAATCACGGCTATTTCAATTTTAGCGAAAGCTATATCAGCTTTGATGCTGATACTAATACCGGAAACGGTATCCATAAGGTTAACCTTAGACTGATCGTTAAGGGGATTCCGGAAAGACAAGGCGATAGTATAGTCTACAAAAATCTCAAACCGTTTTTCCTCAATAAGATCACCATCATTCCCGATTTCGACTTTCAGAGCAGCACCACTCCTGTGGATAGTCTGGATTTTTTAGACTACAAGCTGCGCTTTGATGAATTGGCCTATAAGCCTAGATACCTCACCGATGCTGTGCATCTAAATGAAGGAGATCTATACCGTCAACGAGAAATTAACAATACCTATTCTCACCTCGCGAGTTACAATGCATTTAGCATCACAGAGATTGTATATAATACCATTCCTTCAGATAGTAGCCGATCATTATTGGATGTTGAACTACACTTAGTACCTCAGGAAAAGCGCACTTTTAATGCCGAGCTGGAGGTAACCAACACCACCGGCAACTATGGCATAAGTGGATCAGTGGGGATCATAAATCGAAATCTCTTCCGAGGGGGTGAAGCGCTAAGCTTCAAAATTAATAGTGGACTGGAGTACCAACCCACCATAGCCCAATCGGAAACCCTTTCGCGCACCTTTGAATTTGGAGCTGAGGTAAAAATTGAATTCCCTCGATTTCTACTGCCCTTTAATACCGTGGGTATCGTGCCAAAACGCATGCAACCTAAATCAAGCATCAGCATCTATGCGAACAGAACGAACAGGGTAGAATTTGACCGTGAGACCTTCGGGGGAAGCTTATCCTATACCTGGCGAGAAAGCCCGCAAAAGAACCATCAGGTAGACCTCTTTAGTATGAGCTATTCCAATCTCTTCGCCATTGAGGATTTTTTCATTAATCAGCTTGACCCTATTCAGATTCTTGCTTTTAGTAGTGAGTTTATCAGTAGCACTTCCTGGCGCTACACCTATACAGGACAAACTTCCGTGAGTCAACGGTATTATGATTTCTTTAGCTCGGATTTAGAATGGGGCGGCACCCTACAATCCTTACTCAGCAATGCTGCGGGTGAATCAAATGGAAATGGATTGGACCAGTTATGGGGAGCTCCGGTTTATCAATTTGCCAGTTTGGAATTGGACTACCGTTATTACATTCACCCCAGTCCGGAACAACTCTATGTCTTTCGACTGAATAGCGCCTATGTGCTGCCTTATGGGAACTCACAATTCGAATCAAACGGACAAGTGTTACGTCTTCCCCCATTTAGTCGTTTCTTCTTTCTAGGAGGTACAAACGACCTGAGAGCCTGGCCGGCCTATCGTGCCGGTGGAGGTATTGAGCAAGTTTCCAGCTATACCGACACTAGCTCCAACTTTGCCATTGGTACCTTTAAACTCTTAACAAACCTGGAGTATCGCTTTCCCATTTACAGCAGCCTTAAAGGTGCCGTTTTCCTTGATGCCGGTAATATTTGGTTAACCGGTGGATTGGAATCTGAGGAAAGTGGATTTGACCTGCGGAATCTGGGTCGAGATCTCTATCTGGGCAGCGGTTTTGGCTTGCGCCTCGATGTAGAATTCTTCGTTATTCGATTGGATTTAGGTCTGCGTTTACGCGATCCCGGATACTGGCAGAGCGGGGATGAATGGGTAATTGCCACCAAGCCGGTTCTCCCTAATTTGACATATAACATTGCCTTAGGATATCCATTCTAAAATGGGTCCTAAAAAAATATACTTTTGCATCGATTCTTAATTCTTAGATCAACACTATGAACGCTAACCAAATTGCTGAGCTGCTCGGATCAGACGCAGATTCACTCCTCAATCACCAGTGTAAAACCGTAGATAAAAGCATGCTGCATTTGCCAGGTGCTGATTTTGTGGATCGTGTATTCGCCGATTCCAACCGTAGTCCTCAAGTGCTTAGAAGCCTGCAGGCCTTATATGGTACCGGTCGTTTGGCCGACACTGGATATTTATCTATCCTTCCTGTAGATCAAGGAATTGAGCATTCGGCAGGAGCATCCTTTGCTAAAAACCCTATCTATTTTGATGGTGGAAATATTGTGAAGCTTGCCATTGAAGGTGGATGTAATGCAGTGGCTTCAACTTTTGGAGCTTTAGCGAGTGTATCTCGTAAATATGCGCACAAGATTCCTTTCGTGGTAAAAATTAACCACAACGAATTAATGACGCATCCCAATACTTTCGATCAGATTATGTTCGGTAGTATTCGCGATGCCTGGAATATGGGAGCAGTTGCTGTAGGTGCCACTATTTACTTCGGTTCGGAAGAAAGTAACCGTCAAATTGTGGAAGTTGCTGAGGCATTTGAATATGCTCATGAATTAGGTATGGCCACTATCCTTTGGTGCTATATCCGTAACTCAGAGTTTAAAAAAGATAAAGACTATCACGTAGCGGCTGACCTTACTGCTCAAGCCAATCACCTGGGGGTAACTATCCAGGCTGATATCATCAAGCAAAAGCTTCCCGAGAATAACGGTGGCTACAAGGCAATGAACAGTGGAGATAGCAGTTACGGTAAACTAGATGAGCGCATCTATACGGAGTTAACTTCAGACAATCCAATCGATCTGACTCGCTATCAGGTTGCAAACTGCTTTATGGGTCGCGCTGGATTAATCAATTCCGGTGGATCTTCAACTGGTTCTGCTCAAGGCGATCTTGCGGCGGCAGTTAAGACTGCGGTGGTAAATAAAAGAGCCGGAGGTCAAGGACTAATCTCTGGACGTAAAGCATTCCAGAAGCCGATGAATGATGGTGTAGCCTTGCTAAACGCTATCCAGGATGTTTATTTAAATGACGAAATCACTATTGCCTAGGCATTTGTGATTATCACTTTTTTTAAAGAGTTTTGATACAAAGTCTGCATTCACATCGTGAAGCAGACTTTTTCAATTAAACTAGATTTTATGGGTTGGTTCGTACGTAACAAAGAGGGAATAACCACCAAAACAGAAGATAAGAAGGAAACCCCTGAAGGTCTTTGGTATAAATGCAAAAAGTGTAAAGTAATCTCCAGCGTTGAAGATCACGCAGACAACCTTTGGGTTTGTCCTAACTGTGGTTTCCACGAGCGCATCAATGCTCAGGAGTATTTCAGCATCCTCTTCGATGAAGGGAAGTTTACTGAACTCAATGCAAAAATGACTTCTGGTGATCCCCTCAAATTTGAAGACACCAAGAAATATTCAGATCGCTATAAAGCTTCCGTAAAGAAAACCGGCTTAAATGATGCCGTTACAACGGGATATGGTAAAATGAATGATCGCGATGTAGTAATCGCAGCGATGAACTTCAACTTTATTGGCGGGTCAATGGGCTCGGTAGTAGGTGAGAAAATAGCTAAGGCCATCGATCATTCTTTAAAATATCATAAGCCTTTCATCATGATCTCTAAAAGTGGTGGGGCCCGCATGATGGAAGCGGCATTCTCTTTAATGCAGATGGCGAAAACAAGTTCTAAACTCGCGCAACTGGGAGAAGCAAAAATCCCTTATGTGTCTTTACTTACTGATCCAACCACCGGCGGGGTAACCGCTTCTTTTGCGATGCTAGGTGATATTAATATTGCAGAACCTGGAGCGCTTATCGGCTTTGCCGGTCCCCGAGTAGTTAAAGAAACTATCGGTAAGGATCTTCCTGAAGGATTCCAAACTTCAGAATTTTTATTGGAGCATGGTTTCCTTGATTTCATCAGTGAGCGAAAAGACCTCAAGAATAAAATCTCGGGATTCCTGCATATGACGCATACCGAACTTAAGGCCAAGGCTAGCAATTAATTAGAAAAGAATTGCTACTTTTGCAGGCCAAAATTATTCATACATAACATTCATCTAAAAGATTTTGAAATGTATCTAAGTCCTGAGAAGAAAAGAGAGATTTTCTCTAAGTACGGAAAATCTGAAAACGACACCGGATCACCAGAAGGTCAAGTTGCATTATTCACTTACCGCATTAACCATCTTACTGAGCACTTGAAGCAAAATCGCAAAGACTTTGCTACCGAGAAAGCATTGGTAGACATGGTAGGTAAGCGTCGTCGCATCCTTGCATACCTGAAGGATCGCGATATTGAAAGATATCGTGCGATTATCGCCGAGCTCGGAATTAGAAAATAATTCTCTTGATAAAAGAAGGCAATTCTAGGAGTTGCCTTCTTTTCTTCTAAAACCTATTATTCTTTTACAATACTATACATGATTCCAAACGTAATTACGCAGGAAATAACATTAGCAGATGGGAGAACCATTACCATCGAAACCGGGAAGTTAGCTAAGCAAGCGGACGGTTCGGTAATGGTTCGCATGGGAGATACCATGTTGTTGGCGACTGTAGTTTCCAATAAAGAAGCTATGGAGGGGGTAGATTTCTTGCCACTTACTGTAGATTATCGCGAAAAATTTTCTGCCGCAGGCCGTATGCCTGGCGGTTTTATAAAGAGAGAGGCTCGTCCAAGTGATGAGGAAATTCTGGTAATGCGCTTAGTTGACCGCGTATTACGTCCACTCTTCCCTAAGGATTATCACGCTGATGTTCAGGTGATGATTTCCTTAAACTCCTGGGACCAAAACGTACGCCCGGATGCACTAGCCGGTTTAGCCGCTTCTGCTGCAATTGCTGTTTCGGATATTCCATTTAATGGACCAATGTCTGAAGTTCGCGTAGCTCGCGTAAATGGCGAATTCGTTATTAATCCGAGTACCGCTCAGATGGAAGAGTCTGACATCGATATGATGGTTGGAGCTACTGCCGACAGTGTGGTGATGGTGGAAGGAGAAATGGATGAAATCTCTGAACAAGAGATGCTAGCGGCAATTCAAGCTGCTCACGAAGCGATTAAAGTTCAGGTTCAAGCGCAGCTAGATTTAGCAGCGAAAGTGGAAAAGGCTGCGGTAAAACGTGAGTACAGCCACGAGACTCATGACGAAGAGCTTCGCGAAAAAATCATGAGCGACCTCTATGACAAGGTGTTCGAAGTTGCTAAAAGTGGCTTGAGCAAAGAACAACGCTCTGAGCAATTCAAAGCCGTTCGTGATGAATACATGGAGGCTAACTTCAGTGAAGAAGAGCTCGAAGAAAAATCGGGATTAATTAAGACCTATTACCATGATGTGGAGTACCACGCCATGCGTAATATGATCTTAAATGATCGTCAGCGTTTAGATGGCCGTCAACTCGATGAAATTCGTCCAATCTGGACCGAAGTTGATTACCTCCCTTCAACGCATGGTTCAGCCGTGTTTACTCGTGGAGAAACTCAGTCTTTAACCACCGTTACCTTAGGAAGTAAATTAGATGAAAACCGTATCGATAATGTAACCTTTAGTGGTTCAGAGCGCTTTTATCTTCATTATAACTTCCCTCCTTTCTCTACTGGTGAGGCCCGTCCAATTCGTGGTACCAGCCGTCGTGAGGTGGGACATGGTAACCTAGCCCAACGTGCTCTAAAAGGCATTGTTCCTGAAGATAACTTCTACACTATTCGCGTAGTTTCAGATATCCTTGAGTCTAACGGTTCTTCTTCTATGGCCACCGTATGTGCCGGAACCCTGGCTCTTATGGATGCGGGTATCAAAATCAAGGCTCCTGTTTCAGGGATTGCTATGGGATTGATCACTGATGAGACTGGCAATTACGCGGTATTAAGTGATATCCTGGGTGATGAAGACCACTTAGGTGATATGGACTTCAAAGTTACCGGTACTGAAAAAGGTATCACTGCTTGTCAGATGGACATCAAGATTAGCGGATTGAGTTATGAGATTCTCGAAAAAGCTTTGATGCAAGCTAACGCCGGCCGTTTGCACATCTTAGGTGAGATGTTGAAGACCATCGATGCTCCTCGTACCGAACTTAAGCCTCATGCTCCGAAATTGAATATGATGAAGATTCCAAAAGACTTCATTGGAATGATCATCGGACCAGGAGGAAAGAATATCCAAAAATTGCAGCTTGATACAGAGACTACCATCACTATTGAAGAGGAAGGTGATTTCGGTATCATTGAAATCAGTGGCACTGATGCTGCTAAAATGGCTCAAGCTGAAGCGCGTATCCGAGAGATCGCTTTTGTACCTGAAGTTGGAGAAGTATACAATGGATTGGTTCGCTCCATTCAGCCTTACGGCGCCTTTGTAGAATTAGCTCCGGGAACAGATGGACTATTACACATCTCCGAAATTGAGCACCGTCGCTTGAAAACAGTAGACGAAGTGTTGAAAGAGGGAGAGCGCGTTGAAGTAAAACTAATTGGTAAAGATGACCGCGGTAAGCTTAAGCTTTCCCGCAAAGTGTTATTGCCAAAACCAGAACGCCAGGAAAAGCCTAAGCAAGAGCAGAGCGAAAACTAAAACTCTGGCTTTTCAGTTATTTAAAAACGAATTCTAATTTTTATTGTAGCCAATGAGACAGTTAAAGATCACAAAACAGGTTACCAACCGTGAAACGGCGTCGCTCGACAAATACCTTCAGGAAATCGGTAAAGTAGACTTGATTACTGCCGAGGAGGAAGTAGAGTTGGCACAACGTATCAAGGCTGGTGATCAGGTAGCTTTGGAAAAGTTAACCAAGGCCAACCTTCGATTTGTGGTTTCTGTGGCCAAGCAATATCAAAACCAGGGATTAACCCTGCCGGATTTAATTAACGAAGGAAACCTCGGATTAATAAAGGCCGCCCAACGTTTCGATGAAACTCGCGGATTTAAATTCATTTCCTATGCCGTATGGTGGATTCGTCAAAGTATCCTGCAAGCCCTGGCTGAGCAATCGCGAATTGTGCGTTTGCCACTCAATAAGATCGGCTCGATCAATAAGATTAATAAATCTTATGCGCAACTAGAACAGGAGCACGAACGTGCACCTTCTCCTGAAGAAATCGCGGACAACCTTGAAATGGGTGAAAACGATGTGAAGGAGAGCATGCGTAATAGTGGTCGTCATATCTCCATGGATGCACCATTGGTAGAAGGTGAAGACAGCAACCTGTATGATGTATTGAACACAGGTGAAAGTCCTAACCCTGATGACACGCTAATGCAGGACTCTTTGCGTACCGAGATTGAGCGTTCTTTAGCCACATTGACCCCAAGAGAAGGTGATGTGGTACGTCTTTACTTTGGATTAGGTGGACAACACCCAATGACCCTCGAAGAAATTGGCGAGAAATTCGATCTCACCCGCGAGCGTGTACGTCAAATCAAGGAAAAGGCGATCCGCAGATTGAAACACACTTCCAGAAGTAAGATTTTGAAAACCTATTTAGGTTAATAGATCTCACAAAATGTATAGAAAACCCCGACCATAGCGTCGGGGTTTTTTAGTTTTGCCCAAAATTTACGCTATGGCCCTTATTGCACCGAGTCTTCTTGCCGCCGATTTCCTTAATCTGGAACGCGATTGTAAAATGGTTAATGAAAGTGCAGCAGATTGGTTTCACCTCGATGTTATGGATGGGCTCTTCGTTCCTAATATCTCCTTCGGACTTCCGGTTATTGCCGGGATTAATAAAGTAGCAACCAAAACGCTCGATGTACATCTGATGATTGAGAAGCCCGAACGCTATATTGAAGATTTTAAAAATGTTGGGGCTGATGTCCTTACAGTACATTATGAAGCTTCCACCCACCTGCACCGAAGCTTACAAGCAATTAAAGCAGCTGGTATGAAAGCAGGGGTGGCCCTAAATCCCCATACTCCGGTAGAAGTATTGAAGGATGTTATTCAGGATATCGATTTGGTATGTATGATGAGCGTGAATCCCGGATTTGGCGGTCAGGCTTTTATTGAACGTACCTATGATAAGGTGAGAAGCCTGCGGGCTATGATTGATTCTGCTGGCAGTAAAACCCTTATTGAAATTGATGGTGGGGTGAATAATGACAATGCACCTCGGCTAATCGAAGCTGGGGCTGATGTTTTAGTAGCCGGAAGCTTTGTTTTTCGATCTGAAGATCCTATCGCTACGATTAAGGAATTGAAGCAACACTAAGCCTCAGTAGCAGGAACATAGAAAGGTCCGCGATACTCTGAATTGTCCTTGAAATTGCCCATATAGCGATCTAAGCGAGCGGGATCGATATCCCTAAACTTGATTAGAATACCGGTTTCTTCCACTTCTCCAAAGTTTGGGTTTAGAGCGGTTCCAAAACTCCTCATTGTAGTGGTGAGGGACATATAGCTGTTAATCAATGGCGGAATAGACTCCCCCCGAAGTTTCATCTCTGCCGCTAAAGCCTTTCGACCTTCCTTATACTCCAGTCCTTCAAATAGAGCGAAGTGCGGCTTTAAGAGCTCCTCCGCTACCAAAGCTTCACGAGGACGTACTAGTCCATCGGGATCAGGGAAATAGTGGCGCATAAAGGCCAGTATCATATTGCGTGCCTCGCGATTAAAATGAGGGTACATGGTTACTTTCCCAAACATGTACTCCAGATTAGGATCATCCAACATTAAGGCTGTTAGACCATCCCAAAGGTTATCCAATGCGAAAATGCTTTTACGCGGAGCAGTGCGCTGATACTTGGGCTGCACGAAAGATCGACCCAGCTCCACTGTGATCGGTAAAAACTCCTCCACCATCTTATCCGAAAGTTTGAAGAGCTTACTAGTAGCCGATTTTAGCTTTCCATTCTCATCACGTTCTCCATCAATACATTTTAAAACCCGATAACCCGCCAGAATCTCTTGATCTTCCGGATCCCAAACGATCAATTGCTGATAGGGATGATCTGGACTTAAATCATATTGATCAAGGTCAAGCTCCTTGCCTGTTCCTCCACCTGCGGTACGAAAGGCCACTTCTCTAAGTCGACCTATCTCACGAACCATGTTTGGAGCATGGCGATGATCAGCCAAATAGAGCTGATTGCCACCTTTTGAGGTATTAGTTAGGAAGTTCTCTTCCGTAAGTTCACTTATGATAGCTTCCCGGTTAACCGGATTTATAATATCCTTCATCGATCCTTATACTTTTCAGGCAAGGCATAGGTTAAACTGCGCATGTGCTCGGCCCACTCTACCAAGCTTTTCGACTTATCGAAACTTTGCCAGGAAACAGGTTCACCAAAAGTTATGGTAATCGTCTTACCTCTTTGTTTGAACATCTCATCTGCGAGGTAAAACATTTCCAAATTGGCTTTGATGCCTAATTTACTGCGCCAATGGGAAAGATTATAGAACCAGGAGGAATTTTTACCATCAATATGTACAGGAATAATATCCTTTTTGTACTTCTTTGATCGAGCGATAAAGCTTTTCTGCCATTCCAAATCACCAATACCATCTGGTAATCTGCGACTTACCATACCAGATGGAAAAACTAATACGGCAATATCTCTGGCATAGGTCTCTTCAATCACTTTCAATGCTGCCCTGGGATTTGCACCAACCTTATTCACCGGAATAAAAAGAGGCTCCAAGTTTTTGATGTTAAGCAGTATATCATTAACCAGGAATTGGATGTCTTCTCGAACCTCACCCACCGCTTTCATGAAAGCAATACCATCTAAACCGCCTAAGGGATGATTAGAAGCCAGAATGATGCCTCCATCTTTAGGTACGTTCTCCAGCCCCACTGTTTTTACAGTAGTTTCTAAAAAGTCTAAACCCGCCCTTACAAATGGAAGTCCACGCTTTTCCCCGTGCTTTAGCATCACTGCGTTGATCTCTTCCTGGTGAATGATCTTTTTGATATAGCGTACGATGAAACCCGGAAGCCATTTGGCCAAAGTAGGGTTCTTCTCAGCTATCACTTTTTCAATTTCTATGTACTTGGCAGGGGCCGTACTCATTCCATCAAATTGGGGGGCAAATTTAGTCGAAATGCCTAATTCACGTAATCATCGAGATAGGAAAAGGACTCAGTAAGCTCACCTTGAAGATTAGTCTCACTAGCTCGCGCTAAAATGCGCTGCTCATCTCCATTAAAAAACTGCGGGATGATGTGTTTTATCAGCTCATTTCCAAAGTCTTCGGATGCATCCCTGGGTAATTCTCCCGGGAGATTATCTACAGCGCTAACCGCAATGCTGCCCTTTGTACCAAACTCTACTTCCTTTTCCTGAACGGGGTCATAAGCATAGAAAGGATCAGCAATAGTGGAAGGTCTTAAAGTGCTGGCTACCGGTCCATCTATATCGCAGGAAATATCGGCCACCAATTTCACATTGAAGCGAGGATCGCGAGCCTCTTCCCGGCTGAATATGAATGGTGAACCTTCCGCCCAATAATGACAAGCGATATACATATCGGCATGCTCGGCATATTCTAAAAAGCGCGATTGATAGCCGGAATTATCACGATAAAAATCCAATCGTTTAAACTCGGTTCCGTCAACCCGCTCAAAATAGTCGTGCACATTTAGTTGGGTGAAAACTGCTTCTCGATTAAAGTCTTCCCGAATAAACTCATCAGGGTAAACCTGAGTAATTTTAAGGGCGGAAAGAATCTCCATCGCCCCGCCAGCCACCTTACCTGCTCCTGTTAAGGCAATACGGAAGTTTTCGGGAAGTAGCACTTTGACTAATTCTTGTTCTAACTCACGCCGATCAAGACATTCATAAGCGGCTTTAAGATCATAACTACCGGTCATTTTCCCATAGGCCCGAAAACCATTGTAAGCACCCACTATTCCCGCATAGCGACCAAAACCTAGTAGTCTTTTCCCTCCCGGGTCTTTAAGCATCTCATAGTCAATAAGGCGAATTTTCTTATCCAGGATTGCTCGGAGTAAATCTCGATTATACTCCTGCTTCTTGTAGGTATGAGAAAAGAAGAGGTAGGTTTTGTTAGGAATCAACATTTCGATGGGAACCTCTTTCACCCCCAGAAGCACATCGCAATCTGACAAATCTTCTTCAAGTGAAAGACCTAATTCGGCATACTCCTGATCCTTGAAACAGCGGATCGGGCTTGGCTGAACAGCTATTTGCAGATCAGGATATTGGCTTAATAATTGTAGTGATTGTTGAGGACTGAGGGGAACGCGTTTATCAGGTGGATTCTTTCCTTCACGGATGATTCCGATCTTCATAGAATGGATGATTTCGGGTAAAGATACCTAAATTGCAGGCCTTTTTCTTTTGTTCTTTCACATTTGGGGCTGATCGGTTTCGACAGCAAGATGAAGTCGAATGTAAGCATGTCGGGACATGGAGATGTCTCCCGTAAAAAAGATGCTTCAAATTATAATTGGCGAAAATAACTTCGCACTTGCCGCCTAAGCACTCTGATGAGGCTTTGAGCTAATCTACGCGTAAGACGCGAGAGCAAGTCATCCCTCCGAACCTAAGTCTAGATGGTTTGGACTCAGGGGTGTCATTAAATCTGGACTAACGGGTAGTGCGTTGCGTAATGCCCGCGACACTGTAATCCGCAACTAAGCTAGTATTGGGGTGTTTGTTCCCAGATGCTAGTCGACAATCGAATAACAAAATAAGCATGTAGAAAGCCTTCCACTTCCTTGTTTGCACCGGGGTTCGACTCCCCGCAGCTCCACCTTCGCTCGCCAAAGCTCCGAAATTAATTGAGGAGCGACGGCGAGCTTTTTTCATTCTAAACCATTCCCATCCACAAGCTTCGGCGGAGTTTCTCCACCTGATTCTTCGCTCGCCATAGCTCCGAAATCAATTGAGGAGCGACGGCGAGCTTCTCTAGTTCTAAACCATACCTATTCACGAGCTCTGGCGGAGACACTCCACTCTAATCCCCTGCTCGCAAAAGCTCCGAAAACATTGAGGAGCGACGGCGAGCTTCTCTCATTTTAAACCATACCCACTCACAAGCTTCGGCGGAGGCACTCCACTCTAATTCCCCTGCTCGCAAAAGCTCCCAAAACCTTTGAGGAGCGACGGCGAGATCGCTCACTTTAAACCATATCTACCCACAAGCTTCGGCGAAGTTTCTTCACCAAATCCCCTCGCTCGCCATAGCTCCGATATCCCATGAAGGAGCGACGGCGAGCTCGCTCACATTAAACTATACCCACACACGAACTTCGGCAGAGATACCTCACAGTACTCTACAATACATGCCATTACCTTCTATACTCGCTAAAGAGCGATGCTGAAAACGTCCAAGTCCACTATGGAAACGTTTTTCAATTGGTCAGGGTCATAAAATAGTTACACCCCAGTTATCTTACCTGCAAACTATGATCCTTGAAACAATATGTTTACATCGCTAAATGCACTGACGGGACTGTTTATACGGGTTGCACCAAAAACTTGCATCGACGAATAGAGCAACACAATTCCGGGAGAGTGAAATCCACTAGCTATCGCCGTCCAATAAAAGTTATTACCTATTTGGTTTTTGATGAAAAGTATAAGGCCTTTCTCTTTGAGAAGTATTTAAAAAGCGGATCGGGAAGAGCGTTTTTGAGGAAAAGGTTGTTATAGAGCTGAGCTTCGGAAAAAAGAAGAGGATGATATCCTTGGCATTAAGAACTAGCTTGGGTACAGTGAAGCTACTCCCAAAGCTGATCGAAACGTCTTAGGATAGAAGAATTGAAACGAGTTTGCTCCAATAAGAAGCCTTTAAATATTTGGTGGTTGGAAGTTCAGTACTGAAGCGGATTGGGTTAAACTTCCTTAGGATTAAAATTTCTCGATTAATTTAAAATAGCTTGATTTAAATCCGATAATCTCAATCTTAAGCTCTAGAGTAGAGTTATTTAAGTTTTTAAATTGAGTTTTCATAATTTGTAGTACCCCATGAATCACATAAAGATTTTCTAGTTAAGATTCAGAAGAATCTTGATTGGCTTCAAATAGAAAAGCTTATAAATCCTTAGTATTTTCGACTACTTACTAGATCAATTCGCAATTTAGCCTAATCTTAAATAGGATTTTATTAAAATGAGTTCTGGCGCGCTTACTATCTGGTTAAACAAATAGCCATAACCAATATAGATGCATTGCAATAAAACGCAACGATTAGGAAGTGTGTTAACTAGAATTTTGCTTTCCAAATATAATGGTCATAAAAACTATGAATCAATCAAATAAACCCAAAGCATGGATGGTAAGATCCGGGCAAGGAAGCTTTTTACTCCATGAATTTTTAGATAAAGGCATTTGCGCTTTAGGATGGAATGAAACAGGTAAAATTTCCAGAAAAACGAAGTACAAAGATTTAAAGAAAAGACTTCAATCCTCATATCCTGAGTTTTCACCTGGACGATTAAATCAAAGTTCAGGTCAAATGTGGAGGTTCATTGATGAAATAAAAGAAGGGCACAATATTGTCACCTATGATACCGATAGTAGATGTTACTACTTTGGTGAAATAATTTCGGACTATGGATATAATACTTCCTACAAATTTCACCATTTCAGAAAGGTCGAATGGAATGAGTATCCAATTGATAGAGATCAACTCACTCCTGAATCAAAAAACATACTAGGTTCAATTTTAACCCTTTTCGAAATACCAGAGCAAGTGTTTAATGAAATTAGAGCCGCCCACCCAGGATATATTTCTGAAGAAGAGTTCGCTGAGCAGGTTTCAATATTGAAACAACATGAGGATGAATCCATAAAAGAATTCGAGAAAGAACAAGAGGATCGGATAAGAGAAGAGGTAGTCGCGCGATCTATTGACTTTATTCAAGATTCGATAGCTGAATTAGACTCCAACCAAATTGAAAAACTTGTTGCTGGAATTCTAACTGCAATGGGCTATAAGAGCCGATTGACACCAAAAGTTAGAGATTTAGGAAGTGATATACATGCTTCCCCTGACGGATTAGGTATGTTAGAACCTAGGATTAAAGCCGAAGTTAAACACAAAAGCCAGAGTAAAGAGAAAGTCTCTGCACCAGAGTTACGAAATTTCATTGGTGGCTTAAGAAATATCGAGAAGGGGATTTACGTATCCACCACAGGCTTCACTCAAGATGCCAAATACGAAGCGGAAAGGGCTAATTTCCCCATCACTCTAGTAGACTTTGAACTCCTAGCGGAGTTACTTGTCGATAACTATGAAACACTTGCACCAGAAGTTAAGGCCTTAGTCCCATTACGAAAAATCTATTGGCCAATATAGTTCAGGCTAAATAAAAAATGACTAACTCTATTGCTATTCAAAGAATGACTTTATGTAACTACCTAGTAGGTTCTTCCAATGGTTATTCACCTAAAATAGGCTAAAAATGAACCCTTTCTTCATTAAAGCTATTGAAGAAGGCTTAAGCAGTGAAGGATATAAATTCAGCCATGGCTTTGTTTATTATTATGACTAATGAACTATCATTAAAGAAATGTCATTATTTGAGAAGGCAAAGGAGTTTGAGTACCAAAAAGGATTTTGGCTTTGTTTTAAAAACAATAATGTTAAAACTAAGAAGATCCATACGGTAGCTTAGACAGCTTTTCAGAAATCTACTCAATGGAGAAAACAATTGGATTAAAAATTGTTCCAATACCTTTCCCCAGCAAAATAAAGCTTGTAATGACCATTAATAACACATTAATTACCAACGGATTTCGGAAGACCACAGTAGAATACCTGATTTAGTAGGCAAGATTAGCTTAAAAGACTACAATGTGGCCTAACTTACTTTTCATTCTAACCATAGAATCCAATGAATTGGCTTCCAGTAATAGTAATACTTTCAATCACTGGCCTTTGGTATTATATCAAACGACTGCGGTTTGAATACAAAAGAAAAAAGAGGCGAGACTATTACCGAAATGTTTACTTGAAAAGTGATGCCTGGAAAAGAAAAAGATATGTGGTGCTTCGAAGAGACAACTGGAAATGTGTACACTGCGGAGCAAGAGCCACCCAAGTGCATCACAAACGATATGCGAAGATCAACATCGGAAAAGAACCCATTGATTGGCTAGAGTCAGTTTGTGTACCGTGCCATCAAAAGATTCATAGCTGAACATTTTAAAAGGATATATAGATATCCTCCTCCAAAACCGCTTCCTCCACACCCTTTCCATTTCGGGAGAGTGACAAGAGCAATCATCAAAGAAAAACCTCCCTAGCCCTTCAAAAACCTCCTGATTACAAGCCCCTGATCTGAAACCACCCGTAACAGATAAACACCCGAATCCAGATCAGCAAGATTTTGAATAATGGTTGAATCCTCGAGAATCTCTTGGCGAACGAGCTTTCCATTGACATTATAGATCTCGACCGTTAAAGGTGAGGTGTAAGCATCAGGTATTGACAAATGGATTTGGTCCTTAACCGGATTGGGATAGATAGACCATTCGCTTTCGGGTTGGAACTCTGTATTGCCAATATTGGGAGCAGTATAGATTCGCAAATAGTCGATCTCTAAAGTATCTTCTTGCCAATTAGGGTCTATGCCTGGCTCGATGGCGATATTGAGCAATAGGTATTGGGGATCATCAAAGGGCCAGGTGCTGGCGTCGCGGACACTGGGCTGATAAATATAGTGGACAATACTATCCACCGAAAAAACCATCCGATCGGGATACCACTCGAAAGCATAAACATGGAAGTTGTCGGAAACTCCTGGGATGAGGCGACCACCTTTATTGACCGTCCCTCCAAAACTCGATGGGGTATGCATAGCACTTTGTATATAGTCCTGATTGGTGCCCCAATGCTCCATGATATCAATCTCGCCACAAGCGGGCCAGGGGGTGGTTCCAAATCCCTGTTGCTGCCAGTAGGCTCCGGGTTCGTCGATGTTCTTGCCCAACATCCACATCGCTGGCCAGGTGCCTACACCTGTCGGCATCTTAGCCCGAATCTCAACTCGACCGTAGGTGAAAGCAATTTTCGAATTTAATCGTGCCGAAGTATAATTCTTGGTTACGCCCTGATCGGTAAAGGTTTCCTTTTTGGCAATAAGCTTTAAGCTGCCATTACTCTGGGAGCTATTAGCAGCTCGATCCGTATAATGCTGGATTTCGCCATTGTACCAGGAATTCCCGTTGGGTAATTGAGTTTGATGGAACCATTTGGATGTATCAATCATCCCACTGCCATTAAACTCATCTGACCAAAGCAATTGAGTAAATACCGGGGCCGGTGGAGAAAAGCTGGTATCGAGATAGATGAAATCATCCAGGTAGGCCAAAACTTGGTCCGTATTGTTCTCTCCGTTTAACTGAAACAGCACCCGATTAAAATCGGTTCGCTGGGTTGGTGCCAGAGAAGTTGGATCCAAGTTGATATATGGATCATTTGCAAAATCGAAAGTGATGGTTTGCCATTGATCCAATTGAACGGATTTGATAATCTCACACTGCGTTTGCCAGGGACTGCCTTGAGTACCATCTTGCAGTTTACAGGATATCTGATTGTTCTGGTTTCCGGTTAATCCAGAAGAGGGAACATAGACCTTAATCTGAAAAACAGAATGGCTCGGCAGGTTTAAATTGCTCGAAGCATCAAAACGTACATTGGCATACTGACCACCAATATCGTGGTATTCCAATACGGTAGATGAAGTATTAATGCTTTGTGAAAATGGGTTCGCCTTAGCAATATCAATATTGCAATCATCGCCAAACCAGGTATTGATATTGCCATTACCTTCAAAGTCATCTTGAAGGCTTTGAGCATTTAAACCAATCGAAAGAAAAAGGAAGAATATTGAAATACGCATAATCAGGAATTATGCTCACAATATACTTAAGGTAATCTAAACCATAAGTCAAATTCTACTAATCTATTTCTGCTGGTTCAAAAAGTCGGGAAAGCTTAATGCGTGAAATAGGCTTTACCAGATACTCTTGCACAATGGGATAGGCCTCGGAACGCAACAAATCCTCATGATGGAGGGAACTGGATACTATATAGATTCGGGGCAGATTATTTGATTCACTAAAATGCTCTCGGAACTCATCCAGGAAATTCCAACCATCCATAACCGGCATGTTTAAATCCAAAAAAATGAAGTCTGGAAAACAGATTTTGGACTTATCACATTCCTTAAGTGCTTCAATTGCCTCTTCCCCATTGTGGAATTGCTGGACGTTAAAGCTTTGATTTAAAAGCCCCAGTAGACTTTTAAAGGAAAACTGATAGATCGGATCATCATCGATCACATAGATATTATAAACTGCCATCCCTTCCCGCTTCAATTGATTTGAAAGTCATCTTAAAGGTGCTCCCACTATTGGGTTCACTTTTCAGCGAAACCTCTCCGCCCATTGCTTCCATTTGCGCTTTTACCATAAATAGACCCACTCCTTTCGCATCAGAGTTTTTGTGAAAGGTCTTGTGTAATCCAAATACCTTCCCGCCGTGTTTCTCCAGGTCAATCCCCAGTCCATTGACCTTCACTTCAATACAAGGTCTGGGTCCATCCATATAGGAGCGAACTAAAATCTCCGGTTTGCGATCCGGATGTTTGTACTTAATCGCATTATTAATCAGGTTGAGGAGAATACTATCCAGGTAAACCGGTTGAGCATGTAGCGTGTCAACCTCAATCTCTCTCTCAATTTTCGCCTCGGTATGTTTTACGATTTCGGATAAACTACTGTCCACCAGATCAAGCGCATCACTCAAACTGCAATCCTTCATATCCAAGCCTGCTTTGCTTTGAATAACCAGAGAATCTAAGAGGTGATCCAAGGTGCTCTTGAGGTCTTTGGTGGAACTCAAGACCATCTCAAAAATCTCTTCCCTAAACTGGAGATCTTCGGACTCGGCATAGAGTTCATTCAACATCATGAGATTGGCAACCGGAGCGCGAAGGTTATGGGAACTGATATGAGCGAAATCGTTTAAACTGCGATTCTGCTCAGTTAACTTATCTGTAAGATTCTGTAGAATCCGATTAGCTTCGGAAAGCTCCAATTCGCGTTTCTTATGCTCGGTGATATCCTGAAATACACCATAAGCTTTAAGGACCTCCCCCTGCTCATCAAGCATTACCTTACCTATGGTCCGAACCCATATTTCGGAACCATCAGTACGAATTAATTCCAGCTCTAAATCATAGGACTTGTGCTCCTTTAATAGTTTATCAAAAGCCTGGATTATGGTATCTCTGGATCTGCCCTCCTTATAGTAGAGGATACCCTCTGAAGCATGTACCTCCACTTCTGCAGGAATACCATAGATACTCTTAGTAACGCCATCCATTATTGAGACATTGGTCTTCGGGAAATATTGCCAACTGCCTATCCGAGCGGTGGTTTGAGAATCACTGAGGATTTTTAAAATCTCTTCCCTTTCGGATTTTATCTCAAAGTATTCGGTAACATCCTGGTTAACCCCTATGTAGATGGGTTGGCCATTCTGATCATAAGATGAAACTCTGGCATTTGCTTTTATATAGCGGATTTGCCCATCATCCTTTCTCCGAATCCGAAAGGTATAAACGAATTCTCCGTCGGATTTAACCGATTCCAGAAATGCCGACTCGGCCCCTTCCAGGTCTTCCGGATGTACTGTGGAACGCCAATCCTCGAACGAATTCGAAAAATCGGCCTTGTTCACGCCATACAATTTAAATAGTTGATCCTCCCAATGTAGATAATCATCCCCCACATGATATCTCCACAATCCAAGATCAGCCAGGTTACCGATTAATGCAAATACATCATCTCGGTTAACGGCATCGATGTTCCCTTCCATTTGAGTAAAGTTTCTTCCCTGTTGCAGCAAAGCTGACTCCAGTCAAGGTAGTTCAATTATAATTGCAATGCAAGCATTATAATTATAAAGCTATTGTTATGAGGATGATCGGGAGTAAAACCTATCTCGAAAATAGAAAGCTACCCGAACCAGAAGAATCAATGCCGGAACTTCAACCAACGGTCCAATTACCCCCGTAAAAGCCTGACCAGAATTTAAACCAAAGACGGCAATGGCTACGGCAATAGCAAGCTCAAAATTATTGCCGGCCGCCGTAAAGGAAATTGCAGCGTTTTGATCATAGTCGGCGCCCATCCATTTGCTAAAGAAGAATCCTAAGACAAACATCAAAGCAAAGTAGATTAAAAGTGGAACAGCTATGAGAAGGACATCGCCGGGTAATTGAACGATCAACTCCCCTTTCAAGCTAAACATCAACACGATGGTGAGCAACAAAGCGACGAGCGTGATGGGCGAAATTCTAGGTAGAAATTGTTCCGTATACCAATCTTCGCCTTTTAGAGGAACCAAAATAACCCTACTAAGAATTCCCATCACAAAAGGGATACCTAGATAAATGGCAACACTCTTGGCGATCAATCCGATGGATATATCTACTACCGCTCCTTCATAACCTAGAAGAGGTGGAAGTTGAGTGATAAATATCCAGGCGTAAAAGCTGTAAGCGAAAACCTGAAAAATACTATTTAGGGCAACCAGACCCGCCCCATACTCTGCAGAGCCTTCAGCCAGGTCGTTCCAAACTAAAACCATAGCAATACATCGAGCCAGTCCGATTAAGATTAAGCCCGTCATATATTCCGGATAATCATGGAGGAAAATCAGGGCTAATACAAACATCAATACCGGTCCAATAATCCAGTTAAGAATTAAGGAAATGCTTAAAACCCGGATGTTCTTAAATACCTTGGGCAGGAGACGATAATTGACTTTGGCCAGGGGCGGATACATCATTAGGATTAAACCAATAGCCAATGGAATGTTAGTGCTACCGCTTCCAGACTTTTCAATCAGGCCTGCAAATTCAGGAGAAAGATTTCCTAAGCCGACCCCAAGAAGCATGGCAATAAAAATCCACAAAGTGAGGTAACGATCTAAAAATGATAAACGCTTTTTAGCCATTCTTCAGCGATTGAAATAGGTAGAACATTTCGGTCGCGATCTGCAGGCAGCGCTCATCATAGGCACTTCCTTCTAAATCCGTATCATCAAATGCTTTGGGGTCTTTATAATTCAAGGCAATGCGCGCTTTGGTTCCGGGAATGAAGGGGCAATTTTCATCCGCATCAGAGCAAGTCATTACCGCTGCAAAATCGCTTTTGGGATTTACAGGATCATCGTAAAGTTTAGAAAAAGCCTTGATCGAGGGTAAGCCATCACCAAAGGCAATTTGATAGTGGGGATTCGGAAGGTTGCGATCGCCGGAAACGGAAAATCCCGCCCGCTCCAGGGCCTCTACTGTCCTTTGATTACAAGCGGTAACCTCTACACCACCGGAGTAGCTTTCGAGATCTAGCCCGAAATAATGGGCCGCTACCATCGCCCAAACCTGAGCAAACTGAGATCGTCGGGAATTATGCGTACAAATGAAATTCAGCCTTAATGGCTCAGCAGTTTTAGAATATTCAATTAGGGCTTGCAAGACCGTTTTGCGCTCTTCCGAAATGGAATTCGTATCTATCTGCTCGATGTAGGATTGAAGTTTGGGGTATATCATTTTAACAGCAATGATCCTGATTGGAAAAGGAAGCGAATAGGGATTTGAATCGTGCGTCGATTTCCGACCAACGCTCGGGGTTTATGCAATAGCAAACTGAGGTTCCTTCGATTGTACCCTGAATGATACCTACTGACTTCAACTCTCTAAGATGCTGACTAATCGTGGCCTGAGCCAGACCCAATTCCTTCACCAGGTCCCCATTGATACAGGCCTGGGCCTTTAGCAAATATTGAAGGATTGCAATTCGCGCAGGATGACCTAAAACCTTGGCCAAAAGCGCCAATTCATTCTGCTCCTCACTAAAGAGATCATTTCGTGTAACTCCCATGAAAAATGGCTTTACAGTTATTTTGCAATATTACGATAAAGACAGGCTTTAAAAAAAGAATCCCGATACCTTCATCTTAGATAAAGGATCAGGATTCTCGCGCTAAGCAGAAGAGAAAATCTGACGTAATTTCTCTCCCAGCTCTCCACCGGAAATGTTAATGGTGCCCACTTTCTCTACTACCTTTTCCAGGTACTCCATCTCTTTCAATTTCCAGAGCATGGGGTTGTTTTCCATCAATTTAGCCGTGTTCATCAAGCTTCGGGTTGAGGCGGTTTCCTCCCTGCGGGTAACCAAGTTGGCTTGCGCCTTCTTTTCGGCAATCAACACTTGATTCATAATTTCCCGCATTTCACCGGGTAGGATAATGTCTCGAATTCCGACGCTAATGAGTTCAAGTCCAAGTTCAGCGAAAGATGCTTTACTGGTCTCGGCGACACTTTCTGCCAATTGCTCTTTTCCACCTAGAAGTTCATCCAGACTTAAGCGAGCAACAAAGCTTCTAAGGGCCATTGACAACAATAAGTAAGCTTGTTTGCTGAACTCTTTGTTTTGCATTAGTGCTTGTTCAAGGTTCACCACTTTCATCTCAGCCAAGAGGTTAATTCTTAAGGTCGCCTTATCACGACTAAGCATTTCTTGGCCGTTCAATTCCAGTGTTTGACGCTTCATACTTGCACTCAGCACTTGTAGGTCTTCCTGGTTATTCCAGAAGAAGTACTCACCGGGATTCAAATGGCGAAGCAATTCACCGTTCCGCAATAGCAATCCTTCTTCGCCTTGGGCTACTTTAAACCTGCGCAGGAAACCCTTGGTTTTAAGGACTGGCCATAAAACTTTATTGAGGTTCTCGGGCAGCTCAAGTTCAGTGGTGTCCAGCTTTAGGAATTCATTGTCTCGAACTCCCCGCCAGAAGGCGTAAACTCCGGGAATCAATACATTGTAAAAGACCCCGTTTCGCAGATGCACCGCAATCTCTCCTTGCTTCAACTCGATGATCTCAGCAAAGTCTTTAATTGCCTCTTTGTTCGCTTCGAGCTCTACCCCTCTGGGTAAATCTACCCTACTTCCCATCAGGAATTGGCTGATACTTCCTGTAGTCCATAACCAGCGAGTGCTATTGGTCCACACTTCTTCAATACTTCCATTTTTAAAGAGCACACTCACTGCCCCTTTAGGAGTTCTAATCAATCTTAACATCTCTTTTCATTTATGGCCTAAGCCGTTTAATAATACCACAAGAGCGAAGGGCAGCTTTAGCATGGACCCTAGTCTTCCCTTCCATCAAAATCCAGGGACTAGCCGGCCTCGCCCAATTCAAAATCAGGAAAAGGAATTCCTAGGGTGCAAATGCATCAACCGGTATATCGACCAACCAGGTGATCTTATACAATCCCTTCACTATGTGGGTGATCCTTTTAAGGAGGGATCTTACTCCATTCTGATGGTGATGTTTCCATCACCGGTCTCCGTTAAAGGGAGGAGCCCTACGGCCAAACAACTGTATCTCAAATACAGCGGGGAGTCGAACCCCAGGTTCACTGAACTCTACCATTTGAGCTAATATGGCTTTCACCATATATGGGAATCGAACCCATAACCACAGCGTGATGATCAATTGTAAGCGGTATACAGTTTCCTGCACCATGGTGCCATGCAGAGAGACACACATATAGCCTTCGGTTTGATCGAACCGATTTCTTAATTCCGTTTAAGCTTCAGTTTGGCCTTTTGCTTACGTTTTGCTTTAAGTTGAGAAATATCTTGCTCGATATTTGCTGTTAATTGAACATTATCAGAATTAATAATTGCCATTTTGTAGTAATTAATAGCAATATTATATTCAAATTTTAAGTCCATTATTTTAGCCATATACTGATAAATATATAATGGCTTTAATGGTACATTCCGTTCAATATGACTTAAAAAACGTATAGCTTTCTTTAAGTCTCGACCTTCAATCAGACTGTTGAGCAAAGCCATTGCAGCACAAGGGTGATTAGGATCAATTGCTAGTGCCTGCTCGGCTATTTCTCGAGCCTCTTGAATCCATCCTAAATCCTGGAGGTAAAGCCGCGACTTAAGACAAAGGCTGGAAAGATGCTCTGAATCGTAAGCCAGCGCGTAGTTGAGATTTTCCTCCACTTCGGCAAGCTCGTAAGGATAAGCATCCAAAGCTTTTAAATAATATAGGGTTGCTAAAGTTGACATTGTTTTTGCTTTAAGGTTAATCCGACCGGAATGCTGCCTCGAAGCAAAAAAAATCCCGGTCCTTTAAGAGGCCGGGAGCAAATCTGCGCAGGTATAAAACCAGCTACATATCTCTCGACCCCGTCTTGGGGTTAAAACCATATAGTTTAAATTTTAATGTATGGAGTCGCATGATTGCTCTTCGTTGTTTTTCGCTGGGCAAATGAATAAAAGTTTTTTAAACCACACAAGTTATTGATATAAAAAATATTCATTCGATTCTTTAATACTATTTATAATCGATTTAAAGGCCTCGCTAATTGAGGATTTGATTCTTTTTGTAAATTCCAAAAATGAAAAATCAGATTGTCCTCCCACTATTGCTTTTGACCTTTTTCCTTTTCGAAAGCAAGGGACAAAATTCTGCCTGCTTGGCCTCCGATACCATTCGCATTGTTGTAATAGGCTCCTCCACAGCGGCAGGTGCTGGAGTAAGCACGGCCGACTCCTCCTGGGTAAACCGTTACCGCCGTTCTATCCAGGCATTGAACACGAACAATGAGGTGATCAATCTGGCCCGAGGAGGCTATAATACCTGGAGGCTGATGCCCGATTATTTCAATGCACCAAGTAACCGGCCACAACCGGATACCTTGAGGAATATCAGTCATGCATTGCGCCAAAACCCAGATGCGATTGTAATTAATCTTCCTTCCAATGACGCGGCCATAAACACAGGGATCAATGAGCAGATGTCCAATTTCATCCACATGGATAGCCTTGCTGCTAGTATGGGTGTTCCCGTCTGGGTTTGTACCACCCAACCACGAAATTTCAATGCCAGCCAGATTCAGATTCAACTTGGGGTAAGAGATTCCGTTTTCAACTATTTCGGAACTCGCTCCATCGACTTCTGGAATGGCCTGGCCAATACCCAAAATACAATCGACAGCACCAAGGATAGCGGTGATGGCGTGCATGTTAATGATGCTGGTCATCGCCTGCTCTGGCAAAGAGTTATTCAAAAAGCAATCCCAGATAGTATCGTGGATGGAAGCCCCGGAACTGATCTTCGTCCTTATGCGCCGGTTTGGTTAAATCCTTCAAACTGTGGAAATCCCAATAGCGAAATCAGCGTGAGAATTGGAAACCTCGGAGAGGACAGTCTAAATGCACCCGCCTTAGTGCAACTGATAAGGGAGGATTTAAACAGTGGGATATTTGACACTCTTACTCAAAGCCTGAATTTGTTGCAGGGTTGCTCTTTTTCCAATGTGAATTTTAACCTCAATACTTCCACCCAACAAAATTGGCGCCTGAAAAGCAGAATTGTTTTTGCAGGGGATAATAATCCGAACAATAATCAGAGTGGCCTACTTCACTTAAAAACCAGCATTCAACCTTCCATAATTAGCAGTGATACCGTACTCTGCGATGGAGACAGCATTCACCTTTCTGCCTTTAGTGATGCAAGGATTCGTTGGTTTACGGACCCCCAACTCCAAAATGAAGTGCATCAAGGAGATAGCCTTCAATGGTTTGTTCCCCAAACAGATAGTCTATTCCTGCAGTCGTACCAGGGACCGTTCTCTTTTAATGGCGCTCTAAACGCTTCAAGCACTAATAACATCCGTTGGAATGGCTGTATGTTTAACCTTATAGCTGGAGCTGATACGGTCTTTATTGATAGCATTGAATTCCCCTCCGGAAGCACGGCCGACCTTCAGGTAAACCTCCGTACCCGTCCGGGGTCATACAAGGGTTATGAAGCGCAAGCTATGGGCTGGTCTCCAGTCCTGAGCGATAGTATATATGGCGCCTATACAGACTCTCTGTACTATTTGGACTTTGGTACTTTTAAAATCAATCCTTTTGATACTTTGGGTTGCTACCTCTACCTCGAAAATTCCAGTCATCGATTGCGCTATCAATGGGCCAATAGCGAAATGGTATTTCAGAATTCAGAACTAAGTATTCAAACCGGAACCGGAGTTGGACACACCTTCGGAACCAGCTATTTCCCCCGTCATTATAGTGGAAAGTTTTTCTATCATTTTGGATATAATCCACAGGGGCAATGCCAAAGTGAGATTGACACCCTAATCGTTAAAAGATCCGCGGCCCAGTTGCAATTGCAGGCTCCTTCTGTTTACGATAGGCTAATTCCCTTCGTTTTAAGAATACCCAATGGATTTACTAATCCGATTTGGAATGATGGTTCAACGGCTGATTCTCTGTGGTTTCCTGCCAGCAGCTTTAATGACATGGAAACCAGAACCTTTTGGCTGGAAGCTCAAGACAGTTTAGGCTGTCTACATCGGGATACTATTACCGTACGATTTCAACACTTTCTTTCACAGGAAGAAAAGCCCTGGTTTAATACCCAGTTATATCCTAATCCCAACAATGGAACCTTCACCCTTAAACTACTTCTGGGGGATTACCATATTGAAGCCCTTAGTTTAGAGGGCAAAGTGCTTAAAGAAATTGATTTCCGGGGGGAGGTATTGGAATGGAATTCGGGCTTACCATCAGGCTTGTACCTCCTAAGAATTTCCAATGATCATTCTAAACAGCTCATTAAACTACGTGTAGAATGACCGGCATTAAACGCCTGTTCCCATTTTTGGCGCTCATTCTAGCAGGAGAGGCGATTTTCCTGCTACCTTTTGTAATACCACGAGTTTTCAGGAGCACACTTTTGGAAGTCTACCAAATCGATAATATCGACCTGGGACTTTGTTTTTCAATATATGGCTTGGTAGCGATCCTGTCCTATTTCTTTGGCGGACCACTGGCCGATTTACTACCGGCGCGTAAGTTGATGTCGGCCGCGCTTGGACTTACTGCTCTAGGAGGAATTTTCATCGCTTTTAATCCAGGCCTATTGCAATTGCAAATTATATACGGTTTCTGGGGCTTCAGTACCATATTCCTCTTTTGGGCAGCCTTGATGAAGAGCACCAGAATTTTAGTGGAACCGGAAAATGAAGCTAAAGCCTTTGGATGGGTAGAAGGAGGACGAGGATTGAGCTCGGCGCTTTGGGCTTCTTTGGCCGTATTACTTTTTGGATGGTTTTTTAATTCCGAATCGATTAATATCGATCAAAGCCGAAATGAAGCCTATCAATTAGTTTTAATCGCGGCAAGCGGGCTAATACTTTTAGTAGCCCTTTTCATCTGGATTACTCTACCGGCAAAGGAACCCGGGACTGATCTGAATCATTCCTTTAAGGGATTAAAAAACCTGGCCAGGAACAGAGGATTATGGCTCCAGGCGGGCATCGTCTTTCTAGCCTACTGTGCTTATAAGCTTACCGATGATATGTCCCTTTATGCAAGAGAGGTTTGGTTACTAGGTGAAAAAGAAGCTTTAGACCTCAGTAGCAAAGCTTTGTATTTAAGGCCCATAGCGGCAATTACCGCGGGTTTTCTGGCAGATCGATTTAAAGTCCACCATGTGTTATTTGCCTGTTTCGGTAGTGCAACTTTAGGGGCGCTCCTCCTTGGCTTAAATCTAAACTTAGCTTACTCCGCTTTCAGTTTAATTTGGTTCGCCATTAGTTTAAGTGGCATCTATGCCCTTCGAGGAATTTACATCGCACTCATGCGTGAAAGTCAAGTGAGCCGAGCCTTTAGTGGTACGGCCGTAGGTATAATCTCGGTAGTTGGCTATTTGCCAGATGTCTTTATGAGTCCTTTGATGGGTTACATAATTGAGAATGAACCTGGAGCCAAAGGTCATTACTCCCTATTCCTCCTACTCAGTACTTTAATGTTCCTTGGCATTTTCATTTCCTGGCTTTGGTCCAGATCAACGAAGCTTAAACCTGCTTCATACTAAACTGAATACGCTTCCGAGAAACCTCAACTCCTAGCACCTTAACCTGTACTTGCTGCTGAAGTCTCACCACTTCATTAGGATCACGTACAAAACGATTTGCCAATTCACTCAGATGTACTAATCCATCCTGCTTAGCGCCAACATCTACAAAAGCGCCAAAATTGGTGATATTGGTAACGATGCCAGGGAGGATCATCCCTTCTTCCAAATCGCTTATGCTGCGAATGCGCGGATCAAATTGAAATACCTTAGCCTTACCTCTTAAATCCCGTCCGTGCTTTGCCAATTCCTCCACAATATCCTTAAGGGTAGGGATTCCGATTTCCTCGGTGCGATACACTTCGAGGTCCAGCTTAGTCAAGACTTCCTCATTTCCGATTAGCTCTGCTAAGCTCCTTTTTAAGTTAGCGGCCATCTGCGCCACCACAGGATATCTCTCGGGATGGACACTGGAATTATCTAGCGGGTTTGCTGAATCAGGGATTCTTAAAAAGCCTGCGGCTTGCTCATATGCTTTTGGACCCAGCTTCGGAACTTTTAAAAGCGCCTCTCGGGATTTGAAAGGACCATGCTCCTCACGATAGGCCACTATGTTTTCCGCCAATTTTGGTCCCAAACCCGAAATGTATTCCAGCAAATGCTTACTACTGGTATTCAGGTTTACCCCAACAGCATTTACGACCTGCTCTACAACACGATCTAGTGCTTCCTTTAATTTAGACTGGTCTACATCGTGCTGATACTGCCCAACACCAATACTCTTTGGATCAATTTTTACTAATTCTGCCAAGGGATCCATCAATCGCCGACCAATACTTACTGCCCCGCGTACGGTTACATCATAATTTGGGAATTCCTCCCGGGCTACCTTTGAGGCAGAATAGATGGATGCTCCTGCTTCATTAACCACATAAGCCTCTAAGGGATATTTAAATCGAACTCTTTTACTGATGAACTCCTCAGTCTCCCGACCGGCCGTTCCATTACCAATGGCAATAGCCTCAATCTTATAGGCCTCAGCCAGTTGCGCCACCTTCGCTGCTGCACGAGAAGATTCTCTTTGCGGTGGATGAGGGAAGATAGTGTCATTGTGCAACAAGCTTCCCTGCTCATCCAGGCAAACCACCTTACAGCCTGTTCTAAATCCAGGATCGATAGCCAGGATACGTTTCGGTCCCAGTGGCGGATTCAATAGTAGCTGCTTCAGATTCTCGGCAAATACGGAAATAGCCCCCTCGTCCGCTTTCTCCTTTGAGAACTGAGCGAACTCCGTCTCGAGCGATGGTTTAAGCAGCCTTTTATAAGCATCCTTCAAAGCCATTTCTATTTGAAGAGAACTAGCATTAGAAGACTTAATAAACATGCGTTCCAATATCTCCAGGGCCCGTTCTTTTTCAGGAGCAATGTTTACCCTGAGAAAAGACTCTTGTTCTCCTCTTCTAATAGCCAGAAGTCGATGACCGGGGATTCGAGAGAGGCTTTCATTAAAATCAAAATAGTCCTTAAACTTCTCTGCCTCCTCTCGCTTTGCTTTCACCACTTTGGAAAAGATACGCGCTTCTCTTTGAAATAATCGCCGCAACGCACTGCGCGCAGAAGCACGTTCATTAATCCATTCGGCCATAATATCCCGCGCTCCCGCTAAGGCATCTTCCGAACTAACCACTTCATCATTTAGAAACCTTAGAGCCAGGGCTTCCGGATCTCGGGAATCCTGCTTCATTATCATGGCGGCCAGAGGTTCTAATCCTTTCTTGCGCGCTACTTCAGCTCTAGTCTTCCGCTTGGGTTTATAGGGCAAATAGATGTCTTCCAGATCATTTAAAGCCTCGCATCCTTCAATCTTTTTCTTTAAATCTGTATCCAGCTTTCCCTGTTCCTCAATCGACTGTAGAATGAAGTGCTTCCTTTGTTCCAGTTTATCCAACCGGTCTTTTTCACTACGGATAGCAGCAATCTGAGTCTCATCAAGACTTCCGGTGCGTTCCTTTCGATATCTGGCAATGAAAGGTATAGTGGCTCCTTCTGAGAATAGATCTAAAACTGCCTGGACCTGGAAGTCCTTCACTTCAAGTCCTTTAGCAATAGCAGCTGTGTTTGCCATTAATTCATTTTAGTTTATAGGTTCCAGTCCATCCAACACCCAAGGCATAAGTTCAGAAACGGTGGGATGAACTAAGACTACCTCCCGATAGCTTTTACAAGGTATACCACTATGCATAATCGCTGCAAACATGTTGATAATCTCATCTCCACCGACACCGTGAATAGCTGCACCAAGAATCAGATCGGTCTCGGCATCTACCAATAATTTAGCGAAGCCATGCGTCTCGCCCATCTCCTTCGCCCGGGAAATGCGACTCATCTCTCGTGTGGCTTTTAAAACCTTCTTTCCTCTTGCCAAAGCTTCCTTCTCACTTAATCCTACCCTACCCAGAGGTGGATCAGTAAAGAGGGCATAAATGGGAATGCGGTCTGAAGTTTTCCGATGCCCTGATCCGAAAAGGTGATTTATTACTATCTCCGCATCATTCACAGAAGTATGGGTAAAGGCTCCTTTTCCATTTACGTCGCCTAAGGCAAAAACTCCCTCTGCAGTGGTTTGACATTGATCTCCCGTAATTATATAGCCACGATCATCGACCTCGATTCCCGCTAAATCCAGTCCAATGTTTTGACTATTAGGTCTTCGCCCCGTCGCAACTAGTATGTGGCTTCCATCAACTTCAAATTCTTCACCCTCTTTATCTAGTCGAAGACTGATCGATTCGTCTGATTCCCGCACTTCCAGGGTTTTAGTGGAAAGATGAACGCGTACTCCCTCTCCTTCCAGCTTCTCCTGTACAGACCGCGCTATATCCTCATCTTCCCTTGGCATTAGCTGGCCATTGCGTTGGATAAGGGTGACCTTTGAACCTAATCTCTGATAAATCTGTGCGAACTCCAGGCCAATATATCCGCCACCCAAAATGAGTAAGGATTCGGGAATCTCTTCCAGATCTAACAAACGGGCGCTGTCTAAATATGGAACATCATGCAACCCAGGTATCGGCGGTGCCCAATGATGGGTTCCAGTATTAATAAAAATCTGATCCGCACTTAAAATCCTACCGTTCACGGAAAGGGTCTTTTCTCCTGTAAAAACACCCCGCCCTCTAATTAAATCCACATTAGGACTGCTCTCCATCCAGGAGCTTAAACCATCACGACCGCCGTACCGCACCTCATTCATTCGCTCGCGCATCCGTGCATAGTCAATCTTTGGGGTGAGAGATTCAAAACCATAGAATGCTCCGCGCTTTGCCGTATAAACAGCCCTGGCCGCAGCCACCATAGTTTTAGTTGGGGTACAGCCAAAATTTACGCAGGATCCTCCAACATCAGCTGCTTCAATAACGGCTATCTTCTTATTAGTAGGTATGAGTTCAGCGAGGAGAGTTCCCGTAACCTGACCGGTGCCGAGTAAGAGATAATCGTAGTGTTCCATAGGTTTGGTATCAGGCAAAAAAGATAGGCATAAAAAAACCCCCGATCTCAGAAAGACCGGAGGTTTTACAACCAATCGAGAGAATTTTTTAGGCTTCTACACTAGCTTCTACGGCCGCTAATTGCACTTCGCCTTCAATACGGATTTCATCAGAAACCAAAAGGTTTCCTGCCTCATTCACTACGTGAAATTTCAAACCGAAATCTTTGCGATTTACCTTCGCTTTAAAGGAAAATCCAGCTTTAACATTACCCCAGGGATCTTTGGCGATTCCTCCAAACTCCAATTGAAGCGTTACCGGCTTGCTTACATCGCGGATGGTCATATCTCCCACCACTTCAAATTCATTTCCATCAACGTTTCTGATCTCGGTGCTTTTAAAGCTCAATTCCGGATAGTTCTCGGCATTGAAGAAATCATCACTTTTTAAATGACCATCTCGCTCTGCGTTGCCGGTGCTAATGGAATCTACTTTCGCGGCAAACTCAAATGATCCTTTCGAAAAATCTTCACCTTCTGTAGTAACTGTACCGGAGAAATCTCCAAAGCTTCCGGTAACAGTAGTAATCATTAGGTGCTTAGCCTTAAATTGAATGTCGGTGTGTGCAGGGTCTATTGCCCATTTTCTAGTTTCCATAGTATTTTATTTAATTCGATGTTTAAACTTTGAATAGCAAATATATGATTAATGTTTAAACACCGAAACCATTTCATAGATATTTTAATGAGCCAATAATTGCTCCTTATATCGGCTATCTTATTGCGGATTCCTACTAATTACAGTATTATCGCTAGCACAACGAAGCAACGAAGCAACGAAGCAGCAAAGCAACGAAGCAGAAAAGCAACGAAGCAACGAAGCAACGAAGCAGCGAAGCGGAAAAGCTTACCAAAATGAATCCGGCAGAAGAGTACATCTTAAACTTTAAAGGACCTCAATCCGAAATCCTGGCCTATCTGCACCAATACTTCCTAAAAAAGGGATTGGAGGCGAGAATTTCCTACGGCCTGCCCTTCTACTACGGTAAAAGGTGGGTTTGTTATCTAAAGCCTAATAAGGATGATAGTCTGGACCTTTCGTTTACGCGGGCTAATCAATTCAAAGACCCTACTGGCTTGCTGCAATCTAGAGAGCGTCGCCAGATAAGTAGTATTCAACTCTTCTCTGGAAATGACATCCCAATTGAGGCCATCGATCAAATTGTGGCTGCCGCATTGGAACTCGATGCTAAAAATTAGATTGAACTGACAAAAGTCATTTTTAGGCCTGCATTGACCCCCTACATTTGAACTGTAATTAAAGTAGTTCTTTACAATTCAATCCAGCCAGGCCTTAACTCAAACGGCTGGTGAGCTCCAGAGAGAGCTTGTTTTGTTTTCCGTGTCGGCCCTGCCGATACATTTTTTTGGTGTTTTTTTGGAATGGAAAAGCCGTCTCGACAATTGATCGAGACGGCTTTTTCTATTTTAAAAGTTGATCTTCTCCCCTCGTCTTCTTTCCGCTTCCCGTAAAAGGACTTTACGAAGGCGAATGCTTTCCGGAGTAACCTCTACATACTCATCAGATTGAATGTATTCTAAGGCTTCCTCCAGAGAAAATTCGATATGAGGAGCAATACGCATCTTATCATCCGCTCCGGCTGAACGCATATTGCTCAATTTCTTAGTCTTGGTGATATTTATAGTCAGATCTCCGGGGCGGCTATTTTCACCAACTACCTGACCCTCATAAATCTCCGCATTAGGGGGAATAAAAAATCGACCCCGATCTTGAAGGTTATTAATAGAATAAGGAATGGCCTTACCAGTTTCTAAAGCAATAAGAGAGCCATTTTGTCGACCAGGGATATCGCCTTTATGGGGCTGATACTCTATAAAGCGGTGCGACATTACCGCCTCACCTGCTGTGGCGGTCATCAAATAGTTTCTGAGTCCAATGATCCCGCGAGAAGGAATTTCAAAATCTAAATGCATGCGATCGCCCTTGGGCACCATCTGTTTTAACTCTCCCTTGCGAAGCGTTACGGCCTCAATTGCCTTACCGTGAATTGCTTCCGGTAGATCAATGTTTAACTCTTCAACCGGCTCGCACTTAACCCCATCAATTTGCTTGAAGATTACTTGAGGCTGCCCAATCTGCAATTCATAACCCTCCCGACGCATGGTTTCGATAAGTACGGAAAGGTGCAATACACCTCGTCCGTAAACTCTCCAGGCATCAGCACTCTCCGTTTCCTCAACTCTCAATGCCAAGTTCTTTTCCAACTCTTTATCGAGGCGATCTTTAATATGACGAGAGGTTACATACTTGCCTTCCTTGCCGAAGAAAGGAGAATCGTTAATTGTGAAGCCCATGCTCATGGTAGGCTCATCAATGCTAATTGTGGGTAAAGCTTCCGGGCTTTCTGCATCGGCTATGGTATCGCCAATATCAAAACCTTCTATCCCAGTAACGGCACAAATCTCTCCACTTCCGACTTCATCAACCTTTCGTTTTTCAAATCCTTCAAAAACAAAGAGCTCCTTTATCCTCGACTTAACAATGCTGCCATCTCGCTTAACTAAGCTCACCGGGCTGTTGGCTTTTAGAATTCCGCGATGCACTCTTCCAATCGCAATACGACCGATGTAAGAGGAATAGTCTAAACTAGTTACTAACATCTGAGGACTACCTTCACGTAATTTGGGTGGAGGGGTATGCTCAATAATCGTATCGAGTAAGGCCGTTATATTATCAGTGGGCTTTTGCCAATCTTCACTCATCCAGCCCTGCTTAGCACTGCCGTAAATTACAGGGAAATCGAGTTGTTCTTCAGTAGCCTCCAGACTAAACATTAGATCAAAGACCATCTCATACACTTCTTCCGGAGTACAATTGGGCTTATCCACTTTGTTGATGACCACGATTGGGCGCATACCCAACTCTAGTGCCTTTGCCAATACGAAGCGGGTTTGAGGCATGGGTCCTTCAAAAGCATCAACGAGAAGCACCACAGAATCGGCCATGTTTAACACTCGCTCTACCTCACCACCGAAATCACTGTGTCCCGGGGTGTCGAGGATATTGATTTTATAATCACCATAGCGAACGGAAACATTCTTGGCTAGAATGGTGATGCCTCTTTCTCTTTCCAGGTCATTACTATCCATGATCAATTCTCCAGGATTCTCATGATCCTCGAAAATCTTACAGGAAAGCAGCATCTTATCAACCAAGGTCGTTTTACCATGGTCAACGTGGGCGATTATCGCGATGTTTCTTAGCTTCATAGGGTGCTCTTAAGAGCCGGCAAAGCTAAGTCTTTGAAATGGGATAGCAGATGCTTAGGAAACAACTATTTTGCGGGTAAGCGCAGAAGTAGAATTAGTCAATCTTAATAGGTAAATCCCTTTAGGTAAATCACTTACAGGAAAGCTGGATTGATTTAAATTAAGATTGAAAGAACGCTCTTTCTTACCAGCTAGGTTGTAAACATCTACTTGGGTATTTCCTTCCGGAATATTTTTGAATTCAAGACTTCCATTTTGATAGTAGTAATGAATCACTTCAAGGGGATTCTCGGCTACTGAAATGGTATTATTCACCAAACTCAATGCGGTACTTCTTGCTGTAGATTGATTCCCTCCTTCGTAAGCGATACTGCTATCTGCCGGATCATATACAATGTATCTGGGCGTACCGAACTCGAAAAAGAACTTATTGGCATCTACAAAGGTGAAGATGTTACTCCAGCCATGGGTATTTACCCAATTGTTCACCTGTGCACAAGAAGGGGTATTAGCACTATAGGTATTTGTCATTGCACCCCAAACCTCAACTGAGGAATTGTTGGTAGCCCAAGTACCCCAACCAGGAGCACGGCTCACACATATACTACAATCGAAACCTTTGGAGGCCACAATCAGGGGAGTTCCGGTACTAAGTACCTGGTAAATAGAGTTTTGATTCCCATTACAATCTACAACACTATGGTCTGTAACAGTTTGTGCGTTTAGGCTAAGGCCTGCAAAAGCTAATAAGATTAAGTAGATCTGCTTCATCAGTCTAAATTCTTTAGGGTTAGCAAAATACCTTCAGTGAGATATTTCATTGTTTAACATATAACTCCGTGCCAAGTTCAGCAAGGTAGGCGGCCCAGTCTTTTTGATCGTTTAAGCAAGGAATCAGGGTAAACTCCTCACCTCCATTTTCCAGGAAGATTTCTTTCCCTTCAACGCCGATTTCTTCAATCGTTTCCAAACAATCCGAAACAAAGGCTGGACAAACCACCGCCAGCTTTTTAATTCCTTTCTGAGCCATTTCCGCAATGGTCTTATCCGTAAAAGGATCTAACCATTTAATGGGACCTAACCTACTCTGAAAACTGGTCGAATACTTTCCTTCTTCCAGATTCAATTGACGCGCCACCAGGTCGGTGGTTGCCAGAGTTTGGTGTCGGTAGCAAAAGGATTGAGCCGGGCTGTCTTTTGCACAACAATTATCTAGTCGTAAACAATGTGAATTACTTACATCAGAACCCTTAATTTGTCGCTCAGGCACTCCATGATAACTAAACAGAAGGTGATCATAATCCTCTGGAAGCCCCGCTGCGATTGAATTACTGAGAATTGAAATATATCGTGGATCTTCATAAAATGCGCGTTGAACTTTCATCTCCAAGTGCGGAAAATGCTCCTCAATTACTGTTCTTGCTTTAACCACTACTGTCTCATAGCTACTCATCGCATAATGCGGATAAAGCGGTATTAAGCTTATGCGCTCCAAATCAGCATGCTCATCAAGAAGACCTTGTATAGCCGATTGAATGGAAGGATTGCCATAACGCATTCCCAAGGCCACAGGCCACTCACTATGCTCCTGAACCTGAGCTTGGAGCCGCTTTGATAAAACCATTAAGGGAGACCCTTCATCCCACCAGATGCTTTTATACGCCTCAGCAGATTTAGGAGGTCGAGTGTTAAGAATTATACCTTTAACTAAAAAGGTGCGGAACCATTTGGCAAAATCCACCACCCTTTCGTCCATCAGGAATTCGTCTAAATATCTACGAACATCCTTTACTTCATAGGAATCCGGTGAACCCAGATTAACCAGCAAAATTGCTTCCTTCATTGAAGACTATCGATTCATTAAGTATTTCTTTGGCGTAACTCCGAATTTCTTGCGGAAAGCAGCTATAAAGTGACTAGGATTAGTATAGCCAATTTGATAGGCTGCTTCATTTACCTTTAGTTTTCCTTCATCCAATATATGTCGGGCTACATCCATGCGGTAATCGCTCAGGTATTTAAATACAGTTGTGCCATAAATGTTCTTAAAACCTTCTTTTAAACGGTATTCATTTAAGGCTACCTCCTTGGCAAGCTCAGGTATGGTAGGTGGATCGGTCATTCGATCGATTATAATTTTCTTGGCCAAACGAATTTTCTGAACATTATCTTCATTTTCCAGGAATGGACAGGCCTCAATATCCGCGTCCTCGCTGCGGTTAAAATACCAGGCCAGGATCTCTAATACCTTAGCTTTTTCAAAAACAGATTGAGCAGGACCATTTACAGGCATCTGAAAAGCCTGACTTAGTGCCACCATGGTTGCGGGAGTTAAGGCCGTTTCGGAATAGAATTTCTTATCCACGTTCTCCGCATTGATAAAGGCAAGCTCATCACTGCTTTCCAAAAACATCCGATGTAAGCTTTCTACACTCAAATAAAGAAAGAGCATTTTGCTTTCAGGCTTCACCAAGACTTCCATGGGCAGATCCTGGAGCGGATTGTAGAATAATAAACAACGCTCCGTCCCGAGCCCCATGCGATACGAGCCTCCGTGAAAAGCAAATTCCGCCGATCCCTCAAAAGCAAAGTAAAACTGGATTACGCCTTTATCGGCTTCCAATTTTAGAGGAAGTATTCCCGAGGCGTTGTGTTGCACCTTAATCATGCGCAAATCATCCCCTAAGGAACTTTGTCGAGCACTACTTTTTGGGGTATTTATTTCTTCTTTGAGTATTTCGAGGGACATTTCCATGGGGCAAAAATAGACTATGATAAATATCATAGTTATGAATACAGCGTTTAATTTATTCTTGCAATCGCAATGATAGTGCAGGAAACAGCAAAGTTAAGAAGAATGATTCTAAATAAGCATCGCTCAACCTATCGGGTTATTTTTGTTACCTATCAAGGTAATTTTAGTGGTGCTGATTGGGATATTTTTGCCAACGCAATATGAAGGAGTTCGAAGTAAGTCGTTTTGCGAATTTCTTTTTGGTAGGTATCGATCACCAAAAAGCTGATGTTTCAGTGAGGGAGAAATTCTCGCTCAGCGAAGATCAGGCAGAAAACCTAATCAAGGAATATCGGGAGGAAAACGGTGATGGGATTTTGGTTCTATCTACTTGCAATCGCACCGAGATTTATGCTTTTGGCAATTGCCCTCGAAATCTGATCTCTCTTTTTTGCCACCACACTGGAAATAGCAAAGAAGACTTTGAACCCTATCAAAACATCCTACAAAACCGCGAAGCGATAAATCATCTCTTTAGAGTAAGCTCTGGATTGGAGTCGAAGATTCTTGGGGATTTTGAAATTGTTGGTCAGGTTAAGAAAGCCTATCAGCGCTCCAAAGAGCTTTCCGCGCATAATACATTTCTCGATCGCTTAGTGAACATTGGTATACAATGTAGCAAGCGGGTAAAAAACGACACTAGCCTTAGTACCGGCGCCGCTTCAGTGGCTTTCGCCGCAGTACTGCAGGTAAAGGAATATCTCAAGATTAATTCTGAACCTTCTGTTCTCCTCTACGGAATGGGTAAGATGGGACGCACCACCTGTGAGAATCTGGTTAATCAAACCGGAGTTAAGGATATTACCCTCATAAACAGAACCGAAGAGAAGGCGGTACGCCTGGCAGATCGTTTTGGAGTGAAGCATTTGGATCTGGATCATCTTAAGGATGGACTTAATCAGGCAGACATTGTTATTGTCGCTACCGGAGCAAGCGAAGCAACGGTTCATGCACAAGATTTCAAAATCCAGAAACCCCGCTTACTTCTGGATTTAAGCATGCCACGAAATGTTGATCCGCAACTCTATCAGTCCCAAAACTTCAGGGTTGTAGATGTTGATCATCTCTCTGATGTAGCAGAAGAAAGTATCAAGAACCGCCAATCGCAAATTCCGCTAGCGGAACAAATAATCGATACTAAGATTGATGAGTTCTACGATTGGCTTGAAACTCGCAGGGTAGCGCCTACCCTACAGGCCATGCGATCTAAGATGGATGACTGGAAGGAGAAAGAGCTCCGGAACCTTCAGAAAAAATTCCCTGAGATATCCCTGGATCAGGCCGAGTTTCTGGCAACGCAAATGTTGAACCGTATCACCGGTCAATTTGCCAGAAAGCTTAAAAATGGGGACGACCTAAATGGAGATCTTCGTACCATCCATCATATTTTCGAGCTTTAATTATGACCAGTCTTCGTATTGGAACCAGAGATTCTGCTCTGGCGGTTTGGCAAGCGCAAAAAGTAGCAGATGAACTCCAGGCGATTGGCATAAATAGCACTCTGGTAGAGCTTAAATCCGCGGGGGATATTGATCTTAGCACCCCACTCAATCAATTTGGGGGGACAGGGATTTTTACCAAAATACTGGATGATGCCTTATTGGAAAACCGAGCCGATATTGCCGTTCATTCTTTAAAAGACTATCCCACCCAAGCTCCGCAAGGAATTGAGATGCGTGCAGTATTGGCCAGAGGATCCTATCGTGATATTCTAGTTCATAAAGGTGATCTCGATTTCCTAAACCAGGGAGTTGGCCAAGTCGCAACCGGCAGTATCCGGCGCGTCGCTCAATGGAAAAGCAAGTATCCCAAACACAATAATCCCAATCTGCGTGGTAATGTGCAAACGCGATTACGAAAATTGGAAGAGGGTGATTGGCATGGAGCCATATTTGCCAAAGCTGGCTTAGAAAGGCTTAATATCCTCCCTGAAAACCACGAGACTCTGGACTGGATGATTCCTGCACCAGCTCAGGGAATTATTGGTATTTGCTGTCGCCAGGGCGAAGAAGAAATAGAAAGGATTCTCGACAAGATTAACCATCCTGCAACCGCACTTTGCGCGAAAGTCGAACGCGATTTTCTCAATCGCATTGAAGGAGGATGTTCCGCACCTGTTGGAGCCTTAGCGAAAATTGAAAATGAAGAACTTTCATTGCATTGCGGGGTTTTTAGTCTGGACGGAAGTGAAAAAGTTGTACTTGAAAATACGGTACCTTTGAATGATGCGGATGACCTGGGAATTAAACTAGCAGAGCTAGCTTTAAAGCAAGGGGCAACATCCATTATGGATAAACTGAAGAATGATTAGCGACACTAAGCGGCCACTGGTTTTCTCTACCCGAATTCTTCCCAAACATTTTGAGGAAGAAATCGAAAATGCAGGCATTGAACTTCAGTCCAAGAATTTCATTAAGGTCGAGCATATTTTCAATCCAAGCAGCTTTCGTGAAAGGATTAGTAATTCTGATAGCAATGCCTGGGTTTTCACCAGTAAAAATGCGGTGCGAAGTTTAAACGCGCTTCTTAAGTCAGAACCGGATCTCCAAATATCCCCCAAGCGAACTTTTACAGTAGGTATCAAAGCCACCGAAATGTTAGCGGAACTAGGAATCCGATCCAGTGTACGATCTGAAAACGCTCTTAAATTGGCTCAAATCATAGCAAGGAATCCTGATGTGAAGTCAGTGGATTTCTTTTGTGGTAATAAATCTCTAGACGACCTTCCGGAATACCTGAGCAGTAAGAATATCCGAGTACATCAGGAAGTAGTGTATCAAACAGAATTGGTGCATGAAGAAGTGGAAACAGAAGATTTCAATGGTGCGATTTTCCTTAGCCCTACTGCCGCTTTTAGCTTCTTCAAAAAAAATAAGCTTAAGCCGGAGGTTCCCGCAATTTGTATTGGTGCAACCACTGCGGAAGCGGTACGCTTACGTAGCGATAACCCACGCGTTTCCGCCGATGAACCCACTTTGGAAGGTGTAGTATCAAAAGTGATCGAATATTTTGGCAAGAGCCTTAAAACAAATTCATGACTCCTTTAAAGAACGATCTGTTTTTAAAAGCCCTTAGGGGTGAGAAAGTTGACCGTCCACCCGTATGGATGATGCGTCAGGCTGGTAGGTATCTACCTGATTTCATGAAACTCAAGGAGAAATACAGTTTCTTCGAAAGAGCAGAAAATCCGGAATTAGCTACAGAGATTACGGTAATGCCCATCCATCAGGTAGGGCCAGATGCGGCAATCCTGTTTAGCGATATCCTGGTCATCCCACAGGCGCTCGATGTAGAAGTGCAAATGGTTCCCGGTAAAGGACCTTATCTACCTGAGCCCATCCGCAATCCGGAGCAAGTAGATGCCTTGCCAGAGATAGATGTGAAAGATCGCCTGCATTATGTGTATTCCGCGATTGACCTCACTCTTGAAGCCCTGGAAAGAGAAGTACCATTAATTGGATTCGCAGGATCGCCCTGGACCATCCTATGCTATATGGTAGAAGGTCAAGGCAGTAAGACTTTCGATAAGGCCAAGGAGTTCTGTTACCGATATCCTGAAGCTGCCCATAAACTCTTACAAAAGATCACAGATGTAACCATCGACTACCTGCGCCATAAACAGGAAAGAGGCGTTGATGCAGTACAGATTTTTGACAGTTGGGGCGGTCTTCTATCACCCGACGACTATCGCATTTACTCCCTTCCCTATATCAAGCAAATTGCGGAAGCCCTCCATGAATACACTCCAGTAATAGCCTTTGCTAAAGGGTGTTGGTTTGCTTTGGAAGAGATGAGTCAAATGCCGGTTAGCGCCCTTGGTGTAGACTGGACTATCCGCCCTCAAACGGCGCGGGATTTCACCAATTTCCAAATGACTTTGCAAGGGAATTTCGACCCGGCACGTCTATTATCCCCTATCCCCGAAATTGAGCGCCTAACTAAGCAAATGATCTCCGACTTTGGAGTTTACAAGTACATCGCAAATCTCGGGCACGGTATTCTTCCAAATATTCCGGTGGATCATGCCAAAGCCTTCATCAATACGGTGAAAAACTATGGCTGATCTAAAGGACCGCTTTGTTGAATTCATTCGCAGCCTTCAGGATGAAATTTGCCTGGCCATGGAAAATGTGGATGGTAAAGCGAAGTTCCAGGAAGATCATTGGGAACGTCCCGGCGGTGGTGGCGGTCGATCGAGAGTACTTTCCAATGGGGCAGTATTTGAAAAAGCAGGCGTAAGTACCTCCATAGTGCATGGCGAAATGCCTGAAGCATTAAAGAAGAATATGCAGACGGAAGGGAAGAATTTCTTCGCTTGCGGGATATCCCTGGTGATTCACCCCTTAAATCCGATGGCTCCTACCACCCATGCTAACTTCCGGTTTTTTGAAATGTACGATGAGGCTGGAAATAGAATGGATGCCTGGTTTGGTGGAGGTAGCGATCTGACCCCCTATTACCTCTTTGAAGAAGATGCGGTGCACTTTCACGCTGAACAGAAAAAGGCTGCTGACCCGCATGGCAAAAAGCTTTATCCGAAATTTAAAGAGGCCTGCGATAAATATTTCCGTAATCATCATCGCAATGAGGGGCGTGGCATTGGTGGAACCTTTTTCGACTACCTAAAAGCCAATGAGGAAAAAAGCCTGGAAGATTGGTTTGCCTTTACTACCGATATGGGGAGAAGTTTCCTCCCCTCCTACCTACCTATAATTGAACGATGTAAGGATTTACCTTTTACGGAAGAACAGCGCTATTGGCAAGAGCTTCGCCGCGGTCGCTATGTAGAGTTTAATTTGGTTCATGACCGTGGGACTCTATTTGGCTTGCGCACCAATGGTCGTACCGAAAGCATCCTGATGAGTCTACCGCCTCGCGTGCGCTGGGACTACAATGTAATTCCAGAAGAAGGAAGCCCAGAAGCAAGATTAGTAGAAGTATTAAGTGAGCCCCTTAATTGGATAAAAGAATAAGCATGTTACAAAGACCGAGACGCTTAAGGCAATCCGCCGCAATAAGAGGAATCGCACAAGAAACACGATTACATCCTTCCGATTTTATCGCTCCCCTTTTTGCTGTTGAGGGGAAGGGTGTAAAAAGTGAGATCAGCTCGATGCCGGGTTATTATAGATATAGCCTGGATCTCCTGGAAGAAGAAGTAAAAGAGCTGCAGAATATAGGGTGCACCAGCCTACTGCTCTTTGTCAAAGTTGACGATGAGCTTAAAGATAATGATGGGACTGAGGCGGTTAATCCGGATGGCCTTATGCAAAGGGCCATTCGCATGATTAAGGAAGTTGCGCCGAACATGCTTCTAATGACCGATGTGGCCCTGGACCCTTTCTCTAGTCTGGGTCATGATGGTATTGTCGAAGACGGGATGATTATTAATGATGCTTCAGTTGGAGCATTGGCCGAAATGGCGGTAAGTCATGCCCAGGCAGGAGCTGATTTTGTAGCTCCCAGCGATATGATGGACGGACGTATTGAGGCCCTCAGAATTGCATTAGACACAGCTGGTTTCGAAAATGTAGGGATCATGAGTTACAGCGCTAAATATGCCTCTTGCTTCTATGGTCCTTTCCGGGATGCTCTGGACTCTGCACCTGTGGATATGGAGAATGTACCTAAAGACAAAAAGACTTATCAGATGAATCCTGCGAATGTTATTGAAGCACGACGGGAAGTGGAATTAGACCTGGCAGAAGGAGCAGATATGGTGATGGTGAAACCTGCAATGGCCTATTTAGATATTATTCGCCAGACTAAAGAAATAAGCACCGTACCGGTTAGTGCTTATCATGTAAGCGGGGAGTACGCGATGATTAAGGCGGCCGCTGCCAATGGTTGGCTCAATGAGGAAGAAGCGATGGTGGAGTCTATTACTGCGATTAAGCGGGCCGGCGCGGATCTTATTGCGACCTACTTTGTGAAAGACATCATTAAGTACTTAGGACAATAAAAGAGTTTTTTTTTGAGCTTCTATTCACTTCCTTACCGCAAAGAAGCAAAGGACGCAAAGTGGATAGAGCATATTTGGATAGCTTAAGCAATAGTGTAATTGGAGCAGCGATTGAAGTCCATTCAATTCTGGGACCTGGATTATTAGAATCAGTTTATGAGCATTGCCTTTGCGAAGAACTAACGAAAAGAAAGATTCCTTTTGAAAGACAGAAATTTATTGAGATTCTTTATAAGAAAAAGAAAGTAGGAAAGAGTTTCGCAATCGATATTTTAGTAGACAAAACTCTTTGCCTTGAATTGAAAACAGTTGAGAAAATATTACCCATCCATCAGGCCCAATTGCTCACCTACCTCAAACTGACTGATAATCGGTTGGGACTCATACTAAATTTTAATGTTGAAAAAATGCAGCAAGGAATACAAAGGATGGTTTACCGATTTTAAAGAATCCACTCTTTGCTTCTTTGCTTCTTTGCGGTAAAACTATGTATACGAAAAGCAAAACCCTCTTCCAAGAAGCCTCCCAATACATCCCCGGTGGGGTAAACTCTCCCGTGCGAGCTTTTAAATCCGTTGGTGGCGATCCGATTTTTATGACCCGAGCCAAAGGTGCCCACCTCTATGATGCAGATGGCAATCGATACATTGACTACATCGCATCCTGGGGCCCGATGATTATGGGTCATGCCTGGGAACCGGTGATTGAAGCGGTGCAAAAAGCTTCGGAGCGTTCCACCTCTTTCGGGGCACCCACCGAGATGGAGATCGAGTTAGCTCGCTTGATCGTACAGGAAATTCCCAATGTAGATCGTATTCGCATGGTAAACTCCGGCACCGAGGCCACCATGAGTGCTATTCGCCTCGCTCGAGGTTTTAGCGGTAAAAACAAGTTTATAAAGTTCGCCGGAAACTACCATGGCCATGGCGACAGCTTTCTAATAAAGGCCGGATCAGGCGCCGTAACTTTAGGACACCCCAGTAGCCCGGGAGTTACGCCGGGCACCGCGCAGGACACCTTACTTGCGGAGTACAATGACCTTGAAGGAGTAAAGAAACTGGTAGAGGCTAATCTAGGAGAAATTGCAGCGATTATACTAGAGCCCATTCCAGGCAATATGGGCTGCATTTTACCGGAAGTTGGATTTTTGGAAGGCTTGAGAGAATTGTGTGATGCCGAAAACATCATTCTCATTTTTGATGAGGTGATGACTGGTTTTCGCCTCGGCTTTGGAGGGGCTCAACAAACTACTGGAATCGAAGCGGACCTTATCACTTATGGCAAAGTTATCGGAGCCGGCCTACCGGTAGGCGCTTATGGAGGAAGAGAAGACATCATGGAATATGTTGCTCCAAATGGCCCGGTCTATCAAGCCGGAACTCTATCCGGTAACCCGATCGCAATGACAGCTGGGTATACCCTTCTGAAACACCTAAGAGATAATCCTCAGGTGTATCAGGAACTGGATCAAAAATGTTCGACCATCGCAGAAGGATTACACAGCATCCTGAAGGAGAAAGGCATCGACTATCAAATTAATCGAATAGGATCGATGATTAGCCTGCACTTTGCAGATCTTCCCGTTCGTGATTTTGAAAGTGCAAAACAAGGCGACAATCAACATTTCAAGAATTTCTTTCATGGTATGTTGAAGGAAGGAGTATACCTCCCTCCAAGCGCTTATGAAAGCTGGTTCCTAAACGCCGCTTTAAGTGATACCGATATCGATGATACTTTAGAATCGGCGCGAAAAATACTATAGCCCTAAAAATGAGAAATCCCGACCCCTTTTGGGGGTCAGGACCTCATCAACCAACCAACATGAGCTATTCCATAGCTCTCCTTAGCGCTTTTATACCAATCTTATACTCTGGCTAAGACATTAATATAACGAGCAATCTGAAGGAGGGTTTATTGATTCTACCTATAAGCGGATAATTCCGTTCTTTGAAAAAAAAATCGATGCGCAACTATTTCCTTTCTCTCTGCCTATTGCTTGGCGCGATTAGCACTCAAGCTCAGAATTTACCCTTGTTTAAAGTATATACCTACCAGACCGGTAAGTTCGATCAAGGTGCTGCAGAAGTACATGCTTACGAACCCCTCTCAAAGAGAATTTTTTCGACTAATGCCGCAGAAGGGAAGATTGATATCATTCGATTAGGAGACTTTTCTAAACCTAGCAGGATAGGCCAAATAGACCTAAGCCCCTATGGTGGGCAGGTAAATTCAATAGCGGTGCAGGGTAATAATGTCGCGGTAGCATTGCAGGCAGGCTTTCCTCAGTCTGACGGTAAAGTCGTATTCTTCGACACCAATGGAACCTATGTGAACCAGCTGATTGTTGGTCCGATGCCTGATATGCTCACCTTCAGCCCATCCCTGCAACACTTGCTGGTTGCTAATGAGGGTGAACCATCCGATGATTACATTTTTGACCCACAAGGCAGTGTCTCCATTATCAATATTGGTGGGGGTAATGCCGCTAGCTTAAGTCAGGCTGATGTGCAAACGGTCGGTTTCACACGCTATGACACAATGCCTTACGATCCATTAATCAATATATATGGCAATAATGGGTTATCTAGTTTTTCCGAAGATGTAGAGCCGGAATACATTACCTTAAACAGTAATGGCAGTAAGGCTTATGTGAGTTTACAGGAAAATAATGCCTTGGCAATTATTGATGTAAACACCGCCACCCTCGATACGGTAGTAGGTTTAGGTTACAAAAACTACAACTTACCCATGCAGGGAATTGATGCCTCAGATCAAAGCAGCGGGATTAAAATCCAAAATCACTTTAACCTTTTTGGGATGTATCAACCGGATGCCATTACCTTTTATAGTCAAGGGGCTAATGATTACATCCTAACCGCTAACGAAGGAGATGCAAGAGATTATACTGCCTATAGTGAAGAAAGCAGAATTAACAATGTAAACCTGAATCCTATCGTTTTCAACAATCCAAGCACCTTACAAAATGATACCGTCCTCGGCCGTCTGAAGGTTACGACCAGTCTGGGTAATTACAACAATATGTTCCTTTATGATTCTCTTTTCTCCTTTGGGGCCAGGAGTTTTAGCGTTTGGGATACCGATGGAAACCTAGTTTGGGATAGTGGAGATGAATTTGAGCAAACCTTGGCTATTCTACATCAAGCTGAGTTTAACTCTAATAATGATGACAACAATAGTTTTAAGAGTCGCAGTGATGATAAAGGTCCTGAACCAGAGGCCATTTGCGTAGGGACGGTTAATGGCAGCAACTATGCCTTTATCGCTTTGGAGCGGATGGGTGGCATCATGATATACAATATTGATAATCCTAGTCAACCCAGTTTCGACTCCTACATCCTTGATCGAAACTTTAGTGTGGCTGCCAGTGATAGTGCCGCCGGAGATCTAGGTCCTGAATTCTTAAGCTTTATTGCTCCTGCAGAGAGCCCTAATGGCCAAGCCCTGCTGGTAGTTTCAAATGAAATTAGTGGAACCCTAAGTATTTATCAATTGGGATCAGGTTTTAGCCTGGATGAGCTTAGCGAGAAAAAACTTGATGTATTCCCGAATCCTAGTGATGACATTTTCAAGTTGAGTCGCAAGGGTAGCTTTGATCTATTCGACAGCCAGGGTAAATTCATTGGTACATTCGATAATACCTCTAAAATCGATCTAAGTGATCAAGCTGAAGGCTACTATTATCTACGCAGCAAAGATGGAGCTAGCTTGCGTATTCTGAAAAAGTAGTAATGCTCAAAGACCAAATCCTGAACTTCTATGCTCAGCTAGAATTAAAAGATTCTCTACTGCCAAATGATGTAAGGGTGATGAATCCCTACCGGGGGGATCAACCTGAAGTAGATCGGTTACTAGAGGAATTTTACAAGAAATTTTATTCCGATAATGAATCTCGAGGTCTAATTCTTGGGATTAACCCTGGTCGACTCGGAGCGGGCCAAACCGGAATTCCCTTTACAGATACCCCAGCCTTAAGAAATCACTGCGGTATAAATACTAGCATAGAAACTCGGGAAACTTCATCCGAGTTTGTTTACCGGATGATCGCTGCTTATGGCGGTCCTTCCAGGTTTTACCAATCCTGGTTTATTGGTGCCGCTTGCCCTTTAGGCTTTTTACATTACAATTCTAAGGGCAATTGGATTAACTGGAATTACTATGATGAGGAGTCACTCTATGAGGCGGTTGAAGACTTCATGATCGAAAAGCTCCGCGCACAAAAAGCACTCTGTGGGAATCCTGACCAAGCCATTGTTTGGGGGACCGGTAAAAACATGAAGTTTCTGAGTAAGATCAACAAAAAAGCCAATCTTTTCAAAGAGCTGATTCCATTAGAACATCCCCGATTCATCATGCAATACCGTCGAAAACGACTGGATGAATACCTGGAAAAATTCTTAAAACATCTTGAGAGATGAGCGAAGATGAAATGCAATTGATCATCGACTTGCACCTCAGAACTGAGCGTCAAGGTCCAGGTAGCAAGGAAGAAACTCTGAGGGCACTCGAAATTCTAAATCTCAATAACCAGACGGAGCTTAAAGTGGCTGATATTGGTAGTGGTTGCGGGAGTCAAACGTTGGTTCTAGCGGAAGCCCTGGAAGGAAAAATCACTGCAGTGGACCTTTTTGATGACTTCTTAAGCGAACTTAATGCACGCGCCAAAAGCGCCGATTTAGATTCTAAGATTCGGACCCTGCAAGCGGATATGAATTCCTTACCCTTTAAATCTGAAAGCCTGGACCTCATTTGGTCAGAAGGGGCTATCTACAGCATGGGATTCCATAAAGGGATAAAGAGTTGGCGTCCCTTCTTAAAGGAGGAAGGAGCGATTGTTTTAAGTGAAATTGTTTGGCTTACAGATCAGAGACCATTGGAATTAGAGCAATATTGGTTATCCCAATATTCGGAAATGAGCAGCCCTGATGAGAAAATAAAAACCATGGAATCCGAGGGCTATAAGGTGATCGACCATTTTGTTCTTAGTGCCAACAGTTGGTCTAAAAACTACTACGCCCCCCTCGCTTTAACTTTTCCGGATTTCCTGGCAGATCACAAACACTCCGCTACCGCTCAAGCAATCGTAAAAGAATATGAAACTGAAATCAAAACCTTTGAACGCTTTAAAGAATTTTACAGCTATGGCTTTTTCATAGCTAGAAAAGCCTAGTCATGAGGCTGTACGGTAGAAGGCATAAAAATGCGTTCCTTCAACGGTACGGAGTCTAATTCCCAGGTAACGACGGCATCGCCTTTCCGGGCTTTTCCAAATAGCATAACCTTTCTGTACTCATTAGGGTTGACCTTTTGTGGATCTGCTAGTGGAGTGGCACAATGATACAAAAGCCCATTGTGAGATTTAAGATCAACTCGGGTATCCTCCACTTGCATTTGTTCAATAATCACGGAATCATCGCTGAGATGAAAGTAGTAGACTTCATTTATTCCCGCACTTTGAGTACCACCGATATGTTGATTGAAGTAGTAATCTTCTAATTCGGTTTCTAAAACACTTTTATAAGAACCGCATCCCGAAAAGAACAAAACCGCCAACAAGGCTGGAAAGAAATGGCGCATATTAGTTCTTTAAAAAGTTGGTTCTCCAGGTCTCTCCGCTTTCATCCTCCAACTCGATTATATACTGACCTACACTCAGACTTTTAATCGAAACAAAAGAATCATCCAAATTCCCATCTAACAAAAGTCTCCCGCCAATACTTAGAATGCGATAATGGGTATAAGTATGCTCCATGGGTAGTTCAATATTCAAGATATCTCTGGCGGGATTGGGATAAACATTAGGTTGCTTCAAGTCAGTATCGTCAATTGATAAACCGTTGCCAATCAGAGCGATGGAATAGTCTTCGGCTTCTCCCCCATAAAAGTTACAGGCGTCAGCTTGAATGTAATCCGGCATAATTCGAATCCGCATTCTTACCGTATCGTCATCGCTAAACTGAGGTACCGTAAAGGTTGCATAGGCATAATCCTGCGGATCAATAGGATCCACCGGCAATGCCTCATCCCACGCAAAGGCAGAATCATTATTGTAGTCTATCCAGGCCAAAACCCTATCGCCCGGTTCAGGATTGCGCACGTGAACAGACAAGGTATAAGTCTGATTGGTATTCAAATTGGCAAATAATGTGGTGAAATCCCGATAGGCTGAACGACCGCTGGTATGCTGAAGATTGGAAAGGATTACCTCATCAATATAATTTGGCGTAAACGTGCTGGTGTTACCGGTTTGGCAATATCCCTCATCCTGCACCCGGTAGTGGAAACGGTAGGTCGCTGATGTGTCATTTTGATCCCCTACCGCAAAAACTTTAAAGTAGATATCTCCACCTACCGCTTGAGCCGGAATAGGTCTTACGGTTTGCCAAGTCGAATCCCGCAGATTCACCATAGCAATACTACTATCCAGGCTCAGGGAATTTAAAGACCAATGCAAATAAACCGTATCCACATTTGCTCCGTAGGAAATTAAGGCTCGAACATTTTGGGCCATAACGTCGGTGGGCGATTGAAAGCCTACACGATGCTCCAGATAGGTTTCCGCAATTTTAGGGTAAGCGGCTCGATCTTTTAGGGAAATCTGCCACATTCCTCTTCCCCAGGTTGAGGCTCGAAGTAGATTGGCTCCATGCATGATCTCCAGATCTGTGACGGTCATATTTGGCAAGCCAGTATTGTATAAAGTCCAATTGTTACCGTTCAAAGGCTTTACATAAACACCTATTTCTGCTCCTAAGTAAATGTTGTGATCCGGACTGTCATCTATCACAGCCGTTCGGATTGGCATATCCCCCAAATTAGCGGTGATATTTGTCCAGGAGTTTCCTTGATCATAGGTGATAAACACCTTATTCCCATTGTTCTGATGAGTGCCGTAAGTAACTATTATAATGGAATCGGAATGAGGGGCAAAAGCGATATCGGTTATGGTAGAATTAGGTAAACCGGTTCCCCTAAATCGAAATGTCTGACCTCCATTAAATGACATTTGAAAGGCATTACTCCAGGAAACTGCTAGTATATCTCCATCATTCGGAGCAATTGCAGCTCTTGCTACTTCATTAGTAAACAATGGAGATCCTACCTGGGTCCAGTTCAATCCGTAATCAGTGCTACTGTATATATTGTCTCCAAAGTGGTAAATCTTAAAATGGTCGGTACTGCTGCGATCAAGTGGAGCTTCCCATGATCCCGATTGTCCTGAAGGAGTAGCTCCTTGCTGGGTTCTGCCCGCATCGAAAGTGAGACGTCGCGTCCCAAACTGCACACTTCCCATCATCCATTCTGGATTCAATGGATGTATGATCGACTCCATACCATCCGCCCCATAAAACTCAACCCAGCCTTCTTTGCGGTAAATACTGGTCCCATTATCCTGAGAGCCAGCCATGGTACTATAAGACTCACTTTGAGATAAACCTATCGAATAGTTTTCTCGAATGCCGGTACCTCGTGAGAGTCTTTGCCAATCCTGACCCGTGTTGGTGCTTCGAGCCAGATAACCATCCGTCCCAATTATAAACTCTCCATTTCGACTGATAATCTCTCGCAGATCGGCATGAACGTATTGAGGACTGTTGAACCCCTGAGGTCCGTTTATAAACCAGTCGGCAACCTGACTGAAACTTTGACCCCCGTCATCACTTCGATGTATGTCTAACATACCGTAGACCATGATAGAAGTGTCCACATCGCTAACTGCAAAACCGTCGCATACTCCGGGAGGATTGGTCATGAATTTAAAATTCCCTCCTTGATCGGTGCTTTTCCAAACCCCGTTTGCAGATGCTGCGTAAAGGCAATTTGGACAATCAGGACTCACTGCAATTTCAACATTTGAACCACTGTTATTTGTTAAAGTGGCACTACTAGTGAAAGTAAGCCCTCCGTCATTTGACACCAGAACCACATCTCCATTAGGTCCCCAGAAATAATCATCGTAAATGTATACCACCGCTGTATCAGTGGGGTGAAACTGGATATGAGTAACATTAGCCTGACTCAACACTCTGGTCCAGGTTTGAAGATTATCATTAGAAATGTAAAGCCCATCATTCGTTCCCACATAAACTCGATTGGGAATGCTGGGATGATAAGCCAATTGATAAACCTGCCCACTTGTTCCCATACCCATCCAGGAAAGGTTCACAGGATTAAAAGGAGTTTGATTCCAGGTTTGCCCACCATCAACCGAACGGTAGATTCCATGACTGGTGCCATTGCGGGCATTTCTAAGATTAATAAGAACCGAGTCCCGATTTGTAGGAGAAACGGTCATTGTGTTTACGCCGGTAGCTACCAGAAATTCAGTAGTGGAACTCGCCCAATTCTGACCACCGTCAGTACTTTTCCAAAAGCCACCGCTCCGTGATCCCAGATAGAGATAATCGGAATCATTAGGGTCCTCGTAAAAGCACTCAACTCGACCCAAGCCAGGACTATAATGGCCAGTAATGCTATCTATACTGTATGGACCCATATCCACCCATTGTGTGGATGCACTCTGTTCCATATTAGCTTGAATACTTTGCCATTGCTTAGAAACAAAATAGGGGTCCACCTCAGCGCGATTTCCTTCCGGCCCATATTTAAACTCATTAGCCCAAAGCCAACGTTGAAATCCCTTATGGCCGGAGCCCTCTCCCTTGCCATTTGCCTCAAACCATGCTTCAGCAGCAGCTTTAACTTCCGGAATGGAATACTGAGGATCTAACATCATGGCCTTATACTCTTGAGCAGAAGCCCAATAACTAAAAGCCAGAAGAATTAACAGAGTGCGGTAAATCATAGAAATAGGATTCTTAAAATCTGGAATCCTGCTAAATTAGGCCAAAAATTGAATCGAATTTGGAGCCTATCCCAGAAGACTATATCCGGAAAATCATTCATGTTGATATGGATGCATTTTACGCTTCTGTTGAACAAAGAGATAGGCCAGAGCTAAAAGGCAAGCCCATTGCCGTTGGAGGATCGCGAGAAAGAGGGGTAGTAGCCGCCGCCAGCTATGAAGCAAGAAAGTTTGGCGTTCGTTCCGCTATGGCCTCTGCAATTGCCTATCGACGCTGCCCTGATATAATCTTCGTGAAACCTGACTTTAGGAAGTATCAGGAAGTATCGCAACAGATCCGCAAAATCTTCTTTCGCTACACTGATCTGGTAGAACCGCTTTCGTTAGATGAGGCCTACCTTGATGTGAGCGAAAACAAAGCGGGCATTAGCAGCGCAACAAAGATCGCCCGTAAAATTCGAGAGGAAATTAAGTCCGAAACTCAGCTTAATGCCTCTGCAGGAATATCCATCAATAAATTCCTGGCTAAGGTGGCCTCCGATATAAACAAGCCTAATGGACAGAAGACCATTATGCCAGAGGAGGCATTGCAATTTCTAGAAGAACTGGCTATTGATAAGTTCTTTGGAGTTGGCGCTAAAACTGCCGAAAAAATGAAACGACTGGGCATTCATTACGGGAAAGACCTGAAAACCTGGGACCTGGCCCTATTGAAACAGGAATTCGGAAAAGCAGGCAATCATTATTACAACATCGTACGAGGGCGTCAAACAAGCATAGTTAAGCCCTTCAGAGCGCGAAAATCCCTGGGAGCAGAGCGAACCTTTGACCATGATCTGAAAGGGCTTACTGAAGTGGAAGGTGCATTCGAGAATATTTTCGAAATCTGGTATAAGCGTATTGCATCCTCTGAACTTAAAGGTAAAACCGTTACTCTAAAATTAAAAAGCCAGAATTTCGAAACCATTACGCGCAGCCACAGCCTTCTTCATTTTACAAATAATCGGGAGACCTTATATAAAACTGCTCAAGAGCTTTTGCAAAAGGAATATCGCGGTGAAGCCATTCGACTGATGGGATTATCCCTTTCCAATTTTGGCAAGGATAAAACGCCAAAAGCACAACAACTCACACTTGATTTTTAGATTTGTAGAAATTTCACCCTATGAAGAAGATTTTTTGGATACTAGCCTTTAGCCCGCTATTCTTCGTCTCCTGCGATACAGACACCCTCACGGATGTGATTAATGGAGATTTAAGCACCGCGCAAATTATTGATGGATTAAAAATGGCTTTAGATGTTAGTGCTGATACTTCTATAGCTCAGCTATCGCAATTCAATGGTTACTATGGTGATCCGGATGTAAAATTAGACATGCCTTTAGGAACCCAAATTGCTATTAACTCCTTGCGATCCACAAACTTCAACGTGGGTTTCACGACCGTAACCGGTGAACAACTCTACAATGGAACCTCAATTTTAGGAATTACCATTCCAGGTTTAAAAGCTACCGAAGATCAAGTAGTAGAAGGAATAAATCGTGCGGCTGAAAGTGCCGCAGGCACTGCAAAACCGATTTTTAGAGATGCCATTACAAACATGGGGATTATTGACGCAAGCTCCATTCTATTTAGTGGCAACGATACCTCTGCAACCTCTTATCTGCGCACCAGCACCGGGCCACAACTTTATCAAGCGTATGAGCCTAAGGTTGATAGTACACTTGAGGCGATAACAATTGGAGGCTTAAGTGTTACGCGCTCCTATGAAAACTTTGTGCAGGATTATAATGATATACTAGCGATTGGAATTCCGGGTTTTGGGAATATTGGCAGCCTTTCAGGTCTTAGCACTATTCAGGCAGATGACCTCTCCGCATATACCACCAATAAAGCTCTGGATGGCCTTTATGATAAGATGGGGGAAGAAGAAACAGCTATTCGCAATGACCCAGCCGCCAGGGTAAATGATCTATTGGCCTTAGTATTTGGATTGCTTGACTGATGAGATTCCTATTAACTCTTTCCATTTTGCTTCCTGTACTCTGCTTCGGTCAAAACAGTGAAGCCTATACCGATGAAGATCTTCAGGACTATCTAAAGATTAGTTCCGCTATGTACGCCCATCAAACTCAGGCAGCAACTTATGCAAAGAGAATGCAGGAAGAATTGCAGATTAGTGAAGAGGACATGGGACAAACTATGGCTGCACTCAAAAAGGCGGGTTCATGGGAAAAGCTTAAGCCCCAACTCGATACTAACTACGCCTCAAGGTTCAATGAACTGATGACCTACAGGGCCAGTCTAAAACAAAGAATGAGGCAGCATCTACAAGATGAGATGGCTCCCTATGACTGGAACGAGGACAAATACCAGCACTTTAAACTGACCCTGGAAGTAGACCCCGACCTTCAAGCCAGATTAATAAAAATGAGTAAAGAACAGGAATGATGAAAACCATTGGCATTCTTATGGGTGGTTATTCCGGAGAATACGATGTATCCATTGCTAGTGGGAATGTGGTATACAACAGTCTTGTTAATCAGGGATTTGAACTGTTCAAGGTTGAGATCAAAGAATCAGGATGGGAAGCACTAGACGCTACTGAAAACCGATTCCCGATTAATAAGGATGATTTTAGCTTTGAGATTGGCGATCGAAAAGTAAAATTCGATGCGGTTTTTAATGCCGTTCATGGAAACCCTGGAGAAGATGGACCCTTAGCGGGATATTTCGACATGCTGGGTTTACCCTATTCCAGTTCAGGACAGTTTGCCAGTGCATTGACCTTTAATAAAGCCGAGTGCAATATTCTATTGGATCGCTATGGTTTTAGAGTAGCCACAAGCGTATTCCTCCATGGTGAGCCAAATATTAGCGAAGAGGAAATTATTGAAAGGCTAGGCCTACCATGTTTTGTGAAACCCTGCCGTAGTGGATCATCATTGGGAGTGAGTCGGGTAACGAAAGCTGAGGACCTATCCGCTGCAATTCAAAAAGCAAAAGAGATTGATCATAAGGTAATTATCGAATCGGCGATCCCAGGACTGGAGCTAGCTTGCGGAGTAAGCGATCACAGTGGTGAAATCAAGTCCCTGGCCATTACTCATATCAAACCTCCGGGTGAGTATTTTGATTTTGAGTCTAAATATGACGGGTCTACCGAAGAAATCACTCCCGCCCATATCGATACCGAAACCTACGAGCTCATCATGAGAGAAACTGAAGAGGTTTATCGCTTACTGGAATTAAAGGGACTAGCCCGAATCGATTACATTCTTGATGAGAATGGTAAACCCGTCTTAATTGAGGTAAATACAGTTCCCGGCTTTAGTGAAGAGAGCTTATTACCCAAACAAGCGGTTTATGCGGGTATTGATCTGCCTACCCTCTTCCGTTCCAGCATTGAAAAAACCCTATCTTAGAAACATGAAGATCGCCGTATTTCCTGGTTCCTTCGACCCCATTACCCTGGGGCATGTTGATATTGTAAGCCGGGCGGTACCCCTTTTTGATAAGATCATTGTTGCGGTAGGCAGAAATGCCAATAAGGCCTACATGTTTACAGAGGAGCAAAGAGTTGCCTGGATCGAAGAAACCTTTAAGTCAGAGCCTAAGATTAGTGTAGATCGCTATAGCGGTTTAACAACTCGATACTGTGAGCAAGTAGGAGCCAATTTCATTTTAAGAGGATTGCGCAATCCTGCTGACTTCGAGTTTGAAAAGGCTATCGCCCAAACGAACCGCAAATTGAAAGGCGATTTAGAGACCGTCTTTTTGCTTACCGCTTCTGGCTTATCTTCTATTAGCAGTAGCATCGTAAGGGATGTAATTCGAAATGAGGGGGATTACGGTCAATTTGTTCCAACCGCTGTCCGCTTAAAAGACTAAAGCATTTCTTCTTCCTGCAAGGCATCCAGAACCAATGCAATGTTCGCATAGGTGTTCTTTCGGTTTTCCAAAATCTGTTGTGGCCCGCACCAGGTGGCATCAAGAATATCCTCTTCTAGTTGAGGAACCAAAAAATCAAAACCATTTGCTATGCGCATGGCATACCAATAAGTTCGCTTGAGGATTAGTCTTCCTTCAAGTTCATAAACATGATAAGTAGTCGGCAGAATACCAACAATCTCTGGCCTTGGAACACCGGTCTCCTCCTCGACCTCTCGTGATGCGGCCATTTCTTTGGGCTCACCAAATTCGATCTTCCCTTTAGGTAAATCCCATTTACCCAGTCGGTAGATCATCAATAGCTTATGCTCTGGATTTAGAACTGCACCTCCTGCAGCTTCTATTAGCTTAAAATTCGATTTGAATCTGGCCCATACTTCTTTCAAATTTCGAGCAAAGACGTACACCGGTTTTGCAGGCTGCTCTAAACGAGAGCGAACCAAGTTCATCATCTGTTCTTCGCCTAAAAAATCAATGGCCCCAGGACGAGGCTCATCGCCTATACATAGAAGCGAATCCTTGATGAAAACTTTATACATTTGAGCCATGATTTTGGACCCTTCAACCGCGCATGAGACAGCCGAAAAGCTGATGCAAATTAAGGCAATAAAACTGCAACCCAAAGAACCCTTTACCTGGGCCAGTGGATGGAAATCTCCTATTTATTGCGATAACCGAATCACCTTAAGCTACCCAGATCTTCGTAACTTCCTAAAGGACAAGCTCGCTGCTGCACTAAAGGATTTGTATCCTCAAGCAGAAGTAGTAGTGGGTGTTGCTACCGGTGCAATCGCCATTGGTGCTTTAGTGGCAGATGCCTTAGCCCTTCCCTTTATTTACGTGCGTCCTGAGCCCAAGAAACACGGGCGACAAAATCAAATTGAAGGAGAGCTACCTAAAAACAGTAAAGTAGTAGTGGTTGAAGACCTCATTTCAACTGGTGGCAGTAGCCTCAAAGTTGTAGAAGTACTTCGAAATCAAGGTGCAGAAGTATTAGGCATGATTGCCTTATTCACTTATGCCTTCCGAGTGGCAGAAACAAATTTTAGCAATGCGAATCTGGATCTGCACACCTTAAGTGATTATCCCCATTTACTTGAAGCGTTAACGCAAAGCGGTAATCTAGACAAAGAAACATTTGAAACCCTCATAAGCTGGAGAGAAGACCCCAGTGTATGGCAAGCGAATTAATATGAATATAGAATCGAAAGAAGTTCAGATCTCAAAGACTGCTGAAGAATTCTTTAGCCTCATGGAAGACCTGAACAATATGAAGTTGGTGATGCCTGAATCTGTGGAACGATTTGAGGCTGATGAAAACACTTTCGTTTTCGGCCTCAGAGGAATGCCTGACGTTAGACTCTTAATAGATGAGGTGCGAAAACCAGACTTATTAAAATTTAAAGCCGCCAGCTCGAAACTGGATTTCACCTTAAGCACTGTTCTAAGTGAGAGTGAAGGAAGCACCAAGGTTAAGTACCTTTTTGAAGGCAACTTTAACCCCATGATGAAGATGATGGTCGAACGACCCTTGACTCGCTTTATCGAAGACCTGGCCGAGAGCACCAGTCAGCTTTAATCTTGCAACAAGAATTTCACATCCTGGTGCCGTAAAGTTTCTCGTCTCCCCCCTTTCCAAACAACGAGTAACTCACCATCAGGCTTAACGCCCACGCATCGCAAATAGAGCTTTTCGCCGTTTCTTAAAACGGGGACGAAGTTTTCTTTACCATAAAGGATCTGTTCAAACTCCCGGTGTTGACTATCCCATTGCTGAAATCGGAGCTGTGCATAACGGAAATCTAAATGAGTAGCGAACTGACTAAACAAATCCATAATCTCTGGATCTCTTTTGAGCTCCAAGCTGAGGCTACTGGCATTAGGATAGGGAAACTCCTTCTGTAAAACGTTGATACCTATACCGACAATGCAGGTCTCCATTCTAGGCCCTCTTAAATTAGATTCTGCTAGTACTCCAGCCAATTTTCGATTTTCGATTAACCAATCATTCGGCCATTTGATACAGGTCTCTAATCCCAACTCGTTTCCTAAATCCCAAAGTGCAAGACAAACTGACATAGTTAATCGGTAGGATTCTGAAGCTGGCAGATAGTTGGGCTTCAAGAAAAGGCTCATCAGCAAGTTTTGTCCTGGGCTTGATTCCCAATCTTTGCCATATTGTCCTCGGCCTGATCTTTGGTAATTACTGAGCAAGCAAAAGCCTTCGGGCAAATTTTGTTGCGTCGCCATTTCCTTAAGAGTGCTGTTAGTGCTATCTACTTCTGATAAAACCTGATACTCTCTGGCAATCAATTGGGTGTTCATAAGGCTTAAATGAAAATAGAGCCAAGCACCTTGACGACAATGCTTAATTTTGCCCTCAAATTAAATGTATTTAATGACGCAAACGACTTTTTCGAAACTGGTTGATGAAATCGTAGAAGGGATGGATGATTTGAAAGCCTCAAACATTACTGTCCTTGATATGCGAAATATCGAAAACTCTATATGCTCTTTTTTTGTTATTGGAGAAGGAAGTTCCAACACGCAAGTGAAGGCAATCAGTAATTCAGTGGAAAAACGAGTGCGTGAAAATCTAAAAGAAAAGCCCTGGCACGTTGAAGGATTAGAAAATGCAGAATGGATTTTAATGGATTACGTGGATACGGTGGTACATATTTTTCAACCTGCCACCCGTAAATTCTACGATTTAGAAAGCCTCTGGGGCGATGCTGAGCTTCAAATAATTGAAGCCAATCACTAAGACTAAAACAAAAATGGAGAACGAAAAAGATAACAAGGAACAACTGCGCAAATTGAAGGAGCAGTTTTCCCGAAACTCAAACGAGAAGCCGGGTGGCGGAGGAAATAACAATCCCGATCCCCGACGTCGTTTCAACTACTACTGGATATATGGTATCATTCTGCTGATATTCATCGGTATCCAAATCCTTAGCAGCTTTGGAGGTAATATCCAACGTACCAGCTTCGATGAGTTCACCACCATGATCGAAAGAGGGGATGTGGAAAAGGTCAAGATTATCAATGAGAAGATTGTACAAATCTCCTTAACCAAAGAAGCCCTAGAATCAGGTCGTGATGAATATAAAGACCTGGAGCAAGGTCCTCTAAGTAATCCTGATGGACCACATTTCACCTTTGAAATGCCCTATGAGGCTTATAAGGAGAACATGACTTATTTCTTTGAGCAACATCCGGAACTCAAAGACAAACGAATTACCCCGGATTTTGAGGAGCGCAAGGATATCTGGGGCGAAGCACTGGCTTATATTCTGCCATTTATCCTACTAATTGGAATCTGGATTTTCATCATGCGCCGAATGAGCGGCGGTGGTGCGGGTCCTGGTGCCCAGATTTTCAATATTGGGAAGTCAAAGGCTCAGTTATTTGATCAGAATACCAATGTTAAAGTCACCTTTAAAAATGTGGCAGGCTTAGAAGGGGCAAAAGAAGAAGTACAAGAAGTTGTATCCTTCTTAAAAGATCCCGATCGCTATACCTCCCTGGGTGGAAAAATCCCAAAAGGGGCGCTATTGGTAGGCCCTCCTGGAACCGGTAAAACCCTTTTAGCCAAGGCAGTGGCTGGAGAAGCTAAGGTGCCTTTCTTTTCGCTATCAGGCTCAGACTTTGTGGAAATGTTTGTGGGTGTAGGAGCCTCAAGGGTTCGCGACCTCTTTAAGCAAGCGAAGGAAAAATCCCCAAGTATCATTTTCATTGATGAGATTGATGCCATCGGACGTGCTCGGGGTAAAAATGCCATTTCTGGAGGCAATGATGAACGGGAAAATACTCTTAACCAGCTTCTAACCGAAATGGATGGTTTTGGCACTAATGAACATGTAATTGTAATTGCCGCTACCAACCGTGCTGATATTCTTGATAAAGCTTTAATGCGTGCCGGTAGGTTTGATCGTCAGATTTATGTGGACCTTCCAGAACTGAATGAGCGTAAGGAAATATTCAAGGTGCACTTAGCTCCATTGAAGCTGGCTCCCAAAGTAGATTCTGATTTTCTAGCAAGACAAACACCGGGCTTTAGCGGTGCTGATATTGCGAATGTTTGTAATGAAGCTGCGCTTATTGCCGCTAGAAAAGGGAAAAGCTCCATTGAGCAAAGCGATTTTCTTGACGCAGTAGATCGTATCATTGGCGGTTTAGAGAAAAAGAGCAAGATCATATCGCAAGACGAAAAGAATATCATTGCTCATCATGAAGCAGGTCATGCCACCGTAAGTTGGCTCTTAGAACATGCTCATCCCCTGGTGAAGGTTACCATTGTTCCTCGCGGTAGATCATTAGGAGCCGCTTGGTACTTACCAGAGGAAAGACAGCTCACCAATACAGATCAAATTTTAGATGAAATGTGTGCCGCTTTAGGTGGGCGTGCCGCAGAAGAGATCATCTTTAATAAAATATCAACCGGCGCTCTTAGTGATTTGGAGAAAGTGACCAAGCAAGCAAGAGCCATGGTTACCATTTACGGTCTTAATGATAAGCTCGGAAATATCACCTATTACGATTCTCAGAACGGTAATGACATGGGCTTCACTAAACCATATAGTGAGAAAACTGCTCAACTTATTGACGAAGAAATCAGCAAAATCATTGAGGATCAATACGAAAGAGCTAAAAGAATATTAACAGAGAATAAGGAAAAACTTGTTCAGCTAGCCGAGCACTTGCTTGAGAAAGAAGTTATTTTTAAGGAAAATTTGGAAGAAATCTTCGGCAAGCGTCAGTGGAAGAGTAGAGATGAAATTCTACATGACGAAAACCATTCGGAAGACCAAGAAGAAAAGAAAGACGCCGAGAGTTCCGATCTTCCTGCTTAACTAGCCTATGGCGGAGCAAAAAAGTAAAAAAGGCTTTTTTAGTCGGTTTCTGGATGTACTAGCTGGAAGACCAGGAGAAGAGAGCAGTAATTCTGCTGATGAAAAGCCGGTCATTGAATTTGCTACCACCGATACAGATCCAACAGACTTAGAATTTGTCAAGAAGTTTACCTCCTCTGGGGGTAAATTTCTTTATTGTGAAGATGAAGGGGAAGCCTATCACTACCTCGGTCAGATTATGGCCGAATCAGGTTTGGATATGGTCTACTGTACCGATGCCAACCTGAACTCCATTCTTCGAAAAGCCCAGGTAAATGTGAGCGAAAACAATTGGCAGGAAAGTGATGCCTTTTGTACTTCTTGTGAATATCTGGTCAGCTTTAATGGTGGCATCATGATTTCGGAGAATCAATTACATGGAAAAAAACTGGATGATCTTCCGGAAACTTTCATTGCTATTGGAAGAACCAGTCAAATTGTAGAAAACCTAAGAGCAGCCCTAGCCGGTATTCGCATTCATTATCAAAACAATCTTCCTTCGCAAATAACTACTATCAAAGGGCCAAAGAAAGTAGAAGGCCTTGAAGAAGGGGACGATGAGGGTAAAGTCTGTAAAAAGGAAATCTACCTTCTACTCCTGGAAGACCAATTGTAAATGTCAAATCTCCTAACCAGAAGTCTAAGCGGTATCGTTTATGTGGCCCTAATCATTGCTGCCATCTTCTTTATCCCCTTAGGCTCTTACTATCTGGCAATGGTTTTTGGGGTACTCGGTTTCATTGAATGGCAGCGGTTTGAGGTTCTTCCTAAAAGTGGACTCTACACCTTTCTCTGTTCCTTCATATTAATTTTACTTCTGGCGTCTGTTTTCCCTTCTAGTCCTTCATCGTTGAGGGCTATTTTCGCTTTCACCGCTTTAATCGGCACTTTCTTTCTTTGTTTTCACAGCATATTTACCCAAGCAGAGGAATTAAAACTTAAAACCCTGTACCGAAATGTATTTGGATTGGTCTACCTGGCACCTGCTTTACTGTCGCTTGCTGAACTAGGAAAACAACCCTGGATCCTTTGCGGGGTGTTCATAATGATCTGGAGCTTTGACAGCTTCGCCTACTTAAGTGGTAAATATCTGGGAAGACATAAAATGAGTCCAACGATCTCTCCAAATAAAACCTGGGAAGGCTTTTTTGGAGGAGCAATATTCGCTGGTTTGGCCGCCTACCTGCTTTTTAGATACTCAGGGAATGAAGACTTAGCATTAACCCAATGGCTTTTATTATCGATTCTCATTGTGGTAAGCGCCACTTTAGGAGACCTTTTAGAGTCTGCTCTTAAACGGAGTTACGGACTAAAAGATAGCGGCAAACTTATGCCTGGCCATGGAGGTATTTTAGATCGAATAGACAGTTTACTTGTAGCTATGCCGGTTACCTTCTTATTTTTGAAAATTATAGCCACCATCAATCCATGATCAGAATACATCCCGAAGGTTTTCGAATACTACTACAAACCCTCATAGGACTTGGGCTCCTTAATGTCCTCGTGATCTGGCTTAGCGACTTGGTCTGGTTGGAAAACACTGTGCTCATATTAAGCATTGTGCTTTATGTTTTGGTGTTACAGTTCTTTAGAAACCCAAAGCGTTTTCCTCCGCAGGGAGAAGACATTGTAATTGCACCGGCAGATGGTAAAATTGTGGCCATCGAGGAAATTGAAGAATCAGAATACTTCAAGAAGAAGATGCTGCAGATCAGCATTTTCATGTCCCCCTTAAATGTGCATGTCAATCGATATCCTGTGAATGGGAATGTGGTTTATTCGCAGTACCACGCAGGTGCCTATCTTGTTGCCTGGCATCCCAAATCGAGCACACTTAATGAACGCACCGCGGTTGTGGTGAAAACACCTTCAGGGGTAGAAGTAATGCACAAACAGATTGCCGGTGCCGTAGCGCGAAGAATTATTAATTACGCAAGACAAGGTTCAAAAGCTATTCGGGGAGCAGATTGCGGTTTTATCCGCTTCGGCTCTAGAGTAGATGTTGTACTGCCCTTAGATGCCAATATCCTGGTTAAAGTAGGTGACAAGGCCCGCGGAGGGGAGCAAGTGTTAGCGGAGTTAAAGTAATGATATCATGAGCAGCGAATTGGACAAAGAATTTGAAAAATACATTGAGATTGGCAATAATATGCCTCCTCAAGCTGCAGATGACATGCTCATTGCTTATGCTTTTTATAAGCAAGCAACAATTGGAGATATTACAGGTGTTAGGCCAACCGAATCGAGCAACGTAGTGCAAACTTTCAAATTCGACGCATGGAGGCGTTTGGAAGGTATGCCTATGCTAGAGGCTAAAAAGCGTTATATCCAAACCATCAAAGAGCTTCAACTTAAAAATCAAAAAGCTAAAAGTTAGGCTCCTCGCTCCTTTGCCCAATCCAAGGCAATCTTCAATTGCTCTTCGAGGTTTAAATCAGAGTTATCCAAAACCATAGCATCCTCCGTCTGAATTAAAGGCGAGTCTTCGCGATTGCTATCTAGATAATCTCGCTCCTCTAAATTAGAGCGCACTGCCTCCAGACTTATAGATTGCCCCTTACCCTTTAATTCCAAATATCTTCTTCGGGCTCTAACAGAGGCCTCAGCCGTCATGAAAATTTTAAGCTCCGCATCGGGCATTACCACCGAGGCAATGTCTCTTCCATCCATTACCACCGAGCCGGCTTTGGCTATATCCTTTTGCTGAGCAACCAGGAATCTTCTTACCGAAGAAATCTTAGCTACTAAACTTACCTTAGAAGCAACTGCAGAGCCTCTAATCTGATCCTCGACTCCAACCCCATTCAAATAAACAATTGCCATCTGATGTTCATCAGAATACACAAAATCCAGCTTCACCTTAATCAAGGATTCAACTAAGGCCTCTTCATCTATCTGTTCTCCCTTAATAAAACCCTGCTCTATAGCCCAATAAGTTATAGCGCGATACATCGCGCCCGTGTCTATATAGCGGTAATTCAATTTCTGAGCTAATTGCCTAGCAACGGTGCTCTTCCCGGTTGAAGAATAACCATCGATCGCTATGCGAATGCCATGGCTCATTGCGACTTTTTGCGAAATTGATCGAGACTAGTACGTAAACTAACCTGATTGGCTCCACCTGCAATATGATACATATTTCTGCTGTAGTGGAAATAGAACTTATAGATGCGAATGCCCCCTCCTACCGAGAATCCTGCTACTGTACGTCTCGTATCTAAATTAAGCTCCTGTCTGCGGCGAAAGCTATATCCAAATTGAATATTAAAAGATTCACTTGGTGCAAACTCTGCCCCGATCACTACGTGTCGCAAAAGGTTGTTCCATATACTGGGGAAATTCTCATCAACTTCTCCCGTAAACTGATTAACCGTAAAGGAAGTCGGATCGCGATATCTTAAGTCAAAGGTTTCCAATTGCTCTAAGGTAATCTGCCAACGTAAGGGCATATGCTCGAAGCGATTGGAAAAGCCGAATTGTATTTCAAAAGGTAAGTTCTCCCTTTCGTTTGCATAAGGATTCAATTGAAAGCCCGCATTTCGAAGCACCAAAGCCATGGCAATACGCTTGGCCGGAATTTGATAGGTAATCCCTGCGTCCCAGGCCAATCCCCAGGAACTCCAGGTATCGTAAACTGAATTGATCACCTTCATGGTTGTACCAAAGGTCCAGTTCGAATCCAAACGATAAGAATAACCAAGATTTACCGCAAGATCATTCCCTGTAAAGGTGCCCTGTCGAATTCCGATCACATTTGCCCGGTCGAAATCTCCGTAATCGAAATACATGATCTGAGCGAAAAAAGTACCGATGCTATCAAAATGCTGGGCATAGGCAATATCGGCATAACGGATATCCGATACGTAATCAACAATACTGGTACTCAATTGACCACTCATATCCGCATTTAGCAGAGATGGATTATATAAGGCAAAATTGATATCGTTCGCGGTATTCGCGATAGCATTGCTGCCCTGCCCAGCTACTCTGGCGGAGGCAACATTATTGAGAAACTGAAAAGTGGTTTGTCCTCCCAGTTGGGCAAATGCGCTAATAGGAAGAAGGAACAGGACAAATAGTAATCTTCTCATGAAGGGCGAAAGTTATGAAAAGAACGCAGATCAAGGGCCATTATTGGATAGCCTGATCTGCATTAATTCAAGCTGAGTAAATCCTACTTTTTCGCCCCAAAACCGATGGCTTTGGTTTCTACTTTCAAATTCTTGGGATTCTCTACCAGCTCCTCACTCAAAGCAATATCAATCACTTCCATCATTTGATCAACATAGTGGAAGCTTAGACCTTTCAAGTAGTCTTCTCGAATCTCTTTGATATCCTTCTCATTGCGTCTGGAAAGGATGATATCTGTAATATCTGCACGTTTGGCAGCAAGAATTTTTTCCTTGATACCTCCTACCGGTAATACTTCTCCCCTCAGCGTTATCTCACCGGTCATAGCCAAATGCGATCTTACTTTCCTTTGTGAATAGAGTGAAGCCAGGGAAGTTAAAATGCTTATACCGGCTGAAGGTCCATCTTTTGGCACCGCTCCTTCAGGGAAATGAATGTGAACATCATATTGATCAAACAGTCGGTAATCCACCCCAAATTGCTCAGCATTGGACTTTAGATAAGCCATGGCGATACTAGCAGACTCCTTCATCACATCACCCAGGTTTCCGGTAATACTCAGGCGGCCTTTTCCCTTAGCTATGGAAGACTCAATAAAGAGAATATCTCCACCAACTGGAGTCCAGGCCAAACCCGTAACTAAACCAGCAATGGAACGGTCCTCGTAGCGATCTTTGGTGAAGCGAGCAGAGCCCAGAATTTCACTGATATCCGAAATCTTTGGCTTTAGATGATAGTCTTGTTCCATGGCAATGCTTTTCGCCGCATAGCGCACCATTTTTGCAATCACTTTATCGAGACCACGTACTCCCGACTCACGCGTATAGTGCTCCACTACATATTCCAATACTCGCTTAGAAAGACTCAAGTGTTGTTTGTCGAGGCCATGCTCCTTTAACTGCTTTGGCAGAAGATGCTTGGCCGCTATTTGTACTTTCTCTTCAACGGTATATCCGTTAATTTCAATCACCTCCATCCGATCTCTAAGGGCTGGATGAACAGTGGATAGATTATTGGCAGTGGCGATAAAGAGCACTTTACTTAGGTCATATCCCACTTCCAGATAATTGTCGTAAAAACTGTGGTTTTGCTCTGGATCTAAAACTTCCAACATCGCTGAGGCAGGATCGCCATGTCCTCTACCAGCTGCTAGCTTATCGATTTCATCTAGAACAAATACTGGATTGGAAGACTCCGATTTTTTAATACTCTGCAATACTCTACCAGGCATTGCCCCGATGTAGGTCTTGCGGTGTCCGCGAATCTCCGCTTCATCTCCCAATCCTCCCAAGGCCATGCGCACATAAGGTCTACCAAGAGCTTCAGCGACACTCTTACCTAAACTAGTCTTTCCCACTCCCGGAGGGCCATACAGGCAAAGAATAGGCGCCTTCATATCACCCTTTAGTTTTAGCACCGCTAGATATTCGAGTAAGCGCTCCTTAACCTTATCTAAACCATAGTGATCACGATTCAATATTCGCTCAGCGCGTTTTAAATTGAAATTATCCTCCGTGGTATCGTTCCATGGTAAATCGAGCATAAACTCGAGGTAATTCCTTTGAATACTAAATTCCGGAACCTGCGGATTTACTCTCTGTAATTTATTGAGCTCTTTTTCGAAAAGCTCGGCGATTTTCTCGGGCCAATCCTTCTTTCTGCCCTTAGCGCGCATCTCCTCAATCTCGGTCTCGGTACTGGTTCCACCGAGCTCTTCCTGTATCTGTCTTAACTGCTGCTGTAGAAAATACTCTCGCTGTTGCTTATCAAAGTCTAACCTTACCTTATCCTGAATCTCATTCTTCATCTCTAACATCTGAGACTCAAGATTGAGAAGCTTTAATACCTCGGTTGCTCGATCATTAAGATCATTAATTTCCAATAAATGCTGCTTCTTATCCACCTCAGCATTCATATTGTTGCTCACGAAATTCAGCAAGAAGGTATCGCTATCAATACTGCGAATGGTCAACGCGGCTTCATTGGGAATCTCAGATGATTTATCAATAATCTCCAGAGCTACATCCTTGATGGAATCCATCATTAGCTTAAACTGCTGATTGGATTCCTTGGGAATCTTTTCATCCGACTTCTGCACCCGAGCATAGATATGCGGGTCTTTACGGGTGAATTCATCTATGACAAATCGTCTTAGGCCCTGTAGAATAACCGCCGTATGACCATTGGGAAGCTTAAACTGGCGAATTACTTTGGCCACTGTTCCAACCTTGTAGAGGTCATTGGTATCGGGATCTTCATTATCGCCATTCTTCTGGCTTACCACCCCGAGTAGCCCTTCGGATTTGTTTACTTGATTTAAAAGGGAAATGGATTTTTCCCGGCCCGCGGTAATTGGAATTACTACTCCTGGAAAAAGTACCGTGTTTCTTAAAGGGAGAATGGGAAGTTCCTCAGGTAAATCCTGATTCTTAAGACTCTCCTCATCCTCTTTACTCATCAATGGGATGTATTCGCCTTCATCGCGTAATACGCCCAATTGCAATTGTTCTATATCGTTAAAGTTGCTAAAGCTCATGCACTAGAAATATGGGTAGCTCGGAAATGAGCTAACCCAGAAGGTCAATCCTTATGCCAAAGGAGATTTAGCCTCGGCGAGAAGCCGTTTTGTCAAATACCACCTGCAAAATGTCACGCTCAATCCCATCTAATTCAATGGACCGACGTTCCATTACCAAGGCAGCGGTATTCATTGCTTTATCAAAACGATATTCTGAAAAGCCTCCTGAGCCACCCCAACTGAAAGAGGGGATAAAATTTCGAGGGAAACCAGGTCCAAAAATATTGGCACTCACCCCTACTACGGTTCCTGTATTGAACATGGTGTTGATTCCACATTTGGAATGATCACCCATGATTAAGCCGCAGAATTGAAGACCGGTTTTTTGGAAACGTCCACTCACATAATCCCAGAGTTTAACCTCTTCGTAATTGTTCTTGAGATTGGAATTATTACTGTCTGCTCCAATGTTACACCATTCTCCAATCACTGAATTTCCTAAGAAGCCATCGTGTCCTTTATTGGAATAACCGATGATAACCGAATTATTTACCTCACCACCGACCTTACTATGCGGACCCACTGTGGTGGGACCATATACCTTAGAGGCAAGCTTTAGAGTAGAAAGATCACAAAGGGCAAAAGGACCGCGCACTACAGATCCCTCCATCACGGTCGCGTCTTTACCGATGTATATAGGTCCGCTGTTGGAATTGAGGATAGCAGCTTCTACGGTGGCTCCTTCTTCAAGGAAAACACGATCTCCCAGGACCGTATTGGTATCCGAAATGCTTTGTGATTCTCTTCCCGCAGTCAAGAGCTCAAAATCCTTCTCCAATTCTTCTCCATTCAATTGAAAGAGATTGTAAGGACGATGAATATAGTTTAAGGAAGATTCGTAATCCAAGACCTCGGTATCCTGTTCATCATCTTCGAGGAGAGCGTTCTTTGTTCTGGTCGCAATCAGAATTTCACCCTGCATCAAACTTTGGTTTTCCTCCAGGGATAAAACTGCTTCAACTAAATCGACATCCGGACAAACGGCCGGATTAATAAACAAGTCCTTCCCTTCTTCAACCAAAGGATACTTTACGCTTAAATAGTCTTCAGTAAGGTAAGAGTGCTTTGCACCTTCTGGCAATCGATGTAGCCATTTTTCCTCCAGGCTTAGAATTCCACAACGGAGTTTAGCGGTGGGTCTGGTAAAAGTTAAGGGAAGAAGATGCTCGCGATTAGAGTCGTCAAAGAAAATGATATTCATAAGGACTTGATTGAGCCTGCAAGATAAATTAGGGGCATTAAAAAACCCCTTTGCCCGAAGGAAAAGGGGTTTATTATATCATTAAGCCTTGACTTATTTGTTGCGGTTCGCGTAACGGTTACGGAACTTGTCAACACGTCCGGCAGTATCTACAAGTTTTACTTTACCAGTGTAGAATGGGTGAGAAGCAGCTGAGATTTCCATTTTGATTAATGGGTATTCTACTCCTTCTACTTCCATGGTCTCGCGAGTATCTGCGCAAGAACGAGTAATGAAGTACTCATTAGTACTCATATCCTTGAATACACAAGGACGATAGTTTTCTGGGTGAATTTCTTTTTGCATAACTATTTGATGTTGGTTAGGATTTTGCCCAAGCCAAAAAAGGACTGCAAAGCTACGCAAAGTTGCTCTATAGAACAATAGAGTGAATTGGAAAAAATTGAATATCACACTTTTCGAGCGTTTCAAAGATAGGAAGTACTTTTGGGCCTCTGGAATCGTTAGATGCAAATGCTCCGAAAAATCACTCTTGCTCTGGTTCTCCTTTCTCTTGCCCTAGGTGCTTGTAGAAGGGATGAAAACATTGTAGTAGCAAACACCGAATTGCGTTTTTCTGCCGACACTGTTTTTCTTGATACAGTCTTTGAAACCATAGGTTCCAGTACCTACGAATTGAAGGTTTTTAATGACAGCAGAGAGTCCATCTCCATTCCTCGGATACGTTTGGCAGATCCTACCAGTCCTTATCGTTTAAACATCAATGGCATCGCCAGTAACAATCTGCAAAATGTAGAAATTCTTCCAGAGGATAGTATTTACATTTTTGTGGAGGTAAATGCAGGAGCCGTTAATAATGCACCGGAGATTGTGGTTGAAGATCAAATCATCTTTGAATTGCAGTCCAGGAATCAGGAAGTGCAATTGGTTACTCTTGCCAAACAAGCCATTTTCCATTTCCCCAATCGCTTTATTGTGCTGGGAACTGGCGAATCATCAGTGGTTATTCCCTACTCTATTATTACTTGCGATGAAACCTGGGACGCTACTTTACCCCATGTAGTTTATGGTTATGCCGTAGTTGACAGCGGCTGCACTCTTACCATAAACCCGGGTACCGATGTGCACTTTCACAATAATAGTGGAATGTGGGTATTCAATGAGGCAGAATTAGATATCGCCCAAGGTGCCACTCCCGGACAAGGAGACTCAGTAACATTTAGTAGTGATCGTTTAGAGCCTTTCTATGAGGATGTCCCCGGCCAGTGGGGAGGCGTTTTAGGTGGACTCTATATTGGTCAAGGGGCAAAAGCCCGCATTAACAATCTGGTACTAAAAAATGCAGTTAACGGACTCAGAGCCGATAGCGCCATTTACACCGACCAATTAGTAATTCGGAACTCATATATCCTCAACAGTTCTCGAACAGCATTTTATGCTGGATACAGCAGTGTGGATGCCCAAAACTTAATTGTTGCTAATCAGGGACTTTATGGCCTCTATGCTTTTGGTGGAAATTATGAGTTTCGCCATTGCACCTTCGCGAATTTTTGGAACCAATCCACCCGTCAGGAATCCACTGTTCTGCTCACAAATTTCCTTGAGTTTCAGGATGCCAATGGCCAAGTACAAAGAATTGCTCGGGACTTGGAAAAAGCCTATTTCGGCAATTGTGTGATTGACGGAAACAACAATCAAGAACTTACCCTGGCTCAGGATGCCAACGCGCTTTTCAGTTTCTCTTTCAATGATGTAATGATGAAACTGGACAATGATATAGAGGACCGGGGGTTTAACATTAATGATCCTGGTTTCAATTCGGTTTATGTGAACCTGGTAAGCGATTTTAAAAATCGAAACGAGAATAACTATCAACTGGACAGTCTTTCGCAATTGGTAGATCAAGGAAACACTAATGATGGCTTTGTGGTTCCTACCGATGTTTTGGGTAAAATCCGAAACTTTAATGGCCTACCTGACCTGGGTGCCTTTGAACGTCAGTTCTAAAAGATAGCGTAGGAATAGGAGAATAGTACTCCCCAGAAAGTGTCATTGTCTGTAGCGATACCTTCAGTAGTCTCTAAAAATCCATCCATGGTATCTCCTCCGCTATTAGTATAACGAAATTCAAAAGTCAGAATGCTCTGGTAACCTAACCTGTATTTGGCGCCTAAACCGTAGAAAGTACTAAAACCTGAATAGCCATTAGTCTCAATCTCAATTCCTTCGGGGATCAGATCGTCAATACTAAGTTCCGGATTCCAACCAGAAATACCTGCTCCGCCCTTTAAGAATACCGTCCATTTATCTTCTAGATGGTATTTTCCAAATCGAATGAGGTGAATCTCGGTAAAAGCATTACTATTGAGTAGACTCGTGCGCACTGAAAGTCCACGATTAAAATTGTCGTGATTCTTATCTGATGCAGTAAGATTGGCGTAATTAACGTCGAAACCAATGCCAAACCAATCATTGAAATGGTATTTCGCAAAAATGGAAATCTGTGGAGCTAGTTCAGAAAGCACCCCATTCACATTAGAAGAATTCGCGATTTCATTAGACATATTCATGGTTCCAAGACCCGCACCAAACTCATAGTATTTGGTTCGCTTGGTTTGGGCTTCACTGGAAAAACCCAGCCCAATTAAAATGCAGAGGATTAAAATTCTAATGGGGTTCTTCATTTTTTATCTCTTAAGAAAACAAACTTCCGGTCTTCGGACCGATCAGGATCAAAGTAGTATCCCGCTAAGTTAAAATCTTTTAGCTCTTGCCAATCAATAATGCGATTTTGCACAATGTAATTGGCCATAATACCACGGGCTTTCTTCGCAAAGAAGGATAAAACTTTATGCTCTCCCTTGGATTCATCTAGAAACTCACAGTCAATTATCGGATTAGGAAGGTCTAGTTGCTTAATCGCCTGGGCATATTCCTTACTCGCCAGATTAACTATGGGTTCATCGGATTGAAGGTGCTCTTTGCATAGTGCTGATAGGTCTGCCTTCCAGAATTCATATAGATTGCGCTTACGCCCAACCGGCAAGGGCGTACCCATTTCAAGGCGATAAGGTAAAATCATTGTATTGGGTTGCACTACTCCATACAGACCTGAAAGGATCCAGATATTATCATTAGCAAAAGCCATATCAGGCTCCGACCAATTCTCCGCTTCCATTCCTAAATAAACATCACCTTTGAAGGCCAGGGCAGCCTGGCGACCAGACATACTCTGTTCTACCGACCAATCCTGGTTTCTTTTACGGTTAAGCTGAGCAAGATCCTTACTGATACCTTGAAGTTGCATTAGCTTGGGAACGCTCAGTTTGGAAAGTTTATTTCCAATTTTAGCGGATGATTCAGGGAAAAATGGTTCGATCCCATCTCCAATCTTTAGATCACTATCAAAATTGAGCGTTTTCGCCGGAGAGAGAAGTGTTTTCATGGTCCCAAAAATAAAAAAGCGCGATGGGTTAACATCGCGCTGTCTAAGCTTTGTTCATTCTCGTTTAACGTTCAACATGCAAGTTGCGTTCGTCAAGCGACCATGAGCGAATATCATCTACTCTGTTGTTAAGATAATTAACTTCAAACAGAGTGTTTCGGTCCTCAGACCAAACAAACCACACGCCTTCTTTCTTTCCGTCAACGTAAGTCGCTTCAATTTTAACCTTTCCGTTACGATCGTACTCGGTCCATTGACCATGTGATTTTCCATCCTTAAAGAAACCCACCTCTCGAATTTGATCGGTGCCTTCAAAATAATTTGTGACCTTGATCTGTTTACCAACTCGCTCGTAAGTGGGGCTTTGAGCATTCGCTGTAGCCGCCATCAACAAGCCTATCATCAGAACTCCGATTAACTTTTTCATGACTACAGTTTTTAAAATTACCCTACAAAGGTAGTAAATAATTTACATACTGTTAACATTGGGTTAACATAGAGTTTTGAACACTGGTGTAAAACACTGACTCACAAATGTTTAATCAAAAAAGGCCGGTGATATACCGGCCTTAATGTTAATTCAGTTGTTCTTAGTCTTTAGCTAAGAAGGGATAAGCATAATGCTCTGGAGTAATTAATGTCTCTTTAATTAATCGAGGACTAACCCAACGATACAAATTCTGCTTAGAGCCAGCTTTATCATTGGTTCCAGAAGCTCTTGCACCTCCAAAGGGTTGTTGACCAACTACTGCTCCGGTAGGCTTATCGTTGATGTAGAAATTACCTGCTGCGTTGCGCAAGGCTCTTTCACCTACTTCAAGGGCATAACGATCTTCTGAGAACAGGGCTCCAGTCAATGCATAAGGAGAAGTCTCATCAACTAAGCTTAAAGTCTCCTCGTATTCATTTTCTGGATATACATAGATGGTTAGTACCGGTCCAAACAGCTCCTCTTCCATAGTTACATACTTAGGATCCTTTGCCTGAATTACCGTCGGTGCAATGAAATAGCCCTTTGACTTATCATAGGTTCCTCCGGCAATAATTTCCGCATCGGCATCTGCTTTCGCCTGATCAATGTACTTAGCTAGCTTATCAAAAGCTCCTTCGTGAATTACCGCGGTAATGAAGTTTTCGAAATCACGTGGGCTTCCCATCTTCAATTCAGCCATGGTGTTTACAAGTCCCTCTCTTACTTCATCCCAAAGATTTGATGGAATGTAAGCACGGGAAGCTGCACTGCATTTTTGGCCCTGAAATTCAAAAGCACCACGAATTAAAGCTGTAACAACCTGATTCACTTTAGCGCTACGATGAACCATCACGAAATCCTTACCACCTGTCTCTCCCACGATTCTTGGGTAGGTGCGATACTTACGGATATTACCGCCAATGGTATTCCAGATATCCTGGAACACTGAAGTAGAACCGGTGTAGTGCAATCCTGAAAAATCGGGATGACTAAAAACGATGTCCGCCGTTTCCTGAGGATCAGTAATGACCATATTTATTACTCCGGGAGGAATTCCTGCTTCGGTAAAAATCTCCATTAAGATATTTGCAGAATAGAGCTGACTTAAAGACGGTTTCCAAACTACCGTATTGCCCATCATCGCCATACAAGTTGGGAGATTACCTGCAATGGCGGTAAAATTAAAAGGAGTAATTGCGAAGGTGAAGCCTTCCAGAGGACGATAATCTACTCTATTCCAAATAGTCGAATGGGAATGAGTATAAGGTTGCTCTGCATAAATCTCTGTGGCATACTGCACATTAAAGCGCAAGAAATCGGCGAATTCACAAGCCGAGTCAATTTCCGCCTGAAAAATGGTTTTAGACTGTTGAATCATGGTTGCCGCATTAATCCTTGCACGGTAAGGACCCGCTACCAAATCTGCGGCCTTCATGAAGATCGCCGAGCGATTAGCCCATGACATAGACTCCCATGCTTCTTTGGCTTCCAATGCTGCATTAATCGCATCATGTACATGCTTAGCCTCACCAAAATGGAAGGAACCTACATCATGCTGATGATCATGAGGAGGCAATACCCGCATAGTTTTACTGGTGCGCACTTGTTCACCGTTAATTACCATAGGTATATCAATAGACTCCGCCCACATTTTATCGTATGCCGCCTGCACTTCTGCGCGTTCCGCAGTTCCAGGAGCATAAGACTTTACGGGTTCGTTCACCGCTTGAGGAACAGTATAAAAGCCTTTTTCCATTTCGATTTTTTTAAGAGGTTAAAAAGGACTGCAAAGGTAGGGCTTATCCCTTGTCCAAAAAAAGAAGAGCTTCCCGAAGGAAGCTCTCTTAAATCTTCAATCCTTTAATAGGATGTCTGCCAAAATTGTAAACAAAACCCACGGTGGCGAAGCTAATCCCATAGCCGAGCTCTGCCGAGAAACCATACTTATTATCAAATAGGTAACGAGCCCCTCCATATATTCCGTAGGATCCACCGGCAGCGGCGCCGAAAGAACCTCCTAAAAGAGATTGGCCTTCTAAAATGGAAGTAGAAGCAAAAGTATATCCCACAAAAACGCCTCCGTAAAGGTCGAAATCATCCCCAACCTCAAAATTGTAGGAGCCTCTCAAACCAAAAATGGTGCGATTATCCCGCCATCTTAATCCGAAAGCATCATTAACATCCTCTGAAGAGGCATAAGCTATATAAGGGCCAATGAGAATCTTTTCATCAAGAGCATATTCTACTGACACACCGATCGGGGGAACAGTTGGAGTTCCGTCGAAAGTTGACAATAATCCGGTGGAAATAGACCCTAACACTTCAGCGTGTTTAAATTGGGCTGTGAGCAAGGTACTCACAAGACATAAAGCCACTAGGCTAAGAGTTTTTAGCGTACGCATGTATTCAAGTTTTGCCCGAATTTAGGAAGTAAGATCTTTGCTTCGTCGTTTCTCCTGAATAATCTTCGGAATGTTGGAGGAATCATCAAAGCGTAAGGCACTGAGGTGATCCCGACACCATGCTCCGGTATCTATATACCAGGCATTTTCATTTGGTTTAAAGAGTGGCTTACCCTTAGATATGATTGTATGACCGACGACCTGAATTTTAGCCAGCCTTTTCAATGGCCTTCGGTTCTTTAACAGGCTATGCATATCAGCTGGATCATAGGGATCCCAGCTAGATTCAGTCAATCCGGCATGACTAACCATTAGATTTTGAGTTTCGAAACTTAGTGGCAACTGCCCGATGGTTTGGGCCACCTTCTGGACACTGAGCCCTTTATCCTGAAACTGAGTGCATAATTCTACAAAACCCTGATTTTTAGACTTACTGCGATAACTATCCAAGAACCACTGCTCGTGATTTCCTCGAATGAGAATAGTCTTTTTGGGATAAAGCGCATTAAGCTTTAACCAATATTTAAAAGCCCTTACCGAATGTGGACCTTTATTGATCAAATCGCCGATTAACACCAAGGTATCCTTCTCAGGTCGCCAATGCTCTCTTACTAATGACCTTAGTGTATAGAAACAACCATGCACATCGCCTACGATGAGCACTCCCATTCCGGAAAACTTAGGAATTTAACATCACTGGCATAACCAGCATCAAAACATCCTCCCCTTCCTCCAGGGCATCTGCAGGTAAAATGATACCAGCCCTATTCGGCGCAGACATCTCTAAATGAATATTTTCTGAATCCAGGTTGGTTAGCATTTCCGTAAGGAATCTGGAGTTAAAGCCAATCTCCATATCCTCACCCTGATAATTGCAACTGAGACGTTCATGGGCCTTGTTTGAAAAATCCACATCCTCTGCCATCATCTGCAATTCGCTTCCCGCCATTTTCAGACGCACCTGATGAGTGGTTTTATTAGAGAAGATCGCCACCCTTTTCGCGGAGCTTAAAAACTTGGAACGTTCGATCTCCAGGACATTGGGATTATCCTTAGGAATCACCGCTTCATAATTCGGGTACTTCCCATCAATCAAACGACTGCTTAAAACAATATTCTCAAACTCGAAACGAGCATTAGTCTCATTGTAATGAATCTGCACGTCATCTCCGATACTAGCAAGAGTTGACTTTAGGATGGTAAGAGGTTTACGAGGCATGATGAACTCTGCGGTGTGATCTGCCTGAACATCATTACGACGATAACGCACTAGTTTATGCGCATCTGTTGCAACAAAAGTTACATTTTCAGTACTAAACTGGAAAAACACTCCTGACATTACCGGTCTCAAATCGTCATTCCCTGCGGCGAAAAGAGTTTTATTAATCGCCGTGGCCAAAATCTCACCGGAAATAACGGTGGTACTTACATCCTCCATTTCGGGAAGCTGTGGAAACTCATCTCCTTCTACATAAGCCAGGCTGTAGCGACCATAATCAGAAGAAATCTCTACGGTCATGCTCGATTCATCCGTAGTGAAAGTAACCGGCTGCTCGGGTAAGGCTTTCAAACCATCTAACAAAAGTCGAGCGGGAACTGCGGCTATTCCGTTCTCATCTCCCTGGACTTCCAGCGTAGCTTTAATAGTAGACTCTAAGTCTGAAGCAGAAATACTCAATTCAGAACCTTCCAACTGAAGTAAGAAGTTATCCAGAATAGGCAATGTGTTGTTATTGTTGAGTACACCACCTACAATTTGTAATTGCTTTAATAGTGCTCCGCTCGAAACAATGAATTTCATAGATCCGCTTTTGATTGAATTTAATGCACAAATATAGCCACTTCCCTTAGCCCATAACTCGCCAATAGGAATTTTAAAATGCTAGTCCTCTGCTCTAAGCTGATTGGTTGATCGGAGGACATTACGCAAGCCAAAATACTGTAGCAATACCATACGATCATCATTTACAAAACCATGCAATCGATCGGGGTCATAAAATGAGCTGGGGTCATCAATATCAATGGTCTCAGGAGCAGCTTTAATTTTATAAGCACTTATCTTTCGTTCTTCCCCATTCTTACTGCGAATTTTTAAAGTAAATGCAGGCGTTGAGTTTAAAAGAGAATCCCGACGAGCGAAAATCGGATCCGAAGGAAGTATCTCTCCTTCTGCTTTGAGATTCGCACATGCAGCAAGAAACAGCCTTCCTTTAACCTGGGAGAAATCTTTAACCACCTGCTGATCGTCCATTGAAGTCAGGTAAATGCTATCGGTGGAAAAAACACTAATGCGAAAACTCGCGGCTACCGAATCAGGATAAATCATTTCTACCTCCTTGATGCTTCTGGTCTTAATAGGGACAAGGTCTCTGGACCTCCAGAGGTAGGATTCCGAAATAAAGCGCGTATTTAAAAACCCATTAAAACCAGGAATGTGGACCGCATAGGGTAGATCACCATTCTCCAATTTCATGTAGGTTCCCATTTCACTTGGTGTTGGGGTTCCTACATAGATCACTTTACTGAGCTTATCATCCTGGTAAATCTCTACCCTCTTGCCGTAAACCGCTAATTGCTTTTCAACCTCAGGGACAATCCTTTGGGTTAAGAAGTTTTTCATTTCCATGCGATAGAGGGTCTCAAGCAGGATTTCGATGGCATCCCTTCTCACAGGATAGGCCCCGTCTAATTCCCAGCCGTCTGAAGTTCGCTTAAGAGTGGCTTTTTTAGGCGTCTTGTCGCTGATAATGATTTTATTAATGGTGGCTGTATCCTTTACGGCGAAGGCATAATTTTCTGGACCCTCCAAGGTACTGCTGCCACTATTCTGACTCAGGAAATATCCCGCAATTGCCAGTAACACAACAAAGACGATGAGATAGAGTAAGTTCTTTTTCATCCTAGCTTAAATATTTTTTACGTCGCCAATAAGAATTGATCAAGGCTAATAGAAGAATGGAAAAGGTTGGGATTAAGGTGTTAACTAATTGCCATTGGAGGCGTTCTTTTTTAACTCGGTTTAGATCCAGAAGTCGAATCTTTAACTCCCGAGACCTAATCTCAATCAATCCACTATCATCCAGCATATAATCAATGGCATTCACCAAAAGATCCTTATTACCATATTGAGTGCCCGTGTATTGATCGTAACCTAAAGGTAAGGGTGCTCCTTTGGGTATATTTGGATTTACCACGTTCATCTGATTTTGGATGATATCACCGTCCGAAATTACGATCATCTGATTCTCTGGACTCTCTTTGCGAATTTTAAGAGGTTCTCCTCCTGGGCGAGGTCGATAGTTGGCAAAACTCGACTGGAATTTCCCTTCCAAAAGAACACCTAAAGGCACTCCTTGCTCTCTGAACCGCTCACGGGGTGGTGGCTCGTAAAGATCAGCCAAACTGATAATTGCCGGAGTCGCTCTTCGTGCGCTGTAAGGAGAAGAACGCAGCAAAATCGTCTTCTTGACACCGGCGGCCATTACAGTATCCAAGCTTGAGGCAAACCTCATCCATACCGCGTTCAAGTCTTTAACGATAGGATGGTTACTCTGAGGCATTACCATCGGGAAATAGATCCAGGGACGCACCTGCCTCTGATCGTTGACTCCTGCTGCTACCAAATCACCAACCAAGTCATTGTTAACCCTAACTCCGTAACGGAATAACATATCATTAAGACTGAGTCGATCAAAGAGTGGCAAACTCATAAATTGCGATTTCTCGCTCAGGCTATCCATCGAAGCTTCTGCCCCATCCAATAGCCAAATGGTTTTACCCCCATTCATGATATACTGATCGAGTAAAATCTTATCAAACTGATTGAAGTTCTTTTGAGGCTTGGCGATTATCAAGGCATCAAATCGATTGAGGCGTGCCTGTTGTTCTGCCACACTTAGATCCTCTCCGCTAGAATCGCTTTTAAACTCGCGAATATTGAACAGATTGACTTGATAATTAGCACTAAGCTCCTTGGCAAAGTCTGCCATAGCTCTGGGTCCTAGCTCATCGTGGCCTTGAAGGAATCCAACCAGAGGTTTTTTACTCTGCACCAATCCTCGAATTGAATTTGCCAGACTAAATTCCAAATTCTCAATACTACTATTAATCTGCTGTTCAGGCGGAGCACCTAATTGATCCTGCAGCAATAAGGAGGGAACTTCTTCTTCCCCAAAGCTTAAGATTGCGCCAGGAAAAATGGTCTTTATCGAACTGCCCCCATCTTGATTAATAGATAACTGATAGGGCTTTAATCCCTTGAATTGAAGCTGTTGAAACAGAGTGTTTGTTTCTTCTTCGGTTGTATTATCGGAAGGATCAATAAATACGTATTGGAGGTTAGGGTTGTAAGCTCTAAACTCATCCAACATCTGACGGGTCTCCAACTGCAATCTCTGAAAACCAGCGGGAAATTCACCATCCAGATAAACTTTCACCAGCAATACATCTTCAAAGCTTTCCAGTAGGTCAATAGTAGCATCGGAAAGGCTATACCGACCCTCGGAGGTAAGATCGATCCTGAAGAATTTCAGGCTACCAATGAAATTGAGTAAAATCAATATCCCGGTAAACAATGCGAAGCGAACTAAATCTCTGCGCTTTTTCATTACCATTTCCGACTTTGAATTACCAATCGGGTTGCCCCGATAAATAATGCGATTACACTAAAAAAGTACAGCAAATCCCTACTGTCTATCACCCCTCTACTCATGGACACGTAGTGCTCATTAATCCCAAGTTTCAGAATAAACAAATCTGCAGTTCCAAAAAGCTCAAATCCGGCAATCTGATCAAATCCATAAAACACAAAAAAGCAGAGGAATAAGGCCAATAGGAAGGCCACAATCTGATTATCAGTTAGTGAAGATGCAAACAGCCCGATACTCAAGAATGCAGCGCCAAGGAAGAGCAATCCAATGTAAGAACCAAAAGTCCCACCGCTATCTAGGTTACCCGGAGGCGCGCCTAATTGATAAACCGAATAATAATAAATCAATGTAGGTAAAAGCGCTAATAACAGTAATAGTAAGCCGGCAATATACTTGGCCAAAATGATTTGGAGGTCTGACAAAGGTTTACTGAGAAGAATCTCCATCGTTCCAGCCTTTTTCTCATCTGCAAACATGCGCATACTCAAGGCAGGAATAAGGAATAGAAACACCCAAGGAGAAATGGTGAAAAGGTTACCCAGACTAGAGTATCCGCCATCCAGAACATTGAAACTTCCTGGAAACAACCACAAGAAAACTCCATTGATAAGCAAGTAAACCAGTATAACCAGATAACCGATGATACCACCAAAAAAAGACCGTATTTCTTTCTTGATTAATGCTATCATCTTAGGGCTTCAATTTCCTCTGTACTCCAGGCCTCAGGCTTAGCGGCGAATAGCGATTTTGTAAAGGCCCAAACTCCTTGAAAAAGTTCAGATTTACGATAAGATTCCAAATCCTCTTCACCCTGCCACCAGCTATAAGTGAAATAAACGTTAGTGTGATTGATATCGTTTAAAAGCAACAGACGCTCACAACCCGGAAAGTTGCGTATCTGAGCTTTGTTTTTATGAAAGTTTTCTAAAAAGGCGGAAACTTCCTCCTCCCGAAAGGTCATTTTTACAATGCGTACGATCATTCGTAGGTAATAGTAATTTCACTCATTATGCCTAAGCCCAACAAACTGCTGGCTCCATTTATATCTGGACTGCGTCCATCCCGGTAGGCAATTTCCAGCAAACCTAAAGAATTAATAAGGGCCAGCACCCCATCCTGAGCGTTATCCTGATAGGTCCTGGATATTCGAGACAAAGAACGGTTTCGAGGCAAATTGATATCGAGTCTCGATGCCTGTAGTGCATCTTTAAGATCCTGCTTTTTGATATTAGTTAGAAGGTTCCCATAATTATCCACATAAATAACATGACCTTGAATCCATTTTCGGCTAAGATCAACATTCGGCTTGGGCATACTGAGACTTTTGATGGATTCCATTGCCTTACCCAAAATACTAAGGGCTCCGCCCTGGGCCAAATGGACCGCCGCCTTCGCTAAGAAATCCCGACCAGGAAAAACTGATCCTGCCTGATCTCCAATTTCAATGCGATGAATCGCTTTAGCTCTACGCGATTCTTGTAATAAACTTAGTACGCCATTGTTCGCCGCCAAATAGTACTGCCCTTCCAGTTCCATTGCTAACCAGTTATTGTCGCCAGCTAACTCCCCGTTAAGTATCATGTGCACCGTACCGGGAGGAAAATCCCCGGACGCATGACTCACCACAAAAGCAGTTTCTATCAAATTACCGGGCTGCAATCCGTGGCTTAAATCCATTACCTTTATTTCAGGAGCCAAGTTTGCAAGAACCCCATGCACTATTGCGCGATGAGGGTCTTTAAAACCGTAGTCCGAACTTATTGTAATCAATGCCATGGAGAAGCCCGCAAAGTAAAGGCGAATAGGCCTTTTTGTTGTTATTTTGTGTGGCAAAAGTATTTAAAACAAGCGCAAGCTTAAATTTAAGAGCCCGAGTAATTTGAGTGAAAAAACCCTAAGTGTAGACTCCGTAGATCCACTAGAGATTTATGGAGCAAACAACAAATACCTAAACCTCATAAAGAACTATTTCCCTGAACTCAAGATAACCGCCAGAGGGCAAAAGATTAAGGTGAATGGTGAGGAAGCACAGATACTAAAGTTCGAGGAAAAAGTTGAGGAGATCATAAACTACCTACACCGATTCAATTCGCTCAGCATAAATCAAGTCGATCGCATCTTAAAAGATGAAATGGTACTTGATAAGCAAGATCAAGCGGGAAGCGATATCATCCTATATGGCACTAGCGGTCAAGCGATTAAAGCACGAACGCTCAATCAACGTCGCATGCTGAAATCCATCGAAACTAATGATGTGATTTTCGCCGTTGGACCGGCTGGAACCGGAAAAACTTATACTGCCGTAGCCCTCGCTGTGCGCGCATTAAAGAACAAGGAGGTTAAAAGAATCATTCTTACTCGCCCAGCAGTAGAAGCGGGTGAAAACCTGGGATTCTTACCGGGTGACCTAAAGGAAAAACTTGATCCCTACCTGCAACCTCTTTACGACGCTTTACGAGAAATGATCCCCCCGGAAAAACTCAATTTCTATCTTGAAAGTGGCACTATCCAAATCGCACCTTTAGCCTTTATGCGGGGAAGAACTCTAGACCGTGCATTTGTGATTCTCGATGAAGCCCAAAATACTACGCATGCTCAAATGAAGATGTTCTTGACCAGGATGGGTGCATCTGCAAAATTCATTGTAACTGGTGATGCCACGCAAATTGACCTTCCTCGGAAACAGATTTCCGGTTTAAAGGAAGCCTTGCGCATTCTTCGTAATATTGAGGGAATTGATACCATCTATCTGGAAGAAAACGATGTCATTCGCCATCAATTAGTTAAGAATATTATCCGAGCATACGATAAAGAAGAAAAACATGAAGGCGCTAACGAAAACTAACTTTCAACTACCTGGACAAACTAATTTCTACCAGGGTAAGGTGCGAGATGTTTACAGCCTGGAGAATGATCTCCTTGTAATGGTCGCCTCGGATAGAATTTCCGCCTTTGACGTTGTTTTACCCCGAGGTATTCCAGGCAAAGGACAGGTCTTGAATCAAATCGCGAATTTCTTTTTAGATGCAACTCAGGATATTGTACCAAACTGGAAATTAAGCATGGCCGATCCGATGGTTACCATTGGACATAAAGCGGAACCTTTTAAAGTGGAAATGGTGATTCGCGGTTACCTAACCGGACATGCCTGGCGTACTTATAAAAGCGGAGCTCGTGAATTATGCGGAGTCCCTCTTCCTGAAGGGATGAAGGAAAACCAAACCTTCCCTGAACCTATTATTACTCCTACCACCAAAGCAGATCAGGGATTGCACGATGAAGATATCAGCCGTGAAGAAATTCTGAGACAAGGGATTGTAAGTGAATCTGATTACCTACAACTAGAATCCTATACCAAAGCTCTATTTGCTCGTGGTCAGGAAATGGCAAACGAAAGAGGTTTAATCCTGGTGGATACCAAATATGAATTTGGAAAGGATGCCCAGGGACGTATTATTCTTATCGACGAGATTCACACCCCGGATTCGTCTCGATATTTCTATGCTGATACCTATGCCGAAAGACTAGCAAACTCTCAAGCTCAAAGGCAGCTCAGTAAAGAATTTGTACGAGAGTGGCTCATGGAAAATGGATTTCAGGGTAAGGATGGCCAGGAAGTACCGGAGATGACCGATAGCTTTGTAAAGGAAGTGTCGGACCGATATGCTGAACTCTTTGAAAAAATCACGGGAAAGGCTTTCGAGCCCGATTTTAGTGAATACCTTGAAGAGCGAATAGAAAAGAACATTAATAACCATCTAAATAATCTCCCATGAAAAAGTGGACCATCTCCTCCCTAATCATGCTTTTAAGTCTAAGCCTAAGTGCTCAGCTTGACTTTGGTTTAAGAGCAGGAGTAGGTTTGGCCAAAACTGGAATCAGTGATTTTCAGTCGACTCAACAAGCAATCCAAACTCTTGAAGGTGCCGATCGCGAACTAAGCTATCACCTTGGTATCTATGCGAAAATTAAAACTCCTCTACTTTTCATTCAGCCGGAGATTATCTTCTCTCAGGTGAATCAAAGTGTTGATGCAAATCAAGTAGGTGCTACCAATCCTCGTAATTTGGAGCTAGACGTGAGTAGAGTTGACATCCCATTACTAGTAGGTAAGAAGCTTGGACCGGTTCGTCTGCTTGCAGGCCCTGTTTACAGTGCGAATATCAGCGACCTCACTGGTGATATAAGTAGTGATCTAGAATCTGGAACTTTTGGATACCAGGTTGGCGTAGGTGTAGAAATCCGCAAATTTATGTTGGATATCCGCTATGAAGGGGCCTTCTCTTCCTTTGCATCGAATCTAATTGTAGATCAAACTAACTATCAGGTTGACTTACGCACTAACCAGTTAATGGTTTGCTTAGGCTTTGAATTATTCTAAGACGGCTTTACTTCTGCTTGCATCGGGAAAAGGGTAAACTCCCCTGAAAGAATCCCAAGCTTGAGAAGATCTGAATATTCCGGTTCGGCACTTATGCTGGTCATTAAGTGCCGAACTCTTTCCCAAGACTTCAATTTGTCATTGAGCTTATAATAGAGATAGCCCTTAAACTGTCCTTCCTCAATTACAAAGACCGCCCTCTCTCCATGCTGTCTGCCCTTCGCTTGAAATAAAGCATTTTCAGGAAACTCAATTAAAACATTAAGTATTTCCTGAGATTTTTCTTCATCTCGAATACGACTAAACATTCGCAAGGCCCGTTGCGCCGATTTCATATTACTCGTGCGAAACAAGGGTTTCTTCTTCCCGGCTGTATCTAAACTCTGAGCTGATAGGTGTGGAGGAGTTTGCCTCTTATCCGCAAAAACTCCCACCTGCAAGTGCTGATGCTGAATACGATTAAAAGCTGGCTTGGAGCTTACCAATTCCTCCTGTTTCTTGATGCGGGCAATTAACCAATTTCCGGCGGGCTCTACTTTTAAACTAAAAGTGAGATCCTTTAAAGTAGAGATTCGATCTCCGTCCCCCATAAAGAGGCGATTTATTGCAGACTTTATGTTGTCGGAAGCTCCCAGGTAAAGCAGTTTCCCATGGCGGTCGTGTAGGTAATAGATACCCTTATTGTGTTTCACTGATCGCAATAAATCCCGCACCTTATCCTTGTGATAATCGCCTTCCAGCACGCTTTGCTCAAAAGAGTTAATCCCCTTGTTTTGATCCTTATCCCTCAGAATCTGAAACAGCTCCAAAGTAGCTCGGGCATCGTGCTCAGCGCGGTGTTTTGCTGGTCTGTTTAATCCTAACTCTTCGCAAAGTGCGTCTAAGCCGTAACTTTTAAGTCCCGGAATGAGGGATTCAGCAAGCGAGATGGTATCGAGGGTCGAACGTTCAAATTGATATCCGAGACGATCAAATTCCTGACGAATCATACGGTAGTCGAACTCGACATTATGACCAACAAGGATCGCATCTTCCGTGATCTCAATTATACGCTTTGCTATTTCATGAAATCTAGGCGCTCGGATAAGCATCTTATCAGTTATCCCAGTCATCTTAGCCACGAATGGTTGCACTTTACGATGAGGATGAACCAGGCTGATTAACTGATCAACAACCTCCTCTCCATCAAAACGGAAGGCTGCTATCTCAATCATAGATTCCTTACCAAAAGGGCCTCCACTGGATTCGATATCGACCACGCAATACATCACAACGAAGATATTTATTCTTCTAAAATTTTAAGACAATGGAGACCGTTATGTCTTTTCTTTGTTGATAGATGAAAAGCTCGCGGTATCTATATCATCTAACTGTTTCTATATTCATTGCCACCTTTTCTTTGAAGGGGCAATCTATGGACCCCCAATCTTTGATCGATCATGTACGCGATCGACGGGAGCAAAACTTAACAAAACACTATAGTTACAAAGCCCGAGTTCAAGAAACATGTAAGGCCTGGGTTCAAGAAGTTCCTTTTGACATCTGGCCTTTTTCCGGAGTAGTAATTCCTGCCAAAAAAGACTCCGGACTTGCCTACTACAGCGAGGCATTAATAGAAGCACACTACGGTAGTCCCCGTTATTATGTACAGGATGTTGTATTAAAAAGAGAATCAGGTAAACTACCGATACCCAATTGGCAGCAATTGCCTGCCTATGATTTTAGTTTGTTGCAAGAACGCATCTACTTAAATGAAGCGTTTGACCGTGGATTTGTAAGTCCCTTTAGCGAAGAGGGAAAAGACCTTTACATTATAAAGGTAATCCACAGGGAGAATTCTGATAGCACCCAAGTCCGAATCGCCTTTGAACCAAGGAGAGAAAAGTTCCCCGCAATCCGTGGACTTGCTGATATTGATTTGGCCACTGGGCTACCCCTTCACACTCAATTCAGCATTTCAGCGAACAACCAGTTGGAGCTTATGGATAGCATTGCAGTAGTGCAAAACTTCCGGTTCGAATCAGGTCTCTATCGTGCGGTTGATCAAAAGATTGAGCTCTATTTAAATCTCTTCAACTTTCAGGGTTACTACGAGGTGCGACAGGTATTTAGCAAGTTCAGGTATAGAGAGCATTGGGAAAAAAGTGAATTTGATGAATTGGTTTACGATCAAAAAGAAGCTGAATTTAATGCCGATACTTCCTATTGGCAAAGCTGGAATCGAAGTAAGGAAGACTCAATCTACATGGATTCCCTACTCATTAAAAACCAGCTCCAAAAGCAGTACCGGACTTTTGGTAGTAGCAGGCTAGATCCAGGCACCTATTATTTCTATAAAAACCTCTATCGTGGTTTCACCCACCGCAAAGGTCAATTCCACTGGGACCTACCCCCACTCTATAAGGGTCTTGGATTTAATCCTGTAGAAGGCTTGTATTGGAAAGGACAAACCCGTTTCGGTTATGCAAATGAGCACAATGAAATTAATCTACGTCTGCAAACACGTTTTGGAACCGCAGACCGAACCATTAAACCTCTTGCTGAGCTAAGCTGGCAATCTAACAATGCTTATCCACTAAGCCTGGCCTTAGAAATTGGTACTGATTACAAGCAGCTTAATGAGGAAGAGCCCATTTTGCCCGTTCTTAATACCATTTACAATTTAATGCTGGCGCAAAACTTCATTAATCTTTATGGCAAGGATTATCTGAAGCTAAAATATCAGGGGGAAACATTTAGCGGATTCAGCATTGGGGTTGATATGGAATATGCCCGAAGGTTTCCGCTTTTTAATCGAACGAACTTCAATCTGGTTAATCCCGATGCGGTCTATGAATCGAACAATCAAGGCTTCGCTCCCAATATCAATCCAGGGGGTTTCAGACCTCATCGCTCAATGCGAATGGATGTAAGCTTAAGCTACCAGTTCGGAGATCGTTATGAAGTGCGATACAAGCAGCGCTTTCAGGATGTTTTGAAAGGTCGGTCAAACCTAAAAGTACGAGCCCCAAAAATCTATTATGATCTTAAAATCGGCCTACCCTATCTGAATGCGGAAACTGATTTTATTTTCCATAATCTAGGTATTCAGCATCAATTCCGTTGGGGTAATATCGGCTTATCCCAATTTGACATTAGCACCGGTCGATTCCTTCGAGAAGCCAACGTCCCTTTTATAGATTACCAGCATTTCGATGGGGTGCAAATTTTCTTTCTTCAGCCTTCGACCGATCGATCGGCAAGAATTAAGCAGTTTAGTACGCTACCTTATTACACTTTTAGTACCACCAAGCCCTATTTGGAAATCCACTATGAGCATAATTTCGACGGGGCGCTGCTTTCTAATTTTAACTTATCCCGTCGCTATAAAATTCACAGTCTAGTAGGCTTTAATACCCTTCATATTAGCGATCAACCAGCATTTGTAGAGGTGTTTTTCGGCTTCGACAATATTTTTAAGATACTTAGGGTAGAATTTGCCGGCGGCGTAGAAAACTTTAGCCGATTAAGACCTTCGCTGCGTATAGGGTTCGACTTTCGCTACGATTATTACCAGCGAAATCGCAGATAATCTTTCCCCCTTCCAACCATTTCTCAGAGGAATGCATCTTCTGAAAAAATGGAAACATGAATTACCGCCTATTCCCAATTCTGCTAGTCCTCTGCCTAGCCACGGCTTGCTATGATCCCTATGGGGATTATTACAACCCCACTTCCAGTTACAAACCCGTCCTAATGGAACGAAGTGTGCTGGAAAACTCCATTAAGCTGGTCGAACCCCAAAGCATTAACGAATTTGGAAAAGTTTACCGCTATGGTGATTTGCTCTTTATCAATGAACGTTTTGAAGGGGTACACATCATAAACAATACAGATCCGGAAAATCCTGTCAATGTTGGATTTATTACCATTCCCGGAAATATTGACATCGCTATCAAAGATGACTATATCTATGCCGACAATGCGGTAGACCTTGTAGTGCTATCATTTAATAATCAAAGTGTTCAATTGGTAGATCGCAATCGCGATGTGTTTCCTGAGCTAACCGCTCCGGATGGATACTATAGCCCCGACTTAGAAAATCGTCCCGATAATACTGTTATTGTAAAATGGAGAGAGATATGAAAAAGAGTTTTTCCCTGATAATATTGGCCGCAATCCTTATGGCCTCATGCGCTGAGAGTAATGACAATGGTACAGGTGGTTCACCCGTGGGACAGGCAGGAAGTTTGGCTCGATTTACCATTGCGAATGATCACCTCTTTGCGGTGGACAATAGTAGCCTTAATGTCTTTAACATCGCTGATCCATCGAATGCGATCTTCATTAGCAAACATGAGCTTTTCACCACTGCGGAGACCATCTTTGCGAGAGATAGCAATACAGTTTTTATCGGTTCAACTACTGGTATGTTTATCTATGATGTGAGCGATGCACCGAATGTTGAGCGTCTCAGCACTTACCAGCATATTGTAGCCTGCGACCCTGTAGTAGCTAATGAAGAGTATGCATTTGTAACCTTGAGGAGTGAAGAGGATAACAATTTCTGTTGGCGCAGTGTGAATCAACTGGATATAATCGACATCCGAAACCTTCGACAGCCATTTTTAGTAAACTCCTTCCCTCTGGTTAATCCACGCGGACTTGGCTTGTACGGAGATACTCTTCTAATTTGTGATAGAGGATTAAAGGTATTTGATGTTTCTGATCCATTATCCCTCAAGCTCTTAGATGTTGATGAAGACTTTGATGCTTTTGATCTTATCCCCTACGACGATCTCATTATTGCCGTCGCGGAAGATGGCTTAAGTCAATATCGATTTCGCAATGGTAAGTTGAATCTATTAAGCGAGTTATAATGAAAAGGTATTTACTAGTCTGCATTCTGCTCGGAGCAAGCGCCTTTCTTAAAGGGCAATCTGAAGAAGCGCCAACTGAAGGTCTGGTAGTTCCAGACTGGCAGATCGGGATAGTGGGCAGCGATGTTGCCGTACCTGCCTTAACCGTTGACGGCAGTATTCAAATATCAGGTATTCATCATTTGGGACTAAGGTTTTCCCGCCGATTCTACCAATCGTTTAACAGTAGGAGTCTGTATCAACGCACCAATTGGGCTTATCAGGGGGGGCTTTACCATAAAATGTTTGTTCCGGTGAGCGACCAGGACATGATCGTTGTAAGACACGGCGCCAGATTTGGCGTATCCGAATTTGAATTTGATGCGATGGCCTGGGACTCCTATCAGGAATATGGGAACACTTTCCTGGAGTACCGTGAAATCACACTTCAGGATCAACCTATTACAATGGGTTATGAGGTAACATTAGGCATCCAGAGCTACACTAAGATCATCTACTTTGAAGCTTACTTTGGTTTTGCCTACCAAACTATTATTAATAAACCAGAGCTATTGGTACAGGAGTATAAATCCGACTATGATTTAGGATTGCTAAGCCCGGGAAGTGAATTCGATTACAATTTCCGTCCGGTTGTGGGATTGGTAATAGGATTTTCGAAAAACTACTAAGTATTTCTTGCACCGAAGATGCTCGATCCTATCCTCACCATATTTGAGCCCTCTGCAATTGCGATTTCGTAATCTCCACTCATGCCCATACTTAGAAGCTTAAAATGATCCTGAGGGTATAGTTCCGTCTTAACCTTTTGAAAGAACCGATTTAAACCTTGAAATTCTCTTCGCACCTGATCCTGATCTTCGGTAAATGTGGCCATCCCCATCAGGCCGCATATCCGAAGGTTTGGAAAAAGAGAATCCAAATCTTTCTGGAAGAGTTGCTCTGCCTCCGAATAATCAAAGCCAAACTTGCTGCTTTCTTCCGCGATATGAATCTGCACCAGGCAATCAATCTTTCGATTATGCTTTGAAGCTTCCTTGTTGAGAGACTGCAACCTTTTCTCTTTATCCATTCCATGAACAAGACTCACAAAACCAGCCATGTATTTGATCTTGTTATCCTGAACATGACCAATCATATGCCATTCAATATCCTTAGGTAAAGCTTCAGCTTTGTCTACCATTTCCTGGATGCGATTCTCACCAAAAACTCTTTGACCCGCGGAGTAAGCCTCCATAATATCCGAATTAGGCTTGGTTTTAGAAACCGCAACTAATTGGACTTTTGAACCCAGGCTTTGCTGGATCTTTTTGAGATTGGAACCGATTGACATGACGCAATTTTAAATAAAAAAAGCCCTTCGAGCATACGCTGAAGGGCTTTTTAAGATTGTTTATAAGGCTTATCCTAAGCCATTCACATGAGCAGCTAAACTCGATTTCAAGTTAGCAGCCTTCTTAGAGTGAATGATGTTCTTCTTAGCTAGTTTGTCCACCATAGCATAAACTACAGGAAGACGCTCTTCTGCAGCTTTCTTATCGGTTTCCGCTCTCAAAGCACGCACCGCATTACGAGCGGTTTTATGCTGATAACGGTTCAACAAACGCTTTTTTTCGTCAGAACGAACTCTTTTTAATGCAGACTTATGATTTGCCATAACTTTTTTCTTGCAGCCCCTAGGAGAATCGAACTCCTCTTTCCAGGATGAAAACCTGGCGTCCTAGCCGATAGACGAAGGGGCCTTGGGTGTCCCGTTAAATTTGGGTTTGCAAATGTAAGGGCATTTCCTAATTCTACAAACCTTGTTTTGAAAAAAATCTCACTTTTTTAGACCGGAATCTCAATTGACTGAAAATCAACCGATTTATTTTAATAAGCCTTAGCGAAAATTACCCTTCCTTTACTCTGTTTACCGCTGTAAATACAGGAACCTTCTTCCACTTCTTGATCCAGAGGTATGCAACGAATAGTTGCTTTGGTTTCTGCCTTGATCTTCTCTTCGGTTTCAGAAGTTCCATCCCAATGAGCCCAAACAAATCCGCCAGCTTCTATTTGCTTTTTAAATTCATCCCAATCATCCGACTTGAAGGAATTACTGTCTCTGAAATCCCGAGCCTTAGTTAATAGGTTAGTCTGAATCTCTTCAAGTTGATTAAGGATATGGTCCTCCAATCCATCAACACCAACCGTTTCTTTAGAAAGGGTATCTCTTCTTGCCAGTTCCACCGTATTGTTCTCCAAATCTCTGGGTCCCATGGCTATACGCAATGGTACTCCTTTTAATTCGTATTCGGCAAACTTCCATCCTGGCTTGTGGGTATCACGATTATCAAATTTCACAGTCACGCCTTTGGCACGTAAACTTGCCTGAATCTCCTTGGCTTTTTCTGAAATCAAATCCAATTGTTCCTGCCCCTTGTAAATAGGAACTATCACAACCTGATAAGGAGCTAGGTTAGGCGGAAGCACTAAACCCTGATCATCAGAGTGAGTCATCACCAAAGCACCCATTAAGCGAGTAGATACGCCCCAGGAGGTTGCCCAGACAAATTCCTCTTTACCTTCCTTTGAGGCATATTTAACGTCAAAAGCCTTAGCGAAATTCTGACCTAAGAAGTGGCTCGTTCCCGCTTGGAGTGCTTTTCCGTCCTGCATCATCGCTTCAATGCAGTAGGTTTCTTCAGCCCCGGCAAATCTTTCACTCTCGGTTTTTATTCCCTTAATAACTGGAATCGCCATGAAGTTTTCGGCAAAATCGGCATAAACTTGAAGCATAGTCTCTGCCTCTTCAACGGCCTCATTTCTCGTAGCATGCGCAGTATGCCCCTCTTGCCATAAGAACTCCGCAGTTCTCAAGAACAATCGGGTGCGCATCTCCCATCGCACAACATTGGCCCACTGATTTATTTTCAAAGGCAGGTCCCGATAACTCTGCACCCAATTTCGATAGGTATCCCAAATAATAGTCTCGGAGGTTGGACGTACAATTAATTCATCCTCCAGGCGAGCATTTTCATCTACAACAACCCCCTTTCCGTCAGGATCATTTTTTAGGCGATAGTGAGTAACGACTGCACATTCCTTAGCAAAGCCATCCACGTGACTAGCTTCTTTAGAGAAAAAGGATTTGGGAATAAAAAGCGGAAAGTATGCATTCTCATGTCCGGTTTCCTTAAACATACGATCTAATTCAGCCTGCATCTTCTCCCAGATGGCAAATCCATAAGGCTTAATCACCATCGATCCGCGAACAGCACTGTTCTCTGCTAAGTCTGCTCTAACGACTAATTCATTATACCATTTAGAGTAGTCTTCGGAGCGCTTTGTCAACTTCTGAGCCATTAATTTGTAACTTGGTATAGAGTTTGTTTTATTCCTATTCGGCAAAGCTAAGTATTTAACGAATCCCTAAAATTGAAATCATGAAAAAGCCCGTAGCCACTTTCATAGCAAGCGTCTTCTTACTGGCCGCTTGTGGCTCCAACACTTCGACTGTAAGCAATTATTACGACGACGGACTATACTCAACTCCCGCACCTCAACCTACCCAAGTGCAACAACAACCAAGTCGAGTAGCTACTGAAGGCAATGACTTCAATTTAGCGGATGTAGACCCGCAGAACAATCAGGCTCAAGAACTGGATTACTACGATCCAAACGATAATAGCACAACTAATCAGGCTTTAGCTGGAAATGACCCAGTTATCATCAATAACTATTACGGCCCTTCTTTCCGAAACCCAGGATTTGTAGGAAATAACTGGGGATGGAACAATTGGGGAGCCTTTAACAGTCCTTTCTATGATCCATTCTTCGATCCATGGTTCTTCGGTGGATTCGGCCCAGGCTGGGGATGGGGACCCGGTTGGGGTGGCGGATTCGGCTGGGGCGGTGGCTTCGGTTGGAATGCCGGCTTTGGATGGAATGTTGGCTTCGGCTGGAACAATGGCTGGGGCGGCTTTGGATGGAACAACGGTTGGGGGCCCGGATGGGGACCTGGCTGGGGCTGGGGAGGTCAAAATGCCTACTGGGCCGGATTTAACAACGGTTATGTAGTAGGATTAAACGACGGCTTTCTTGGAGGAAATCGAATCTACTCAGGGCCTAGAGGCCGAATCGGTAGAGCTGGTGCTTATAACTTAAACCCTGGCGGATTGGTAAGCCGAAGAACTGCCTTCTCTAATGGAAGAACTGGTAGAGGAAAAACTTCTGCCGGAAGAGTTAACCGCAGTGAAGTACGCAGCAGTCGCTTTAGCAACGCAAGTATAAATCGCCGCAGTACTGCAAGCACTGGTCGGGTAAGCGCTGGAAGAACCAGCAACAATCTTCGCACCAGCAGATATGCAAGCAATGTGTCTCGAACCTCTAGATATAATGAAGCGACCAGATCTGCAACCGGAACCCGAAGTGCCTCCAGTAGTGTGCGCAGCGGAAGTAACCGAAGCAGTACCGTTAGAAGCGGAAATACCGCTACCCAAAGAAGTAGTAGCCAAAGGACCGAAAACCGCGGTACTACAACCCAACGCGGAACTAGTCAGAGAGCAGGCACCGACAGGAATGCAACTCAGCGAAGTAACAGCCAGAGAAGTGCTACCCAGCGTGGAAACTCCAATGCCAATCGCAGTGGAGCTACCCAAAGGAGCCAAAGTAGTGGTACCAGCAGAAGCGGAAATTATCAAAGCCGTTCACAGCGAAGTCAAAGCTTTCAGCAGCGTAGTAACACCAATCGCTCTAATAGCAATGCTCGCTCCGGGTCTTCACGAAGCAACAGAGGATATAGTCCCTCCACCAATTCGAGAAGCAATGGAAACGCCCGCTCAGGAAACTCTTCTCGCAGTAGCAGAAGTTACACACCTTCCAGCTCCAATCGCAGTAGTGGATCGATGAACCGCTCAGGTTCTTCCAGAAGCTCAGGTTACTCTAGAAGTTCCGGCTCTAGTCGATCCTCAGGATACTCAAGAAGCTCTGGATCCAGCCGCTCTTCTGGCTCCAGTCGCTCCTCAGGCTCTAGCCGCTCCGGAAGGGGACGTTAAACCTAAAACGAAAACAAAATGAAGAAGCTAATTGCCTTCCTCTTCATCACAAGCTTCTTGCCTCTACAGGCACAAACGGTAGATGATGTAGAGCTCTTTCAAAACAGAAACTTACATGGCACCCCTCGATTTGTAGCAATGGGGGGTGCTTTCTCAGCCCTCGGCAATGATCATTCGGCTTATGGTATAAACCCCGCAGCCGCAGCAGTAAACCGGCATAGTGATATAGGTTTCAGTCTGGGTTTTAATGATTACACCGGAGATTATACCAACTTCTACAACACCAATGGTATTCAAAGGGATTTTGAAGTGAACTTTGAAAACTTCGGGATTAACCTGATGATGAACAAAAATGGAGACACCCGCTTCTCCATTGCCTTTAGCACCAATAGATTGGCAGACTATACCCGTAACATCAGTATTGCCGGATTAGCAAATGACTATACTCTTGGACAATACTGGGCCGATCGATATCAAAATCAATCAGTGGATTTCATTGATGACGATGCCTTCGCTGCATGGGATTCCTACTTACTTGTTTCTGATCCAAACGATTTTATTCTTCCCGACGGTTTTGCCTATGGCGAACTGATTGATGGGCAATTAGTTGCCAATAGCACCCTACGATATGATTTAAATCAAAACGGAAGCTTTAATGACAACAACATTGTGCTGGCCTTAGACCAGGGACATAAATGGTACTACGGTCTTTCTTTTGGCATCCCAACGTTAAATTTCCGGAGAGAGGAGTTTATTACTGAGTCCAATCTTAATAGTTCAGACCCACCCTATTCTGCAAATCAGTATACATTCAGACGTTTAAATGACATTTTCGCCAATGGCTTTAATCTTAAACTGGGTGTGATTTACCGTCCAATTGAGGAGCTCAGGATTGCAGCATCTTACCAAAGCCCAAGTTGGTTTACGGTAAATCAGTTTAATGAGGTTGATGTTACCACCAGTTTTAATTTAGAACCAGAACCAGGGGTCGGAACATTTGCAGCGAGTCGGATTGTAGAATCAGGACAATATGTATATCGACTCCGTACTCCAGCTATTTATCGTGCCGGTTTAGCTAGTGTGATAAATAAGTTCCTGGTGCTAAGTCTAGATTACCAATATCAAAATCAAAACAATCAAAGCCTCTACACCAATAGCCGCAGTTTTGGAATTGACCAGGGATTGCTGCGAAGTGATTTTCAACCTGATTTAGACAATATGTACCGTATTAATCGACACACGGTTGCTGCCGGTGCCGAGGTAAGAATTAATAAGGTATTTCTGCGAGGCGGATATCGAGTTGACCAATCCGTTTACCGAGATGAATTCGTGAACAATACCGCTGGCGGACTACAGACCTTTAGCGGAGGTATCGGGTTTAAATCCGGAAGATGGGGATTTGATGTAGCTTATGTCAATAGTCAGCAAGATCGAAACTATGTCCTTTACCGGGGACTGAGCGAAAACAATGAAGTCTTTGAGGTTCTTGATGATCTCGATATGACAGAAATCACACACAACATCGTTTTAGGAATAAACCTAAAATTTTAAAAGCTTAATCGGGTCGCGAATCGCGGCCCTTTTTTTATTGCATCCTACCTCCACCCTAAATAATCCTTAAATTCGGGCCACTTTAAAAATAGTATATGCACCGAATGAAGTTGTTGTTCCTAACCCTTGCTCTGGGTTTTGGATTAAATGCCCAGGATTCCTTAATAAGCAAAGTTGGATTGGGTGGATTAAGCTTTAGGGAGATAGGCCCTGCCCTCACTTCCGGAAGAATCGCTGACATAGCGGTTAACCCAAATGATTACAGCGAATATTATGTAGGAGTTGCAAGCGGCGGCTTATGGAAAACCACCAATCACGGCACCACTTTTAAACCCATTTTCGATAGCCAAAAATCCTATTCTATCGGATGCATTAGTATCGACCCGAAAAACACCAATGTGGTTTGGGTAGGTAGTGGTGAAAACAATAACCAACGCTCGGTGCCTTACGGTGATGGTTTATACAAAAGTATCGATGGCGGTCGTAGTTGGAAAAATGTGGGGCTGGAAGAATCAGAGCACATTGGCATGATTGCTATTGACCCCAATAATAGCAACCGGGTTTTTGTAGCAGCTTACGGTCCTCTTTGGTCGGAAGGCGGAGACCGGGGAATTTATCTCACAGAAGATGGTGGGGAAAGCTGGGATCAAGTCCTGGAGGTTTCTGAGCATACTGGGTTTAACGAAGTTCATTTCGATCCAAACAATTCGGATGTTTTGTATGCTACGGCGCATCAACGTCGCCGTCATGTTTGGACTTATGTGAGTGGCGGCAAAGAAAGCGGCATCTATAAAAGCACGGATGGTGGAGAAACCTGGAAAGAGTTAAAGAAAGGTTTACCCGGAAATAAAGGCCGTATTAGCCTGGGGCTCAGCAAACATGACCCTGATTTAATCTATGCGATGGTAGAAGGGCATGGCTTCTACCGAAGTGATAACAGAGGGGCCTCTTTCCGAAAACTGGATGATTATAACACCAGTGGAAATTACTATGTAGAGCTAGTAGTTGACCCGCAAGATCCAGAGACGGTTTATTCCATGGACACCTACATGCATGTGAGTCGTGATGGAGGTAAAACCTGGAAAAGGGTTCCCGAAGCAAATAAGCATGTTGACAATCATTGCCTTTGGATAAACCCGGAAAATACCCAGCAAATGATTGCCGGATGCGATGGAGGGTTATATGAAACCTGGGACGGAGCTGCTAATTGGCACTATAAACCAAATCTTCCTGTTACCCAGTTTTATCGGGTAGCTGTAGATAATGCGGAACCATTTTACAATGTATATGGTGGAACCCAGGATAACTTTAGTTTAGGTGGCCCTTCACAAACAATAAACTCGCGGGGAATTGTGAATTCCGACTGGTTTGTAACCAATACAGGAGATGGCTTCGAAAGTCAAATAGATCCCTTAAATCCAAACATCGTATATGCACAAGCCCAATATGGCTGGTTGGTACGATATGATAAGGCAAGTGGTGAAAGTGTGGGCATAAAGCCAAGCCCGGGTAAAGATGAGAAAGCGTATCGTTGGAACTGGGATGCACCTTTACTCATTTCACCCCATAATCATAAACGCCTTTATTTTGCGGCAAACAAGGTATTTCGCAGTGATGATCGTGGAAATAACTGGAAAGTTATTTCTCCGGATCTAAGTCAGCAAATCGATCGACATACCCTGGAGGTAATGGATGAAATTCAATCCGTTGATGCTATAGCTTACGATAAGTCTACTTCCGTTTATGGCAATATTGTAGCCCTGGATGAGTCTCCACTCAAAGAAGGCTTAATTTACATCGGAACAGATGACGGACTAATTCAGGTAACTGAAAACGGCGGTGAAACCTGGACGAAGTATTCGAGCTTCCCAGGAGTACCCGCAAATACCTATGTGAATCAGGTTTTAGCGGATTTATACGATGCTAATACCGTTTACGCTCTTTTTAACAATCACAAGAATGGTGATTTCGAACCTTATGTACTCAAGAGCACTGATAAAGGGACAAGCTGGAGCAATATCAGCGGCGATTTACCAGAGCGGGGTTCAGTATTCGCAATGAGACAAGATCATGTAAACAAGGATTTATTCTTTATCGGTACTGAATTTGGGGTGCACACTACGATGGATGGCGGCAACTCATGGCGCAAACTTGGGGCAGGTTTACCCACAATCGCGGTCAGAGATTTGGAAATTCAAAGGCGTGAAAATGATCTGGTACTAGCAACCTTCGGAAGAGGATTTTACGTTTTAGACGATTACACTCCACTCCGCACCATGACCGAGGATCAATTGCAAAATGAAGCCTTTCTGTTTCCAACAAAAGCCAGCACCTTATTCTTTGAAGCCTCACCACTTGGTTATGGTCGAAATGGATTTATGGGGGCCAGTTATTATGCTGCTCCTAATCCCAAGCGGGAGGTTTGCTTCAACCTTTACATTAAGGATTTGGCAAAAGGCCTAAAAAACAAAAGGCAGTCAGCCGAAAGTAAGGCTCGTAAAAACGGAAGCCCCGTAAGCTATCCCAGCATCGAAGATCTCAGAGCTGAGAACGATGAAGAATCTAGCTATTTACTCTTCGTAATCCAGGATTCGGATGATCAGGAAATTCGACGTTTTACGGCCCGACCTTCAAAAGGACTTAATCGTTACTATTGGGATGGAACCTTAGGCAATCGCAGTTATGCCGGTACTCGCGGTGAACCTTTAACAACTGCAGGTTCGGCCAATTTGGTTGCGCCTGGAATGTACAAGGTAGAAGTCTTCATTTCAGAAAACGGAACGCTAAGACCCCTAAATGTAAAATCAGAGTTTGAGATTAAGTGGCTCAATAACAACACCTTCAGAGCCAAAGACTATCAAAAACTCCTGGCATTCCAAGACAGTATCGAGGATATTCGCAGAGAGATGGTCGCCTTAAACGAATTGCATTCCAAGCTAGAAAAGCGTACCACGCAATTAAAGGCACTAGCTCGAAATACTCCTGGGGCTCCTTTAACTATACTAAACGATCTGCAGAAGTTAGAAGATGATCTTTCCACTCTGGATATCCGATTAAACGGAGACAATATCCGCGCAAAGTACTTCTTCGAAACCGCGCCTTCCTTAATGGGTCGATTAAGCTCGGCAGTTTGGAACTCCTACTCTACTAGCTCCGCTCCTACTGGAGAACAACGCAAAAATGTCCGCATACTGGTTCAAGAGAAACTCCCCCTGGAAACCGAGATCAAGCGGATTGAGAAAGAGCTGCAAAACTTCTACAGCATTTTACTCAATAGCGGTGCTCCTTATTTAGATGGAGAAATGGATTAGAAACCTTTAAGCAAGGCTTTAACATTCGGGAGCGCAAAGTTGAGTTAAGATCAACTTTGCGCTCTTTTTGATTTGCAGCCTAATCTACTTTCTAGCAATACCAGGTTCCTTATTGAATTATTCAATGCTGTCCTACCGTGATCGCCCAAGCAATTCACCTCTACAAAGAACTAATCTCACCCCCAATTTGTATTACCTTTGCAGGCTCAATTGATCGCGCCGGACGCACAGCTAATACACTGATAGTGAATACCGACAATTTCATAAATTCTCACGAACAAGAAGGAGACCTCCATCTGTCTAACGGCAATATTGATACACCCCTCAAAGCGGATGCTTTCGAGATGGATGATCAAAGCAAAATTGACATCATTCAGGAGCACTTTGAAAAGATTATGGACACTTTGGGGCTCGACCTTAAGGACGATTCTTTAAAGGGCACTCCTAAGAGGGTGGCAAAAATGTTCGTTCAGGAAATATTTGGCGGACTTCATCCCGACCGTAAGCCAAGTGCCAGCACCTTTGAAAATAAGTATCAGTATGGTGAAATGCTGGTAGAAAAAAACATTGTAGTTTACTCTACTTGCGAGCATCACTTTCTGCCGATTGTAGGAAGAGCACATGTAGCCTACATTTCTAAAGGGCGCGTAATTGGACTCAGTAAGATGAACCGCATCGTTGACTACTATGCAAAGCGCCCTCAAGTTCAGGAGCGTATGACTAAACAAATCGTTGCTGCGCTTCAGGAAGCATTAGGTACCGAAGACGTTGCCTGTGTTATTGATGCCAAGCACCTTTGTGTAAACTCCAGAGGAATACGAGATATCGATAGCAGTACCGTAACGGCTGAATTTGGAGGAGCGTTCAAAGAAGAAGAAAAGAAAAGAGACTTCCTCGACTACATTAATTTAGACACCCATTTCGGAGCCTAAAAATTAAATCATGGCCTTATACCAGGAAAACGACTTGAAGTTATACAACTCCTTAAGTCGAAAAAAGGAACAGTTTATTGCCCCCAACGCACCACTTGTAGGACTATATGTTTGTGGACCTACCGTATATAGTGAAGTACACCTGGGTAATTGCCGCACCTTTATTTCCTTCGATATGGTGCTTCGATACTTAAAGCACCTTGGATACAAGGTTCGATACGTACGTAACATTACTGATGCGGGGCATCTTGAAAACGATGCGGATGAAGGCGAAGATAAAATCAGCCGTCGCGCTCGTCTTGAACAGTTGGAACCGATGGAAATTGTACAGACTTACACTCTGGATTTCCATGAGGTTTTAGCCAAGTTCAATACCATACCTCCTACCATTGAGCCAACGGCTACGGGTCACATTGTTGAACAAATCGATATGATCCAAAAGATTTTAAAGGCCGGACTGGCCTATGAGAGAAATGGATCGGTCTATTTTGATGTAAATAAATACAGTAAAACCGACAACTACGGAGAGCTTAGCGGACGGAAAATTGAAGAGCTCATAAGCGGCACCAGGGAACTGGATGCCCAAAGTGAGAAGGATAATCCCCTCGACTTCGCGATATGGAAAAAAGCCAGTCCCGCCCACATTATGCGCTGGAACTCACCTTGGGGAGAAGGATTTCCTGGCTGGCATTTAGAATGCTCTGTAATGAGTACCAAATACCTGGGCGAAGAATTTGATATTCATGGCGGAGGAATGGACTTGAAATTCCCTCACCATGAGTGTGAGATTGCTCAGAACAAAGCGGGCACCGGACATAAGGGCCCTCGTTATTGGATGCACGGTAATATGCTCACCTTAAACGGGCAAAAAATGAGCAAGAGTACCGGCAATACCCTAACACCCGCGGAATTGCTGAGCGGTAATACCGATAAACTTGAGAAGGGCTTTCACCCAACGGTAGCGCGCTTTTTCATGATGCAGGCCCACTATGGATCTCAACTAGATTTTAGTAATGATGCATTGGTCGCAGCGGAGAAAGGGTATTTAAGATTGATGTCTGCCTGGAATAAACTGGAACAACTAGAAGCTGGTCAAGGTGCAGATTTCAATTATGAAGATTGGCGCCAATCCTGCTACTCCGCAATGAATGATGATTTTAATACACCCATATTAATCTCTCAACTTTTTGAAGCGGCGAAGTTCATTAACTCTCGCCCAGGCAATGACAGCGGCATGGACTCTCAAACCCTGACAGATTTTAAGGAAACTGTGAGAGCCTTCATCTTTGATGTCTTAGGGCTAGAGGATATTGCACATGCAGATCAGAGCTCGGAGAAATTGGAAGAGGTTATTCAAATCTTAATTGAATTGCGATCACAAGCTCGTTCTGACCGTAACTTTGGACTTAGCGATGCTATTCGGGACCAACTTGCCGCAAAAGGAATTGAACTGAAAGATGGCAAGGATGGCACTTCCTATAGTTTAAAAGCATAGTGAACCCAATCATAAAACAGATTATTAGTGCCCCTTTTATATTTTTGGTGCGCTTTTACCAACTTGTAATATCGCCTTTAACGCCAGGCTCTTGCAGACACAGCCCCACATGCTCGGAATACACCCTACAGGCTATCCGAATATGGGGTCCTTTAAAAGGCACCTGGCTAGGACTAAAAAGACTTTCAAAATGTCATCCCTGGGGAACTTCAGGTTATGATCCAGTTCCTCAAAAACCTAAAGTAAATGAAAACAAAGATTTGGGCTAAGACCCTCCTTGCCGTATTATTTCTAGCTTCTTGTCAATCCCCAAGTGGAAACCCGGAAGCCACCCAATCAGAGAGCGACTCTACCGCCATTGAAGAATCCACAGTTAAATTGGCCTATGAAGGTGAAAAGCACATTAAAAATATCCGCCAGCTAACGGATGGAGGGGATAATGCTGAAGCTTATTTCAGTTTTGACAATAGCATGGCAGTTTTCCAGAGTAATCACAGCGGGTGGAAGGTTGAATGCGACCAAATATTTTACTTCCATATTGAAGAAGACGATTTGATTAATGATCGTCCTAAAATGATCTCAACCGGATTGGGAAGAACTACCTGCTCCTATTTTCTACCTGGTGATACCACAATCATCTATGCTTCCACTCATCTGGGAGATTCAGCTTGTCCTGCAGAGCCCGGGCAGGAGGAAGGATATGTATGGCCGATATATGAGGATTTCGACATCTTCATCGCTGATTTGGAAGGTAACATCATCGATACACTAACCAATTCACCAGGTTATGACGCCGAACCAACTGTCTCACCAAATGGCGACAAAATCGTATTCACCTCAACTCGCTCTGGAGATCTGGAGCTTTGGACCATGAATCTTGATGGCTCTGAAAAAACTCAGGTGACCACTGGTCTGGGCTATGATGGAGGAGCTTTCTTCTCTCCCGATGGAAGCAAATTAGTGTTCCGTGCTTCTCGACCTAAAACTGAGGAGGAAAAAGATAAATACCGGTCCTTACTCGATCGAGGCTTAGTAATGCCATCCGACATGGAAATCTATGTATGCAATGTTGATGGCACAGAGCTTAAGCAAGTAACCAATTTAGGAAATGCGAATTGGGCACCTTTCTTCCATCCAGAAGGAGAAAAGATAATTTTCAGTTCTAATCATAAGTCTAAAAGAGGCTTTCCTTTCAACCTCTTTATGGTTAATGTAGACGGTACAGGTTTGGAACAGATTACGTTTGACAAGCAGTTTGACGCTTTCCCAATGTTTAGCCCAGATGGTAGCAAATTGATCTTCTCTTCCAATCGAAACAACGGCGGAACAAGAAATACGAACCTATTTATAGCAGATTGGGTCGAATAAAGCAGCTTATACAATATTGAAGGGTACCTCCGGTACCCTTTTTTTATGCCTTCCAAATTCGTACTTTCAAGCAGGTAAAACCCATCCATGTATCTGTTTTCTATTCTTTTACTCAGCCTGTGTCAGATCATTGACGGATTTGAAGAAAAATGGGAAAATGAATACTCCCAAATTCCCGAAATCTCACACATGACTCCTTTTCCACTCGAAGACCCTCTTTATCTTGAAGGAGACTTTTTTGGAGATGGAATAAAGGATTACGTCTTTCAGGCCCGAGACACTAATGGCACGGTGAAAATCATCTTTATTGATGAGGGTGAAAATCAAAATATCCATATCCTGGGACGCTCTGAGGATCCATTTCAAATTGAGGATTACATATGGGCCAGAGTATTTCAATTAATTCCAAGCGGTGAGGTTCTTTGGTCAAATTTTACAGATGAATATAGACCCTACGAGCAGGTACCTGATAAAGAAAAAGTCAAATTGGACTACGATGCAATATTTATTCATAACGAAGGTTCCTGTGGTGGTGGATTTGTCTATTGGCAAAACGGTAGGTTTAACTGGCTCCAGCAAGAATGAAATACATCCCTTTGCTTCTTATTCTAGGCCCAATTCTAATTGCTCAGGATTTGAGTAGAGATTGGCTTATTGGGGATTGGGGAGCTGCACAAGAAAATCACCTTGGTGATCTGGAGCTAAAACAATCTGGTGGCAGGGGGTATGTTCCCGAATCTATAAGGTTAAAGCAAGACAGCACATTCCAATGGGGCTTTGGTTTTGCTTGTTATTCATTGGGCTATAGGGTAGGAAAATGGTCTTTGGCAGAGGATAGGATCCTCCTCACTTACAATCTCGATTCATGCCACGGACCGCCTTATGAGCATGAACCAATTCGGGCAAATGAAGTCTTTTATATACGTAGATCCTCAGGCGATGAATTGATTTTCGCTAAGGAAGCGGAAAACGGTAGGCTGTATAACTATATGTTCTTGAAAACAACTAAACCCGAAGCTATTGAAAACTGATTGTTTGAGAAGATCAGCATTTATAGATTAAATCCGAAAAACACTTAAAATGAGAAATCTCATCTTGATAATACTAGCCCTCGCCCCGATGTCTTCAATCCTCGCCCAAGGAGATTGGCAATTGCGAAAAAATGAATCCGGCATAAAAGTCTATACCCGCAGTATCAACGGCTCTAGCCTGGAAGAGTTTAAAGGCACTACTGTTCTTAACACCACTCCTGAGTCCTTGGCAAATCTGCTTAAAAAAGTAAAAGACTATGAAGATTGGTTACCCCGTTGTAAAGAGGCTAAACTCCATTCTCTTAAGAATAATATTCAGATTCATTACACCCAAATGAAAGCTCCCTTTCCGGTTTCTAATCGGGATTGCTATTATCAATACACCTACTTGAAGAAGGGAAAGGGAATAAAAGTAGTGCTAGAGGCCTTACCAGAATTCGGACCACAAAGAGAAGATGTTATTCGCATTACCAAAGCGAAAGGCTACTGGCTTTTTGAGCCAATAGAAGGAGGCAAAACTAAAGTCACTTATCAAGTACATGCTAATCCTGGAGGGTCTATTCCAGCATGGCTGGCCAACTCCTTTGTGGTAAATAATCCTTTTGAGACCTTACAAAATCTGCAAAGACGATTTAAGTAAATTTGGCAACAAAGTATCACTGCAATGAAAATCCAGACTCTCATTCTGCTTACTTTTTTAACATTCCATAGTATGGCACAAAGTGGTAAGGCCCAAACCGAAAGGAAAACTTTTAACCGTACCACCAGCATTGAACAAACCATTGATGCGGATGCTGAGAGTATTTGGAAAATTCTCACCAATTCGGAGGCTTACCCTCAATGGAATAGCACTATAGTAAGTTTGGAAGGAAAAATTGCCGCAGGCGAAAAAATCAGATTAATTAGCACCCTCGATACCAGCCGTACCTTTAAACTAAAAGTTAAGGAAGTAGTAGAAAACCAAAAACTGGTTTGGGGTGATGCCATGGGTAAAAGAACCTACACCCTCGAAGAGAAAAACGGTAAAACCGTGTTTCGCATGAAGGAAAAAATTGGCGGACCATTATTTCCACTTTTCGCAAAAATGATCCCTTCCTTCGATGCTTCCTTCGAGCAATTTGCCCGTGATTTAAAAGTGGAAGCAGAGCGAAACTAGTCTGCCTATTTATTCGCCAAAAGGAACAATCAGGAGCGGAATCTTGGAGCTCCGTAATAATCCTTGAGAAACGCTACCTAGTATAGCCCGGTATATGAAGTTCCGATCATGATGACCACAAATAATTAAATCGGCGTCGAGCTTTTTTGCTTCCTTTAAAACCAGCTCTATGGTAGCACCTTCTAATAAGAGTGCATCGGCTTCCAAGCCCATTTCTTTAATGCCGCTGGTCAGGTCCTGAAGCATTTTATGCTCTTCTTTCAATTCTGTCTTACGGATATCCCGAATGTATTGTGGGCCGGCCGCATATCCGATGTACTCCCCTTCACTTGCCGCTATATGGATGATCCAAATTTTGGAGCCGAATGCACGAGCCAACTCGGCCGCCTTAGATAAGAGCAGGGATGCACCTTTATCAAATTCTATGGAAACGAGGATATTTTTCATGGCGATGGATTTAGAAGAATACTAATTTCTAAAATAGAAGCTCCTAAAACCATGATAATCATCAGGCATAGGTTTAAATCTTAAACTCGAATAGTGTAATTTCGAGAGACCTTAAAAAAAATCGCTGATCAAAGAATTGTCTTGGAACTAGAGGAAAAACTAATTGAAGATTGCGTAGCGCTTAAGCACGAGGGTAAAGAAAGTGCCGACCTTCGCGCCTTCCTTAAGCTTCATGATTTAAGTGAAGAGAAGACTCGAGAAATAATGCTTGAAGCTGATCATATTTTTCTTAATGAGATTCGGGTTCTTCCACCCAAGGCAAAAAGGCCAAAATACTTTTGGATGTTTCTGGTGCTCATTGTGCTTCTGGCCTTCCTCTTAATGGTGCTCGCTGAATATGCTGGTGCGGGACTCCTGGTATTAGTTCTAATCTACCTTTCTCTACGCAAGTTTAGAGCGAGCCCAACAAGCTATCGTAATGAAAAATTTAACCGTTATAAACGATAATTTGGGAAAGGGAATCGGCCCGTTTATCTACTTACTGCAGACATAAAGAATCTCTCCCTGCATAAGACTAAAGCGTCGAATTTCTTCAGCACTAAAAGCATCATTCACTGCAAAAGGCTTCACTTTAAAACCTTCCTCTTGCAGTCGTTCGGGATAATCCGCCCCATACTGTCGTACGTGATCATATTGGCCAAAACGACGGATACGCTCTTCAGGGTCAGTAATGCTTGGGTCTTCATCAGTCTCCAATTGGCCCTCTTTATAGGGAACCTGCATAATCGCCAAACCATTTGGTTTTAACACGCGATATAATTCTCGCATACACTGACGATCATCATTAACATGTTCCAATACATGATTGCAAAAGATCACATCGAAATGGTTATCATCATATTGAATATCGTGAATATCCATCTTGACATCCGCAATGGGAGAATCTAAATCTGCAGTGAGATAATCCAGTTGCTTCATTTTACGAAAGCGCCCGTAGAAACATTGTTCAGGAGCTACATGTAGCATTTTCTGCTCCTTCTTAAAAAAGGTACTTTCTCTTTGTAAGTACAGCCACAGAAGGCGATGACGCTCGAGAGATAAGGAAGCAGGAGCTAAAGCATTCTCTCTTTGACGGCCTTTGTAACCATAGGGTAAAAGCTTCCGATACTTTCGACCGTCGATCGGGTCTTCAAACTTATCACCACGATAGAAAAGGGCTAAGACCGGAGCCGCCGCATAAGACAAGCGGATAAGAAGAGGCCGCGGGATAGTATTTAAGGCAAACCTGAAGAGTGATTTAATCATGACTCTGGATTTATTCCCAATGCTTCATACACATAGTCGAAGGTGGAAAGAATCTCAGGTTTACCATTAACCATTGCCACATCATGTTCAAAATGCGCCGCTGGCTTGGAATCCACCGTATTGATAGTCCATCCGTCCGAAAGCTGTTTCACCCGATAGGTCCCCATGGTTATCATAGGTTCAATTGCCAGCACCATTCCATTCTTTAGGGCTTTTCCCCTTCCCCGCTTACCATGATTGGGAACTTGTGGGTCCTCATGTAGCTTAGTTCCAATGCCATGGCCAACCAAGTCTCTTACTACACCAAAACCATGGTCTTCTGCATGTTTCTGAATTGCAAAACCGATATCGCCTACCCTATTGCCACTCTTAAATTCGGCAATACCCAAATAGAGACATTCTTTAGTGACCCTTAAAAGCTTCTTTACATCTTCAGCAACCTCACCCACTTCAAATGTGTAGGCATGATCTCCATAATAACCGTCCAAAATAGATCCACAATCAATGCTTACCACATCACCTTCTTCCAAAGGAACATCGGTGGGTAAGCCGTGCACGACTGTTTCATTCTTGGAGATAAGCAAGGTGCTGGGACAACCGTAAAGGCCTTTAAAGCCTGGTTTCGCTCCTTGCTGGATAATATATTCTTCAGCCTTTCGATCCAGGTCAACTGGCTTTACCCCTGGTTTAATCTCTTTGGCGATCATTCCAAGGGTACGGCTAACTACTTGAGCAGCAGCACGCAATTTTTCGATCTCCTGAGCTGATCTGATGTTAATCATGTGTCTTAAAATCTAAAGAAGCCCTTTTTACTGGCCTTTCTTGGCTTTTTCTTGGTGGCTTGGGGTGCATCTCCTTTAATCTGGTGATAGATTTCACCCCAGCCGGGGAAGCCGCCAAAATTACGATCATCAATGAAAAGATCAGCATGTATTTTTCGGCTTGCTCCTCGCTCATCAAACTCTTCCTCAGGGAAGCTGCGATTCACAGCATAAAACTCAATACCGTGCTCCTTACAGAACTGCACGGCCTCTTTAAGTTTAATTCCATAGCGATAGGTCCAAAGGATCAATCGGTGCCCGTCCTTTTGAAGCATTTCTAAAGTTTGAAAGGCAAAAGGCATGGGTCTGCCAATTTCGGGATAGGCATCTTCAACTACGGTACCATCAAAATCAACCGCTATAATCTTTCCGTCTAAATTCATTCTAACAACGATTTACCTGTCATAAGCGCAGGCTGTTCCACATTCATTAGGTTCAACAAGGTTGGGGCTACATCGCCTAATACTCCTTCATGCATTTTTGTTCCGCCCACATCTTTACCTACTAAAAAGCAAGGTACCGGTTGGGTGGTGTGAGCGGTATTAGGACTTCCATCCGCATTGCGCATACAGTCTGCATTACCATGATCAGCCAATATGATAAAACGATAGTTGTGCTTTAAGCCGGTTTCGACCACCGCCTTAGTGCATTCATCTACGGTTTCACAAGCCTTGATGGCCGCTTCCATTACTCCAGTATGACCAACCATGTCGGGATTGGCGAAGTTTAAACAGATAAAATCAGGACTTTGGGTTTCGATATCTTCAATAATTGCATCTCGCACCTCATAGGCACTCATTTCAGGCTGAAGGTCATAGGTTGCAACCTTTGGAGAATTGATTAATAATCGATGCTCACCTTCGAATTCTTTCTCCCTTCCACCTGAGAAGAAGAAGGTAACATGAGGATACTTTTCTGTTTCTGCAATCCTTACCTGAGTTTTACCAGCCTTTTCTAAGACCTCCCCGATAGTTTCTGTAAGGTTGTCTTTCTCATAGATCACCTTCACACCTTTAAAGGTATCATCATAGCGGGTCATGGTAACATAATGCAAGGGAATGGTGTTCATCTCCTCCTCGGGATAGTCATTCTGAGTTAAAGCCATCGTGATTTGGCGTCCCCTGTCGGTCCTAAAGTTGAAACAAAGCACTACATCGCCTTCCTCAATCTTACCGCTTGTATTGATGATCCCCGGCTCGATAAATTCATCGGTAATTCCCGCCGCATAGTTTTTTTCCAAACAGGCCTTTGCGCTGGGGAATGACTCTCCCCTTGCATGCACCATAAGGTCATAAGCCTTGCGCACACGCGCCCAGCGCTTATCTCGATCCATGGCAAAGTACCGACCAACCACTGAGGCGATTGAACCGGTCTCCTTCTGCAAATGGTCTTCCAAATCAGCCATATAGGCTAGCCCTCCCTTAGGATCAGTATCTCTACCGTCCATAAAGGCATGCACAAATACCTTATCCAGTCCAAATTGCTTTGCGGCAGTTATCAATCCTTTTAAATGATTGATATGAGAGTGTACCCCTCCATCAGAAAGAAGACCCATAAAATGGACCTTTTTACCATGATCCAGGGCGTATTGAAAAGCATCGTTGAGAATAGGTTCCTTGGCCAAGCTGCCATCCTCGACAGCCATATTTATTTTGACTAAATCCTGATAAACCACTCTTCCAGCTCCCAAATTCATGTGTCCTACCTCACTATTTCCCATCTGACCTTCGGGCAGACCTACTGCCAAGCCTGATGCTTGCAGGCGGGTATTAGGATAATCCACATATAAAGAATCAACAAAGGGAGTGTTCGCTTTATCAATTGCTGAAACATTTTGATCCCGAGCAATTCCCCAACCATCTAAAATGATAAGAGCCGCTTTCTGATTGTCGCTCATGTAAGAAAATTAGGCCACAAAATTAGTCATTAAGACTGTCTGATTTAATCAGAATCTTAGAGGATTGCACTGAAATACAAAGCTTTTGGTTTCTATGCTTCTAACAATTGTTTCAATTGTTCGATCGCTTGCTTGATGTTCGCCCGAACCTCCAGAAGGCTAGCCTCCATCATATAACATGGAGCACAAATAATTTTTAATTCTGTATCGACGCTAATTTCTTCGATGGTTTTAGATTCACTGCTAACGCCGATTCCTTCCATTCCATCGGATATGCCGGCGATATCATAGGGTGATGCTTCCACGGTACTTCCGACACTTAAGCGGGCGTGATAAGTACTACCCTCCAAAGCCTTAGCAATCGTAGTAGGACTCATACAAAGGGCAACAATTGGTCGACTTAATTCAAGCATCCTCAGAATAAAGGCCCGGGCCTCAGGTAGAATATCACCCTTAGGTCCCTCGAAAGCCCACTTGGTAATATTCTTAGCGGTTCCAAATCCACCTGGCATCACCAAGGCATCATAATCATTAGCGTCCACATTAGCCAGGTCGATCACCTCACCTCGAGCGATTCTTGCTGACTCGATTAACACATTCCGACTTTCTGGTAATTCAGAACCATCTAAATGATTTACTACGTGATGTTGTTCAACATTAGGTGCGATGCATTGATACTGGTAGCCTGCTTCCGTTATGGCCAAAAGGCTTAAAACGGCTTCTTGAATTTCTGTGCCGTCATAAACTCCTGACCCATGGAGTAATACTGCAATGTTCATAGTTATAGCTTATGCCCTAAAATTAGCTAAATGAATTTCTCGGATCAAAAAAGAGCCTAGGCTTTTCCTTGTCTGGCCGCTTGCTTAGCAATTCGAGCAAGAACTTTTGGATCGTTTAATTCCCGCCAGGCGTCCGTCGCGGCCCAGTATTTAAACTTGCCATTAGAAAGCTGCCATTCTTTCTGGATAAAGGATTTGATCTGTTCATTTAACCAAGGGCTGCGCTTACCTAATGTTCTGAGCACCCAAGAATGTGCCTTTCTTACAAAGTTTCGCTCATCATTAATATAATCCTTAATGAGTGGTAGATACTCTAGCAATTCCTTATCACTCATTTTCTTGTGATGAATGGAGAGGGCCAGAATCATTACCAGGCCTGATCTCCTTTGATATTCTCCGGGTAAGGGAGTCCAATGAAAAGGCAAGTCCCTTGCAAACTCTGATTTCTGAAAAAGGTAACCGCAAAACTGATCGACCATATCCCAGGAATAAAAGCCCTCCATAAATCGATCTGCTTGTTCGAGGTTCAAATCTTTAGGCGGAAAAATGAGCGCGCAAGCCAATTTTGCTTCGTGATAATCACTTGCATAGAGCTCAAGGGCCAACTCTTTATTTCCCCTGTGGGCCTTGGAATAAGATTTAAGAATTGGCATTCGCACCCCCAAGGCATTGCTCACTGATATGCCGTAATCTGCCAGTTTGTTTCGGTGAGCCTCATCGGCATACGGAACAAGACCATCAATAAACTGGTCTGCTTTCATTAGGCTTGTAATAGAAAACTTACATCACCCTGATCCAATTCTCGAGTTTCCTTATTTGCTTCAAACAAAGGGGCAGAATGAGGACCTTTCAACTCCAGAGTGGAATTCTCTAATCGTAACCAGGAACCTTCTCGAAGACCGATAACCGGCTGAGAATTTTGAAAATGAAACTCCTTTATTCGAGTTGCCCGGGTTTCTCCCTGATGTTTTGAATCCGGGTCAGGATCTAAATAGTGAGGATTAATATTAAAAGGTACGAAAGCAAGTGCTTCAAAACTTGGTGGATAGATGATCGGCATATCATTAGTAGTGCCAATGGTAAGCCCGGTAATATTGCTACCTGCACTGCTTCCCATATATGGAATACCACCGCTGATAGCCGAACGAAGAGTATCTATCAGATCTAAATCGTAAAGTGTTTTGGTAAGTAAAAAAGTGTTTCCCCCTCCCACAAAAATTGCCTGAGCTTCCTGGATGGCCTTTTTAGGATCAGGTAGTTCATGAATACCAATCACCTTAATTCCCTTTTTCTTTAGTACTTCTCTAGGGTATCGAGTGTATTCATCATAGCTAATTCCATCCGGTCGTGCATAAGGGATGAATAGTAATTCGTTTCGATCGCCAAGGAAGTCGGCCACCTCATCCAACAAATACTCCATATACCCGGAACCATGAATTTTGGAAGTGGAGATCATTAAGATGCGAGAACTATCGGAGTAGTATGTTTTCATTAATTAGTGTTCGTTGATAGATTGGAAGAAGTAAGGACCTTTAGGTCTATTTCTCTTCTTCGTAAAGATAGGTCCAAACTCCCATTTTGAGCCCCTTAATCATGGTCCAAATTGGACGAACTCTTCCACCGTAGGCTGAGATGTGATTATAGTCTCCAAAAAAGATAAGGGGATTTGTTTTAAATGGCTTAACCGTCAATTGCATTTCCTGCCAGCTTTCACCTTGATCATAACTACGAGCCAGGTATACATGCGTCTCATATTCATCCAATTCTCTGCGATCATAATAAACCGCATACAGGTAATTGCTGGTTGGATCTACACAAATCCAGCTAAAGAACTGGTCTGCATCGCCAGTATCCTTATTGATTTTGGCCGGTTCAGTCCAGCTTTCACCACCATCGGTCGACTTTATTAACCAAACATCATAGTTCCCTTCCCGATCGTCAACCCAATTAACAAACAGGTTTCCTGCAGTATCACAAATGGTTACGGGCATCCCATTGGCCCGCTGCACACCTGGAATATCAATATCCCAGCCACCACTTTGTTGGGCGATAATCTTGTCCTCTGCCATCCATGTTTTACCACCATCATGACTTTTATCAAAAAAGAGTTTCGACTGATTAGCCCAGGTTACATAAATGGTTCCATCAGGACCTACAGCGGGTACCGCCCCTTCGGTGGTGCTATCTCCATCCAAACAATTACCCGGAATATCATTGATAACTAATGGGTCGCTCCAGGTTTGCCCGCCATCAAGGGAAGCGGCAAAGAGAATATTGCTGGAATCTTTGGGAGATTCACTCCCATAGTCATCAAACTGAGTCCAGGTTACATAAATGGCATTAGTTCTTGGATCTACCACTGCCCAATGTTTATCCTGATCCTTGGGATGAAACATTCCGGTATAGGTTCCATTCGACCAGGTCTTTCCTCCATCAACACTTTTTTGAATTACAATACGATCGAGTATTTCCTCGCTGGACCAATTCCGTCCTGTGGGATCAGATAAGTGGAGGTAATAATGATGCCCTGCTGTATCTGAAATCAAGACTGGATCCCCCCAAACTCCATAGGATGAAACCAGGGTATCCACCTGCCAGGTGAGACCACCATCTTCAGAATAAAAAACACCATCTAAAACCGCTCCGGCAACAATATTGTCGGGATTTGTGGGACTGATGCTAATACTCGGTTCGCAGTATCCGATACTGCGTATCAGACTAGATTCAGCGATGCTTACCATTTGTGCCTGAAGACCTGTTACAAATAGAAGGCTTAAAAAAAGTAGGTGTTTCATTTCTTTTGGATACACATCAAACCATCGCGAAGAGGTAGGAGTAAATTATCTACCCGATCATCTTGCTGCACGAATTTATTGAATTCCAATAAGGCAAGGGTACTTTCATCTTGCGGATCAGGATTCTCCAAGACCTTACCGCTCCAAAGCACATTGTCAGCAAGAATTACAGCACCAGATTTTAATTCTGGAACTAGTTTTTTGTAATAATCGAGATATCGAGGTTTATCGGCATCAATGAAAATTAAATCCCAGGGACGGGAGAGTGTTTTTAAACTATCCAAGGCATCTCCAATATGCAGATGAATTTGGTCCTTGTAATCTGATTGATTAAAATAAGCTTGAGCAAAGCTTTCTAATTCATCATTAATCTCTAAGGTGTGAAGCTCCCCAGTTTCGGAAAGACCTTCTGCTAAGCATAAAGCCGAATACCCGGTATAGGTTCCAATTTCAAGAATGTACTTCGGGCTTAACATTTTAGAAAGAAAGGAGAGATAACGACCTTGCAAAGGACCGCTGAGCATGCGAGGCTGGAGCACTTTAAGATGAGTTTCCCTATTCAAACTTTTAAGTAATTCAGGCTCGGGATCGTGATGAGCACTGAGGTAATCCTCTAATTTGGGGTCCAGAAAATGCATAAATAGAATTGCCTCAAAAGTAGCTATAAAGCGGGCTGAATCGCTAATTTCGTGGCATGATCAAGATTCGACCCTTCAAAGCTCTGCGCCCTCCACGGGATAAAGCCTATTTGGTAGCCACCAGATCCTACCTAAGTTACACTGAAGAGGAGCTTGATGACAAGTTGAATAACAATCCTTATTCATTTATGCACGTCATTAACCCTAAGGAAGGTCGAAATCTCCCCTTTGGGCAAGAAAAGTACCAATTGGTGCGACAGGAATTTGAGCATTGGTGCAGAGATGAAATTTTCCAGGAAGACAAACAAAACAGTTACTACCTCTACAGTCAGGTTAAAGACGGGAATGAATACATAGGGATAATAGCCGCTGTTGCGGTTGAGGATTATTTAGAAGGTCGGATAAAGAAGCATGAAAATACCCTAAGCGCCAGGGAAGAAATGTTCACCGATTACCTGGAAGAAACCGGCTTTAATGCAGAACCGGTTTTACTGGTTTACCATGATGACTTCTCACTAAACAAACTCTTTGCGCGCTATATTGACACCCGTCCGGAATATGAGTTTACCTCAACCGATAGAGTCTATCATCGCTTGTGGCCGATATCTGAAAGGGAGGACGTAGAAAAGATCACCCAAATATTTGCAGAACAAGAGTGTCTCTATATAGCGGATGGACATCATCGTAGTGCAAGTTCAGCAAGACTTTGTAAACGCTTGGAAGAACAAGATCGAGAAGGCAATGCACATGACTATTTCATGGCCTTTCTTATTGGTGAAGAACAGATGAAAATCTATGACTTCAATCGATTAGTGATCAACAATAGTGGCAAGAAGAAGGATGACATTCTTCGTGAATTAGAACGTTGCTTCCATATTGAACCTAAGCATGAAGAAACCTATCATCCGCAGAAACTTCATGAGATGGGTATGTACTTTCAAAAGGAATGGTACAAACTCAGTCCTAAAATGGGGAGCTTTGATCCCGGAGATGCGGTAGGGCATTTAGATGCGGAAATTTTAAGTCGGAACATTCTAGGACCGATCTTCAATATCATGGATTTAAAATCTGATGATCGAGTAGATTTTGTGCCCGGAACTATGGGACTCGAATATTTGGAAAAAGCAGTTGATAGTGGTGCCTACCATTTGGCTTTTAGCCTCTTTCCGGTAAGTATGGAGCAAATAAAGCAAGTAAGCGATGACGGTAAAAGCATGCCACCAAAAAGCACTTACATTGAACCTAAATTGCGCAGTGGACTGATTATATATCCTATCGATAAATTCTAAAAGGGCCAGTTTTCAAGACACATCACAAAGGAAAGTCCAAAACCTGCTCCGGAGATAAAGAAGTTCCAATCGCGGATTTTGCGATTTAGAATAAAGGTGTAAACTCCCATTATCGCCAATACTATTGCCACCAAAAGAAGTTGCGCCAGCTCAATTCCTAAATTGAAAGGAATGAGCGCTTGCCAATAATTGGTCTCTCCCATTACTAGCATATCATAGTAATTGGAAAAACCTAAACCGTGAATCAAACCAAAGACTCCGGCGATCCAAACTTTGACATTGTTTTTTTGATTTTGGCCGTTTAAAGTGATATTGTGCAGTGCGGTTAGTAAGATCGTCAGCGGGATAAGGAACTCAATTATACCCTTATCAATATTCACCACGTCCAAAGCTCCCAAGCTTAAAGTAATGGAATGACCAAGGGTAAATATACTTATCGCTGCTACTATCTTGAGCCAATTGCGAGTTTGATATACAGCCATAAGAACGATCACAAATAAGATGTGATCTAAAGCATCCACACTCATGATATGCTCATAACCCAGTCTTAAATAAGACGAAAATGTTTGCATTCTAAAACTTTAAAGTTTGCTTCGTTTCTGAAGAATTCAAGAATGCGGATCGCAGTTCCCCCTCGATCTTAACATTCACAATATTACTCTGGTCATCAAAACTATCGAAAAACACCCTATTGGAAACTTCAAGTTGTTTCGGGGCTTGAGGGCATTCGTAATAGAAATAGATATAAATCAGTTCGTACTCTACTTCCTTACCGAGAAAAATCTGTTTCATTTCTTGCCCGGGAGCTTTTAACCGAAACTCCCTTTCCACATATGCGGCAATAAGACTATCCGCTCCAGCGTACTCCTGCTCAGAACCCAATTTCAAGGAAACCAAATGTTCTTTTTCTAATCGTTGAACAAGATCATCCGTAAAGAGTCTTAACGTACATTGCAGTTCCTGATCTTTATAATCTACTTGGGCGATACTCACATGAAAATCATGCGCGAGAGGAAGACTAAAGAAGAGGAGCAAAAGAAGCCGCATCGAAAAAATTTGAGCGCCAATTTAGCCTTAAATCAACTAACATGTCGAACACAGATTTAATAATACCAGAGCGTAGTCGGGATATTGGAGACTTCCTGGTGGGTCGATTACTTCCCTTCCGAAAAAAGAGAATGGTTGGCCCTTTTATATTCATTGATCACATGGGGCCAACTGAGCTTGGTCCGGGGAGGTATATGGATGTTGATCAGCATCCACATATAGGCCTAGCCACTCTTACCTTTTTACTGGAAGGTGAGATAGAACATCGAGATAGCCTGGGAACCCGCCAGGTTATTCGCCCAGGGTCAGTCAATTGGATGGTCGCTGGAAAAGGCGTAAGCCATACCGAACGTACCCCGGCTGAATTGCGACAAGGAGATGCCTTTACTGTGCATGGCTATCAGATTTGGGTGGCCCTACCCAAGGAGGCGGAGGAAATGAATCCCGCTTTTTACCATTTTGATGAAAAGGATTTACCGGCCTGGAACGATGGCCCTAACAACTGGACCTTAGTTGCCGGAAAGGCCTTTGGCAAGGAAGCTCCGGTGCCGACCTATTCTCCTATGTTTATGGTAGAACTCAAATCCTCAGAATCCAATGCCATCGATCTGAGTGGACAATTTGAAGGTGAAATTGGAATTTGCGTAGTAAAGGGCGCTGTACTAGCCTGTGATCAGAGGGTGGAAGCCGGTAATCTGTTAGTATCGAAGGATGAAGATGCCTGTCAATTGCTGGTGGAAGAAGGAAGTCATATCCTGTTTTTCGGCGGACAACCTTTTGAAGAGGGCAGACAGATTTACTGGAACTTTGTCTCCAGCAATGCCGAACGCATTGAGCAAGCGAAAGAAGATTGGAAAAATTGGAACTGGCCAAAAGTCGAAGGTGATGAAACCTACGTTCCTCTTCCTGGTCAAAAAAGCTAATTATGAAAACTCTACTAAGTATCAGTCTTCTTTGCTTAAGCCTATTAAGTTTCGGACAGAGTAAAGAAGGTTTTAGTCTGGAAATGTTTGGGCAAGCCACCGCCGCCATTAATGCTTTTGGTAGCAATTATGAATACACTGCCGTGGCCGACTGGACGGAAATGCCCTTTGAAGCCGGAGCGGGCGTTGCCTTTAGGCAAAATGCCGGATCAAATGCACAATGGGGCTTCCGCTTTACCGTCAGTCGCTTAGCATTTGCCTATTCGGAAACAGACTTTACCGACAATAATGGGGACATCCAGGTTACCCGTCCCGTGAGTACGCGAAGGATTTACATGAACTTTAATCCGATTTATTCTTTCCGCGTGATTGAAGCTTCCAGTTTCGATTTAGACCTAGAGAACAGCCTCGGTCTTAAACTACCCGTGAATGCCTACTCTTTGGGAAGAGATGCCGGCGGAAACAACGTAGATATCAATGACCTCCAAAATAGTGGTATTGGAAGTTTGACAGTCTTCCAACTTCAGGTAGCGCCCACTTTTGTTTGGGGAGCGGCAAGACTAGGTATCCCCTTTAGCTATAATTTCAGTAGCGGAGATAATTGGGAATTTCTTTCAGGCTGGAGCGCAGGTTTGTCTTTGAGCTATTTTATCGAGGAATAGACCTAGAGTAGCCAGAGGCCAATGGCTATAAATAGCAGTACCACGATTTGAATCCATCGACATAATTCCCAAAAACGAGGACTAGATAAATAGCGATGCAAGAGGCCTGCGAGAATTGCAATCCCACTAAAAATCAGGAAAGCCTGAAGCATAAAGCTTCCACCCAACAAGGCCATTTGTGAAAAACCGGACCAAGCCGCATCCGGATCTACAAACTGTGGAAATAAGGCCAGGAAGAAAAGGGTTACCTTTGGGTTTAAGACATTCATTATAAAACCTTTAGACCAGGATTTCCAGAACCCAGGACCTAGTCCTTTTGTCTCGGTATCATTAAGATTTAGAAGATTAGGTTTCTCTTTCCATACCTGATAGCTTAGATAGAGTAAATAGCCTGTACCTGCCAGGCGAATAGCCAGGCCTAACTGAGGAAACTCTTTTAATAGCAGGGCAATTCCGGTTGCAGCCAAGAGAGTATGAATCAAGACTCCGGATGCTAAACCCGCAGAAAGGCTAATCCCGCGCTTTGCTCCACGGGATAAACTTTCCGTTAAGACATAAATATTATCCGGTCCGGGCATTAAGGCCAATGCCACAGCGGCCATTATAAAGGTGATATAAAGTTCCCAATTCACGAGTCGAATATAAGTGCAACAGAATAATCCTCAAGATTTGCGAAATCCAAAGGCAGATCACAAATTTGTGCAATGCACAAGAACAAAGAGTCCTTTTGGTACGCTGTATACACCAAGCCTCGCAGTGAGAAGAAAGTTTTCGAAAGACTACAGGCCAAGGGTTGTCAGGTTTACGCTCCATTAGAGACTAAAATTAAGCAGTGGAGTGATCGCAAAAAGAAAGTTGAAGAGCCCTTCTTTAAAAGCTACGTCTTTGTGCAGTTTGAGGAAAGTCAAAAATTTGAAGTGCTGAACACTCCGGGAATTGTTAGCCTCGTTACCTGGTTAGGCAAACCTGCGCGAATAGGAAACCATGAAATTGAAGGCATTAAGGATTTTCTGGAAAGCTACAGTGGAGTAAAGGTGGAGCAAAGGGAATTGAAGGCAGGACAACGCCTCCGAGTTAAACATGGCGAATTGGAAAACCGTTATGGAATAGTAGTTCGACAAAGTAAGCATCGCGTAATGCTGGAAATCGAACAATTAGGAATGGCGCTTTACGCTGAAGTTCCAAAAAGTCAAACAGAAAACATTTAAAATGAAGAAAGTACTCTTATTAATCGCACTTCTTGGAGGAAGCCTCCAGGCCCAGGATAAAATTAATTGGCTCAGCTTCGAAGAATTAGAGGCCGCTCAAGCGGAAGAGCCAAGAAAGGTGTTTGTAGACCTCTACACTGATTGGTGCGGCTGGTGCAAGAGAATGGATAAAGCCACATTTCAGCACCCCGGAATCGTAGCGTATGTAAATGAGAACTACTACGCTGTAAAGTTCAATGCAGAAACAAAGGACACGGTTCGTTTTCTAGGTCAAGACTTCAAATACATCAAAAACGGAAGAAAGGGTTATAATGAACTTGCGGCGGTTTTAGCAAATGGTCAACTATCCTATCCTACTATCGTTTATCTGGATGAAGAAATGAAGGTTATCCAGCCGGTTCCTGGCTATATGGACCCAAAATCTTTCGAGCAAGTGATCACCTATCTGGCGGGAGATCATCACAAAGAACAACCCTTCGATCAGTACAAGAAAAACTACCAATCAGTAATTCTAAAAACTGAATAGGAGAACTTAACTTTGCCGCTTTCAAAATCACGGCATGAAGATTTCCTATAAATGGCTGAAAGACTATCTCAACCTAGATCTTAGTCCAGAAAAAGCAGCTGAATATCTTACTGATACAGGTCTAGAAGTAGAGGGGCTGGAGCAAATTGATACCATCAAAGGAGGTCTTCGGGGTGTAGTTATCGGTGAGGTTTTAAGCACCCGTCAACATCCAAACGCCGATCGATTAAAAGTAGCTGAGGTAAATATCGGTGCGGAAAAGGCCGTACAAATTGTGTGTGGTGCACCAAATGTTGCCGAGGGGCAAAAGGTTCCGGTTGCAACAGTAGGTACTGAAATCTTTACCGAGGAAGGATCCTTTACCATTAAGAAGAGCAAACTGCGTGGCGAGCTTTCGGAAGGTATGATTTGCGCCGAAGACGAACTTGGACTAGGTGCTGACCACGACGGGATCATGGTACTAGATCCAGATGCTAAGGTTGGGCAACCAGCAGCTGAATACTTCCAGATCGAGAGTGACCACGTTATTGAAATTGGCCTCACTCCCAACCGAACAGATGCAATGAGTCATTTTGGAGTAGCCCGAGACTTAAGAGCGGCTCTCCTACGATTTGGTCATAAGAATCTGGAATTGTCACTTCCTTCTATATCCTCATTTCAACAAGTACGCAAGGACAGACCCGTCGCGGTTTCTATTGAGAACCCCGAGGCCTGTTATCGCTATATGGGTGTTTCCATTACTGGAGTAAAAGTTGATGAATCTCCGGCCTGGATTCAAAATAGGCTAAGGGCAATTGGACTAAATCCGGTAAACAACATTGTAGACATAGGAAACTATATTCTTCACGAAACTGGGCATCCTTTGCATGCTTTTGATGCAGATAAAATTGCAGGTGATCGAATAGTTGTAAAAAATGCTCAGGAAGGACAAAGCTTCACCACCCTTGATGGCGGAGAATTAGAGCTAAGTGAAAAAGACTTAATGATTTGGGACGCGGAACGTCCTTTAGTCTTAGCTGGAGTTTATGGTGGCCTGAACTCCGGAGTTAGTTCCGAAACCAGTAATGTCTTTTTAGAAGTGGCCTACTTCGATCCGGTTCATATCCGTAAAAGCGCCAAGCGCCATGGCTTAAACACCGACTCCAGTTTCCGTTATGAAAGAGGGGTTGATCCGGAAATGACGGAATACACTTTAAAAAGAGCCGTAACCCTGATTCAGGAAATTGCCGGAGGTGAAGTATCAATGCCTATTGCCGATGAACATCCTATAAAGCTGGAAAACTTTGAGGTAAGCTTAAACTTGGAGCGGATGCACAGCTTAATCGGTGCTGATATTCTGACGGATCAGGTCAAGGAAATTTTGGCATCCCTGGATATTAAGATTAAAGCAGAGACGAATCAAACCCTACTTCTTGAAGTCCCTTCCTATCGTCAGGACGTGCAAAGAGAAGCGGATATTGTAGAGGAGATTTTACGCATCTACGGATTTAACGCGGTGCCCTATGATGGTCCGATGCGGATTGCCGTCGCTAAAGAAGACCCTAGTGATGATGCCAGGGAGAGAGAGCTTATATCCGACTTACTCAGCGCTAATGGCTATCATGAAATGATGAATAATTCCCTAACCAAGGGGTCTTATTATGAGAAGTTTGGGTTCAAGCCAGAACTGAGCGTAGAAATGCTCAACCCACTTAGTCAGGATTTGGGAGTTATGCGCCAATCCATGCTTTTTGGTGGTCTGGAAGCTATTGAATACAATAGCAAAAGGCAACGTCCAAATTTGAAGTTCTATGAATTCGGGCGGATTTACAGTAAGAGAGAACAAGCATTTGTTGAAGCAGAGCAATTAGCCATTTGGTTAACTGGCTTGGCCAATCCTGAGAATTGGAAAAGTGGCGCCGAAGGTGGTGATTTCTTCCACCTCAAAAACAAACTAAGATTGATTCTGGAAAGACTCGGCGTGCAAAGTTTTCAGGAATCCGAACTGGAAAAAACAGGCTTCAGTGAAGGTCTGGTTTGGCATCGAGGCAAGAAGGTACTGGTAGAATTCGGGCTGGTCGATCCTAAAATTCTCAAGGAATTTGATTTGAAAAATCAAGTCTTTTATGCCGAATTGAATTGGACTGAGTTAGTTGGAATCAGCCGAAAGAATCAGATCGTCTTTAAAGACCTACCCAAATACCCGGAAGTGCGTCGTGATCTTGCCTTACTGGTAGATCGCACTGTTAGGTATAATGATTTGGCAATCTCTGCTTCCAAGGCAGGAGGTAAACTTTTGAAAGCAGTAAATCTCTTCGATGTTTATGAAGGGAAAAACCTACCTGCTGATAAGAAGTCTTACGCCTTGAGCTTCACCTTAGCTCATGAAGAAAAGACTTTAAATGACAAGGAAGTTGAGAAGTTGATGTCTAAAATCTTGAACAGCCTCGAGAAACAATACGGAGCGAGCTTGCGTTAGTGCCAAATGCTAAAGATCGCCTTCGATCCTATTTACCATCATCCTCTTCCCGAAGGGCATCGCTTCCCAATGGCAAAGTATTCCATTTTGCCAGAGCAACTCTTATACGAGGGAACTTGTAGGGATGAAAACTTTTTCAAACCGGGCTTACTAAGCGAAAAACAGATTCTGCGAACGCATTGTGCAGATTATTGGGATAAACTCAAATTCCAAAAACTCACCAAATCTGAAGAGCGAAGAACCGGCTTTCCGCTCTCCACAGAATTAGTAGAAAGGGAGCGCCGGATAAATCAAGGTACCATAGAAGGAGCTCTTCACGCTTTAGAACACGGGATTGCGATGAATATCGCAGGTGGAACTCATCATGCCTATTACGATCGGGGCGAAGGCTTCTGCTTGCTTAACGACATTGCAATTGCTGCGCATTACCTTTTAGATCAGCAATTAGCCCAACAAATACTGGTAGTCGATCTTGATGTGCATCAAGGAAATGGGACCGCCCAAATCATGAGAGAAAATGATCGGGTATTTACTTTTTCCATGCATGGAGCACATAACTATCCCTTACACAAAGAAGAGAGTGATTTAGACATCCCCTTACCGGATGGTATTGATGATCGTAATTATTTGGAAATCCTGGAAAGAGAATTGAGCCAACTACTGGAAAAGCTAGAACCTGACTTCATTTTCTTTCAAAGCGGTGTGGATGTTTTAGCTACTGACAAACTAGGCCGCTTAGGCTTGAGCACAGCTGGTTGTAAATCTCGAGACCGCTTACTTTTCGAAACTGCTCGCGAATCTGAAATCCCGGTAATGACAAGCATGGGAGGTGGTTATAGTGAACGACTAGCGGATATTGTTGAGGCGCATGCCAACACCTATCGTTTAGCTCAAGAAATCTATTTCTGAATATCTGTCGGTAAACCGAAACTAAAAGTACTGCCCTCACCAGGCGCACTTTCAACCTTTACCTCGCCACCCATGGAATCTACCTGGCTTTTTAAAATATAGAGGCCTAAGCCACGAGAATTTGGATTATCATGAAAGGTCTGATACAACTGAAACAGCCTATTGCGGTGTTTCTTGAGGTCAATACCGAGGCCATTGTCTTTCAGGTAAACGAAGAGAAGGCCCTTTTTCCGTTTACAATTAATCTTTATAGTTGGCTTACGTTCGGGATGGCGATATCGTAATGCATTGGTAATTAAGTTCATTAAAATACTCTCGAGATAGGCCTTAACGGCTAGTATTTCCTGATCAGGATCAAAATCCATGATGATACTGGCCTCAAGAGCCTGAACCTCCCTACCTACAATCTTCATTACCCTATTAACCTCCTCCTTCAGGTTCAACCACTGTTTGTTCTTATTCAAGCTTTGGTTGATTACTATAATCTGATTCAGATGCTTTATTGTTGACTCCAATCCCTCGCTCACCTGTTTTAAATAAGACCATAACTCCTCCTTCTCCTCCTCCGATTCTGAAGCCTCAATAGTTTCTATTAAGCCCTGCAGGTTGGCCGAGTGAGAACGGATATTGTGAGAAATGATATAGGTAAAGCTTTGCAAGCGCTTATTCTGTTCAGAAGTAAGGTTTAGCAAGGACTCCATTTCCAGGTTCTTGGTCTCCTCCTGATCAATGTCTTGCATTACTACAAGACTGAAAAGGAATTCACCATTGGCATTCCAAATAGGTTTGTTTCGAACTTGAAGCCAGCGTACCGCATTCCTGGCCTGTAACTTCAATTTGATATTGATACCTCTTTGGTTATCTATAGCTGATAAGAACTCCTTTAACTTGGGTTCATCGTCATTACTATGCAGTAATTGATGAGGTTTCTTTTTAAGAACCTCGCCTAGTTCCCACTGGAAATACTCAGATGCCGATGCATTCACCCAATCGATTCTGCCCTCTGCATCTACTACTAAAATCAGGTCAGAAGTGCTTCTGGCAATCTGAGCCAGTTTAAACTCCTTTTGCTCAAACTCCTTCTGAGCGTCTATGGAGTGTACAATTCCATACCATGAACTGCGATTGGATTCCACCTGTTCTGGTCTGGCATTTACCCGATACCATTGCTCCTCTCCAAGTTTGTTTTCAATGCGAAAATCGAGATCCAGCTCCTCTTTGTTTCGCGATGCATAAAGGATTGACCCTAGTACTGTGGAGTAGTCTTTTGGCCCGATCTTATCTAAAATCGATGCCGGATTTTTAAGGAGCTCCTCCCTACTCAAATCAACCTGAGTCTGCTCGTAAGCTTCGCTTAAGAATGGTAAGCTAATGCGACCTTTATCGCATGCCTCCAATTGAAAAACAATTCCGGGAATACTTTCGGTAAGCTTTTTAAGACGATAACTACTATTTATAAATAGCTCGCGATGCCGCATGCTTTCGGTGACATCCTGCTGCATTATCAGCAGACCCAAAAGCTTTTCCTCCTCATCTTTCAGTAATACCTGCTGCAGATCCAGAAGAATAGCCGAACCATCCGGTCTGATTTTTTCGGCTTGAAACTCCACCCTACCCTTTCCGAGTAGCTCATTTAAATGAGCCAGATAGTAACCCTCTTCTATTCCGGTTATCTCCAATATCTTGCTACCGAGAGCCTCATCGGGACCGCTAAGACCCATCTGATCAGCAAAGACCTTATTCACTCGGCTGATACTTAACTGAGAGATCATCGCTTTCAGTCCGGCCTCACTAAGATCGATGGACTCAATTTCTCTGGGTTCCTCTAACATCACGAAAGCTACACCACTTAAGCCACTATTAAAAAAAATCTCAAGCTCTTTTTGATCGCGATGAATTTGTTTTTGTGCCTTTCTGAGACTAGACACATCGTAACCACGAGCATAAAGCATGAGGCGATCCAGGCCTTCTGGGAGAGCTACAAACTCCCAGGCTGTGGTTAGAATTCGACCATCCGGTGCCCGCTTCTCCAAAGTAGCCCTGGTGGTCGAACCCGGCTTGGCCATTGCAGTACCCGCAGCTTCTGCACAATCCTGTCGACTATGAGGAAGCACGTCTAATAGAGCATCATCACCTACTATATTCCGGCCCTTTTCTATAAAGACATCTAAATACGATTTACTGGAATAGCTGTAAAGCCCGTCCTGATCAATCTTTATGAGATAGGCATAGTTGTAAGGATCAGAAGGAAAGGGACTGAAAAACTGATCCAGATGTTTTATAAGAAGAAGGTCAGGATAATCATAGGCCTGACTAACCTCGGCCTTAAAACGGTACACCTGGTTGGTGCCAACATAGTTAAGGGTAAGCTCTTTTACTCCTGCCTTATACAGACTAATGCATTGCTCCAATTGGATTTCTCCAAGTGCCATTGAACGGAAATGCGCATTGCTTTGATCCTTATCTAACAGTAGGAGTCGTAAGGAATTACTCAGGATAAGGCTATCCTGCTCCAAATCATAAATCCAGTAACCAAAAGGCGCAGAGCGTTCTAATTCCAGAAATAATCCGGAGTTACTTAATAAGTCCTGTATAGTATTTGAGGGTTTTGAGAGCATTAGGCATTGGCGTTGGCCTAATTTACTCAAAGTTCTAGGTTATCTCGATGGATGTACATAAAACCATCAAGAGAATTATTAAATAAAGGATCTACGTTAAAGCACACGATTAATGCCTTTTGTTGTAAATACTTCTTTATCAAAGGGGGGAATCGCAAATCACCCGGTTCTATTTCATCAATTCTTCGGTCAAACTGCAGAAGGTCCTCGGAGCTTGAATTCATTACCAAGTCTCTGGCCGTTGATTTGAGTTTTAACTGATAAGGTTTACGCGGACGAATATCCTGGGCTAAAGATGCATCCCCGTAATTCTTCAATAAAAAGCCCACCATGAGATTGCGACTAAACTTGGAAAAGTTATTACTGATACTGGCGCAACCCACGATATACTCTAATTCCGGATGACGCCTCATCACTACCCTAATTCCATTCCACATTACAAAAAGTGGAAGTGGTTTCTGTTGATGATCAGGAATTATGAAGGCTCTACCCATCTCCAGTGAGCGAGCCAGCATGGGTCGAATCTTTTTCTTAAATCGAAACAGGGTACTTACATAAAAACCATTGTATCCATATTTAGGATAGATTTCCGATCCTACTGCCAACCTATAAGCACCCACCAGACGTTCCTCTTCCTTATCCCACAGAATCAAATGATCGTAGTGGTAATCGAAAGTATCCAAATCCAATGCAAGGTTCGATCCTTCTCCGATCGCACGAAAAGTAATTTCACGAAGCCTACCCAATTCGTGAAGGATATTGGGAACCTCGTTAGCTTTTGTTAAGAAAACCTGGTAATTCCTCTTTTCTTCAACTAAAGCATCATTAGACCTCAAGTATTCAATTTCCTTAAGTATCTCGGACTTATCTACTGGTTTGGCAATATCCTTGGCCTGAGCCGGACGCTTTAAACCAAAGAGTCGAAATTCCGGAGCAAGCGCATTGCTAAGCAAATAAACACGCTGCCTTAAGAAGCTGCTTAATTCATGGACTTCCGTATAGCGGGCCAGTTCCTTAGGATAGATGGTCCTACCTACCCTGATGGTTACAGGCCTTGACTTGTAACTCCGAATTTCGGAAGGAATATTCAAGTCCTGGAACAGGGGGCCCATTCTCTGTACGAGATAGTTTATTAAGGTCTGATTTGCCTTAAAGAAGATTGGAATTACCGGAACATTTGCGGCCGCAATCTGACGAATGATGCTTTCATTCCATTCCCCATCTTCCAATTGTAGTTTCGAAATACGGTAGTTCTTGCTTACTGCCTTAGCGGGAAATACGGCCACGGCCTTTCCTTGTTCAAGGCATTCGCTTAGGTTGTTGGAACTTCCCCCTTCAAGTTCCCAGTAATGGGCGATAGGTTTTAGGTCTTGCCACAAATCTGAACCAATAATATTCAGATCAGATCGAATCTGGCTAATAAGCTTTATTAACAAGAGGGCATCTATACCCGCTAATGGATGATTGCAAACAACGATTACCGGACCTGTTGCAGGAATCCTTTTAAACTCCTCCTCAAAATATTGAAAGCTCACTTCTAACTCGCGCAGCATTTCATCAACAAATTGGCTATCCTGCTGATCTCCAGATTCAGCAAAGGCCTCTTCGACACTGTGTAGTTTAGTAAGTTGACGTAGTACTTTGGACCATCCCTCCTTCCCTAAACGGGGAAGCTTTACTGTTCTGAAAACATCCTTAGGTCCAGGTATTGCCATTTTATTTTCGGATGACGATTTGGTAAGTATCAGCACTTACTTGCTCCAGCAATTTACGCCCTCTGCTTCTAATATCAGACAAGGCCTCTTCATCATAATGCCGAATAGTATAAAGTTCCAGGTTTCCGATTACCTGAACATCAAAAATCTGTTTAAGCTCTTCCATTAAAGGTGGACTCGCAATGGGATCATCATTTACACAGAACGAAGAACTGATCGCTGAGTGCTGAGATAGGTTCACTCTTAATCCATAGCGGTGAAAAAGCTCGTAAATCTTAGAAAGGTGATCCTCAGCAATAAAGGCTAGGTCGCGTGTTGACAAGGTGATCAATTGCTGCTGATCCTTGCGTATAAAGCAAGGCATGAAAGGTTCTAGTGGAACCCCTTCGGATATCTTAGTGCCTTCTAATTCAATATCATTGAAGGACCGCACTTTTAAAGGAATACTGCGCTCCTGCAGTGGTTGTATGGTTTTCGGATGGATTACCGAAGCTCCGTAGAAAGCCAGCTCAATTGCCTCCCGAAAGCTGATTTGTCTAAGCAGTTGTGTCTTTTCAAACACTTTAGGATCTCCATTTAATACTCCTGGAACATCCTTCCAAATGGTGAGCTCCTTGGCTTGTAGAATATAAGCCAATACAGAGGCCGTATAATCCGAGCCTTCGCGCCCCAGTGTGGTAGGCTTAGAATTATCATCAGATGCAATAAACCCTTGAGTAATATAGGACCTACCGGGTACAACAGACTGCTTAACCAGGTGAGATGTATAATTCCAGTCTACCCGCGCTGCCCGATAGTTTTGATCCGTTCGAATCAATCTTCGTGCATCTAACCATTGATTATCAAAACCTTGCGACTTCAAATAGGCAGATATGATCTTGGTGGAGAGCAGTTCACCAAATGAAACAATCTGATCATAAACCTGATTGAAGCCTGCCTTAGGTCCAGCAGCAAGAATAGCTCCCAACTGCTGAAACAAATCCTCAATTTCAGCATATATAGGAGAATTGGGGTCTGGGAAAAGCACCTTAATTATTGCCCAATGCTGGTCCTTTAAATCCTGGAATAGGGTCTCAGTTTTTTTGGAATCTTGTTGTAGGTGGCTCTTAACTATATACTCAAGAGCATTAGTGGTTTTACCCATTGCAGAAACTACAATGAGAATGTCCTCCTCGGAGAAATGATTGATTATAGAAGAAACCCGTCGAACACCTTCTGCGTCCTTAACGCTGGCCCCTCCAAATTTGAATATCCTCATAAAGGCTTGATCAGGCCGCAAAAGTACAACTTGCAAGCCATAGAGAGGGCTCTAATGCATTAGCCATTGTGCTTCTGATACCGCACAAATCCCACCACATTCTTCGAGCAATGCCCGCATCCGTTCACGTAAACCTTCAAACTTTGCCGGCATGCAATACCAGATAAGCATACTATTAGTGAAGGCATCCGTAAGTCCCAAACCATCCTGAATTCCCCGGTGGCCCATTCCCTTTACTTTCTCGATTAGGGTATAACCTTCTACCTTGTTTTCACGGAAGAGTTCTAATACACGCTCTAATTCCGGACGGGGAACGATAATTTCTACTCTGCGAATGTTTTCCATGTCAAGCGTATAGATTTTGAAGGATCATGTAATATACCGGTATTCCTACAATAATGTTAAGCGGAAAGGTAATACCCAATGATAGTGGAACATAAATTCCAGGATTAGCTTTAGGCACCGCCATTCTCATCGCTGCCGGAACAGCAATATAACTAGCACTAGCCGCTAAAATTGTTAGTAGGAAAGCATTCCCCAGGCTAACGCCGAATATGGGGCAAAGTACCATAGTTATACCCGCATTGAGCAATGGTATAAAGATTCCGAATAGAAGTAGGAATCCTCCTTTGGTTCGCAATCCGGAAATACGTTTCCCGGCTAGTAATCCCATGTCCAGCATAAACAAAGTGAGGATTCCTTTAAACAGGCTTTCACTAAAAGGCGCAACCCCTTCGTATTGGTCGTCGGCGATTACAAATCCTATTAGTAAGCTTAGCAGAATAATGAAAACAGAACCGTTTGTGAAGGCCTCGTGCAAGACCTTTTTCATACGGTTTCCTTTCTTTTGATTTTGAGAGAATCGACCAATTAGAATTACACCCACAATAATTGCCGGAGATTCCATAATTGCCAGGGCAGCAATCATGTGACCTCCGTACTCAATACCTGCTCCTTGCAAAAAAGAAACCGCCGTAACAAAAGTTACCGCACTCACAGAGCCGTAAGTGGCAGCTAAGGCACCGGCATTGTAAATATCGAGCTTCCGCTTAAGGATAAAGAAGGTATACAGAGGTACCAAAACTGCAAGGAAAACTGCAAATACCAGAGGCTTTAACATCACTGCCCAATCCCCTCCATGAGAGAGTTCCATGCCTCCCTTTAATCCAATCGAAAAAAGCAGGAAGAGCGATAGGAACTTGGCAACATCCCGGGGAATTTCCAGGTCTGACCGGAGCGCTACAGCAAGTAGCCCCCCGAGAAAAAACAAAATCGGGGGGCTTAGCAGATTATGGGTAATCAATTCTAAATTCATGGTCTAACTATTCGCCTTGACCGAGCGAGAAAGCGATTTTCCCGTCGAAGTAGTAAAGGTTTTCTGTCTTTACCACATCAAGACCGTTTTTGGTGAGGGCCATTAACAGATCCATCAAATCTTCTTTAGATACCGCCTGCATTTGATTTACATCCTTCGGATTTTCGCGGTTTACAAAGCGACAACGCCAGTGATCGGTACAAAAGGTTTCAGGTAATCCATCTGGGAATACCTTAACTCCGCGATTAGTAATCATTTTTAGCTTAAGTGCCCCTTGTGCAGCCTCTGTTAAAACTGCTCCTAGTTCATCGGCACTGCGGTTCGCGTCATCAATAAATACGTCTACCCCAACGAGGGTTTTGTCCTGTGGACGACGATTATAATCGGGAATTTCAATTGGTTTAAATGAATCCTGATTTAGATTTAGAACAGGCAGGCTCGCCGGCTTCTGACCAATACGCTTAATGATTGCATCTGCAAAAGCAGTGGTTCCTACTCTGGTTTTGGAAACTCCTTCGCGATAGATATCACCGGTATGGATTCCATCCTCTAAAGTTTTAGTCCAGGCATTGGCAATTTTTTCGGCCGCTTCTAATTGACCGAGGTGCTCTAACATCATAACGGCGGCGGAAATTAAGCCACTAGGATTAGCAAGATCCTGACCGGCAATATCGGGGGCAGACCCGTGCACAGCCTCGAACATAGCGAAGTCCTTACCTAAGTTACAAGAACCACCAAGCCCAACAGAACCAGTGATCTGTGCTGCGATATCACTAATGATATCACCATATAGGTTTAATGTAACCACCACGTCAAAATCCTCAGGGCGATCGGCCAATAAAGCAGCACCTATATCGATAATGCGAAGATCACTTTCAATATCTGGGTATTCCTGAGCGATCTCACGAAATACCTGTGCGAAAAGACCGTCGGTAACCTTCATGATATTATCCTTCACCATGCAAGTAACCTTCTTGCGATTGAAGTTGCGGGCATACTCAAAGGCATAACGTACAATCTTCTGGGTACCAGGGATAGTAATGAGCTTAAGGCACTGAAACACATCCGTAGTTTGACGGTGCTCAATACCTGCATAAAGATCCTCTTCGTTCTCACGGATGATTACGACGTCCATATCAGGGTGCTTGCTTTGTACGAAGGGCGCATAACTGCGACAAGGACGCACATTAGCATACAATCCTAAAGACTTACGAATGGTAACATTAAGACTCTTGTAACCCCCACCTTGCGGAGTAGTAATCGGAGCTTTGAAAAGAATCTTGTTACGACGCAGAGTATCCCAGGACTCATTAGTGATACCGGCAGTATTCCCTTGCAGGTACACTTTCTCACCAATATCGATGTAATCATAATCTAAATCAGCACCGGCTGCCTCCATAATTCTCAGAGTGGCATCCATGATTTCCGGTCCGATTCCGTCGCCTTTGGCAACTGTAACCCTAGGTTTTGTGTTCATTAGTAGGTCTATTTATTTAAAGTTGAACGATTTACAATATGCAATAAGAAGCCTGTCAATTTCGACTGGTCCTTATCACGTGGAAAATCGGTTAGGGATGGTAAATGATCTCGATAGTACTCTAAAGAATGAGACATCTCGAGAAGGGTAGTCGCTAGTGAATAAGGGTAAGGTTGATCCGGGTCAACGGCTAAAATCATCTTGGCAATTAATGCTGTTACGCTCTTATAAGGCGCAAAAAGCTTTTTTGCATTATCCTCATCAACCTGAATATTGTAATAGGCTTTGGCGCCCTCCATTACAACCAGTTTCCGCAAATCCGCCTTGCTTACCAAGCCTGGGTCGGCTGCCACTTCTGGCATTTCGGAAAGGATTTTAACCGCTCGGTTAAGTTTTTGAAAATGATCATCTTCAACCGCAGTAAAGACTTTAATCTGCTGTTCCAGCCAGGTCCAGTACAACTGGAAATAGTACTGAAGTAACTTTTGCTTATTGGCAAAGTACTTATACACCGTTGCTTCAGTTACACCTGCTGCCTCCGCTAATTTACGTGCGGTAAAAGCCTCCAAACCCATTTGAAGGATAAGAGCTGCACCAGATTTTATGATGGCTTTTCCTTTATCAGAACTCAACGGGTCCTTCAAATAAAGATCGTGATTGAGCTGAAATGAGTATTTAGACATCCTTTCTTAAAATATAGTTTTACTATACGCGGCGAAAGTATGGTACAATTTTAAAATGGTAAAGCTTTTCCTGAAATTTATTTTTTACCAGCCGTAGAACCTGCTAAAAAGCCACTGGTCCAGGCATGCTGGAAATTATAGCCTCCAGTAATTCCATCAACATTGATCAATTCTCCTACTGCAAATAGTCCAGGATATCGCTTTAGCTGATAGGTATGGAGATCAATTTCATGGAGATCAATGCCTCCGGCGGTAACAAATTCCTCTTTAAAGGTTGTTTTGCCATTTACCTTAAAGGATGAGCGCACCAAATGTTCAATAAGACGATTACGTTCTTTTTTAGCCAAATCCCGGTTTTGCTTTTCCAATGGAATTTGCGCTTGCTCCAGAAGGCGACGCCATAACCGAGTTGGTAAGTTGAAAGTCCTACTGTTCTGGACCGACTTGGCTGGATGAGCACCAAAATGTTGGTCTAATTTATCCCGTGCTTCCTCTTCGGACATTCCTATCCAATTAATTAAAATTGGAAACTGATAGCTACGATCAAAAAGTTCTCTGGCCTGCCAGGCGCTAATCTTCAAGACCGCCGGACCGGAAAAACCCCAATGGGTAATAAGTAAGGGTCCCGTTTCCTTCCACTTGGTTCCAGGAACCTGCACCCAGGCGTGAGGGACTGATAATCCTTGTAAATCCTGATAGGCCGAATCAGGAACATTGAAAGTGAATAAAGAAGGAACCGGATCAACTATCTTGAGATCGAAATCTTGTAAAAAGGAAAAACCTGAATCCTTTGGTTGACCACCCAGTGCTAAGATAACCTTATCGAAATGCTCCAGGGTTCCATCTCGAAACTCCAAAGTGTAAGTTTCCTCATTTTTAAGAAGTTTCACCAGAGCCTTGCGAGTTTCAATCTGCACTTTGCCTCGCTGGGCGGCAGCTTCTAAAACCTCAATTACCGATTCGCTACGATCACTAGTAGGAAACATTCTGCCATCATCCTCCACTTTCAATTGCAAACCCTGGTCTTCAAACCATTGCTTCGCCTCATTGAATGCATAAAGACCAAATGGTTTCTTAAGGGATTTACCACCTCGCGGATAAGCCTTAACCAGTTCTGAAGGATACGGACAGTGATGTAAAAGATTGCATCGACCTCCGCCGCTAATCCGAACCTTGGCTAAAGATTGAGCGCTTTTCTCAAAAAGTCGTACCTCATTATCAGGCCCTGCAGCATGAATAGCTGCAAAAAAACCAGCCGCTCCGCCTCCGACTATTGCGATTCGCCAACTCACTCTTTATCGCTCAGCCACCATTTACAATTCCACCATTCCTTCTCCACCTTCGCACCAATTTTCTGATAGAATTCAACCGCAGGGGTATTCCAATCTAAAACCTGCCAGTCCAGTCTCTTAGCTCCTGCTTTCTTTGCAATCTCAGCGGTAGCCTCTAAAAGCATTTTGCCATAGCCCTTACCTCGGTATTCTGGCATTACGTATAGATCTTCCAGGTAAAAACAATTTCCCTTCCAAGTGGAATAGCGGGGATAAAAGAGAGAAATACCTACAATTCCCTCGTCCTTTAACTCTGCAACAAGAAACTCATAGCGGCCGGAATCAAAGTCCTGCTTTAATTCAATTTCGTTGGTAATAACTTCCTCGGGGGCTTTTTCAAAGAGCGCCAAATCCTTTATTAATTGGAATAGATCAGCAATTTCTGCTGCACCGCCTGGTCGAATACTTAATTCTGCCATTCCAGCTCGACTTGATTGTGTAGGATGTCATCCAAATTCTGACGGCGAGTAATTAAATGCGCCTTGCCTTCATGAACTAAAACCTCGGCCGGTTTGAATCGGCTATTGTAATTATTTGCCATGGTAAAGCAATAGGCCCCGGCATTGCGGAAGGCCAGAATATCTCCCTGCCTCACTTCACTTAATTGTCGATCACTGGCGAAGGTGTCTGTCTCGCAGATGTAACCAACCACGGTGTAAACCCGGGTTGAAGCCCCTGGATTGGAAATATTTTCGATATGATGATAGGCATCGTAAAACATAGGACGAATCAAGTGATTCATACCTGTGTCAACTTGGGCAAAAACCGTCGCTGTTGTTTGCTTCAAACCATTTACGCGACAACAAAAAGTACCTGATTCGGATACCAGGAATTTACCTGGCTCAAATTCAATTTCCAGATCGCGACCATATTCCGAGCAAAACTCTTGAAACATCGCCGACATCTTTTCACCCAATTCCTCAACATTGGTGGCAATATCACCATCGCGATAGGGAACCTTAAAGCCACTTCCGAAATCGATGTATTCTAAGTCGGGAAAATCACGCGCCACATCGAATAACAGTTCTGCACCTTTCAGGAAGGTATCCACATCTAAAATGTCGCTTCCAGTATGCATATGTACCCCTTCCACTTTTAAGTTGAGGCTTTCCACCAAACGCTCTAAGTGCCGAGTTTGATGAATACTTATTCCAAATTTTGAATCGATATGCCCTACCGAGATCTTGGCATTTCCGCCAGCCATTATATGTGGATTCATCCGGATACAAACGGGGTAAGACTCGCCATACTTTGCACCGAATTGTTCCAAAAGGCTCAAATTGTCGATGTTTATGCGAACCCCTTTTTCGACCGCTTTCACAATTTCATCAAAAGAGACACCATTGGGCGTGTAAATGATTTCATGCGGTGCAAATCCGGCCCGCAACCCTAAATCGACCTCTTGAATGGAAACTGTATCCAAGCCCGCCCCCATTCTTTGAAAGAGACGCAACACGTTGATGTTGCTCAGTGCCTTACAGGCATAGTTAATCTTAAGCTTCGATCCCTTAAAAGCCTGTTTGAGCCGTTTGTACTGCTCTTCCATTTTAGCACTGTCATAAATGTAAAGTGGGCTTCCGTAGTCTTCGCAAATTTGGCGCACATCCAGGCCACCAATTTCGAATTGATCGTTCTTAAGTTTCAGCATTATGATTATTATTGCCGGCAAAGGTAAAAATGCCATCCATCCTATGAATAAGAGCTATCACGAAATACAAGCTTTAAAAAATTGGCTGCTTTGGATCGTTTTAATTGGTTTGCTCTTCTTCTTTACCATTGCCAGCGTTTCGCAAATATTGCTTGGCATGCCGATAGGAGATAATCCTTTGCCTTCCTGGGCCCTTATCTCTGGAGTCTTATTCTCGGCTTTATTCACCGTAATCATGGCCCGCACCCAATTAATTTTGGATTTAGACTCCACACAATTTCGAATGACCTTTGGGCCCCTGGGTCAATTAGAGTGCAATTGGAAGGAGATTAAAAAAGTTAGCATCATTAACATGCCGCGCAGTGGATACGGCAAACGCCAGCATTCTAAATATGGAACCATCTACAATGCCGGCGGAAAGCATGGAATGTTTCTGGAATTAAAAAATGGAGAGAAGCTTCTCATTTCAACGCGTAAAAATTCAGAATTGAGTGAATTTTTACGGTCGATCAAAAAGCTCAAAGCCTGATTAATTCTACATTTGCTTCATACCTCTCAATATATGGAAAGACATATTACCCTCGGTGAGTTTATTATTGAAAATCAAAAGGACTTCCCTTATGCCAAAGGAGAATTAAGTGCCCTTTTAAGTTCTATTCGCCTTGCGGGCAAAATGGTTAATCAAGGAATTAACAAAGCCGGTTTGGCCAATATTATAGGCGCTGCCGGAGAAGAAAATGTTCAAGGTGAAGATCAGCAAAAACTGGATGTATTAGCTAATGACATGTTTATTAGCACCTTACGTAAACGTGGGGAGATTTGCGGATTAGCCAGTGAGGAGATGGAAGACCATATCATCTTCGATGATGAAATCCATTCTGATGCCCGTTATGTCGTGCTCATTGATCCACTTGATGGGAGTAGCAATATCGATGTAAACGTATCTGTAGGAACTATTTTTAGTATTTACCGTCGGGTAACACCACCAGGTAGTCCGGTAGGTTTAGAGGATTTCCTGCAACCTGGCAATAAACAAGTCGCAGCAGGGTATCTGGTCTATGGCACCTCAACGATGTTAGTATATACCACAGGTAATGGGGTAAATGCCTTTACCTATGATCCCGGCATTGGCAGTTTCTTTCTCTCTCACCCAGACATGCGGGTAAAGAAGAACGGAAAGATTTATTCGATCAATGAAGGTAATTATGTGCACATGCCCGAAGGTGTGAAGCGCTACATCAAATGGTGTCAGGAATTAGACCCTGCAACAAACCGCCCGCTTACCTCCAGATACATAGGATCTTTAGTGGCTGATTTCCACCGTAATCTTTTAAAAGGAGGAATTTATATCTATCCTCGAGGTACCAAAGCTCCCAATGGAAAACTAAGGTTACTCTATGAGTGCAATCCGATGGCCTTTCTAATTGAGCAGGCTGGTGGTAAGGCCAGTGATGGTAAGACCAGAATTCTGGATATTGACCCCACCGAACTTCACCAAAGGGTTCCTTTCTTTTGTGGCAGTTCCGAAATGGTTGAAAAGGCAGAAGAATTTCTAAGAGAGTTTCAAGACTAAATCAGTCCTAATTACTGCTAGAACAATCTCACTTCTTGATCGAGGAGCTAAAGACCAGATCGAAAGAGAATCTTCTAGAAAGGCCTGCGCGAGCTTATTCGTCAAATGGTCTCAGGTTCTACATCTCAGGGCCCTTATTAGCATCTTGCATAGTAGGTGCATCCACAGATTATTCCCGTTTATCAGGTATAGGTTCTATTAGCGGTGGCTCCTAAAAATAGATGTCAGGCTTTTTTAAGCAATAAGGAAAAACACTCTATTCTTCCCTTAAATTTGCCGCCCATCACCATCCCTCAACCAAGAGTGGATGGTTAAGCTATTTAGGGCATGGCCAAAAAAATCTTAGAGCGCTATAACGAAGACCGACGCATCGACTTGCTCCTTCAGCAATGGCAAAAGGAAAATCCACAGCGGATTGAAATCCGTGATTTAAGCGGTTCGCTGACAGCCATAACTGCGGCGCAAAGCTTCCTGCAAAGTGAAAAGCCTCATCTACTGATCTTAAATGACAAAGAGCAGGCGGCCTATTTGTTAAATGATTTAGAAAGTCTTTTGGGAGAAAAGGACGTTCTGTTCTACCCTGCCTCCTACCGAAGGCCTTACGATAGTGAGGAAACCGATAATGCCAATGTGCTTCTGCGCGCCGAAGTGTTGAATCGCTTAAACAGTCGTAAAAAGCCAGCGCTTTTAGTGAGTTATGCTGATGCACTCTTCGAAAAGGTGGTAACTCGAAAAAGTCTCAGCGCCCATACCTTCAGTATCCGTGCCGGAGACCAACTTAGTATTGACTTCCTTAATGAGACACTTTTCGAATATCAATTTGAAAGAGTGGATTTTGTGGTCGAGCCCGGTCAATTCTCTGTGCGAGGAGGAATTGTGGATGTCTACTCCTTCTCCCATGATCAGCCCTTCCGTATTGAGTTTTTTGACGACGAGATTGAGAGCATCCGCACCTTCGATATCGAAAGCCAATTGAGCATCGACCAGGTAAAACGAATTCAATTGGTCCCTAATGTGGAAAACAAGGTCCTAATGGAAAGCCGGGAAAGCTTCTTGGAATACATTGGATCCCAAACCGTTATTTGGGGGCAAAACTCCAAAGTAATTGGACATAAACTTCAAGAGCATTATGAAAAGGCACTTGAGGCTTTCAAGGAGATTTCGACCGATTTAAACCGCAGCGAACCGGCGGAACTATTCATCAATAAAACCACCTTCGAAAATCAGATTAAAGCATTTCACTATGCTGAATGGCAAGCTGACATCGACTTTGAGGCTGATTTGAAAATTTCCTTTCAATCCAAACCTCAGCCAAGTTTCAACAAGAAATTTGAACTTCTTGTAGAAGACCTTCAAAGTCATACTGAAGAAGGCTATGATAATTTCCTACTCTGCCTTAACCAGGCCCAAGTTGAACGCTTTGACGCAATTTTCGAGGACATCGGTAAGGAAGTACAATTTCAACCCCTTGTAAATACCCTGCATGAGGGTTTTATCGATGAGGAAAGCAAAACCCTGATTTATACGGACCATCAAATTTTTGAACGTTATCAAAAATTCCGGTTGCGGACAGGTTATGAGAAACGCCAAGCGGTAAGCTTGAAGGAATTGACTTCCCTACAAGTTGGAGACTATATCACTCATATTGATCATGGAATCGGTGAGTTTGGCGGATTGAAAAAGATTGAAAACAATGGTAAGCAGCAGGAAGCCATAAAGCTGATTTATAGCGGAGGGGATGTGCTCTATGTCAGTATCCATTCCCTGCATAAGATCACGCGATACAATGGCAAGGAAGGTACGGTCCCAACAGTACATAAACTTGGATCGGGAGTATGGCAAAAAACTAAATCGAAAGCTAAGAGCAGGGTTAAGAAAGTCGCATTCGACTTAATAAAACTCTATGCCAAGCGAAAGAATACCAAAGGTTTTCAATTTGCTCCTGATAACTATTTGCAGCACGAACTCGAGGCCTCCTTTATCTATGAGGACACTCCAGACCAGGAAAGTGCCACTTCTGCTATAAAGACCGATATGGAATCGCCCACTCCGATGGACCGCCTTATTTGTGGTGATGTTGGATTTGGCAAAACGGAATTAGCGGTAAGAGCTGCATTTAAAGCGGTAAACGACAACAAACAGGTGGCAATTCTTGTACCTACTACCATCCTCGCTTTCCAACATCATAAAACATTTAGCAAACGACTGGCAGACTTCCCTTGTCGCGTAGAATACATCAACCGTTTTAGAACGCGCAAAGAAACCACCACAATTCTTAAAGACCTCGAAGAAGGCAAAGTGGACATTCTAATTGGCACCCATCGCATTGTTGGAAAGGATGTCAAGTTTAAAGACCTCGGACTTTTGGTTATTGATGAGGAACAGAAGTTTGGAGTGAGTGTAAAGGACAAATTGAAAAACCTCAAAGTAAACGTCGATACCTTGACTCTAACTGCTACACCTATACCCCGAACCTTGCAATTCTCATTGATGCAGGCTCGAGACTTGAGCGTGATGACTACGCCTCCACCTAACCGGCATCCGATTGAAACCCAACTGATTCCCTTTAATGAAGAAATCATTCGCGATAGTCTGAGCTATGAATTGAGCAGAGGGGGTCAGGTATTTTTTATCCATAATCGGGTGGAGAACATCCAGGAGGTAGCGGGCATGCTTCAGCGTCTAATGCCGGACGCTAAGATTGGCATCGGCCATGGTCAGATGGAAGGCAAGAAGCTGGAACAATTGATGCTTCAATTCATTAATGGGGAATTCGATGTGCTGGTGGCCACCTCCATTATCGAAAATGGCCTGGACGTTCCCAATGCCAATACAATCATCATTAACAATGCCCACAATATCGGCCTAAGTGATTTGCATCAGATGCGAGGTCGGGTAGGCCGAAGTAATAAAAAAGCATTTTGTAAACTGATTAGCCCACCCCTTTCAAGCATGAGTGATGAAGCGCGTAAGCGTATGCAGGCGATAGAAAAGTTCAGTGATCTGGGAAGTGGTTTCCACATTGCTATGCGTGATCTGGAAATTCGAGGCGCTGGAGATCTTCTAGGGGCAGAGCAAAGCGGCTTCATTAACGACATTGGTTTTGACACATTTCAAAAAATTCTTGCTGAAGCGATTGAAGAACTTAAGGAAAGTGAATTCAAAGAGCTTTACGCGGAAGAATTAAAGAACAAAGAGCATATTAGCGATACCTTGCTGGATACGGATTTGGAAATTCTGATTCCGGATAATTATGTTAACAAAGTCGACGAGAGGCTTAAGCTTTATCAGGAACTAGACCAATTGAAAACAGAATCAGAGATCGATCAATATGCGGCAGGCTTGAGTGATCGATTTGGCCCAATCCCAAGAGAAGTGGAGGAACTTTTTGACTCTATTCGCCTACGTCGATTGGGACAGGAAATTGGTTTTGAAAAAATTGTTTTGAAGCAAGAGCGGCTACTTTGCTATTTCACATCTGATCAAGATTCGCCTTACTTCCAAAGTGCTCGCTTCCAGAAAGTCTTACTATTTTTAAAAACCGCACCGCAAGCACAACTTAAAGAACGGAACCAGAAACTTTACCTCAGTTTTCAGCAGGTCTTAAGTGTTCGTGATGCCTTTGAAGTATTAAAACCTATCCGTAACCAAGCATAGCATAATGATTATCAAAAGTTATATCGAATCGGCCCCAAGGGGTTATGCTCCCTATTTGGTTTGCGACTATGATCAGGCCAAAGCCTTCATTGATGAGCATTCTAAACGAGTGATAATGAAAGGGCCGGATGGTGAAGATTTACACCGCGCACTGCAGTTGCGGAAAGACGGCTACGCCTTGATAATGTTGAGTAAGGCAGTGCTTAAAGCCTGGAAGTTGCAGGTTGGTGATATGGTAGAGGTTGAAATCCGTCCCGATTTAACGAAGTACGGAATGCCGATGCCTGAAGAGTTTGAAATCGTTTTAGAGCAAGACCCGGATGCGGCCGAAGCGTTTGAAGCTCTGAATGATGGCAGGAAACGTGGATTACTCTACTATGCTGGTCAGCCTAAGAGTGAAGCTTCGCGAATTAAAAGAGCGTTGGAATTAGCCGAAAAACTGAGGACAGGGACATTGCATGGTGGTGCTTAAGCTCTGAAATTGAAATAAAAAAACCCGCCTTTTAGAATTCTCTTAATCCCGAATGAGTTTCACCTTACTCTGACCATAGCTGGTTCTCAGATTTAGGACAAATACCCCCTTGTAATTTGGTAAGAGTAATTCTAGAGACTTCACTTTCCGGTATTCCTGTTTTATTAATACATGGCCCTGCAAGCTGTAAATCTCGACTTCCAGATACTCTTGCTGCTGATTAAAGTCTATGTTAACCTTATTGTCTGATGGTATAGGATAAACTGAAAAACCTTCGCCTAAGCTTAAATCTGGCAAGCCGATCTGATTAATAGTCGTGCACTCAGAGGTATCTACGCATCCATTCTCCGTGAGTTCAACCGAATAGCTTCCAATCGCAGTGGCGGTAAAGGTTTGATTGATAGCCCCTGGTATTGGAGCGTAATTATTATTGCAGTCAAGCCATTGATAAGTAGCATTGGCATTATTGGCGGTTAAGCTTGCGCCATTTAATGAAGTACCGATATCTGTAACCGCATTCAGCGTGAGGTCCAGGAAAACTACCGAATCGCAGCCATTAATATCGGTAAGAGTAACAAATGCCGAATCAGTACTAGCCGTGTAGGTGATACTATCTATCCAGGTAAAACGATCGCAAGCTACCCGTACTTCAGTACTTGATTGAGGCTGACACTCAGCCATCATCTGAAGGAAAATATCCATCTGACCTCTGGAATTATGGGAGCTTAGGGCTGGTCCCGGATCAAAATCCACAGTTCCATTAAAAAAACCGGCGGTATAAATTTTATCGGTTGGGCTTACTCCAATGGAGGTACCAATATCTGTCGCGCTTCCGCCAAAAGACCGAACCCATTGAAACCGACCATTGGCGTCCAACTTCTGCACAAAGACATCATAAGCTCCATTAGATATTGCATAAGTGCTTGTCAAACCTGGATCGAAATCTACAGTATCCTGAAAGCGCCCAGTTGTATATACATCACCCTGAGGATCGGCAGTAATACTATTTGCCATATCACCGGAATTACCGCCAAATGACTTTGCCCAAACAAAATTCCCATTAGCGTTTAAGGTGTGTACAAATACATCACGATCACCAGATGAACTAAGAAAGCTGGTTCCTGGCCCTGGATCCATATCAACCGTACCGGTAAAGAAGCCGGTAGAATGCACGGTCCCGGAAGGACCAACACAAATCGCTGTTCCTTCACTCCACTGTAATTGAGCTCCGCCAAAGGTCTTAGCCCAAAGAAAATTACCATTCTGATCCAGTTTTTGAATGTAGACATGAGAAATACCATTGGCTGCAGAGCGATTAAAGACTCCAGGGCCTGGATCAAAATCTGCGGTTCCAAAAAATAGTCCTGTAGTGTATACATTGAACTGTCCATCAATTGCAATCCCCTTAGCTCGGCAATGATCATTGCCTGTAGTGGCTCGGGCCCAGATAAAATTACCTTGAGCATCTAGCTTCAAAATAAAGCTACCGGGATTACCATTGGAAATAAGCGTAAAAGTTCCCGGTCCGGGATCAAAATCGACAGATCCACTAAAATCACCTGTAATGTAAATATCTCCAGCCCTATCCGTGGCTATGGAACGAGCCGTTTGACCTTGTGGCGCCTGGAAGGTTTTTACCCATAAAAAATTCCCGGCAGAATCCATTTTTTGAATAAACATATCTCCACCGCCGCCGGCGCCAGCATTAAATACGGCTGAGCCAGGGTCAAAATCCACTGTATCCTGAAAGTAACCGGCGGTATACACATTACCTAAAGAATCTACGGCAATAGCAAAAGCCTGATCACTAAAGTTTCCCCCAAAAGTTCGAGTCCAAAGCATATTCCCGGCGGAATCCAACTTCTGAACGAAAACATCATGGCTTCCATTGGTATTGAAATTCTGAATACCTGGTCCGGGATCAAAGTCAGTAGTACTTCCGAAGTAACCCGTCAAGTATACATTACCTGAAGAATCAAGGGTAAGCGACCGACCCTGATCAAAATTAAAGCTGCCATAGGTGGCCACCCATTCAAAACGCTGAGCACTCAAATCATTAGGTAATAAGATTATTAAAAACCCCAATACCCATAAAAATGCCGGGATGCTAATTTTTGGATTATAAATGTCAGTCTTCACTTTGAGATAGAACACTTGGATCAGGTCTCTTTAATAATAGATCCTAAATCCTTTGATTATACAGCGAAAGATAATTCAGAATCGGCTGATTGTCCGCAAATAGGAATGCACAATCAATGGACATTTGATACCCATTCGCATCATTTTCAAAATGGCATCTCTTATACTTGAGACTGATGCTAGAAGGCCTGTATCAAGGTTCGCCCTGAATAAGCTTCAAGCTATATTCCAGATGAAGATCCCTTTCGTTAACCAAGTCTTCAATCCCATACCTTATTTCAAAATCCGGAATTAGTCCCCGGTTGGTTTCCTGTTGCTTAGCTGATTTGGGATAAAGTATATGATAGCGGGGAATGCCAATGCTCACTCCACAATTTGGCAACGACACATATTGGGTTGATCCTGCTGCAAAACCATCATAACGGGTTCCGGTCTCGGTTCCAATAACAATCGCATCAGCATACTCCTTTAAAAACCGAGCTAAGGAAGCACCCGCTGAAAAGGTCTTACCGTTTACCAGGACATAAATCCTACCCTCAAAAGCATGTTTAGACCTGCGAGGAAATGAATATTCTCGCTCCTTAGCTTCCCATGAAATAGTCTTTTTCAAATAGGGATCTTCACGCTCAGTATGAAGGATGAAAGGAACCATATCATCAGCAAATTCATTAAGGCCCCCTGTATTATCCCGAAGATCAACAATCAGGTTTTGAACCCCTTTTTCCTTAAACTCTTTAAAGAGGGATTTATACATCTTTTTAGATTTCACCTCATACTTCTCCACCCGACTACGATCAAAGGAAGGTAGCTTCCAATAAGTATAATCCTCATGGTAGGTCAATTGGTAAAAACCTGTTGCTTCTTGTTCTGAATCTTCGTTCTTATTAGAAAAAAACTCATCGTAGTTTTCTCTTTGCTCGGATAGCTTTAGGGTTTTAATGCGGGCTTTACTTCGATCACCATTGATATCGATATACTCAAAGGCAATAGACTCCTTTTGCGGAAAATGAAACAGGTACAGCAGATTGAAAGACGATTCTATCTTTCGATAGGCATAAGTTTGAATATCCCCATCCGCCGGCATTAAACTCAGCATACGATTTAGTACATCATCGACACTCACTCCCTCGATGGCTATTATGCGATCCCCTTGATGAAAAGGGCGCTCATTAGAATAATCTCTCCAGATGTATAGTTGATGATCTAAAATTCTCACTTGAAGGGGCAGGTATGCCAGACTATCTTTTGGCACTCCCTCATGCACTGGATCTTGCCAATTCCCTAAGAGGAAATGGCCCTCATTAGCTAAAGCGCACATACGGCTGATCTCTGTGAAATGCTCAAAAAGGGAGACCGAATCCGATTTTAACTGTGCTACTAACTTGCTTGCTTCTATCTCAAATTCAGGATGGTAGATTTTTAAAGCAGGATTGTAACGAATGATCTCTGCTTTAAGCAGATTAAGATCCTCCAAAGCGGCGGCTCTACTTAAAAACTGCGCATGGGTAGACCAAGCCAGGAGAATGAAAACAATACTGCCAAATGATTTCAAGGGAAGAATTTAATATGTTACTTAAGTAAATGAGAACTTAAACTGCGACACGCAGGATTTTCTCCATTTTACGTCCTTTTGCCAATTCATCTACCAATTTATCCAGATATCGGGTTTGTCGGGTTAAGGCATTATCAATCTCTTCTATACGGTAACCACATATTACTCCTTTAATTAGATGTGCATTTGGATTTAGTTCGGCCTCGGCAAAAAAAGTCTCAAAGGTGGCCTTTCGATCTATTAAATCTTGCAGTTTGGATTCATCAAATCCGGTAAGCCATTCAATGACGGTTAGCAATTCTTCTTTAGTTCGTCCTTTGCTTTCCACTTTGGTGATATAGTGTGGATAGACGGACCCAAAAGTCATCTTGGCTATTCTTTCGTTGTGTTCGGGAGTTACTTTTAGATTAGGCATCTTAATGGAGATAATTGGCAATTTACCGGAAATATAATATTTAGTCCTCTTGATTCTCTTCGCGCATCCTTTTCCTTTCTTCCTCCATCTTCAACCTCAACCCTTCATTCTCAGGGTCAGCTTTATACTCCATTATCGAATCGACATATTCCGAGTTATTGGGAAACCTCCATGTTAACCAGGTTCTGGTTGGAACAGATAATAGAAACACGCAAACCAGGCCAAAGGGGATGCTTCGTTTAATTACCTTTTGAAATACATTATCCGATCTAGTCTCCTTTTTAACCCAGGCAATTGAGGTGATAATTATCAAGCCAATAGCACCTAACATTAACAGGATCAAGGCTCCTGGAAGGCTTACAAGTTTAAAGCTTATACCTAGCACCCCAATACTAAGCGCTACTCCGGCTGCAGCTCCGAATGGGATGTTGAGCTCTTCAATCTTACTATAGGTTGATTTCTTGAATACTTCTCTAAAGCGAATACCATTAAAAAGGGCAAAGCCGAAGTAGAAATAGATAAATGCTAACAGTGTAAATGGGATTAAAACCAAAATGTCTGCACCAGGCAAATGCAAAATCCTAAATAAGATGCCTATAAGAGGGAGTATGGTTAAAATGATTTCTAGCTTTCTCATGCAATTAAGATCTGGAGGCAAAAAAAAGTCAATCTGGCCAAAATGATAACATTGATAGTGAAGTATTACCTAAGGGTTTTCAATTCAAGTAGACCAGGATTCGCATCTCATGAAACTTTTTATACCTAAGTAATGGTTTTTCCTATTCTCTGTTTGCTTTCCAATTCTTGGAAGACGAGTTTAAAATCCTCAAATATTTGTCTTTGCTTTTTGTGTGCAATCAACCAGTAGTCCCTGTTTGGGTAGTTCTCTGGCTGCCAGATGATCTTTAGCTCACCTTTCCTAATGAATTCACTTGCATTTTCTAGAACAGTAATGCATAACCCTTTAGTCCTTGTCGCTTCCTGAAGCATAAAGTATTCATTAGGAATCACATAGTTGGTAAAAATCTTGGGCCGTCGTTTATTAAAGCAGTGTAACCAGAAGAGTTTGATAAATGGATTGGTAGACATATGGGAAAACCAAACCTGCTTCTCAAGCCAATACTGGGCTTTAACGAGGTTTTGATCTACCAGAAATGACTTAAACTCTGAGGTGTCTAAATCTGGATGACCTACAATTACCAAAGGAGAACTTAGGATACTATGGGAAAGGATATCGAAGGTGTCTACTGCTTGATGAACAATTGCAACGTCTACCTCCTGTTGATCTACCAGCTTTATCAATTCTTCATTTTTCTCTTCAAACCGAATACTTAAGTGTTTGATACCCTCCAATCTACCGGATAGGAAGCCTTTAAACAGATGCTGACTTATTCCGAATATGCAAAGATTTTCATGCTGGTTAATCTTTTTACCGTACATGGCCTCCACTTCCTCCAAGGTATCCAATGATTCTATTATCAGGTTGTTCAAAAACTTAGCGTTTTCAGTAGCTTCAACCCCTTTCGACTTTCTAAGAAACAGTTTATGACCAACATGAGCTTCCAGCATGCTCATCTGATTGCTTACTGCAGGCTGACTGATGTAAAGTTCCTCTGCAGCCTTTGAATAGTTTCTGTGCTTATAGACTGCTTTAAAGGTGCGATACCACTCTAGATTAATCATAGATATTAGAATACTTATAACAGTGAGGAAGTTAATCTATTTCATCTAATATCATCATTTGAGTAGTCTTGCTGAATAAATCTTAAAATCAGAATTGAAATGGACAGAATAGCACTCGTTACAGGAGCAAACAAGGGGCTTGGACTTGAGACATCAAAGCAATTAGCTGAACAGGGTATTACTGTATTAATGGCTGCCCGAAACAAAGAAAAGGGTTCGGCTGCAGCTCAGGAGCTTAAGAATAAGGGGCTTGATGTACGCTTTGTGCAATTGGACGTAACTAAATCAAAACAGGTAGAAGCTCTGGTTAGCCATATAGAAGGAGAATATGGAAAACTCGATATTCTGGTGAATAATGCTGGAATCATGCATAGCGGTGAACCTGGAGGGCTAAACACCGCTGAAATAGTAACACCAGAAGTGCTGATGGAAACTTTTGATATTAACTTCTTTAGCCTTGTAAGTCTGACCCAAAAAATGCTGCCTTTACTTAAAAAAAGTGAAGCAGCGCGGATAGTAAATGTATCCAGCATTCTTGGTTCAAATACGGTGCAAAGTGATGAGACCTCCCCATGGAGTGGCATCAAGCCCTTCGCATACAATGCCTCTAAATCTGCCCTAAACTCTTTTACAGTGCACATTGCTGCTGCTCTAAAGGATACCAATATTAGGGTCAATTCGGCGCACCCTGGATGGGTAAAGACAGATTTGGGAGGTCCGAACGCACCCTTAGAAACGCATGAAGGAGCAATGACGGCTGTAAGACTATCGGAAGCGAAGTTTACAGGAAAGTTCATTCATTTAGAAGAAGAAATCGCTTGGTAAACTAAAGGCCTCTCAGGAAAAATGCTTGAGAGGCCATATTTTTCTGTTGTCTGCTTTACTTCAATAACTATTAACCCCGATTTTAATATTCCGCTCTTCAATTGGGTCACCATAAGAAATCGCAATTCCTATAGCTGCCTCTTTCACTTCCTGGTCCTCGCTAATGAGCGCAAGGCTCTGACAAAGTAAAGCGTGCAGCGGGGCGGGAAGATCGAAGGCCCAGTCGGCGGAGTAGACCTCTTTTAGTTCTTGCTCGCTGGCAATCAATATCTGCCATACACATTCGTCATAAGCCAAAGCTCTTGATTCCAGGCCTGGCAAATTCTTACAGGCAGCTTCCAGATTACTTTTCCCCATAAACCTTAATCCATATAGTTACTAGGACGTTTGAACTATTCAGCTGAAACGGGCGTACATAATTCGATAAGAAAACCATTGTTATCCAATACATAAGCTACTTTCTGACCCCATGGTTTTTCGATCAAAGCCTCGTATTGCTGAGCTCCGGCTTCCAGTGCTCTATTCAAATCTACTTCGATCTCTTCGGTAACAAAAGCCATTTCCACTCCTACCGGATTAGGCAATTCATCCACCCTTTTAAAACCTTTCCTAAAATTCGATTTGCCTAAACCAAGAGAAGCGAAGGCTATAGTTGTTTCACCGGAAATCAATTCCCCATAGTCTTTCTCAGGAGTGATAAACTTCTGTTGAAAACCAAAGGCAGACTGGTAAAACTCCAGAGTCTCCTGTACATCTTTAACGTAAAGAATGGTGTATCCGAACTGCATAAGAAATAGGTTTTGGTTTTATCTATTTATAAAAATGAATCAAGACCTTTAGGGATGATAAGGAATCTCATCTTTGTCATTTCTGTTTTCGGAAGACATAAGCATAAACTCACTTTCGGTTAACCAGAGGGCAATTAAATCATTGCCTCCGTAGAGCAGGTAGAATCTCTTATTCGAATTATGCTCCTTCAGAATTTTGTTGACTCTTCTAAAAAAATTTCGTGGCCCTGAATCCCAGAATCTGCCACTCGCGATTTCCTCATCAGTAAAAAGTTGAAGTCTTTCACCATTGATCTCGATTTCAAAGGAATCTTCATAATCACTTGGGATGCGGATGACTAATTCCAGGCCAACTTGATTCAGCTTCTGATTTAATTCTGGTAGAAAGAAATCAAAATTAAATTCACATAGCTCCTCGGCATCAATATGGGTTAGATAGAGATCACTGTAGAAGTCCGTAGTATCCATTGAAAAACAATGATCAACCTTAAGTTGATATTCGATTTCTTTTACATCAATCTGCCATCCATATAAGGAAGAGGTCAAAACAATCGAAAGCGATAGAAGCTTGAGAATATTCATCATTAGGGCTAAGCTTTTAAACTGTTGTTGCGTAATACTTAATAAGGGCTTCTAACACCGATTGGTATAGACTCTTTATGTAAGACAAGCTAATTAAATAAGGTCCCTAAATATTATTATATACTTCTTTTCTAAAAGGCACCTTAAAGTCTCCGGTCCTCATCCCTTTTCCTATTAACAGTCCCTCTTCGTTCACTTGTGCTATTGCTGGCCATGCATAATGAAAATCGAGATTCCTTTCATTTAACCAATCGAAGGGGATAACTTCAATAGAATCTCCAGAAATCACAACAATAGCAAACGTTCCGTAATACGGCCTACGATATCTAATCTTGTCAAAACGAACATAGGTAATCAAGCTTCCAAAACCCAAATCATTGGGAACCTTATTAACCCCAAAATCAAGACTTGAAAATGGAATCTCCAAATGGGCTTCACTATTTTCAAATTTCAAGTCAACTTTATTTATGATGAGCCTATCCACTTCCTCAGACCAAATGATCAAATTTTCGTTTTCAATCATTAATTGCTGACGAAAATTTATAATAACCTTTATTTCATCACCCTTCAGGAGATGCATATGGGAGACACGCTTCATTTTAGGGTCCAACTGAACATCTGTTGTAAGGTCAAATGGGGAAATTAAACGTCGAAAATCCATCTCCTTAAAGAAGTAGGGGAAATAGAATTGTCTAGGTGTTATTACGCCTTCCTTCTTACACGAACCCAAAAACGATTTAACTGCTTTAAAAAATAGCATTCTTTCCTCTAAAAAAAGTAACCTAATACCATCTAAACCGCCTCCAAAGCCTGTCCTATATCCTCCATTAAATCGTCCGCATGCTCTACTCCTATCGATAAGCGCACCATCTGATCGGTAATGTTCATCTTATCACGGAAAGCCTTGTCAATCCCTGCATGAGTCATACTCGCAGGGTGTTCTGCCAATGACTCGGTTGAACCCAGACTTACGGCCAGCTTAATCAATTTCAAAGCATTTAAAAATCTAAAAGCTTCAGCCTCGCCCCCTTTCACATCAAAGGATAGCATCGCTCCTTTGCATTTGCATTGATTGCGGAAAATTTTGGCATGACGTTCGTCCTTTTCATCCAACATACCCAGATAATAGACCTTTTCCACCTTGGGATGAGCGGCCAAAAAGTGAGCTATTTCCTCAGCATTGGCTGCTTGTTGCTCCATTCGAACTTTGAGAGTCTCCAAGCTGCGCATTAACAACCAACCGGTATGGGGACCAGCCATGTTCCCCAAAAAGGTGCGTAATTCTTTCACTCTGGCCATAACCTCAAAAGACCCTAAAACAGCACCGGCGATCACATCGCTGTGTCCACCTATATACTTAGTAGCTGAATAGATTACAAAATCAGCTCCATGCTCTAATGGATGTTGCCAAAGCGGACCCATATAAGTATTATCAACGGCCACATATACCCGATCCTCCTCAGGACGCGAATATTCTTTTGCCAGAGCTACACAAGCTTCAATATCGAAAAGGTCCAAAGTAGGATTTGCCGGAGTTTCGATATAAATCATAGCCAAGCGGTCCTTAGCGGGATGAGCTTCGATTAAGGCACGAATGTCTTCGGTGGTATCATGTGGGGTAAAACCCTGTACATGAATTCCCAATTTCGGTAAAAAGTGATTGATGAAATGGTCCGTACCGCCGTATACCGGGTTAGAGAATAGCAAGAGATCTCCAGGTTTAAGAAATTCAAGGAGTACAGTGGTAATGGCGCTCATGCCACTTTCAAAAACGGCTGCATCATCAGCTTTATCCCAAAGGGTGAGCCGATTCTCTAAAATTTCCAGATCAGGATTATTAAGCCTGCTGTAAATGAGACCTAACTCTTCTTCTTCATCCTTTTCCCTGAGGCCATAGGCTACTTCGAAAAAGGCTTTGCCCTCTTCGGCATTGCGGAAGGCAAAGGTGGAAGTTTGAAAAATGGGGCATTTTACGGCACCTTCAGAAAGATGGGCTTTATAGCCATAAGACATCATTAGACTTTCCGGGTGCATGTTTTTTGGATCCATAGCTTAAGATTTGAGAGGTGAAACAAATGAACACAAATTCGAGAAACGGCAGGCCAACAAATGTCAGTCTCTGGAAAAATTCCCGTTTCATCCTTTATTTCTCCCGATTCACTCTTTTTACCTTGTTGGAACCTATTGGAAACTGGACATTTGACTCACAATTCAACTAAGACATAAAAATGAAAGCTTCAATTTTCACGCTCCTTATTCTAGCATTAGGCTTTAGTGCCTCGGCAAATCCAAACGAAAAGGCGATCGTACAGAACATTAAAGGTCAGGTTTTAGACGAGCAAAGTCAGATTCCACTGCCCGGAGTTAACGTATTGGTGCAAATCGGTGGTGAAAGCTTCGGTGCCAGCACAGATATGGATGGTTACTATAAAGTGGAATCCGTCCCTACCGGCCGAATCAATGTGCAGTACAGTTTTATAGGATATGAAACGGTAACCATGCGCAATATTGAACTGATCGGAACTAAAGAACTCATCCTCAATGTCAATATGCGTGAAAGCACGGAAAAACTAGACGAAGTTGTCGTTACGGCTAAAGAGGAAAAAACCCGTACAAACAATGAGCGGGTAAATGTATCCGGCCGGACGTTCAGCATTGAGGAAACCAAGCGTTTCGCAGGAGCTAACAATGATGTGTCCCGTATGGCTTCCAATTTCGCTGGAGTACAAAGGGCAAATGATGCAACCAACGATATCGTGATTCGGGGTAATTCACCCTTCGGACTAATTTGGCGCTTGGAGGGATTAGATATCCCCAATCCTAACCACTTTGGTGGTTTTGGCGCTACCGGTGGGCCGGTGAGTATGCTCAACAATAATGTTCTTTCTAACAGTGATTTTCTAACGGGTGCCTTTCCATCCGATTATGGAGATGGTATCTCTGGGGTGTTCGATCTGCGTATGCGCAATGGCAATTACGAAGAACACGAGTTTTTAGGTCAAATTGGATTTAATGGATTTGAATTTGGAGCAGAAGGACCAATCAATAAAGAAAAGCGCTCATCGTATTTGATCAATTACCGCTATTCGACCCTTGGGGTAATGGCTGCGATGGGAATTGATTTTGGAACGGGAACCGCAATCCCGCAATATCAGGACCTCAATCTAAAATTGAACTTCCCCTCGAGACGCATTGGTAATATCCAGATTTTCGCTTTGGGTGGTGTAAGTGCGATTGACTTCCTGGACAGCGAGAATGAAGAGGACGAAAGCGGCGGTTTCTATTCTGATGATGAAGACCTTAGAAACCGTGTAAACACCGGAGTTATCGGCGCATCTCATCAGTACTTCTTCAATAGCAAGACCTACAGCAAAGTAAGCTTTGCATTCACTGGAATCCAAAACAAGGTAGAGATTGACACTTTCAATATTGATGGTTCTCTGGTTAGTCCGCAGTATCGCCAGAACTTTCAACGCAGCACTTTCCAGGTAAATGCCCTGGTAAATCACAAGTTCAATGTGAATCATGTATTACGTGGAGGTGCTTATATCACCCGTAGGAACTACAACCTACTCGACTCTGCTTACAGCTTTACAAGAGATGAGTTTCTGGATTTACGGAACCTACAAGGCAACAACATGCTGTATCAGCCCTATATAAACTGGCAATACCGCATTAATGACGAATGGGAAATGAATACCGGAATGCATGCGGTTATCACGCCCGAAAATGAGCAATACTCCTTAGAACCACGTTGGGGCATGACTTATCGACTCAACCCCAAAAACAGCCTGAACTTTGGCTACGGATTGCATAGTCAACTTCCCAATGAAATTCTTCAATACAGTCAGGAAGTATTGGCCGATAACAGCATCTTTCAACCCAACATCGACTTGGCATATACTAAAAGCCACCACTTTGTTGCAGGATACCAATTGGCCTTTGCTAAAACCTGGAACTTCAAAGCTGAAGCCTACTATCAGCATATCTATGATGCAGCCGTGGATGTATTCGCTAATTCCTACTCCAGCTTAAACTCTGGTTCCTTCGACTTCGAATTACCTGACTCGGCACAAAGTACTGGTCGTGGATATAATTACGGAATTGACCTGACTGTGGAGAAATTCATGGACAAAGGCTTCTATTTCCTCAGCACCTTATCAGTCTTTGAATCACAATACAGGGCTAGCGATGGTATCTGGCGCAACACTGCCTTTAATGGCAACTATGTTTGGAATGTCGTAAGCGGGAAAGAGTTCGTGCTTAGTGGCACCAATTCCAAGAGTCGTCATACCCTTACGGTAGATGGAAAACTCACCCTGGCAGGGGGGCAGCGCTATACCCCAATTCTCCTGGAAGCATCTCGTCAGGCTGATGTAGGCATCTTTGATGATGCAAATGCATTCGGAGCGCAGTACGATCCCTATTTCCGTGCCGACATCAGGGTTGGTTACAAAATTGCCGGTTCTCGTTTTACCCAGGAGTGGGCAATCGATATCCAAAATGTTACCAATCAGGACAACCCATTTGGACAAAGCTTTAATGCTGCAACTGGCGAGGTAGAAACGACCAATCAACTTGGCCTATTCCCTATGTTCCTTTACCGTGTAACCTTTTAATGATGTACGTTAGCGTAACTTCTTTTTTAGTAAGCAGCCCCTGGGCCAACCTGATGTTTCAGATGCATGCCGTTGCCTCATTTAGCAAAGCACGCAAATCAAAAGGCATTTTAAAAGTAGAAACCTTTTCACCCTTCCGAAGAGTGTACAGCACCCTAAGCCACTGGGAAAGCAAAGAAGCGATGCTTGAATTCCGGAATTCCGGAACTCATCTTAAAGCAATGAAGTTAAGTGCTAAAATGGGACATGGCCTAACCACTGGATGGGAAACAGATGAGTTTGTTGATAGAGAATCGGCATTAACCCGATTGCATAAGGAGAAAGGAAGCTTAATTTCGAAAAATGAGTCGGGAAATAGATTGGCCACATATACTCAAAGAGGTTTTTAGTAAAGAGAATCTGATTGCCATATTGGTTATCGGATTCTTTCCTCCCATTCTCGGCGCCATCTCTGTTCTTGGAGGTTTGGAGAGCCCTCATAATGAGAACTGGGGCCTCACCCAGGTTCTAACCGGATGGGTATACTCCTATATCGTAACCACAACCCTATTCATTGGCTCTGCTTTTATTATCAATATCCTGAACCAGATAATGCCCTGGAAAGGCAACATCAATCGACGAGTAGTATTGGAAGTACTGCTGGTTCTGGTGTACACCTCCTCTGCCCAAATAGTAATCCTCTGGACCTTAGAGGAAACTCCCTTACTCTTCATACAAGGTCCGTTAGAGTTTAAAGACTACTTACGAAGTATCATTTTTAGTAATACCATTACGATTATTGTTGTAGCGATCATCGAAGGGGTCTATTTCTTTCGCAATTGGCGTGAGTCTTTGGTTGCAGCAGAGCGTCTACAAAAAGAACATGCGGAGAGCCAATTGGCTAACCTTAGATCGCAGTTAGATCCGCATTTCATGTTTAATAGTTTAAATGTTTTAACTGGATTGATTCGGCAGAACCCCAAAAAGGCAGAAAGCTTCGTGGAAGATTTCGCGCGGGTTTACAGGCATATGCTCGAAGTGAATAATCGGATGGTTGTCCCATTGCGGGAAGAAGTGAATTTCACTCGACAATATTTACGACTGCAACAAATTCGATTTGAAGAAGGTCTTCAGGTAAATTGGGAATTAGATGATCCTGAACATGATACCTACATCCCCCCGCTAAGTCTACAGGAGGTTATCAGTAATGCCATTAAGCACAACGCCATCAGCAAGCATAATCCCCTGCACCTTTCCATAAGCAGTCATGGAGACCAAATCAGTGTTAGCAATACTATTAACCTTCGCAAGGGAAACACGAGTAGCACTGGCTTAGGATTAAAAAACATTCAGGAGCGTTATCGTTTGCTGCAAAAACAGCCTCCTACTTTTCACCAGGAAAACGGTCACTACATAGCGAATCTGCCGCTTTTAAAACTTGAATCATGAAGTACCTGATTATTGAAGATGAACCTCTAGCTGCGGAACGTCTTCATGAAAAAATACAAGAGCTAAGACCGCAGTGGCAGTATCTAAAAAATCTAGACACCCTCGAAGCAGTAGAGGCAGAAATGCCTACTTCTGGTGCGGAACTGGCATTCGTTGATATTCATCTTGGTGATGGTAGTTCCTTCATTGCCCTAGACAAGGCCAAAGTGGAAATCCCTCTTATTTTCACCACAGCTTACGACCAATATGCCATTCAGGCCTTCAAGCTAAACAGCATAGACTATCTATTAAAGCCCATTCATATTGATGACCTGCGCCTAGCCATTGAAAAGTTTGAAAAGCAAATTCCTAAGAATGAAACACCGGATTGGACCCAGATCTTAAAAGAGCTCAAACCGCATTATAAAGAGCGCTTTCTGGTTTCCAGTGGAGAAAAACTTCGCACCATTAAAACTGAGGAGACGGCTTATTTCCATGCAAGCGGAAAACATTGCTTTTTGATCGATTTTGAGGGAAAGGAACACCTGGTTGATTTCAAACTAAAAGAGCTAAGTCAACAGTTAAATCCGGAAAAATTCTATCAGATCAATCGCCAGTTCATCGTGAATCTGGAATCCATATCAGAATTACAGAACCACTCCAAGTCCAGAGTAAAGGTTATTACCGAGCCCCCTTTACCTGAAGAAGGCATTGTAAGTAGCGAACGGAGCGCAGCTTTTAAACTATGGTTACAGGGTGAGTCGAATTAAGATCTCAAACTATCGATCTTTTTAGCGACCTCATCTGCTTGAGCAGCTACAATATCACTTTTAGCCCGATCGATGGTAGAAAGCCGATGTGATTCCTTCATCAGTTTTGCATATTCATCCTGCAACTTCTCCATCTCCGACTTCTTCTTGAATAATTTTAACATGCTTTCTTTTTGACCAGAATAACTCTGACTCAAAAGAAATTGTTCTGCTTAAAGCCCCAGTATTTCTCTTAATTCAGCAAATCCATTGCGACTAACCGGAATTCGAGATCCATCTTTTAGTAAAGCTACATGATCATTTTTGCCGTAGGGGTCCAGGCGGTCGATCTTCTCTACATTAACCAGATGAGAGCGATGCACCCTAATAAACAGGGGTTGGGGTAAAAGATCCTCATAGTATTTCAGGGTCTTCTTTTTAGCATAATTGCCTTTATCGCTTCTAATCTGTACATAGTCGCCATCGGCCTCAATACGGATCAATTCGGGAAAGGGAATAATGCGAATGCGGGCTCCGTCCTTTACCACTAAGCGATCTTTAGGACTGTGATCGCGCTCCTTCTGCAAGGCGGCAATGGTATCACGCATGTGCTGAGGCCGAGCTTGAAACTTGGCAATTGCCTGAGCAAACCGCTCCTCAGAAAAAGGTTTGAGAAGGTAGTCCACGGCATTGGCCTCAAAAGCCTTGATCGCATATTCATCAAAGGCGGTGGTGAAGATAATTGGCGGAGGACTTTCCAATAGCTCCAGCACATCAAATCCGGTCAGTTTGGGCATCTGTACATCCAGAAAAACCAAATCCGGATCATGCTCCTGAATGCTCTTCATTGCAGCGAAACCATCTAAACAACGGTCTAAAACTTCGAAATCGGGAAAAGCTTCGAGATATTCCTGGACCAGGTCGGCGGCCAGGGGTTCATCATCAATGATCAGTACTTTGTACATGGCTTTGCGGTATGCTTAGTTGGGCGGTAAATACACCATTCTCCTGCTTGGTTTCCAGAAGGTCAGTGCGACCGTAAATTAAATACAATCTTCTATTGATCGAGGGTAAACCAAATCCGGTACCTCCAATAGCAGAGCTTTCCTCCTCAAATGGATTTTGCACCTCGACCTGTAGACTGTTACGAGATATCCAACACCTCAAGCTAATCACTAAGTTCTCAGTAGTACCATACAGACCATATTTAATGGCATTTTCAATCAGGGGTTGGATTAAGAGAGAAGGAATTTGTGCCTTGATGCAGTCCTCCGCTATTTCCCTTTCGATTTTCAGGCGATGGCCAAAGCGTACTTGCTCGAGATCTAAATAGAGATTAAGATGGTTAATTTCTTCCTCCAGACTTAACAAATCGGTGTTTTCTCGGCGGAGGGTTCCGCGCAGGAACTCACTCAGTTTTTGAGTCATTTGGCGTGCATCCTTGGGTCGAGAACCAATTAACGAATTGATAGAGTTCAGGGCATTGAAAAGAAAATGCGGTTGAATCTGTTGCCTGAGTTTAAATAATTCCGCTTCTTTCGACATTCGTTCGATTTCCTGCTGTCGCTTTTCCTGAGCATTACGCTCATCCAAACGATACCAAAGCAGCGAAAATCCTATGGCCGCGGCAAATAGGAGATAAGAAACGGTAACCCTAAAAGGAAGACTTAATTCTAGCCAACTGCTTTGATCTTCAGAAATCAGGATCTGAAAAATCCATAGGCTTATCTCACCCCAAAGAGTAACCAAAATAAGCGGAGCCAACAAAGCAATAAGCAGATGAAAGCGCGGTGGCTGATAGAAACTGAAAGTATTTATCAAACCAAAGGTGATGAGACCTAGAAGGGACCAATGGACAATTGCATCTGCTAAGGACATCCGAAGGTCCATTCCTTGGTCCCAATGCATATAAAAAACCTGTACTCCCATGAGGAAGAGCAAAACCCCAAGGAAGTACAGGTAGTTGTAAGATCGGAGCAGTGGATTACGCGCCATTGCTACAAGGTACGGTACTAATAATTAACGATTTCTAATCCACCGAAAACCACCGTGCCGGTCAGGTACAAAACTTTATCATCGGGTAAGACCTCTACGGCTGAGTGGCGCTTATCATCTACCCCACCAAAGATGCTCGTTACTTCAGGACGCACTTCCCAGTTCTTAGGCACAAAGAGTTTAGCACCCCCAAAAAGTACCGTCATTTCTAATTGCGCGGAACCTTCAAAATCAGCTCCCATCAGATTTAACTCTGTACCTCCAAAAATGGTTACTACCTCTCCTCCTGAGAAGTTTTTGGAATTCACACTGCGTTTTACTCCATTGAAGATGCTTACCGAGTCAAGCTTGTCTGCGGTGTCATCATTTAAACCTTCAAACTTTTGCTTGCGTAAACGAGACTGAAAGATTACGACCAGGCCAACCGTAATTACAATTAAAGGCCAAATGAAATCCCAAAAATTGAAATAGTAATAGTCCTGCAATAAGAATAGCGTTCCAATTACAATGAGAATGTAGGAAGCCGGATTTCGGAATTTGCTATCCACACCTAGTGCCACCCCAATGGCTATGAGTAACATTTCCCAACTCCAAAGCCAATGTGGGATGTACACCCCAATGGCCTTAAGAAGCCACACAATACCAAAGCCGAGAATCGCGACTCCGACGTAAATTGATTTGTTTCTTTTTTGTGCTGCCATGGTTAATGATTTTAAATGTTGCCTTTTCGTTCTTATGTTTTAGTGAGGCTAAAGTATGATGGATATTTAGGGGACCGAAACAAGTAGAGTTAGTTAGGGGGTGCTTCGGTGGTGAGTGGTGGAGAATCGGCGATTGGAACTAGGTCAATTCAAAAAAAAAAAATGCTTGTAATGAAGCATCAATATCTTTCTAATAGCATCATTGCCCTTCTACATGTTGGCTTTACTGTAACAAAAAATGCCACCCGAAGGTGGCTTTATATACTATGTATTCAAAAGACTACCAGGCTTTTCCAGCCTCGATAATATGCTCTGCCATTTCAGTACCAATGCGATCTTGAGCTTCCATGGTAGCTGCTCCAATATGTGGAGTTAATGAAGTATAAGGATTCATTAAAACATTCATCGCAGGAGTGGGCTCATTTACAAATACGTCTAAACCGGCATACTTTAGTTTTCCGCTATCCAAAGCAGCTAACAAAGCTTCTTCATCAACCACACCCCCACGGGCGGTATTGATGATCCCTGCCTGATCCTTCATCATTTCTAATTCCGCTTTTCCAATGACCGCTTTTCCGGCTCCGGAAATATGCAAAGTGATAAAATCTGAAGCTGCTAAAACCTCATCCATAGATTCAGGAACAACGGTGAACTTCACACTTTGACCATCGAAAAAGTCTAAACTCACCTCTGCTGATTCAACGAAAGGATCTACCGCTTTCACCTTCATTCCATATCCAAAAGCAATCTTAGCTACTTCCTGACCGATGCGGCCAAAACCGATAATTCCCAGTGTCTTTCCCTGTAATTCGCTCCCGGCCCCGTAGCTCTTTTTTAAAGCTTTAAAATTGTTATCACCTTCTAAGGGCATCTTTTGATTTGCATCAAATACGAATCGTACCATACCACTTAGATGTGCAAATACTAACTCCGCCACAGAACGACTGCTAGCTGCCGGGGTGTTCTGTACAATCATCCCCTGCTCCCTGGCGTATTCCACATCGATATTATCCATACCTACACCGCCACGACCAATAAATTTCAAGGTACCCTTGGTAGCGTCAATCAAATCCTGACGAACTTTGGTAGCTGAACGCACCAAAAGCACATCAATTCCATTCTCATTAATATGCTCCGCTAATCGCTCTTGAGCAACTTTTGAAGTATCTACTTCTATTCCTGCGGCAACTAAGGCTTCTTCTCCACTTTTGGAAATACCGTCGTTTGCTAAAACTTTTATCATCCTTATTTCTTTTCGAATTCTTGCATTACATCTACCAGAGCCTGAACGCTTTCCAAAGGAAGGGCATTATACATGGAGGCCCGGTAACCACCAACGGAGCGATGTCCGTTAAGTCCATTAATTCCCGCTGCTTTCCACATCTCATAAAAAAGGGCGGTATCAGCACCCTCATGAGCGAGGAAGCAGGCATTCATATTTGAACGATCTTCCTTAGCGGCCGTGCCGTAGAATTTAGAATTACGATCAATTTCACCGTATAGTAAATCAGCTTTCGCCTGATTGATCTTTTCCATTTCAGCCACTCCCCCAAGATCTTTCAACCAGCGTAGGGTAAGCATTGAAACATAAAATGCAAATACCGGTGGAGTATTGAACATAGACTCCTTATCAATATGAACTTGATAATCCAGGTAGGCTGGAATATCGCGACCTGTCTTACCAAGTATAGCGTCCTTAACAATAACCAGGGTAGCTCCGGCGGGGCCCATATTCTTTTGGGCTCCAGCATAAATCATATCGAAATCTGCTACATTGATTTGACGGCTGAAAATATCAGAAGACATATCACAGACCTTAACCACATTCGTTTGGGGAAAATCTTTGATCTGCGTTCCAAATATGGTGTTGTTGGAGGTACAATGGAAATAGTCTACATCTGCAGGGATATCGAATCCTTTGGGGATGTAGTTAAAATTCTGGTCCTTAGAAGAAGCCACCTCAACAACCTCGCCCATGCGCTTGGCCTCCTTAATCGCTTTGCTACTCCAGGTTCCTGTGTTTAGATAGGCGGCTTTGCCACCTTCTTCCTTCATTAAATTGAAAGCTGTCATAACGAACTGTAGCGAAGCTCCGCCTTGTAAGAAGATCACAGAATAACCCTCTGGAACTCCCAACAACTCTTTAACCAGAGCAACGGCCTCATCCATAACAGCAACCACATTTTTACTGCGATGGCTCAATTCGATGAGAGATAAGTCCAAATCATCAAAGTTCAGGATGGCTTCGGAGGCTTGCTTTAAAACGTCGGGCGGTAGGATACACGGTCCGGCGGAATAGTTGTGCTTCTTCATAAGAACGCGATTGGTTTTCAATTCGCGGCAAAAGTAGCACTATTAAGGAATTGCCTTTTTAAGATGGGGTTAAGTTTATTCTCCCTTCTTTGAGGTTGACTGCTGCCTTGGTGGGAGGCCTTTTGGCTGGCTAGGTGGTTTAATCTCGATCTGCTGACCTGTATTGAAATTCACGCCAGTCTTTAGGTTCCACCATCCATCTTCCCAATACAGCGCATCATAACTAAAATCAGGGCCATACATTTGATAAAGTCCTTTCATTTTAGGTTCTGGTGGACCTAAATGATCCATGATCACCATTTCAATCTCCTCGTTCCAACGCAAGCTGGCGGAATACTTAGCATTATAACTTAGGACTAAACGACGAGGTGGCTTACTCAAAACGCGGTCCATCCACTGGTCTACTTTAAAGTGCTTTTCACCAAAGCTTACCTTCCCTCGTTTTCCAACCTTAATAATTTCAATAATCTTCCGATTCAATGGCTCCCCCATTGCTAATCCTAAGAGCAAATACTTGTTTTTTTCTCCTGGCATTTCGTGGATAGCATAGTAGATAGCCCCCGGCCACTCCTCGGCAGTACATCGTTTAAATTGGAGATCTGGAATCTGCGCTAATTGATCTTTCAGTTCAATAACCTTTGTCTCACCTTTAAACTCCCCGGCAATCAATCCATAGCGCTCATACCTTCGATTGGCATCTGGTCTTTGCCAGGTATAAATCGCAAAACGCTTATCCGGGCTTTCGAGTCGAAGCATATTATCAATCTCCGGCAAGGGGTTTAAATAATTTCCCTCCTGGGATAGATAAGAGATAAGACCGGATTGGAAGAGCTTATTGGCAGAATCTCTTTCACTAAAAACTTGAGAATCGAGGCTGATGCGTCCCCATTTAGCCAAGTCGCTAAGCGCTATGCTATCTTGCGCAAAGCCCGTCTGAAAGGTGAAAAAAAGCCCTAAGAGAAAAACACTTCTCATAGGGCTACAACGCTTTAATTGTGCTTTTTGTATCAATCGATATGGAGGAAATCCTTTTTAGCATGCAGTTCTTCCTCGGTTTCCACATTGTCTTCATCAGGTACACAACAGTCCACCGGGCAAACTTCTGCACACTGGGGTTCTTCATGGAAGCCAATACACTCGGTGCATTTATCGGTAACAATGTAAAATACATCGTAATCCACGGGCTCCTGAGCTTCATCAGCATCGTATTCCCCACCACTTTTTGGCTTCACTGTTCCGCTCAAATCCGTGCCATCTGAAAAGCGCCATTCCATAGCACCTTCATAGATAGCATTGTTCGGACATTCCGGCTCACAAGCTCCGCAATTAATACATTCGTCCGTTATCTTAATAGCCATTTTCAGTTCTTACTTTAGCGCCCAAATTTAATCAATAGTCGCCAATGCTGACACTCGAGGAAAGGATCGATACCTTTCATCTATTAGGCCAGTTTTTATCTCAGTACAAAGAGGAAAAACAGGATGATAAATTGTTAAAGCTCAACAAGCATTTCCTAAAGGAATATCGCATCTGTATTCAGGATGCCAGCCTCTTTAACCACTGGTTTACAGAAGATAATCTACACTTCGCCCTTGAAGAATGGAGCAGGGCCCTGGATCGCAAGAATCTGGAAGCCTGGACCAGAGATTATGATGCTGATCATTTTGAACATGATCGTGGGATGAAAACGGTAGCGATTATTATGGCAGGCAATATTCCCCTGGTTGGTTTTCATGATTTGCTCTCAGTTTTGATTTCCGGACATAAAGCCCTTATCAAACCTTCCTCCGACGATGCCAAATTGATTCCATTTATCTGTCAAATACTTATAGCAATCAATCGGGAGTTTGCTGCACGATTGGAGCTTGCCGATGGGCAAATGAAAAACTTCGATGCAGTAATCGCTACGGGCAGTGATAATTCTTCCCGCTACTTTGAATCCTATTTTGGCAGTTATCCGCATATCATCCGAAAGAATCGTTCATCAATTGCTCTACTAAAAGGCGATGAAAGCAAAGAAGAATTGGAATTACTAGGCGAAGATGTTTTTCGCTTTTTTGGTTTGGGATGCCGAAATGTATCTAAGGTTTATGTACCGGAAGACTTTAATATCCAACAAATCTTTGAGGCCTTTTTCAAATATCAATATGTAGGTGATCACAATAAGTATGGCAACAATTACGATTACAATCGTGCCATCTATTTGATGGAGCACCATGATTTTCTGGATAATGGTTTTTTCATTCTCAAGGAATCCGACCAACTACACGCTCCTGTTTCTGTAATGCATTATGAACGTTTTGAAAGTTTGGAAACAGTACTAAAAGATCTCAAAGAAAAGGAGGAACAAATACAATGTATTGTTTCCAAAATCCCAGGGGTCGAATCTGCAGTTGAATTTGGTAACAGTCAAAAGCCTCGACTTTGGGACTATGCCGATAAGGTGGACACCCTGCGGTTCCTACGCAGCCTCTGAAACAAAACAATACCTTTGTAAACCACATCGAGAAAGTATATGAAGCTTTTCCGCTTTTTGGTCAGCAAGACCTTCTTTATTAACCTCATCCTCATGGCCCTGGTAACGGCCGGATTGCTGCTGATCCTCCACTACAGTCTAAACAGCTTTACTCAGCACGGCATAAGTGTGGATGTACCGGATTTAAGTGGGATGGCGCTTACCGAAGTGGAAACTAAACTGGAAGAAGTTCAATTGCAATATGCCATAATTGATTCGGCCGAATACGATCCCGGTTTCGCGCGGGGAGCCGTAATTTCACAATATCCTGAGGCTGGAAGTGAAGTAAAGTATGGCAGGGAAATCAAACTGACCATCAACCCCTTCTTCCCTCGTAAAGTGGAACTACCGGATCTCCTGGAAAAGACTAAAAGAAGGGCCATCTACGATCTTGAATCCAAAGGATTTAAAATTGGGGAACTTCAATATGTCCCTTACATAGGTAAAGATGTAGTTATTGATGTGAAGATTAAGGAGCGTAGTTTAATGCCCGGTACAAAACTTAAAAAGGGCACGGTGGTAGACCTTGTACTTGGAATGGGATTAAGTGATGAATTGGTTCGCTCTCCATACCTGCGCTGGAAGACGCTTGAAGAAGCAGAAGACTACCTAAAAATGCGCTCTTTCAATCTCGGTTCAGTAATTTATGATGAAGAAATAACAGATACCGCGGCGGCTCTGGTATATCGACAAAACCCTGCACCAAGTTTAGAAGAAACCATTCGCATGGGTCGGGAGATTGATATCTGGCTTACCAATGATTACACTAAAATCGTGAATGACTCGTTAGAGTTCCAAAATCTGGCTCCACTGGATTCCCTTGCAAATGACACTGTACTCTAGACTTTACTTCTGCACTGCGGCGCTGCTTACCTTCAGCACACTGCTTAATGCACAGGAACAATTGCGAGGAATCAATGCTATGCCCAGGAACGAAGATGCTATATCTGCTCCCCTGGCCAAATCCCAACAATCGGTTAATCTTCCTTTTGTTGATGATTTCTCCTATGAAGGTAATAGCGCAAATCCAAATCTTTGGGAACCCTCGGATGTTTGGGTAAATCAAACCTGGGCAAAAAATGCTATCACTTTGGGTTTCGCAACTTTCGATGGACTTAATCGATTTGGTAGGCCTTACTCCTATGTAGGTAATGATTCAGTGGGTGATATTTTAGAATCTCGGGAAATCAATTTAGGCAACCCTACTGACTCTGTTTATTTCAGTTTCTATTATCAGGCTGGTGGATGGGGCGAGTTACCCGGTGCCGGAGATGATTCCCTCACCTTGCAGTTCTGGAATGGAAAAGACTCAACCTGGCGAGCGATCTGGAGAAATGACATTTATCCTAAAGAATACTTTAAGCAGGTAATGATCTATGTAGATACTGCTTTCCATCGCAATGACTTTCGCTTTCGTTTCCGAAACTATGGCACCAAAAGAGGAGCATTAGATATCTGGCATGTGGATTATATAAGGCTAGATGATCAAAGGACTTTAAATGATAGCGTTCCGGAGGATATTTCATTCACCAGGCCTTATCCATCCCTTATGGTCAACTATGAATCCATTCCCTGGTGGCATGTAAATGAGACCTTTAACGTCCAGAACTTTTTTAAGCCTGCAGTAGATCTGCATTATCGAAGAAACTGGGATGCTCCGGACAGCATCAATTTGAACCTGGGTCTTTTTCAGGTTAGTTACAGTGGAAATCAATTGCAACAGCATGCCCTGGTTGGTCCGGGATTGGCTAGCGGTCATCCTGATAATCAGGAAGTTCAATACACCATTCCGCCAATCACTCAACCCCAACTCAACTTCATCAACCCACCTTATCCCGATGAATTTGAAATTGAGAGCTTTCAGACCTTTACCGGCCGAAGCAATGATATTCCAAGTAATGACACCATCTTCCGCAAGCAGGTTTTTAAGAACTACTATGCCTACGATGATGGTTCAGCGGAACGGGCCTATGAAATCCGTAATAACCGAGGAGGCTTTATCGTTCAGCGCTATGATGTCCTAGTAGATGATACCTTGAAGGGATTGCAGATCTATTTCCAACCCGCGCTTTACGATTTAGACGATCAGGAATTCACCATCCTGATGTTATCCAACAGCACCGGTTTGCCTAGTAGCATCATCTACGAAAGTGATTCAGTTTATACCGCTCAATACACCGGTGGGAATTTCTATCAAACCTATTTACTCGACACCACGATTGTAGGTCCGGTGAGTTCAGGAACTGTATTTATTGGCATACGTCAGCAAAACTCCGATCCTTTAAGCATCGGATATGATCAAAACAGCAGAAATCGCACTACCGCTTTTTACGGAGAACTGGATGATATGTATCAAAGCTTTCTAGGTGGGTCAATTATGATGCGTCCGGTTTTCCGATACATTCCCCGAGACTTTAGCCTGGTTGAAAATGAGCCTGAATCCTCTTTCTGGGCATATCCTAATCCGAGCAGTGGACCAATTAAACTGCAACTTCCTGCTGAACCGATTGATTTAGCCGGATATGAATTGCGTTTGTATAATCTTCAAGGGCAGGTTGTGGCCCGACAATCAGTAAGTACGAATTGGGATTTACCTAATCTTCCTTCAGGCTTATACATCATTCGTCTGGAGGGTGAAGGCGCTCGAAAACAGTGGCAATCCAAAATTCAGATCCGCTAAAATGCGTGAGGAAGAAATGGCTCCCGAGGAGGAGCAAGAAGAGCTCTATGAGCATCATCGCATCGTAGCTGATGCAGGGCAAAAGCCACTAAGAGTAGATAAGTTCTTAGGAAATCTTTTAAAAAACACTTCTCGAAATAAGATCCAGCAAGCGGCAGCAGCTGGAAATATTCGTGTTAACGAGCAAAAAGTCAAAAGCAACTACAAGGTTAAACCTGAAGATATTGTGCAGGTAGTGCTGAGTTACCCACCTCGAGAAGTAGAGTTGGTCCCTCAGGATATTCCGGTTTCAATCATTCATCAAGATCAGGATGCCATTGTGGTTCATAAACCCCCGGGGATGGTAGTTCATCCCGGCTTTGGAAATTATGATGGAACCCTTGTTAATGCCTTGCTCTATCAATTTCAAAACCTACCGGGACTCAACAAGGAGCGTCCGGGCCTTGTGCACCGCTTGGATCGCGATACAAGCGGACTGATGGTTATTGCTGCCAATGAAAGGGCCATGGCCCATCTCGCAAACCAGTTTTTTGAGCGCAGCACCGAACGCACCTATTGGGCGCTAGTTTGGGGTAATGTAGAAGAGGACTCTGGTACTATCACAGGAAACATCGGACGCAGTCCCAAGAATCGAAAAATATTTCAGGTATATCCGGATGGCGATCAGGGAAAACATGCAGTAACTCATTACCGCGTTTTGGAACGGTTGGGCTATGTAACCTTAGTGGAGTGCAAGCTGGAAACGGGGAGAACGCATCAGATAAGGGTCCACATGAAATACATTGGGCATACCCTGTTTAATGATAAGGAATATGGCGGAGATAAGGTATTGAAAGGCACAACCTTCACCAAGTACAAGCAGTTTGTAGAGAACTGCTTCAATGTTTGTCCACGGCAGGCCCTTCATGCAAAAACTTTGGGCTTCGAGCATCCTACAAGCGGAGAACGCCTTTCCTTTAATTCTGATTTACCGGAAGACATGCACTCGCTTCTCGAAAAGTGGCGCAAATACAGCCACTTTCAGAGCGAGGACTAATTGGAAGGTCTTTGATTTCTTACCGCTAATGAGTTCATAGAAGCCGCTGCTTTCGGTGATTATTACGTCTAGGAACCTTTTCTGGTGAATTGCGATAATCACTTATACTCCATCAACTGTATCTGTGGTCTTCTTTGGTGATTCGAATCACCCAACTAGAATTCGGCCCGTAACGTTAATTTTACGATGAACTTAGCGTAGGTTTTATCTGTACTATTGTAATTCTAGTCTAAAACAACATTCGCATTGATGAAAGCCAAAAAAGGAATAACCCTAACGCTACTTGCAGCATTGGTCTTGCTTTTGGTTCAATGCCGCAAAGATCCCCCTACTACTGGAGGTAACAGCACCGTAGTAGGCACGCCATTCGATTTGGAAGTACCGGCAGGATTTCCGCAACCGAATATTCCGGCGGATAACCCCATGACTCGTGAGGCGGTGAAATTGGGACGCTTTCTGTTTTATGAAAAAGCGCTATCCATAGACAACAGCATTTCCTGTGGCAGCTGTCATTTTCAAGACCGAGCCTTTACAGATGCTACCCCGACTTCAGTAGGCACCAGAGGATTATTCGGTCGTAGAAAGGCAATGCCAATATTCAATTTGGCCTTTCAGCAAAGCTTCTTTTGGGATGGAAGAGTTTCTAGCCTTGAAGAACAATCCTTACATCCAATATTAGACACACTTGAATTTGATAACGATCTGGAAACGGTCGTTCAGAGGCTTGAGGCTGATCCAATTTACCCACCTATGTTCCGTGATGCCTTTGGTACTGAGGATATAAATCCTGAGCGAGTTGCCAAGGCCATAGCCCAGTTTGAGCGGACCATAATTTCAGCAAATTCCAAATTTGATCGGGTTATTCGTTTACAAACGGGTGAACAGTTTACCCAACTGGAGCAAAGAGGTTATGATTTGTTCTCTTTGGATTTCGACCCCACCGGTGGCTCTGGTGGAGACTGTTTCCACTGTCATGGCGAGCGCGAAACCCAATACCTCTTTGGCGCTTTTGGCAGAGACCTGCAATTCGTTAACAATGGTACTAAAGCCGTATACCTTGATGAAGGACGAGCGGAAGTCACCAATAATCCTGCAGATATTGGAAAGTTCAAAGTTCCTTCGGTTCGGAATGTAGAATTCTCTTTTCCCTACATGCATGATGGTAGCATACCCAATCTCGACAGCCTGATCGGCTTTTACAATTTCGGTGGTCATAAACATGCGAATATTGACCCCAATATGAAAGCTGCAGGAGTGGGTAGAAACTGGAGTCAAGGACAAAAACAAGCATTGGCGGCTTTTCTCCGCACCCTTACCGACTATGAGTTTTTAGAGGACAGCACTTTTAGCGATCCGCATAACTAGAGGTCAAAACAATCGGTGTCTGCGATCCTAAATGTATTTGGCTAAAGCTGAAATCCCTATTTAAACTTGCTTTAGGTAAACCACCTTTTTGGTTTCAAAGAAATCTTCTTCAAAATACTTGGGTAGTGCATACAACTTGGCTTTGGGAAAGGGCCTTAGCTCTTCACTTAAATCACCTCCTTTCAGATAAAGGATGCCATTTGCCAAACTACCCGCTTCATTTCCTCTCCTCAGTTTACCGCGCGTCCAACTCATGAATCGCGGCATTTGAGTAACCGCTCTGGATACAATGAAATCATATTGGCCCTTTAAACCTTCCGCTCGAGCTTGATCAGCCTTTACATTCTGCAATCCTAGCGCTTGTGCCACCTCCTTGACAACCAATATCTTTTTGGCAATACTGTCCACTAGATGAAAGTGAGCTTCTGGAAAAAGAATGGCAAGTGGGATACCAGGGAACCCTCCGCCAGTGCCAATATCCAAAACTTTGGCTCCTGCTTGAAAGGTACAGACCTTTGCAATGCCCAGCGAATGAAGCACATGCCTTTCATAAAAATGATCGGTATCCTTCCGGGAGATCACATTGATCTTGCCATTCCAATCGCCATATAGTGATTTAAGAGCGGCAAATTGCTCCAACTGCTCCTTGCTTAATTCCTTGAAATACTTGAGGATTAATTCCATTCTACCATTTTTTAGGTGGTCCGAATACCAAATTGCGAATATGCAACAAAGTAGTAGCTAAGGCCCAAAACATTTCCAATGGGAGCCAAAGGAACTTTATTCCTGCACCGCTAACTAAGTCTGCTCCCCCAGAGATCGGATAAAAACCGGTGAATAGTCGTAGAATAACCAAAGATGCCCAGAGCCACCAAGACAAATAAAGAATCGCAAAAGGAAGTAGAAGCACAAATAGTAGCTGTAAGAATCCCTCAAATCCAAGTAAGATTTTAATACTATTGGCATAACGCCAGGCTGTGGAGTAATGCCTGCCTTTCTGATTCCACCAGGACAATAATTTTTTTGGCGAAGGGGAATAGGTGTAGGCTTCGGGATGACTTAAAATCGCGGTTCTCAAATTGGCGGCTTGCTCTCTTAATGTAAGGTCATCATCACCCGAGAGTAAATCTGCATGACGCTCTAAAGCCTGACTAGTCTTCATGACTGATCTGCGATAGGCCAGGTTGCGCCCCACCCCCATAAATGTTCTTCCGCTTAAGGCATAGGACCAGTAACGAATTAAAGTAGAAACCGTTTCATATTCGCTGAGGCTTCCTGTAAATCCTTGGCCTTTTAAAGCACCATACCCTAAAACCAAATCGTGATTCTCCAATTTAGCAGCAATGCGCTTTAACCAATTCGAACTTGCAGGTTTACAATCCGCATCGCAAAACACTAAATTCTCATATCTAGCCTTAGTAATACCTCGGGCCAAGGCCGCCTTTTTCCCTGAATCATTCTCGGGACCAGACTTTACCAAAACCAGATGCGGATAGTTCTTCTGAAACTTCTCTACCAGTTCGACACCCTGATCTGAGCTGTGATCATCAACCAACAATACCTCATATTCAGCATAATTCTGCTCACACCAAAAGGGAATTAAAGTCTCAAGATTAGACTCTTCATTCTTAAAACAGATGATTAATGAAATCGGATCGGAACCATCAGGTAAGTGCGAGTCCACTTTTTTTAAATGAGGTCCCAAACGCCAAAAGCGTATAAAGTGCCAAAGCCAGAGGCTTAAGGCCGCAAACACCCATAAATAGGCCAGGACTTCCATGGTCTGCGAAATTAAAAGATTCCCTATCACCCATGCTCTTTCTAACAAAAGCATTAGTGTACTTTTGCCGGATGAAATTTCGCTTGGAACACAATGATCCTGGCTCCAAAGCACGTAGCGGTTTAATTGAAACTGCGCATGGAGAAATTCGCACTCCGATTTTTATGCCTGTTGGCACAGTTGCTTCGGTAAAAGCAGTTCATCAGCGGGAGTTAGCGGAAGACATCAAGGCACAAATCATTCTGGGGAACACCTATCATCTATACCTTAGACCTGGCACGGATATTCTCAATCGTGCCGGAGGCTTACACCAGTTTATGAATTGGCAAAAGCCCATTCTCACGGATAGTGGCGGGTATCAGGTTTATAGCCTGGCTAATAGTCGAAAGATTACTGAAGAAGGGGTGGCCTTTAAATCACATATTGATGGCTCCAAGCATTTCTTTAGTCCTGAGAAATCAATGGAGATTCAGCGCTTTATTGGTGCCGATATAATTATGGCCTTTGACGAATGTCCACCCTACCCTAGCACCTATGAATATGCCCGGCAATCGATGGATATGACCCACCGCTGGTTATCCAGATGTGGAGAATGGCTTAAAGAAAATGAGCCCATATATGGTTTCGAGCAGAGTTTATTCCCCATAGTTCAGGGGAGCACCTACAAAGATTTACGGATTAAAAGCGCCGAGACCATCGCCGAATTTGGGGCGGAGGGGAATGCTATAGGTGGCCTTTCGGTAGGTGAACCAGCAGAAGAAATGTACGCCATGAGCGAGATCGTTTGTGATGTGCTGCCAGTAGACAAACCCCGCTATTTGATGGGGGTTGGCACTCCGGCCAATATTCTGGAAAACATTGCTCTTGGAGTAGATATGTTCGATTGCGTGATGCCTACCCGTAATGGTAGAAACGGGATGATCTTCACCAGTGAGGGCATCATCAATATCAAGAATAAGAAGTGGGAGGATGATTTCGGACCCTTGGATCCCAATGGAACTACCTTTGTGGACAGCCAATACTCTCGGGCTTACCTCCGCCATCTCTTTGCCTCTAACGAATATTTAGGACGTCAAATTGCGAGTGTACACAATTTAGGATTCTATTTGTGGTTAGTTGATGAAGCTCGCCAGCATATTGAAGCAGGAGACTTCGCGAGCTGGAAGACTCTGATGGTAGAAAAATTGCAGCGCCGATTGTGAGGATATTTAAAATCATAGATCGATATATAATCTGGAAGTTTCTAGGAACCTTCTTCCTGACTATTGCACTGATACTTGCGATAGCGATCGTATTTGACATTTCTGAAAAGATCGACGACTTTATCACCAGAGGAGCCAGCACTCAAGAAATCATTTTTGATTATTACCTAAACTTTCTGGTTTTCTACGGGAACCTCTTTTCCTCGATGATCGTTTTTATTGCGACCATTTTCTTCACCTCAAGGATGACATCGAATACCGAGATCGTGGCTATTCTTACCGGCGGGGTGAGCTTTAAGCGAATGATGTTCCCCTATTTCATTGCTGCTACCGTGATAGCTGCAATAAGCTTTTTCCTTTCACACTATGTAATTCCTTACACCAATATTCAGAGACTGGATTTCCAGCACGCCTATATCGACAAGGAGCAGGATGAACGTTTCAAAGACATTCACCGCCAGGTAAAACCAGGGCATGTAATCTACTTTGAGAACTATAATACTAAGCGCAAGGCCGGTTATCATTTTACCTATGAGATATTCGAAGAGGGTCGCCTCATTTCTAAAATGAAGGCCGATTTTATTCGTCTGGACACCAACACCAATCAATGGATACTGGACAATTTTGACATCCGGACTATTGATGAAAACGGGAAGGAGACGCTCAAGCAAGGTCAAAAAATGGCCACAGATTTCAGCTTCAGAGCAGAAGACATTGTTCCCAGGCTCTATACGGTAGAAATGATGATTACTCCCGAATTAAATGAGTTTATCGAAGCGGAAAAAATACGCGGATCTGAAAATGTCAACCACTACCTCATCCAGAAACATCAGCGTACATCCTGGCCATTTGCTACCTATATCCTGGTTTTAATTGGAGTGAGTATTTCATCTCGGAAAACCCGTGGTGGTTTAGGTTTAAATATTGCCATAGGTCTGATCCTATGTGTTACCTACATCTTCTTCATGCAGATCTCAACCACATTTGCTACCGTGGGTAGCATGAGTCCTTTATTAGCAGTCTGGACCCCCAACATAATCTTTGCCGGAATTGGGGCCTATTTGTACCGGATTGCCCCCAAATAACTCATTTCTAGCCAGTCCATGAAATAGGGAGGCGATTTGCTAACAATACAATTTTAGCCATCTTTGCATCTTCATTAAGAGGGAGTACTATATGGATTATCTTGATTTTGAACAACCGGTAAAAGACATCCTTGATCAAATCGAAAAGGTTCGAGAACTGGAAGGAGAGTCTGAGGTTGATATGTCGGATAAGGTCAAAGAACTGGAAAAGAAATTGACCAAAACCCGCAAAGAGATTTACAAGGATCTGAATGCCTGGCAGAAAGTACAGCTTTCACGCCACCCACAAAGACCTTATACCCTTGCCTACATCGAGGCAATGACCAAAGGGCAGTTCATTGAGCTGCACGGGGATCGCAATGTAAAGGACGATAAAGCCATGGTTGGCGGCTGGGGAATGCTCGACAATGAACCGGTAATGTTTATTGGTCAGCAAAAGGGAGTAAATACCAAAATGCGCCAGTACCGAAACTTCGGAATGGCCAATCCAGAGGGATACCGCAAGGCTTTACGCCTGATGAAAATGGCCGAAAAGTTCAATCGGCCCGTTGTTACTTTGATCGATACACCCGGAGCCTTCCCTGGTTTAGAAGCTGAGGAGCGCGGACAAGGAGAAGCTATTGCGAGGAACATTTTTGAGATGTCGAAGCTCAAAGTGCCAATCATTTGTGTAATCATTGGTGAAGGTGCATCCGGTGGAGCCTTGGGAATTGGTGTAGGTGATAAAGTATTAATGCTCGAAAACACCTGGTATTCGGTGATATCACCTGAAAGCTGTTCTTCTATTCTTTGGCGTTCCTGGGATTTTAAGGAACAAGCTGCGGAAGCTCTAAAGCTAACAGCGGATGATATGCTGGGGAATAAGCTTATTGATGGAATCATAAAGGAACCTCTTGGAGGTGCTCATTCCGATCCGGAAGCGATGTTTGATATCCTGAAGCAAGAGTTACTAAAGCATATAGGAAAACTAAAGGAAATGGAGCTTTCGAAGCTAATCGCCAAGCGAATGGCGAAATTCGAAAAGATGGGAGTTACCCGATAAATAGAACTGAACAAATTAAATAGAAAGCCAGCCTTAGGGTTGGCTTTTTTCTTGGAGGTCTAATAAAGACCGTAATTCTGAATAGTCTGTTGGTAGGGGACCATCATGTTCTTGAAGAATCAGAATTATCTGATTGTTTTCATTGAGTTCCAACTCTTCCACAGCAGTGCTAGGTAGGTAGTAAAATTGTTCTCCTTTTATGGATAAGGCAGCAAATTCCTCTCCTTCCGGAAGACGTACTTTGCGATTGCCATAAGTGCTGGTCATTGTATTACTTTCTCCCATCACAAAGTCCACTCTTCCCTTTTCCACCTGGCTTTTATCATTAAAACAAACCACGGGACTCACCTCAACATTGGGGCTCTTCCATATCCGATCACAATTATAAGTCCCGAAACCGTTGGTGGAAAAACTACGGTTAACGCCTACCCATCGGGCACCTGTTAGTCGAGAACGATTTTGCATAATCTCACTTTGCAATTGCAATGCTTTCTGAGCTTCGGCACTTTGATTCTGAGTGAGACGGGCTAACTTTTGCTCCTGTTCCTTAAGGTATTCCTCCAACTTACGCACTCTTTCTTGCCTGGCCTCTTCCAGCTTTCTAATTTGCTCCTGTCTAGCCGCTTCCAGTCTCTGCATTTCCTCAATTTTCAGTTGCTCTACCCGCTCCATTTCGGCGGCATACACTTCCAGGGCTTCATCATAGTCCTTACCCTCATAAACAGGACGGACCTTATATGCTATATTTTGACCCGGGCGGGAAAACTCAAGATCGAGAATGCCGCTCTGATCGGTTTCCCGTACTTCAGCCCAAGACCAAACAATAGCCATATGCTCATCACGATAAATGGAATCGTTCTCCAGCAGCTCGAACTGGGTATTCTCAAATATTTCTAATGAGGCGATTGGAGATTCATTAAGCACATCTACCTCTATCTGAATTCCCGCTGGATCTGCCTTCCTCGGTTGGATAAACCCGACAGATTGAGTCTCTATATTATTTAAAACGTAAGCTAAACTATCAGCGATAGGATCGGCCTCGAATATTGGCAAGGAGTCATCAGCAATAGCCAGCACCTCTGCCTTTGGAAACTTCTTGATCAACATCTCCTCATCTAACCAAAGCCAATCTCCTTTGAGAGAATCGTAACGATATAAATTGTAACCTGCACTGGCATCAATGCTGGGAAGATCTATACCTAAACGAGCACCGTCCTTTAAAAAGACCTCTTCTCCTTTTTGAAAGGCTCGTACCTCGCACATTCCAGCCGACTCCAGGGTATAAGTACTTCCGGCAGAATCATAGGACATATCAATGCCTGCTGCAAATAGGTCTACTGCGTCTACAAATTGCTTAAATCGAAGTTTTACTTCACCGCTAATCGGTCTGCCATTAACATCAACCAGTGATGCTGGAGGGATACTCACTTTGGCACCCATGGCAAACTCCAGGGTATCACCTTTATCAGCATTAAAAAATAAGGTTTGAGTAGGGACTTCTACATTGGGCAAAGGCGATTTAAAGACGGAATAACCTTTGACTTGATTGGAAGGAGAATCAGATTGGCAGGATGAAATCAGGAGAATTATCCCTGAAAGAATTAAGCCTTTTCGCATGTTGGCAGATTTGGTTCGTTCGAGCTACTAAGCTTTATGAACGCTGAAATAGAAATAGTAGTATTCATGTAGCGCCTTGAAATTAAGCGTTTTGGAAAATTGGAGATGCTAGGGTTCTGTTAAAAAAGCTTGGGATACGTTAAAAGAAAGCTCAGAATTATTTTACTTTGCGATTCAAAGCACTTTATAATGGATCAAAAAGAACAGATTGAAGCCCTAAAAGACATTCGCAGTATGATGCAGCGCTCCGCGCGTTTCTTGTCATTAAGTGGGCTATCAGGAGTTTCAGCTGGGGTTTATGCTTTGGCAACCGCCTATCTAGCTTATCTACGAATCAATGATCCTGTATTGGCCTATGATCCCGGAACCACGCGTTATCTCTTCGGTTTGGCGGTAGCCTGCTTGGTACTAGCGATTAGCACGGCCTACTTCTTCACCTGGCGAAATGCTCGTAAAAAGGGCTTAAAAATGTGGGATGAAAGCGCAAAAAATGCCTTTATTAATTTGTGTATCCCACTTGTAACAGGTGGTGTTTTCTGCCTCGCTTTGTTAAAGGCTGGTGCTTATAACTTTATTGAACCGGCTACCTTGATATTCTACGGAATGGCTCTGGTATTGTGCAGTCGAAACACCTATCCAATGATCCGCCAATTGGGCTTTTTAGAGATCACCTTAGGCCTTATAGCCGCCTTCGTTACGGGCTATGGATTGTACTTTTGGGCATTGGGTTTTGGAGTTCTACACATTATCTACGGTAGCTATATGTATTTTAAGTTCGACCGGGCATGAAAGATCTGGTCCATCAATTAAACAAGGCCTTCGAAAGCCGTATAAGGCTTGGGATAATGTCTGCCCTTATGGTGAATGATTCATTAAGCTTTAATAGGCTCAAAGAATTGTTGGGTCTAACCGATGGTAACCTGGCTAGCCATCTACGCGCCTTGGAGAATCTACAATATGTAAAAATGGAAAAGTCATTCGTAGACCGTAAATCACATACCACCTATCAGGCTTCACCAGAAGGAAAGAAAGCCTTTCAAGACCACCTTAACGTTTTGGAAAACCTCATTAAGCAGGGTTAAAAAAATTTATACTATCACTTTGAATTTCAAAGCACTTTAAAATCACATCATGAAGAACCTAAACAGAATCCTCGTCTTCCCCATCGCGCTCTCAGCGGCCTTCCTCTTTACCGAGGTGAGCTTGGGAATTAACACCGTAATCTTCACCCTCATCTCGATGATCGTATTACGCTTTTGCTATCCGGAACTACCATGGACTCGCTACCTACTGGTAAGTCTACCAAGTCTCTTAAGCGCGATCTTCATCACTATTTATCCTCAAGCCCTTACTAAAGTCTACTGGTGTTTCAGTATAGGCATTATGTGGGCTAGTGCTGGTGCAGATCTACGACCTTTGCTACTACCCTTGCAAGCTATAGTGGGCATTTTCCAAAGTCCTTTCATGATTAAGAAAAGTTCCGGCACAACTTCTGAATCAGAAATCAAGCAAGAAGCTCTGAAGACAAAAGGGGTCCCTAGATTTCTAGTCTATATCATGTCTGGTTTAATCGTATTCTTCTTTCTATTATTATACGGCTCGGCCAATCCTGTACTGCAAGAATTTATGTTCGATATCAATTGGGATTTTCTAAACACCCAAATGCTATGGAACGGGTTCTGGTATTTCGTACTCTTCTTTGGCTTGATAGCACTTTATCCTAACAAGGCCCTACACCGGCGAAGCATAACCGACTTAAGGCTCGAAAGAAGCGCAGAGCATGAGGATGATAAAGGAGTATACTCAACGGCCATGATCAGTCTCTGGACGCTCAGCGGAATCCTACTTCTTTTCAATGCCATCGATCTGGTAGTAATCATCGGAGGGAAACTGCCCGATGGTGTATCCTACTCCCAATATTTACATCAGGGATTCTACACCCTCATTTTTAGCATTGTCTTAGCCATACTACTGTTACTGTTCTTCTTTCGAGGTAATCTAAACTTCCATCCCCAGGTAGCCAAAGCCAAACTCGCTGCGCGTCAATGGCTCATTCAAAACATCGCGCTAAGTCTGATTACAACAACCAAACTCTACCTTTATATCGATGCTTATGGTTTTACCTACAAACGCATTTCGGTTTTACTCTGCTTGATTTGCACCGGTATCGGTTTGCTACTCTGTTTTCAAAAAATCAATGAGGCCTATAAAAACTGGAGGTTTCTAAACCAGATGGGGCTGAGTGCCTATATCGCCGCTTTGATCTTCGCACTAATCCCCTATGATGTATTAATCACTCGCTATAACCTTCAGTACAGTGAGTTAGTGGACATGTACTACCTACAAGGTTTGGAAAGACCTGACCTCCATAAAATGTATGAAGTAACTGCCGATCCCAATCATCCAGATCATCACCAGCATGATAATATTGGTCAAAGGATTGAGTATACCCGCAGTGGATATATCTATTCCGACTGGCGTGAGTGGAACCTATATATGGCAAACCTGAAGCTTCTGAACCAAATGGAAACTTCGCCAGCAGAGGAAATGCCTTTAAGGCGATAGGATCATGTCTTTTTAATGCAGCGTATGTAATGCCCGGAATACTTGGGACTGGTTCGTCCAATTTCCAATTGCATGCCACCAAAGTTTTGGCGTAAAGTCCAACACTGCTGCAAATCCTTAGTGGTTTTACCCTTGCTTTCAGTCCACCAGCTTACACTAGTGCCCCAATCGACGAATTGAACCATCCCCGTCGATTCCAGGGTAAGTAGCTTGCCACTGGGTAAGGCATTGAAACCAAGCAGATCCTGCTGCTCCTTAAAAGCAAAATTCTGATGTGTCCAAAGGCCGGTCCCTTCCTTTTGATTTCCCTTGCTGCGAAGCATATAGGCGAGATTAGGAGATTGGGACCGGAGTTTTTCCAAATCCTTGTGGCGCGGTACTCTCCAACCTTCAGGCGGCAAAGGCCTCTTATCATGAACTACATAATAATTGTAGATGCATCCATGATCCACTCCATTCTTCGGATCAAAGTTAAAATAGGCATAGGCGGGTCGCTCTTCCTCAATAGCTTTTATCCATTCCTCCGCATTCCAGCAATACTTTAGGGGATCTCCATTTTGAAAAGAAGTTACACCCAGATTCTCACTCATCCATATTTGATTTCCTATTGCTACTTCACCCTGCTGAGAGACTGGAGCATGAAAGGAGAGGAAAGTAGCTACCACCAAAATGGTCAGGATTTGTTTCATTAGAGGAGAGTTTCAGCTTTTGAAATTAGCAAATAATACGAATTCAAATATTTGCCAATCAACAGCTTATACTAGGGGTAGCCATTAAACTAATGAAGCTTTAGAATTTCTAAGTATCAGATAGAGAACCCTTCCCGTCCGTGGGTACCTTGATTATTGAAGGATAATGACATCCTGCCTCCATTGAGCCCATTCGCCCAAGCGGTACCTAAGGATATATGAACCCTTCTTAAAAGACGATAAGTCAATCTTGGCTTGGGGCTTCAGGTCGAATACACGACCAGTTAAATCCACTAATTGCAGGTCAGTAATCGAATGATGGTCATTCACTAAAAGCTCTCCTCGATTGGGATTCGGGTAAAACTGTGGTTGCGATTCTTCAATTTCATCACTTCCCAGGTTAATACCAGAACTAATCGGTATACTTTGCATTCCCACATTAGCTGAACCTTCAAAATCAAGAGTCGCGGAATAGGATTTATTAGCCAGGTAGTTTATATCCAATGCATAGGAATCACCAGCATTTAAGATGATTGAACCCGGATTACCATTTCTAAAGCTAAGATCTGGATCAGAGAGGCTAAAGTTCTGGATAGTCATGGCTTGATTGCCAGGATTGTAAAACACAAAAGTGTAAAAGCGGTTGAGATTTGGACCAAAAGCCAGGTCGATTTGATTATCCGACCAATACAATCCATAAGAGTCGAGGCTACTTGCCACCCCATCGATATCCGAGATGCGCTCAATGAATTGAGGATAGTCTACAAATGGGTTACGATTATTCTGAAGGTTATATATCGCTTGATTCCTGGCACGTTCATCAACGGATGGAGGAAACTGATCATGCCATTGGCGCAGGATGTTCTCTTGCCCAGAAAAGTGATTTGAATAGTCTTGATAACGAATCACAAAATACATCATCGCTCTTGCTACCGCACCTTTATGAGAATCACGGGGTTCGAATTTACCGCCTCCGGATTTAGAACCACCTTGGGACCAGGATGCAGAACTCACCATGCCAAAGGGATCATTCCCTCGACGACTATTCGCAGTAACATCCGTTGGAAAGAGATGGTGGATATCACTTCGCATCGGAACATTCGAATTGAAAAAACCCTGAGGGAAGGTGTGTTCAGTATTAAAGCTATTAGAATTAGCGCCAGCTCGGGTGTTGAAGGTAGCCGTTCTACCCGTGTAAACACATTCCACCTGTCCTCCATTGTTATCAATACTCGCGTACATTTGATCGCGAGCGCCAGTATATCCCAAATCAATATAGCCCTGTGCCAGACGAGTATCCAAAGCATTTTTCAAAGCCTCCTGATCCTTATTTTGCGTGGTACTGTAGTAGGAACGGGAATATGTTCCTTGCCCGCTCACATCTACCACAGTATGCCCAAAACCGCTGTTGCTTTTAAACACCAGGGCCTGTGTATGTTGTACATTATGTTCCGGTAAAAAACTAACACTCAAGTTGAAAGTATCCCCGGGCATCACTGTAAACTGACTATCACTTACACTAAAAACTTTATCACCGTAAAAGCTGAAGCGATCAACTTCGTCGATGGTAATTGGATAACTATTAGGATTAAACAGGCTTAAATTCTGGGTTCTAGCCTGCAATTCATTAGTGGGTGCAAAGCTGAGATTACCATTTAGGGAGACTAAACTCTGAGCCTGCAAGGCTGGTTGAACCAAAGTTAGAAGGAGAAAAAGCTTACTTATTGTAAAGAATTTCATAGTCAAGTAAAGTGGTATTGGATGCGGCCGCAAATTGCAGATTATTATCGAGAAGAAACCGCTGAACCAGATTACCATTTTGTAAGAAAAGGGCTGCATCTGTTCTTCGAAACTGAAAATTGCTAAAAGTGCCAGAGCTAAGCGGACTAGCAGTTGCACCAGGGATAAGGTCTTGACGATATAATCCCTGATCGGTACTGTAAAGCACCTCATTGGGAGCAATGGATTCGAAGTCATAAAGACTATCTGCATTGATGCTTGATAGGGAAGTATAGCTTTGATTAGTCCAGCGATATCGATCGAAGTTCCATTGCATAAGGCCAGGATTATAATGAGCAATCAATACGGCATCTGTACCAAGAGCGGAAACCTGGTGCCGAATTCCACTTAAAGCATAGGCATTCTGTGAAAAGAGTTGCTCATTCAGGATGTGCAGTTGAGGCTGAGCTCCATCCGAAAAAGAACTGACGAGGGCCAAACTGTTGTGCAGGATCGTCCCTTTTTGTGGATAATAATCATTTCGATTCGCCCGCCCATAAAAAGCAGACTGCAGCACGGTCCCTTCTTCCAGATATCTTATAAATCCGTTGCGCTCCAACAAATAGATTCCTTGATCTGTCTTCACGAAATCACTGAAAGATCGTTGACCAGCGCCCAATGGTGCAACTATCTGATTTATTAAACTGAAATCCCTAAGATGTCGAATCTCAATTCCATGGTCTTCAAAAGAAGCGAGATAAATGAGTGAATCACGAGGAGAAATCTTTAAACGATGAAAGTTGCCACTTATGGGAAACTCCCTCTCGATATTTCCCTCGGCATCTTCAAAAATGATTTTTTGGGAAGTCAATAAAGCTATTCCAGTATGAGCTAAATCTAAACCATCAAAAGTGAAAGGATGAAAGAGGCTCGTACCACTTTCCCCATTAAAAGCCGTTAGTCGAATATCATAATTGCCATCATCAAGGTAGCGATCATCAAAAATCAAGCGTGCCTCATAAAAATCACCGTCCTGAAAAACCGGTAAAAACTGATTGGAAACTACCCTGGCTCCGCTCATGATCGCTATGCGATAACGTGTTACCGGACTTGCTTCGAATTGGAGGAAAAGCGTGTCGCCAAAACTAAGTTTTGCAGGTAAGGCGTTAACTATAGTCAAGCTTGGAATTTCGGCCTCCTCTTTCTTACAGCCTACTATAATTAGGACTAGCAGAAGAATGACAAAAGAAGATGTGAAAAATGATATTAAGCGCGGCACAATCTTTATTTTTGGAGGCTCAGCTCTAATTTTCAAGGTACGTTAATCAGTATGGACGCGAATCAAAATCCGCAGAATTCTTTTCAAGCTAAACGCAAGCAAGCGGTGCTAAGTTTGGATCAAGGCCGGATCCCTCCTCAGGTGATCAGCTTTGAAGAAGCGGTTCTGGGCGCAGTTTTGATCGACAATGCGGCCATCAATGCGGTGATTGACATCCTTAGCCCTGAAAGTTTTTATAAACCCCAGCATGGTTTAATTTTTAAAACCGTCAAGGAACTTTTTGGTCGTAGTGAACCGGTAGATATTCTTACTGTCGCCAACGAATTACGGACCAATGGAGAATTGGAAGCTTCGGGTGGAGAACACTACTTAATTGAGCTAAGTAATAAAGTGAGCTCCTCGGCACACTCTGAGTATCATGCCCGGGTTATTGTGCAAAAGCACATTCAGCGGGAAATGATCAAAGTGGCTAGTAATATCATCGACAAGAGCTTTGATGAAACTACTGATGTATTTGACCTATTGGATGAAGCAGAACAAGATCTGTTTGAGGTAGCTCACAGTAATATCGTTAAGAACTACGAAAGTGCTCGCGACCTGATCAAAGAGGCCATAAACCGGATTGAAGAGATTTCTAAAAAAGAAGGTTTAAGTGGGGTTCCGAGTGGTTTTACAGAAGTGGATCGAATTACTGCAGGCTGGCAGCCTTCGGATCTGATCATTCTGGCAGCCCGTCCCGGTATGGGTAAAACTGCCTTTGTATTGAGTATGGCCCGTAATATGGCCATTGATCACAAGACTCCGGTGGCGGTATTCTCGTTGGAAATGGCGGCCGTTCAGTTGATTACCCGTTTGATTTCCAGTGAAACTGGCTTAAGTTCGGAAAAACTTCGCAAGGGAACCTTGAATGATGCAGAGTGGCAACAGTTGGTAACTAAGGTTCGCGTCTTAGAGAATGCACCCCTTTTTATTGATGATACGCCAGCCCTTTCTGTTTTCGACCTTAGAGCCAAATGCCGTCGATTAGTAGCTCAGCATAATGTTGGAATGATAATTATCGATTATCTCCAATTAATGACGGTGGGCGGACAAAAGTCTCAAGGAGGAAATCGAGAGCAGGAAATCTCGACCATAAGCCGATCTTTAAAGAGTATCGCCAAAGAATTGAATGTGCCGGTAATCGCCCTTTCTCAGCTAAGTCGAGCGGTTGAATCCCGTGCTGGTGATAAGCGCCCTCAGCTTTCTGACCTGCGTGAATCCGGGGCAATTGAACAAGATGCGGACATTGTTTGCTTTATATACCGACCAGAATATTACGACATTGAAACCTTCCGTGATGGCGACCCCGCCGAAGGAAAGGCAGAACTGATTATTGCTAAACACCGGAATGGAAGCCTTGCTGATGTGCGTCTGCGCTTTGAAGGTTCCATGGCCAGATTCTCAGATCTGGAGGATATGGACAACGGTCCTTTAGTATTAGAGTCGAAATTGAACAATGATCAATTCTTGCAAGGTGACGGAGGTTTCGGATCTGAAAGCCCTGATGATGATATGCCATTTTAATAAGCTTCTTTTTTTTCTTTTCCTATTTACTTCTCAAGTTCAGGGGATTCAACTCTTGATTCCTATGGACGAAGATTCTCAAAAACAACATCTCAAAGCCTATGGCATAGCTTACTACGCTTTAGAAAGGGGGATTGAGGTCGAATGGCTTTTAAACTATCGCGGGGGCAGTTTTATGATTCCTTTTCAGGAGGAGTTGAAGTTAGAATGCCGTATCCGTAATGTGAGCTATGAAGTGATCAGTGAGGAACAAGCCGCTACAATTCGAAAAAACATCAGTAGTCCTGCGGTTAATCAGTCCGTCGTAAAGCTTCAAAAACCACCTAAAATTGCGGTCTATTCTCCTAAAAGCAAACAGCCCTGGGATGATGCAGTAACCCTGGTTCTTACCTATGCGGAGATTCCCTATGATGTGGTATATGACAAAGAGGTTTTAGAGGATCTATTACCGAAGTATGATTGGCTTCATCTACATCATGAAGATTTTACAGGCCAATATGGTCGCTTTTTCTCTGCATTTAAAAATGCTCCCTGGTATATCCGGCAAAAGCAGGAACAGGAAACCCTGGCAGCGGAATTGGGTTTTTCTAAGGTAAGCGAACTAAAAAGTGCAGTTGCTGAAAAAATCAGGGAGTTCACCATTGGCGGCGGTTTTCTATTTGCCATGTGTTCCGCCACTGATAGCTACGAAATCGCCTTGTCTGCCTATGGAGTGGACATTTGCGAACCTATGTTTGATGGAGACCCTTCTGAACCGAACTATCAAAACAAATTAAACTACGAACGCAGCAATGCTTTTGAGAACTTCCGCCTCAAGGAAAACCCCAATGTCTATGAGTTTAGTGATATCGATGTCACCATGAGTCGGAAGATTGCGGCCGAAAGAGATTATTTCAGTCTCTTTGAATTTTCAGCAAAGTGGGATATCGTTCCAACGATGCTTACGCAAAATCATGTGCGATTGGTAAAGGGTTTTATGGGCCAGACTACAGCATTTCGTAAAAGTCTGATTAAAAGCGATGTATTGATCTTGGGCGAATTCAAGGCAATTGGCGAAGCTCGATATATACATGGTGAGCTTGGTATGGGCACTTGGACCTATTACGGAGGGCATGATCCGGAAGATTATCAACATCGAGTAGGTGATCCTAAAACTGAATTAGAGCTCTATCCTAATTCTCCAGGTTATCGTCTTATCCTCAATAACATATTGTTCCCGGCAGCGAAAAAGAAGAATCAGAAGACCTAATTGAAGAATCGCCAGTTTATTCCAAATCGGAACACGCGATCGTTGAGTGGGAAATGCGGAGCGGCCCAATAATCATAGGGGTTTACACCCTCCAGGATGTTTTGCATCTTCAGGAAGATTACTGCTTTAGCTACTTTGAAGTGCACAAAGCCATCTAAAATGTAAAAGTTACCGATAGGGTACTCATTGGCCAGGAACATTTGTCCGGTTGCTGCAGAGTAGGAAGGGCTGTTAAACGCACTGAAATAATTGACCTCTGCACCAATCATAACTTGTAGCGCACGCTTTAAAAGCGGAAAGCGGAAATAGAGCGAATGACGATTCACTAATTCGGGGAGTGGCATAAATTCCTGTCCACTTAAGGGAATCTGATAACGAAGTTCATTATCCTGATTCAGAAAATTCCAAAACGAAAAGTTCTGCCTTAGGTCAATACTCTGATAGGCCAGAATTTCATCGGCCACCGCAGGAAGATGATCCGCTCCGAAATACACAAAGTCAGAAGCACTGAAGGTTCGGAATCGAAGGTAATTGCCCTTTCCCCACTGTATACCAAAGCGAAGGTCATTAGATAAAACCGCTCCTGGATTGATATTCCAGAGGTAGTTGTTACTTATATAAACCTGTCGCATTAATTCAGGGTGCTTGTTCTGGATTTGATAAGATGCAAAGGCACCAATGCTGCGGTAAAAACGTCCTTCGACTTGAGCTTTAAGATCAAAGTTGTTGGCAAATGGCCCACCTAAAATGTAGGACCCCTCTGCATCCAATTTGAAATATTCGCGATAGTTCCCTTTTAAGGTTGCGGTTAAGCCCAGATGCTGGGCATCTGAGCTGAAGTAAGCATTCCCAAAATTGATAAACTGATGAAAGGCCCCTGCCTTAAGATCGAATCGGCTCGTATCGCCAATTATGGTTTGCAAATACAGCTCATTATACAAAGATGCATAGCCGATACTATCGGTGTAGTTGGCATCCCGATCGAAATAATAATTAGCGTAAACATTGTTTGTACGCCCAAAATAAGCCTGCGCTCTACGATTGTAGCGCCCCTGATGCCCAAGAATAATGCTTCGCTTTTTGATCTCTTCCTCCGGTTCTTCAACAATCTGAAGAGAATCGGGAATTAAGGATACCTGGAGGGAATCGAGGGAATCACCAACTGCGGCGGGTGCGGGTTTCTTCTTTTTCTTCAAGAAGAGCTTATAAAAATCTATGCGTTGATCAATGAAATAGTCTCGATTATAAATGTACCGCTCATCCTGATCCAGATTAGTGATGAGCAGGGTTCTGGTAGATTCGATATTCTGGGTAAATATGGAATCGGATACTATCCCACCATTTTCCTGGAGTTCCATTTTCTCACTGGCGAAATATGCATAAACCTCATAAGTACCTTTGGGGGAGCGATAGTGTGTATTTAGGATAAAGCTGGATTGGGTATTCTGATCATTAATGTAGAATCCCAGACTATTTAAACGACGGTAACGCAGTGAGAAGTTCCAGTTTTTATTGATGTTTTGAGTATGATAAATCCGAAAGAGTTGACCGCGGTCATAACCATTTACATAACGCGCCGCCGTCAAGGGAGAACGAGTTTTGTAATAGCGCATGGTCTTTGGATTCGCAAAATAATCCGCATAAGGACCAAAGGACTGATAATCGGTTAAGCGCTCCGGATCTGCAAGCGTAAGTTGGTTTCTTGCCCCGCCCATATTCATGAGCACCAGCTTGCCAAAGTCATCACTCTCTCCGGTATTCCATGCGTGATACCAGTCGAGGCTATTTAGGGTAGTATCGATAAAATAATACCCTGGTTGTTGCCAGTAGAAGTATTGATGGCTAAAATCTGGTTTCAGAGCATCCGGTTGAATACTCTGGGCCAGGGCGGAACTGCTTATAAGAAGGGCAATAATGAAGTTACGCATGTTCGGCGAAGGTAGCTAATTGCTGGAAGCTGGGATTGGATGAAAGTACAAAGTAGATGGTAGAAAGTAGAAAGTAGTTAGTAGATCGTAGTTAGTAGAAGGTAGGGTAAGGATCTGTCTCCATAGGCACTTAACGTTTAAACCTATCGATCTCATATCTACAATCTTAAATCCAGGTACTAAGTTCTTAGCTCTAAGTTCTAAACTCCATTGCCTCCAACAAAAAAAGCCTCTAGGCTAAACCTAGAGGCTTTGGAAAGGTTGGCGACGACATACTCTCCCAGGTGTTACCCTAGTACCATCTGCGCAAGTGGGCTTAACTGCTCTGTTCGGGATGGGAAGAGGTGATCCCCACTGCCATAGTCACCATAAATCATTAATACGATTGACAAATTGAGAGTAATGAATACATGGGATCTGCATTTAAAAGCTTACGGGTAATTAGTACTACTCGGCTATGACATTACTGCCTTTACACCTGTAGCCTATCAACGTCCTGATCTCGAACGACCCTTAAAAGAAATCTCATCTCAGGGCGAGTTTCGCGCTTATATGCTTTCAGCGCTTATCTCATCCAAACATAGCTACCCTGCGGTGCAGCTGGCGCCACAACAGGTACACTAGAGGTTTGTCCGACTCGGTCCTCTCGTACTAAAGTCAGCTCCCTTCAAATTTCTAACGCCCGCAATAGATAGAGACCGAACTGTCTCGCGACGTTCTGAACCCAGCTCGCGTGCCACTTTAATGGGCGAACAGCCCAACCCTTGGGACCTTCTCCAGCCCCAGGATGTGACGAGCCGACATCGAGGTGCCAAACCCCCCCGTCGATGTGAGCTCTTGGGGGAGATCAGCCTGTTATCCCCGGAGTACCTTTTATCCTTTGAGCGATGGCCCTTCCATACGGAACCACCGGATCACTATGCTCTGCTTTCGCACCTGATCGACTTGTAGGTCTCACAGTTAAGCGCCCTTATGCCATTGCACTCTACGCACGGTTACCAAGCGTGCTGAGGGCACCTTTAGAAGCCTCCGTTACTCTTTTGGAGGCGACCACCCCAGTCAAACTACCCACCAAGCACTGTCCCCCTTGCGGGGTTAGGCTTCAAATAAACAAAGGGTGGTATTTCAAGGTTGACTCCACAACACCTGGCGATGCTGCTTCAAAGTCTCCCACCTATCCTACACATTGTTTATCCGAAGTCAATACTAAGCTGTAGTGAAGGTTCACGGGGTCTTTTCGTCCCATTGCGGGTACCCGGCATCTTCACCGAGACTACAATTTCACCGAGCTCATGGCTGAGACAGTGCCCAGATCGTTGCACCATTCGTGCAGGTCGGAACTTACCCGACAAGGAATTTCGCTACCTTAGGACCGTTATAGTTACGGCCGCCGTTTACCGGGGCTTCAATTCAATGCTTCTCCGAAGATAACATCTCCTCTTAACCTTCCGGCACCGGGCAGGTGTCAGACCCTATACATCATCTTTCGATTTCGCAGAGTCCTGTGTTTTTGATAAACAGTCGCCTGGGCCTTTTCACTGCGGCCTACCGAAGTAGGCGCCTCTTCTCCCGAAGTTACGAGGCTATTTTGCCTAGTTCCTTAGCCATGAATCACTCGAGCACCTTAGGATTCTCTCCTTGACTACCTGTGTCGGTTTGCGGTACGAGTTGTATATACCTGAAGCTTAGAGGTTTTTCTTGGAAGTCTGATTAGGTCCATATCTCATCATCCGAAGACTCCGAGTACTATCACCTTCGACATCAACTGCGGATTTGCCTACAGTCGATATATCTACGGGCTTCAACGTACTATTCCGTCAGTACGCAGGACTTTCACTACTCCGTCACCCCATCGCAGTATACACAAGTACGGGAATATTAACCCGTTATCCATCGACTACCCCGTTCGGGTTCGCCTTAGGTCCCGACTAACCCTGAACCGATTAGCGTTGTTCAGGAAACCTTAGTCTATCGGTGAGGGGGTTTCTCGCCCCCTTTATCGTTACTTATTCCTACATTTTCTTTTCTAGCCGCTCCAGCAAACCTCACAGTTCACCTTCAGCGCAACTAGAATGCTCCCCTACCCATCTTTCGATGCTATTGCTTCGGCAGTATGCTTGATGCCCGATTATTATCCACGCCCGATCGCTCGACTAGTGAGCTGTTACGCACTCTTTAAATGAATGGCTGCTTCCAAGCCAACATCCTAGCTGTCAAAGCAATCAGACCACGTTTGATCAACTTAGCATACATTTGGGGGCCTTAGCAGATAGTCTGGGTTGTTTCCCTCTCGGACAAGGACCTTAGCACCCATGCCCTCACTCCCAAGTATATTTAGTAGCATTCGGAGTTTGACAGGATTTGGTAGGCGGTGAAGCCCCCGCATCCAACCAGTCGCTCTACCTCTACTAAACTAAACTTGAGGCTGCACCTAAATGCATTTCGGGGAGAACGAGCTATTTCCCAGTTTGATTAGCCTTTCACCCCTACCCACAGCTCATCCAAAGACTTTTCAACGTCAACTGGTTCGGTCCTCCACTCTGTGTTACCAGAGCTTCAACCTGGCCATGGGTAGATCACCGGGTTTCGCGTCTACCCCCACTAACTAAACGCCCTATTCAGACTTGCTTTCGCTTCGGCTGCGTCCCTGAAGGACTTAACCTCGCTAGTGAGGAGTAACTCGTAGGATCATTATGCAAAAGGCACGCCGTCATCTCAGCAAAGCCGAGACTCCGACCGCTTGTAAGCGTACGGTTTCAGGTACTATTTCACTCCCTTATTCAGGGTACTTTTCACCTTTCCCTCACGGTACTAGTGCACTATCGGTCTTTCAGGAGTATTTAGCCTTATCAGATGGTTCTGACAGTTTCACACAGGATTTCACGTGTCCCGCGCTACTCAGGATACCACTACCGTTTATTCGAACTTACCTTTACGGGACTTTCACCCTCTATGGTGGAACTTTCCAGATCCTTCAAGTTCGTTGAACAACAGATATCGTGGTCCTACAACCCCAGAATTGCCGAAACAACTCTGGTTTGGGCTGTTCCCATTTCGCTCGCCACTACTCTGGGAATCACTATTGTTTTCTCTTCCTCCGGGTACTTAGATGTTTCAGTTCCCCGGGTTTGCTCCTTTCGGTGACACCGCTTCACGGTGCCGGGTTGCCCCATTCGGAAATCTTCGGATCAATGGTCATGTGCACCTACCCGAAGCTTATCGCAGCTTGTCACGTCCTTCTTCGCCTCTGAAAGCCTAGGCATCCGCCGTACGCCCTTATTCGCTTTTTAAATGTCTATTACGTAAGTAACTCAACTCGCGTTGAGTCACCCTCGATCTCATGTATTCACTCTCAATATGTCAAAGAACTTAATCCCGGCTCAACCGAGACTCTCAAACTTGGTGGACAAGCAGCCGTAATTGCTTGCTCCTTTGGGTTTAAGATTGTGATTTCAAGGGAATTGAACCCTTATCCAGGCTAAGCCGGGATACTCCCAACGAGTAAAATCTATATAAAGAACGATCTCGGCTAAGCCGAGAATAGTGGAGAATATCGGAGTCGAACCGATGACCTCCTGCGTGCAAAGCAGGCGCTCTAGCCAGCTGAGCTAATTCCCCGTTTCAGTGGTAGTCCCGCGCAGACTTGAACTGCGGACCTCTACATTATCAGTGTAGCGCTCTAACCAGCTGAGCTACGGGACTGAAGGTGGATCTCTGAACGGAACTCCAGATGTATATAATAAGGAAAGCGGTAAAATGAAACTCTCTATCTATTGAGTCGTACTATCTCTAAAAGGAGGTGTTCCAGCCGCACCTTCCGGTACGGCTACCTTGTTACGACTTAGCCCCAGTTACTGGTTTTACCCTAGGCAGCTCCTTGCGGTGACCGACTTCAGGCACCCCCAGCTTCCATGGCTTGACGGGCGGTGTGTACAAGGCCCGGGAACGTATTCACCGCGCCATGGCTGATGCGCGATTACTAGCGATTCCAGCTTCATGGAGTCGAGTTGCAGACTCCAATCCGAACTGAGATGTTGTTTTGGGATTAGCATTACTTCGCAGTATAGCTGCCCTTTGTCAACACCATTGTAGCACGTGTGTAGCCCTGGACGTAAGGGCCGTGATGATTTGACGTCATCCCCACCTTCCTCACCGCTTGCGCGGGCAGTTTTCTTAGAGTCCCCGGCCGAACCGCTGGCAACTAAGAATAGGGGTTGCGCTCGTTATGGGACTTAACCCGACACCTCACGGCACGAGCTGACGA